>NZ_JAUETR010000001.1:1677500-2919456 GCF_032484785.1 Bradyrhizobium sp. SZCCHNS1050 | reverse complement strand
GCCGTTGTTTGCCAGCGTGCCCATGCTCGCGCGGCGCAATCCGTTCGCCGGCCGTGCCCTGATGGTCCTGACCGGCACGGCCAACACGGTGTTCTCCGTCAAGCTGTTCGGCGCGCAGAGCGGCGTCGAGCTGTTCCTGCTGCCTTGCGCCCTGCTCGGCGCGCTGCTGTTCCGGCCAGCGGAGCGCCTGATGTCGTTGCCTTTGCTGGGACTGCCATTCGTGTCCTATCTGCTGATCGATGCCCGCCTTGGCGCGCCGCTGATGAAGGTCGCCAACTCCAATTACGGGTCGCTCGTCGCAATCAACGCGACCAGCGTCGGCGCGCTGACGGCCCTGATCGGGATCCTCGCTGCCGGACGCATGGCGACGCAGTAAGGCGCAGCAGGCCCGCCTCGTCCCTGCTCAAGACTTCGACGCCCAGATCGGCCCTGGCGCGCCGCCGCTGCTGCGGCGGCGCCACATCTGGTCGTAGAGATCCTGCAGCGACCGGGCATAGGCGGCAGCGTCGAACAGCGGCGCGGCCGGCCGGTTGCGCCAGAGCCTGGCCTTGGCCGCCCGCAGCAGATCCGGCTCGGCGGCGAGCGTCAGCGCCACCGCCAGATAGTCGGCCTCGTCCGATGCAATGAGCTCGGGACATCCGACCGCATGTAACAGGCTGCCAGCCACCCGCGAGGCAAACGTATCCCCGGCGCAGCTCACGATCGGCACGCCGGCCCACAGCGCGTCGCTCGCCGTGGTGTGGGCGCCATAGGGCGCGGTGTCGAGCACGAGGTCGGCGAGCTGGAGTCGGCGCAGATGCTCGCCTTGCGTCGTTTCCGGCGCGAACACCAGGCGACCGGGCGCCACGCCGCGCCGAAGCGCCTCGCCGCGCAGATTGCCCTCGGCCCGATCGGACGCCAGCAGCCACAGCACGCTGTCCGGCGTCGCATCGAGCAGGCGGCACCACAGGTCGAACACCGCGGGCGTGAACTTGTAGGCCTGGTTGAAGCAGCAGAACACGATGCCGGCGTCCGGCAGGCCGACCTCGGCACGGGTCGGCGCCGGGCCCAGCGCCGCCCGGCCGTGCGGCTGGTACGAATGCGGCATGTAGGCAAAACTCTCCGAATAATCGGCCGCAACGGCCAGCGGCGTCATGAACGGATCGGTGATGATGTAGTCGCAGATGTCGCCGCCCAGCGTCCCGGGATAGCCGAGGAAATTCACCTGGACCGGCGCCGGGTGCAGCATCAGGATTCCGGTCCGGGCGCCGCGCGTATAGCCCTTGAGGTCGACCAGAATATCGATCTGCGCGGCATGCACCGCGGCCGCGGCGGCGCTGTCGCTCAGCGCGGTCACATCATGGAAGCCGTCGAAGATGGCGTGCAGCCGGCCCCGCATGGCGCCGCGATCGTCGGCGCCGAACGAGAACGCATGCAGCTCGCAGCGATCGCGGTCATGCGCCTCGAGCGCTTCGATCAGCAGATGCGCCGTGGCGTGGTCGTGGAAGTCGTTTGAAAGGTATCCGACACGAAGCTTGTCGCGGAATGTCAGATCGAAGCGAAAATCCAGCCGCGCCCGCTCGGCGCTGCTGGCGGCGATCCGGTCGCGGGTCCACAGCTCGGAGCAAAGGCGATGCTCGCCGGCGCTCATGCCGGGCACCGATAGCAGCAGGAATGGCGGAATTTGCCCCGATCGCGCCCGCGCCAGCGACAGCCGGGCATCGGTCGACGACCGGGCGAAATCGTCCCAGGCACACATGCCGCGGTCGCGCCCGAGCGATCTCATTCAGGTCCATCCATGGCGGAGCTGACATCAGACCCAGCAAGTCCTGCGCCAGACCCCGGCCTGCAGATGAAATGGAGACGCGCTGTGACAACTCCCTCACTGTCGCTCGGGCGCCGATCGCGCCGCGGGAATGACGCGCTGTGCCCGAAGAACTACGCGGCCGCCATCTGCCGGTGCGACGGCCGGTAGGAGCCCCCGTGATGGCCAATATTGTAGTTGATGTTCGCCGGCGGTTGCGACGGTGCCTGGCGAGCGACGAAATAATCCTCAAGCTCGGCGACCGCACGGCTTTCCCATTCGGCCGCCTGCGCCAGCAGCGAGTCACGCTGATGTGGGCGAAATGCCGCAGTCTGGCGGTACAAGGAGGCGATGGTCCGATAGCGCCGCACGTTCTCGAGAACCGCTTCCCCATTCATCATCATGATGCTCTCCCCTCTCCGTCCCCCAGGACGCGCCGAAGGTGCACGCGCCCGATTTGCGAAATCGTTAGCGGGCAAGACCGCGTGCCCGGATGGTTGGCGAATCCTTGACTAACGCGGTGCGGCCGATTGTCCGCTTCGTCGAAACGGCTCGGTATCAGTTGACCGCCTCGTCGGATTTACAATGACTTAAGGTTAAGACCACACGCGCGGAAAGTGACGTCGTCACAGATACTTACGCTCACGAGTGTTGTAGTTGAACTACAGCCTAATCGGCCGAATTGTGAGAAAAGCTTGTCTCAATGTTGCTGATTTTGATTGAGGATTGTGACCGATGAAAACCCTTGCCTCAGCCGTCTCTTTGCTCCTCGCCAGCTCGCTCGGCGCATTCGCCGCGGATCTGCCGGCCCGCTACACCAAGGCTCCCCCTCCGGTCGCGATCTACAACTGGACCGGCTTCTACTTCGGCGGCAGCGTCGGCTACGGCTGGGGCCGGTCGAACTTGAACACGACGCTGGACCAGACCAGCAGCTGGGCGGTCGAGGGCGCCGCCTTCCAGAATGAGTTCGTCAACATCAGCAACAACCGGCTCAATCCGGCCGGCGTGCTCGGCGGTCTCCAGGCCGGCTACAACTGGCAGAGCGGCGCCGGCGTCTTCGGCATCGAGGCCGACATCAACGGATCGGACCTCAACAAGCGGACGGTTTACACGGCGGCCAACCCGCCCACGACCCGCACCTTCAACGAGAGCATCCGGAACGACTGGTTCATGACCCTGCGCGGCCGCGCCGGTTACGCGGTCGATACGACGCTGTTCTACGTCACTGGCGGTCTCGCGGTCGGCAATGTCAAGGGCAGCTGGGATCTGACCTCGGCAAACGGCTACACCAAGACCGCCTCGGCCAACGAGACCCGGGTCGGCTGGACCGTCGGCGCGGGTGTCGAGCATGCGTTCGCACCGAACTGGACCGTCAAGGCAGAGTATCTCTACACCGACCTCGGCAGCATCAACTACACCTCGACCTACGTCCCGGGCAGCACCTTTGCCCCGCCCGGCTCGAACTACGTCGAGCGCCTGTCCCAGGACTTCTCATTCCACACGGTCCGGGTCGGCGTGAACTACAAGTTTGGCGGCCCGGCGGCCGCGCGCTACTGATCGTCGTCATCCATAGCGACGCCATTCAAGGAAAAGCCTCGGCCCAGAGCCGAGGCTTTTTTGTTGGGGTCGATGGCGGGCTCAGGCCGCCGCGATCGCCGCCCGGAAGCGGCGCAAGGTCAACGCCAGGACAACGGCGCCGATCGCCGCCACCGCTACGAATTGCGGCCAGACGACATCGATGCCGGCGCCGCGATAGAGGATCGACTGGGCGAACGACACGAAATGCGTCGACGGCGACGCCTTCATGATGGTGGCGAGCCACACCGGCTGGCTTTCCACCGGCGTCATCCCGCCCGACAACAGGTTCATCGGCACGGCGACGAGGATATAGAGCAGACCGAGCTGGGGCATCGACCGCGCGATGGTGCCGAGAAACAGCCCGACGGCGGTCGCGAAGAACAGATACAGCACGGTGCCCACCATGAACAGCGGGATCGAGCCCATGATGGGCACGCGCAGATACCACCGCACGACGGCGTAGAGCGCGATGGCGACAGCGACGGCGATCACCAGCGCATTGGCCCAGATCTTCGACATCGCGATCTCGAAGGGCGACAGCGGCATGACCAGCAGATGATCCATGGTGCCATGTTCGCGCTCACGCACCAGCGCCGCGCCGGCCAGGATGATCGCGAGCATCGTGACGCTGTTGATGATGCCCATCACGCCTTCGAACCAGGCCGTCGTGACGTTGGGATTGAACGCGATCCGCGTCACCAGGTTGACCGGGGCCGACGAGGATGTCTCGGAGCGGGCGACGAACCAGGCGACCTCCGTATTGATGATCTGCAGCGCATAGCCGGATCCGATTCCCGCCTGGATCATCGCGGTCGCATCGACGTTGACCTGCACCGACGGCTTCCGCCCGGCAAGGACGTCACGCTGGAAATTCGGCGGGATGTCGAGCACGAACGTGAAGCGGCCGCTGTTCATGAGCCGCTCCACCTCGCCTTGGCTGATGTAGACAGGCGGCTGGAAGTAAGGCAGCTGGAATACGCTGGCGATCCGGCGCGACAGCTCGGAGCTGTCCTCGTCGACGACGGCGATCGAGGCGCGATGCAGCTCCTGCGAACTGCTCTGCGCCTGGCTGATCACCGCCACGGTGAACGAATAGATCACGAGCCCGATCAGCACGACGTCGCCGAACAGGCTACGCAGCTCCTTGGTTCCGAGCCAGAACACGTTGGAGAGCGAGCGCATCATGGCTCACGCCTCCTGCTTCGGCAGCATCGCCAGGCTGAACCCGGTCAGGACGGGAATGAAGATCAAAAGGATCAGGATGTCGGCGCCGACATCGGCAAAGCCCAGCCCCTTGGTGAAGGTGCCGACCGCGATCGGGCGGTAGTACGTCATCGGGAAGACCATGCCGATCAGCTTGGCCACGCCGGACAGCGACGACACCGGGACCAGCATGCCCGAGAATTGCGTGGCCGGCAGCACGGTCAGGATCGCGGTCCCGAACAGGGCCGCGATCTGGGTGCGGCAGAAGGTCGAGATCAGCATGCCGAAGCCGGTCGTGGTGACGACGTAGACCAAGGTGCCGACCATCAGCGGCAGAAAGGCGCCCTTGAGCGGGACTCGGAACAGGACCATCGCCATCACGTACATCAACGCGAAATTCACCAGCGCGACGGCGATGTAAGGCAGCTGCTTGCCAAGCAGGAATTCGAGCCGCGTCACCGGCGTGACATAGAGATTGGTGATCGACCCCAGCTCCTTCTCGCGCACGACCGCGAGCGCCATCAGGATGGCCGGAAACAGCGCGAGCAGCAGTGCGATCGTGCTCGGGGCCATCGCGTAGATGCTGTCGAAGGACTGGTTGTACTTGAACCTGATCTCGACATTGACCGGCGAGGCCGGCAACGGCTGCGTCGTCTTGACGGCGGGATCGGAGAGATAGAGCTGATGCGTGCCTTCGAGGTAGCCTCGGATGGTCTCGGCGCGGAACGGCATCGCGCCGTCGATCCAGGCCGACACGAAGGCCGGCCGGCCGCGCTTGATGTCGACACCGAAGTTCGGCGGGATCTCGATCGAGGCCTTGATGTCGCCGCTCTTCATCCGCCGTTCGAGCTCGGCATAGTTGGCGAGCGGTGGCCTTTCGACGAAATAGCGCGAGCCTCTGAGCTCCGACAGATAGGCGCGACTCTCCGGCGACTGATCGCGGTCGAGCGCGGCGAAGGTCAGGTTGTTGACGTCCGTGGAGATGCCGAAGCCGATCACGATCATCAGGAACGCCGTTCCGAACAGCGCGAACATCAGCCGGATCGGGTCACGGATCAGCTCGAGACCTTCGCGGATCGTATAGGCGAGCAGCCGCCGCGGGCTGACGGCGGCCTGCCGTTGCTCGTCCCGCGGCCGATCGGCGGGGCGTGGATAGGGTCGCGCCTGGGTCAGCGTGACCGGCGGATCGGCGACGCCGGCATCCTGCTCGAGGAAGGCGATGAACGCCTGCTCCAGCGTCTGCGCGCCCTTGGCGCGGATCAGGCCGTCCGGCGTGTCGGTCGCCAGCACCCGCCCCTCATGCATCAGCGACAGCCGGTCGCAACGCGCCGCCTCGTTCATGAAATGCGTCGAGACGAAGATCGTCATCTCATCTTGACGCGAAAGTTCGATCAGCAGGCGCCAGAACTGATTGCGCGCGACCGGATCGACGCCCGACGTCGGCTCGTCCAGGATCAGCAGATCGGGTCCGTGGACGATCGCCACCGCGAGCGACAGGCGCTGGCGGATGCCGAGGGGAAGATCGGCCGCGAGGCTGTCGATATGGTCGGTGAGGTCGCAGCGCTCGACCAGTTCGGCAATCCGCTTCCCGGCAGCGGCCAGCGGCAGATGGAACAGCCGCGCATGCAGCACCAGGTTCTGCCGCACGGTGAGCTCGCCATACAGCGAGAACGCCTGCGACATGTAGCCGACGCGGCTGCGCGATTCATGATTGCCGGCCTCCATGGAGCGGCCGAAGATCAGCGCCTCGCCGGCGCTAGGAGGCAGCAGCCCCGTCAGCATCTTCATCGTCGTGGTCTTACCGCAGCCGTTGGAGCCGACGAAGCCGAAGATCTCGCCCTTGCGGATCTGGAAGTTCACGCCGTCGACCGCGGTGAAATCACCGAAGCGGCAGGTCAGGTCGCGCGCGACGATCACGGTCTCGTGGCTGCCGTCGAGCTCGGACTTGGCCGGCATCTCGGCGCGGTCGCGCGCCGGCCGGTCGGGCAGCAGCGCGACGAACGCGTCCTCGATCGACGCCGCGTGGGTCTGCGCCTTGAGCTCCGTCGGCGTGCCGGTCGCGAGGATGCGCCCGTCGTTCATCGCGATCAGCCAGTCGAAACGCTCCGCCTCCTCCATATAGGCGGTGGCGACGATGACGCTCATGCCCGCCGCGCTGCGCGCGCGCAGACGGTCGATCAGGTCCCAGAACTGCCGGCGCGACAGCGGATCGACGCCGGTGGTCGGCTCGTCGAGGATGAGCAGATCGGGATCATGGATCAGCGAGCAGCACAGGCCGAGCTTCTGCTTCATGCCGCCGGACAGCTTTTTTGCCGGCCGGTCGGCGAAATCGGACAGCGCCGTCGCCTCCATCAGCTCGGCGATGCGCCAGTCGCGCTCGGACCTCGACTGGCCGAACAGCCGGGCAAAGAACGCGATGTTCTCGCGCACGCTGAGATCGGGATAGAGATTCTTGCCGAGACCCTGCGGCATGTAGGCGATCCGCGGACACACCTGCGTGCGGGCGCGCCGGTCCGCCATGTCGGCCCCGAGCACGCGCGCCTGCCCGTCCTGGATCGCGCGCGCGCCGGCCAGGATCGACAGCAGCGACGACTTGCCGACGCCATCGGGACCGATGAGCCCGACCACGCGGCCGGCGGGAATGTCGATCGAGACGTTGTCGAGCGCGATCACGCCGCGATAGCGCTGCGAGACGTTCCTGACCATCGCGACCGGAGACGCATCGCCGATCATGTCGGCCATCATGGCGAGACTTGCAGACGCGCCGGCCATGCGACGTCGGGATTCCACCTGACATACGCCACGCCCGGCAATCCGCTCCTCACGGCATCGGCATGCGCAGCCAGTCTATCCGGATCGACGCGTACACGGATGCGAAACATCAGCTTGTCACGCTCGCTGCGGGTCTCGACCGTCTTCGGCGTGAACTGCGCCTGGCTCGCCACGAACGCAACTTTCGCCGGGATCGGACGATCCGGATAGGCATCGAGCACGATCCGCGCTTCGGTGCCGATCTTGACCTTGCCGACCTCCTCGGTCGGCAGGAACACGTCCATGTAGACATAGCCGATGTCCAGCATGGTGAAGACCTTGCCGCCGGCGGCGAGAACTTCGCCGACATTGGCGAGACGATATTGAATGCGGCCGGGCTTCGGCGCGATCAAGGAATTGTCGGCGATCTGAACGGTGTAGAGCGCGACGTCGTGACGAACCGCTTCGAGCCCGCGTTCGGCTTCGAAAATCCGCGCCTGCGCGCCGGCAAGGCCGGCGGTCGCATTGTCGAGCGCCTGCTGGCGCTGATCGGCCAGCTCGCGTGTGGTCCAGCCGCTCTGCAGCAGGCTGCGGGTGCGCTCCATCTCCTGCTCGGCGAGCGTCTTCTGCGCCTGCAGTTGCGCGAGATTGGCACGGGCCTGGTCGACGACGTGCTGCGCCTGCTCGGCCTGGGCTTGCGCCTTCGACAGCGATTGCTGCAGCTCCTTCGTGTCCATCCGCGCCACGATCTGCCCGGCCTCGACGCGATCGCCGATATCGGCGCGCAGCTCGGCAACGCGCCCGGCATATTTGGTCGCGATGTCGATCTCGTCAGCCTCGATGCGGCCGTTGCTGACGCTGATGCCCACCGGCAGCGGCGGATGCAGGCGCTGCCACCAGACGTAGCCGCCACCACCGGCCGCCCCGACGGCGAGCACGAGCAGCAGAAACGGCCACAACGCCCACCTGCGCCGCGGCTGATGGGACACGGGAACAGACACCGCCGACGAGGGAACGACAGCGCCGGGCGCAGCATGCGTATCCCGAACAGGCCGGATGTCACTGACAAGCTCGGATTCCTGCTGATTCATTCCAAAAACGCCTTCGTCGCTGAAGCAGGCGTACCGTGTGCCATACGCACGCAGAAATCCGTTGACGCAGCTCAATCGCCATCGGGCGGCACGTGCCGGCGGCTCAGCCAGCCGATCACGTTTCAGTTATGGCGTCTTTGGTGCTCAAACGTTCAGCACACGCTGACCGTCGCGAGCTGTGCGGCGAGCGCCTCGCGCACGCGCGCGACGACGTCGGCATAGTCACGTCGCGTGTCCTGGCGGAACAGCCGCACGCTCGGATACCAGGGACTGTCGTCACGGCCGAGCAGCCAGCGATAGTCCGGCGTGAAGGCAGCATGATCCAGGTCGGCTTGCCCAGCGCGCCGGCCAGATGCGCCACGCTGGTATCGACGGTGATGACCAGGTCGAGATTGTCGATCAGCGCCGCCGTATCGACGAAGTCACGGATGTCAGCGGTGAGATCGAGAATGTCGTCGCGCGCGGCGAGCGCGGCCTTGTCGGACGGCCGAGGCTCCTTCTGCAGACTAACGAACCGCGCGCCGGTCTCAAGCAGCGGCGCGAGCGTCGGCAACGAAATCGAACGGTTGTGATCATTGAGATGCGCGGGGTTGCCCGACCAGACCAGGCCCACCCGCAAGCGGTCATGCGGACCGAGTCGCTGTTCCCAGATCGCCCGGCGCGCCTCGGGAGGGCGCGGCAGATAGCACGGCGCAGCAGGGATGGTGTCGAGCCGGGTGGCGAAGGCGAGCGGCAGGCTCGACAGCGGGCAGTGATAGTCGATGGCAGGCAGCGCATCGATGCCGCGGGCAAGACACTGCGCCACGCCGTCCAGGCCGGACAGAAGCGGCTGCAGCGGCGCGTCGACCTCGAGCGCGACGCGCGCGCCCTGCGCGGCCACCAGGGTGGCGTAGCGCGAAAACTGGATCGTGTCGCCGAGCCCCTCGTCGCTATGGAGCAGGATCGTCTTGCCGGCGAGGGGCGCGTCCGCAAGCCACAGCGGCGCCTCGAAGCTGCGCTCGACGAAGCCGACGGCGCGACATTTTCGTCCCCATTCGCGCGCCGCCCAGCCGCGGGCGAAGTCGCCGGTCAGCAGCCGGAACAGCGCCGCGTTCCAATGCGCATCGGCCAGATCAGGCTTCAGCGCGACGGCGCGATCGAAGCTTTCGAACGCCTCTGCAAAGCGATGCAGCTCGGCCAGCGACGTGCCGCGATGATTGTGGAAATCCGCGGTCTGCGGCCGGAGCGCGATCGCCTTGTCGAACATGGCGACGGCGTCATCGTGACGGCCGAGGTTCTGCAGGATGCATCCATAGCCATTGGCGAAGTCGGGATTGTCGGGCGCCAGCAGCTGCGCGCGATGGCCGAGAGTCTCGGCTTCCTGGTAGCGGCGCAGCCGCCGCAGCGCGATGCCGTTCAGGTACAGCACACCCGCCTGATCCGGCATCACTGCCAGCGACTGCCCGAAGCGCGAGATGGCCTGCTCGTAATGGCCGGCATCGAAATGAAGCGCTCCGGCCTTATTGGCCGCCTCGACGTGATCTGGCTTGAGCTGCGCCACCTGATCGAAGGCCAGCGCCGCCTCGTCACGCCGGCCCTGGGCTTCGAGCACCTCGCCGAGACGAAACCACGTCGCGGCACGATCGGGCGCGAGCTGCAGCAGCCGATCACAGGCCAGCGCCGCCTCGGCGTGCCGCCCCCTCAGTTGCAGCAGTTCGCCAAGCGCATCCCAGCTCTCCACAGCATCCGTCTGAAGCTGCAGCGCGCGATCATAGGCCTTGATCGCTTCATCGACGCGGCCGGAGCCCCGCAGCGCCTGCGCCAAGCCGACGAAGGACTCCGCTGCGGACATGTCCTGCCGAACGGCGCGGGCAAACCACTCGATCGCATCATCGGCGCGCTTGAGCGCCAGGCAGACCTGTCCCATCGCACGCAGCGCGTCGAGCGAGGCCGCGTCCAGCGTCAGCGCGCGGCGGCACGCATCCTCGGCCTGCGCGAGCCGGCCGGCGCGCAGCAGCCGCAGCGCGGCGGCGCACAGCGCATCGGGCGTATCGGTGTGGCCCATCGATCCGGATCTGACCGGAGGCTTGCCGGCAGGCCGGCGCTGCTTGTGCTTCATCAGGGGATCTCTGCGCTCGTGCTGCAAGCGGTAGATGATTCCCCGATGTGCGGAAAGATTGAGCCGTCGTCAGGCGACCGGTGCCGGCGCCAGCGGCACCGCCTCGAGTCCTCCGAAGCGGCGCTCGCGGCCGCGGAACGAGGCGAGCGCCTGCGCGAGATCTGCTGCATCGAAATCGGGCCACATCCGCTGGGTGAAATGCAGCTCGGCATAGGCGCCTTCCCAGAGCAGGAAATCGGACAGCCGCTGCTCGCCGGAGGTGCGGATGATCAGATCGACGTCGCGCAAGCCGGCTTCGCCGGTCACGAGGTCGGAGAACGCCGCACGCGTCAGGCCGTCGATTTCGCGGGCCTTCGCCGCGGCCTCGAGGATCGCGTCGCGCGCCGAATAGTCGACCGCGATGCGCAGATGCAGGGTGCTGCCGTCGCGGGTTGCCGCTTCGGCCCGGCCGATCGCGTCGGCGATGCCGCCGGGCAGCCGGTCGCGACGGCCGATCACGGTGAGGCGGACGCCGTTGCGTACCAGCGACTCCACCTCGCTGGCGAGATAGACCCGCAACAGCGCCATCAAGGCGGCGACCTCGGCACGCGGGCGTCGCCAATTGTCGCTGGAGAACGCATACAGCGTCAGCGTCCCAATGCCCTGGTCGGGCGCGGCTTCGACGACGCGCCGGATCGCCTCGACCCCCGCCTCGTGCCCGCGCAGCCGCGACAGGCCCTTGCGCGTCGCCCAGCGGCCGTTCCCGTCCATGATGATGCCGACATGCAGGCCATCCACCACAGCAGGCGATTTAGGTTGCAGACTACTTTGCATTGCAAAGCTCCAGGTCGAAAAAGTGCGATGCGCGATTCAGATGCGGCCCGGGATCAGGCCGACCGACGATGGCGTATGTTCCTTGCCGGCAGCCGCCGCGGCGTCGCGGACGAGGCGCTCGAGCACGGCGAGATAATCGAGGAAGCGGCGGCGTCCCGCCTTGGTCAGCCGGCAGGTGGTATGTGGGCGATTGCCCTCATAGCCCTTGGTGACCTCGACGAGACCGGCTTCCTGCAACACCTGCAGATGGCGGGACAGATTGCCGTCCGTCAGCCCGCAGAGCTGCTTGAGGTCGGCAAAAGCGAGACCCTTCGGGTGCGCCATCAGCGAGGTGAGCAGGCCGAGCCGTGCCTTCTCGTGGATGACGCGATCGAGGCCGTCATAGGAGAACGGCGCGCTGCCGTCAGTCTTCGACATCGGACTCTCCGGTCGCAAAATACAGAATGCCCGCCATCAGCCCCTGTCCGATCGCGAACGGAAGCCCCATCGTCCATGGCGACAGCGCATGCGTGGCGCTGCCGACCAGCAGCACGGCGAAGCCGGCCATGAAATAGAACGCCCCGGCAAGCGCCACCGTGCGTGGCAGCGAGCGCACCGACGCGAACACGCCGAGCGACATCAGGATCTGCCACAGGCCCGGCAGCATCCACAGCGCCTCCGGCGCGAACTTCCACAGCAGCACCGCGAGCAGGACGCCAGCGATGCCCGCTGGCAGGAACTGCTCGACCGCCTGATGAATCATCGCGTCCGCAAGGCCGGAATGATGCCGGCGCGACCGCGCCCGCATCTCGAACCAGATCATCGTCAGCGACACGCAGGCTGCCGCCGCCCATCCGAGCAGGAACGTCCACGCGTCGGCCGTCGGGTCGCGCAGAAACAGCTGCTGAAGCAGCGCAGTGACCAGCGCTACGGCCGAGGTCGCGGCCATCGTCGCCGGCCCGTAGCCGCGAAATGCCGTGCCCGCCGCAAGCTGGCTGCGGATCGCGATGATGTCCGCCAGCGCCTTATCGAGGTCGCGCATGTCTCACCTGAGGCCCGGAACGGCTCGTTTAACTTTGCAATACAAAGTATATACGAACGCAAAGTCGATGCAAGCCCGCGCGATTCCGGAAGCGCGCCTGCGTCAGCCGCTTGGCCGCGCGTGCCGACCCGCTCCGTAGAGGCGTCAGTAATACTGATAGCGGTGCACGCGGCGCGGCGGCGGCATGTCGACATAGACCGAGGGGCCGCGGCGGGCAGGATCGAACGCGACGCGCGGATTGATGCCACAGCCTGCATTGCGCCCGGAGGCACTCGCCCGGCATTGCTCGAAGGTCTGATAGGAGCAGTCGCCGGGGTAACCGACGCCTCGGCCCTGCACACACCAGGGATAGTCGTAACCGCCTGCGGAGGCCGGCGCGATACCGCCACCAAGTGCAACGCCGACGAGGCCGGCTGCCATCATCATAACCTTGCGCATGATCTGTTCCTCTTTTGGCCGGAGGGTTGCACCACACCGGCATGGTCAAAAAACGACAAATCGGCGGAACGGATCACCAACCAAGGCCGTGACGTGTCGCATGCGCGGCACGTCACCTTCAGCCCTCGACGCCCGTCTCGCGGGCCGGCGCCTCATCGAAGACCCGTCGCGGCACGCGGCCCAGCGATTGCGGCGTCGCCAGGTCGACTCATTCGACCTTCAGGCCGGCGAACTCGACGACCTTCTTCCACTTCTCGGTCTCGGCGGCGATCTGGGCGCCGAACTGCTCCGGCGACTGGATCAGCGGCTCGCCGCCGAGATCGACCAGACGGGCCTTGATCTCGGGCTCGGCCAGGATGGTGTTGACCTGCTTGTTGAGCTTCTCGACGATCTCCTTTGGCGTGTTCTTCGGCGCGCCGATGCCGAACAGCGCGCTCGCCTCGTAACCGGGTACGGTCTCGGCGACGGCCTGGACGTCCGGCAATTGCGGCGAACGCTGCTGCGTGGTGACGCCGAGCGCTCGCAACGAGCCGGAGCGGATGTGCTGGATGATGGAGGGCATGTTGTCGAAGATGACCTGCACCTGGCCGCCGAGCATGTCGGTGATCGCGGGCGCCGCGCCGCGATAGGGCACGTGTTGCATCTTGGTTCCGGTCATCGCCATGAACATCTCACCCGACAGATGCACCGAGGTGCCGTTGCCGGACGAGGCCATGTTCACCTTGCCGGGGTTTGCCTTGAGATAGGCGATGAACTCGGCGACGTTCTTGGCCTCGATGTCCTTGTTGACGGTCATCACGTTGGGGACGCGGTTGAACGAGGCCACCGGCGCGATGTCGCGGACGAAGTTGAACTTGAGATTGGTGTAGAGGCTCGCATTGATGTAGTTGGCCGGATTGACCAGCAGCACGGTGTAGCCGTCGGCCGCCGCGTTCACGACGGCATCGGTGCCGATATTGTTGCCGGCCCCCGGCTTGTTCTCGACGATGAACTGCTGACCGAGCGTCTCGGACAGCCGCTGGCCGATCAGCCGCGCTAGGATGTCGGTCGCGCCGCCCGGAGGATAACCCACCACGAAGCGGACGGGACGGGTGGGATAGTCGGCCGCGGACGCCTTGCGAACGCCAGCGATGGACGGGACGGCGGAGGCGATCAGACCAAGCGCGGTACGACGTGAAATCATGCGTTTCCTCAGGCATTATCGTTGAGCGGCGGTTAACGAGCCGCCGGGATCGATTGTAGCAGAGTGCCGCGATTGCGGCGAGATCGATGCCCCATCAGGAGGGAAGAGCCCATGCCGGTCAAGGTCGATGCGCTCGATCATCTGGTCATCAATGTCGCCGACGTGGACCGCACGACGGCGTGGTACCAACAGGTGCTGGGCATGACGGTCCAGGTGTTCGATCCCGGACAAGGCAAGGCGAGGCGCACGTCGCTGCTATTCGGGAACCAGAAGATCAACGTGCGACCGAAGGACGCGGACAAGGTCGATTGGTTCACGGCCGACCATGTCGCGGCCGGCAGCGACGACCTCTGCTTCCTCACCACCAGCACCCCCGACGAGGTGGTGGCGCATCTCAGTGCGCTCGGGATCGCCATCGAGGAAGGCCCGGTCGCCAAGCAGGGCGCGCGCGGCACGCTGCGGTCGGTGTATTGCCGCGACCCCGACGGCAGCCTGATCGAGATCTCGTCGTATCAGGATTGAGCCGAGGCCGCCCTTAGGTCATTTCGTCACGGTCTCGCCGCTCTTGTCCATTTTCGCGATGATCTCGCTGCGCGACCATCCGGTCAGTTGCGCGAGATCCGTCGCCTGCGTGGCGAAACGCGCGGCGAGACTGTCCCGGTAGGTCTTCGCCGCGGCACAGGACGCCTCGCCGCGCCAGGGATGGTGCTGGACATAGCGACCCTGGAAATTGCTGCGGTCCTTGGTCTCGGCGAAGACGATGTCCTCGGGGAAGGACTTCGCATCGTAGCGCACGTGCAGCCGGGTCACGAAGGCGCTGGCTCCGGCCGTGCCCCGGCGGAGACTGAAGGCGGTGTCATCGTCGCTGCCGATCCAGCGCGCGCCGAGCTCGACCAGTTCCTTGTTGCTCATGGGATCGGCGGCGCAGGGGTCGCACCATCCCATGTCCCAGGCATATTCCACGAACACCGCCTGCATGTTCTCGCGCGCGACCGCCCGCTCGAACAGCGCCTTGTAGAACGGCCCGAACTCGTCCTTCACATAGAGCGGAACATCGATATCGGATGGGATCTTCACCGTTCGATAGTTGGCCGCCTCGATGCGGCCGCTCCTGGTGAGCGCATAGATGATCAGGTCCTGCGGTCCCCTGGCGTTGACCGTGCCGAGCCGCAGCGGCACCATGAACTTGGCGCTCCGGTAGCGCACCTGCAGGGGCCGCAGGGAGCCGTTGCCGATCCCCTTCATCCGCTCGGCATTGACCTTCGCGACGAAGAACCGCATGCCCTGCCTGATGTAGCTGCCGAGCACGGCCTCGGCGCCTTGCGGGATGCGATAGTCGTTGTCGGTCAGCCAGCGCGTCAGTCCGTCGCTCTCCTGCGCCGACAGGATCAGCACGTCGTATTCGGCGACGTCGTAGCTGGCCTCGACGGTGACGCCGTAGTTCCGCCGGGTCATTTCGTAGACAGCGCCTGCCATCATCGGCGCCGCCGGCATCGCCCGCGCCGCAACGACGACCGGCGCGCATGGATCGGCATCATGATATTCGACCAGCCGCGGCGCGGTGTATTTGTCGAGATGGTCGATGGTCTTCGGCTCGACCACGCCGATCTGCTTGCGCTCGATGAAGGTCGGCACGGGGACGACCACCGCGAACTCCTTCACGTCGCCCTCGAAGTCGCTGGCCATCGTGATCGCCGTCTGCTCGCCGTCGCGGGCCAGCACGACCTTCGATGACTGGTTGAACAGCTTCGCGTCGGCCTGGGCGACATAGAAGCCGCAAAAGGCATTCGCGGGCGCCATCGCTGCGTTCGCCAGGATCGCGGCGGCCGCGACGCCGGTGCGGAAGAGCTTGCTGTAACGCAGGGTCATGTCGACACTCCTTCGGGAACGGGCGAACGCCAGGAAAAGCGGGTCTCAGGGACGAGCCGGTCGAGCAGCAGCGTGAGCGGCGACAGCGCGATCAGCGACACGTAGAGCGCCGGCCGCATCTGCATGGCGAAGGTGAGGTAGTGCGCCGCGACCGCAACGCTCAGCGCGAACAGCAGCCGGCCGACGCGCGAGTCCGGCGAGGTGCGCGGGTCGGAGATCATGAAGAAGGTGAAGATCAGCAGCGAGCCGCTCTGCAACTGATGCAGCGGAATCGCCAGGGGATCGCCGAGCCAGGCGGCACGCAGCAGCAGCAGTGCGGCATGGCTGGCGAAGAAATAGACTGCGATGTCCGCGCGTCGGGAGGCGCCGAGCACCAGGATCGCGAAGAAGCCGGCGAGGCTCGCGAACCAGATCTCCGTCCCCCATTGGCCGGGCGAGATCCACACGCCCTTGGAGCTGAACAGCAGCACCACGATCGCCAGCCCCGCCGGGTTGAACACGTGCTTGCCGTCGACGCGCAGCACGAATTTCGAGCCGATGGCGATCACGGCTGCCGCCGCATGCAGCCACAGCGCGTCGGCGCGCAACAGCAGGCTGAGCGACAGGCCGGTGATCAGCGGTGACTTGAGATCGAGCGGCGCGCCGGAGATGCGGCAGCAGACCACTTGCGCGAGCAGCGCCATGGCGACCGCGACCACGCTCGCTGCGGGACGCGCGCCGAAATCGATCATGGCGAAATTGATCGCCAGCAGCGTCGCCAATGCCGCGATCTGGAAATAGCGGGCATCGGGCAGCCGCCATGGTCGTGGCTCGGCCTGCATGCAAACCTCCGGGCGTGTCTTGCCGCGCCATTGGTCGCCCGCGAACGGAGACGGGTTCAATCCCGATTTGATCGCGGCGACGCAAGGTGGCAGAAGATGACGACGAGAACGAAGCGGCCGGAGACAGGCCGTACTCAAGAACGACGGGAGCGAAGATGAAGGGAACGACAATGGCAGCGGGCACGGTGACGCCGTTCGACGGCATGGACGTGCCGTGGCTGTTGAAGCTGCGCAGCGAGACCCGGCGCGATCATCCGTTCCTGATCTCGGCGCCGTTCGATGCACCGGCGCGCCGCTGGACCTATGGCGCGTTTCACGAGCGTGTCGGCGCATTGGCGGCCGGGCTGGCTAAGCGCGGCGTGCAGCCCGGCGATGCCGTGCTGATCCATCTCGACAATTGCATCGAGGCGATGCTTGCCTGGTTTGCCTGCGTTGAGCTGGGCGCGCTCGCCGTCACGACCAACACGCGCTCGGCAGCCGCCGAGATGAGCTATTTCGCGGAGCACTGTCGCGCGGTGGCTGCGATCACGCAGCCCGCCTATGCCGAGATGATCGCAGCGCGTTGCCGCGGTCTCAAATGGATCGCCGTGATCTCGCACGATCCGGGTCAGGCGGAGGCGTCGGCCGTCGAACGAGGCGAGCGCTTCGAAGCGCTGTTTGCCGACAGCGCCGATCGGCCGCGGCGGCCGGCCGATCCGCTGGCGCCGTGCAGCGTGCAATACACCTCGGGCACGACATCGCGGCCGAAGGCGGTGCTGTGGACGCATGCCAACGCGCTGTGGGGCGCCAAGGTCAACGCCGTCCATGAGGATCTGCATCAGGGCGACGTGCACCAGACCTATCTGCCGCTGTTCCACACCAACGCGCTGGCCTATTCGATGCTTGCCACACTCTGGGTCGGCGCGACCTGCGTGATCCAGCCGCGCTTCTCCGCGCGCCGGTTCTGGAGCGCGGCGCTCGAGCATGGCAGCACCTGGACCTCGACCATCCCGTTCTGCATGAAGGCGCTGCTCGACCAGGAGGTACCGAAGCATCACAAGTTCCGGCTGTGGGGCACGGCGGTGTCCGAGCCGCCCGCCTTCGCCAAGTTCGGCATCAAGATCATCGGCTGGTGGGGCATGACCGAGACCATCACCCATGGCATCGTCGGCGAGGTCGATCAGCCGAACGCGCCGATGTCGATCGGCCGCGCGGCGCCGGAATACACCATCCGCATCACCGACGATGACGGCCGGCCGACCGAGGTCGGCGCCACCGGCAATCTCGCCATCAAGGGCGTGCCCGGCCTGTCGCTGTTCGCCGAATATCTCTACAACGACGAAGCGACGCGCACGAGCTTCGATGCCGACGGCTTCTTCCTGACCGGCGACCGCGTCACGCGCCTGCCCGACGGCTTCATCAAGTTCGGCGATCGCACCAAGGACATGCTCAAGGTCGGCGGCGAGAACGTCGCGGCGTCCGAGATCGAGCAGGTGATCATCACCGTGCCCGGCGTGCGCGAGACCGCCGTCGTCGCCAGGAAGCATCCGATGCTGGACGAGGTGCCGGTCGCGTTCGTGATCCCGCAGCCCGGGATCGCGCGCGAGGAGCTGCCCGACAAGGTGCTGGCCGCCTGCCGCGCCGGGCTCGCCGACTTCAAGGTGCCGCGCGAGGTCAAGCTGGTCGACGAGATGCCGCGCTCGACCCTCGAGAAGGTCGCAAAGGCCGAGCTGCGCAAGCTGCTGGATTGAGCGCCGCGTCAGCCCATCGTGACGCGGATCGGCAGCTTCTTCGGTCCGTTCACGAACGTTGCCCGCGTCATCAGCACCGGCCCCGCCGGCGACAGCGATGTGAGCCGCGGCAGCAGTTCCTCGAACAGGATGCGCATCTCGAGCTTGGCGAGATGCTGGCCGAGGCAGAGATGCGCGCCATAGCCGAACGCGACGTGGCGGTTCGGCTTGCGGTCGCAGCGGAACGTGTCGGGCTGCTCGAAAACCGCCTCGTCGCGATTGCCTGACGCGTAGCACAGCATCAGCCAGTCGCCCTTGGCGATCCTGCGGCCGCCGAGCTCGGTGTCGGCGGTGGCGCTGCGCATGAAATGCTTGACCGGCGTCATCCAGCGGATCGCCTCGTCGACGAGACCCGGGATCAGCTCGGGATTGGCTTTGACGCGCGCGAACTGCTCGGGATCTTCCGCCAGCGCCCAGATCGCGCCTGCCGTGGACGACGACGTCGTGTCGTGACCCGCGGTCGCCACGATCATGTAGTAGCTGGTGCGGTCGTGCAGCGGCATGTCCTCGCCATTGATCCTGGCGTTGGCAATGACGGTGGCGAGATCGTCGCGCGGATGAGCCTTGCGGTCTTCGGTGATGCGCTGGAAGTAGGCGGCGAAATCGGCCACCACCGCCTGCAGCATCGCCGCGAACACCTCGGCCGACAGCGCCTCCCGCACCCGCGCCGTGTCCGGATCCTGCGGGCCGAACAGCTCCTGCGTCAGCTTGAGCATGCGCGGCTCGTCCTCCTCCGGCACGCCGAGAATCTCCATGATCACGTGCAGCGGATAGTGGAGCGCGACGTCGGCGACGAAATCGCAGACGCCGCCATTCGCCGCGGCCTTCGCCGCCATGCGGCCGACGGTCGCCCGCGCGATCTCGCGAATGCGCGGCTCGAACTTGGCGATGTTGGCCGGCATGAACCAGCCCTGCGTCAGCGCGCGATATTTCGGATGGTCCGGCGCATCCATCTGCACCAGCGAACGCACGAGATTGGGCTGGCCGGTAATCTTGTGAACGCGCTCCAGCACCGCCTTGTTGGTCAGCGTGGTCGCACGGTCGGCATTGTGGAACAGATCGTTCTGACGGCTGATGGCGAGAATGTCAGCGTGCCGCGTCACCACCCAGAACGGATCGAACGCATCGAGCTCGGCCCGCCCGAGCGGATTGTTGGCGCGCAGCCAGCGATAGGCATCATGGATGCGGTGGTCGGCATAACAGGCCGGATCGACCAGCGCGGCGGCGATGTGCCCGGGAATGACCTCGCCGGCCTGTTCGGCTGCGCCCATGCTGCTCCTCCCGCCTTTCACCGATTGGCGGGTAGGATAGTGCGCCTCGGCCGAGTTGCACTTGCGTCGAGCGGCTACCCTCGGGCGATGGATGCGCTCTCAGGCGATCGCGTCAATGCGCGCCCATCGCGACCGGGCGGAACGCCTGTAGCAGCTGCTGGTCGAGCTTCGGGCCCATGTTCTCCATGATCTGGAACGCGCGCGCATGGGTGAAGGCCGGCCGATAGGCGCGGTGCTCGATCAGCGCGGCGTAGATGTCCACGATCGTGGTGAGGCGCACGATGTCGCTGATCTGCTCGTTGTGCAGCGCGTCGGGATAGCCGGAGCCGTCGAGGAATTCGTGGTGATGCAGGATGACGTCGAGCATCTCCGGCGGGAAGCCGCCCTGCCGCCACAGCGCCTCGTAGCCGCGGCGCGGATGCTGGCGAAGCAGCGCGATCTCTTCCGCCGTCAGCTTGCCCTGCTTGTCGAGGATCGCGACCGGGATGAACGCCTTGCCGACGTCGTGCAGCAGCGCCGCGCGGACCAGCCGGCGCTGGTCGTCGTCGCGCATGCCCAGATGAATCGAGAAGCCGACCGCAAGGCCGGTCACGAACAGGCAATGCCGATAGGTGTCGTTGTGATGACAGCCGACCACGGTCATCCATTCGCGCAGCGAGGAGTGCTTGATCGCCTTCAGGATCTTGTTCTCGGCCGCGACGATGTCCTCCATCGTCAGATGCGCGCCGGTGGGCAGCTTCTCGAAGATCTTGACCATGATGGCCTGCGCGGCCTCGACGCCGCGATTGAGCAGCTTGCCGCGATCGGTCTCGTCATAGCCGTCGTCGGCGGGAAGCGCCGAGCGGATGCGCTGCAGCACGTCGGCGGGGCTGAACGGCCGCGCGATGGTATCGGTGGCGCCGAGCGCCCATGCCTGCATGGTGGCGTGGTGCAGCGCCTCCGCGAGCACGAACAGCCGCGGCACGTCGCTATAGGCGCGTGACGACAGCTTCTTGCGCACCCGCTGCACGCTCTCGGGCGAACGCAGGTTGATGTCGACGATGACGCCGGAGAAGCGGTTGCCGGGGTTCTCGGGGATTTCGGTGGTCGGCATCATGTCGACGTCGCCGACCGAGCGCAGGATGCGCGCCAGCTCGCTGCTCTGGTCACCGCGATCCGACGCGAGCAGGAGATGGCGCCTGTTCGCGGTCTGGGTCACGGTCTGCTTGGCTGTCGCGCTCATACGTGCTCGCCCCCTGCGGTTTGCTGCCCATGCAAGTTACCGGGATACGGGTTCGTCGCGGCTTAAGCCGATCATTCAAGCTGTATCGTTTCAGGTGAGCGAGACGTTAAGAGGATCATTCAAATCGTGCCGCGCGGGAACCTGACCGCAGCGCAAAAAAGACCCGCCGGAGACGAGCTCCGGCGGTTCCCAGATACAGGAATGGTCTCGCGACGACGCTAGGCCTTCATCGCCGCCTTGACCGCTGCGGCGGTGATCGGCAGCGAGCGCAACCGCGCGCCACAGGCGTTGTAGATGGCGTTGCCGAGCGCTGGCGCGACCACGGTCACCGCGGGCTCGCCGACGCCGGTCGCCTTCTCGCCATTGGCGATCACGGCGATCGCGACCTCCGGCACCTGGCTCATCCGCAGCGGCGTGTAGCTGTCGAAGTTGGTCTGCTCGATGCCGCCGTCCTTCAGCGTCGCCTTTTCGTACATCGCCAGCGACAGCCCCCACAGCGCCGCGCCCTCGACCTGGGCGCGGATGTTGTCGGGATGCACCTGGGTGCCGACATCGGTCGCCACGGTGAGCTTCTTCACCGTGACCGCGCCCGTGGGCGCAACCGCGACATGGGCTACGCACGCCGTCCAGCTCGCCGTGGCACGCTCCTGCGATGAAACGCAGGAGACGCCCATGCCTTCGCCTTGCGGGAGCTTCCTGGCGCCGTAGCCGGACAGGCCCATCGCTGCCAGCAGCGTGTTGCGCAATCGCTGCGCGCCGCCGTCGTTCTTGCCCTTGCCGTCGAGCAGCGCAATGCGGAACTGCGCCGGGTCCTGCCCCGAGGCCACCGCGATCTCGTCGATCATGCTCTCGACCGCCCAGAACGTCCAACCCGGCGCCACCGAACGGAGTTGTCCCGATGGCGTCGCATTATGCGCGAGCTCGTTCTTGATCGCGCGCACATGATGATTGGGCACGGTGTAGAAGAAGTCGGCGCCATTGACCGTGAACGAGTCGAGCGGGCCCTTCTTGTCGACCGAGGGCGACAGGAAGTCCGGGATGCCCCAGCGCGCCGTCGGCCAGGCCGAGACGACGTCATGGCTGAGCGCGATCAGCTTGCCGTTGCTGTCGAGCCCGGCCTTGACCTTCTGGTAGGTGAGCGGCCGCGAGTAGTCCATCGTCATGTCGTTCTCGCGCGAGTAGATCACCTTGACCGGCTTGCCGACCGCCTTGGCCGCCTGCACCGCCGGCACCATCATGTCGGCATCGAGCCTGCGGCCGAAGCCGCCGCCGAGCCAGGCCTGGTGCATCACGACGTATTTCGGATCGATCCCGGCCGCAGCCGCCGCGATCGCGCCGGAACGGGTCGCGAACTGATTGCCGGTGTAGATGTGCAGGATGTCACCCTTGAACTCGGCGGTCGCGTTCATCGGCTCCAGCGGCGCATGGATGTTGATGCTGGTGGTGTACTCCGCCTCCAGCACCTTGGCCGCGCCCGACATCGCTGCAACGGGATCGCCGTCCTTGACGAAGAACTGCCCGGCATCGTCCTGCGCCTGCAGCCGCATCGCCTCGGTGATGATGGTGTCGGTGCTGACATTGGCATAGGGGCCTTTGTCATAGCTGATCTTGAGCGCGTCCGCCGCCTTCCTGGCGTTGGCATAGGTGTTGGCGACCGCCACCACCCAGCCCGAGGTCGAGCCGGTCTTGTCGTCGAGCGTCACCGCCTTGATGAAGCCCGGCACCTTCTTGGCCTCGGAGTCGTCGACCGCGGTGACCGTCGCGCCGAAGCGCACCGGCGGCGTGACGACCTTGCCGTAGACCATGCCCGGCAGCATCGTATCGATGCCATATTTCGCCGTGCCGTTGGTCTTGGAGGGAATGTCGAGCTGCGGCACCGAGACGCCGATCATCGTGTACTGATCGGGCGTCTTCAGCGTCAGCGCCTTCAATTCGTCAGGCGTGAAGCTCTTGGTGATCTTGCCGCTCCTGACGATCTCGGCATAGCTCATCTGCTTCTTGGACTTCGGATGCATCACGACGCCGTCGCGCACCACGAGTTCGTTGGCCGGCACGCCCATCGCGGTCGCAGCGGCTTCGGTGAGCGCGATGCGGCCCGCGGCGCCGGCGCGGCTCATGGCATCGAAGTTCATCATCGTGCTCCAGCTGCCGCCGGTGATCTGGGCGCCGAGCACGGGATCGTTGAACTTCGGATCGTTGGAGGCGAGCTGGACCCGCATGTCCTTCCAGGCCGCGCCGAGCTCCTCGCAGACGATCTGCGCCATGGTGGACGCAATGTGCTGGCCCATGTCGGCCTTGCCGCAGGTCACGGTGACCAGGCCATCCGGCGCGATCGCATACCAGACGCTGGGTTCGAAACTGGCCGGCGCCGCGGCCGCCAGTGCGCTGTCGGCGAGGCCGGCATAGCCGAGCACGAGGCCGGTGGCGGCGGTGCCGACCAGGAAGGAGCGGCGGCTGAGATCGGTCGCGACCGAGGAATTGGTTTTGACGTGCTGGTTCATGTCGCTCTCCGGTCGCTCGAGTTGGACGCGGTGCGCATTTCGGACGCGGCGCGCTGGATCGCCTTCTGAATCCGCGAATAGGTCATGCAGCGGCAGAGATTGCCGTCCATATGCGCGACGATCTCCTCCTTGGTCGGGCTCGTGGTCTTGGCGAGCAGCGTGGCCGCCTGCATGATCTGGCCGGACTGGCAGTAGCCGCATTGCGGCACCTGCTCGGCGATCCACGCCTTCTGCAAGGGATGATCGCCCTTCTGCGACAGCCCCTCGATGGTCGTGATCTTCTTGTTCGCGACGTCGCCGACCATGGTCTGGCACGAGCGCACGGCCTCGCCGTTGACATGCACGGTGCAGGCGCCGCACAGCCCGGCGCCGCAGCCGAACTTGGTGCCGGTCATCTGCAACTGCTCGCGGATGACCCATAGCAGCGGCGTGTCGTGCGCCGCGTCGACGGACATGGTCCGCCCGTTGATGGTGAGATTGGGCATTTGGTTTCTTCCCCGCCCGGCGTGCGACTTCGCTTACGGCGAAGTTCGGTTTTATCGATTCGCTGGGACCCACCGGATAGATGCCAGCCATCATAAGAATGATCGCGTTGCGACGGCGACGCAACGGGATTTGAACGCCGGCCTGCCACATGAAACGGCATTTGTGTTGTGCAGCGCGAACGATGCTGGGCTGGTGACGCCGGGCACGCTAAGAAGAGATGCAGCCAACGCCGACAGCGAAAGGAGATTTCGGCCCATGAGACCATCCGTACGCATGACGCTGTGCCTGGCTGCGGCCATGCTGCCGAGCCTGTCGGCCGTAAGCCCTGCTGCGGCGGGGCAGACGCTCGGCGTCGCCGACGCGCCTTTCACAGCGACGTTATCCAACGTCACGCCGCTTGCCTTCGGCATGGATGTCGGTGAGACATCGCGCGTGCTGGAGCAGCCGTTGATCTATCTGAACGGCGCGCCCGGCAACGAGACCTTTCTGGCACTGCGTAATCTCGGCGGCAGCGGACTGGTCCCGCACCATCACCGCCTCTACCTGAAGTTCCGCAGGGGACGGCTGACCGGCTGGAAAGAGGACTACGGCACCAACTGGATGTGGCGCTGACGCGCGCCTGACGACCGCAAGAGGACAGAACGTGGGACAAGATATCAAGCTGACGGCATCCGACGGCTTCCAGCTCGGCGCCTATCGCGCCGATCCGACGGGAACTGCAAAGGGCGCGCTGGTCGTCATCCAGGAGATCTTCGGTGTCAACCATCACATCCGCAACGTCTGCGACCGCCTCGCCGCCGCGGGTTACGTTGCCATCGCGCCGGCGATCTTCGACCGCGTCGAGCCCGGCTTCACCTCAGGCTATTCGCCCGACGAGATCGCGGTCGCGCGCAAGTTCGTCGCCAATCCGGATTGGGCGGCCTTTTTGCGGGACACCCAGGCCGCGATCGACGGCGTGAAGAATGTCGGGCCGGTCGGCATCATCGGTTTCTGCCTCGGCGGCAGCATCGCCTATGCGGCTGCGACCAAGCTGTCGGACCTCCGCGCTGCCGTCGGCTATTATGGCGGCGCTGTCGCGCGGTTCGCCGACGACAAGCCGACGGTGCCGACCCAGCTACATTTCGGCGAGAAGGACGCGGGCATCCCCTTGCGCGACGTCGAGACCATCAAGGCCAAGCGGCCGGACGTCGAGATCTTCGTCTATCCCGGCGCACAGCACGGGTTCGGTTGCGACGAGCGCGCCAGCTACGACCAGCCGAGCGCCGATCTCGCCTGGACGCGCAGCCTGGCGTTCTTTGCGCAGCACCTGCGCTAAACGTCCAACCACCGTCATTGCGGGGAGCCTCGCGTCACTCAGCGTCGGGTCGACGCAGGTGCTCAGGTAGGCGTTGAGCCGCAATCACTCGTGCGGAGATCAGAACCAGCGCTCGCCGACCTGGATGGTGTCGCCCGGCTTGAGCGAGGTGCCGAGCGGCACCTCGTAGCGCGCGGCTCCGGAAGCATCGGTGTGGGTCAGGGTGACGACGTCGCGCCGCGCCCGAGGCGAGAAGCCGCCGGCGATCGCGATCGCGCTCTCCACCGTCATGTTGGGCACGTAGGGGTATTGGCCGGGCGCCTGCACCTCGCCGAGGATGAAGAACGGGCGATAGGCTTCGATCTCGACGGCCACCGAGGGCTCGCGGATGTAGCCGTTGCGCAGCTTGGCGGTGATCTCGGCAGCGAGGCCGGCGGTGGTGCGGCCGCGCGCCGGCACGCTGCCGATCAGCGGCATCGTGATCGATCCGGACGCATCGATCGCATAGGTGTTGGTCAGGCCCTCCTGGCCGTAGACGACGACGCGCAGCTTGTCGCCGGCGTCGAGATGATAGGCGGAGTCGCGGCGCGCCGGCGCATAGCCGGCGGGAACGACATAGGCGCCTGCGCCGGTGGCGGCAGCGAACGAGTTGCGCAGCGCCGGGATCGCCCCGCCCTGCCCGGTGGCGGCAACCGGGCCGGTGGAAGGCGTTCCATAGGCCATCGCGTCGAGATCGCTCTGCGGCTGGACGGCAGCGACGGGGGAGATCGTCTGCATGCAGCCCGACAACAGGATCGCGGACAGGACGGCAATGACCGGAACAAACAACGCGCGCACTCGAACAATCCTTGAATGAGGATGTGCGCTAGTCATGCGCGGTTAAGGTTAACAAACCGTTGGCGCGTGTAGTCCCCGTCGCAAGCGGGCGACGGTCAAAGCCGCCCGAAAAAATCCCCCTCCCACGGCGTGGGAGAGGGATCCAATGTTCACCGTGATCGGGCGCGCTCAGCCTGCCTATGCGCTCACGCCGACTCCGATCGGGCACGCGACGCCCGTTCCGCCCAGGCCGCAATATCCGGCCGGATTCTTGGCCAGGTACTGCTGATGATAATCCTCGGCGAAATAGAACGGCCCTGCCGGGACGATCTCCGTCGTAATCGCTCCGAGCCCCTTGGCGCGCAGCGCCGACTCGTAGGCCGTCTTCGACGCCTCGGCCGCCTCGCGCTGCGCGTCGCTGAACGTGTAGATCGCCGAGCGATATTGCGTGCCGACGTCGTTGCCCTGACGCATGCCCTGGGTCGGGTCGTGGCTCTCCCAGAACGTCTTCAGGAGGCGCTCGTAGGACATGATCTTGGGATCGAACACCACCAGCACGACCTCCGTGTGCGCCGTCTGCCCCGAGCACACCTCCTCGTAGGTCGGGTTTGGCGTATGGCCTCCGGCATAGCCGACGGCGGTGACGTGGATGCCGTCACCGAGCTGCCAGAACTTGCGCTCCGCGCCCCAGAAGCAGCCGAGCCCGAACACGGCCTGCTCGAGGCCGTCCGGATAGGGCGGCAACAGGCGGCGACCGTTGACGAAATGCGTCGCGGCGGTGGGGATCGGCTGAGCGCGGCCGGGCAGCGCCTCGGCGGCAGACGGCATGACAGGGGCTTTGCGCATGAAGAACATGGGATGTCTCCGCTCATGGCCAGCGCCCGCGGGACGGCCCACGGCGCGATGACCTCTTGTCAGGGGAATATATAGGGCTCTACGGGTCCGGCAGTAGCGCTGTTACGCCGCGCCAGCGGTTCCCGCGCCGCGCTGCCAGCGGAATCCAAGACAGCTGCCGGCGCGGCGAGACGAACAGCCGCGCTCAGTCGCGCCCGTAGCCGATCAGCGGCTTGCGCGGCCGGAACAGCAGCATCAGCAGGATTCCGAGCAGGCCAAGCACCGCAAACACTGGCTGGTCCAAAAATACCTTGACGATCCACTCCCACAGGAACGGGGCCTTGGCCTCGATCCAGGCCTTGAAGGCGGCCTGGCTCGCCTGGTGGACGTCGTTCCAGAGCTGGCCGAAACGGGTGAACTGCAGGGTCTGGTCGGCCACCCAGCGCGCGCCGTCATAGACCAGGAAGATGAAGCTTCCGGCCAGCAGCAACAGCCCTACCAGACGGAAAAAACCGCGGATCATGCCTCACCTGCCCTCTCTCGCTCGCCCTTGCGGGCAGCAAGGCCATAGCGGGGGCCCCGCAGAAATTCAACCTCGTCAGGGGCTTAGAACCGGCTTTTGGTCGATTCCGGCCGCCGCGGGCCGCTCCGAGACCGTTGACGCTCGGCAGGGCTGCCCCTATAAGGTCGCCATTGGCGGTGGGCGCAATCCCGCCGCCGCTGTTCTTTGAGCAGCGCCGATCCGCCGAGCACCCGCTCCGGTCATGGCATTCTCAGAGAGGCGTCCGAACAACCCACCGCGTCGATGGGGCCGCGTCAAGCGGGCCGCGCGCGTACCCGCAAGAGCGGCGACTGCTCGCCGCCGAAGGATATTTGAGAGCATGGCCAACACGACTTCCGCGAAGAAGGCGACGCGCAAGATTGCCCGCCGCACCATCATCAACAAGTCGCGCCGCACCCAGATGCGCGGCGCGGTTCGCTCCGTCGAGGACGCGATCAAGAAGGGCGATCGCGACGCCGCGCTGAAGGCGATGGCCAATGCCGAGCCGCAGCTGATGCGCGCCGCGCAGCGCAACATCATTCACAAGAACAACGCGAGCCGCAAAGTGTCGCGCCTCACGCATCAGATCGCCAAGCTCGCAAAGTGACGCGACCGCGCGGCTAACGAACTATCAAGATGCAAACAGCCCGGCTCGCGCCGGGCTTTTCTTTTGTGCCATCTTCAATTGCGCGTTCCGCTGTCGCGCATCCCTCCATCGCTCGCCGCGCCTTCTCCATTTGATGGTCACATCTTGATGGTGATATCGCATCGCGAATACGATCTTCGCGCGTGGTGGAACCCGCGCGATGTCGTGCGCGCCTGACACATGTTCCGT
This sequence comes from Bradyrhizobium sp. SZCCHNS1050, assembly GCF_032484785.1. Lineage (NCBI taxonomy): Bacteria > Pseudomonadati > Pseudomonadota > Alphaproteobacteria > Hyphomicrobiales > Nitrobacteraceae > Bradyrhizobium > Bradyrhizobium sp. SZCCHNS1050. Next base: position 2,891,238 of record NZ_JAUETR010000001.1, on the reverse strand, counting down.
CGGAACTACACGAAGTTCCGTATTTTTACGCAGTGACAATATTGTCTCATCTGAAACAGCTGCGAATCTGCGCGCCGCGCTTGCGCATCGATGTCAAGAGCGCGCGATGCGCCGCTCACTTTGCGCACCGCGCATCGCGGGAGTTACCCGCTTCGAGCAATCGCGAAAAACATCGTTTCGAAAATGACTTAAGTGCATAGCGCGACCAAGTGATTGGAAAAGCGGGTGAGGCCGGTCGAAACATAAAAAAATTATGAAGAAATTTTGGGCAGACGATGTTGTTTGTCACATCCGAGATTCCTCGCGATGATTCAAAACGTTGCTTTCTTAACGCGCAACACCGCGTCGCAACCGCTGCGAAGACTCGTAACGCGTGCTCCGATCTTATGGATTGCGAGTCCTGACGCATCGTGTATTTCTTTAATCACTCGCGGCGCCCACGATCTTGAGACCAGCGCGGTTTTAGAAACGGGGCGGACGTGCAAATCGGCGGCGGTGTGCGCGTTGGCGACGCTTTCCAAAGCGATGGCCGGATCTGTACCCATAGCAATATGGGGAACGATCGAACTTTGTCGAAATTTCTCGGGCGCAGCATCATCGTTGCGCCGCTTTGAACAAGAGAAATACGACATCGGTCGACCCGGCTGGAGCTCGTGGCGGCTTCGCTCACCGAGTGGACAAGTTGGACGGGGATGTACGGCGGTGCGGCTGAATCTTGGGGTTCGGGCGCGGCGGCATTGGGATGACAACTTGCCGTGAGCAATCACGGCAGGGCGGGGAGGTTGCATGTTTTACGGACACATTGCGGGCACACACTATAGGCTGGTTCCGGACAACGCACCCTTGGCGGTCAACACTGAAGTGATCGACATCTCCAGCCCGGCCATTGCCAGCACGGCGATCGGCCCTCCCGCGTCCATCGCGCATCTGAGTATGCGCTGACCTCGCGGAGAAGCTTCTTCCACCAGCATTGATGGCCCGACGGCGTCCACGCCGAACGGCGAGCCATGTCTGGAGTTGAGCCTCCGCTCGAGGTCTCGCTGCGGCACACGTGTCCTTTCACGGGACGTCTGCCCGGCGATCACACGACACCACCACTCAATTCGAAAAGTTGCGACTGCCATGACAAATTCGGAACAGGAACGCTGGTCTCGCGTGAAGGGTCGGCTGCGCTCGACCGTCGGCGAGGACGTCTATACGAGCTGGTTCGCGCGGATGGACCTCGAAGCCGTCCAGGACGAAAGCGTTCATCTGTCGGTGCCGACGCGTTTCCTGAAGAGCTGGATCCAGGCGCATTATGCCGAGCGCGTGCTGTCGTGCTGGCAGGCCGAGATGCCGGAGGTGCACCGTATCGATCTGTCCGTTCGCACCGCGATGCGCTGCGCGGCGCCGGTCAAGGAAGCTCCCGTCGCCGTCGAAGCCCGCCGCGCCGAACGCAACGACGCCAGGCCGGCGACCAGCGCCGACGCGCGAACGGCGTCGGCTGCGGCTTCGCTCGCCACGAGCCATGATGCGCTCGGCGGCTCGCCGCTCGATCCGCGGCTGACCTTCGCCAGCTTCGTCGTCGGCCGCGCCAACACGCTGGCCCATGCGGCGGCGCGCCAGGTCGCCGACGGTCGCCGCGGCGATCCCGTGATGTTCAACCCGCTCTACATCCATGCCGGTGTCGGGCTGGGCAAGACGCATCTGCTGCAGGCCGTGACCTGGGCCGGCAACGCCGGCGGCGAACGCAAGGTGCTGTACCTCACCGCCGAGAAATTCATGTACGGCTTCGTCGCAGCGCTGAAATCGCAGACGGCGCTGGCCTTCAAGGAGGCGCTGCGCGGCATCGACGTGCTGGTGATCGACGACCTGCAGTTCCTGCAGGGCAAATCCACCCAGGCGGAGTTCTGCCATACGCTGAATGCGCTGATCGACGCGGGGCGTCAGGTTGTGATCGCAGCCGACCGGCCGCCGTCCGACCTCGAAAGTCTCGATGATCGCGTCCGCTCGCGGCTTGCCGGCGGCCTCGTCGTCGAGATGGCAACTTTGGGCGAGGATCTGCGCCTCGGCATTCTCAAGTCGCGCGTCGCGGCGGCCCGCGCCCATCATGCGAGCTTCGACGTGCCGGAGCCGGTGCTCGACTATCTCGCCCGCTCCATCACCCATAACGGCCGCGATCTCGAGGGCGCGATCAACCGCCTGCTGGCGCATTCCAAGCTCAACAACCAGCCGGTCACGCTCGACATGGCCGAGCGCGAGGTGCGCGACCTGGTGCGGCCGCAGGAACCGAAGCGCATCAAGATCGAGGACATCCAGCGCGTCGTGGCGCGGCAGTACAACGTCAGCCGCTCCGACCTCCTGTCGTCGCGCCGCACCGCCAACGTGGTGCGCCCGCGCCAGGTCGCGATGTACCTCGCCAAGACGCTGACCCTGCGCTCGCTGCCCGAGATCGGCCGCCGCTTCGGCGGGCGCGACCACACCACCGTGCTGCATGCGGTGCGCAAGATCGAGGCGCTCGTCGGCAAGGACGTCGCGCTGAACGACGAAGTCGAGTCGCTGAAGCGCCAGTTGCAGGATTAGAGGGCACGCACGGCCAGGGGAGCGGACAGAAGGTTCGCCCCCAGCCGGGCCGTTGTCCCGGCCGTTCGACGCTGTCCTCGGACGTCATGCTCGGCCCCCGCCTCCGGGTCACGGAAGAGCCTGCCGAAACATGGGAAATCGGCTCCGCATCCCTTGCGCTTGAGCCCCATCCGCGCCACTTTACGCCTCCCCCTCACGCTCCTGGACGCTGGCCAAGCGCCGTTCGGGCGCGAGGTGCCATCGGCCGCGGCGCTGCTATAGCCCGCCGGCATTCCAGGACAAGCTCAGTTGGAACGGGCGGGTATAATACAATGAAGGTGACCGTCGAACGCGCACAGCTCCTGAAGTCGCTGGGCCACGTCCATCGTGTGGTCGAGCGCCGCAACACCATCCCGATCCTGGGCAATGTGCTGGTGCGCGCCGAGAATGCCCGGCTGTCGCTGCGCGCGACCGATCTCGATCTCGAAGTGACGGAAACCCTGGCGGCCGAGACCGCCACCGCGGGCTCGACCACAGTTCCGGCGCACATGTTCTACGACATCGTCCGCAAGCTGCCGGACGGCTCGCAGATCGTGCTGGAGAGCGACGGCGAGCGCGCGGTGCTCGCGATCCGCGCCGGCCGCTCCAAGTTCACCTTGCAGACGCTGCCGGAGAGCGACTTCCCGGATCTCGCCGCAGGCGACATGACGCATGCGTTCGGGGTTCCCGCCAAGGACATCAAGAGCCTGATCGACCGCACGCAGTTCGCGATCTCCACCGAGGAGACGCGCTATTACCTGAACGGCATCTATCTGCACGCCGGCGGCACCGCCAAGCAGCCGACCTTGCGCGCCGTCGCCACCGACGGTCACCGCCTCGCCCAGGTCGACCTGCCGCAGCCGGCCGGCGCCGCCGAGATGCCCGGCGTGATCGTGCCGCGCAAGACCGTCGGCGAGGTGCAGCGGCTGATCGAGGACAATGACAGCGAGATCAGGATCGAGCTGTCGCAGGGCAAGATCCGCTTCACCTTGGGGCAGGTGGTGCTGACTTCGAAGCTGATCGACGGCACCTTCCCGGATTACGGCCGCGTCATTCCGCAGAACAACGACAAGGAGCTGGTCGTCGACAAGGCCGATTTCGCCGCCGCCGTCGACCGCGTCTCCACCATTTCCTCCGAGCGCGGCCGCGCCGTGAAGCTGGCGCTGGCGCCCGGCAAGCTGGTGCTGTCGGTGACCAATCCGGATTCCGGCAGCGCGACCGAAGAGCTCGAGGTTGAATACGCCGCCGACGCGCTCGATATCGGCTTCAACTCGCGCTATCTGCTCGACATCGCTGCCCAGATCGAGGGCGAGGTCGCCGTGCTCCGGCTCGCCGATCCAGGCTCGCCGACATTGATCCAGGACCGCGACAACAGGAATGCGCTGTACGTGCTGATGCCGATGCGGGTGTGAGGCGAGACTTCTGCGAGATCGAGTTTAACCCGTCATGGCCGGGCTTGACCCGGCCATCCATCCTTACAAATGGCCTACTGGGTTTACATCCTCGCGAGCAAGCCGGGCGGCACGCTGTATGTCGGCGTGACCAATGATCTCGTCCGGCGCGTCTATGAGCACCGCGAAGGTCTCGCCGAGAGCTTTACGCGCCGCTATGGCATCGAGCGCCTCGTCTATTTCGGGGCGCATGAAACAATCGCGGCGGCGCTGCAACGTGAGAAGAACATCAAGCACTGGTCACGCGAATGGAAGGTCGACTTGATCGTCGCAAACTACCCGGACTGGCGCGATCTCTATGATGAAATGGTCCGCTGACGCGGACGATGGATTGCCGGGTCAAACCCGGCAATGACAGAACTGGGCTTGCAACTCCACCCCATGACCCCCTCCCGCATCCACCGTCTCGCGCTGACGCATTTTCGCAGCTATCGCGCTGCCAGCGTCAGCGTGCAGGCGGACATGGTCGCGCTGGTCGGGGCCAACGGCGCCGGCAAGACCAATTGCCTGGAGGCGATCTCGTTCTTCGCGCCGGGCCGCGGCCTGCGCCGTGCCACCCTGGAGGACGTCGCCGACAACCAGGGCGACGGGTCGTGGGCGGTCTCGGCGGAGGTCGAGGGCGCGCTGGGGCTGACGACCTTCGGCACCGGCATCGAGCCGCCGCGCAGCGATGCGAGCACAACACGCCGCTGCCGCATCGACCGCGAACCGGTCGGCTCGGCGGCCGCCTTCGGCGATCACATCCGCATGGTGTGGCTGACGCCTTCGATGGACGGCCTGTTCATGGGCGCGGCCTCCGAGCGGCGGCGCTTCTTCGACCGCCTGGTGCTCGCGATCGACAGCGAACATTCGAGCCGGGTGTCGGCGCTGGAGCGCTCGCTGCGCTCGCGCAACCGGCTGCTCGAGGTCCGCAATTTCGACGATCATTGGTGTGACGCGATCGAGCGCGAGACCGCGGAGCTCGCGGTCGCCGTCGCCGCGAGCCGCGGCCAGACCGCGGTGAAGCTCGCCGCGATGCTGCGCCAGCGCGGACAAGCCTCGGCGTTCCCGTCCGCCGAGATCGCGCTCGACGGCTGGATGGAGAATGCGCTGCTGAGCGAGCCGGCCCTCGCCGTCGAGGACCGCTATCGCGCTGTCCTGCGCGACAATCGCGCGCGCGATGCCGCCGCCGGCCGCACGCTCGACGGTCCGCATCTCACCGATCTCCATGTCGTCTATGCGCCGAAGAGCATGCCGGCGCGCGACGCGTCGACCGGCGAGCAGAAGGCGCTGCTGATCGGCCTCATCCTTGCGCATGCGACCTTGGTCGCCGAAACCACCGGCATCGTGCCGATGCTGCTGCTCGACGAGATCGTCGCCCATCTCGATCCCGGCCGCCGCACCGCTTTGTTCGCCGAGCTCGGCACGCTCGGTGCCCAGGTATGGCTGACCGGCGCCGATCCCGCGGCGTTTGCCGAACTACGCGAGCTCGGCGAGATCTTCGACGTCGAGGCGGGGCGGATCAGCGCGCGGCGGTAGCTCATTCCGCCGTTGAACCTATCAGTTCGCCGGTTCGACTAGTTGTCGTTGGATGGCACGCCGGCGCCAACCGCTCTCCTCCAGAGCCCGAGGGCACAAGCGCCCCGAACTCGAAATCCCGGAGATCGATGATGTCAGAGCTTTGGCAGCAGGCCATCGCCGCGCCGCGGCTGAGTCGGTTTGCGTGCGGGCTGTTGCTGCTCGCGAGCTGTGCCGGACCTGCGCGCGCCGACGACGCCATCGTCGACGTCCACGCGCTGCCGCGGCTCGAGGGTGCGGTGGAAGACACGTCGCATCCCGATCGCTACCGCGCCATCTATCGTCTGCCGGCGCCTGTCGCAGCGGCCAATGCCGCCACGCAGCAGTTGCTCGGCGCCGACGGCTGGGTGCGCTATGTCAGGCCGCTCGAAGAGCGCAATCCGACGCTCAGCTACAAGAAGGACAAGCAGGGGCTCCTGGTCTTCTTCACAGGCAGCGCCGGCCGCGCCGGGCAGTCGGAGGTGACCTACTCGCCGCAGCGGATCTACGCCAATTTGCCGTTCCCCGATGGCGCTGCTGACATCGTGTTCGACGAGACGCGGCCTTATCTGTCATGCATCGCGCCGATGACGCTGGATGCGGCGCTGACCTTGTTCCGCAAGGAGATGTCCGCCCTCGGCTGGCAGCCGCTGACGGCCGAGGCCGCCGCGCGCTGGCCCAATGCCGATCTGGGCGAGACCGCGCCGGGCGGCGTGCGCGCCTTCTACGGCCATGACGACGGCGACGGTTATCGCCGGCAGAATCCGGTGATGCTGACGCTGACCCGGCGCGACGACGGCCGGACCCATGTCGAGATCCGGATCGCGCCATTCGCGCTACCCTCCACCCTCGAAGCCGGCGACGACCACGCCGGCCTGCCGATGCCGAAGCCGACCAAGTGGTCGCAAAGCCTCGGCAGCGCGGCCTCGTCGAGCCGCCAGGCCAATGGCGCCGTCATCGCCGAGCTGCCGGCCGTGCTCGCCTTCTACACGCGGGAGATCCCCGCGCGCGGCTGGCGGATCGAGACGGCCGGTCCGGGAACGCCGGACGAGGTCACGCTCAAGGTCGTCGCGCCCGAGGACAACGGGACGCTGAAGCTGTCCCGCAAGTACGATCTCACCATGGTCGAGCTGTCGATGCGCACCACCGAAGCCGCCCTGGCCGCCCGCGCCAAGGCGAAGAAGGACGCCGACGACAGGTTCATGGCGGATGCCGCCGCGATGGCCAAGCAGGTGATCGCCGCCGACGAGGCGCGCCGCGCCGTGCAGGCCGGCGCCATGTCGGATGCGCCCGTGAAGCCGCTGGCCGGCAATCCGGCGCCGATCGCGCTGCCCGAGACCGCCGAGGCCGTGAGCTTCGATGGCGACCGGGGACAGCTCGCGTTCAAGTCGGCTTCGTCGGTGAAGACACTCGCCGGCTTCTTCCGTTCCACGTTGAAGACGGCCGGCTGGAAGGAGGCGCCGACCGTGATCGACAATCCGACCATGGCGCGCCTGGAGTTCTCGGCGAAGGGCAAGTCGGTGGCGTTCACGATCATGCAGATGGGCCCCAAGGTGAACGTCACGGCCGACGGCACCGGCCTGCTCGCCGCCGCCAGGCCTTCGGCCGCGGCCCGACCGGCCAAGGACGCGACGCCGCTCGAGGCCGATCCCGACTCGGCGCTGCCGGTGCCGAAGCAGCACAGCGCGACCGCGCTGTCGCGGTCCAGGGCGCCGGGAATGGACACGCCGCTGCGGCTGGAGCTGGAGGCCAGCGTCCCGGCCGAGCTCGGTGCCGTCACGGCCTTCTACCGCGCCGAGCTGACCAGGCTCGGCTGGCGGGAGAAGCCCGAGGACGCGCAGGCCAGCCCCGATCGGGTCCGGCTCACCTTTACCTCGTCGCAGGGACCCGCCGTGCTCACGCTCGGGCGCGCCAAAGGCGAGACCTCGGTCAACCTGGTGCAAAGGAATGCAGAAGCGGCGGCCAAGGCCGGCATCCTGCCGAAGCCTGGCCGGGCCAAGCTGATGCTCGGCAATATCGGCGACACCGACGCCGTGCTGACCATCAACGGGCAGACGATCAGGATCGCGGCCGGCACCGGCAGCCCGCAATCGCCCAAGGGCCCGCTGCTCGACCTGCCGCCAGGCAAGCACCGCTACGAGCTGAAGATCGCCCGCCGGCCCGCCGTGATCGACACGCTGGAGCTCGCCGCCGGCGATGCCTGGGGCCTCATGGTTGGCCCGGGTGGCACCGCCCTGCCGCTCCCGCTCTACTGAGGCGGCACCTGCCGCGTCACGCGTGACTCGTGCCCTGAATCGCACGCGAAAGCGCCCCGCTGCACGCCTCAAAACCAGCCGCGGGAATGGCCTGAATCCGGCTTTCGGAGGGGACGAAAACGACCCTCGCCAGGCCTTGAAAAACCGTTAAAAAGCGCTATCTCTTCAATGTCTTACGACGGGCCACTTTGCGCTAGGCGCGTGGCTTCTTTCGTGAGAGAAAGAGCGCTCTCGGCATGCGATCTGCAATGCCGATTCGACCACCCCTTCCGAAGGCCCCACATGACCGAACCCGCCCGGCAAACCATCGCCGACAACGAGCCTGCAACCGCGAACGAATACGGCGCAGAATCGATCCGGGTGTTGAAGGGCCTGGATGCCGTGCGCAAGCGCCCGGGCATGTATATCGGCGACACCGATGACGGCTCCGGCCTGCATCACATGGTCTACGAGGTCGTCGACAACGCGATCGACGAGGCGCTGGCTGGTCACGCCACCGCGGTCGAGGTGGTGCTCAATCCGGACAATTCGGTCACCGTGCGCGACGACGGCCGCGGCATTCCCGTGGACATTCACAAGGGCGAAGGCGTGTCCGCCGCCGAGGTCATCATGACCCAGCTGCACGCCGGCGGAAAGTTCGACCAGAACTCCTACAAGGTGTCCGGCGGACTGCACGGCGTCGGCGTCTCCGTCGTCAACGCGCTGTCGAGCAAGCTGCAGCTTCGGGTCTGGCGCGACGACAAGGAGCATCTCATCGAGTTCGCCCATGGCGACGCGATTGCGCCGCTGGAAGTGGTCGGCGAGGCCAAGGGCAAGCGCGGCACCGAGGTGACGTTCCTGGCCTCGACGGAGACCTTCAAGAACGTCGAATACGACTACGCGACGCTCGAGCATCGCCTGCGCGAGCTCGCCTTCCTCAATTCCGGCGTCAACATCGTGCTCTCCGACATGCGCCACGCGGTCGAGAAGCGCGAGGAGATGCATTACGACGGCGGCGTCGAGGAGTTCGTCAAATATCTCGACCGCAACAAGAAGGCGATCGTTCCGGCGCCGATCATGGTGCGCTCGGAGGTCAACGGCATCACGGTGGAAGCTGCGCTGTGGTGGAACGACAGCTATCATGAGAACGTGCTGTGCTTCACCAACAACATCCCGCAGCGTGACGGCGGCACCCATCTCGCCGGCTTCCGCGGCGCGCTGACGCGCCAGGTCAACGGCTACGCCGAGGCCAATGCGAAGAAGGAGAAGATCGCGCTGACCGGCGACGACTGTCGCGAGGGTCTCACCGCCGTCCTTTCCGTGAAGGTGCCGGATCCGAAATTCTCGTCGCAGACCAAGGACAAGCTGGTGTCCTCGGAAGTGCGTCCCGTGGTCGAGAACGTTCTGAACGAGGCGCTCGCCGCCTGGTTCGAGGAGCATCCTGGCGAGGCCAAGACCATCGTCGGCAAGGTGATCCAGGCCGCGGCGGCACGCGAGGCCGCGCGCAAGGCGCGCGAGCTGACCCGCAAGAGCCCGCTCAGCGTCTCCTCGCTGCCCGGCAAGCTCGCCGACTGCCAGGAGAAGGATCCGGCCAAGTCCGAGCTCTTCATCGTCGAGGGTGACTCGGCCGGCGGCAGCGCCAAGCAGGGCCGCAACCGCGAGTTCCAGGCGGTGCTGCCGCTGCGCGGCAAGATCCTCAACGTCGAGCGCGTGCGCCCCGACAAGATGCTGTCGAGCGAGCAGATCGGCACCCTGATCACCGCGCTCGGCACCGGCATCAGCGACGAGTTCTCGATCGACAAGCTGCGCTATCACAAGATCATCGTGATGACGGACGCCGACGTCGACGGCGCCCACATCCGCACGCTGCTGCTGACCTTCTTCTACCGGCAGATGCGCGAGATCATCGATCGCGGCCACCTCTACATCGCCCAGCCGCCGCTCTACAAAGTCACGCGCGGCAAGTCCGAGCAGTATTTGAAGGACGAGCGCGCGCTCGAGGACTATTTGATCGGCACCGGCCTCGACGATTGCGTGTTCAAGACAGCGGAAGGCGAGGAGCGCAAGGGGCGTGACCTCCTGGCGCTGGTCGAGGAAGCGCGTCTCGTCCGCAACATCCTGCGTAACCTGCACACGCGCTACGACCGCAAGGTCGTCGAGCAGGCCGCGATCGCCGGCGTGCTGCGCCCGGATATCACCCGCGACATCCCGACGGCGGACGCCGCGGCCGCCTACATCGCAAAACGGCTCGACGTGCTGGCCGACGAGGTCGAGCGCGGCTGGATCGGCCACTTCGTCGAGGGCCAGGGCTTCGCCTTCGAGCGCACCGTGCGGGGCGTCAAGGACGTTGCCGTCATCGACGACGCATTGCTCGCGTCCGTCGATGCCCGCAAGCTGGACGAATATGCGGCCCGCCTGCAGGAGGCCTATGCGAAGCCCGGCGCCTTGCGCCGTGGCGACGTCCAGACCGTGATCCATGGCCCGGTCGATTTGTTCGAGGCGGTCACCGATGCCGGCCGCAAGGGCATCAACATGCAGCGTTACAAAGGCCTCGGCGAGATGAACCCGCAACAGCTCTGGGAGACCACGCTCGACACCGAGGCCCGTACGCTGCTCCAGGTGAAGGTCAAGGAGGTCGACGAGGCCGACGACATCTTCACCAAGCTGATGGGTGACGTGGTCGAGCCGCGCCGCGAGTTCATCCAGGACAACTCGCTATCGGCCAACGTGGACGTGTAGTCGCGACGTCCAGCTCGAGGATACTCCGCACTGGCGCGATAGACGACCAGGCGCACCCTGAGTCTGCGGAGCAGTGGCCTGCCCGTCCCTTCCGTGTTAATTCCGTTGAAGATCGATGTTCCGCTTTCGCCGGTCCCCGGGCGAATCACCATCTCAGAACGGACTTTTCGCGCATGGCGCCCATTCAATACATCGTCGAGGGGGGTCACCGGCTCAAGGGCGCGATCGAGCCGTCCGGCAACAAGAACGCCGCGCTGCCGATCATCGCCGCCGCGCTGCTGACCGAGCATCCGGTCACGCTCGACAACGTGCCGCGCATCCGCGACACCGAGACGCTGGTCGAGCTGGTGCGCTCGGTCGGCGCCTCCGCCGAATGGCGCGGCCGGAACAGGCTCACGATCCATGCCAAGGAGATCCGCGCCGCGGACCTCGATCCGGACCTCTGCGCGCGCATCCGCGCGTCGATCCTGCTGGCAGGGCCCCTGCTCGCCCGCTGCGGCGAAGTGGCGCTGCCGCCGCCAGGCGGCGACGTCATCGGCCGCCGCCGCCTCGACACGCATTTCCTCGCCTTCGAGCAGCTCGGCGCCACCGTCACCGCAACCGACAAGATCGAGCTGCGCGCCTCCGGCCTCAAGGGCGCCGACGTCTTCCTGGACGAGCCCAGTGTCACCGCGACCGAGAACGCGCTGGTGGCCGCGGTGGCCGCCCACGGCACGACTTACTTGCGCAACGCCGCCTCCGAGCCGCACGTGCAGGATCTTGCGCATTTCCTGGTGGCGCTCGGGGCCAACATCGAGGGCATCGGCACCAACACGATGGTGATCCATGGCGCCAGCACGCTGGGCCAGGCGAGCTACTCGATCCAGCCCGATCACATCGAGGTCGGCTCGCTGATCGGCCTTGCCGCCGTGACTCGCTCTCCCTTACGCATCGTGCGCGCCGGCACCGAGCATCTCCGCTCGATCCGCATGGGCTTCGAGCGGCTCGGCATCGTCTGCGAGGTTGCCGGCGACGATCTCATCGTGCCCTCGGAGCAGACGCTGCGGATCAAGGACGATTTCGGCGGCCACGTGCCGAAGCTGGAGGACCAGCCCTGGCCGGCCTTTCCCGCCGACCTGATGTCGATCGCGCTCGTCACCGCCACGCAATGCGAGGGCGTGATCCTGATGTTCGAGAAGATGTTCGAGTCGCGGATGTTCTTCGTCGACAAGCTGATCTCGATGGGCGCGCGCATCGTGCTGTGCGACCCGCACCGCGCCATCGTCGCCGGCCCCAGCCGGCTGCGCGGCGCCCGCGTCGTCTCCCCCGACATCCGCGCCGGCATGGCCATGCTGCTCGCCGCGCTGTGCGCCGAGGGGACCTCGTATATCGACAACGCCGACCAGATCGAGCGCGGCTACGAACGTATCGACGAGCGGCTGAATGCGCTGGGCGCCAAGATCACCCGCGTTCCGGAGCGCGGACGGTAGCGCTATTCGCGCAGGATCTCTCCGCCGTCATTGCGAGCGAAGCGAAGCAATCCAGAGTCCTTGCCCGCCCCTGGATTGCTTCGCTCCTGTTCAGCCCGGAGACATAGCTGACGGGTGTTCGGGGAGATGGTTGACACTTCAAAATCGGCTCGATTCGTCAAGCAGAGGGGCGAGCGATGCCGTGGCGAGAGGTGTCTGTCATGGACCAGCGACGAGAGTTTGTGATGCTTGCCAAGCAGGAAGGGGCGAACCGGCGGGAGCTGTGTCGGCGGTTCGGCATCAGCCCTCAGACGGGCTACAAATGGATCCAGCGGCATGACGCTGGGGACACGGCGCTGGCGGATCGGTCGCGGCGGCCTCATCGAAGTCCGGAGCGCACCGCGGCTGCGACCGAGCAGCAGATCGTCGCATTGCGCGATGCTCACCCGGCCTGGGGCGCGCGCAAGCTCGCACGGTGTCTTGAGCGTGATGGTCAAGCTGTCCCGGCGATATCCACCGTGCACACCATCCTGCGCCGCTACGATCGAGTGGTCGAGCCTGCAGGCACGCCCGGACAGCCCTACACGCGGTTCGAGAAGGATGCGCCCAATCAGCTGTGGCAGATGGACTTCAAGGGGCACAGTGCGCTGGAGAACGGTGTGTCCTGTCATCCGCTGACAGCGTTGGACGATCACTCCCGCTTCTCGTTGTGCCTGGCGGCTTGTGACAACGAGCGCGGCTCTACGGTCAAAGGACATTTGGAGACGACGTTCCGCCGTTATGGACTGCCGGATGCGATGTTCGTCGACAATGGTGGCCCCTGGGGATTTACCCTCGAAGACCCCTGGACCGCGTTGACGGTCTGGCTTCTGAAGCTCGGCGTTCGAACGATCCACAGCCGGCCCTACCATCCTCAGAGCCGCGGCAAGAACGAACGCTTCCACCGTAGTCTGAAGGCCGAGGTGTTTGCCTTCAGGCGCTACCGTGATCTTCCCGATGTCCAGCGGGCACTCGACGGATGGCGCTCTGTCTACAATCTCGACCGGCCGCACGAGGCCTTGAACTTCGACGTGCCGGCAAGCCGCTATCAACCGAGCCAACGTGCGATGCCCGACCGGCTTCCGATCGTCGAATACGACGAGGGTGAGAGCATCCGTTCCGTGTCGAGCACGAAGGCCTACGTCAGTTTCGAGGGGCGGCTCTGGAAAGTCCCGCAAGCCTTCCGAGGTGAGCGGCTGGCTATCCGGCCACTCAGTGCCGACGGAAAGTTCGGAATTTTCTTTGCCGCACATCAGATCGCAGCGATTGATCTGCGCGACCCCAAAACTGTCAACTATGTCCCCGAACAGGTGTAAGCTATGTCTCCGGGCTGAACACTCCGCTCGCAATGACGCGCTGATGGACCGAGGACCAAACACGACACGCGAGGCTCAGGGCGCATGACAATCAGCGAGATCACTCCAGATGTCGACCGTGACCGATGGCTCGCCGGTACTGACTTCGCCGATGCCTTCCGCATCACGATCGACGGCGCGGTTCTCGATGCCCGCACCGCCGCCGAACGCATGCTCGGTCACGCGCCCTGGTGGATGGCGGCGCTCCTGAAGCTCCGCAACCTGCTGGTCAGGCCCTTCGGTCTGAAGACCTCGGGCGCGGACCCAGGCAACCCACGTCCTCTGATCGGGATGTTTCCGGTCGTGGACGAAACGCCGCAACGAATCGTGCTCGGCTTCGACGACAAGCATCTGGATTTTCGTGTCCTGGTCGACGTGGTCTCTCATCGCGCGACCACGCAAGTAACAGCGAGCACTCTGGTGCAGACCCACAACGCTCTCGGCCGCGTCTATCTCGCCGTGATAAAGCCGTTTCACCGCCTCGTCGTGAAGGCGATGCTCCGGCAGGTCGCAACGGCCGCCTGATTCCGCGCAAGTCTTCGACCCGCTGCCGCGCCGGCTCTCCGTCCCCGGATTGAATACTCCGCAAGCAATGACGGAGAACGCATCGAACCGCGCGGCAGCCCAGCCGAGCCACCGCGTTGCGTTTTGCCGGTTTTCAGAATTTTTCGCTTGCTTCTATTTCGAAAATCAGAAACAATGCACCCGTCCCGTCCTCATGAGAGGGGCGCTTCGCGATCGTCACGGACCGTTGAGGGTGGGATGCGATGGATGCGGCGGCTCACAGCGCGCACTTGGGGTTTCCTCGAGGCTGGCGCGTGGACGAAGGGGCTGTCGCATACGGCGAAATCGTATGGTCCTGGCCTCCCGATGCTGAGGTCAAGCCGGCGGGCGATCCGCAGGTGACGGGGGCAAACAAGCCCGGTCCCCGGGGAGAGTACGTATAAGCCGTTCCAACCATGGCGCAGGGAAGGCCGGATGTGCGGCCCACCTGTGGTGACTGCCGCCTGCTACTTCTTTTGCAGGCGGGCCATGGGTGTGGTCAAGCACCCGGCCTTCCCTGCCCCTCTTCCTGTTCGAGGGGAGCAAATCGAGCATCACCCGGGCACGGCGTGCCGCGGGAACGCGTGTGGCCGTCCGATCCGATCTGGTTTGGCACGAGAGCAGTTCTCGACCTCCATCGCGAACCCAAGCTCCAACGATGACGTTGCCGCGACGCTCTCGTCTCGCACCGCCCAGGACGACGACGGCGTGATGTGCACGTCACTGCGGGGACTGCTATAGCCTCGATCATGACCTCGACAGCTGGAACCGACCACGCGCCGCCGCCGGCCGCGCCGACATCTTCTCTCGCCCTCGAACTCTGGGAGACGGTCCGCCTGGCCGCGCCGATGGCGCTGACCCAGCTGTCGCAGATCGCGATGATGTCGACCGATCTCGCCTTCATCGGCCGGCTCGGCGGCGATGCCGTTGCAGCGGCGGCGTTAGCGGGCACCGTCTACTTCGTCGGCTCCACCTTCGGCATGGGTCTGATGTCGGCGGTGGCACCGCTCGCCGCGCAGGCGTTCGGGGCGGCCGACGCCGGGCTGGTCCGGCGCGCGCTGCGTGTCGGGCTGTGGGCCGGGCTGTTCATCGCGTTGCCGATCATGCTGATCGCGCTGAACGGCGAGATCATCCTGCTCGCACTCGGACAGGCGCCGGACGTGGCGCATCTCGCGCAGGACTATCTCGCCGGTCTCGCCTGGGGGATCGCGCCGATGCTGTGGTTCCTGGCGCTGCGCAGCTTCATGGGCGCCGTCAACCGCCCCGAGCCGGTGCTTTGGATCACCCTGGCCGCGATCCCGCTCAACGCGCTGCTGGTCTATCCGCTGCTCTACGGCCACTGGGGTTTTCCGCAGCTCGGCCTGACCGGCGTCGGCCTCGCCACCTCGACCGTCAACCTCGGAACGTTTCTTGCCGGTCTGTGGTTCGCCGCGTTGCGCCCGCCGTTCCGCGACTATCATGTCCTGGCCCGGCTCGGGCGCATCGACTGGCGGCTGATGCGGCAGCTCCTGATCATCGGCGCTCCGATCTCGCTGTCGTTCCTGCTCGAATATGGCCTGTTCTCGGCGGCGGCGATCCTGATGGGGCTGATCAGCACGGCCGCTCTCGCCGCGCATCAGATCGCGCTGCAGATCACGGCGATCCTGTTCATGGTGCCGTTCGGCATCAGCATGGCTGCGACCGTACGCGTCGGCCATGCGGCCGGCCGCAACGATGCGCACGGTGTGCGCCGCGCCGGCCTGATGGCGATGCTGCTCGGCCTCGTCCTTGCCATGCTGTTCACGCTCGGCATCATCCTTGCGCGGTTCGAGATCGTGCAGCTGTTTCTTGGCGCCGGCCTCGCCGATGCCGCGGCGACTGTGGCACTTGCTGCCACGCTGCTCCTGGTCGGCACGACCTTCTTCATCACCGATGCGCTGCAAACCATCGCGGTCGGCGCGCTGCGCGGCATCAAGGACACGCGCATCCCGCTGCTGCTCGCCGTGCTCGGCTACTGGCTGATCGGCTTTCCCGCCTCCTATGCACTCGCGTTCCACACCGCGCTCGGCGCGACCGGGATCTGGATCGGCCTGTCGATCGGCACCGCCATCTATGCAGCCCTGCTGGTGCTGCGCTTCCTGCGGTTGTCGCGATGAGGAGATCAGGCCCCCGCTGTATCCGGCGTCTCGTCGCGCTCCGGTCGATGCGGCTTCCCGGTCGACGCTCCCGCCCATTCGGCGACGACGCGCTCGAGGTCGATCAGGTTCTGGCGCATCTGCTCCAGCGAGAAGCCGAGCGCGAAGAAGCGTTCGGCGGCGTCACCCGGCAGCCCCCGCGTGAGACCGTCGCTGCGGACGGCGGCGACCTCTTCCGCATAGGCCTTCACCGCGACGTGGATCGGCCAGATCGCCGGCGGGCCGGAACCGTTGCGGATGGCTGCGGCACAGCCGCGCAGATAGCTCGCGATGGCATCGCTGACGCGCGACACCGGTCCCGACAAGCGCGCCTGCAGCTCGGATGGCAGCGGCACCACGCTGGCACGGCCGATCATCACGACGTCGTGGCGCAGGCGCAGGATCGTCCGCAGCAGCGGGCCGGTATCGGCGCCGGAGGACAGCCGCGCCGAGCGCTCCCGCTCGGCCTCCGCTCCTGTCGCATTCAATTCGGTGAGCGCGGTACCGATGCCGTCCTGGATCCGGTGCAACGCGTCGTTGTCGCGGCCGCGCGACAGGCCGGCCAGCAGCTCGGTGAAGGCGGCTGCGATCAGTTCGAGCAGACGCCCCGCCGCGCTACGCATCTGCACATGCGCGCGCGACGGCAGCACGATGAACGAAACGGCGAGGCCGGTCAGCGCGCCGACCGCGACCTCGAACACACGGTCGATCGCCGATCCCAGCGGATCGAGATGGCCCATCGTGGGCACCAGCAGCACGATCACGGCCGTCACCGTCGCCGCGTTGAGACTTGGATTGATCGCGGCGATGAAGGCGAGCGGCGTCACCGCCAGGATCAGCATGCCGAGCAGTTGCAGTTCGCCCGAATGCGGGATGAAGACCGTAATGGCGCCGCCGTAGATCGCACCGCCGATGGTACCGAACATGTAGTCGCGCGTTGCCTTCAGCGAGCGCCCGACGCTGCCTTGCGTCACGATCAGCGAGGTCAGCACCGCCCACAGCGGCAGCTTCAGGTGGAAGGCCGTGGCGATCGCGAAGGCAAGCGTCGCCGCCACCGTGCCGCGGACCGCCAGCGACATCGGCGCCTTGCGGGCGCGCAACCGGCCGAACAGCCGTTTCAAGGACACCATCAGTCGCTCACCTCGAAAAGCACCAGCGCGATCGCGGCATGGCAGCTCCCCACCGGGCCGAACCGGCTTGAAAGGCGGAATCGGCTTGCCTACGGTCATTGCAACGATGCGAGGAAACACGATGGCCCAGGAAACCGCAACGCTCGCCGCCTATGTCGCGGAGCTGAAATATGACGATATCCCGCCCGAGGTGCTCGACCGCGCCAAGGTGCTGACGCTCGACTTCCTCGGCAGCGCCATCCGGGCCCGGCGCGAGGCGGAATCGACGCCGTCGGTGGTGAAGATGCTGGCGGCGCTGAAGCTCGATGCAGCGGGCGAGGCGACCGTATTCGGCGACGACAGAACCTGGACGCCGGCGGTGGCGGCGCTGCTCAACGGCACGATGGGCCATTCGCTCGACTTCGACGATACCCACGCCGATTCCTCGCTGCATCCGAGCGCGCCGGTGGTGCCGGCCGCCTTCGCCGTCGGCGAGATGGTCGGCGCCTCGGGCCGCGAGGTCCTGACCGCGATCGTCGCCGGTTACGAGGTGTGCTGCCGGCTCGGCAACGCGCTCGATCCGACCTCGCATTATGCCCGCGGCTTCCACCCGACCGCGACCGCCGGCACCTATGGCGCGGCGGCCGCCGCCGCCAAGCTGTTCGGGCTGTCGGAGCAGCAGTTGATCTACGCTTTCGGCGTCTCCGGCAGCCAGGCCGCGGGCTCGCTGCAGTTTCTCGTCAACGGCGCCTGGAACAAGCGCTATCAGGTCGGGGCGTCGGCGATGAACGGCGTGATCGCGGCGACGCTCGCCAAGAACGGCTTCGTCGGCGCGATCGAATCCGTCGAGGGCAAGCACGGCCTCCTCGTCGGCTACACCGACACGCCGCATCACGACAAGGCCGTCGCCGGGCTCGGCTCCACCTATGAGACGATGAAGATCGGCGTGAAGCCGTATCCGAGCTGCCGCTATACCCATGCAGCGATCGACGCCATCATCGCCCTGCGCCGCGAGCACAATCTGACGCCGGACCAGGTCAAGCGCGTCGAGATCGGCCTGCATCGCAACGGCATCACCCTGACGGGCGATGCCGCCACCAAACGCCATCCGACCTCGATCGTCGGCGGCCAGTTCTCGATGTTCTTCACCGGCGCGCTCGCGCTCGACCAGGGCCGCTTCGGCTGGGACGACTACACGCGCCTTGGTGACGCCGCGATCAATGCGCTGGCCGACAAGTTCGACGTCGTGCAGGACGACAAATTGGAGATCGGCCGCAGCCATCCGTTCGGCGCGCGCGTCACCATCACCACCGCGGATGGCGTGCACGAGCGGCTGCACGACGATCCTTCCGGCGAGCCGACCTCGTTCCCGACAGCACAGGCGATGAGCGACAAGTTTCTGACGCTGGCGCGGCCAGTGCTGAGCAGCCGGGCACAGAGCTTCGCCGACGCGATCCTGTCGCTGGAGCGATTCGAACGTGTCGAGCAGGCCACCGCTTTGGGAAGAGCATAACGCATGCGTCATTCTCCCTGCGTCGCCGCGATCACGTCGCTCACGAGCTGCGCGACGCCATCGGCCTCCGGCGGCCAGTTCACGGTGCGGCCGAAACGCGTGATGACGAGGCGCTCCGACGGGACGACGATGACATATTGGCCGAGCGTGCCCTTGGCGAAGAACGCGTCGCGCGGCCAGCCATGGGAGGTGCGGTAGTTGGCGCCAAAGCTGTCGCCACTGTTGGTCCAGAAGCCGGCGCCGAGGCCGACGAACGCGCCGGGCGTCGGCGCGCTGACATACGCGACCCAGCCCGCGGGCAGGATGCGCCGGCCGGCGACGACGCCGTCGTCGAGATAGAGCTGGCCGAGCCGCGCCCAGTCGCGCGCCGAGGCCAGCATCTGGCTCGATCCCTCCGGTGTGCCGGCGGCATCGAATTCGAGGGTGACGCTGGTCATGCCGAGCGGATCGAACAGCTCGCGATGCGCAAAACGCAGCACATCCGCAGCGCTGCCGCCGACGGCGTCGCGGATGAGATGAGAGAGGATGACGGTGTTGCCGTCGTGATAATTGCTGACCGCGCCCGGCGTGGTTTCGAGCGGCATGGTTTCGGCGAAGGCGGCGCGGTCCGTTTCGACGAATTTCATGCGGTTGACAGGCTCGAGCACAGAGAACAGCGAGGCCTGCAGCGAGCTGCCGAGCGCGAGGCCTGCGGTGTGGCGCAAGAGGTGATCGACGGTGATGGCGTGGCGCGGATCTTTGTCGTCCCGCCACGCCGCGATGGGCGCGGGCGTATGCAGCGCGAGCTTGCCCTGGCGGACGAGAATGCCGATCAAGGTCGCGGTCATCGACTTGGTCGCAGAGAAGCCGAGCAGCGGCGTGTCGAGCGTGAAGCCCTGGGCGTAGCGCTCGGCGATCACCTTGCCGTCCTTCATCACCAGGACAGCATGGGTATGCCGGAACGGCGGCGAGTCCGGCTCGGCAAAGGCGCGATCCAGCGCTGCCGCGAGGGCCGGAGTGACCGGCGCGACGACGCGTGGCGGAGCGATGTCGGGCAGCAAAGCGGGGGTTGGCGCAGCGGGCCGGATGGCCGGCCAATCCGCCGCTTCGCCATGGTCCATGTGGCAGCCGAGCCCGTCGCGATACACGGCCCGGCTCTGCCCGATCCCGAGCAGCGTCACGGTGACGTCCTTGGCGGCGCGATCGACGCGGACGTCCATCGCCCAGCTCAGCAGGCCGGCGCCGGGCATCGCGGCCCGGGTCTCGGAGAGCGTGCGGTCCGGGTCGAGACCGGAGACGAAGGTCTCCGAGCACAGGAGGCTGGCGATGAAGCCGGTTGCCACCTTCGGCACATCGCGGGCGCGGGCGCCGCCGACCGCCAGGGCGGTCAGCGCGGTGGTGGCAACGAGGGCAAGCAGCAGGCGGCGTCTGGTCATGAGGAGCTCCGGCAGTTGGATCTGCCGGACCAGACTGCGGCTGCGGCCCGGACGCTCGCCGATTTCGGAAATCATCCCAGCCGAGAATCGCCGGGATCTCGCCGATTCTGGAATTCCTCTGCAGTTTCAAGGCTGAACAGATCACGCCGCCGACAGCCTCATGCGCCGGTATTCGGTCGGCGTCACCCCGGTCACCGCCTTGAAGGCGCGGTTGAAGGGCCCAAGCGACTGGAACCCAGCGTCCATCGCGATGGTGATCACGGGCACCTCGGCCTGGGCGGGATCGGCCAGCGCGGCCTTGGCCTCCTCGATGCGGTGGGCGTTGAGGAAGGTGTTGAAGTTGCGGTAGCCGAGCTCGCCATTGATCAGCCGCCGCAGCCGGTATTCAGGAATGGAGAGCTTCGTCGCCAGCATGCCGATCGTGACGTTCTCCTGACGATAGATCCGCTCGTCCGCCATCAGCCGCATCAGCGCGTCCACCAACCTGCGGTCGGCGGCTTTCGGAGCCACCGCTTCGAGCGCCGCGGCCGGTGGCGCCTCCGGCGCGAGCACATCGCCGGCACCGACCTTGAGCAGCATCAGCGCAACGGCGCCGACCACGACCAAGAACATCGCCGCATTGACCACATTGGCGAGCTCCGACGGGCCGCTGCCGGCGGACGCCATCTGCAGCAGCGCATTGACACCACCGTAGGACAGCGCCGCGATCACGACGAAGGCGCGGATGCGCCGCCTTCCCTCGACGAGATCCGCCGCCCAGGAACGGATGGTCTGCGCCAAGGTCAGGCCGAGGAAGCCGAGAGCCAGCACATTATTGGCGACGATCACGAGCCGTCCATGTCCGGCAGGCCCCAGCACGAGACAGCTCAGCAGGCTGAAGCCGAACACCGCGAGCCAGATCAGGCCGTGCAGCCAACGCAACGCAAAGCCGTCGTCGAACAGCGCGCGGCAGAACAGCCAGAGCACGACGATATCGGCGGTCGCCACCGCAATCAGCGGCGCGGAAGCGAGCGATGGCGCGGCCGTGCCGCCGATGTTGAAGGTCGCGGCATGCGCGGCCGAGCCCAGCGCCAGCGCGATCGCGAGCCGGCCGCGCCATTGCCTGCCGAGATCGCGTCCCAGCGCGACGGCGAGCACGGCCAGCAGCGCGATGGCGGCGGCGCGAAGCGCGAGATCGAGGCTTTCGAGCGTCATCGTCACGGGTCCGTTGTCAGCGCCGGAACTCTAGGCCGGAGCTTCGCTTCGTTCAAATCGCGCGGATGCCGCGACCTCGTGCCCTGCCCTCGCCTTCGTGAAGCTGCTAAGCTCGCGCGACCACATTGCAGGAGCGCCCCATGAGCTGGCAGCCATCGATCGATCCCGAGTTCGGCGATCCCACCTCGTGCGATGCGCTGGAGCACGTCATCGTGCCGCGCACCCGCGATCTCGGCGACGGTTTTGCGGTGCGCCGCGCGCTGCCGCACGGCCGACGCCAGATGGTCGGCCCGTTCATCTTCTTCGATCATTTCGGCCCGGTGCAGTTCATGTCCGGCAAGGGCATGGACGTGCGGCCGCATCCGCATATCGGGCTTGCCACCGTCACCTATCTGTTCGACGGCGCCATCATGCATCGCGACAGCGAGGGCAACGTGCGGGAGATCCAGCCCGGCGCGATGAACCTGATGACGGCGGGCCGCGGCATCGCCCATTCCGAGCGCACGCCCGACCTGCAGCGGCAGAACGGGCAGAAGATGCTGGGCCTGCAGAGCTGGATCGCGCTGCCGGTCGAATCGGAAGAGATCGCGCCGAGCTTCCAGCACTACGCGGCGGACGCGCTGCCGACGGTCAGCGACACCGGCTTCTCCGCGCGCGTCATTGCCGGCAAGGCGTTCGGCGCGGCCTCGCCGGTGACGATGGTCTCGCCCTGGTTCTATGTCGAGGTCACGGCGCAGGCCGGCACGGTGGTGCCGCTCGATCCCGATCACGAGGAGCGCGCCATCTATATCGTCGATGGCGAGGTCGAGATCGCGCGCGAGCGCCACGAGGGCCCGCGGCTCCTGATCTTCCGCCCGGGCGACGCCATCAGCGTGCGCACGGTGAAGCCGACCCGGATGATGTTCCTTGGCGGCGACGCCCTGGAAGGGCCGCGGCACGTGTGGTGGAATTTCGTCTCCTCCAGCAAGGAGCGCATCGAGCAGGCCAAGCAGGACTGGAAAACCGGCCGCTTCGCCGCCGTTCCGCAGGAGCACGAGTTCATTCCGCTGCCGGAATAGGCTATTGCGGTCGCAACGCTCCCGTTTCGAAGGCTCTGCACGATGACCACGCTTCTCGCCAGCAATCTGCCGCTCCCGAAGATCGGCCGCGGCAAGGTCCGCGACATCTATGCCGTCGGCGACGACCGCGTGCTGCTGCTGACCACCGACCGGATCTCGGCCTTCGACGTCGTGATGAACGAAACCATCCCGATGAAGGGCGCGGTGCTGACGCAGATCTCGGCCTACTGGTTCAACGCGCTCGAAGGCGTGGTGCATCACCACATGATCTCGGCCGACACCGACACGATCATCGCGGAGGTGCCAGCGCTGGCGCCGCATCGCGACGAGATTCTCGGGCGCGCGATGCTGTGCAACCGCACCACCGTGTTCCCGATCGAATGCGTGATCCGCGGCTATCTCTCCGGCTCGGCCTGGAAGGAATATGCGGCCCATGGCACGCTGGCCGGCGAGCAGCTTCCCGCCGGCCTCGTCGAGAGCCAGAAGCTCGACCCCGCGATCTTCAGCCCCGCGACCAAGGCCGAGACCGGCCATGACGAGAACATCACCATTGCGCGAATGCGCGAGGTGGTCGGCGACGACACCGCGTTTACGCTGGAGAGCATGACGCGCGCGGTCTACACGCTGGGTGAAAAGCTGGCGCGCGAGCAGGGCATCATCATCGCCGACACCAAGTTCGAGTTCGGCCGCGACAAGGACGGTCACATCATCCTGATCGACGAGGTGATGACGCCCGACTCGTCGCGCTTCTGGGCCGTCGATGCCTATCAGCCGGGCCAGCCGCAGCCGAGCTTCGATAAGCAGCCGCTGCGCGACTATCTCGATGCCGAGCGCCGTGCCGGCCGCTGGAACGGCGACGCCCCCCCGCCGCCCTTGCCGCAGAGCGTGGTGGATGCGACCAGCCAGCGCTATCTGGAGGCGTTCCGGCGGGTGACGGGCAGCGAGCTGAAGATCTGAGCACTGCACGTCTCTCGCCGCGATCACGGAGCCGAAGGCAGTATTTTCTTCGGAGTGGGAGTCGAACTGGTACCGTATCGGCGGTGCGCTCCCCCGCCCCGCTTGCGGGGAGAGGGCTGGGGTGAGGGGGGCTCTCCATGCACACCAGACTCGCGGAGAGCCCCCGTCACCCGGATTGCATCTTCGATGCAATCCGACCTCTCCCCGCAAGCGGGACGAGGTGAGAACTGATCGTTCTGCGAGGCGCGTGCTCACATCAGCCAAGGCATCGTTGATCATCGGAGAGTTGCTAACGAGACGCGCTGCGTCGATCTCGCGGCCATGCTTGCCCGAGCTATGCTGATCGATCTCGCCCTCTGAAAATGCGAGGGCGCAGGGAAGGCCGGGAGCTGGCCGCCCCCATGGCCCGCGTGCGAAAGAAAATGCACGCGGCGGTCACCACAGGTTCAGCCGAGACATCCCGGCCCTCCCTGCGCGATGGGTTTAACGGCTGCTCCGTACTCTCCCCGGGGACCGGCTTGTTTGCCCCCGTCGCCCGCCACGACGCACGAACGTCATCGCGAGATTGGCGCCAGCATCGGGGCGCCAGGACCACACGGCTTGACCGTCCGCGCGCTGCCGTTCGTCAGCGCAAGAGCGCCTGACAGGCACGCGGCCACCGCTCCCCGCCTCTACGTATCGTGACGACGCGTACGCCCCTCTGCATGAGGACGGGATGCGCGGATAAGAACATGATTTCGGAAATAACGCAAGTCAAAAATTGATTGGTGATAGAGTAGCCCGACGGCCGGGGCCGTAAGGAGGGCAAAGGCGCAGCTATGCTGTCTCCGAACGTGATCGCGGTGGCGCCGTGCCCACCAAGTCGCTGATCGAGGGTGGGCACGCTGCCGCCCCACCGTACCGGCCGACCCATCCCGCGATGGTCACGATTAGGATGTGCTACAACATCATATGACGCCGACTACGACCATCGCCATCATCCTGCTGCCAGGAATGGACGGAACCGGAGAGCTCCTGAAGCCGCTTGCCGAGCGCCTGTCCGCGAACCGGCCGACGCAGATCATCGCCTACCCTCTCGATCGACCGCTCGATTACGACCAGCTCGCGACCTTCGTCAGTGAGCGGTTGCCGAGAGATCCCTTCGTCATTCTCGGCGAGTCGTTCTCCGGACCGATCGCCATCGAGATTGCAGCGACTGACGCGCGAGTCGCAGGGCTCATCCTTGCATCGAGCTTCGCGCGCCATCCGTTACCGGCCTGGCTTTCGCACGTCGCGTCGCTGCTCGATCTGAGATGGCTTCCATCAAACCTCTTCGCCGCGATGATCATGGGACGGATGGCGACACCGGAGCTCAGGCTGCAGCTGAAGGACGTCTTGAGATCGCTTCCTGCGGCAGTTCTTCAAGCACGCGCCAAGGACGCCCTTCGCGTCGACAAATGCGACCGGTTGGCCCTGACCAATTGTCCGGCGTTGTGCCTGCACGGCCGCGCGGATCGGCTCGTGGGCCGGCGACAGACCGCCGAGATCCTCACGGCACGCCCCGACTGCAAGCTGTGCGAGCTGGATGCACCGCACATGCTGCTGGCAACCCATGCCGAGGCCGCGGCGGCGGTGATCGACGATTTCTGCCGGCGCTTGGAGCGCAACTAGTCCTCGAACCCCACGAACACCGTCGCTTCCTTCACCGGCTTCCGCTCCGACACCACGGCGTTGGCCGGAAAATCATGATCGGGCCAGCCCAGCGCGATGCTCTTCATGATGACCTGGTCGTCGGCGATGCCGGCGTGCTCGCGGACCACGGGCGATTGCATGATGCCCTGGCTGTTGATGACGGCGCCGAGGCCGCGCGACCAGGCGGCGTTGACCAGCGCATTGGTGACGGCGCCGCAGTCGAACGGCGTGTCGTCGCTGCCGTCGAGC
Source organism: Bradyrhizobium sp. SZCCHNS1050 (assembly GCF_032484785.1). Taxonomy (NCBI): domain Bacteria; kingdom Pseudomonadati; phylum Pseudomonadota; class Alphaproteobacteria; order Hyphomicrobiales; family Nitrobacteraceae; genus Bradyrhizobium; species Bradyrhizobium sp. SZCCHNS1050. Next base: position 2,865,994 of record NZ_JAUETR010000001.1, on the reverse strand, counting down.
GCACGATCATAGGTCACGATGATGCAGACCGGTGCGTCGAACTGGCGGAAGCCGCGTAGCACCCAGTCCTGTCGCTTGTCCTTGTCGTCGCGCGCGATGCCCATGGCGGAGAACAACTGCTTGGCGACCTGCACCTGGCGCTCGCGATGCGCGCCCGCGAAGGGCTGGCCGATACGGAATTCACGCGACTGCGGGACGCCGGCGACCATCCGCTCGGTATTGCCGGCGCGGATGCGGTTCAGCGGCTCGCCGGTGATGACGTAGAAATTCCAGGGCTGGCTGTTCATCGACGACGGCGCGCGCATCGCAAGCCCGATGATCTCCTCGATCAGCGCCCGCGGCACCGGATCGGGCTTGTAGCCGCGGATGCTGCGGCGGCCGAGGATGACGTCGTCGAACTGCATGTGTGTGATAGTCCCGTGATGACCCCTGATCTGCCGGGAATATTCGCGGCTTTCCGGTTCCGGTGCAAGGTTGACGCGCGAACCGATCGGGTGTCGCGAACACAGGAGGTTGTGATCGAGCTAGACCTTCAGCATCGACAGCACGGCGCGCGCGAGATCGGCCGGACATTCCACGAGGCGGTCGGCGCCGGCCATCTCGAGCTCGTCGCGGCTGCCATAGCCCCAGAGCACGCCGAGGCTGCGCATCCTGACCGCGTGGGCGCCGGCAATGTCGTGGCGGCGGTCACCGACCATGATCGCGTCGGAGGGCGCGATATTCCGCGCGGTGAGAATATGCGCGAGCAGCTCCGGCTTGTGGTCCAGCAGGCCTGACGGCACCGAGCCGTGGATGGCGTCGAACAGCGACGCGAGATCGAGATGCTCGAGGATGCGGCGCGCAAACACCTCCCGTTTGGATGTCGCGAGATAGAGCCGCACCCCCGCGCCATGCATCTCGTGCAGCGCGTCCCGGATGCCGGCATAGAGTTCGCTGCCGAACAGTCCGCTCTCGCCTTAATGCTGGCGATAGGCGGTCACCGCTTCGTCGACCCGATCGTCGTCATACGCCTGCAGCAGCGCCCGCAACATGTCCTGCAGCGGCGGCCCGATGACACTGCGGATATCGAGCGTGTCGTCCGGTGCATGCCCGAGCGCGCGCAACGCCGCTAGGGCGCTCGCGGCGATGCCGGGCTGGGAGTCGATGAGAGTGCCGTCGAGGTCGAGCAGGACGGAGTGACGACCGAGGCTCATCATATCAAGCCTTCGCACTGGGACGGCTCGAAACTACACCATACCACCGCGCGAGATGGTGGAGGTGATCCGGTGGATCGAGCTTGGCGCGGACCGCGAAATCCACCGTCACCATGGCGCTGATGTCGACAATGGTGAAGTCGGGTCCGCAGACGAAGGCGTGGTCGGCGAGCCGCGCGTCGAGCCAGGCGAAGTAGTGCGCGACGCGCAGACGTCCCCGCTCCGCGAGCGCGGCAATCTGCTCGAGCGGCAACGGGCCGGGCAGAGCGCGATGCTCCAGCCCCGGCGCACTGTTCCGGAACGCTTCCTGGATGGCGTAGATGCCATCCCACTCGATCCGCCGCACCCAGCATTCGATGACGGCGCGCTCCTCCGCGCTGCGCCCCATCAGGGCCGGCTCGGGATGCAGTTCCTCGAGGTAGCGGCAGATCGCGATGATGTCGGTGATCGCAGCGCCGCTGTCGAGCTGCAGGACCGGCACCGTGCATTGCGGGTTCAGCGCGCGAAATTCCGGCCGGAACTGCTCGCCGGCGCGCAGGTCGAGCTGAACGGTGGGAATCGTGAGGCCCTTCTCGCTGAGGAAGATGCGCACGCGGCGCGGGCTTGGCGCGGTCGCGGAATCGTACAGCCTCATGAGCGTCCTCTCTGCGGAGTTTGGCTGGAAGGTTGAAAGCTGCGCGGATGGCGCGGCTACTCCGCGCCGAAGATTTCGTCCTGGTCCATGCGCACCGCACGCAAGGCGCGGGTCCGTCGCCACGCGTCGAGCTGCACCGAGGTGGCGTAGGTGATCAGCAGCGAGCGGCGGCGGGCGCCGCTGCGGTTGCGGGTCGCGCCGTGCAGCAGGTTGACGTCGAACAGCAGGATGTCGCCGGCTTCGCCTGTCGTGACCAACGGGGCGGCCTGCGCATCATCCGTGTCGCGGCGATGCGTGCCCGGCGCCACCCGCGTCGCGCCGTTGTCGGGGCCGAACGGATCGAGAAAGGCGAGCGCCGAGACGGCGTCGGTACGGAACCGGTCGACGCCGTCGCGATGCAACGGCTGCTGGCCGCCATCGGCGAGCGGCTCGCGGCCCTCGACTTGGCCGAGGAAGAACGGCGCCTTGAGAATGTGAGACACGGCCGCGAGCATCACCGGCAGCCGGCAGGCGCGCTGCACCGTGGCATCGAGATCGACCATCGCGTGGCGCCAGTCGCGGCCGCGCGGCACCGGCCATTGCTCGGATGGCAGCGTGCCCGCCTCGAACGCATCGCGCAGCGGCGGGAGCCAGTCCGCCGGAATCGCGCCGCGCAGCAGCAGATAACCGTCCGCATCGAGGCGGCGCGCATCCGCGTCCGGAAGCTGGCCGACACCGACGCGCGTGAAGGCTGCGGTCATGGTGAGCTCGCACATTGAGAGGTCGTGGTTCGCCGCGTCATGGTCGACGATCCGGCGCGTCTGGGCAAGCGGCTCGCTTACGCCCGTGCAGCCCGGTGGCGATTCGCGCCGTCGCATTCATCCGGTGGTGATGTCCATCGCCGCAGAAGACGCTGAGACGATGGGCCGCACTGCGGAACGGGCGGCTCGTAGCCGCAGTTCACCGTTCGTTAACCCTCTCGACCTACACCTCGTTAGCAACACTCTGCAACGATCCGACATACGGGGTAAACGAGCAGTCGAGCTCCTTGGAAGCACACATGGTCGCCATCCAAAGCACCAACCAGATCTCGCCCGCCAACGAGCGGGTCTATCGCCAGAGCAACCTGCTGGGCGAGTGGAAGGGCAGTTGGACGGCCAACGGCCAGGCCGTGAGCTTCAAGGTCGTCAACATCAGAGGCGCCGCCGCGACGGTGGAATACACCCATAACGGCCGCACCGAACGCGGCATCGGCCAGGTCAACGGCTCGACCATCGACTTCGGCTCGGTCACGCTCGGCACCAAGAACGGCAAGAACGCCGTGCTGCTGTTTTCGGCCGGCGGCGGCAAGGCCACCGCGATGCTGGAGAAACAGGCGCCTCCCGCCGACGAGAGCAATCTGGTCGGCAGCTGGGCCGGCTACTCCGGCGAAAACGGCCAGAGCGCGAGCTTTCGCGTGCTGTCCGTCAGCGGCAAGGAGGCCCAGGTCAGCGTGACGACCAACGGCGTCACGCGCCAGGGCACGGGGATCGTCTACAACAACGTCATCATGTTCGGTCAGTCGCAGATCTCGACGACCGACGGCAAGAGCGGCAAGGTCATCTTCCAGGTCGGCAACAAGTCCTACCTGGTGCCGGTGGACAAGCTGCCGAAGACGGCCTGAGCCCAGGCGTCCAGAGCTCAGACGCCCGCCATCATCACGTACTTGATCTCGAGGTATTCCTCGATGCCGTGATGCGAGCCTTCGCGCCCGAGGCCGCTCTCCTTGACGCCGCCGAACGGCGCGACCTCGGTGGTGATCAGACCGGTGTTGACGCCGACCATGCCTGATTCCAGCGCCTCCGCGACGCGCCAGACCCGGCCGAGATCGCGGGCATAGAAGTAGGACGCGAGGCCGAACGGCGAGGCGTTGCACATCGCGATGACATCGGCCTCGTCCTTGAAGCGAATGACGGGCGCGAGCGGGCCGAACGTCTCCTCATGCGCGACCAGCGCGTCGGCCTTGACGTCCCGAAGTACGGTCGGCTCGAAGAAGGTGCGGCCGAGCGCATGGCGCTTGCCGCCGGTGACGACCTTCGCCCCGCCTTTGACCGCGTCGGCGATGTGGCGTTCGACCTTCTCAACCGCCTCTTCGTTGATCAGCGGCCCCTGGGTCACGCCGGCCTCGGTGCCCTCGCCGATCTTCATCGCCGCGACCTTGGCGGCGAGCTTCGCGACGAAGGCGTCGTAGATGCCGTCCTGCGCATAGAGGCGATTGGCGCAGACGCAGGTCTGGCCCATGTTGCGATATTTCGAGACCATGGCGCCTTCGACAGCCGCATCGACATCGGCATCGTCGAACACCACGAACGGCGCGTTGCCGCCGAGCTCGAGCCCGAGCTTCTTCACCGTGCCGGCCGACTGGCGATAGAGAATCTTGCCGACCTCGGTCGAGCCGGTGAAGCCTATGAAGCGCACCGACGGATGCTCGCACAGCACTTTGCCGATCGGCGGCGCGTCGCCGGTGACGATGTTGAGCGCGCCCGCCGGAATCCCGGCGCGTTCGGCCAGCACGGCGAGCGCCAGCGCCGACAGCGGCGTCTCGTTGGCCGGCTTCAGCACCACGGTGCAGCCGGCGGCGAGCGCAGGCGACACCTTGCGGGTGATCATCGAGTTCGGGAAATTCCATGGCGTGATGGCGCCGCAGACGCCGATCGGCTGCTTCAGCGCCAGCAGGCGCGCATCCGGCTTCTGGGTCGGGATGGTCTCGCCATAGACGCGACGCGCCTCCTCGGCGAAGAACTCGATATAGGCGGCGCCGATATCGACCTCGCCGAGCGCCTCCGCCAGCGGCTTGCCCTGCTCGGAGGTGAGGATCAGCGCGAGGTCCTCGCGGTTGGCCGTGATCAGCTCGAACCATTTGCGCAAGGTATTGGAGCGCTGCTTGGCGGTCAGCCGGGCCCAGGACGGGAACGCGCGCGCGGCGGCCTCGACGGCTTGCGTGGTCTCCGCCGCACCGAGCTGCGCGACCTTGGCGAGCTCGGCGCCGGTGGCCGGATTGTTGACCGGAAGCACCGGCGTACCGACCCACGCACCATCGATGTAGCACTGCTCACGCAGCAGCGACGGATCCTTCAGGCGGTCACGCAGGCTCGGGGCGGCAGTGGAGGCACGGGCGGCGGCGGGCGGTGTCATCGGGCTACTCCTCGAAAGCGAGCGATCGTCTCCGAATATAGCCACGCCCCGGCGGCGGCGCACGGCGCGTGCGCCTCCTGAACGGCACATTCGATCCGGCGATCCGTGCCTGTACGGCACCAAATGCTGAATGCTGACGAGCCGACCCGGGATCAGGCCGCGCCGCTCATATAGGTCTCGCGCCGGCCGATCATGCGCTCCGCCGCCGCCTTGGCGTCGGCCTTGGTCGAGGTCGCGCAGGTGCGGTATTCCAGGTCCGGCAAGGCGGCGGGATCACGGCGGCCAAACCATGATTTCTGCCCCACGGGCAGCAGCGCCAGGGCCTGCGCCACATTGTCGACCGCGCCGAACGCATACAGCGCTCCGGTCGCCGCAATGCGCACTTCGTAGATGCCGGGCGTGATCGGCGCCTCGATATTGTCGCCGCGCCCCGGGCGGGGATACCGCTTCCACTCGCTCCACGTTGAAATCATATCGCCCCCAACGGCGGACATTGCCGCCAAAGCCATGCCATCGGCTCGAAAAAGCCGGTTCTTCAACCCTTTAATGCAAAAATGGTTGCAACTCACAACAGTCGCAAGCCCGTGGTGGGAACATGGCCCCCATGTGTCGGACTCGCGACTGAGTGGAACTAATCATGATTCTGGCGAGAAATTGAAGCGCTGTGGCCTCCGCCGCGCTGTTGTCCCCGCCTGCTTCGTTCGCGCCGCATCATCACGAGATCGCGACCGGCCGTGAGACCGGCGGTCCTTGCTGCCCAGGCCGGCCCGAGAAACAATCGCCTACCGTCATCAAGAACGGAACGGAGGAGACCATGCAGAACAAGACCGACATCGACGGCGTGCTGCGGCAGAAGGCGGAGGCGGGAGAGATTCCCGGCGTCGTCGCCTTTGCCGCTGACAGCAACGGCATCATCTACGAAGGCGCCTTCGGCAAGCGCGACCTCGGCCGCGACGACCCGATGACCACCGACAGCGTGTTCTGGATCGCCTCGATGACCAAGGCCATCACCTGCGCGGCCGGGATGCAGCTGGTCGAGCAGGGCCGGTTGTCGCTGGATGCGCCGATCGGCACGGTGCTGCCGGACCTCGCCGCGCCCAAGGTGCTCGACGGTTTCGACGCCAATGGCGAGCCGATCCTGCGGCCGGCGAAGACCGCGATCACGCTGCGCCATCTGATGACCCACACCGCCGGCTTCTGCTACGACATGTGGAACGGCGATATGGCGACCTATGTGCAGAAGGCCGGAACGCCCGGCATCATCACCTGCAAGAACGACGCTCTCAAATTGCCGCTCGCCTCCGATCCGGGCACGCGCTGGGAATACGGCATCAACATCGATTTCGTCGGCAAGGCGGTCGAGGCCGCCAGCGGCCAGAAGCTCGACGCGTACTTGCGCGACCATCTGTTCGCACCGCTCGGCATGGACGATACCGGCTTCAAGCTCGGCCCGTCGCAGCGCGCGCGTCTGGTCGGCATGCATGCCCGCGGCGAGGACGGCAGCCTGGCGCCGATCCCGTTCGAGCTCGAGCAGGAGCCGGAATTCCACATGGGCGGCGGCGGGCTCTACGGCACGGCCGGCGACTACATCCGCTTCACCCGGATGATCCTCAACAATGGCCGCGGCAACGGCAACCAGGTGCTCAAGCCCGAGACGGTCGCGGCGATGCGCGACAACCATATCGGCGAGCTCGAGATGACGAAGATGGCCGCGGCGGTGCCCGGTGTGACCAACGACGTCGATCTCTATCCCGACATCGTCAAGAAATGGGGCTTGAGCTTCATGATCACGACGGCGCAGACCCCGGAGGGCCGCAGTGCCGGCAGCCTCGCCTGGGCCGGCCTCGCCAACACCTACTACTGGATCGATCCTGCGCGCGACGTCACCGGCGTGATCCTGATGCAGCTCCTGCCGTTCGCCGACCGGCTGTGCCTGGAGACCTTTGCCGGCTTCGAACGCGGGGTCTATGCCGGGCTCGATGCCGCGGGCGGACAGAAGGCGGCGTGATCAGATTGATAGCTCGGTCCCGCTCCGAGCGGACTCGTTGTTAGTTCGACGTCATGTCCGGGCTCGGCCAGGGCATCCTCGTCTTTCACGACGACAACTCAAGAAGCGTGCATGGCCGGGTCAATCCCGGCCATGACGGTGCAGAGATATCACGGTGCAGAGAGTGGTGTCGGAAGCGCAAGAGAACGGCTGCGTGACCACAGCTTCGACCTACACCTTCAGTCCGTTCTGAGCCGCCAATTCCTTTAGCGACACCTGCGGCCTCGCGCCGATATGCTGGATCACTTCGGCCGCGGCGAGGCCGCCGAGGCGGCCGGCCATCTCATAGCCGGTCTTGCGCACCAGCCCGAACAGGAAGCCGGCGGCGAACAGATCGCCCGCACCGGTGGTATCGACCAGGCTCTCGATCGGATGCGCCGGCACCGAGATCACGCCGTCATTCGACACCACGACGCAGCCTTGTTCGCTGCGGGTGACGATGCCGAGCGTGGCGTCCTCACGCAGCTGCTTCAGCGCGCCGTCGAAATCCGAGGTCTGGTACAGCGAATGCAGCTCGGCCTCGTTGGCGAAGACGAGATCGACGGTGCCGCCGCGCATCAGGTCGAGAAACTCCTCGCGATAGCGATCGACGCAGAACGAATCCGACAAGGTCAGCGCGACCTCGCGTCCGGCGTCATGCGCGATCGCCGCCGCCTTCACGAACGCATCCTTGGCGTCCTTCGGGTCCCACAGATAACCTTCGAGATAGATGATGCGCGCCGCCGCAATCTGCGCGGGATCGATGTCCGCGGCGGTGAGATTTTGCGCGGCGCCGAGATAGGTGTTCATGGTGCGCTCGCCGTCCGGCGTCACCAGGATGTAACAGCAGCCGGTCGCCGGGCCGTCGGCAGCGGGCACGGTATCGAAGGTGACGCCGGCGGCGCGGATATCATGCCGGTACATCCGGCCGATCTGGTCGTCCTTGACCTTGCCCACGTAAGCGGCACGCGCGCCCAGGCTGGCGAGGCCAGCGATGGTGTTGGCCCCCGAACCGCCGGACATCTCGGTGGCCGGACCCATATCGGCATAGATCGCGGCCGCGCGGGCCTCGTCGATCAGCGCCATGCTGCCCTTGGTCATGCCGTGCCGGGTGAGAAAGGCTTCATCGGCATGCACCAGCACGTCGAAGATCGCGTTGCCGATCCCGAGAACATCGTATTTCGCGTCAGTCATCCACTGGCCCCGTTTACGGCGTTTTGCAAACGCTGCGGCCTATCACAAGCGGCGCTGCTATAGAAGCCTGATGATCCGCTCATTCGTGACTGTGTTGTCAGGAACACTGGCCTCGCGCCTGCTCGGCTTCGTCCGGGATGCGCTGATGGCCGCGCTGCTCGGCGCCGGTCCGGTCGCGGACGCATTTCTCGCGGCGTTTCAGCTCGTCAACGTCGTCAGGCGATTGCTGACGGAGGGCGCGCTCAATGCAGCCCTGGTGCCGGCCTGGCTGCGAATATACCAGCAGTCTGGTACGACACATGCGGCAGCTTTTGCCGGCCGCGTGCTCGGCACCATCAGCGCCGGCCTGCTCGCCGCCACCTTGGTGCTGGCGCTGCTGATGCCGTTCGTGATGACCGTGCTCGCGCCGGGCTTCGCCGGTGAAGAGACGCTCACCCTGGCCGTCAACGATGCCAGGCTGATGCTGCCCTATCTCGCCTTTGCCGGCCCCTCGACGGTGCTGCTCGCACTGTCCAGCGCGCAACGACGCTTTGCGCTCGCGGCCTTCGCCCCGCTGCTGTTCAACGTGGCATTGATCAGCGTGACCATCGTGCTGCTGATGCAACATCCGGACCCTGGAAGCGCCGCGCTGCTGCTCGCCGCCACGATCGGTGTCGCCGGGCTGCTGCAGCTCGCGATGCTCGCGCGGCGAGGCCGCGACGGCCCCCTCGCCTCGCCGGTGCGCGTCACCTTCCATGCCGAAATGCGCGGCTTCTTCGCCAAGGCGCTGCCCGGCATGGTCGCCAGCGCCGGCCCGCAATTGCTCGCGGTCGGCGGCGCGGTCATCGCCTCCACCTCGCCTTCCGCGGTGTCGTGGCTGTATTTCGCCAACCGCCTGATCGAGCTGCCGCTCGGGCTCGTCGGCGTTGCCATGGGCACGGTGCTGGTGCCGGAGCTGACGCGCGCGCTGCACGAGGGCAACGAGGAGGCTCTGGCGGAGGTGCAATCGCGCGGCCTCGAGCTGACGATCGGGCTCGCGCTGCCTGCGACGCTCGGACTCATGATCCTGAACGAGCCGATCATTCGTTTGCTGTTCGAACATGGCGCATTCAGTTCGGACGATGCCGCCGCGACGGCGCAGGTGTTGACCTGGCTCGCGGCAGCGTTGCCGGCGCAGGTGCTGACCAAGGCGCTGCAGCCCGCCTTCTTCGCGCGCGAGGACACGCGGACGCCGCTGCGCGCGACGTTGATCGGATGCGGTGTCGCGATCGCGCTGGCGTTCCTGCTCGCACAATTGTCTGCGGCAAGTGGCATCGCGGCAGGGCTCGCGCTCGGTGCCTGGGCCAATGCGGCGGTCCTGATCCGGCGTGGCGCCACGCGCTTCGGTTTCGCGCTTCCCCCTGCCTCGCGGCGCCGGCTGCCGCGCATCACGTTGGCTGCGATGGTCATGGGCGCGGTCCTCTGGACCGTCGCCGGACGCTTCGCCGGCACGTGGAGCAGCAGCCATCTCGGCGCGGCCGCCCTGCTCGCCGCCCTGATCAGCGGCGCCATCATCCTCTACGGCGTGCTTCTGTTGTCCCTGGGCGCCATAAGCTGGCGCGAAACCGTCCGGGCGATCCGGCAAAAGCCCGCCGGCGACTTGCACCTTTGAGGCGCACGTGCCAAACGACCCCAAATCCATTCATCCGGAACAGTGACCATGGCCTTCGTGGAACGGGTTTTCTCGGGCGTCCAGCCGACCGGCAACCTGCATCTCGGCAACTATCTCGGCGCGATCGTCAACTTCGTGAAGATGCAGGAGACGCACAACTGCATCTATTGCGTCGTCGACATGCACGCGATCACGATGCCGATCGATGTCTGGGGCGGCCCCGCCGAACTCGCGCGCAACACCCGCGAGGTCACCGCCGCCTTCATCGCCGCCGGCATCGATCCGAAGAAGCACATCGTTTTCAACCAGAGCCAGGTCTCAGGGCACGCCGAGCTCGCCTGGATCTTCAACTGCGTTGCGCGCATCGGCTGGCTGAACCGCATGACGCAGTTCAAGGAGAAGGCCGGCAAGGACCGTGAGAACGCATCGGTCGGTCTGTACGACTATCCGGTGCTGATGGCCGCCGACATCCTGCTGTACCGCGCCACCCATGTTCCGGTCGGCGAGGACCAGAAGCAGCATCTCGAGCTCTCCCGCGACATCGCGCAGAAGTTCAACAATGACTACGGCGACTCGATCCGCAGCCACGGCTTCGGCGACGGCCTGTTCTTCCCGCTTCCGGAACCCCTCATCACCGGTCCCGCGACGCGCGTGATGTCGCTGCGCGACGGTACCAAGAAGATGTCGAAGTCCGATGCCTCGGACTATTCGCGCATCAACCTGACCGACGATGCCGATACGATCGCGCAGAAGGTCCGCAAGGCCAAGACCGATCCGGAGCCGCTGCCGACCGAGGAAAAGGGGCTGGACGCACGTCCCGAGGCCGACAACCTCGTCGGCATCTACGCCGCGCTGTCGGACCGCAGCAAGGCCGATGTGCTCAGGGATTTCGGCGGCGGCCAGTTCTCCAGCTTCAAGAACGCGCTGGTCGAGCTGTGCGTCACCAAGCTCGGGCCGATCGCCGCGGAGATGAAGCGCCTGACCGCCGATCCCGGCTACGTCGAGTCCGTGCTGGTCGACGGCGCCGACCGCGCCCAGGCCATCGCCGCGGAGACCATGAAGACGGCCAAGGACATCGTCGGCTTCATCCGCAAGCCCTAAGCAGCACGGCGCGCGCTCCGGAGTCGGCCTTGCGGCCGCAGCCAGGATGAGCGAAGCGACATCCTCGCTACTAGAAGCCGCACCACCGCTGTCGTTGCGGGCGCGATGGAACCCGCTGCCCTCTCCCCAACGGAGATGGGCTGTGGCAGCATCGCGGCCGGATCGACTCGCAGCAGCAGGCGGGAACGCGATGGCGGCGCAGCGGCAGAGCTACCAGACCGGCCATGCGCCGAAATGCCTGGTCGTGGTCGACGACAGCGAGGAGTGGGACCGCGCGGTCCGCTATGCCGGCCGCTGGGCCGTCCGTTCCGGCGGCCGTATCGTCATGCTGCACGTCATCGAGACGGAGGACCAGAACCAGCAATGGCTGGGGGTCGCCGATCTGATGCGGGCCGAGGCGCAGGAGCAGGCCCATGCCGAGCTCGACCAGGCCGCGGCGCTGCTGTCGGCGATCGGCGTGACCGCGCCGGAACGGGTGATCCGCGAAGGTGAGCCGACGGCGCAGATCCTGGAGACGATCGAGCACGACAGCGACATCGCGCTGCTGGTGCTCGCCGCCCATTCCGGCCCCGAGGGCCCCGGCCCGCTGGTCACCCATGTCACGAAGACGAGCGGAGCCTTCCCGATCCCGCTGGTGATCGTGCCGGGCGACCTCGGTGACGCCGATCTCGACGCTCTTTCATAGGCTTAGATCTGAAACGCCGGCCATGCCCCCTTGATCGTGCGCGCGTTCGCGCCATCTGCTATGAGGACACCACAGGCCGGCCTTGAACCGGCGCTGCCGGAGAAAACCATGTTCATCCAGACCGAAGCCACCCCCAATCCCGCCACCTTGAAGTTCATCCCGGGCCGCGTCGTGTTGCCCGCGGGCACGATGGAGTTCGGCAGCCGCGACGCCGCCGCGCGCTCCCCGCTGGCCGAGCGCCTGTTCGCCGTCGACGGCGTCAGCGGGGTGTTCTACGGCGCCGATTTCATCACCGTCACCAAGAGCGACGGTGAGTGGCAGCACCTCAAGCCGGCGATCCTCGGCGCGATCATGGAGCACTACATGTCGGGCGCGCCGCTGCTCGCCGACGGCAGCGCGGCCAATGACGAATCCGCCGACGAGGACGACGAGTTCTACGACGAGGCCGACACCGAGACGGTCGGCATGATCAAGGACCTGATCGAGAGCCGCGTCCGTCCGGCCGTAGCCAATGACGGCGGCGACATCACCTTCCGCGGCTTCAAGGACGGCATCGTCTATCTCAACATGAAGGGCGCCTGCTCGGGCTGCCCGTCATCGACCGCGACCCTGCAGCACGGCATCCAGAACCTGCTGAAGCACTTCGTGCCCGAGGTGGTTGAAGTCCGGCCGATGTAGGAAGGCAATGGCGAATGGGGTTGGCGAACAGATCTGCGCGCCAATCAGCCTCCGCTCACGCTGCGCCGCCGAGGGTGGCGGCCACGGCCGCCCCCGCCGCATGCTCGACGGTATCTCGCTGGTCACCGCGCTCGGCGCGCCGACCGGCTTCGCCGACGCCGCCCAGACTCGCGCCAATCGGCACTTTCGCCGGACCTGCTCATCGCCCCCCACTGGGCTCGAACTTGACCGAGCGGAATTGGGCGTTTGAGGCTGGCCCGGATGAGGCGGTGATCCCCATGCCGTCGGTGCCGAACCCGAGCACCAGCTTGCGAGCGATTGATCGCCTCGACCCGGCCTCATCGCGCCGGGCATCGCCTTTGCCACCGGGATGGCGCGGCGGCCTGAGCGTCGAACCGGACGATCAATCCAACAGCCCGGAAAGATTTGCTTGAATGAGCGCCAATTCAGTAGTTTGCGGTCGTGCGCCGTGATGCGTTTTTCCCGATCAGGATGTAAGAAAGCGGCAACCGACTTTATCAAAGCCCCAAAAAGGTATTCGGCGCTCCTTTCAATGTGAATCTGACCGGATGTTGATCCTCGCCATCGATACTGCCCTCGACCATTGCGCGGCTGCCGTTCTGGACACTGATTCGGCCGCGATGCGCGCCGAGGAAACGCTGCCGATGAAGCGCGGCCACGCCGAGGCGCTGATGCCGCTGATCGCGCGCGTGATGCGCCAGTCGGGCGTCGGCTTCCACGAGCTCGACCGCATCGCGGTGACGACGGGTCCTGGTAGTTTCACCGGGCTGCGCGTCGGCCTCTCCGCCGCGCGCGGCATTGCCTTGGCGGCGCACAAGCCGGTCGTCGGCGTGACCACGCTGTCCGCCTACGCGGCGCCGATCGTCAGCGAGGACCGCGCCAACCCGGTGATCTCGGCGATCGATGCCCGGCACGACCATGTCTACTACCAAGTCGTGAGCGGCAGCGGCGAGGAACTGGTCGCGCCCCAGGTCGCTGCGACAGACGACGTCCTGCCGGCCGCGCGGCTCGGCGCCCCGCACCTCGTCGGCAACGCCGCGGCGCTGCTGGCCGAGCGGTGGCCCAAGGAAGCCGCCGCGCCAGTTGCGGTCGACTCGCAAGACGGACCCGACATCGGCTGGGTCGCCTGGCTTGGCGCGGCCGCCGACCCGGCGCACGCGCCGGCGCGACCGTTCTATCTGCGCGCGCCCGACGTCAAGCCGCCCGCCGGGGCGGCGCGTCAACCGGCGCAGACGGCCGTCTCGTCATGAACATGTTCTTCCGCTGGCTCGGCAGCCCCAAACCGTTGATCGAAGCGGCCGCGCCGCGCGACGCCGCCAGGCTCGCCCAGATCCACGCCGCCTCGTTTCACCGCGGCTGGGGCGAAGGCGAGTTCGAGGCGATGCTGGCCGAGCGCAACACCATGATCCATCGGCTGCGGCTCGGGCGGAAGCTCATCGGCTTCATCGTCTCGCGAATCGGCGCGGACGAAGCGGAAATATTGTCAGTTGCACTTGACCCAAATCAGCGCGGCCGCGGATTTTCTCGTGATCTGTTGCTGCAGCATCTCGGGCACCTCGCGGGGCGCGGGGTCCGGACGGTCTTTCTCGAAGTGGAGGAAAACAACCAGCCGGCCCGCCGACTCTATGAACGCGCCGGATTTGCGACCGTGGGCCGTCGGGAACGCTATTACCTTCAGCCCGGCGGGGAACAGTTGAATGCGCTTCTGATGCGCCGGGACTTGTCGTAACCTGCGCTTGGTGGCAGAAAGCGCATCCTTGAGGCGAGACACGATGACCTCCTTGAAAACCACGCCAGCGCTCAATTCCACCGGAATCGAGGCCCGCTGTGCCGCCACCGGCATGCGCATGACCGAGCAGCGCCGGGTCATTGCCCGCGTGCTCGCGGAAGCCTGCGACCATCCCGACGTCGAGGAGTTGTACCGGCGCTGCGTCGCCGTCGACGACAAGATCTCGATCTCCACGGTCTATCGCACCGTGAAGCTGTTCGAGGATGCCGGCATCATCGAACGGCATGATTTCCGCGAGGGTCGCGCCCGCTACGAGCAGATGCGCGACAGCCATCATGATCATCTGATCAATCTGCGCGACGGCAAGGTGATCGAGTTCACCTCCGAGGAGATCGAGAAGCTGCAGGCCGAGATCGCCCGCAAGCTCGGCTACAAGCTGGTCGATCACCGGCTGGAGCTGTATTGCGTGCCGCTCGACGAAGAGACGAATGGCTGACGCGGCGACGGCTTCGAACCTCGATCTCGTCATTTTCGATTGCGATGGCGTGCTGGTCGACAGCGAGGTGATCTCCTGTCAGACGCACGCCGACGTGCTCAGCCTGTGCGGCTATCCGATCACGACCGAGCAGGTGTTCGCGCGGTTCCTGGGCCGCTCCCTGAAACAGGCGAAGCTCGAGGTCGAGGCCGAGCTCGGCCGTTCCCTGCCCGACGATTTCAACCCGAAACTGCAGGATCGCCTGTTCCGCGCCTTCGAGCAGGACCTCGCGGCCATCGACGGGATCGCGGAGACGCTCGACACCATCGACGTGCCGGTGTGCGTCGCCTCCTCCGGCTCGCACCAGCGCATGCGCGTCAGCCTTGGCGCCACCCGGCTCTACGATCGCCTCGCCCCGCACATCTTCTCATCCTCCCAGGTCGAGAACGGCAAGCCCGCGCCCGATCTGTTTCTGTTCGCCGCAGCGCAGATGAAGGCGCGTCCCACGGCCTGCGTGGTGGTCGAGGACAGCACGGCCGGTATCCGGGGCGGTGTCGCCGCCGGCATGACAGTGCTCGGGTTTCACGGCGGCAGCCACTGCCGGCCCGGGCACGCCGACGACCTGCGCGCGGCCGGCGCCACCGTGGTTTTCGACGACATGCGGCAGTTGCCGGCGATTCTGAGCCGGCTGGCCGAGAAAAAGCCCGCGATCGCTGGATTTTCGGCCCCCTAGCCTATATCTGAGCGCGGCGCCGAATTGGGCGCGCCTCCGACTGCATGCAAGGGTTCATGACGCCGCCGCGCAAGCTGCACATCAAGTCCTATGGCTGCCAGATGAACGTCTACGATGCCCAGCGCATGGTGGACACGCTGGGGCCTGAGGGCTTCGTCGAGACCGCCGAGGCCGGTGACGCCGATCTCGTGATCCTCAACACCTGCCACATCCGCGAGAAGGCCTCCGAGAAGGTCTATTCGGAGCTCGGGCGGCTGCGGGTCGCGAAGGAGGACGCCGCGCGGGCCGGCCGGACGATGCAGATCGCGGTGGCCGGCTGCGTGGCGCAAGCGGAAGGCGAGGAGATCATCGCCCGCGCCCCCACCGTCGACGTCGTGGTCGGCCCGCAGAGCTACCACCATCTGCCGCAGCTGCTGGCCCAGGCCCGCCGCGGCGAGCGGGCGATCGAGACCGAATTCCCGGCCCAGGACAAGTTCGGCTTCCTGGCGAAGCCCAGCCGCGAGGCGATCCGCGCCCGCGGCGTCTCGGCCTTCGTGACCGTGCAGGAAGGCTGCGACAAGTTCTGCACCTTCTGCGTGGTGCCGTATACGCGCGGCAGCGAGATGTCGCGTGCGGTGACACGCATCGTCGACGACGTGACGCAGCTCGTCGACAATGGCGTTCGCGAGATCACCCTGATCGGCCAGAACGTCAACGCCTATCACGGCGAAGGCCCTGACGGCCGGCCCTGGACGCTGGGGCGGCTGCTCCATGGGATCGCCGAGATTCCGGGCGTGGCGCGGATCCGCTACTCGACCAGCCATCCCAACGACGTCGACGACAGCCTGATCGCGGCGCATCGCGATCTCGAAGCGGTGATGCCGTTCGTGCATCTGCCGGTTCAGTCGGGATCTGACCGCATCCTGAACGCCATGAACCGCAAACACACGGCGACTGACTATCGCAAAGTCGTCGACCGTTTTCGCGCCGCCCGTCACGACATTGCATTCTCTTCGGATTTCATCGTCGGGTTCCCGGGCGAGACCGAGGAAGATTTTCGCGCCACCCTCGCCCTGATCGACCAAATCGGCTACGCTGCGGCGTATTCGTTCAAGTATTCGCCGCGCCCGGGAACTCCGGCAGCGGACATGCCGGAGATGGTGTCAGCGACCGAGATGGACGAGCGATTGGAGCGCCTCCAGAGCTTGATCGACAGCCAGCAAGCAGCCTTCAACAAGGCCGCGATCGGCCAGGTCGTCGACGTGTTGTTCGAGCGGCCAGCGCGCAAGCCCGGGCAACTGGTCGGACGGACCGCGTATCTGCAGCCGGCCCACGTCATGGCGTCCGACGACATCATCGGCCAGGTTCTGCCGGTGCGGATCGACAGTCTCGAACGCTACAGCCTGCTCGGCGAGCTCGTCACGGCGGCGCCGGCAGTGATCTCCCCCACGCCCCTCGTGTCCATCGGAGGCTGAGCACTTGCCCAAGAGCGCATCGGATCCGTCTTCCCTCGCTCCCAGCCGCAAGTACGACCGCGACATGTCCATGCCCCCCGAGACCCAGGTCGTCATCGATTTCGACGACAACCGTGCCGCCTCCGCCCTGGTCGGGCCTTACGGCCAGAATCTGGCCCTGGTCGAACGACGGCTCGGCGTCGTCGTCGATTCCCGCGGCAACCACATCACCATCGGCGGAACACGCGACGGCTGCGATGCCGCGCGGCGCGTGCTCGAATCGCTCTATGCGCAGGCCGTGAAGGGCCACGATCTGGCGCAGGGCGACGTCGAGGGCGCGATCCGCGCCGTGGTGGCGCAGGGCTCGCTGTTCGAGTTCGACGCCAAGAACGCCAAGAACGCGTTCGAGAGCATCAACCTGCGCAAGCGCCCGGTGCGCGCCCGCACCGCCGCGCAGGATTCCTACATCCGCGCGCTGAAGCGGCACGAGCTCGTGTTCGGCATCGGCCCGGCCGGCACCGGCAAGACCTGGCTTGCGGTCGCGCATGCGGCGCAGCTGTTCGAGCGGAAGGAAGTCGACCGCATCATCCTCTCACGCCCGGCGGTCGAAGCCGGCGAGCGGCTCGGCTTCCTGCCTGGCGACCTCCGTGAGAAGGTCGATCCCTATCTGCGCCCGATCTACGACGCGCTGTACGATCTGATGGACGCGCGCATCGTCGAGCGCGCGCTGCAGGCCGGCGAGATCGAGATCGCGCCGCTCGCCTTCATGCGCGGGCGCACCTTGACCAACGCCGCGATCATCCTCGACGAGGCGCAGAACACCACATCGATGCAGATGAAGATGTTCCTCACGCGTCTCGGCGAGAACAGCCGCATGATCATCACCGGCGATCCCTCGCAGGTCGATTTGCCGAACGGCCAGACCTCCGGACTCGCCGAAGCCGCGCGCCTGCTCGACGGTGTCGAGGGGATCGCGCAGGTCCGGTTCACCGGCGAGGATGTCATCCGCCACGAATTGGTGGCGCGCATCGTCGCCGCCTATGAGGGGCCGAAAGCCCGCTGACGCGAGAGCAAGCACGCCGATGGTCGCGTCGTTCCAGCGCCATCCGCACAGATATCGACCAGGATGCCACAAAGTCCCATTCCAACGACCGAGGTGATCGTCGCAGCCGATTGCTGGCAGGACCAGCCTGACGCCGAGGACGTCATACAACGCGCCATTCTCGCCGCGGCCGAGATGGTCGATGCCGATGTCGGCGACGCCGAGATCGCCGTCATGCTGACGGACGACCAGGGCATCCGCACCCTGAACAGCAATTGGCGCGGCATCGACAAGCCCACCAACGTGCTGTCGTTTCCGGCGCTGCAGCCGACCGGACCGCGCGGCGAGGATGATGCCCCGCGCATGCTCGGCGACATCGCCATCGCCTATGAGACGATGCGGCGCGAGGCCGACGACGAACAGAAGCCGTTCGAGCATCATCTCAGCCATCTCACCGTGCACGGCTTCCTGCATCTGATCGGCTACGATCACGAGACCGATGACGAGGCCGAGGAGATGGAGGCGCTGGAGACCGAGATCCTGGCCCATCTCGGCATCCCCGATCCCTATGCCGACCGGGAACGGATGAACTGACCATGGCCGATTCCGAGCCCATCCACGACAATCCGCGCCAGACGCGCAATCTGCCGGCCGTGGTGCCGCCGGCCGAGCTCGGCCGCTCGCCGGGCGAGAACTGGCTGTTTCGCGCGCTGCGCAACCTGTTCGGCTGGAAAGGCGGCGGCTCGGTTCGCGACGATCTGCAGGTCGTGCTCGATGCCTCGACGCCCGATGACATCGGCTTCTCCGCGGTCGAGCGCACGCTCCTGCGCAACATCCTCGATTTGCACGAGCGGCGCATCGCCGACGTGATGGTGCATCGTGCCGACATCGTCGCCGTCCGGCGCGACATCACGCTCGGCGAACTGATGAGCCTGTTCGAGAGCGCATCGCATTCGCGCCTCGTCGTCTACAACGACACGCTCGACGACCCCGAAGGCATGGTGCACATCCGCGACCTGCTCGCCTTCACCACAGCGCAGGCCCGGGTCTCCGACGAGGTGAAGGCGCGGCGCAAGAAGCCGCTGCCCGCCGGCCTCGATCTCAAGGCCGTCGATCTGTCGATGCCGCTGTTCGAGGCCAACATCATCCGCAAGCTGCTCTACGTGCCGCCGTCGATGCGCGCGATCGACCTGCTGGCGCAGATGCAGGCCTCGCGCATCCATCTGGCGCTGGTCGTCGACGAATATGGCGGCACCGACGGGCTGGTCTCCATCGAGGACATCGTCGAGCAGATCGTCGGCGAGATCGACGACGAGCACGACAGCGACGAGCCGCCGGCGATCGTGCGGCAGGCCGACAACGCCTTCATCGCGGACGCCCGCGCCAGCCTCGACGACGTACGCCGGGTGATCGGCGAGGAGTTCGTGACGGGAGAGGCGGGCGAAGGGGTGGAGACGCTCGGCGGCTATCTCGTCAACCATGTCGGCCGGCTGCCGGTGCGCGGCGAGCTGATCTCCGGCCCCGGCAATTTCGAGGTCGAGGTGCTCGATGCCGATCCGCGCCGGGTCAAGCGCCTGCGCATCGCGCCGCGCAAGGAACGCCCGACTCCCCGCCCGCAGCGCGAAAGCCGGCGTCGAGACGTTGCGCCGGAAGCGACCCCGGCCGACACGGACGTCCCGGCCGAGCCGCCGCCGACAGAGGCCGGCCCTGCGCCGGTCCACGACGATAGCAGCCCGCCACGGGGCGATGGAGCCAGCTCACAGTGATCCGCCCATCGACGATTCGCGGCCTCGCCATTGGCGTTGTCCTGGCCTGGGGCTGGAAGCGTGCGGCGATCGCGCTCGCCGCCGGCGCGCTCTCCTCGCTCGCGATGGCCCCGTTCAACGCCTGGCCGGTGCTTGCGATCACCTTCCCGGTTCTGGTCTGGCTGATCGATGGCGCCGCGGCGGGACGGCGGCGCGGCATCCCGGCTGCCGCCTTCACCGGCTTCTGCTTCGGCATGGGCTATTTCGTCCCCGGCCTTTACTGGATCGGCAACGCGTTCCTGGTCGATGCCGACACCTTCGCCTGGCTGATGCCGTTCGCCGTGCTGGGCCTGCCGGCCTATCTCGCGCTGTTTCCGGCCCTGGGCTTCGCCCTGGCCCGGTTGATCTGGACGCGTGATGCAACCCGCATCCTGGCGCTCGCCGTCTGCCTGACCGCGAGCGAATGGCTGCGCGGCCACGCGCTGACTGGCTTTCCCTGGAACACGTTCGGCTATGCCCTGTCGCAGCCGCTCGCGCTGGCGCAGACGGCCTCGCTGATCGGGATCTGGGGCATGACGTTCCTGGCGACCGCGATCTTTGCCAGCCCCGCGGTGCTGATCGACGGCAAGACATGGCGTGAGCGCTGGCGGGCGCCGGCCGCGGCCGCCGCCCTGCTCGTGATGATGGGCGTGTTCGGCGCCATCCGGCTCGGCCTGCATCCGACGGCCTTCGTCGCCGACCTCAAGCTGCGGATCATGCAGCCGAACCTGCAGCAGGACGTCAAATTCAACTATGGCGCCAAGGTCGATGTCATGCGCCGCTATCTGGCGCTGTCGGACCGCGCCTCCGGCCCGAACGCCACCGGCGTCCGGGACACCAACGTCCTGATCTGGCCGGAATCGGCGTTCCCGTTCTTCCTGACCCGCGAGGCGGACGCGATGGGCCAGATCGCCGACCTGCTGTCGCCGGGCACGGTGCTGATCACCGGTTCGGTCCGCGCCCCCGACGCGCCTCGCAACACCCCCATCACCCGGGCCTACAATTCGATCTACGTGATCGATCACGACGGCACCGTGCTGTCGGTCTACGACAAGCTCCATCTGGTCCCGTTCGGCGAGTTCCTGCCGTTCCAGAATCTGCTGGAGCGGATCGGGCTCGAGCAGCTCACGCGGGTGCAGGGCGGCTTCATCCCCGGCACGGCGCGACGCAACCTGGACGTGCCACACGCTCCGCGTGTTCTTCCCTTGATCTGCTACGAGGCGATCTTTCCGAGTGACAGCGTGCCGACCGAAGAACGACCGGGCTGGATCGTCAACTTGACGAACGATGGCTGGTTCGGCATTTCGACTGGGCCTCATCAGCATCTGCAGCAAGCGCAGTGGCGCGCGATCGAGCAAGGACTTCCATTAGTTCGATCTGCGAACACCGGCATCTCCGCAGTGATCGATCCCGTCGGCCGTATCGTTAAGCAATTGCCTCTCGGCGCAGAGGGCGTGCTGGATTCCGCGCTGCCTGTTGCGTTGCAGCCGACAGCCTATGCAAGGCTCGGCGACATTCCGGTTGCGATCCTGTTAGTGATCGCCCTGAGCACCGTCGTTCGCAGACGTGTTGCTCAAAAGCTTCCCTGACGACAGCAAGATCTCGATTCTTTCCGGGTCCGTAAGATTTTTTTTGACAAGCAAAACCCCAAGTGTTGACAGATAGCTGCTGCAATTCGCATTCTCGCGCGGCAGCATGAGCCGTCCAGTTCGTTGCTCGGCCGTCTTCGTTAGTACGACATGCGAACATAAATTGACGGTGTGAGCGCCTGAGGCATACTGCGACCGCCTCGTTCCGAGGCCCATTCTAAGGAGTTGAGAGATGTCGACGAAAGCGCCCAACCCTGTTGACAAGCATGTCGGCAGCCGGGTGCGGATGCGCCGTATCATGTTGGGCATGAGCCAGGAAAAACTCGGTGAGGCTCTCGGACTCACGTTCCAGCAGATACAGAAGTACGAAAAAGGCACCAATCGAGTCGGCGCCAGCCGGATTCAGCAGATCTCGGAGGTTCTGCAGGTCCCGGTCTCCTTCCTGTTCGAAGGGGTCCCGAGTGGCGGGACCAACGGTGAAGCTTTCGGCGAAGGCGCTTCGCCCGCCTATGTGTCTGATTTCCTGGCAACCTCCGAAGGACTGGCGTTGACCCGCGCATTCACGCGGATCCACGATTCGAAGCTTCGTCGCAGCATCGTCGACCTGGTCGAGCAGATCGCTGATCGCGAAGCTCCGGAAGAAGGCTAGCTGATGCGCCGGCGCTGACATTCCTATCGTGATCACTCTCATAGGAATGTCAGCGCCCTCGGGGGGCCATCAGCGGGGCACGTTTGCGGACGACGCGCTGGGCACGCTGCGTTCCGCCGGACGAATGAGCCGATAGACAGGTTGGATCACGACCAATAGAGCGCGATGGCTCCCCTTCGGGAAAGGCTATCGCGCTCTAAATCTTTTTATGCACATGTGGCCTGGAACTCCGGCGTCCCAGCCGCCAACCCGCCCAGCGACGCGCCAAGCGCGTCCACCGCCTGCTACCACTTCGTAACCATCGAGAACGATTTACAAAGCTCATGACCACCAGCAGCAGCCCGTTCGATAGTCGCACAATTCTCGAAGGCATCCGCCAATGGGTCGAGCTCGAGACCCCGACCGAGGCGCCTGATCAGGTCAACAAGCTGGCTTCCCTTGTCGCGGATGGCTATCGCGGGCTCGATGCCACGATCGAACGGATCGCCGGACGCGACGGCTGCGGCGACCACCTCGTCGCACGGTCGGCGTGGGGACAGGACGAGCCGGGCATCCTGGTCCTGAGCCATCTCGACACGGTGCATCCGATCGGGTTCATCGCGCGGCTGCCGTTCTCAGTCGACGGCGACGTTGCGTACGGTCCGGGGATCTACGACATGAAGGGCGGCGCGTATCTCGCCTTTCACGCCTTTCGTCAGCTCTGCGCAGAGGGTCAAAAATCGCCCCTCGGCATTACTCATTTGTTCGTCTCGGATGAAGAGATCGGCAGCCCGACCTCGCGCGCGCTGATCGAGGAGGAAGGCCGCAAGGCCAAATACGTCCTCGTCACCGAGCCGGCGCGCGACGGCGGCAAGATCGTGACCGGACGCAAGGGCGTGGCGCGGTTCGACGTGGCAATCCGCGGCGTGCCCGCGCACGCCGGCGCGCGTCCACAGGATGGACGCAGTGCGATCCGCGAACTCGCCAACGTCATCCATGCGCTCGAAGCGCTCAACGACCCCGCCCGCGGCATCACCGTGAATGTCGGCGTCGTGCGCGGCGGCACCCGTCCCAACGTGATCGCTGAGGAAGCTTATGCCGAGGTCGATGCACGGCTGCCGACGCCTGCCGATGCCGCGGAGATCCTGCCCAAGATCCTGGGGCTGACCTCGCGCAGCGATGGCGTCACGGTCGAAGTGAGCGGCGAGGTGAACCGGCCGCCTTACGTCAAGGGCAACGCCGGCGCCGCCCTGTTCGAGCATGCGAAATCCCTGGCCGACGAGATCGGCTTCGAGCTGGTCGACACCTATACCGGGGGCGGTTCCGACGGCAATTTCACCGCACCGTTCACGGCGACGCTCGATGGGCTCGGCGTCGATGGCAAGGGCGCGCATACGCATTACGAGCAGATGTACATTTCCTCGATCGAGCCGCGGACAAGGCTGCTCTACCGTCTCTATCAAACCCTGCGATGAGCCCAGCGATCAACATGCCCGTCGACGACGATCACACCGGCACCGAGGCCCTGCACGGTCAGGGCTCGTTCTTCGGCCGGCGCAAGGGCCACAAGCTGCGGGCGCATCAGGCCGGCCTGGTCGACAACCTGCTGCCGCACCTCGCGCTCGATCTCGCCGCGCCCGCGGAAGCCGTGCTGCCCACGCTGTACCATCCGCCGGTCGACGCGCTGCGGCTGGAGATCGGGTTTGGCGGCGGCGAGCATCTTGCCGCCGAAGCGAAGGCGTTTCCGACCACCGGCTTCATCGGCTGCGAGCCCTATGTCAACGGCATGGCCAAGATCCTGTCGGCCATCGAGGCCGACAACATCGGCAATATCAGGCTGGTGGCGGGCGACGCCGCCGAGCTGTTGGCCTGGCTGCCGCCGCAGTCGCTGCAGCGGATCGACCTGATCCATCCCGATCCCTGGCCGAAGCGGCGGCACTGGAAGCGGCGTTTCGTGCAGGATGCGACGATCGCAGCGATGGCGCGCGTCCTGAAGCCCGGCGGCGAGTTCCGCTTCGTCAGCGACATCGCCGACTATTGCGCCTGGACGTTGTGGCATCTGCTGCGTTCGCCGGAGTTCGCCTGGACGGCCGAGCGCGCCGACGACTGGCGTCTGCCCTGGCCGGGCTACACCATGACGCGCTACGGGCGGAAGGCCACGCGCGAAGGCCGCGTCGCCAACTATCTGATCTTCAGCCGGCGCTGACCGCTGCGCCGGCGAGGTCACTCAGTGTCGTGTCTTCCAGAACGCGACGACGCGTTCGGCGGTCGATGGCAGCAGGCGCGCGTAGTTGACCCTGATCGCATCGATATCGCGCTGCGCCGGCACGCGTTTCGGTCCGAGGCGCAGCAGGATCAGTGAGTGCACGGTGCGCCAATCGAGCCCGATCATGCGCCCCAGGATCAGCAGCGGATCGTGACGATTGCCCGACACCAGTCGGTCGAGCGTCGCGATCTTCAATCCCGTCATTGCGGCGAGCGCCGCGATGACCTCCTCGTATTTGTGCTCGGATGCGAAGCCGAACAACGCCGACTGGTCCAAGGCACCGGCTTCATACAGCGACAGGATGGTCCGCTGCGCCGGCACGAAATCGCGCGTGCTATGCGCTGTACGCGCCGCATCGGCGAGTTCGGCGAGAGCCTGCCTGATCCTCGCCTGCTTGTCCGGCGGCACGACATCGAACAGCCGCCGCCTGATGACATCGAGCGAGCCGGCCAGCAGTTGTTTCAGATGATCGTCGGAAACATCTGCGCGCCGGCCGACCGTGAGCGTCAGCACGCCGTCTGAACTCGCGCGGTGGATCAGCGCGGCATAGCCGCGCGGGGAAAACGCTGCGCCATCATTGGCAGCGGCCCGCCGCACTACGTCGCGATCGCCACGGCGCACCAGCACATCGGTCGTATCGGCCGATAGGCGCGTCCGCTCTGCCATCGCGAGCAAATGACCCTGGCTCTTGTCGCGCGCAATAGCGATGAGCACGGGATCGTCGAGCACGAGCGAACGGCGCAACAGCGGCCCCGCCACCGCGACCTCGTCGTCGCGCGCCAGCCGGCTGACGACGGCACGGGGCGCCTTGAGGAGCCGCGACAACCGCTCCGCCAGATCGATCCGCGTCGGCAGATCCGCGAACGGGACCAGATCGATCAGGAGACCGTCGAACAGATTGATGTGCTCGGGACGCAGCTTCGTCGCATCCTCGAAGAACAGGTCGGCGATGCGGCGCGTGGCCTCGAGGCCGCGTTCAGCATTGCCCTGCCTGACGATCCCGCCGAGGCCGGGGATCAGCGCGGTTGCCGGGGTCATGACGTCTACTCGATACGCAACGCGACACGTTTCCGTGCGCTCCACTCCGTGCGGCACGACGACGGGGGCGAAAAGCACGAACTCAGCTCATTTTTAAGCGATCTTGGTGAATGAAGGGTTAGACCCTGCGGCATTCGGCCGTTCCCGGTCGGGGAAAACGATCCGATCCGCAGTCCTGGCGCGGAGCAAATTCCCAGTTCCAGGCGCCGTTTGAGGCGACACGACCCTTGCCGTCAGGCGGCAAAGCGGCTATATGAGCGCCATCAAACATCATCTCATATACGATCGCGTAGTGAGGGTGGGCCCTTCCGGACCCGCTCTTTTTTGTTACCTGGATCGCTCCGCCACGGGCGGGATCGGTCCGGTGAGCGCGATCGAACAGGCCCGACGGCCCAACCAAGCAAGACACGCGATCGACGCCTCGATGACGGAACCTACGTTCGCAACCGCTGACACCGACCTCCTGACCGAGCCCCGCCTCGTCGTCGAGCCGGGCGTCGCGGCGCGCGTGGCGGCGGTGGCCGACCCGGTGCTGCAGGGAATGGGGTACCGCCTGGTGCGGATCCGCATTTCGGGCGAAGGTGGTTGCACGGTCCAGGTGATGGCCGAGCGTCCCGACGGCACGATGCAGATCGAGGATTGCGAGGCGGTGTCGCGGGCGCTGTCGCCGGTGCTGGACATCGCCGATCCGATCGACGGTGCCTATCGGCTCGAGATCTCCTCGCCGGGCATCGACCGGCCGCTGGTCCGCCGCTCCGATTTCGAACGTCACATCGGTCATCTCGTCAAGATCGAGATGGCGGTGGCCCATCAGAACCGCAAACGCTTCCGCGGCACCATCGCCGGCGTCGAAGGCGACGGCGTGCGCATCACCCGCGATGACGTGGCCAAGGACCAGGAGCCGGATGTCGTGCTGCTGATGGCCGACATCGGCGACGCCAAGATGGTGCTGACCGACGAGCTGATCGCCGAATCCATGCGCCGCGGCAAGGCGGCCGAGCGCGAGAAGAAGCGCGAGCTTGGAATCGTCCCACCGCTGGCGCCGCACGCCAAGCCGGCGGCCCAGGCGAAGCCCAAGCCGAAGCCGAAAGCAAAAGACGACAAGCCGGCCAAGAAGCCGCTGCCGACCAATACCAAGAAACATCGCCTCGCCGCCGATCGCGCGCGCAGAGGCGAGATCGATCCTGATTAGAGGAGATTTGAGCCATGGCCGTCAGCGCCAACCGGTTGGAACTGCTGCAGATCGCCGACGCCGTCGCGCGCGAGAAGTCGATCGACCGCGGCATCGTGATCGCGGCGATGGAAGACGCGATCGCCAAGGCCGCCCGCGCCCGCTACGGCAGCGAGACCGACGTTCATGCCGAGATCGATCCGAAGAAGGGTGAGCTGCGGCTGTCGCGCCACATGCTGGTGGTCGAGAAGGTCGAGAACCCCTCCAACCAGATCTCGCTGGATGACGCGCGCCGCGCCAACCCGGGCGCGCAGATCGGCGACACCATCGCCGACACCCTGCCGCCGCTGGAATATGGCCGCATCGCCGCGCAGTCGGCCAAGCAGGTCATCGTGCAGAAGGTGCGCGAGGCCGAGCGCGACCGGCAGTACCAGGAGTTCAAGGACCGCATCGGCGACATCGTCAATGGCGTCGTCAAGCGCGTCGAATATGGCAGCGTGATCCTCGACCTCGGGCGCGGCGAGGCGATCATCCGCCGCGACGAGATGCTGCCGCGCGAGGTGTTCCGCAACGGCGACCGCGTCCGCGCCTACGTCTTCGACGTCCGCCGCGAGACCCGCGGCCCGCAGATCTTCCTGTCGCGCACCCATCCGCAGTTCATGGCCAAGCTGTTCGCGCAGGAGGTGCCGGAGATCTATGACGGCATCGTCGAGATCAAGGCGGTCGCTCGCGACCCCGGCTCGCGCGCCAAGATCGGCGTTGTCTCCCGCGACTCCTCGGTCGACCCCGTCGGCGCCTGCGTCGGCATGCGCGGCTCGCGCGTGCAGGCGGTGGTGAACGAGCTGCAGGGCGAGAAAATCGACATCATTCCGTGGTCGCCCGACATCGCGACCTTCGTGGTCAACGCGCTGGCGCCGGCCGAAGTCGCCAAGGTCGTCATCGACGAGGACCGCGAGCGCATCGAGGTCGTGGTGCCCGACACCAACAACCAGCTCTCGCTGGCGATCGGCCGCCGCGGCCAGAACGTCCGCCTCGCCTCGCAGCTGACCGGCTGGGACATCGACATCCTGACCGAGCAGGAGGAATCCGAGCGCCGCCAGGCCGACTTCGAGAATTCCACCCGCGTGTTCATGGAATCGCTGAACGTCGACGAGGTCGTCGGCCAGCTGCTGGCGTCCGAAGGCTTCACCTCGGTCGAGGAGCTCGCCTTGGTCGACCTCAAGGATCTCGCCGGCATCGAGGGCTTCGACGAGGAAACCGCGACCGAGCTGCAGACCCGCGCCCGCGAATTCCTCGAGCAGCAGGAAGCCGAGCTCGAGGCTAGGCGCAAGGAGCTCGGCGTCGAGGACGCGGTGAAGGACGTGCCCGGCGTCACCACCAAGATGCTGGTCAAGTTCGGCGAGAACGACATCAAGACGGTCGAGGACCTCGCGGGCTGCGCGACCGACGATCTGGTCGGCTGGACCGAGCGCAAGGAGGGTGGCGAAGCCACCAAATTCCCCGGCATTCTCGACGGTCTCGATATCTCCCGCGACGATGCCGAGGCCATGGTCATGCAGGCCCGCGTCAAGGCCGGCTGGGTCAGTGAGGCTGACCTCGCCAAGGCCGAAGCCGAACCCGAGAATGAGGACGAAACGACCGAAGGACAGCCCGCCTGACCCGCTTGGCTCGCCCCATGGACACCACGATGACCCCCACCCTGACCCAGCTCGCTTGAGATGAGGAGCCGCATCACCGCATGCTCGCTTTGGCCGACCCCGAGCTCGACAATGGACCGCGGACCGAGAAGTCCGCGACCATGCGCATGTGCGCGGTCAGCCGCGAAGTGCGGCCGATCGGCGAGCTGATCCGCTTCGTCGTCGGCCCGTCGGGCGAGGTCGTGCCCGACATCAAGCGCAAGCTGCCCGGACGGGGCTTGTGGATCACCGCCTCGCGCCAGGCGGTTGCGGAGGCGGTGCGGCGTCACCATTTCAGCCGGGGCTTCAAGACCAACGTCCGCGTCCCGCCAACCCTTGCCGCAGACCTGGAAGCCTTGCTGGCCCGCAGCGCGATCGAAGCGCTGGGGATTGCCGCCAAGGCCGGTCAGGTCGCCTCCGGTTTCTCCAAGGTGGAAGCGGCGCTGTCGCAGCGGCCAGCACGGTCGACATTGGCAGCCCTCGTCCATGCCGCGGACGGCGCAGCCGACGGGATCCGCAAGCTCGACGCGCTGGTGCGGCCGAACGACGGGGGTCAGGACCAAGCCCCGACAATTCCGATCATCTGCTGTCTCACTTCGGCAGAATTGGATTTGGCACTTGGGCGCTCAAATGTGATACATGCTGCCGTGCTCGCAGGCCCGGCGAGCAGGACATTCCTGTCGCGCAGCCAGACACTGGTCCGATACCGGTCGGCCGACGCTGACAAGATTGCCGGAACCGCGGCCACGAAATCTGCTTCGACTTCGAAGACATAGCACTTTGAAGCCATAGCTACGAAGACATCGCGACGATTGCACGAATGAGACGGTGCGGTAGCCCGCACGCTGGTAACGAGATTAGGACGACTGAATGGCCGACAACAACACTCCGGGCGACAAGAAACTGAGTGTCCCGAGCAAGACCTTGACGCTGAAGCCGCGCGTCGAGACCGGCACGGTACGCCAGAGCTTCCCACATGGCCGGAGCAAGCAGGTGGTGGTCGAGAAGCGCGGCAAGCGCCGCGTCGGCGATGGGGGGCCTGATGCTCCGCATGCACCGGAGCCGACCGTCGCCAAGGCGCCGCCGCCCCCGCCATCGCCGCGCTCATCCGGTCCGCGCCCATCCGGCTCGTCGCAGCGCGGCGGGTCCGGCGTCGTGCTCCGCACCCTGACCGAGGACGAGCGCTCGGCGCGCGCCAGCGCGCTGGCCGATGCCCGCGTGCGCGACATCGAGGAACGCCGCCAGGCCGAAGAGGAAGCCCGCCGCCGCGCCGAGCGCGAAGCCGCCGAACGCGCCGAGCGCGAGGCTGCCGAGGCGCGCCGCAAGGCCGAGGAAGAGCGGCACCGTCACGAAGAGGAAGCCAAGCGCAAGGCCGAGCTCGAAGCCAAGAAGCGGTTCGGTGAAGGCGAGGCGCCCCGTCCGGCGACATCCGCGCCCCAGCCCGCCGCAGCCGCTCCGGCCCGCTCGACGCCCGCCCCCGGCAGGCCCGTCGGCGCACCGGGCAGCCGGCCGCAGCAGATTGGTGGTCCGAGCTCGCGGCCCGGTGGCGCTCAGCCGGCCGGCGCACGCCCGGCCGGCGCCCGTCCTGCCGCCGGCGGTCCGCTCGGCCGCGCGCCGGCGGCCGTTGCCGCCGGTCCGGACGAGGATGAGGGTCCGCGCCAGATCCGCAGGGGTCCCGGCGGAGCCGCACGTCCCGCGCCGCCGCCGAAGACCACGCACAAGCCGGGCCCGCAGAAGCAGCGCGGCCGCCTGACGGTGGTCACGGCGCTCACGGCCGACGATGTGCGCGAGCGCTCGATCGCGTCGTTCCGCCGCCGCACCCAGCGCCTGAAGGGCCATGCCGCCAACGAGCAGAAGGAGAAGCTCGTCCGCGAGGTGACGATTCCGGAAGCCATCACCATCCAGGAGCTGGCGAACCGCATGTCGGAGCGCGCGGTCGACGTGATCCGTCTGCTGATGCGCCAGGGCGCGATGCACAAGATCACCGACGTGATCGATGCCGACACCGCGCAGCTGATCGCGGAAGAACTCGGCCACACCGTCAAGCGCGTCGCCGCCTCGGACGTGGAGGAGGGCCTGTTCGACGTCGTCGACGATTCGACCGACACCGAGCCGCGCTCGCCGGTCGTCACCGTCATGGGCCACGTCGACCACGGCAAGACCTCGCTGCTCGACGCGCTGCGCCACGCCAATGTGGTCTCGGGCGAAGCCGGCGGCATCACCCAGCACATCGGCGCCTATCAGGTGACCGCGCCGGATTCCGGCAAGAAGATCACCTTCATCGACACGCCCGGCCACGCCGCGTTCACCGCGATGCGCGCCCGCGGCGCCAAGGTCACCGACATCGTCGTGCTGGTGGTCGCGGCCGATGACGGCGTCATGCCGCAGACGATCGAGGCGATCAACCACGCCAAGGCGGCGAAGGTGCCGATGATCGTGGCGATCAACAAGATCGACAAGCCCGACGCCCGTCCCGAGCGCGTCCGCACCGAGCTGCTCCAGCACGAGGTGCAGGTCGAATCGCTGGGCGGCGAGGTCGTCGACGTCGAGGTGTCCGCCAAGAACAAGACCAATCTCGATCGTCTGCTCGAGATGATCGCGTTGCAGGCCGACATCCTCGACCTCAAGACCAATTCGGATCGCCCGGCCGAAGGCACCGTGATCGAAGCCAAGCTCGATCGCGGCCGCGGCCCGGTCGCCACCGTGCTGGTTCAGCGCGGCACCTTGCGGGTCGGCGATATCATCGTCGCCGGCGCCGAGATGGGCCGCGTCCGCGCGCTGATCTCGGACCAGGGCGAGACGCTTCAGGAGGCAGGCCCGTCGGTGCCGGTCGAGGTGCTCGGCTTCAACGGTCCGCCGGAAGCTGGCGATCGTCTCGCCGTCGTCGAGAACGAAGCCCGCGCCCGCCAGGTCACCAGCTATCGCGCGCATCAGAAGCGCGAGAACGCGGCAGCCTCGATCTCCGGCATGCGCGGTTCGCTCGAACAGATGATGTCGCAATTGAAGACTGTGGGCCGCAAGGAATTCCCGCTGATCATCAAGGCCGACGTGCAGGGCTCGCTGGAAGCCATTCTCGGCTCGCTGGAGAAGCTCGGCACCGAGGAGGTCGCCGCCCGCATCCTGCATGCCGGCGTCGGCGGCATCAGCGAGTCCGACGTCACGCTGGCCGAAGGCTTCAACGCCGCGATCATCGGCTTCTCGGTGCGAGCCAACAAGGAAGCGGCCGCACTCGCCAAGCGCAACGGCATCGAGATCCGCTACTACAACATCATCTACGACCTCGTGGATGACGTGAAGAAGGCGATGAGCGGCCTCCTGGCCCCCACGCTTCGGGAAACCATGCTCGGCAATGCGCAGATCCTGGAGGTGTTCAACATCTCCAAGGTCGGCAAGGTCGCCGGCTGCCGCGTCACCGACGGCACTGTCGAACGCGGCGCCAATGTCCGCCTGATCCGCGACAACGTCGTGGTTCACGAGGGCAAGCTGTCGACCCTGAAGCGCTTCAAGGACGAAGTGAAGGAAGTGCAGGCCGGCCAGGAATGCGGCATGGCCTTCGAGAGCTACGGCGACATGCGTGTCGGCGACGTCATCGAGTGTTATCGCGTGGAGACCATCCAGCGCTCGCTGTAAGTCCGAATCCTACAGAGCGCTGCAATTCGAGCGAGCAGCGATTCCGTGAACATGCGGAATCGCCGCGCCTCTTGAACTTAACGAAGCGTCGTTGAACTCAATCAGAATGATCCTCTCGCCCGTGCTCACGCCGGGCGACGATCCATTGGATTTTTGAAAAATGCCTCGCCATCACCAGAGGGGAAGCGCCGCTTCCGGCGGCTCGCAGCGTCAGTTGCGCGTGGCCGAGACCGTGCGTCACGCTGTCGCCGACATTCTCAGCCACGGTGACGTGCACGACCCGGACCTGGAGGGACACATCATTACGGTGCCCGAAGTCCGCATGTCGCCCGACCTGAAGCTCGCCACGATCTACATCATGCCCCTCGGCGGACAGGATACGGACGTCGTGCTCACGGCGCTGGAGCGCAACAAGAAGTTCCTGCGCGGCGACATCGCGCGGCGCGTTAACCTGAAATTTGCACCTGACATCCGCTTCCGCGTCGACGAGCGATTCGACGAAGCGGAACGGATCGAGAAATTACTGCGAACACCCGCGGTGCAGAGAGACCTCAATTCGGATTCGGAAGAGAGCTGATGACCATTCCCCCCGAAACCGGCACTGTCGACGCGCCGAGCGCCGAACCGACCGCGGCCAAGACGATCCATTCTGCCGACGGACGCCCGCCGCGCGACAACAACGATCCGCGCAACAAGCCGCGCCAAGGGAACGGTCAGGGCAGCCAGCCGCGCCGCGATCGTCGCGACGTCCATGGCTGGGTCGTGCTCGACAAGCCGATCGGCATGACCTCGACCCAGGCCGTGGCGGTGGTGAAGCGCCTGTTCCAGGCCAAGCGCGCCGGCCATGCCGGCACGCTCGATCCGCTCGCCTCCGGCGGCCTGCCGATCGCGCTGGGCGAAGCCACCAAGACGGTTCCCTTCGTGATGGACGGCCGCAAGCGCTACCGCTTCACCGTGACCTGGGGAGAGGAGCGCGATACCGACGACACCGAAGGACGGGTCGTCGAGACCAGCGACAGCCGGCCGGATGCCGCGGCGATCCGGGCGCTGCTGCCGCAATTTACCGGCCGGATCGAGCAGACGCCGCCGCGCTATTCCGCGATCAAGATCCAGGGCGAGCGCGCCTATGATCTCGCCCGCGACGGCGAGGTCGTCGAGCTCCAGCCGCGCCCGGTCGAGATCCATGAACTGACCCTCGTCGACCAGCCCGACCCCGACCATTCGGTATTCGAGGCGGAATGCGGCAAGGGAACCTATGTCCGGGCGCTGGCCCGCGACATGGGCCGCCTCCTCGGCTGTTACGGCCATATCAGCGCGCTCCGGCGGACCCTGGTGGGTCCGTTTACCGAGAACGACATGATTCCGCTGGAACAGTTGGAGGCTTTGTGCAATAGAGCCGCGTCCGGTGAGGGAAGCCTCGCCGACGCACTCCTGCCCGTTGAGACCGCGCTGGACGACATCCCGGCACTGGCCGTCACTCGGGCTGATGCGGCAAGGCTCCACAGGGGCCAGGCCGTTTTGTTGCGCGGACGGGATGCGCCCAATAGTAGCGGCACAGTCTATGTCACGGTCGCAGGCCGCCTTCTGGCGCTTGCCGAAATTGGCAATGGCGAACTCATCCCCAAGCGCGTGTTCAACCTGACCGGACTGACTGCCAGCTCCGGTCGCAACGAAAGAGACTGACGATGTCGGTGACCGCAGAGCGCAAGGCGGAAATCATCAAGGCGAATGCCACCAAGGCCGGTGATACCGGTTCTCCCGAGGTGCAGGTTGCGATCCTGTCGGAACGCATCAACAACCTGACCAGCCATTTCAAGACCCACGGCAAGGACAACCACTCCCGCCGCGGTCTCCTGAAGCTGGTGTCGACCCGCCGTTCGCTGCTGGACTATCTGAAGAAGAACGACGAGGCGCGCTACAAGGCGCTGCTCGAGAAGCACAACATCCGTCGTTGAGCTTCGCGTTGGAATGAGCGCGCGCAGTCCAGCGCGCGTTGATGGCATGATGCCGAGGACGCCGCTTCGATCGCGGCGTTCGCGAGTCCGGGATCATGCGGTCTGGCTGGATCTGGAAAGAGGCAGATACGCTCTTCGACTGATCCTGCCCGGACCATGCAGTACGCCTCAGCAGCAATCCGGCCGCTGGGCGTAACGGGCAAGGTGCCCGTTATTTACGAGAAGGATGGACGCCATCCGAAATAAGAAAACCATGGCAGGATCGCAGGGCGCTGATCGTTTTCCAGCGCCCTGCAATCTTGCGCATGGTTTTTTTGTTTCCGGGGGGTCTGCCTTCGATCATCTCATGAAAGAAGATACCCATGTTTACCAAGCATTCCGTCGAGATCGACTGGGGTGGGCGTCCGCTCAGGCTGGAAACCGGCAAGATCGCCCGCCAGGCTGACGGCGCCGTCGTCGCCACCTATGGCGAGACCGTCGTGCTCGCGACCGTCGTCGCCGCCAAGGCGCCGCGCGAGGGCGTCGACTTCCTGCCCCTGACCGTCGACTATCAGGAAAAGACCTACGCCGCGGGCCGCATTCCCGGCGGCTATTTCAAGCGCGAGGGCCGTCCGACCGAGAAGGAGACGCTGGTCTCCCGCCTGATCGACCGCCCGATCCGCCCGCTGTTCGTCGATGCCTGGCGCAACGAGACCCAGGTGATCGTGACCGTGCTGTCGCACGACATGGAGAACGATCCGGACATCGTGGCGCTGGTCGGCGCGTCGGCCGCCCTGACCTTGTCGGGCGTTCCGTTCAAGGGTCCGATCGGCGCGGCCCGCGTCGGCTTCGCCAATGACGAATACATCCTCAATCCGACCCTCGACGAGATGGCCGACACCCAGCTCGACCTGGTCGTCGCCGGCACCTCGGACGCCGTGCTGATGGTGGAATCGGAGGCCAAGGAGCTCAACGAGGACATCATGCTCGGTGCGGTGATGTTCGGTCACCGTCACTTCCAGCCGGTGATCAACGCGATCATCGAGCTCGCCGAGAAGGCCGCCAAGGAGCCGCGCGACGTCGCGATCATCGACAACGGCGCGATCGAGAAGGAGATGCTCGGGATCGCCGAGCAGGACCTGCGCAACGCCTACGCGATTCCGATCAAGCAGCAGCGCTATGCTGCCGTCGGCGCCGTCAAGGAAAAGGTGATGGCCTACTTCTTCCCCGAGGGGCAGGAGCCGAAATACGACAAGCTCCGGATCGCCGCCGTGTTCAAGGAGCTCGAGGCCAAGATCGTCCGCTGGAACATCCTGGACACCGGCAAGCGCATCGACGGCCGTGACGCCAAGACGGTGCGCAACATCGTCTGCGAGGTCGGCGTGCTGCCCCGCGCCCACGGTTCGGCGCTGTTCACCCGCGGCGAAACCCAGGCGCTGGTCGTGACCACGCTCGGCACCGGCGAGGACGAGCAGTACATCGACGCGCTGTCGGGGACGTACAAAGAGACGTTCCTGCTGCACTACAACTTCCCGCCCTACTCCGTCGGTGAGACCGGCCGTCTCGGCGGCACCAAGCGCCGTGAGATCGGCCACGGCAAGCTCGCCTGGCGCGCCATCCACCCGGTGCTGCCGCCGCACCACGAGTTCCCCTACACCACGCGCGTGGTGTCGGAGGTGACCGAGTCCAACGGTTCGTCGTCGATGGCCACCGTCTGCGGCTCCTCGCTGGCGCTGATGGATGCAGGCGTGCCGCTGAAGCGGCCGACTGCGGGCATCGCGATGGGTCTGATCCTGGAAGGCAGCCGCTTCGCCGTGCTGTCCGACATTCTCGGCGACGAGGACCATCTCGGCGACATGGACTTCAAGGTTGCGGGCACCGAGAGCGGCATCACCTCGCTGCAGATGGACATCAAGATCGAGGGCATCACCGAGGAGATCATGCGGGTTGCGCTGGGCCAGGCCCGCGAAGGCCGCATCCACATCCTGGGTGAGATGTCCAAGGCGCTGACCGCCGCGCGCGCCGAGCTCGGCGAATACGCGCCGCGCATCGAGACCTTCAAGATCCCGACCGACAAGATCCGCGAAGTGATCGGCACCGGCGGCAAGGTGATCCGCGAGATCGTCGAGAAGACCGGCGCCAAGGTCAACATCGAGGACGACGGCACCGTGAAGGTCGCCTCCAACGACGGCGAGGCGATGAAGGCCGCCATCAAGTGGATCAAGTCGATCGCCTCCGATCCGGAAGTCGGCCAGATCTATGACGGCACCGTCGTCAAGGTGATGGAGTTCGGCGCTTTCGTGAACTTCTTCGGCACCCGCGACGGCCTCGTGCACATCTCGCAGCTCGCCGACAAGCGCGTGCAGAAGACCACCGACGTCGTCAAGGAAGGCGACAAGGTCAAGGTCAAGCTGCTCGGCTTCGACGACCGCGGCAAGACCCGGCTGTCGATGAAGGCGGTCGACCAGACCACCGGCGAGGATCTCGAGGCCAAGCAGAAGGACGCGCCCGCCGAGGCGCGCGAAGCCGCTGGCGAGTAAAGCCGGCGTCCCCTTCGAATGAAATACAAAGGGCGGCTTTCGGGCCGCCCTTTTTTGTTGTCCTATTGGTCGTGCACCCTCGCGCGTCCCGGGTCACGGCTGCGGATGCAGAGGCCGTCACCCCGCTTAAGGTCACCCACATGCACCATCCTATCATCCGCCCTGCCCGCCCGGACGAATACGACGCCGTCGCCAGGCTCTGGATGGAGAGCTGGTGTTCGACGGGTCTGGAAGCGCAGAGCGAGAGGCTGCTCGCGGTCCTCAGGGAGCGCGTGCCGCGCGAAGTCGCCGGCGGTTGGAGCCTGTATGTCGCCGACGACCGCGGCGGCCTCGCGGCGATGCTCGCGATCAACGTCCCCACGCTCTATCTCGACCAGCTGATGATCGCCCCGTCCCATCAGGGCCGCTCGCTCGGCCGCCGGCTGCTCGCCTTCACCCGCGAGCTGCTCCCCGACGAAGTGTGGCTGCGCTGCGCAAAGGGCAACGACAAGGCGTGGCGCTGGTATGAGCGCGAGGGCTTCGTGCTGGAAAAGGAGGAAGCTGACCCGCTGCACGGCCGGATCATGAAATATTATCGCTGGAAGCGTGACGGTCAGGCGGCGGCCTCCTGATCGCAGAGCGTGCAAGCGCAAATCTTGCGCGTGGCGACCGGAAACCGTTGCGTGCGCCTTCGCAGGCGAACTAAGTTCGAGTTCCCGACGACCTTGCATTCTCGAACCGTCCCCATGTCCGTGCCGCTCCTGCCGATCCGTCGCCTTGCGCTCTTCGTCCTCGCCGCTGCCTTCGCAACCGGGGCTTGTTGGGCCCAGGCGCCGTCAGCAACGGCGCCCAAGGCCGCCCCCGCGGCCAAGAAACCCTCCGGAAAGACAAAGGCGATGGCGAAACCAGGCGCCATCGAAAGCGGTCCGTGCCGTCTTGGCGTCATTTCCGCACTCGGCGACCAGCTCGCCTCACCGTGTTTGAAATCGAAGAGGACGAAGTCACGTTGCCGGGATGGGGACTGGACGACCTCGCCATGGCGCGCGTGCGCGCGGCCACCGGCGGCGACCCGGCCGTGCACAGGATCGGCTATCCGAAAGGCGCGTTCGAGCCCTACTACCATCCGACGTCGCGCTTCCTGCCCGATCCGAAGGAGAGCCTGGCCTCGATCGTGCGCAACGTCACCACGAATGCCAACTGCGCACGCTACCTCGTCGTCACCAGGTTCGAGACGACCATTCCCAACACCACCCTGAGGCTCAGAGGCATCGGCGCCTACAATCAGGGGGTCGGATCGATCCTCAGGCACTCGCATCTGTTTGCGAACGTCAACATCACGCTCATCGACGGCCAATCCTACGAGAAGATCAGCTCGTTCTCGGCGGATACCGGCGCCAGGCTGGCCGAGACCATGAGGCTCACCGAGGATCCTCTCAATAAGCTCAACAATGCCGACTTCCCCGAGCCTCTCGCGGCTGCGGCCTCCAGCACCGTCCTGCGCGAGCGGCTGCGTACTCTGGTCGCGGCG
The DNA here is from genome assembly GCF_032484785.1 of Bradyrhizobium sp. SZCCHNS1050. Taxonomy (NCBI): domain Bacteria; kingdom Pseudomonadati; phylum Pseudomonadota; class Alphaproteobacteria; order Hyphomicrobiales; family Nitrobacteraceae; genus Bradyrhizobium; species Bradyrhizobium sp. SZCCHNS1050. The sequence goes on along the minus strand of NZ_JAUETR010000001.1, from coordinate 2,828,504 downwards.
AAGCTCGATCGCGACCTGCCGAGCTATCTGAAGATCGAATGATGCCGTCGCCCGCGTTCACACGGTTCGAACGAGCTTCATTGGCCCAATCCTCTCCCTTATGCGACGAGCTCTCCCAGTGACAATCTCTCGCCGACTGGCGCCGCTGTTCATGGCCGTGATCTGGTCATGCACCAATGCCCTGGCGCAATCGGCGCCGGCGCCGCTGAATGCCAAAACAGCGCCAAGGACCGCGGGCACCGCTGCCAAGGCAGCCAAGACGACGACGGCCCTTCGCGAGGGCGGACCGTGCGAGGTCGGGGTGATCGCCGCGCTCGGCGATGCCTTCACGGTGCAGAAGAACGGCATGACCCGCCTGGGCAACGAGTACGCCGAAGTGCCGGTGTCCTGGGGTTTCGACGACATCGTCTACGCGCGTGTGAAGGCAGCCGCGGGTGATAGCGGGATCCGCCGCATCAGCGTCCCCAAGGGCGCATTCGATCCGTTCTATCAGTCGCCACCGGTCAAGGCCGAGAACGGGAAGCTCACGCCCATCGTCAAGAAGGTGGCCGGCACGGCAGGGTGCGCTCGCTACCTCGTGATCACCCGCCGGACCGACAGCGAACCCTCGACAAACGACGAGGTTACCGGCGTCGGTGTCATCAACCGGGGCGAGGGATTCGGCCGGATCAGCCACGTCTTCACCATGATCGATATCCAGCTCTATGACGGCGCGACGTTCGAGACGCGCGAGCCTGCCACGAGCTCCAGATCGCTGCTCTCACGGCTGACGTCCGGCGTCGGACCGCCGTCTCACGCCGGGGACGTCGACAACTCCGCATTCCCCGCTTCGCCGCCGGAGGCTGCGAACAACAATGTGCTGCGCGACATGGCGCGTTCGATGCTTAAATTCCGGCTCGACCAGCGCTTGCCGGCCTATTTCGGGCGCGAATAGAACGACGAGCTCGGCGCGTCACAGCCTGATCTTCAGCACCGCGTGGCCCGACTGCTGGACGAGACCGGACGATGTCGCGTTGATGCCATAGCGGATGCTGAGGTCGAGCCGGTCGTTGCCGGCGGCCACAAGACCAAGGCCCGCCGAATAGATCCATGGCGACAGGCCGAGGCCATGGGTGACGAAGCTCTCGCCCCCGCCCGAGAACGCCGCGCGGATCTGCAGCGGCTGATTCAGCGCGTTGTAGCCGACGCCGATATCGCTGGTCAGACGAATCTGCCTGGTGGGCGCGTAGACCGCTTTCAGCTGCGCCGTCGTCACGAGCTCCTGATAGATCTGAGGATCGACGTTGAGGCTGAAGCCGCCGGCACCGTTCTCGCCGTAGGAATTGCTGCGAACCGTGCCGTAGTCCAGGCGCAGTGCTGGAACGAGCGCGAATCGGTCCTGCAGCGGAATGCGCGTCTTGATGCCTGCGCCGGCATGGCCGCTGTAGGAACGATAGCTGCCGCCGGCGGATGCGCCCATGAAGCTCAGCGACCTGTTTTCGCCGTTATCGGTCGATCCGCCATCGAGCTGATAGTCGAAGAGGACATCACGGGTGATCGCGTAGGCTCCATAGAGCCCGAGCTGATAGGAGGCGAGACCGAGACGGTTCGGCACGGCGGCGTCGCTTCCGGTGATCGTGTGATGAGAATAACCGAGAACGCCGCCAATGATGGCGCGGGACGAGACTGCGACGTCGGCGCCGAACGCCAGACCGCCGCCGGAGGCGTCATAGCCGGGAACGCCATCGCGCCCCGTCTGCTGCGCGGTGCTGCCGAGGGGCTGCATCCAGACATTGCGACCAGCGGCCCAGCCGATGCTGCCGACATCGTCGAGCCTGTTGGTCATCGTCTGCCGGAACGCCTGCTGGCTGACATGGGTCGCCTGCGAGGCCGCCCCGGTCAACACCGGCAACGTCTGCTTCACGGCGGCGCTGAGAGATGGACCGCTGAGATTATCAAGCGCGGCAAAGCCCGAGACCATCGATCCGGTCCAGCCGGCCGACGTCATCGACAGCCGGTACAGTACGTCAGCCGCTTCCAAGCCGACGCGGCCGCCTGCAGACCGCAGCGTATCCGCATAAGGCCGGATCAGCGACATCGTCGCCAGTCCTCCGGTCAGGTTTCCGGTGAGGTCGTAGGTCGACACCAGCATCTGCGCGCCTGCGGCGTTGCCGCTCGCCGTGCCATAGAGGCTGGTCAGGGTGCCGCGCGAGAGGGTGTTGAACAGCACGCTGCCCTCGGGAGTCACCGAGCCGAGCAGCGTGAAGCCGGCCGCGGCGCTGCCGGGCGGCGCGACGCCCGCACCCCAGAAATAGCCGTTCTGATAGCTCGTGATGACGAAACGGCCCGGCGCCTGCGTGCCGAACAATGTGGGACTGACGATCCGCCAAGGCGTGCCGGCGGTCCACGCCCATTGCGGCACTGAGTTGGCCGGCACCGGTGCCGACGGCGGCGGCGTGAAGGTCGCGGGATCATAGGGGAGCATGTAGGCCCAATGCGTCACCAGCAGGCTGTCGCCGGTGATCATCTGCATTTCCATGCTGGTCACGCCGTTGACGTTGCGCATATAGCCGAGTCCGACGGTCGCAGTGCCGCCGCCGGTCGGCGTGAACAGCATGGTGATCTGGCCGCTGGTGGTGACGAAGCCCTGGATGGTCGAGGTGTCCGTCAGCAGCGCCAGCCCGATCCTGAGCTGCGCGACGCTGGTGCCGGTGAAGGCGCCGTTGCTCGCGGTGCCCAAGGTCCACAACGTCTGGTCACCGATCGGGACCGGATTGGAGAAGCCCGTCTTCGGCGACATGTAGGCGAGCAGCTGCGCCGTCGGCACATACCAGCTGGTGTTGGAGATCGTGGAGTCCCAGACGCTCGATTGCGCCTGCGCCGGCCCGACGCCCCCTGCCACAAGCGCAATGCCGGTCATCGCGCAGAGAGCGATGACACGGGCCTTCGAACGCAGCATCAATCGCCCCCACGACTTGTCTTGCTGCCGGCGCGAGCGGCTAGCTGACGGCCGCGGCCGATGCACCGGTCATGATGCATCGCAGCGTCGTCGCAACAACCAACACGAGTTGCGCCAATGCTTCCTGATTAGCCGTTCAGGAACATTGTCTTCAACTGGGAAAATTTGGGTCGATCGGGGGACGGAGTCTCGCGTTCCCCTGATACCGCCGATGCGCGCGGAGGTCAGTCCGCCTTGAGATCCTCGGGGCGCGGCATCGAGATCACGTTGTAGCCGGAATCGACGTAGTGGATCTCGCCGGTGACGCCGCCGGACAGCTCCGACAGCAGATAGAGCGCCGAGCCGCCAAGCTCCTCCAGGGTCACGCCGCGACCGAGCGGCGAGTGCTTCTGCTGAAAGGCGAACATGAAGCGGGCATCGCCGATGCCCGAGCCCGCCAGCGTGCGCACCGGGCCGGCCGAGATCGCGTTGACACGGATGCTGCGGCGGCCGTAGTCGGCGGCGAGATAGCGCACCGAGGCTTCCAACGCGGCCTTGGCGACACCCATCACGTTGTAGTTCGGCATCACGCGGTTGGAGCCGTCGAAGGTCAAGGTGATCATGCTGCCGCCGCTTTCCGGCATCAGCTCGGCGGCGCGCTTGGCGATCTCGGTGAAGGAGAAGCAGGAGATCAGCATCGTGCGCGCAAAATTCTCGCGCGAGGTGTCGGCGTAGCGGCCCTTGAGCTCGTTCTTGTCGGAGAAGGCGACCGCATGGACGACGAAGTCGAGCCCGCCCCAGGCCTCGCGCAATGCGGTGAACACGCCGTCGACGCTGGCGATGTCCTCGACGTCGCAAGGCAACACGTGCTTGACGCCGAGCTCATCGGCGAGCGGACGGACGCGCTTGCCGAGCGCGTCGCCCTGATAGGTGAAGGCCATCTCGGCACCATGCGCCGCCAGCGTCTTGGCGATGCCCCAGGCGATCGAATGGTCGTTGGCGATGCCCATGACCAGGCCGCGCTTGCCTGCCATCAGTCCCTGCATGATGTCTCTCCTTCGTCATGCCGGGATCGACCCAGCCAGGATGATCGTTCCGTCTTCGAGACGCCAATGGCCGGACATCGGTGCGAAGAATGAGCTTCGCGCTGCTGCCCGGCCATGATGCCGACGAAACCAGTGCTGTTGGAAATCTTAGGCGTCGAGCTGCTTGAACACCAGCGTCGCGTTGGTGCCGCCGAAGCCGAACGAGTTCGACAGCACGGTGCCGAGCTTGGCGTTGTCGATGCGCTTGCGCACGATCGGCATGTCGGCGAAGGCGGGATCGAGCTCGGTGATGTTGGCGCTCTCGCAGATGAAGCCGTTCTTCATCATCAGCAGCGAATAGATCGCTTCCTGGACGCCGGTGGCGCCGAGCGAGTGGCCGGTCAGCGCCTTGGTCGCCGAGATTGGCGGACATTTCTCGCCGCGGCCGAACACCTTGCGGATCGCCTCGATCTCCGGCGGATCGCCGGCCGGCGTCGAAGTCGCATGCGGATTGATGTAGTCGATCTTCGTCTTCACGGTCGACAGCGCGAGCTGCATGCAGCGCTCGGCGCCTTCGCCCGACGGCGCCACCATGTCGTAGCCGTCCGAGGTCGCGCCGTAGCCCACGATCTCGCCGTAGATCTTGGCGCCGCGCGCCTTGGCGTGCTCGAGCTCTTCCAGCACGAGGACGCCGGCGCCGCCGGCGATCACGAAGCCGTCGCGCGTGACGTCATAGGGCCGCGACGCGGTCGCAGGCGTGTCGTTGTGCTTCGACGACATCGCACCCATCGCGTCGAACAGCACCGACAGCGTCCAGTCGAGCTCTTCGCAGCCGCCGGCGAACATCACGTCCTGCTTGCCGTACTGGATCATCTCGTAGGAATTGCCGATGCAATGATTGGAGGTCGCACAGGCCGAGGAGATCGAGTAGTTGACGCCCTTGATCTTGAACCAGGTCGCCAACGTCGCCGAGGCCGTCGACGACATTGCCTTCGGCACGGCGAACGGACCGACGCGCTTCGGGCCCTTGGTGCGGGTGATGTCGGCCGCTTCCACCAGCGTGCGCGTCGATGGCCCGCCTGAGCCCATGATGATGCCGGTTCTGACGTTGGAGACGTCGGTCGGCTCCAACCCGGAATCGAGGATGGCCTGCTCCATGGCGACATGATTCCACGCCGCCCCCTCGCCGAGGAAGCGCATGGCGCGGCGGTCGACCACGTCGGCGGGATTCAGCGTCGGCGCACCTTGCACCTGCGAACGAAAACCAAGCTCGGCATATTTCTCGGCGCGGGAGATACCGGACTTCGCCTCGTACAGGCTGGCGAGCACCTCCTGGGTGTTGTTGCCGATCGATGAGACGATGCCCATGCCCGTGATGACAACCCGCCTCATGATGTCCGCCTCACCTTGCTCGTGTGTTGTGTTGCAGCCGTGCCTGCTGCACTGTCTGTGGTCGCAGCCTGCCGGTTCAAGTCGGCGCGGCGCCCTGCTTGAACAGGCCGACCTTCAGGTCCTTGGCGCGATAGATAATCTCGCCATCCATCGAAAGCCACCCGTCGGCAATACCGAGCACCAGCTTTGAGCGCATCACGCGCTTGATGTCGACGTTGTACACAACCTTGCGGGCGGTCGGCAGCACCTGGCCGGAAAACTTGAGATCGCCGAGGCCCAGCGCACGGCCGCGCCCCGCGCCGCCGGTCCAGCCGAGGTAGAAGCCGACCATCTGCCACATCGCATCGAGGCCGAGACAGCCCGGCATCACCGGATCATTCTTGAAATGGCAGCCGAAGAACCAGAGATCCGGCTTCACGTCGAGCTCGGCGCGGACGACGCCCTTGCCGAACTCGCCGCCGGTCTCGGAGATCTCGACGATCCGATCGAACATCAGCATCGGCGGCAGCGGCAGTTGTGCATTGCCGGGGCCGAACAGCTCCCCGCGGCCGCAGGCCAGCAGGTCCTCGTATTCATATGCGCTGCGCCGATCCAGCATGCTTGGTGGCCTTTCTCAACGATCCCCGGTGGAATTTGTGCCGCGCGACATGGACCCTTCCCGCGCGCCGCCCCCTTCCGCGCCGCGCTGGCCGGTCATCGCGTCGGCACGAAGGCTGGGCCATCGCACTTGGCGAACATGACCGCTGTCAGCGGCGGGCCTAACGACGCCTGGATTCGCGCACATGGCCATCACGGCCGCCGGCGCTCACCATGGCAGGGCAAATCGGGTCCGGGCGCTCTCTAACATAGAGGATTGCGGCGTCAATGCGCGTATCCAGGTAAATCGACGCAGCACCAGGGCCGGCGCCCGAACCGGGCGGCAAATGCAGTTTAGGAGCGTTCTAGATACGTTAGTTGCGATAAGCTTGCATCTGAATGGGTTTCTTCCTATATCGGTTGTGGATGAGAGCGAGATTGTGCGGTGCTTGAAGTGGATGTCAGCAACAACGCCTCGATGAGTGGTCATGACCGCGGCAACCCGGATCTCGGGAACGGCCGGCAGCCAGCACTCAATGGCTGCCCATGGCACGACGTCAACGAGATGCTGCAGGCGGCCGGGCTGCGCCCGACCCGCCAGCGCATGGCCCTCGGCTGGCTGCTGTTCGGCAAGGGCGCGCGGCATCTGACCGCCGAAATGCTCTACGAGGAAGCGACGCTGGCCAAGGTTCCGGTCTCGCTCGCCACGGTCTATAATACGCTGAACCAGCTGACCGACGCCGGCCTGCTGCGCCAGGTCAGCGTTGACGGCACGAAGACGTATTTTGACACCAACGTCACCGCCCACCATCACTTCTATCTCGAGAACAACCACGAGCTGGTCGACATCCCGGACCAGCATCTGGCGCTGTCGAAGCTGCCGGAGGCGCCCGAAGGTTACGAGATCGCCCGGATCGACATGGTCGTCCGGCTGCGCAAGAAGCGCTGAGCCTCCGGAAGGTCTTCATCGAAGCACCATGCCCGCACCCGCTGCGGGCATTTTTGTGTCGGGAGCGCGTCAGGATGGAGGTCAGCGCATTGCGCTGACCTGGGCCTTCAATTGACCTGCTCGTCGGCGTAGACGCCCCACAGCCGCTGCTGCTGGATCCAGCCTTCGAAACCATTGCCGAGCACGCGGCACCAGCCATTGCCGCATTTCTTCACCTGCGCGACAACGCCTGCCTGCAGCCGCGCTGTGACCGCGCTGGTCGCGTCGGCGCTCTCGTAGATCGGGGCGAGATCGTCCTTGTTCTTCATCGTGACCACCGCCGTGCGGCGCCCCGACAGCAACGAGTGATAGACCCACCCCTCCGAGCCTTCGGAATCGCGCACGCGGCGCCAGTTCTCATATTCCGCAGTGATCTCGACCGGCAGGCCGGAGCGCGTATAGACCCAGGCCACGTCGTTGTCCTTGGTCGGACCGGCACGAACGTTCACATGATCCGACTTCAGGCTGACATAGCGCGGCACCGGCAGGCCGCTGGTGGTGAGAACGGAGTCCTTCGCCGCAACGCCGCCCCTGCCGACGGCAACGTCGAACAGACAGACCAGCAGCACCACGACAGCACCGAAACGCCACAACGTCAATTTACTCAACTCACTCTCCCTCGAAAGGATCGACCCGCGCTCCGATCAAAGCGGATTGCGTTGCGATCCTTCGCCCGATCCCCATCGAACCGCCCGGCTGCCCCCCTTCGTGCTCGGAGAGGGCTTGCCGAAAGCGCCAGTCCCGACCTGCCGTTGGCTTCTTGTCTTGGCCGGGCCTTCTGCTAGACAGGACCGAACACAAGCGGCCAGGAAGCGCCTGAGAATCGCTCGCGAAGCCCTGTCAGGGACGGATCGGCCCACCTGCGAGATCCGACACGACCAGTCCAGGGAAGCGCCGCTCTCAGGCGACGACGGTAGTTTCGGCGAACCCGGTTAATGAGGTCTGAAGGATCTCATGAGAGCAGCACATGTCAGGTAGGAAAAAGCCCCTCGTCGTGGTGACACGCAAGCTGCCGGACTCGGTCGAGACGCGCATGCGCGAGCTGTTCGACGCCAGGCTCAATCTCGACGACGAGCCGTTGAGCCAGGAACAACTCGCCGACGCCGTGCGCACCGCCGAGGTGCTGGTTCCGACCGTCACCGACCACATCAGCGCCGACATTCTCAATCAGCCCGATTGCAAGCTGCGCATGATCGCCAACTTCGGCAACGGCGTCGACAACATCGACGTCGCGGCGGCGGTGGCGCGCGGCATCACCGTCACCAACACGCCGAAGGTCCTCACCGAGGACACCGCCGACATGACCATGGCGCTGATCCTCGCCGTGCCGCGGCGGCTGATCGAGGGCGCCTCGATCCTCACCGAGGGCAAGAACTGGGCGGGCTGGTCGCCGACCTGGATGCTCGGCCACCGCATCGGCGGCAAGCGCTTGGGCATCATCGGCATGGGCCGGATCGGCCAGGCCGTGGCGCGGCGTGCCCGCGCCTTCGGCCTGCAGATCCACTATCACAACCGCCGCCCGGTCGCTCCCGTGATCGCCGACGAGCTCGGCGCTACCTACTGGGAGAGCCTCGACCAGATGCTGGCGCGGATGGACATCATCTCGGTCAACTGCCCGCACACGCCGGCGACGTTCCATCTGCTGTCGGCGCGCCGGCTGAAGCTGATCCGCAAGGACGCCTACATCGTCAACACCGCACGCGGCGAGGTGATCGACGAGGAGACGCTGACGCGGCTGATCGAGGCCGGCGACATCGCCGGCGCCGGTCTCGACGTGTTCGAGCACGAGCCCGCGGTGAATCCGCGCCTGGTCCGGCTCGCCAAGGCCGGCAAGGTGACGCTGCTGCCGCACATGGGCTCGGCCACCATCGAAGGCCGCGTCGAAATGGGCGAGAAGGTCATCATCAACATCAAGACCTTCCTCGACAACCACCGCCCGCCGGACCGCGTGCTGCCGAGCATGTTGTAGGCCCGTCACTCGACCCCACAATCAGTGTCGTCGCTGCGAACGCAGGGACCCGTACCGCGTAATGTCCGCGTGGGACATCGCTGGTCGTCATCGTCTCGTTCACGCTGGTGGTTATGGGTCTCCGCTCGAGGCCGGGACGGCAGCTGGGTGCGGGGCGCCCGCGCGCTTCCGCCACTCCCCGACGAACGCGACGAACGCCGCCAGCGCCGGCGGCGGTTGCCGGCGGCTCGGGTAATATAGATACGGTCCGGGGAACGGCGGGCACCAGTCGTCCAGCACGCTGACGAGGCGGCCTGCCGCCAACGCATCGCGCACATGTCCCTCGAATGTCGCCCAATAGCCGACCCCGTCGCAGGCGGCACGGAAGGCCAGACCGAGCTGGACCGCGATCAGCCGGGCCGGCGGCGCGATCCTGATCACCTGCCCGTCCTTCTCGAACTCCCAATCCAGCATCGCACCGGACGAGAAGCGCGTGCGAATGCAGCCTTGCTGCAGCAGGTCGCGCGGATGCGCGGGACGGCCATGCTGCGCCACATAGTGCGGTGAGGCGACGATGGCGTAGCGCTGCGTTTCGCCGAGCGGCACGGCGATCATGTCCTGCGCCAGGTGCTCGCCATAGCGCACGCCGGCATCGAACCCGGCCTGCACGATGTCGACGAAGCCGCTGTCGGCGACGATCTCGAGCTCGATCAGCGGATAGGCCTGAAGGAACGGCGCGACCATCGGCGCCAGCACCAGATCGACCGCGGGCGGCGGCGCATTGATGCGCAGGCGCCCCGCCGCGACCTGCTGCTGGCCGCGCACCTGATGGATCGCCGCTTCGATCTCGGACAGCGCCGGCTCGAGCCGTGCCAGCAGCGCCTCGCCGGCCTGCGTCAGGCCGACGCTTCGCGTGGTCCGGTTGAGCAGCCGGACGCCGAGCCGCTGCTCCAGCTCCTTGAGCCGCTGGCTGAGGCTGGATGCCGCGAGGCCCTGCTCGCGCGCAGCCCGGCGGAAATTGCCGCTGCGAGCCACGGCAGCGAAGGCTTGAAGATCACGGAGGTCCGGCTCGCTCATTGTTCGATATGTTGAACAGTCCATTCGAAATTGTCCAGCTTATCGAACCGAGGAAATGCGCCGATATCCGCGTTGTCCGGGCGGGCCAGCAGGCCGCCTGCGCCAGCAAGAGGAGATTGATCATGCAAACCCGCCAACTCGGCTCGACCGGCCCCGACGTTTCGGTCATCGGACTAGGCTGCATGGGCATGTCGGACTTCTACGGCCCCACCGACCGGTCCGAGAGCATCGCCACCATCCACGCCGCGCTCGACGCCGGCATCACGCTGCTCGACACCGGCGACTTCTACGGGATGGGCCACAACGAGATGCTGATCCGCGAGGCGCTGGCCTCGGCCGGTCCGCGCAACGTGCAGATCTCCGTGAAGTTCGGCGCCCTGCGCGGCCCCGACAAGAGCTGGCTCGGCTATGACAGCCGGCCCGAAGCTGTCAGAACCTTCCTGTCCTATTCGCTGCAGCGGCTCGGCGTCGACGCCATCGACATCTACCGCCCGGCGCGGCTCGATCCCAAGGTGCCGATCGAGGACACGATCGGCGCGATGGCCGAGCTGAAACAGGCCGGCTACATCAGGCATATCGGGTTGTCGGAGGTCGGTTCAGAGACGATTCGCCGGGCGCACAAGGTGCACCCGATCTCGGATCTGCAAATCGAATATTCGCTGATCTCGCGCGGCATCGAGAGCGACATCCTGCAAACCTGCCGCGAGCTCGGCATCGGCATCACCGCCTATGGCGTGCTGTCGCGCGGGCTGATCAGCGGGCACTGGTCGATGGACCGCGCCAACGCTGCCGACTTCCGTGGCCATTCGCCGCGCTTCAGTGGCGACAATCTCGATCGCAATCTCAGCCTGGTCGACACGCTGCGCAGCCTGGCAGGCGAGGTCGGCGCCACGCCGGCGCAAGTCGCGATCGCCTGGGTGGCCGCGCAGGGCAACGACATCGTCCCGCTGGTCGGCGCCCGCCGCCGCGACCGTCTCGACGAGGCGCTCGGCGCGCTCTGCGTCAAGCTCACCGAGGTCCAACTCGCCGCGCTGGACAAGGCCTTCCCGATTGGTGTCGCCGCCGGAGAGCGCTATCCGGAGGCGCAGTTGGTGCATATGGACAGCGAGCGCGGTCAGCCGGGCTGAGCGTCATGCGAGTCCAGGTCGCGCAACAAACTCGGTGTCGTCCCCGCGAACGCGGGGACCCATACCGCGTGATGTCTGGAACAGGCAGATGACCCGTTCCGTGCGCCTCATTGCATACACGGAGTATGGTCCCGGATCGGCGCCCGACGACGCGTTGCGTCGCCGGGCTTGTCCGGGACGACAGTGAATTTGTGGCGCGCCTCTCGACTCAAGCGGCCGTCACTTCCGATGCGCGCTCAAGTCCGCAATGACAGGTCCATCACCGTTCAGCGGATTGGCGGGATCGCGCCCATAGCGCAGGGTCTCGAACCGCATCGTGCGCGCGTCCAGCATCAAGAGCCGTCCCACCAGCCCCTCGCCGAAGCCGACGATCTCGCGGATCGCCTCCAGCGCCATCATCGAGCCGAGCATGCCGGCGAGCGCACCCATGACGCCGGCTTCGGCGCAGGCGGGCACCGTGCCGGGCGGCGGCGGCTCGGGGAACAGGCAGCGATAGGTCGGATTAAACTGGCCCTTCTCATTCCGCTCATGCGCCCGGATCGTCGTCAGCGACGCATCGAAGGTGCCGAGCGCGCCGGTGATCAGCGGCCGCGCGGCCAGAAAGCAGGCATCGGAGACGAGATAGCGGGTGTCGAAATTGTCGGAGCCGTCGAGCACGAGATCATAAGCGCCGATCAGATCGAGCGCGTTGTCGGCATTGAGCCAGGTCCGATGCGCCATGACGCTCACATGCGGATTGAGCGCGTTGATGCGCTCGGCGGCGCTCTCGACTTTGGGTCTGCCGATGTCGGGGGTCGCATGGATGACCTGACGCTGCAGATTCGACAGCGACACGACGTCGTCGTCGACCACGCCGATCGTGCCGACGCCGGCCGCGGCGAGATACATCAGCGCCGGTGCGCCGAGGCCGCCTGCGCCGACCACCAGCACCGACGCCCGCTTCAGCGCCGCCTGGCCGGGACCGCCGACGTCGCGCAGCACGATGTGACGGGCATAGCGCTCCAGTTCTTCGTCGCTCAGCATCGTTACACCGTCCTTCCGCTGCCGCACCGCTGTCAGCCCATTGTCGGCCCGTAGCGAAGACGCCGGATCTCCGCACTGAACCCTCGCCGGATTGTGACCGACCAAGCAGATGTGCTTATTTAACGGCGCGGCAAGAGCATCGGGATTTGTCATGAGACGGCTGGCCACGGCAACCTTCATCTGCGGGATCGCCGCATGCGCGTCGGCGCAGGCACAGACGCCGCAGGGCGCGTTGCCGGGCGCCAAGCCCAAGCCCGTCGCGACCCAGCCGGTGCGCCCGGGCGTGCAGGCTCCCGCCGACACCGCCAATGCGATGAGCCAGGCCGAGCGCCTCGCGTTGCAATCCGATCTCGCCTGGGTCGGCCAGTACAATGGCGCCATCACCGGCGACGTCAGCGAGCGCATGGTCAACGCGATCAAGGAATACCAGAAGCTGGTCGGCGGCAAGCCGACCGGCGTGCTGAACCCGCAGGAGCGCGCCGTGCTCGCCGACACCGCACGCCGCAAGCAGGAGGGCGTCGGCTGGAAGCTCGTGACCGAGCCGGTCAGCGGCGCACGGCTCGGTATTCCCGCAAAGCTGGTGCCGCAACAGACCAGCGACGGCACCGGCTCGAAATGGACCTCGCCCACCGGCACCGTGCAGGTCGTGCTGTCACGCCGCAAGGAGGCGAACCCGACCACCGCGGCGCTCGCCGACCGCGAGAAGAAGGAGCCCGGCCGCACCGTCGACTACAGCGTGGTGAAGCCCGACTTCTTCGTGCTCTCGGGCCTGCAGAACCTGAAGAAGTTCTACATCCGCGGCACCTTTCGGGGCGACGAGGTGCGTATCCTGACCATCCTCTACGATCAGGCCACCGAGAACACGGTCGAGCCGGTCGTGATCGCGATGTCGAGCGCTTTCACCGCGTTTCCGTCGACATTGGCCGCGCAGCCCGCGCCACGGCGCCGCGTCGATTACGGCACCGGCATCATCGCTACCCAGGACGGCGCCATCATCGCCGATCGCGAGGTGACCGATGCCTGCGTGGCGATCACCATTCCCGGTTTCGGCCATGCCGAGCGCGTGGCCGAGGACAAGGAGCGCGGCCTGGCGCTGCTGCGCATCTACGGCGCGCGCGGCCTGAAGCCGCTGGCGCTGTCGGGCGGCAGTGCGAAATCGTCGGTCGACATCGTCGGCATCGCCGATCCGCAGAGCCAGGGCGGCGGTGCCGCGATCAGCACCGTCAAGGCGCAGCTCGCCGGCAATGGCGCCGGCGACGCCTCGCTGGCGCCGGCGCCCGGGCTCGGCTTTTCCGGAGCGGCGGCGCTCGACGGCGACGGCAAGTTCGCCGGCGTCACCTTGCTCAAGCCCGGCGTCCTCGCCGGCACGGCGCTGATCCCATCGACGCAGGTCGTGATGGTCAGCGCCGATGCGACGCGCGCCTTTCTCGCCACGCATGGCGTCAAGCCCGACGGAACCTCGCTCGACGCCAAGGCGGCGACGGTGCGCGTGATCTGCGTGCGGAAGTAGCGCCTGCGCCAAACCGGTCCGGCATCGCGATCATGCCGCCGCGCCCCGCGGCGCGGCGGCGTTTACGCAATGTTAAGCATGTCGTTTTAGAAAAAATTAAGGGCCCAACGGCGGCCGGCGGGGGTCGGACGTGCAGCATCGCGACTGCATGGGATGATGCTCGGCGACGCCGATCGCTCGCCCGCGGCTCGCTGCCACTCAACTTCCTAGCACCTTGCTATCAACTCGGAACGGCTCCCGCCGTAGTCAACCGGTCTGTGCAGGCACAGGCCGAGCGTGAAATAGTTCGAACAGTTTTGTCGGCGTGCTGATTCGGACCACCGCGATCGCTCTTCATGAGTTGGATCGGGCCGGGACTGTCCTGAGCGAGAATAGCTCTGCACCGCGATCGCGATGCGCTCAGCTTTGGCGTTCTCATAAGTTCCGTCAACATCCGAAGGACTGTCTCCCGATGTACACGATCGTTTTGGCCACGCAGAAGGGCGGCAGCGGCAAGAGCACGCTGGCGATTGGTCTGGCCGTGGCCGCGCAGCAGGCCGGCCACAAGGTGCGCGTGATCGAGACCGACCGTCAGGGCACGCTGACCAAATGGCAGGCGCGCCGCGCCGCGGGCGAGCCGATCGTCGAAGCCGTCTACGATGCCAAGACGATCGAGCCTCGCCTCGAAGCGCTGGCCCGCGACGGCGTCACCCTCTGCGTGATCGACACCGGGGCCGGCATCACGGCATCCACGACGGCCGCGATCCGCCACTGCGATCTGTGCCTCATTCCGGCGCGTCCGAGCGTCGCCGACATCGAAGCGACGGCACCGACCTTGAGCGTCGTGCGCGCCTGGCGCAAGCCGTTTGCCTTCGTGCTCAACCAGGCCCCGATCCGCGGCGGCCATCGCGTCACCGATGCGACGACTGCACTCGACGCCGACGCGCCGCGCGACATCGCAGAGGTGCTGGCGCAGCCCTTCATCATGATGCGCAACGACCACCAGGACGCGCTCGCCGCCGGTCTCGGCGTCAGCGAGTTCGATGCGGCCGGCAAGTCGGCGCAGGAGATTCGCAGCCTGTGGCGCTGGACAGCGGGCAAGCTCGCCGGCGACCACGTCATGCACGACGCTGGCGAGCTGAAGGACGCGAGCGAGCACGCCGAGGTCGAATTCCCGATCATGCTGACGCCGCCCGCCGAGGAAGCGAAGCTGCCGGTGACGCGGGCCTACCCGACCTGGGCCGACAATGGCATCAACTGGAAGGCGGGGCTGTAAAGGCGGGCTGTGGTCGTCATCGGATACGAGCTACCGCAAATGCGGTGCGCTCCCTCGCCCCGCAAGCGGAGCGAGGGAAACATCACCGACCGCGAGATCGAGTCCACCGAATCCAACCGTGCCTAGCGCTCTCCAGCCTCGCGCATCTCCAGCTGCTTGATCCGCGCATCGGCGCGACGCAGGCGGCGGCATAGCTCGCGATTGATGTTCTGCAGCACGATCACATAGGCGTGGATGTCAGCCTTGTAGAAGGCATACAGCTTTTGCGCCGTCAGCTCGTACAATACGGTCGGCGCTTCCGCGACGACGGTGGCCGATCTGTTCTGCATGTCGAGCAGGGTCATCTCGCCGAAGAAATCGCCGGGCTCGAGACGCGACATATGGATCGCAACGCCCGTCTCCAGGCGCTCGCTCACCTCCAGCGTGCCGCTGTGCACGACGAACATCGAACGACCCGCCTCGCCTTCGGCGACGACCACGGCGCCGCTCTCGAACTCACGCGCGACCAGCATCGAGACCAGCAGATCGAGGCTCGCATCGGGCAGGCCGCCGAAGAACGGCGTCGCGAGCAGGAATGCTTTCAGATCGGGCGAGCTGACAGCCATGGCGGCAGTATACCCCCGCCCCCGTCCGTCACAAGCAGACTGGGGCAAGCCGGCCATGCCGGCTGGTCGGCCGCTGCATCACTTCTGGCACTTCGGGCACCAGAAGGTCGAGCGCCCGTTCTGCACGAAGCGCTTCACCACGCCGCCGCAGCCATCGGTCCGGCACGGCTCGCCCTCCCGGTCATAGACCTGGAACGAATGCTGGAAATAGCCGAGCTCGCCTGATGTCTGGCGGTGATCGCGCAGCGACGAGCCGCCGGCGCGGATGGCCTCGTTGAGCACGGTGTGGATCGCTTCCACCAGACGCCTGGCGTGATCCGTGGGCTCGCCCTTCTTCGTTGCCAGCGTTGCCGCCAGCCGTCGCGGCGACAGATGGGCGCGGAACAGCGCCTCGCAGACATAGATGTTGCCGAGGCCGGCGACGACGCGCTGGTCGAGCAGCGCCGCCTTGAGGCTGGTCTTCTTGCCGGCACAGGCGCGCGCCAGCATGGCGGCATCGAATTCGTTGCCGAGCGGCTCGGGCCCGAGATCCTTCAGGTGCGGCTCGGTCTCGATCTCGCCGCGGCCGATGATCTTCATGAAGCCGAAGCGGCGCGGATCGTTGAACACGATGTCGGCGCCGGACGACATGTGAAACACGACATGGTCGTGCACGCTGTCCTTGCCGCGCGGATAGTGAAACTCGCCCGGCGTCTCCTCGTGCTCCGGCTTGATCACCCGGAACGAGCCGGACATGCCCAGATGCATCAGCAGCACGTCGCCGGAGCCGAGGTCGGCCAGCAGATATTTGGCACGCCGGCCGAGACCCCTGACGGTCTGGCCCTGCAGGCGCTTCGCAAAATCGGGCTGGAACGGAAACCTGAGATCGCCGCGCCGGGCCTCGGCCTTGACGATGACGGCGCCTTCCATGACGGGCTGCAGCCCGCGCCGGACGGTCTCGACTTCGGGCAGCTCAGGCATGCCGGCTCATTTCACCTTTTGCATCCGCGACCATTCACCTTGTCCGACTGACGTGATAGCGCCTTGGCCGCATCAGCGCTATGGTGCCGTATCGGAGTAAGGGTGATGGATCAGCCGGACCAAACCACTCATTTCGGCTTCAGGGACGTGCCTCTGGGCGAGAAGCAGACGCTGGTGAACGACGTGTTTCACAGCGTGGCACAGCGCTACGACCTGATGAACGACCTGATGTCGGGCGGACTGCACCGCGTCTGGAAGGACATCATGATCAACACGCTGAACCCGCCGAAGAGCGATGCGCCGTTTGCGCTGCTCGACGTGGCCGGCGGCACCGGCGACATCTCCTTCCGCGCCGCCAGGAAGGCCGGCGCCGGCTTCCATGCCACCGTGTGCGACATCAACAGCGACATGCTCGAGGTCGGGCGCCAGCGGGCGCTGAAGCAATATCTCGACGACAAGGTCTCGTTCGTCGAGGGCAATGCCGAAAAGCTCGCTTTTCCCGACCGCTCCTTTGACGCCTATACGATCGCCTTCGGCATCCGCAACGTGCCGCAGATCGAGCTCGCGCTCGCCGAGGCCTTCCGCGTGCTCAAGCATGGCGGCCGCTTCCTGTGCCTGGAGTTCTCCACCGTCGAGATGCCAGGGCTCGACAAGCTCTACGACCTGTTCTCCTTCAATGTGATCCCGCAGCTCGGCCGCGCCGTCACCGGCGATGCCGAGTCCTACCGCTACCTCGTCGAATCGATCCGCCAGTTTCCGCGCCCCAGCGCCTTCGCCGAGATGATCTCGGCGGCCGGCTTCTCCCGCGTGTCCTGGCAGACTCTCTCCGGCGGCATCGTCGCGCTTCATTCCGGCTGGCGTTTGTGATCTCCGCACTCACCCACATTACGCGGCTCGCCCGGGCCGCCTTCGTGTTCGCGCGCGAGGGCGTGTTCGGCGCCGTCGATCCGAGCCTGGCGCCGCCGCCGGGCCAGCTCGCGCTGAAGCTGGCGCGCCTCGTCGAGCGCCCCGGCGCCAAGTCCGGGCCAAGATTGTCGCGGGCGCTGGAGCGCATGGGCCCGGCCTATCTCAAGCTCGGCCAGTTCCTGGCGACGCGGCCCGACGTCGTCGGCGTCATCATGGCGCGCGACCTCGAATCGCTGCAGGACCGGCTGCCGCCATTCCCGCAGGCCGAGGCCGAGGCGGTCATCGCCACCGCGCTCGAGCGCCCGATCAGCCAGCTGTTCACGCATCTCGGTCCTCCGGTCGCCGCCGCCTCGATCGCGCAGGTGCATCGCGGCGAGGTCGAGCGCGACGGCATTCGTCGTCCAGTCGCGGTGAAGGTGCTTCGGCCGAACGTTGCCTCGCGCTTCCGCCGCGACCTCTCCGATTTCTTCTTCGTCGCCGAAAAGGCCGAGGCGCATTCGTCGGAGGCGCGGCGGCTGCGGCTGGTCGAGGTCATCAACACGATGTCGCGCTCGGTCGCGATGGAGATGGACCTTCGCCTGGAGGCCGCTGCGCTCTCCGAGATGGCGGAAAACATCAAGGACGATCCGGACTTCCGCGTACCCACGGTCGACTGGGATCGCACCGCCAACACCGTGCTGACGATGGAGTGGATCGACGGCATCGCGCTGAACGATCACGCCCGGCTCGCGGAGGCCAATGTCGATCTGCCCGACGTCGGCCGCAAGGTGATCCAGAGCTTTCTCCGCCACGCGCTGCGCGACGGCTTCTTCCACGCCGACATGCACCCGGGCAACCTGTTCCTGGACCAGCAGGGACGGCTGGTCGCGGTGGATTTCGGCATCATGGGCCGGCTCGGCATGAAGGAGCGGCGCTTCCTCGCCGAGATCCTGCTCGGCTTCATCACCCGCGACTATCGCCGCGTCGCCGAAGTGCATTTCGAGGCCGGCTACGTGCCGCCGCATCATTCGGTGGAGAATTTCGCACAGGCCATCCGCGCCATTGGCGAGCCGATCCACAACCGCACGGCCGAAGAAATCTCGATGGCCAAGCTGCTGACCCTGCTGCTCGAGGTCACCGGCCTGTTCGACATGCGCACCCGGCCGGAGCTGATCCTGCTGCAGAAGACCATGGTGGTGGTCGAGGGCGTCGCGCGCGGCTTCGATCCCAAGCTCGACATCTGGAAGGTCGCCGATCCCGTGGTGCGCGAATGGATCGAGCGCAATCTCGGCCCGCTCGGCCGCATCGAAGGCGCCGTGTCCGGCGTCGGCGACCTGGTCCGGCTCAGCGCGACCCTGCCCGTGCTCGCCGCCCGCGCCGCCGCCGTGCTGGAGCACATGGAGACCATGACCCGCGACGGCTTGCGCCTGTCGCCGGAAACCATCGCCGCCATGGGCCGCACCGAAGGCAAGAAGAGCCGCTGGCGCGCCATCGCGCTGTGGGTCATCGCGCTGACTTTCATCGGCATTCTGTTCGCGGTGCTCAGGCTGTGACCTGAGAGCCCCGCTCTCTCCACTCGTCATTCCGGGGCGCGCGAAGCGCGAGCCCGGAATGACGGCGGCAAATAGCTAGGCTCACCAATCGGCATTATGTCTACTGATTGCACTGCTATCATTTTCTGCTAGCATTGCCTTCACAAGGGCAATGCTGGGGAGGCGGTCATGGCGAGCCTGACCATCCGCAAGCTGGACGACTCTCTCAAGACTTATCTGCGACTGCGCTCGGCGCAGAACGGGCGCTCCGTCGAAGAGGAAGTCCGGGTCATCCTGCGCGCGCTGATCGAGCCTGCCGATCCATCCGAGCCGCCGATGGCGCCGCCTGCTCCAGCCAACCTCTCCGCCCCGCTCGTCCCCCAGCCCGGCCAGGCGCGCGAGGCTCGCGTCACCCTGATCATCGGCGGCGGCATCGCCGCCTACAAATCGCTCGACCTGATCCGGCGGCTGAAGGAGCGCCACATCCACGTCCGCTGCGTGCTGACCAAGGCGGCGACGCAATTCGTGACCGAGCTCGCCGCGTCGGCGCTGTCGGGAGATCGTGTCTTCACCGATCTGTTCGACCCGCGCAGCGAGTTCGACGTCGGCCACATCCGGCTCGCGCGCGACTGCGATCTCATCGTGGTGGCACCGGCGACCGCCGACCTGATGTCGAAGATGGCGCACGGCGCCGCCGACGACCTCGCCAGCGCCATCCTGCTCGCGGCGAGCCGGCCGATCCTGCTGGCGCCGGCGATGAACCCGATGATGTGGAGCAATCCGGCGACGCGCCGCAACGCCGCGACCCTGCAGCGCGACGGCGTCCAGATGATCGGGCCGAACGCCGGCGAGATGGCGGAGAAGGGCGAGGCCGGTGTCGGCCGCATGGCCGAGCCGACCGAGATTGCAGACGCCGTCGTCGCCATGCTCAAGCCGCCTGTGCCGCGCCCCCTCGCCGGCCGCCGCGTGCTGATCACCGCGGGCCCGACCCACGAGCCGATCGACCCGGTGCGCTACATCGCCAACCGCTCCTCCGGCAAGCAGGGCTTTGCGATCGCCGCCGCCGCGCAGGCCGCCGGCGCCGACGTGAGGCTGATCGCAGGACCGGTGGAGCTCGCCGACCCCAAGGGCGTCAGCGTCACCCACGTCGAATCGGCGCGGCAGATGCTCGACGCCGTCGAGGCCGAGCTGCCCGCCGACGTCGCGATCTTCGCCGCGGCGGTGGCCGACTGGCGCGTCGCCAATGAGGGCGGCCAGAAGCTGAAGAAGACGGACAAGGCGATCCCGCCGCTGACGCTGGTCGAGAACCCCGACATCCTCGCCACGATCTCGAAGCTGAAGGAGAAGCGGCCTGGTCTCGTCATCGGCTTCGCCGCCGAGACCGAGCACCTGATCGACAACGCGAAGGCAAAGTTCGCCCGCAAGGGCTGCGACTGGATCATCGCCAACGACGTCTCGCCCGCGACCGGTGTGATGGGCGGCGACCGCAACACCGTACATCTCTTGACGAAGGACGCCGATGGCGTCCATGTCGCGTCCTGGCCGATCATGACCAAGGACGAGGTCGCGACTGCGCTCGTCGCCGAGATCGCCAGAACCATGGGACCCGTTGCGTGACACAGACGATCGCGATCGACGTGCAGATCCTGCCGCATGGCGAGGGCCTGCCGCTGCCGGCCTATCAGACCGCACATGCCGCGGGGCTCGATCTGCTCGCCGCGGTTCCGCCCGATGCGCCGCTCGTCCTTGCGTCAGGCAGCCATGCGATGGTGCCAACGGGACTGTCGATCGCGCTGCCCGACGGCTACGAGGCCCAGGTGCGGCCGCGTTCGGGGCTCGCTGCGCGGCACGGCGTCACAGTGCTGAACTCACCGGGCACAGTGGACGCGGACTACCGCGGCGAGATCTGCGTGCTGCTGATCAACCACGGCAAGGAACCGTTTACGATCCGCCGCGGCGAGCGCATCGCGCAGATGGTGATCGCCGCCGTCGCGCGCGCCGAGCTCAGCCTCGCGACAACCTTGACGACGACCGCGCGCGGCAGCGGCGGCTTCGGCTCGACGGGCCGTTGAACTACGGGCTTGCCACTGTTCCGACTCGAAAGAGTCGATCGGCGGACGCATTTTCCTCAGGCGCAACCATCGTTCACGGTCTGGACTCTTACCGCTGGAGTCCCGAAGCGGTTATGGTTGATTGATTCGTGAGACGGCGCGGTCGACGCGATCGGCGCCCGGAACTTCGTGCGGTTTGGGGCAAATATGTCGGGCGTGATCGTGGTGATGCGTCAGACGCTGCTGTCATGCACGTCACTTGCGCGCAAGGGCCTGATGGGTCTCGCTGCGACTGCGCTTGCGCCGGCGACACCGGGCTTCGCAGGCGATGGCGTGCCGCCGGATGCGATCACGACGCTGTTCGAGCTGAGCCGTCCTGATATCGCCGAGGTCACGGCGATGCTGGCGCTGCTCGGCTTCTCCGTCGTCGCCGCGGTCGCGCTGGTGCGCACGCGTCTGGCGGCCGGCCGGAAGGAAGCGCGGCTGCGCGCCGACGTCGCCGGGCTGCAATTGCAGGCCGATCGCTACCGTGCGCTGCTGTTCGCCGAGCCGCAGATCCTGATCGCCTGGCCAGCCGGCGGCCACCGTCCGCAGATCTCCGGCGACACCTCGATGCTGGTGCCGCAGGATCAGCCGCAGCGCATTCTCGCCTTTGGAACCTGGCTGCCGCCGGAGCCCGCGCTGCAGCTCGACCGCGCCGTCGACGCGCTGCGCGAGGCGGGCGAAGGCTTCATGCTCAATCTCACCACCTCGCACGGCCATGCGATCGAGGCGATGGGCCGCGCCATCGGCGGCCAGGCCATCGTGCGCATTCGCGAATTGTCCGGCCTGCGCCGCGAGCTCGCCGAGACGCAGCTCCGCTTCAAGGCGCTCGGCGAGGAAACGGAGTCGCTGCGCGCGCTGGCAGCGGCGCTGCCGTGGCCGATCTGGGCACGGCAGGCCAATGGCGCTCTCGCTTACGTCAACGCCGCCTATGCCCGTGCCGCCGATGCCCGCGACGTGCCGGACGCGATCGGCCGCAACATCGAGCTGCTCGACTCGGCCGACCGTATCGACCTGCAGCGCGCGCTCGCCACCAACGGCCGTTTCGAGGGCCGGCTGCCGATCGTGACCGGCGGCGAGCGCCGCATGTACGACGTGCGCGCCTTCATGCTGGGAAACGGCAGCGCCGGCGTCGCCATCGACGCCAGCGAGGCGGCGGCCCTGGATGCGGCCGTGGTGCGGATGCGGGAAGCACACCGGCGCACGCTCGATCAGTTGTCCTCGGGCGTAGCCGTGTTCGACGGCCAGCGCCGGCTCGCCTTCTACAACGACTCCTATCGCCGGCTGTGGCGTCTCGATCCCGCCTTCCTGGACAGCCAGCCGGATGACTCGTCGGTGCTCGACCGTCTTCGCGCCGCGCGCAAGTTGCCCGAGCAGGCCGACTTCCGGGCCTGGAAGGCCAAGCTTCACGAGGCCTATCGCGCCGTCGAGGCCGCCAAGGACACCTGGTTCCTGCCCGACGGCCGCGCGCTATCGGTCGTCACCACGCCGAACCCGGAAGGCGGCGTCACCTATCTGTTCGACGACGTCACCGAGAGCTTCGCGCTTGCCCGCCGCTTCGACGGCTTGATCCGGGTCCAGCGCGAGACCCTCGACAGCCTTGCCGAGGGCGTCGCGGTGTTCGGCTCGAACGGCCGGGTCGAGCTGTTCAATCCGGCCTTCGCCAAGATGTGGCGGCTGTCGCCGGATCAGTTGCGCGAGCATCCGCATATCGACACCGTGGAATCCTGGTGCCATCAGCTCTACGACGACGCGGTCGCCTGGCGCACCATCCGCGAGGCGATCACGTCGATCGAGAACCGGCTCGACGTTGCGCTGAAGCTCGAGCGCAAGGACGGCAGCGTGCTCGACTGCATGAGCCGCCCGCTGCCCGACGGCGCGACCATGCTGACCTTCCAGGACATCACCGACACCGAGAATGTCGAGCGAGCCCTGCGCGAGAGCAACGAGGCGCTCGAAGCCGCCGGCCAGATGAAGATCGACTTCGTCCACCACGTGTCCTACGAGCTGCGCGCGCCGCTGACGACGATCATCGGCTTCGCGCATTTCCTGTCCGATCCGTCGACCGGGCCGCTGACGCCGAAGCAGGCCGAGTATCTCGACTACGTCACCAAATCCACCAACGCGCTGCTGGCGCTGACCAACAACATTCTCGACCTCGCCACCATCGATGCCGGCGCCATGAAGCTCGAGCTCGGGCCGGTCGACGCCGCCAAGGCGATCGAGGCCGCCGCCGAGGGCGTGCAGGACCGGCTTGCCACGGATCGCATCCGATTGACGATCGCGGTGGACCCCGACGTCGGCTCCTTCGTCGGCGACGAGCGCCGCGTCGTGCAGGTGCTCTACAATCTGCTCGCCAATGCCGTCGGCTTCTCGCCGCCGGATTCGAGCGTCGTCGTCAGCGCCCGCCGCACCGACCACAGCGTCATCTTCGCGGTCACCGATTCCGGCCCCGGCATTCCGCCCGAGGTGAAGGACAAGGTGTTCGAATGGTTCGAGAGCCATTCGCAGGGCTCGCGCCATCGCGGCGCCGGCCTCGGACTGTCGCTGGTGCGCTCCTTCGTCGAGCTGCATGGCGGCAGGGTGCGGATGGATTCGGTGGTCGGCAAGGGCACCACGGTCACCTGTGACTTCCCGACCGACCACGTCGCGCAACGCAACGCCGCGGAATGACGGACCAGCTGACATTCACCACCACGCTGGCGGACGAGACCGCCACCGCCGCCCTGATGGCCGATCTCGCGCTGCTGATCGGCCCGGGTGCACTGATCACGCTCACGGGCGATCTCGGCGCCGGCAAGACGGCGGCGGCGCGGGCGATGATCCGCTATCTCGCCGGCGACGACGAGCTGGAGGTGCCGAGTCCGACCTTCACTCTGGCGCAGAGCTACGACCTGCCGAGCTTCCCGCTGGTGCATGCCGATCTCTATCGCATCAGCGATGCATCGGAGCTAGAGGAGATCGGCCTGTCGCCGCTGCCGGAGGCGACCGTCGTGCTGATCGAATGGCCGGAGCGCGCCGGCGGCACTCTCCCGCTGGATCGCGTCGACATCGCGCTGCGCCACGATCCATCGCAGGGCGACACCGCCCGCAGCGCCGAGATCACCGGCAGCGGCAAGGCGGCCGCGGTGGTTGCACGGCTGAAAGCCTTGCGCGAATTCCTCGCCGAGGCCGGGCACGCCAAATCGCGCCGCGAGCGCATGGCCGGCGATGCCTCGACCCGCTCCTATGCGCGGCTCCACAAGGGCGAGCGCGTCTCCATCCTGATGAACTCGCCGAAGCGGCCCGACGGCCCGGCGATCTACAACGGCAAGCCCTATAGCGGCGCCGTGCATCTCGCCGAGGACGTCCGCCCATTCGTCGCGATCGCCGCCGCCTTGCGCGGGCGCGGCATCTCGGCGCCGAAGATCAACGACGCCGATCTCGGCCACGGCTTTCTCATCACCGAGGATCTCGGACGCGAGGGCGTGATCGAGGGCGACCCGCCACGACCGGTCGTGGAGCGCTACGAGGCCGCGACCGATCTGTTGGCCGCGCTGCACGCGCAGGACGTCCCCTCGGTGCTGCCGCTGGCGCCGCAGGTGACCTACGAGGTCCCGACCTTCGACGTCGAAGCCATGCTGATCGAGATCGGCCTGATGCTCGAATGGTACCTGCCCGACCGTGGCGTGGAGCTGTCGCAGGTGCGGCGCGCCGAATTCCTGGAAATATGGCGCGAGTTGCTGGAGGCGCCGCTCGCGGCCAAGCCGACATCTAAGCCGACCTGGGTGATCCGCGACTACCACTCGCCCAACCTGCTCTGGCTGCCCGCGCGCGAAGGCATCGCCCGCGTGGGCGTGATCGACTTCCAGGACGCGGTGATGGGACCGCCGGCCTACGACGTGGTCTCGCTGGCGCAGGACGCCCGGATCGACGTGTCGGCAGAGCTCGAGCGGGCGCTCCGAGAGCGCTACATCGCCGCGCGCCAAGCGGCGTCGACGGACTTCGACGCCGACGAATTCGGCGCGCACTACGCGATCATGTCCGTCCAGCGCAACACCCGCCTGCTGGGTACCTTCGCCCGCCTCAACCGCCGCGACGGCAAGCCGCAGTACCTCAAGCACCAGCCTCGCATCTGGGACTATCTCCACCGGTCGCTGGCGCACGCGGCGCTCGACCCAGTCCGCGACTGGTACGCGGCCAACGTGCCGCCACCGGCAGGGGTGGCTTAAGGCAGCGTCTCGCAGCACCACCGGTGCGCTCCCCCTCCCCCTTGCGGGGGGGGGGGGAGCCGATCGCCGCCGTGGAGAGAGAACGCGCCAAAACCGCGCACCTCCGTGGCTTTACCGGTTCTTAGCCATCCCCCTTTACCTTGCGCCCGTGGCGCCGGTTGCGCGCCGCGCGTGAATGGAGGTTGCGATGGCAGAGCGGATGAAGGGCGAACGCGTCGTCTTCGAGCGCGGCATCCCGGCTTTCATGATGGGCATCGACGGCACCTGGCGGCGCAACTGCACCATCGAGGACGTCTCGGAGACCGGGGCGAAGCTGACGGTCGAGGGCTCGGTCGAAGGCCTTCACCTGAAGGAGTTCTTCCTGCTGTTGTCGTCGACCGGCCTGGCCTACCGGCGCTGCGAGCTGGCCTGGGTCAATGGCGACCAGATCGGCGTCACCTTCCTGAAGCAAGGCAAGAAGAAGACCAACAAGCGCGCCTCGGCCGAAGCCTGACCGAGCCACGACTGCGGCATCTTGCATCACGATGGCCGGGCAGCCGTCGCATATTCGTCATCGGCACGGGCTATCGCAACCGGCCGAGACGATAGATGTTTTTGCGTGGTATGATTCGCACATGCCACCGTTGATCGAGATGCCCTGAAGATGCCCGTCAAGCCGCACAAAGCCATGGTCCTCGCCGCCGGTCTCGGATTGCGCATGCGCCCACTGACGGAGACGATGCCCAAACCACTGGTGCGCGTCGCCGGCCGCCCGCTGCTCGACCATGTGCTCGACCGCCTCGCCGAAGCCGGCGTCACCGAAGCCGTCGTCAACGTCCATTATCTCGCCGACCAGATCATCGCGCACACGGCGGCGCGCAGCACGCCCCGCGTGATCATCTCCGACGAGCGCGACCAGGTGCTCGGCACCGGCGGCGGCGTCGTCAAGGCGCTGCCGCTGCTCGGCCACGAGCCGTTCTTCCACGTCAACTCCGACACGATGTGGATCGAGGGCGTGCGCCAGAACCTGTCCCGGCTCGCCGACGCGTTCGATCCCGAACGCATGGACATCATGCTGCTGATGGCGCCGACCGCGACCTCGATCGGCTACGCGGGTCAAGGCGACTACGCGATGCTCGCCGACGGTACCTTGCGCAAGCGGCGGGAGCATCAGGTGGTGCCGTTCGTCTACGCGGGCGCCGCGATCATCTCGCCATCGATCTTCGACGGCGCGCCGAACGGCGAGTTCTCGCTGACGAAGATGTTCGACAAGGCGAACGAGCAGGACCGCCTGTTCGGCCTCCGCCTCGAAGGCGTCTGGATGCATGTCGGCACGCCGGCCGCGGTGGCGGAAGCGGAAGAGGCTCTGATGGAGAGTGCGGCGTAGCGGACTGCCCGACGGGCGAATCAGGTCGGCGCGTTGCGCGATTTGCTCCGCCTCGTCGGCGCCGACCCTGCGCTGGGATCACTCAAATCATCTGCGTCGAGAAACGATTTTCGTCCGCACATTCAACCCGATCCCGCTCGTCGCGTCCGACGCGCACAAAATTCTTCTTTCGCTTTTACAGAATTCATGTTCTCTCATGCGCATCCCGCCTCGTTGCGAGGGGCGTATCGCGGTCGTCACGGACGTTGAGCGCGGGATGCGATGGCCTGTCAGGATTGCAGCGTGCTTTCGGGTGCGCGGACGAACGGTTCGGGCAGGACGGCGAAATCGTAAGGTCCCGGCATCCCGATGCTGATGCCAAGCTCGCGCCGCTGCTGACGCCGCGCGCGGGCGACGGTGGCTACAAGCCGGCACACCGAGGAGAGGACGTATAAGCCGTAACACCGTCGCGCAGGGAAGGCCGGGTCGTTCCGGCTGAACCTGTGGTTCCTGCCCCGTGCACTCTTTCACGCACGGGGGCCACGGGCCTCAGCCGAGGCCCGGCCTTCCCTGCGCCCTTGCTTCGGATGAGGGCGCACGATTTGCATCACTCGGGCGCGATGGCGTCGCGAGGGCACAGGGGTTTGTCTCCGGCGCGAGATCTGTACCCACAATGGAGGACGATGCTGGGCGTCCCCGTCATTGCGAGCGGGTGGGCAGCTTGGCTTTCCAGACTCAGTCGTCCCGCGAAAGCGGGCGATGACGGCGGGGGTGAATGGGTCCAGCTGGGCTCATCCGCGCGGCGCGCTCTGAGCCCGCGACAATGGTCACGCACCTATCAACACCCGTCCACACCCCGGATATGACCTCCGCCCGATCGGTCCCTATATAGACAGCACAGCAACCCGAATCGCAGGCCATGCGCGTCTTCACCGTTCCCATCTCGGCGCCGTTCCTGCGCAGCGTGATCGCCGCGCTGGTCGACGGCCGGCTGGTCGACGGCTTCGAGGCACGCAGCGATCCCGCCCGGCTCGCGACCGCGACGCTGTATCTGCCGACGCGGCGCTCCCTGCGGGTGGCGCGCGAGATGTTCCTCGACGAGCTGAAGACCGATGCCGCGGTGCTGCCGCGCCTGGTCGCGCTCGGCGATATCGACGAGGACGAGCTCGCCTTCGCGGAGGACCGCGACGCGTTCCTCGGGCCGGCGCCGCTGGAGATTCCGGAACGGCTCGACGACCTGCAGCGCCGGCTCACGCTGGCGCGGCTGGTCGCGGCCTGGGCCAAGACGCCGGTGTCGGCGCCGCTCGTGATCGGCGGGCCCGCCTCGACGCTTGCGCTGGCCGGCGACCTCGCGCGGCTGATCGACGACATGGTGACGCGCGGCGTGTCCTGGGATGCGCTCGATGCGCTGGTGCCGGATCAGCTCGACAAATACTGGCAGTATTCGCTCGAGTTCCTGCGCATCGCGCGGACCGCGTGGCCCGCCTATCTGCAGGAGATCGAGCGCATCGAGCCGGCGGCGCGGCGCGATCTGCTGATCGCGGCCGAAGCGGCGCGGCTGTCGGCGCATCCCGATGGTCCCGTCATTGCCGCAGGCTCCACCGGCTCGATGCCGGCGACGGCAAAATTCCTGCTCGCCGTCGCCAAGCTGCCGCATGGCGCGGTGGTGCTGCCTGGGCTCGACACCGATCTCGACGAAGCCGCGTGGAATTCGATCGGCGGTGCCAAGGACCGCGCCGGCCGCGTGTTGACGCCGCCCGCGGTCAATCATCCGCAATATGCCATGCACCTGCTGCTCAAGCGCTTCGGCCTGGAGCGGCGCGACGTGATCCGCCTCGCACCACCCGGCCGTGGCGGCCGCGAGGTGCTGATCTCAGAAGCGATGCGGCCGTCGGAAGCCACCGCCGTCTGGCACGAGCGCCTGCGTCAGTTCGACATCGCCGCCAACATTGCCGAAGCGATGGACAATCTCGCCGTCGTCGCCGCGCCCAACCCCGAAATGGAGGCGCTGGCGATCGCCATCGCGATGCGCGAGGCGCGCCATCTCGGCAAGTCCGCTGCGCTGGTGACGCCGGACCGCGCGCTGGCGCGCCGCGTGATGGCGGCGCTGACGCGCTGGCACCTGACGTTTGACGATTCCGGCGGTGACGCGCTGTTGGAGACGCCGGCCGGCATCTTCGCGCGCCTCGCCGCCGAAGCCGCCGCGCGCGGACTGGAGCCGCCGACTTTGCTGGCGCTGCTCAAGCATCCGCTGTGCCGGCTCGGCCGCGCCGCGAATGGCTGGAAGAGTGCCATCGAGACGCTGGAGCTCGCGGTGCTGCGCGGCACGCGGCCACAAGCCGGAAGCAGCGGGCTCGCGCGCGACTTCGCGCGCTTCCGCGACGAGCACACCAAGCTGAACCAGGGCGAAGCATCATCGCTGCACAAGGCCGAGCCGCGCGCGCGTCTCAGTCCCGAGCAGCTCGACCGCGTCGGCGCGCTGATCGCGCAATTGCAGACGGCCCTGGCGCCGCTGGAAAACCTTGCCTCGCCGCGCCCGCAGGATTTCGCCGAGCTCGCCGCGCGGCATCGTGAGGTGTTGATCGCACTCTCGACAGACGATGTCGGTCTCAGCACCGCGTTCACCGATCGCGACGGCGCGGCGCTGGCGCGCTGCTTCGACGACCTGCTCGCGTCCGGCGAGCGCTGCGGCCTGATGGCGCCGCTGTCGGACTATCCGGATCTGTTCCATACCGCCTTCTCCGATCGCGCGGTGCGCCGGCCCGAGCGCCACGGCGCGCAGCTGCAGATCTACGGTCCGCTCGAAGCGCGACTGATGCAGGCCGACCGCATGATCGTCGGCGGCCTGATCGAGGGCATATGGCCGCCGGCGCCGCGCATCGATCCCTGGCTCAGCCGCCCGATGCGGCATCAGCTCGGCCTCGACCTGCCCGAGCGCCGCATCGGACTATCAGCACACGATTTCGCACAACTGCTCGGCGCGCCCGAGGTGATCCTGACGCACGCCGCAAAATCGGGCGGCGCGCCGGCCGTGGCCTCGCGCTTCCTGCACCGTCTCGAAGCCGTCGCTGGCGCCGAGCGCTGGAAGGCGGCGACCGCGCGCGGCGAGACTTACGTCCGCTATGCCGAGGTGCTCGACCAGCCCGCCGCGGTGAAGCCGGTCGAACAGCCGGCGCCGAAGCCGCCGCTGGCAGCACGGCCGCTGCGCATGTCGGTGACCGCCATCGAGGACTGGCTGCGCGATCCCTACACCATCTTCGCGCGCTACATCCTGCGGCTCGATCCGCTCGATCCCGTCGACATGCCGCTGTCGGCCGCCGATCGAGGCTCGGCGATTCACGAAGCGATCGGCGAATTCACGCAGACCTATGCCGATGCCCTGCCGCTGCATCCGGCGCATGCGCTGCGCGTGATCGGCGAGAAGCACTTTGCGCCGCTGATGGAGCGGCCCGAGGCGCGGGCGCTGTGGTGGCCGCGTTTCCAGCGCATCGCCGGCTGGTTCGCGGCGTGGGAGACCGCGCGACGCGAGCAGATCGGCGCCATCACCGCGGAGATCCGCGGCGAGATCGGCATTCCCTTGGATCAGGGCCGCACCTTCATGCTGTCGGCGCGCGCCGACCGCATCGAACAGCGTGCCGAGGGCACCTACGCCATTCTCGACTACAAGACTGGCCAGCCGCCGACGGCCAAGCAGGTGCGCATGGGGCTGTCGCCGCAGCTTACGCTCGAGGCCGCGATCCTGCGCGAAGGCGGCTTCGACGGCATCCCCGCCGGCAGCCTGATCAGCCAGCTCGTCTATGTCCGCTTGTCCGGCAACAACCCGCCGGGCGAAGAGCGCATTCTCGAATTGAAGATCAACAAGAGCGACCCGCCGCAACATCCGGACCAGGCCGCGCAGGAGGCGCGCGAAAAGCTCGAGGCATTGATCCGCAGCTTCGAGGACGTCAATCAAGGCTACACCTCGCTGAACCTGTCGATGTGGGCGAACCGCTACGGTAGCTATGACGATCTCGCCCGTATCAAGGAATGGTCGGCGGCCGGCGGCCTGGGGGTGGAGGAATGGTGAAGGCGCCCCGCCCCATTCCGCAGGCCGTGCGCGAGGCGCAGACGCGCGCATCGAACCCGGCTGCCTCCGCGTTCGTGTCGGCCAATGCCGGCTCGGGCAAGACGCATGTGCTGGTCCAGCGCGTGATCCGGCTGCTGCTCGACGGCGTGCCGCCGGAGAAGATCCTCTGCATCACCTTCACCAAGGCTGCGGCCGCCAATATGGCCGAGCGCGTGTTCTCGACGCTCGGCCATTGGGTGACGCTCGACGACGACGCGCTCGACGGCGCGATCCAGTCCACCGGCATTCCCAATCCCGACAAGAAGCTGCGGGCCTCGGCGCGAAAACTGTTCGCCAGCGCGCTGGAGACGCCGGGCGGATTGAAGGTGCAGACCATTCACGCGCTGTGCACGCGGCTGCTGCAGCAGTTCCCGTTCGAAGCCAACGTGCCGGCGCGGTTCTCGGTGCTCGACGAGCGCGACCAGACCGAGATGATGGAGCGCGCCAATCTCAAGGTGCTGCTCGACGCCGCCCGCGCGCCCGACAGCGCGGTCGGCCGCGCGCTGCAGGTGGCGATGGCCAATGCGGCGGATTCGACCTTCAAGGACGTCGTCCGCGAGGCCTGTCTGAGCCGCGATCACTTCATGGCCTGGACCGATGGCGCCGGCCGCGTCGAGGTTGCCGCGCAACATCTCGGCGAGGTGCTCGGCATCAGCGCCGGCGAGACGCTGGAAGCCATCGAGCGCGACATCGTCGACGGCCCCAATCTGCCACTGAGGGATTGGGCCGATATCGCCGCGCGGCTCGACGGCGGCGCCAAGACCGACCAGAAGCAGGCCGAGCAGTTGCGCGCGGCGCTGGCGTTCTCGGGCGCCGATCAGGTCGATGAATATCTCCGCGTATTCCTGACCGAGGACAAGGAGCCGCGGAAGTCCCTGCTCACCAAGAAGTTCGCCGACGCCAATCCCGGCATCGCCGGTCTATTTGAATCGGAGGCGCGCCGGCTCGATCGCCTGATCGAAAAGCGCCGCGCGGCGGTCGTGCGCGACCGCACCGAGGCGCTGTTGCAGATCGCGACCGCCGCCGCCGCGAACTATCGCCGCGAAAAAGAAGAGCGCGGCCTGCTCGACTACGACGACCTGATCGACAAGACGCTGGCGATGCTGAACCGCGTCTCCGCCGGCTGGGTGCACTACAAGCTCGACCGCGGCGTCGATCACGTGCTGATCGACGAGGCGCAGGACACGAGCCCACGGCAATGGGACATCGTCGCCCACATCATCGAGGAGTTCACCGCCGGCGCCGGGGCGCGCGACGGACTCACGCGCACGATCTTCGCGGTGGGCGACGAGAAGCAGTCAATCTTCTCGTTCCAGGGCGCCGACCCGCACGAGTTCGATGCGCGCAGGCGTCAGTTGCAGAAGCGCTTCACCGATGCCGGGCTGCTGTTCGATCCGGTGTTGTTCACCTATTCGTTCCGCTCCGGGCCGACGGTGCTGCACGCGGTCGACCACGTGTTCCGCGAGCGCGACGTCTACAGCAGCATCCACTCGCCTGACATCGGCCATCCCATCCACAACGCGCTGACCGATGCCGGACCGAGCATGGTCGAGCTCTGGAGCCTGTGCGAACGCGACGACCGCAAGGAGATCGAGGGCTGGCGCGCGCCGTTCGACGGCGTCTCCGTCACCAGCCCCGAGGTGAAGCTTTCCAGGCGCATCCAGGCAGAGATCAAGCGGCTGATCCAGACGGGCACGATGACCGGCCATGACGGCGCGCGGCGGCGGCTGAGCTATGGCGACATGCTGATCCTGGTGCGCCGGCGCGGCAACGCCTTCGATGCCGTGATCCAGGCGCTGAAGCACGCCGGCATCCCCGTCGCCGGCGCCGACCGGCTGAAGCTGACCGAGCACATCGCGATCATCGACCTGATGAACCTCGCCGACGCGCTGCTGCTGCCGCAGGACGATCTGGCGCTGGCGACCGCGCTGAAGAGCCCGCTGTTCGGGCTCGACGACGACGATCTGTTCAAGCTGGCGTGGCAGCGTCGCGGCTCGCTACGCGACGCACTGACGGCGCACGCCGCTGACGACGCGCGGCTGCAGGCGGTCGTACGGCGCTTGCAACAATGCGAGCGCCGCGCCGCGGAGGACACGCCATTCGCCTTCTATGCCTGGCTGCTCGGCGGCGATGGCGGCCGGCGCCGCATCCTGGCGCGGCTCGGCCACGAGGCCAATGATGCGCTCGACGAGTTCCTCGAGCTCGCGCTGTCCTACGAGCGCAAGGCGCCGGCCTCGCTGCAGGGCTTCGTCGCCTGGCTGCGCGCCGCCGACACCGAGGTGAAGCGCGACATGGAGATCTCGCGCGACGAGATCAGGGTGATGACCGTGCATGGCGCCAAGGGCCTCGAGGCGTCCGTCGTCTTCCTGGTCGACACCACCTCGTCGCCGGCGGATTCGCAGCGGCTGCGGCTGATCCACGTGCCGCATGGCGAGCAAGAGATCGTGGTCTGGGCCGGGCGCAAGGCCGACGATCCGCAGCCCGTCGCGGCGGCACGCGTGGCGATGCTCAAGGAGACCGACGACGAGTATCGCCGGCTGCTCTATGTCGCGATGACCCGCGCCGCGGATCGGCTGATCATCGGCGGCTGCATGCCGGGCAACATGAACAACGTCCGCGGCGGCAGCTGGTACGATCTGATGGCGCGCGGATTGGACGCCGCCGGCCTGCAGGTCGAGGTGATCGAAACCGAGGACGGGCCGGTCAAGCGCTATGCGCGGGCCGAGGACATCGCGGAAACCGCTGCTGACAAAACGCGGCCCATGGTCGAGACGGCCGTCGAACTGCCGGCGTGGCTGCGCACGGCGGCGGTGGAGGCGCCCGGCGAGGTCGCTGTGCTCCGGCCGTCCGATCCATCCGCCGACGAGCGGCCGGTGCGCACGGGCGAATCGCTGGCGGCGCGCAGCCTCGCGATGCAGCGCGGCACGCTGGTGCATCGCCTGCTGCAGTCGCTGCCCGACGTGGCGCCGGAGCGGCGGCGTGATGCCGCGCTGCGATATTTGATTCGCAACGCCGCCGACTGGCCGGAGGACGAGCGCGTGGGGCTTGCGGAACGGGTGCTCGCCGTGGTCGAAGACCCGCGCTTTGCCGCGGTGTTCGCGGCCGGGAGCCGGGCGGAAGTCTCGATCGTGGGCCGCCTCGCACTGGCCGGCCAGCCTCCGGCACTGGTCTCCGGCCAGATCGACCGCCTGGTGGTCACCGGGACCGAGGTGCTGATCGTCGACTTCAAGACCAACCAGCAGCCGCCCTCGGGACTCGCCGACGTGCCCCCGGCCTATGTCCGGCAGCTCGCGCTGTACCGCGCCGTGCTTGGCCAATTGTACCCCGGACGAAACGTCCGCGCCGCGCTGCTCTGGACCGAAGCCGCTGAATTCATGGAGCTTCCGGCCTCCGCGCTGGACGCCATGCTGCCATCCCAGCACGTCTGAGCGAGCCCGCTTGACCCGGCATCACGCCATTCCTACTTTGACGCCCACGCAGAAGCGGCGCGTCCGCGCCGCTCCCTCCAACCGAACGAGGTAATTCCATGGCCGTTGGCAAGGTTTCCGACGCCGATTTCGAAAGCGAAGTGCTCAAGGCCGACGGCCCGGTCGTGGTCGACTTCTGGGCCGAGTGGTGCGGCCCGTGCCGCATGATTGCGCCGGCCCTCGACGAGATCTCGAGTGCGATGGGCGACAAGGTCAAGATCGTCAAGCTGAACGTCGACGAGAGCCCGAAGACGGCCTCGAAGTACGGCGTGATGTCGATCCCCACCCTGATGGTGTTCAAGGGCGGCGAGATGGCCTCGCGCCAGGTCGGCGCCGCGCCGAAGGCGAAGCTGCAGCAGTGGATCTCGTCGGCGGTGTGACGCTTGCGGAACAATGATTTTTGTCGAACGGCCGGCGGAATCGCCGGCCGTTTGCGTTGAGGGGTGTGATTCAGCGTTTTCGGATGTCGCCATGCCCGCCCGCGCCCATCGCTCGCCCTCCCGCAAATCCGGCCTGCTGGCCATGGAGGCGCGCTCGGTGGATGCGATCCCGCGCGGCGAGGACTGGCAATACGAACCAAAATGGGACGGCTTCCGTTGTCTGCTGACGCGCGACGGCGCAACGGTGACGATGCAGTCGAAGGCCGGCGAGGACCTCGCGCGCTACTTCCCCGAGGTCGTCGCCGCGGCGCGCGAGCTCGAGGCGACGAGCTTCATCCTCGACGGCGAGCTGGTGGTGCCGCAGGCGAAGTCGTTCTCGTTCGATGCATTGCTGCAGCGGATTCATCCCGCCGCCAGCCGGGTGAAGAGGCTATCGGTGGAGACGCCGGCGCTGTTCCTGGCCTTCGACCTGCTGGCGAGTGGCAAGAAGGAGCTAGTGACGCACATGCTGCACGAGCGGCGGCCGGCGCTGGAAGCATTCGCGAAAGCGAACTTCACGGATCATCCGACGTTCCGGCTGTCGCCGGCGACGACGCGCTTCGCGACCGCGCAAGACTGGCTGGCGCATTCCGGCGGCGGCTCGGACGGGGTGATCGCCAAGCGGACCGACCTGCCCTACCAGGCCGGCAACCGCGACGGCATGCAGAAGATCAAGCGCTATCGCTCAGCCGATTGCGTCATCGGCGGCTTCCGCTACGCCACCAACAGCGGCGCGAACGGACGCAAGCTGGTCGGCTCGCTGCTACTCGGGCTCTACGACGATGACGGTCTGCTGCATCACGTCGGCTTCACCTCCGCGCTCAAGAAGGACGAGAAGCCCGCACTGACCGACAGGCTCGAGCCGCTGATCTCGCCGCCCGGCTTCACCGGCAATGCGCCGGGCGGCCCGAGCCGCTGGTCGACCGAGCGCTCGGCGGAATGGTGTCCGCTGAAGCCGAAGCTGGTGATCGAGGTCTGCTACGACCATTTCTCCGGCGAGCGCTTTCGCCACGGCACCTCGATCCTGCGCTGGCGCCCGGACAAATCGCCGAAGCAATGCACCTTCGAGCAGCTCGAGCAGAAGGTCGCCGATCCCTTGAAGCTGCTCGCGTGAGGTCAGCGGATCCAGCCGGTCGCGAGAACCGAGGCGAATTCGACATCACCATTGGCGCGGGCCAGCGCGGCCATCGCCTGATGATCATAGGGCACGTGGCGGAACGTCACGCTCCAGCCTGCGGGCTTAAGTTCAAGGATCGCATAGCGGGCGTCGGGCGTGCCGGCTTCCATCACATGCGGATGCGGTACGTTGTAGGAATAGCCAGGGCTGCCCACGCTACCGGGATTGACGATCAGCCGCCCGTCGCGAAGCCGCACGGCGCGCGCGGTGTGGGTATGGCCACAGAGGATCAGTGACTGCGGGATGCCCTCGGCCGTTGTCTCGATTGCATCGAGCGGAGCGCATGTGACCGCGCCATCCGGCGCGACGCTCTCGAGCCAGTAGACGTTATCGTCCTCAGGCGTGGCGTGACAAAGGAAGACCTCGTCGCGATAGATGGACGTCGGCGGGATCGTGCCGAGCCAGTCGAGATGCTTGGCTACGAGCTGCGCGTAGGCCGGCCGCTCCCAGGCGCCCATCCTCTCCGGCGGCCGATCGATCAGCCAGCGGTCGTGATTGCCGCGCACATGGACGGCATCGAGCGGCATCAGCAAGTCCATCGTCTTGCGCGCATCGAGCGGGCCGCTCGCCATATCGCCAAGATTGACAATGTCATCGACGCCTTGCGCGCGGATGTCGGCCAGCACGGCTTCGAGCGCGAGGTGGTTGCCGTGGACGTCTGCGATCGCGGCAAAGCGCATGCGCTATTCCCCTCAGGTCGGCGGCGTGCCGTTGAGGTCGAGCACGTGGCCCGCGAGATAGAGCGATCCCGTGATCAGGATACGCGGCGGGACCTCATAGGCAAGCCGCGCGATGCCGGCGAGCGCCGACGCGACGCCATCGGCGATCTCGACGCGCATGCCGAGCGTGCGCGCGGCGGCGGCCAGATCAGCCGGTGCCATCGCCTTGCTCTCGTTCGGAATCGGCACGACGATGATGTGGCGCGTCAGGCCGGCGAAGTTGGCCAGGAAAGCAGCGGCATCCTTGTTGCCCATCATGCCGACGATGACGACGAGCTGCCGCGACACGCGCTCCTCGAGGTCGCCGATCGCGGCCGCGACGACGCGGCCGCCTTCGGCGTTGTGGCCGCCGTCGAGCCAGATCTCCGCGCCTTGCGGCGCGATCGCGGTGAGCGCGCCGTTCGACAGCCGCTGCATGCGCGCCGGCCATTCGGCGCCGACGATGCCGTCCTCGAACGCCTTGGTGGTGAGCTTGAAATGATCGACCGCCCGCAAGGTCGCGATCGCCAGGCCCGCATTGTCGAACTGATGCCGGCCGAACAGTTTGGGTGCCGGAAGATCGAGGAGACCGCGATCGTCCTGATAGACCAGCCGGTTGCGCTCGACATTGACGTGCCAGCTCTCACCGGCCGCAAACAGCGGCGCGCGCTGGCGCCTGGCCTCGCGCTCGATCACGGCCATGGCATCGGGCTCCTGCGCCGCCGAGATCACCGGGCAGCCGCGCTTGATGATGGCGGCCTTCTCGGCCGCGATCAGCGCGCGGGTGTCGCCGAGGAACTCCATGTGGTCCATGCTGATCGGCGTCAGCACGGAGGCCGCGACCTGCTCGACAACATTGGTGGAATCGAGCCGGCCACCGAGACCGACTTCGAGCAGCACGACATCGGCTGGATGCCTTGCGAACAGCACGAAGGCCGCGACGGTCTTGACCTCGAAGAAGGTGATCGGCGCGCCGGCGTTGACCCGCTCGCACTCCAAGAGCGCGGAGATCAGCTCATCGTCCTCGACCAGGACACCACCGCCGACCTGGCCGAGCCGATAGCTCTCGTTGATGCGCACCAGCCAGGGCGAGGTGAAGACGTGGACGCGCAGCCCCGCGGCCTCGAGCATCGCGCGCAAATATGCGACCGTGGAGCCCTTGCCGTTGGTGCCCGCGACATGGATGACGGGCGGCAGCTTGCGCTCGGGATGACCGAGCTGCGCCAGCAGCCGGTGCATGCGCTCCAGCCCGAGCGAGATCCGGCTCGAATGCAACACAGAAAGCCGCGTGATCAGCTCGTCGAGCGACGGTCTTGGCTGGGCGGCAGAATCGTTCACGCGCTCGTTGCGACCGCCGGCGCTTCCGCGGTTTCGGCGGGCTTGGCAGGCGGCGGCAGCTGCGGCGCGGGCTTGGCGTGTTCAACGGCCGGCGCCTTGGTCAGCAATCGGCACAGCCGCGCCAGCGTCGGGCGCAGGTCATGACGGTGCACGACCATGTCGACCATGCCGTGGTCGAGCAGGTATTCAGCGCGCTGGAAACCTTCGGGCAGCTTCTCGCGAATGGTCTGCTCGATCACCCGGGCGCCGGCGAACCCGATCAGCGCGCCGGGCTCGGCGATGTGGACGTCGCCCAGCATCGCGTAGGACGCGGTGACGCCGCCGGTGGTCGGATTGGTCTGCACGACGATGTAGGGCAGCTTGGCCTCGCGCAGCATCTGCACGGCCACGGTCGTGCGCGGCATCTGCATCAGGGACAGGATGCCTTCCTGCATGCGCGCGCCACCGGAGGCCGCGAATACGATGAACGGCGACTTCTTCTCGACCGCGAGTTCGAGCCCGCGGACGATGGCTTCACCCGCGGCCATGCCGAGCGAACCGCCCATGAAATCGAAATCCTGCACGGCGATGACGACGCCCATGCCTTCCAGCTTGCCGAAGCCGACCTTCACCGCATCGTTCATGCCGGTCCGCGCCCGCGCATCCTTGATGCGGTCGGCATAGCGGCGCTCGTCACGGAATTTCAGCGGGTCGGGCGTGACCTCGGGCAGCGCGACGTCGAACCAGGTCTCGTTGTCGAACATCGACTTCAGTCGCGCCACGGCGCCCATGCGCATGTGGTAATTGGAGCCCGGAATGACGAACTGGTTGGCCTCGACGTCCTTGTAGAACACGAGCTGTCCGGAATCCGGACACTTGATCCAGAGGTTCTCCGGCGTCTCACGGCGCAGGATGTTGCGGATCTTCGGCCGGACCACATTGGTAAGCCAGTTCATGTGTCGCTCCGTGTTGCGGTCGCCCGGATATATGGCGGGACGGCGGGGTCACGGCAAGACGGCCGCGACGTCCGATCGAATAGTGGCTGACGGCCTATTCCGCGGCCTGTTGCGCCCCGTGCACGCCCCTTGCCAGCGCAGCGGCCAGGTCGGCAACGGCGCTCACGGTCTTGGCCGTCGCGCGTCCCTCGGCATCGAGGCTGGCGCGGAGCGCGTCGACCAGGGCGGTGCCGACCACGGCACCGTCGGCATTGGCGGCGATGGCGCGGGCGGTCTCCGGTGTCCGGATGCCGAAGCCGACGCAGACAGGCAGCGCCGTATGCCGCTTGATCCGGGCCACGGCGGCACCGACGGCGGACGAATCCGCCGCCGCCGCGCCGGTGATGCCGGTGATCGAGACGTAGTAGACGAAGCCCGAGGTGTTCGCGAGCACCGCCGGCAGCCGCTTGTCATCGGTCGTCGGCGTCGCCAGCCGGATGAAATTCAGCCCCGCCTTCAGCGCGGGAATGCACAGCTCGCTGTCTTCCTCCGGTGGCAGGTCGACGATGATCAGGCCGTCGACGCCGGCGCTCTTCGCATCATCGAGGAACTTGTCGACGCCGTAGATGTAGATCGGGTTGTAGTAGCCCATCAGCACGATCGGCGTCGCCGCGTCGCCCTCGCGGAAGCTGCGCACGAGCTGCAGCGTCTTCCTCAAGGTCATGCCGGCCTTGAGCGCGCGCAGACCCGCCGCCTGGATCGACGGGCCATCGGCCATCGGATCGGTGAACGGCATGCCGATCTCGATGATGTCAGCGCCAGCCTGCGGCAGCGACTTGACGATCGCGAGCGAGGTTTCAGGATCAGGGTCGCCTGACATCACGAAGGTGACGAACGCCGAGCGGCCTTCTTGCTTCAATTGCGCGAAGCGCGCATCCATCCGGCTGGTCACGATGCCTTCGCCCTTCCTCGCAAGATGTCGCCCACCTGCGGCACGTCCTTGTCGCCGCGGCCGGACATGTTGACCACCATCAGATGGTCCTTCGACTTCTTCGGCGCGAGCTCCATCACCTTGGCGATCGCGTGCGCGGGCTCCAGCGCCGGAATGATGCCCTCGAGCCGCGACAGCAGCTGGAACGCCGCCAGCGCCTCCTCATCGGTCGCCGACAAATAGTTCACGCGACCGACCTCGTGCAGCCAGGAATGCTCCGGCCCGATGCCGGGATAATCGAGACCGGCCGAGATCGAATGCGCCTCCTCGATCTGCCCGTCCTCGTCCATGAGCAGATAGGTGCGGTTGCCGTGCAGCACGCCGGGGCGGCCGCCGGCGATCGAGGCGGCGTGCAGATGCGTCAGGCCATGGCCCGCCGCTTCCACGCCATAGATCTCGACCGAGGGATCATCGAGGAACGGATGGAACAGGCCCATCGCATTGGAGCCGCCGCCGATGCACGCGATCAGCGAGTCCGGGAGCCGGCCCTCAGCCTCTTGCATCTGCGTGCGGGTCTCGTTGCCGATCACCGACTGGAAGTCGCGCACCATCATCGGATAGGGGTGCGGACCGGCGACCGTGCCGATGCAGTAGAACGTGTTGTGGACGTTGGTGACCCAGTCACGCAACGCCTCGTTCATCGCATCCTTCAGGGTCTTGGCGCCGGACTGCACGGGCACCACCTTGGCGCCGAGCATCTCCATGCGGATCACGTTCGGCTGCTGCCGCTCGACGTCGACCGCGCCCATGTAGACGACGCAATCGAGCCCGAAACGCGCGCACAGCGTGGCGGTCGCAACGCCGTGCTGGCCGGCACCGGTCTCGGCGATGATGCGCTTCTTGCCCATGCGGCGCGCGACCATGATCTGGCCAAGCACGTTGTTGACCTTGTGCGAGCCGGTGTGGTTCAGCTCCTCGCGCTTGAAGTAGATCTTGGCGCCGCCGAGATGCTCGGTCAGGCGCTCAGCGTAATACAGCGGCGAGGGCCGGCCGACATAGTTCTTCAGGTAGCCGTTCATCTCGGCATGGAATGCCGGATCCGCCTTGGCCTCCGCATAGGCCTTTTCCAGATCGAGGATCAGCGGCATCAGGGTTTCGGCGACGAAGCGGCCGCCGAAGATGCCGAAGTGACCGCGGTCATCCGGACCGCTGCGGTAGGAATTGGGAATGGCTGTCGTCATTGAACGCTCAACTCTTCAGCGGCCCGCGCCGCGCGAATGAAATCCCGGATCATGTCGCAATCCTTCACACCCGGCGCCCGCTCGACGCCAGATGACACGTCGACGCCGCCCGCGCGGGTGATCCGCACGGCCTCCGCGACGTTGTCGGCGCTCAGACCGCCGGAGACCATGAACGGGCGATCGAGCTTCACGCCCTGTAGCAGACGCCAATCGAAGGTGGCACCGAGGCCGCCGGGACGGGTCGCCTCCTTGGGCGCCCGCGCATCGAACAGGATGCGGTCGCACACGTCGGCATAGCCCGCCAACGGCGCGAGATCGGCGTCGGTCGCGACCGGAATGGCCTTCATGATGGGTAGGCCGAAGCGCTGCTTGAGGTCGCGGACGCGCGCGATGCTTTCGCGGCCATGCAACTGCAGGAGATCAGGCCGCAGCGTCTCGACGATGTTTTCGATCATCGCGTCGTCGGCATCGACGGTCAGCGCCACCTTGAGCGCGCGCCCCCTGACGTCACGACCCAGCTCACGCGCGGCCGTCAGGCCGACATGGCGTGGGGACGGCGGAAAGAACACGAAGCCCACCATGTCGGCGCCCGCGTCGAGCGCCGCAGCGAGGGTGTCGGGCGTGGTCAGGCCGCAGATTTTGACGAGCAGGGACATCAATGAACAACGCACGTCCGGGCGGAAAGGATCACCAGAAGCCGGCGGCTTCCAGGGCCGCCGAGCTTTCGCGCCTTCTACAACGCGACGCCCTGCTTGTCTCGCCCATAAGGGGCGAAAAGCCGCGCCGGCGCAGCTGGAACCAGAGATTGCGCAGAGCCCTGTTTTGCACGCGCCGCGGCGCTCAACTGCGCCACCTGCGCGCGGGCCGCTTCGGCATCGGCCTGATGGCGGCGCGCGGCCCGCCGCCAGCGGCGCTGGCCGATCCAGGTGGCACAGCCACCCGCGATCACGCCCAGGATCGCGACGGCGATGATCAAGGCGAACAGCGGGACCGACGCCGAGAGCGCCGGATCAGTCGCGTTGAAGGGATCAAACGATACGGTAACGAAATGCCGATTGGCGACCGCGAAGATGACGAACAGCACCAGCAGCGGAAGGACGACCACGACAGTGAAGAATTTTCGCATGCGCTCGCTCGTGTCAGTCAGGCCGGATTCGCCTCGAGATCAGCCGCAGACGATTAGCACGGCCGGCGCGAGATGCTTCAATCGTCGGCGTCGTCAGCCGCGGCGCCGGCGGGATTGTCCCGGTTCAGCCGCTCGCGCATTTCCTTGCCCGTTTTGAAGAACGGGACACTTTTCTGGTCCACCGGGACATGAGCTCCGGTCCGTGGGTTGCGCCCGGCGCGGGCCGGCCGATGCTTGACCGAGAAGGCGCCGAAGCCGCGCAACTCGACGCGGTCACCGCGGGCGAGCGCCGCGACGATCTCATCGAGGATCGCATTGACGATGTTCTCGACATCCCGCTGGTAGAGATGCGGGTTGTGCTCGGCGATACGCTGAACAAGCTCGGATTTGATCATCGAGAAAATGTACCCGGGGAGACAGGTCCCATTTCCGTGAAAATATGCTGGACTGTCAAGACGCTAAATCATTCATCGCGGCCGTGAATCGGGGTGCGAGGCCCGGTACGGGGTCTCGCCACGGCACACGCGAAGCGGGAAGATTGCCCTGGGAATGGTCTTTGCGGGTTCAATTGCCCGGCGCGGGCGTCCAGAGCGCGAGCATGCCGTCGAGACCGATCCGGTCCACCGCCTGGACCACGCCGGTGCGCTCGATCTGGCGGGCGATTCCGGAGAGGCCGACGGCGTCGAGCGCGATCGAGGTGGCCGTTCGCAGGAAGGTGAGATCGCCGAACCGCGGCGTGAGCTTGTAGTCGCGCACCGGAAGGTCCTTCTTGACGTTCTTGTTGGCGACGAGCCAAGCGACCGCGGTCTTCTCGTCGCCGAGCTCGTCGATCAGCTTCAGCTCGATCGCCTGCCTGCCGGTGAAGACGCGGCCATCGGCCACCTTCTCCAACTGCTCATCGTTCATGGCGCGGCGGTCCTTCACCAGTCCGCGGAACCAGGCATAGGAATCCTTGACCAGGGCGTCGAGCGCCGCACGCGCTTCCGGGCTGGTCGGCTCGTAGCCGTTGGGGGCGGCCTTCAGCGGCGAGGATTTGACCTCCTCGATCTTCACGCCGACCGTCTTCAACAGCTCGCCGACATTGGGATATTGAAACAGCACGCCGATCGAGCCGACCAGCGAACTCTGCTGCGCGACGATGTGGTCGGCAGCGATCGCGCCGATGTAGCCGCCGGACGCCGCGAGGCCTTCCACGACGACGACCAGCGGCTTCTTCGCCTTCAGCCGGACCAGCGAATCGTAGAGCTGCTCGGAGCCGGCGGTGGTGCCGCCCGGCGAATTGATGTGAACGATGACGGCTTCGGCCGAGGAGTTTTCGAGCCGCTCCAGCGCCTCGACGCGCTCATGGTCGCTGCGGATCAGGCCCTCGATATTGACGCGGGCGATCGAGCCGGAGGTCGAGAGCACGGTGCGGCCGCGCGGCGACATGGCGAGACCGATGGCGGACAGAGCCGCAATCGCAATCAGCACCGCGACGACGCGCCAGAACGTCAGCTTGCGGCGCAGCCTGCGGCGATCGACGATCACATCCGAATCAAGCGACATGGACAGCTCCTGGAAGTCTCGGCGCGTTTTGCATCCGCAGCCTGAATATCTCGTTATCCGATTACATCAATCGCGGCGCAATATGAAGAAAGGAAGGCCCGCGGCGAGGCCGGATCCGCGCGGCCGGCACGCGCATCCTTGCCTCGCTGGAACAAAAAAGCCCCGGCTTGCGCCGGGGCTTTGATCTGATCGCAGGACGCGAAGGCTTACTTCGAGTCGCGGTTCTTGAGCGCGGTGCCGAGAATGTCGCCCAGCGTGGCGCCCGAATCGGACGAGCCGTACTGCGCGATGGCTTCCTTCTCTTCTGCGACTTCCAGCGCCTTGATCGACACCTGCACCTTGCGGGCCTTCTTGTCGAACTGGATCACGCGGGCATCGACCTTCTCACCGACGGCGAACCGCTCGGTGCGCTGGTCGTTGCGATCGCGCGCCAGCTCGGAGCGCTTGATGAAGGTGGTGAAGTCGGTGCCGGTGATCTTGACGTCGATGCCGCCGTCCTTGACGTCGAGCACCTCGCAAGTGACGACCGCGCCCTTCTTGACATCGCCCGGCTCGGCGAAGGGATCGCCTTCGAGCTGCTTGATGCCGAGCGAGATGCGCTCCTTCTCCACGTCGACGTCGAGCACCACGGCCTTGACCATGTCGCCCTTCTTGTAGTTGTCGATGACCTGCTCGCCCGGCAGCTTCCAGTCGAGATCCGACAGATGGACCATGCCGTCGACGTCGCCTTCGAGACCCAGGAACAAGCCGAACTCGGTCTTGTTCTTGACCTCGCCCTCGACCACCGAACCCGTCGGATGCTT
Organism: Bradyrhizobium sp. SZCCHNS1050; assembly: GCF_032484785.1. Taxonomy (NCBI): domain Bacteria; kingdom Pseudomonadati; phylum Pseudomonadota; class Alphaproteobacteria; order Hyphomicrobiales; family Nitrobacteraceae; genus Bradyrhizobium; species Bradyrhizobium sp. SZCCHNS1050. The sequence continues at coordinate 2,784,271 of NZ_JAUETR010000001.1, read as the reverse complement.
CTCGACGAAGACCTCCCACGGATTGCGCATGGTCTGCTTGAGGCCGAGCGAGATGCGGCGCTTGACGCTGTCGACCTCGAGCACCTGCACTTCGACCTCCTGCGAGGTCGACACGATCTTGCCGGGGTGCATGTTCTTCTTGGTCCACGACATCTCGGAGACGTGGATCAGGCCTTCGATGCCCGGCTCGAGCTCGACGAACGCGCCGTAGTCGGTGATGTTGGTGACGCGACCGTGGAAGCGGGCCTGCAGCGGGTACTTGGCCTCGATGCCCTGCCACGGATCGTCCAAGAGCTGCTTCATGCCCAGCGAGATGCGGTGCGTCTCGTGGTTGATCTTGATGATCTTGACCTTGACCGTCTGACCGATGCTGAGCACCTCGGTCGGATGGTTGACACGGCGCCACGCGATGTCGGTGACGTGCAGCAGGCCGTCGATGCCGCCGAGGTCGACGAACGCACCGTAATCGGTGATGTTCTTGACGACGCCGTCGATGACCTGACCCTCTTCGAGGTTCTGCACCAGCTCCTGGCGCTGCTCGGCGCGGGTCTCTTCCAGCACAGTGCGGCGCGACACCACGATGTTGCCGCGGCGACGGTCCATCTTGAGGATCTGGAACGGCTGCGAGTTGTTCATCAGCGGCGCGACGTCGCGGATCGGACGGATGTCGACCTGCGAGCGCGGCAGGAAGGCCACGGCGCCGTCGAGGTCGACGGTGAAGCCGCCCTTGACCTGGTTGAAGATGACGCCGTTGACCTTTTCGTTGTTCTGGAACGCCTTCTCGAGCTTGCCCCAGCTCTCTTCGCGGCGCGCCTTGTCGCGCGACAGCACCGCTTCGCCGAGCGCGTTCTCGATGCGATCGAGGAACACTTCGACCTCGTCGCCGACTTTCAATTCACTGTCACGGCCGGGCCCGGCGAATTCGCGCAGCGCCACGCGGCCTTCGGTCTTCAGGCCGACGTCGATGACGGCCATGTCCTTCTCGATCGCAACAACCTTGCCCTTGACGACAGAGCTTTCCTGCAGGTTGCCCTTCGTGAAGGACTCGTCCAGCATCGCGGCGAAATCATCGCGGCTGGGATTGTAGGAAGAAGCAGAGGTACTCGAAGCCATTTGTTCTCCAGATGCGGACATTCTCGCCAGCTTGGGTTGATCGGCGCATCGAATGGACAGTGCCTGGAGGTCCACAAATCCCCAGACGTCCGCGCGCCGCGCTATAAGCGCAAACGACGCGGGCCGGCAGTGCCTGCACATGCGATACGTATGAAGTGCGTCCGGATGATCGGACTCGATTGAACCGCAATCGAGCTATCGACGATCAAGGGCGGGAGCGGGCATTCCTCCAATGACGCCGGCGGAAATCAAACCCGCTGGCGGCCCGCTCGAACGGCCTCGACGATATCGATGGCGGCCCGGACGCCGCCTTCTATATCCAAATGGGAGTTGTCAAGCAAGTAAGCATCCGGGGCTTGTTTTAAAGGCGCGACGGCCCGGTTCTGGTCACGCTCGTCGCGCGCCAGGATGTCGGCCAGAATGGCCGCCTCATCGGCCGGTTCCCCACGTGAAAGCGCCTCGAGGGTGCGACGATGCGCCCGGATGCGGGGATCGGCGACGACGTAGATCTTCACCTCGGCGTCCGGGCAGATCACGGTTCCGATGTCGCGGCCGTCGAGCACGGCACCGGGGGGCCGGCTTGCGAACTGACGCTGGAACGCCACCAGCGCTTCGCGCACTTTCGGCAACGCCGATACCACCGAGGCCGCGGACCCGACCTGGTGCGACCTCAGCGCCGGATTGTCGAAGCTCGAGGGATCCAGGCTCATGGCGACGTCCGCTGCCCGCGCCTCGTCCTTGAGGTCGATGCCGGCGGTCAGTAGCGCATGCGCGACCGCCCGGTAGATCACGCCCGTATCCAGGTGCCTGAGGCCGTAATGCGCCGCGAGACGCTTGGCCAGGGTGCCCTTGCCCGAGGCCGCCGGGCCGTCGATCGCGATGATCATGCGAAATCCGCGCCCGCCTTGCACATCAGCGGGATGAAATCGGGGAAGCTGGTGGCGATGAAGGCGGTGTCGTCGACCCTGACCGGCTTGTCGGAGGCGAGACCCATCACCAGGGCGGACATCGCGATGCGGTGGTCCATGTGGGTCGCGACGATGCCGCCGCCCGGCACGTGACCGCGGCCCTCGACGATCAGATCGTCGCCGGTGATCTCGACCTTGACGCCGTTGACACGCAGCATGGCCGCGGTGGCCTCGAGCCGGTCGGATTCCTTGACGCGCAGCTCATGCAGGCCGCGCATGATGGTCGTGCCCTCGGCATAGGCGGCGGCGACGGCCAAGACGAGATATTCGTCGATCATCGACGGCGCCCGCTCGGGCGGCACCACCACGCCGCGCAGCTTCGAGGCGCGCACGCGCAGGCGGGCCATCGGCTCGCCGGCATCGCCGCGGACATCGTCCTCCTCGATCGAGGCGCCCATCTCGCGCAAGGTCGTGAACAGGCCGGTGCGCAGCGGGTTGGTCATCACGTCCGACAGCACGAGGTCCGAGCCGTCGACGATCAGCGCGGCGACCAGCGGGAACGCGGCCGAGGACGGGTCGGCGGGAACGATCACTGGCGCACCACGCAGCTCCGGCTGGCCGGTCAGTGCGATGCGGCGGCCATGAGACCCTTCCGGCGTGGTCACGATCTCCGCGCCGAAATGCTTCAGCATCAGCTCGGTGTGGTCGCGGCTGGCCTCCTGCTCGATCACGGTGGTCACACCGGGCGCGGCGAGGCCCGCGAGCAGCACCGCCGACTTGATCTGGGCCGAAGCCACCGGCGTGCGGTACTCGATCGGCACCGGGTTGCCGGCGCCCTGCAGGGTTAACGGAAGCTTGCCGCCCTCGGCGCTGGCGGTCACCTTGGCGCCCATCAGCACCAGCGGGTCGAGGATGCGCCGCATCGGACGGCTGCGCAGCGAGGCATCACCGTCGAAAACGGCCGTGATCGGGCAACCGGCCACGGCGCCCATCACCAGCCTGCAGCCGGTGCCGGAGTTGCCGAAATCGAGCGGCGCGCTCGGCTGGGCGAAGCCGCCCACCCCGACGCCACGGACGGTCCACGCGAAATCGCCGGTGCGCTCGACCTTGGCACCCAGGGATCGCATCGATTTGGCGGTGTTGAGGACGTCCTCGCCCTCCAGCAGGCCGGAAATCCGGGTCTCGCCGACCGACAGCGCCCCCAGGATCAGTGCCCGGTGCGAGATCGACTTGTCGCCAGGCACGCGAATCGTGCCCGAGAGGGGCCCTGAGGCGCGTGATTCCAGGGGAGTCGGGGCGATTGACGTGCTCACGGCGGGATCCTCGTGTTTCGGACGGGGCAGGTATCACAGCCCCCGCCCTCCGTCACGAGCGGTGATTTTCCCGTTGACAGCGCTATTGACAGCGGCGCGGCAACTAGCCAAGTGAGACACCGCTTTTCAGACATTGCCAGGACGCCTGCACGTGGCCAAATCCGAGCTCGGAACCAAACGCATTTGCCCGACGACGGGCAAAAAGTTCTACGACCTCAACAAGAACCCGGTGATTTCGCCCTACACCGGCGAGGTCGTGCCGATTGCGCCGATCGCGCCCACCCGCGCCATGCGCGGCGAGGCTGCGCGCGCTGCTGCGGCGGCCGACGTGGTCGAGCCCGCGGAGGCCGAGGAGCTGGTGCCGCTCGAGGAGGCCGACGCCGAGGAGAACTCCGGCAAGGTCAAGGCCGTCGTTCCCGAATCGGAGGACGACATCGAGATCGACGAGACGCTCGACGACGACGAGGATGACGACTCGACCTTCATCGCCGACGAGGAAGAAGGCGACGAGGACGTGACCGACATCATCGGTGATGTCGGCGGCGACGAAGAATAATCGTCGAAGACACTTGAGATCAGCCGCGAACTGTGGTTCACGGTGCTCCCCGGCGGTCACCCAGACCGCCGGCTCGGTTCAGGGGCCATAGCTCAGCTGGGAGAGCGCTTGCATGGCATGCAAGAGGTCGGCGGTTCGATCCCGCCTGGCTCCACCAGCCTTCGCTCGCTTCGCGAGCTTCGGCTCGGCAAGCCACCCCGATCTGCCAGTTGCGCGAAGTGAGCGAAGGCTGTCGCGCCGTAGTCTGGACGCCGAAGCCCCCTTGGGCGGAGGCGGGAAGACGAAGGCGGACTTGGGCTCCGGGCGATAATGCTCTCTCCCCATCGCTTCGCGAGCTTCGGCTCGGCAAGCCACCCCAAGCTGCCGGTTGCGCGAAGTGAGCGAAGGCTGTCGCGCCGTAGTCTGGACGCCGAAGCCCCCTTGGGCGGAGGCGGGAAGGCGAAGGCGGGCTAGGCTCCGGGCCATGATGCCCCTTCATCAGTCGACTGAGCAGTTCAGCCCATCCAAGCTCTGGACGCCACGCAGCACGACCTGCCACATTCGCGCCCGTGAAGGGTCGAGGGCGGCCTGCGATGAAGTTCGTTTACATCCTGGAAAGTCTCAACGGCGAGCATTTCTACGCAGGCATCACCGACGACGTTCCGGCCCGCGTCACGAAGCACAATGCCGGTGAAGTCCCGCACACATCGAAGTTTCGGCCTTGGCGGCTCAAGACCTACGTTGCCTTCAGCGATGTGAAGCAGGCATTTGCCTTCGAGAAATATCTCAAGTCGGGTTCAGGCCGGGCTTTCGCGAAGAAGCGCCTTTAGAGCCTCCTCACCCCTCCACAACCGCATCGAGCCGCTCCCGCAGGCGCACCAGCTTGCCGTGCAGATCGGCCAGCTCGGCGATCGAGCAGCCCGTCGCATCCAGGATCGCGGGCGGCACGATCGACCTTGCCTTGTCGCGCAGGCCCGCGCCCTGGGCGGTGAGGGTGACGATCACCTGACGCTCGTCCTCGGCCGACCGGGTCCGCTTGATCAGGTGCGTAGCCTCCATCCGCTTCAGCAGCGGCGTCAGCGTGCCAGAGTCGAGGAACAGCCGCGCGCCGATGTCCTTCACCGTCAGGCCGTCCTGCTCCCACAGCACCAGCATGACCAGATATTGCGGATAGGTCAGGCCAAGGCGGTCGAGCAGGGGCTTGTAGACGCGGTTGAAGGCGTGCGCGGTCGAATAGACTGCGAAGCAGAGCTGATTGCCGAGCTGGAGCGGCAGGTCTGCCGCGGACTTCTTTCGCATCGAGGTCACCACAGGTCGATCCTATCGGCATCTTGAGCCCGCACGCCTCGGATCGACAACGGGCCCGGCGCACCGATCACGAATTTTCTACCGAACAATTATATTGTGCGCAATCTAATTGTGTGCAATATGGCCCCACTGAATTCGTCCATCCAACCAGGAGACACCCATGTCCGTGAACGTGCTCTACAAGACCAGCGCCAAGGCCACCGGCGGCCGCGACGGCGAAGCCGCTACCCTCGACGGCTCGCTCAAGGTCAAGCTTTCCACCCCGAAGGAGCTCGGCGGCGGCGGCGGTGCCGGCAACAATCCGGAGCAGTTGTTTGCGGCCGGCTACGCAGCCTGCTTCATCGGCGCGATGAAGTTCGTCGGCTCGCAGGGCGGCCCCAAGGTTCCCGCCGACACGTCGGTGACCTCGACGGTCGGCATCGGCCCGCGCTCCGAAGGCGGCTTCGGCATCACCGTCGAGCTCGCAGTGTCGCTGCCCGGACTCGCCAAGGCCGACGCCGAAGCGCTGGTCGCCAAGGCGCACGAGGTGTGCCCCTATTCCAACGCCACGCGCGGCAATGTCGACGTCAAGCTGAGCGTCGTCTGAGCTTCAATTCCGTCATGCGGCAGGACGGCCTCCGTTGTCCTGCCGCATGGCAGCCCCCGTTTGCGCCGCCGCCGCAGCAATGCTTAATGATCGCGAGCTGAAACCAACCTCGCGACATCCGATGACACCCCAATTTGCTCCCGGCGCCATGGCCGGCCTGCGCGTGATCGATCTGACGCGCGTGCTCGGCGGCCCCTATTGCACGCAGATCCTGGCCGATCACGGCGCCGACGTGATCAAGGTCGAGCCGCCGGCCGGCGACGAGGTGCGTGACTGGGGTCCGCCCTTCCACGATGAGGACGCCGCCTATTTCGTCGGGATCAACCGCAACAAGCGCTCGATCGGCCTCGATCTCGCCTCAGAGGGCGGCCGCGCCGTGCTGATGCGGATGCTCGAGACGGCCGACGTGCTGATCGAGAACTTCAAGCCTGGCACCTTGGAGAAATGGGGCATCGGCAGCGACACGCTGCGCGAGACATTCCCCAAGCTGGTGCACTGCCGCATCTGCGGCTTCGGCGCGGATGGCCCGCGCGGCGGCAATCCCGGCTACGACGCGATCATCCAGGCGATGACCGGCATGATCGCGGCGACCGGTTCGCCGCAGAGCGGACCGATGCGGATCGGCGTGCCGCTGGTCGACATCACCACCGGACTCTATGCCGCGATCGGCATCCTGATGGCGCTGTCGGAGCGGCAGCGCTCGGGCATCGGTCAGTTCCTCGAGGTCACGCTGTATGAGACCGGTCTCGCGATCATGCATCCGCATACCGCAAACTACTTCATGCATGGCAAGCCGCCGTCGCTGACCGGCAACGAGCACCCGAACCTCGTTCCGTATGCGATCTTCGCGACCAAGACCGACGATATCTTCATCGGCGTCGGCAATGACGGCACCTTCCGCAAGCTCGCCAAGGAGATCGGCCGCCCCGAACTCGGCACCGATCCGCGCTTCGCCCGCAACAAGGATCGCGTCGCCAATCGCGAGGCGCTGCGCGCCGAGCTTGCCGCCGTGTTCAGCCAGTTCGAGGCGGAGCCGCTGTGCGACCGGCTGCTCGCGGCCGGTCTGCCGGCAGGACCCGTGCAGAAGATCGACCAGGCGCTGACCAATCCGCACACGATCTACCGCGGCGATGTCATCGAGAAGGACTGGTACAAGGGCGTCGCGTCGCCGATCCGGCTCGAACGCACCAAGCCGAGCCTGCGCTCCACCCCGCCGAAGTTCAGTCAGCACGCGCAGGAGGTGCTGACCGAGTTCGGTTACACGCCGAGCGAGATCGAGGCGCTGCTGTCCCAGGGCACGGTGTGCGCCGAGCGCAAGCGCTGAGGCGCCATCAGCCTGTCGTTTCTCACCGTCAGCGCCGGCCGGGGCATCGCCCCGGCGCGGCGCCGTCTCCCGCAAGTCGCTGCGTTCCGCCGCGATGAACGCGCTTTCCGCTGACGATCCAACCGGTTATACATTCACGAAACTGTCATCTCGCGCTGCTACGGCCGCGACGCCGATGACGTTTCACGGGAGGTATTCTTTAATGTCACTTCGCCAATTCTGGACGGCCGCGACTGCGGCAGTCACGCTGGTCCTGAGCGCCGCAGCACCTGCGCATGCCGTGACCGAAATCCAGTGGTGGCATGCGATGACCGGCGCCAACAACGACGTCATCGTCAAGCTCGCCAACGATTTCAACGCCTCGCAGTCCGACTACAAGGTCGTCCCGACCTACAAGGGCAACTACGCCGACACGATGAATGCCGGCATCGCCGCCTTCCGCGCCGGCAATGCGCCCCACATCATGCAGGTGTTCGAGGTCGGCACCGCCACCATGATGGCCGCCACCGGCGCCGTGAAGCCGGTCTACAAGCTGATGCAGGACGCCGGCGAGACGTTCGACCCGAAGAGCTATCTGCCTGCGATCACGGGCTACTACTCGACCTCCAAGGGTGAGATGCTGTCGTTCCCCTTCAACTCGTCCTCCACGGTGATGTGGGTCAATCTCGACGAGCTGAAGAAGGTCAACGCCGAGATCCCGAAGACCTGGCCCGAGCTGTTCGAGACCGCCAAGAAGCTGAAGGCGGCCGGCCATCCGACCTGCGGCTTCTCGGGCTCGTGGGTCACCTGGGTCAATCTCGAGCAGCTCTCCGCCTGGCACAACGTGCCGCTGGCCAGCAAGGCGAACGGTCTCGACGGCTTCGACACCGTGCTGGAGTTCAACGGTCCGCTGCAGGTCAAGCATCTCGAAAACCTGGTCGAGCTGCAGAAGGACAAGACCTACGACTATGCCGGCCGCACCAACACCGGCGAGGGCCGCTTCACCTCGGGCGAATGCCCGATCTACCTGACCTCGTCGGCGTTCTTCGGCAACGTCAAGGCCCAGGCCAAGTTCGCCTTCACCGCCGCGCCGATGCCGTATTATCCGGACGCCAAGGGCGCGCCGCAGAACTCGATCATCGGCGGCGCCTCGCTCTGGGTGATGGGCGGCAAGAGCGCGGACGAATACAAGGGCGTGGCGAAGTTCCTGACCTTCCTCTCGGACACCGATCGTCAGGTCTACATCCACAAGGCCTCGGGCTATCTGCCGATCACCAAGGCGGCCTATGCGAAGGCCAAGGCCGAGGGCTTCTACAAGGATCAGCCCTATCTGGAGACGCCGCTGCTCGAACTGACCAACAAGGAACCGACGGAGAATTCCCGCGGCCTGCGTCTGGGCAACATGGTGCAACTGCGTGACGTCTGGTCGGAGGAAATCGAGCAGGCCCTGGCCGGCAAGAAGACCGCCAAGCAGGCGCTGGACGCCGCCGTCGAGCGCGGCAACCAGATGCTGCGCCAGTTCGAAAAGACGGCCGTGAAGTGAGGCCATGAGCCGGCAGGCCGCCCCGCGGCCTGCCGGTTCGCCGACCGACCATGCAGAAGAACGCCATCTTTCAGTCAAAACTGCTGCCGTTCGTGCTGGTCGCTCCCCAGCTCGCGATCGTGCTGATCTTCTTCTATTGGCCCGCGATCCAGGCCGTCATCCAGTCGTTCCTGCTGCAGGACGCGTTCGGCCTGTCCACGAGCTTCGTCTGGTTCGAGAACTACGCCGACCTGCTCACCCAGCCGGACTATTTCCAGGCCATTCTCCGCACCTTCGGCTTCTCCTTCGCCATCGCGCTCTCGTCGCTGTCGGTCGCACTGCTGCTCGCGGTCATGGCGGATAAGCCGTTGCGTGGCGTCACGCTGTATCGCACGCTGCTGATCTGGCCCTATGCCGTGGCGCCGCCGGTGGTGGGCGTGCTCTGGATCTTCATGCTCCACCCGTCGCTCGGCGTGATCTCGCGCTATCTGCGCGCTGTTGGCATCGACTGGAATCCGCTGCTCGACGGCGACCAGGCGGCGCTGCAGATCATCCTCGCGGCCGCCTGGAAGCAGATCTCCTACAACTTCCTGTTCTTCCTCGCCGGGCTGCAGAGCATCCCCCGGAGCGTGCTCGAGGCCGCCGCGATCGACGGCGCGCGGCCGATGCGGCGGTTCTGGACCGTGACCTTCCCGCTGCTGTCGCCGACCATCTTCTTCCTGCTGGTCATCAACATCGTCTACGCCTTCTTCGAGACCTTCGGCATCATCGACACGATGACCCGCGGCGGTCCTGGCAAATCCACCGAGACGCTGGTCTACAAGGTCTATACCGATGGCCTGCTCGGCGGCAATCTCGGCTCGTCGGCCGCACAATCCGTCGTTCTGATGGTCATCGTCATCGTGCTGACGGCGATCCAGTTCCGCTTCGTCGAGCGCAAGGTGACCTACTGATGGTCGAGCAAGAAGGCATTCGACGCTACGTCGCGCACGCCATCCTGTGGATCGGAATCGCGATCGTCGCGTTCCCGGTCTATCTCGCATTCGTCGCCTCGACGCAGGACAATGCGGTGATCGCCAACGGGCAGATGTCGCTGCTGCCTGGCGGGCACTTCCTGTCGACCTACTATCAGACGATCTTCGTTGGCACGAGCGGCTCGACCCGCGAGCCGGTTGCGACCATGCTTTTGAACTCGCTGGTCATGGCGCTGCTGATCGCCGTCGGCAAGATCGCGATCTCGATCATCTCGGCCTATGCGGTCGTCTACTTCCGCTTCCCGTTCCGCATGGCGATCTTCTGGCTCATCTTCATCACCCTCATGCTGCCGGTCGAGGTGCGCATCTATCCGACCTACAAGATCGTCGCCGACCTCCACATGCTCGACAGTTATGCCGGGCTCGCGCTGCCGCTGATCGCGTCCGCCACCGCCACGCTGCTGTTCCGCCAGTTCTTCATGACGGTGCCGGACGAGCTGCTGGAGGCGTCCCGCATCGACGGCGCCGGGCCGTTCCGCTTCTTCTGGGACACCCTGCTGCCGCTGTCGCGCACCAACATGGCGGCGCTGTTCGTGATCCTGTTCATCCTCGGCTGGAATCAATATCTCTGGCCGCTGCTGATCACGACGCGCGACGACATGCAGACCATCCAGATCGGCATCCGCAAGATGATCACGACGACCGACGCGCTGACGGAGTGGCCGGTCGTCATGGCGACCGCCGTGCTCGCGATGCTGCCGCCGGTGTTCGTCGTCGTCGTCATGCAGCGCCTGTTCGTCAAGGGGCTGGTGGAGACGGAAAAGTGACGAGGGGGCGAATGGCGAATAGGGAATGGCGAATAGGGATATTTGCCCAACAACTCGCTTCGTCCCCTTCCCTATTTGCTACTCCCCATTCGCTATTCGCTAGGTAACCCATGGCCAACGTCACCCTCCGCAACGTCCGCAAGGTCTACCAGGGCGGCTTCGAAGCCATCAAAGGGGTCGATGTCGATGTCGGCGACGGTCAGTTCTGCGTGCTGGTCGGGCCGTCGGGCTGCGGCAAATCCACCCTGCTGCGGATGGTCGCGGGGCTCGAGACGATCACCTCGGGCGAGATCGACATCGGCGGCCGCATCGTCAATGCGATCGAGCCGGCGGATCGCGACATCGCGATGGTGTTCCAGAACTACGCGCTCTATCCGCACATGACCGTCTACAACAACATGGCCTACGGCCTGCGCAATCGCGGCATGGCGGAAAAGGAGATCAGGACGCGGGTCGAGGACGCCGCACGCATCCTCGAGCTCGGCACCATGCTCGAGCGGAAGCCGCGCCAGCTCTCCGGCGGCCAGCGCCAGCGCGTGGCGATGGGCCGCGCCATCGTGCGCCAGCCCAAGGTGTTCCTGTTCGATGAGCCGCTCTCGAACCTCGACGCCAAGCTGCGCATCGCGATGCGGGTCGAGATCCGCAAGCTGCAGCGCCGGCTCAACACCACCGCGATCTACGTCACCCACGACCAGCTCGAGGCGATGACGCTCGCCGACATCTTGGTGGTGATGAACGGCGGGAAGGTCGAGCAGATCGGCAATCCGCTCGAGATCTATCAGCGTCCCGCCACCACCTTCGTCGCATCCTTCATCGGCGCGCCGCCGATGAACCTGATGCCGACCGATGGCGTGCGCGCCCAGCTGCTCGGCGCCGACGCGGTTCCCCAAGAAGCGGGCCAGCTCGGCATCCGGCCTGAGGATTTCCAGCTCGGCGACACCGTTCCGGCGGGCGGGGTCGGGCTCGACCTCCGGGTCGAGGCGATCGAGCATGTCGGCGCCGAGACCTATGTCTACGGCGCACGCCAGGACGCGGGCAGCGATGACCGGCTCTCCGCGACCGCCAACGACATCATCGTGCGGCTGCCGGGTACCGCCGCGCCGGAGATCGGCGCACGGATTCGCGCCGTGGCGCCGCGGGCCAAGCTGCATCTGTTCTCGGCCGACGGCCGTCGGCGGCTGTCCGTTTAAACCCTTCCACAGACAGGCTGTTCCGGCACATTCGGGGTGCTTGAACGCGCCCCGGATCGTGCCCATATTGCTGCTCAAGGGGTGCCGTCAGGGCCCTGATACATCAAAGTCGCTTCGAGAGGACTTTGTAAACCATGTCTCGTGTTCCTTCGCTCTCCAGCCCGTTCCTGCTGGGCTTCGACGAGATCGAGCGCGTGCTCGACCGCGTCGTCAAAGGTGCCGACGGCTATCCGCCCTACAATATCGAGCGGTTCGAACGCACCAATGGCCAGCCCGAGCGTCTGCGGATCACGCTGGCGGTGGCGGGTTTCACCCGCGACCAACTCGATGTCACCATTGAGGAAAACCAGCTCGTCATCCGCGGCCGGCAGCAGGACGACAAGACCAGGCAATACATTCATCGCGGCATCGCCGCGCGCCACTTCCAGCGCACCTTCGTGCTGGCGGAGGGAATGCATGTGCTTGGTGCGGATCTGAAGAACGGGCTGTTGTCGGTCGATCTGGCCAGGCCAGAGCCTGAGCGGATCGTTAAGACAATAGCGATCAATGAACACGAATAATGGTTTGATGGAACGAGTAGCGGACTCGACCGCTTGAGTCTCAGAAGGAGTCGAGACCATGACTGAAGGTAATGTTGCGTCGGAATCCCCCGTCTCCCTGGAGTCGCTGGCGACCTTGGGCGAGGGCCACATCGCTTACGTGAAGCAGATCCGCTCCGAGGACGTACCGGGACTGTTTCCGCAGGCGCCGCACATCGCGCCGGGACTGAAGCTGTTCGCCTTGCATGCCGCCGACGGCACGCCGATCATGCTCACCGACAGCCGCGAAGCCGCGATCGCGAATGCGTGGAGTCACGAACTCCAGGCCGTGAGCGTCCACTGACGCAAAGGCCGAGCCGCAGCGCTGACAGCGACCGCTTCTCGTGAGATTCAACGCTCGTTGAGACGCGATGCTCATGAGGAGCATGCAGCTCAAGGACTGACACGAGGGCGGTCCCCGGAAACGGGGACGGCCCTTTTTTCTGCTCGTAGCGATGGCCGCGCATGACCTTGATGACGACACCCATGAGCCCGGCCGGACTGCATGCAGATCCTGCGCTTGCGGACGCACTGCTCGCGCTCAACAATGCGCATGCCTCCGAGCTGTCGTGGCTCACGCCCGAAACGCTCATGCAGCTGCTCGATCGGGCATGGCTGGCCTGGCGAATTGGCAGGGCCGATGCGTTGATGATCGCGCTCGACCACGCCGCCGTCTACGATAATCCCAATCACCGCTGGTTTCGCGCGCGCTACGATCGGTTCGTCTATGTCGACCGCATCGTGGTGGCGCCGGCCGCCCGCGGCCGGGGCCTGGCGCGGCAGCTCTATGAGGAGCTGATTCGGGAGGCGACCGCGGCGGGCCACGACCGCATCGTCTGCGAGGTCAATCTGGATCCGCCCAATCCGCAGTCGGACGCGTTTCATGCTGCGCTCGGCTTCGCGCCGCTGGCGACGGCCGGCATCCATGGCGGCGCCAAGACGGTGCGCTACATGGCGAGATCATTACGATAGCCGGCCAAGGACGAAGCGGCTGCTGAAGTGCGTTTGAGAAATTTGTTTCCGTCGATGTCCGGAACGGTCAATTTGACAACCAGATACAATCCGACCCGGTTTAAGGCGAAGGTGTCTAATCCTTAAGTTGTCCCTGTTGCGGCACGCGCTAGTCCGATGTGTGACGAGCATGTGTAGGGATGGCAGATGCATGGATCACGGCTTGATGCAGGCGTCTTTCGAGAGCTTGCGCTCGGGACCCTACCCAACCGGCACGTCTTTCTTGACAGTCCTCCGCCTGGGCCCAGCCCTTACTACGTCATCTGCAACAGCGTGCCGAAAGCGGGGACGTACCTGCTGGTCGAACTCGTCAGAGCGCTGGGCGGTCATGTCGATGTCGGCTATCACACCTACACGTCATCGATCAGCAAGCTGAATCCCGACGGTTCGCTCGACTACGGACGCGCGCTTCCGGCCCCGCTCTGGGCGTCGGCCCTGCGCTCCGGCTACTCCTGCGCCTCGCACACCGAGTATTGTCCGTATCTCGAGCAATACCTCCTGGGCAGACCGGAACACAAGATGCTGTTCATCGTCCGCGACCCCCGCGACATCGTCGTGAGCTGGGTCGACTTCGTCTACCACTCGGCGGCCTATCCGAAGATGCGGAAGTGGAACGCCTATCTGCGGTCGGCCGGATCGGCCGCTCACCCCGATGACGCCTCCCGAATCACATCGACCCTCCTCTCTTTGCCCCGATCGGGCATCAAGAAGTTCATGAGCTGGCTGGACTCGCCAGCCTGCCTGACCGTGAAGTTCGAAGAGCTCTATTCAGAGCTCGCGATCGACGATGTGGCGCGGTCGTCGTTTCCTGTCCTCAATCGCATCTGCGACTACCTGGGACTTCCGCGCAAGACGGCCGCGGAGCTCGATGTGCTCGGCCGCGGCCTGACGTCGTCGGGACGCGGCCGGAAGGTCGGCATCTACAAGGAGCGAATGATGCCGCATCATTTCGACCTGCTCCGCAGCGAGGCATTCCAGGAGCTCGTCGTCGAGTTCGGCTACGAGCCGACGCCGTTGCACACGCCCGCGCGGACGAACGGGTTCGGGGCCGCGCGGAGGCTCGCCAGCAGGCTTTGTCGGTCCTTGCGGGGCGCCGCGATACGACGTCAGGCCGCGGAAGCGGGCGGCAGCGCCAGCACCGAATAGATCGCCTGGGCGTCGCGCGAGGCACGGAGCTTCTTGGCGACATCCTGGTCGCGGAGCAGCCGGGCGATCCGCGCCAGGGCCTTCAGATGGTCGGCGCCGGCGCCTTCCGGCGCCAGCAGCAGGAACACCAGATCGACCGGCTGGCCGTCCATGGCCTCAAAATCGATCGGCCGCTCCAGCCGGGCGAACAGGCCGAACAGCTTCTCCAGCTTCGGCAGCTTGCCGTGGGGAATCGCGACGCCATACCCGACGGCCGTGGTTCCGAGCTTCTCCCGCTGCAGCAGCACTTCGAACACGTTGCGCTCGTTCTGCCCGGTGAGCGCGGCCGCGCGCGCGGCGAGCTCCTGCAGCGCCTGCTTCTTACTGATGACCTTCAAAGCCGGCACGATCGCCTCGGGTGCGACCAGATCGGTAATCGGCATAGGGCGTTCCGAGGTGATTGAACCGTCAGGGTGCGAAATAGGTCGGGACAGACCGGCGTCAAGAAGCTGAGGCGGCAGGCGGGCTTAACCCGTGTCCGATGGGTGGGCTTCTACCCCAACGCAACGGCCGTGCCAACACCCGCAAGCGCGTTCCCGCAGCCTATCCTTAAAGATCGCCGGAGCGTGGCGGCCTGAAGGCGCCAGCGCCCCAACCGCTTGATCGCATCCCTTCATTGCCGTGGCGTGACGTCGCAACCGGTCCGCCAACCACCTGATCGGGAACCGGTTTTCACGCCGCCGGGAGATCCCTGGAAGGCGTCCGCGCGGCTACGGTTTCACCGCCGGCGGATCGACCCAGCCGATATTGCCGTCGGCGCGGCGGTAGATGATGTTCACCCGGCCGCTGGAACCGTGCTGAAACACCATGCAGGGCGCGCCCGAAAGATCGAGCTCCATCACGGCTTCGGACACCGACAGGCGCTTCAACGCCGTGGTGTTCTCGGCAATGATCACCGGGCTGTAGCCGGTGATCTCCTCGTCGCCCTCGGCCGGCGCCTCGATCACGTAGCTCGGCGCATCCAGCACCGCGCCGTCGAGATTGGCGAGCGCCGCATTGGCGGCGTGGGATTTGCGCCCCGAGCGGTCCTTCAGCCGGCTCTTGTAGCGGCGCAGGCGCTTCTCGATCATCAGGAGCGCCTGGTCGGCGCTGGCATAGGCGTCCGGCGCGTTCGATTCGGCCTCCAGGGTGATGCCCGAATCGAGGTGCAGCGCGCAATCGGTCTTGAACCCGAAACCGTCCTTGGAGAGCGTGACATGGCCGGAATAGTTGCCGTCGAAGTATTTTCGCAAGACTTCGTCGGTGCGCTCGCTGACGCGCCCACGCAGCGCTTCGCTGACGCTGATGCTCTTTCCGGAAATCCGCAGGGTCATGTGTCGCCTCGATTCATGTGAACCAAGTATGACACTAAGCCTATTTGGTTAAGGCGCAATCGCGGGGCACGGTCAAACTGACGCGGCATCCCGGGTGCGGTCGGCGCTGGCGGGAGCCGACAGGGCATGCGCCAGCATGCTCTGCTTGTCGCGGCGGCGCTGCACCGAGGACGGGATCCGCATCGCCTCCCGGTATTTCGCGACCGTGCGGCGGGCGATGTCGATGCCGGCGGCCCGCAGCTTCTCGACGATGGTGTCGTCGGAGAGAATTGCGGAGGGATCTTCCGCATCGATCAATTGCTTGATGTGATGGCGCACGGCTTCCGCCGAGTGCGCCTCGCCGCCATCAGCCGATGCGATCGAGGCGGTGAAGAAATATTTCAGCTCGAACGTGCCGCGATTCGTCGCCATGTATTTGTTGGCGGTGACGCGCGACACGGTCGATTCATGCATCTGGATCGCATCCGCAACGGCCTTCAAGTTGAGCGGCCGCAGATGCGCGACGCCGTGGGTGAAGAAGCCGTCCTGCTGGCGCACGATTTCGGTCGCCACCTTCAGGATCGTGCGGGCGCGCTGATCGAGCGCGCGCACCAGCCACGTCGCATTCTGCAGGCAGTCGGTGAAGTAGGACTTGTCGCCGTCCTTGCGGATCGTCTTCGACAGCTCGGAGTAATAGTGCTGGTTCACCAGGACGCGCGGCAGCGTGTCGCTGTTGAGCTCGACCAGCCAGCCGCCGTCGGGACCCGGGCGCACGTAGACGTCGGGCACCATGGTCTGTGTGCGCGTGGTGCCGAACTTCAGCCCCGGCTTCGGGTCGAGCCTGCGGATCTCGCCGATCATGTCGACGAGGTCCTCGTCGTCGACGCCGCACAGCTTGCGAAGAGCGACGAAGTCGCGCTTGGCCAGGAGATCGAGGTGCTCGACCAGCGCCTGCATCGCCGGATCGTAGCGGTCGAGCTCGCGCAGCTGGATCGCGAGACATTCGCTCAAATTGCGGGCGCAGATGCCGGGCGGATCGAAGGTCTGCAGCACGCCGAGCACCGCATCGACGTCGGCCTGCTCGGCGCCGAGGCGGTCGGCGGCCTGGCCGAGATCGGCGGGCAGATAGCCGGCCTCGTCGACGAGATCAATCAGGTACTGGCCGATCATGCGGTCGGCCGGCGCGGTGAAGGCCACCGCCGCCTGCTCGGCGAGATGATCCGACAGCGTGGTCTCGGCCGCGACAAAGGCTTCGAGATTGTAGTCCTCGTCGCCCGAGGCGCCACCGCCCCATTCGGTGTAGGTGGTCGGCGCGGCGTCCTGCGCATTGCGCGCCGCGGCCTCCGCCGGCTCCTCGGAGAACACGTTGTCGAGTCCGGTGTCGAGCGTCTGTTCGATCTCCGTACGGGTGCCGAGATCGCGGCTCATCCAGTCTTCCTGGGCGCCCTCGAAGCTGTCGCCGCCGCTGCCGCCGGCCTCGCCGAAATCGTCGCCGCCGGTCTCGCCACCTTCCGAGAACTCGGCGCGCTCGGACATCTGCTGCTCGCCCGCGACCGGCGCTTCCGGACCGTCGCTGGCCCGCTCCAGCAGCGGATTGCGCTCCAGCTCCTCTTCGACGAACGTGGAGAGGTCGAGATTGGACAGTTGCAGCAGCTTGATCGCCTGCATCAGCTGCGGCGTCATCACCAGCGACTGCGACTGGCGGAATTCTAATCTCTGCGTCAACGCCATGGGAGCAAGAACATTCCCTTACTGGTCCAATTCTTGCTTATCCTAATCCGCGCGCGATGTACACGGCTTGACGAATAAGAAAAACGGAGTATGGCGCGCGCGGAAGACGCAGTTACCGGCCCGCGAGGACTCGCTGGAAACAGCATTGATCGTAGTGGTTGCGTCGCTTGTCGCGGTCGCGACAAAAGCCTGCGAATACCGCGTCGGCAATCCTACAGCCGGAATTCCTCACCGAGATACAGCCGGCGCACGTCGGGATCGGCGACGATCTCCTCCGGGCTGCCTTCGGTGAGAATCTGCCCCGCGTACACAATGTAGGCGCGGTCGGTGAGGCCGAGCGTCTCGCGGACGTTATGGTCGGTGATGAGCACGCCGATGCCGCGGTTGGTGAGATGGCGCACCAATTGCTGGATGTCGCCGACCGCGATCGGATCGATGCCGGCGAACGGCTCGTCGAGCAGCATGTAGTTCGGGCGCGTCGCCAGCGCGCGGGCGATCTCGACGCGGCGACGCTCGCCGCCGGACAGTGCGATCGACGGCGACTTGCGCAGCCGCGTGATGGTGAATTCTTCCAGCAGCGCGTCGAGCTCGCGCTCGCGCTTCTTGCGCGACGGCTCGACCACTTCGAGCACGGCGCGGATGTTCTGCTCGACGGTGAGGCCGCGGAAGATCGAGGCCTCCTGCGGCAGGTAGCCGATGCCGAGCCGCGCGCGCTGATACATCGGCAGCCGCGTGACGTCATGGCCATCGAGCTCGATGGCGCCGCGATCGGCCTTGATCAGGCCGGTGATCATGTAGAACACGGTGGTCTTGCCGGCGCCGTTCGGCCCGAGCAGGCCGACGGCCTCGCCGCGGCGGACATAGATCGACACGCCCCGCACGACCTGGCGGCTGCCAAAGCTCTTCTCGATCGAATGCACGGCGAGGAAGCCCGGCCGGCGCAGCAGTTGCGGACCGCCCCCCGCGCCATTGTTGCGCGGCCTGGCTGGCGTCGGCTGCGAGGCCGGCCGCTTGCGCTGGATCTGCTCGGTGTTCTGCGGCGAGCGCGGATTGATGCGCGGCACCGTTTCATCGCGCACGGAGTCGGCGAGCGCGGCGAGCGGATCATCGCTGTAGGAATTGCCGAACGGATCGTCCATGGCCGTGATGTCGTCGCGCCGGCGCGAGGAGCCTCGCTGGCCGCGCTTGGCGGGACGCCCACGAAACATGCCGAGTAGATCCACCATCCCCGCTTCGCTTACGCCCTTCGAGGCTGCCCGTCATCGACCGCAGCGCTGGCTCGCCCGCTCACCGCGAGCGAACGCATCTCACCTCTCGCGGATCACAGGGAGCGCGAGGCCGGCCAAAGCGCGGCAGGCCGCGCTTCGGAGTTTGTCGTCTGACGGCGAAGTCGCGGTCGCCACGCAGGCGACCGATCGCAAGATCGCAATCGTGTCCGGCATCACTCTTTCGCAGCCACGCAACGGGTTCCACGGCCTCCCGTTGCATCGGCCCTGCGACAGAACCGCCCGCTCGCTAGATAGAGGCAGCAACGGCGCGGTTCAACTGGGCCGCCGGCGTTTTGCTAAATAATTGAAGTCACTTCGATTTGCCTGGACCGAGCTGCAGCGGCGCGGCGCTGCCCGGAGCCGAGGCCGTCGACGAACCGCAGCCGCCGCCGGCGCCGGCGCCCGCGCCCGCCTGCGGCAGCAGCACCTGGACGCCGCGCCCGCTGTCGGATTCGACGCGCGACACGCCGGTGGTCATGTCCACCGTCAGCCGGTCGCCGCGCATCACGTTCTTGCACTGGGTCAGCACCACGCCGCCCTGCATCGAGATCATGTTGGTCTTGGTGTCGTAGACCGCGGTCTCGCCGGTCACGACCTGGTCCTTCTGGGTCACCTTGACGTCGCCGCGCGCCTCGAGACGGCGGATCGCCGAGCTGCCGTCCGGCCCAGGCGTCGCCGCCGGCGTGGCCTTGGTCGCCTTGGCGCCGCCCGGCTGGGCGCCGCCGTCGTAGAACACCACCAGCGACTTCGAGGTCATGGTGGTGTCGCCCTGCACGACCTTGACGTTGCCGGTGAAGGTCGCCTCCTTCTTCTTGTCGCGCATCTCGAGCGCGGCGGCCTCGATCTGGATCGGCTGGTCGCGATTCTGCGAGAACCCCTGCAGCGCGTTGGGCACGCCGGTGGTCGCGCTCTGCGCCTGCGATGAGTCGGCAAGCGCGAGCAACGCCAGCGCGGCGAAGCCGGCGCCGCGAATCGCTACGGGAATGAAACGGCACGTGGTCATGAGGTCACTTCACGTTGCGGGCCGGACGGCCGGGATCGGCGCTCGCCGTCGTGGCCGGAGCGGCATTCATGTTGTCGAGGTTCATCATCACATTGCCCTCGAAGCGGATGACCTCGCCATTGTCGGTGATGCGCAGGCGGTCGGCGGAGAGCGTACCGTTGGTGAGCTTGACGTCGACGCGCTCGTCCGAGCTCACGGTGCCCTTGGCCATGTCGACCGAGGCCCGGCTCAGCCGCGCCTCGTAGCCCGTCGACGTCGTCAGCAGGATATCCTTCGTCAGCTCGAGCTGCTGCTGCTTGGTGTCGAACACGCCGGTATTCGCCTTCAAGGTCACCGTCGACTGATCCTCCATCAGCACCTTGGCGCGGAGGATGTTGAGCTCGACGTGATCGGGATCGGTGAGGTCCTGCACCGCGCTCCGGGCGACGAGATCATACGGCCGCTGGTCCGGCGTGAAGCCGGTGAGATGCGGCGTCTCCATCGTGATCTTGCGGCCGGAGATGACGAGGTTGCCGGTGAGATTCGGGGTGTTGATCTCCATGTGGAACGGATTGAACAGCGCGATGCCGATCACGACCGCCATCGCCAGTCCCACCGCCGCCGGCACCGCGACCCGCAGCACGCGCACGAAGCGGCTGTGGCGCGCCGCGACAGCGAAGCGCGCCTGCAGGGTGGGGTCATAGGCGGGGTTGTGGACCGAGTTCACCAGGGCTCCGACGGACACGGGGAGGCGCGCGAAACAGCGCCCATCCTACCATGGACGCCTTCACCATTGCAGCCTGGAACTGGCGCGAAATCGCGACGCGGGGCGGCTTGCGATCATTACGAGACATTAATGATCGTGAACGCGCCCGCGATTCGCCGGCTTCAGGAATGCGCGAAGATGTCCTCGGCCTCGAATCCGCCCAGATCGAGCGTCGCGCGGTGGGGCAGGAACGCGAAACAGGCCTGCGCCAGCGCCAACCGCCCTTCGCGCGCCAGCATCCCGTCGAGCTTTTCGCGCAGCGCATGCAGATGCAGCACGTCGGAGGCGGCATACGCGAGCTGCGGCTCGCTGAGCTGCTCGGCGCCCCAGTCGCTCGACTGCTGCTGCTTGGAGAGATCGACGTTGAGCAGCTCGCGCACGAGATCCTTCAGGCCATGGCGGTCGGTATAGGTGCGCGCCAGCCGCGAGGCGATCTTGGTGCAATAGACCGGCTGCGGCATCACCCCGAACGCGTGAAACAGCGCCGCGACATCGAAGCGCGCGAAGTGGAAGATTTTGGTGATGTCCGGGTTGCCGAGCAGCGCCTTCAGGTTCGGCGCGTCGGTGTGCCCCTTGGGAATCTGCACCACGTCGGCCGAGCCGTCGCCGGGCGACAACTGCACCACGCACAGCCGGTCGCGGTGCGGATTGAGCCCCATCGTCTCGGTGTCGATCGCGACCGACGAGGTATAGCGGGAAAGATCAGGCAGGTCGCCGCGGTGCAGGCGTACGGTCATGGCTCTCAAAACCTCGTCGAATCGAAATCGGACGCGACGAGCCGGAGCAACGCCGCGGGAAGCGCTCGGGAACCGGCTGTAGCCCGGCGCTGGTAACCAACCGGCAAACGCGCCGGGCCGGTCCGGAGATCAGCCGTGGGAATGCCAGCCCCGCCGCCCGGGCGCAAGGGCCGGACAGGGCCAAGTGATCGCATCTCAAGTGATCGCATCTGAGGCGGCGCCGGCAGTGTCTCCGCGGCCGTTCGAGGCGGCGCCGTCGTCATTGAGGGCGGTCGACCCGCTGGTTGCATCGCGCCAGATCGCACCCGATCGATCGATGCAACTCTTGCATTGATCGATGCCGCCTTTGGCTTGGACAGAAATAGCCACTGGCCCTACGCGTGATATTGTCGCAGGACTTCGCATCTGGAGCGCAGCGACCCAAGGCGGTCTGCAGCATCTGCCCAACAACGACATAATCAATTGAGGAGGAAGCCAAGATGAAGGCACTTACAGGTATCATTGCGGCCGCTGTGCTGGCGGTCTCGTCGCCGCTGGCGACCGCGCGCGATTTCCGCTCCGCCGACGTGCACCCCGCCGATTATCCGACCGTTGAAGCCGTCAAGTTCATGGGGAAGCAGCTCGCTGCCGCGAGCGGCGGCAAGCTCGGCGTCAAGGTGTTTCCGAACGGCGCCCTCGGCTCCGAGAAGGACACGATCGAGCAGCTCAAGATCGGCGCGCTCGACATGATGCGGATCAACTCCTCGCCGCTCAACAATTTCGTGCCGGAGACCGTCGCGCTGTGCCTGCCCTTCGTGTTCCGCGACACGCAGCACATGCGCAACGTCCTGGACGGGCCGATCGGCGACGAGATCCTGGCGGCCATGGAGCCCGCCGGCCTGGTCGGCCTGGCTTATTATGACAGCGGCGCGCGCTCGATCTACACGGTCAAGGCGCCGGTGAAGTCGCTCGCCGACCTCAAGGGCCTGAAGATCCGCGTCCAGCAGTCCGACCTCTGGGTCGGCATGATCCAGAGCCTCGGCGCCAACCCGACCCCGATGCCCTATGGCGAGGTCTACACCGCGCTCAAGACCGGCCTCGTCGACGCCGCCGAGAACAACTGGCCGTCCTACGAATCCTCGCGCCACTTCGAGGCCGCCAAGTTCTACAACGTCACCGAGCACTCGCTGGCGCCTGAAGTCCTCGTGATGTCCAAGAAGGTCTGGGACACGCTGAGCAA
The DNA here is from genome assembly GCF_032484785.1 of Bradyrhizobium sp. SZCCHNS1050. Lineage (NCBI taxonomy): Bacteria > Pseudomonadati > Pseudomonadota > Alphaproteobacteria > Hyphomicrobiales > Nitrobacteraceae > Bradyrhizobium > Bradyrhizobium sp. SZCCHNS1050. The sequence continues at coordinate 2,761,923 of NZ_JAUETR010000001.1, read as the reverse complement.
GGAGGATCAGGCGATGATCCGCAAGGCGGCAAAGGAATCCGTGCCGGTCATGCGCAAGCTCTGGGACGAGCGCGAGCAGACCTCCCGCAAGACCGTCGAGGCCGCTGGCGTCCAGGTCGTGACGATCGCCAACAAGCAGGAATTCGTCGACGCGATGAAGCCGGTGTACCAGAAGTTCGCTGGCGACGAGAAGCTCTCGAGCCTCGTCAAGCGCATCCAGGACACCAAATAAGAGTAGCGACGCAAAAATCGCGACTTCAAAGACATCTACCAAGAACAACAATCATACGGTCCGGCGTCGCCATCAGGCGGCGCCGCAGGAAAGCCAGGGGAGGGACGGGAATGACAGATCCACATGTCGGAGACCACGAGCAGCAGGAGGGACGTCCGTCGACCGGCCTGCTCTCGCGGATCAACGCCATCATCGCGCGCTTGGGCATGTATCTGTCCGTCGCCGGCCTGCTCGTCATCGTCACCATCGTGTTCTACCAGGTGTTCGGACGCTACGTTCTCAACTCCAGCCCGACCTGGACCGAGAACCTGGCGCTGGTCCTGATCCTCTATGTCACGCTGATCGGCGCCGCCGTCGGCGTTCGCGACGCCGGCCATATCGGCATGGACAGCCTACTCGTGATGCTGCCGGATCATATGCGGGAAAAGATCGAGCTCGTCATCCACGTGCTGGTCGCGATGTTCGGCGTCGCGATGGCCTACAACGGCTGGATCCTCGGCGCCTCCGTGGGCACCGTGAAGATCGCCAATCTCGGCCTGCCCGAAGTCGTCCGCTACGTGCCGCTGATCGCTTCGGGAATCCTGATCGTCATGTTTTCCATCGAGCACATCATTGCTCTCTTGCGCGGCGAAGAGGTCGTCCCCTCATGGAACTGATTATTCTCGGCGTCACCTTCTTCGGCTTCCTGGTCCTCGGCGTTCCCGTTGCGTTTGCGATCGGCCTCTCGGCGATCTGCACCATCCTCTATGAAGGCCTGCCGGTTGCCGTCATCTTCCAGCAGATGATGTCGGGGATGAACATCTTCTCGTTCCTCGCCATCCCGTTCTTCGTCTTCAGCGGCGAGCTGATGCTGCATGGCGGCGTCGCGGACAAGATCGTGCAGCTCGCCAAGAATCTCGTCGGTCACATCCGCGGCGGGCTCGGCATGTCGAACGTCGTCGCCTGCACCTTGTTCGGCGGCGTCTCCGGCTCTCCCGTGGCCGACGTGTCGGCGATGGGCGCGGTGATGATCCCGATGATGAAGAAGGAAGGGTTCGACACCGACTACGCCGTCAACGTCACCACCCACGCCTCGCTGGTCGGCGCGTTGATGCCGACCAGCCACAACATGATCATCTATGCGCTCGCCGCCGGCGGCAAGGTGTCGATCGGCGCGCTGATCGCCGCGGGTCTTCTTCCTGCACTCGTGCTGATGGTCTGCATGCTGGTCGCCGCCTACGCGGTCGCCGTGAAGCGCGGCTATCCCGCGGGCAAGTTTCCCGGCTGGGCGGAGGTGTTCCGCTCGTTCGCCGCGGCGCTGCCCGGCCTCTTGATCGTCGGCATCATCCTGGCGGGCATCCTGTCCGGCGTGTTCACGGCCACCGAGTCCGCGGCCGTCGCCGTCACCTACACGATCCTGCTGACGTTCTTCATCTACCGCACGATGACCTTGCAGAACTTCCTGCGGGCCGCCGCCAAGGCGGTCAAGACGACCGGCGTGGTGCTGCTCTTGATCGGCGTCTCCACCATGTTCCAGTACCTGATGGGATTGTACGAGGTCGCCGATTTCGCCGGCGACCTGATGAGCAAGGTGTCGACGCAGCCCTGGATGATCTTCCTGCTGATCAACGTCATCCTGTTCCTGCTCGGCACGTTCATGGACATGGCGGCGACCATCCTGATCTGCACCCCGATCTTCCTGCCGATCGCGATGAAGGCGGGCATGGATCCGGTGCAGTTCGGCATGCTGATGCTGATCAACTGCGCGCTGGGCCTCAACACCCCGCCGGTCGGCACCACGCAGTTCGTCGGCTGCGCCATCGGCGGCATCTCGGTCGGCGCCGTCATGCGCACCATCCTGCCGTTCTACGCCGCCCTGATCGCAGCCCTGATGTTCGTGACCTACGTGCCGGCGTTCTCGCTGTGGCTGCCGCGGCTGCTGATGGGGTATAAGGGATAGCGGTCTGAAGGTTCGCCGGCTTCGGCCGGCGAACCTTGGCCGCATCCCGATGCGTTCGGTCCCGACTTGCCGCTAGCGCTCGCGGAGCTTCGACACCCGTCGTCCGCAGCAACCCGCGCGAGCGAGCATGGCCGCACTCTCGCATTTCCTGAATCTCGATCTCGTCCTGAAGTCGAAGTCCGACTTCTCGCCGCTGATCGCGCATCTGCATCAGAACGCGCATGTCCTGCATCATGAGGAGCATGAGCAGGAGTTTCTGCTGGTGCTGGAGATCAACGATACAGGATCCCCGCATCCGACCACATCCACCGAGCAATTCCTTACGCTGATCGAATCGCTGCCCCAGACCCCGAGGGAGCTGTGGGACAGCTGCACGTCGCGCACGTTCTCCTATGGCTTCGAAGGCGGCCGCGACTTCCCCGCGCTCGACACCACCATCCCCGCCGACCTGCTGCTGCGGATCGCAACGCTCGGCGCGGCTATCGGCATCACCGTGTATCCTTTTCGCAACCCACCCGGTCCCGAGCGCAAGGACGAACCAGATGCGCTCCCCTGACGGTCAGATCGCCAGGCTCGGCGACGAGATCCGTGTCACCGGCATGAGCGGTAGGATCGTCTGCTCGATCGACACCTGCGACTATTCAGACGACTATCCGGAACGGGACTGGGCCAACCTGCAGCGCGGCGCCATGGTCGATTGAACAGGCAGGTCCGAATGAAGAGGAACTTGCAATGGGGGCGATCGGATTTATCGGGTTAGGCGTCATGGGCGAGCCGATGTGCCGCAACCTAGCCCTCAAGTCAGGCGTCCCGGTGCTCGGCTTCGATCGTGCGGACGCGCCGCTGCAGCGCCTCGCCGCCGTCGGCGTCAAGCGTGCCGTGTCGCTCGCGGAGCTGGCGCGCCAGACCGACGTGATCTTCATGGCGTTGCCGAGCGGCAAGCATGTCCAAGCGGTGTGCGACGGCGATGACGGCCTGCTCCGCCACGTGGAGGCGCGTCACACCATCGTGGACCTCGGCACCTCGCCGGTGCAGGCCAGCCGGGAGCTCGCCGAGCGTTTCGCGGCCAAGGGCGCCGCCTACGCGGATGCGCCGATCGCCCGCACCCGGCAGGCGGCCGAGGACGGCACGCTGAGCGTGATGGTGGGGGCCGACGCGGCGACGTTCGAGAGACTGCGGCCGCTGTTCGCGATGTTCGCGACCGACATCACCCATTGCGGCGGCGTGGGCGCCGGCCAGGTCGTGAAGATCCTCAACAACATGGTGCTGATGCAGACCGTGGTGGCGCTCGGCGAAGCGCTGGAGACTGCCAAGCGCGCTGGCCTCGATGCCACGCTGCTGTTCGAGACCCTGGCCAAAGGCTCGGCCGACAGCTTCGCGCTGCGCAACCACGGCATGAAGGCGATGCTGCCCGACACATATCCGGAGCGGGCGTTCTCGACCGAATATGCGCGCAAGGACATCGGCTATGCTCTCGATCTCGCCAGGTCCGTGCAGATCGACCTGCCGGGCGCGGAGCTTGCCGACAGGCGACTCGGAGAGGCGATCGAGGCGGGCTATGGCGATCTGTATTGGCCAGTGCTGGCGCGCGTGATCGCGGCATCACGCACGGCATGACCCGCCCATCGGGCTTTGTCGGCCTGCCCTGGACGGGCGAACTGCGCCTGTGACGGCCAGCTGACAACGACATCCTCTGTCGTCGCCGATAAGCTCGCCGACGCAACGCGTCGGCGGGCGCCGATCCGAGACAGATGGTCACCGGCTGCGACGAGTCGCGCGGAACGTACCGCCTGCGTGGTATGGGTCCCCGCGTTCGTGGGGACGACACCGGTGGTGAAGCGAAAGCTCTGCGCCGAACTCACGTGCTAATCCTGTGCGCCAATGCAAGTTGATAGGTGAGGTTGCTCCTAAGCCAGCTCGGGGCGTAGTGCTCACCACCATCATTGTGAGGAGCGAAGCGACGAAGCGATCCCGGGCGACACCCGTGGCTCTGGATTGCTTCGCTCGCAATCACGGTGGAGATGGCATGCCTGTCATGCGCAAATTGCCCGTCGTGCCAGTCTGTCGCAGCATCCGGGCTTGCGCCGTCGGGCAAATCACCTGCACATTTCCGCGCGTCCCTGCTGCCGCATGAGGGGCGTGTCGCGACCGTCACGAGACGTTGGCAGTGGGATGCGATGGGCGTGTGTCGTTGCAGCGTGATTGAGTTCGCGCGGACGAACAAGGATGCACGCACGGTCAAGTCGCGCGGTCCTGATATCCCGACGCTGATATCAACTCATGACGAAGCTTTCGCTTCGCGTGGGGATGGTGGCCAACAAGCCCGGCGCACCAGGGAGAACGCGAAGCAGCCGTTAAAACCAATCGCGCAGGGAGGGCCGGATGATCCGGCGCGTACCTGTGGTTCCTGCCGCCAGCATTTTCCTTCGCTGGCGGGCCATGGGTGCGGTCGGCACCCGGCTCTCCCTGCGCCCTCATGATTTCGAGGGCGAGACGATCAGCACAGCTCGGGCGCAAAGCGCGCCGCGAGGCTGATAGGTCTTGCCCTAAACGAGAAAGACCACGGCGGTCATGGCGATCACTCGACACGAAGGCGGTGCCCACCCTCCCCTGGAGGGGGAGGGTCGCCTCACGGAGAGCGAAGCGAAACGTGAGGCGGGGTGGGGTGATCTCTCCTCTGGCGCTGGCGTGCGTGGAGAGATCGCCCCACCCCGCTCGCCCGCTTCGCGCGCGATCGACCCTCCCCCTCCAGGGGAGGGTGGAGGCTCGCAGCCGGCAGCAGCGGCTACATCACGGGCGTTGAAAGGAGGATTATCGGCTGGCTCGGGGACGAGCGTGTCGCTGATGTCGCGAAGACATCAGCTAAATCGATGCCACCCAATCAGATCGCGAGGCGCATCAGCGCCGTCGTCTGTCACAGAGTTCTGTGCGGGGGAGGTCACCACCAAAAATGGTGCCCAGGAAAGGACTCGAACCTTCACGGCCGTTAAGCCACTGGCACCTGAAGCCAGCGCGTCTACCAATTCCGCCACCTGGGCATGGGGGCGCTGTGTACGGATCGAACGGGCGCTTGTCAAACCGCTGAACGCCCAAGATGACAATTTTTCTCACCCCATGCGCAAAAACACGGCTCCCTTTTCCGCGGTGCGGGCGATGGGCTATACAGCGGCCCAGGATGGCGGGCCGCGGGGTGCGAATCGCCGCTGACAGCTATCTCGTCCGGGGCGGACCGACCGCCCGGCAATCCCAGGACTCATTCCATGGCATCGAATCTGGACACATTGGTTACCGTCTTCGGCGGCTCCGGCTTCGTCGGGCGCAACGTGGTCCGGGCGCTGGCCAAGCGCGACTACCGCATCCGCGTCGCGGTGCGTCGGCCGGAGCTGGCGGGCCATCTGCAGCCGCTCGGCCGGGTCGGCCAGATCCACGCCGTACAGGCCAATCTGCGCTATCCCGACTCGGTCGCATCAGCGCTGCGTGACAGCCATGTCGCGATCAATCTCGTCGGCGTCCTGACCGAGAGCGGCGCGCAGACCTTCGAGGCCGTACAGGCCGAGGGCGCCGCCACCGTCGCCAAGGCGGCGGCCGCCGCTGGCGCCCGCATGGTGCACGTCTCGGCGATCGGCGCCGACGCAGAGTCGGCGTCGAGCTATGCCCGCGCCAAGGCGGCCGGCGAGGCCGCCGTGCTGGCCGCGGTGCCCGAGGCCGTGATCATGCGCCCCTCGGTCGTGTTCGGCCCCGAGGACCAGTTCACCAACCGCTTTGCGGGGCTGGCGCGGATCTCGCCGTTCCTGCCGCTGATCGGCGGCGGCGAGACGAAGATGCAGCCGGTCTATGTCGGCGACGTCGCCACCGCGGTGGCCGATGCGGTCGACGGCAAGGCGCAGCCGGGCGCGACCTACGAGCTCGGCGGGCCCGAGGTGCTGAGCTTCCGGGAAATCCTGAAAATCATCCTCGACATCACCGACCGCGACCGCGCGCTGCTGCCGCTGCCGTTCGGGCTCGCCAAACTCCAGGCCGCAATCCTGCAGTTCGCGCCGGGGCCGCTGAAGCTGACGCCGGACCAGGTCGAGCTGCTGCGTCATGACAACGTGGTGTCGGAAGCGGCGAAGGCGGCGGGGCTGACGCTGCAGGGCCTTGGCATCACGCCGGATTCACTCGAGGCGATCGCCCCGCAATATCTCTGGCGCTTCCGTCCGTCCGGCCAGTTCCAGCGCAAGAACGCGTGAAGCCACGACTGCTGGTCCTCGTAATTGCGAGGAGCGAAGCGACGAAACAATCCAGAGTCCCGGACACCACACTGGATTGCTTCGCTTACGCTCGCAATGACGGTGGATGGAGCTGGGGCTCAGCTCACTTCCCCAGCGCCAGCGCGATCAGGCCGAGGGTGCCGACGATGACGCGCCACCAGGCGAACAGCACGAAGCCGTGGCGGGTGACGTAGCCGAGGAAGGCCTTCACCACGATCATCGCGGTGATGAAGGAGACGACGAAGCCGATCGCGATCAGACCGAGATGGTCCGCCGTCATCTCGGCGCGGCTCTTGTAGAAGTCGTAGACGAAGGCGCCGACCATGGTCGGGATCGCCAGGAAGAAGGAGAACTCCGCGGCCGAGCGCTTGTCGCCGCCGAGCAGCATCGCCGCCACGATGGTGGCGCCCGAGCGCGACACGCCGGGGATCATGGCGACGCACTGCGCGACGCCGATCCACAGATACATCATCAGCGGATAGCGCGTGGCGTCGTGCTCCCGCGGCTTGAGATCGATCTGATCGACCCACAGCAGGATGGCGCCGCCGACGATCAGCGAGAAGCACACGACCCAGGGATCGAACAGGAGCGCCTTGATGTACTTGCCGGCGATGAGGCCGATGATGACCGCGGGCAGGAAGGCGATCAGCACGCCGATGATGAAGCGGCGGTCGTCAGGGTTCGTCAGCGCGCCGATCGCGACGCGGTACAGCTTGAAGAAGTACAGCGCAACGATGGCGAGGATGGCGCCGAGCTGGATCAGGATCGCAAAGCTCTTCCAGAACCCCTCGTCGCCGAGCCCGAAAAAGCGCTCGGCGAGCAGCAGATGGCCCGTCGAGGATACGGGAAGAAACTCGGTGACGCCCTCAACGATGCCGAGAAGCACCGCCCGCAGCGTATCTGACATCATTGATCGGATCCTGGATGGCCGGCAAAACGCCGCCCTTCTCGCCTATTCGGCCCCCGCCCGCAATTGCAAAAAGCGCTCGAACCGGCCACATCCGATGAATGAACCGGCGTGTGATCGGCCATGCGAATCGGAACGAGGCAATGCCGGACAGCGGATCGGGCGCGCTGATCGCTGTTCCCGAAAGCGCCGTTTCCCGCATGACCGCCCGTCGCCCTACTGCTTACACTTTCGCCGACCATGCGCTAATGGTCCGATTCGCGAGCGCACCCGCGCGCCGGTATCGGGACGAGGCGTCGGTGCGAACCGATGGTTGATTGTTCGTTAAGCGCCGTAGCTGCGGAATCGTCGAAAGGCTCCATGTACACGCTCTACCACCATCCCTTCTGCCCGCATTCACGCTTCGTCCGGCTGGTGCTCGGCGAATACGGGCTCGATCTGCGCCTGGTGGAGGAACGCGCCTGGGAGCGCCGCGAGGCGTTTCTCGTGCTCAATCCCGCGGCCACCACGCCGGTGCTGTCGGTCGAAGGCCTGCCGCCGGTGCCCGGTGTCGGCGTGATCGCCGAATTCATCGACGAGACCTGCGGGCCCGAGATGGGTGATCGCCGGCTGATGCCGGCCTCGGCGGCCGAGCGCATCGAGGTGCGCCGGCTGATGGACTGGTTCAACACCAAGTTCTTCGAGGAGGCCTCGAACCTGCTGGTCACCGAGCGCATCTACAAGCGCTTCATGAGCGAGGAGGATGGCGGCGGGCCGCCGTCGACCGACGTGATTCGCGCCGCCAAGACCAATGTGCGCTATCATCTCGCCTATATCGGCTGGCTGGCGCAGCGGCGCAATTTCCTGGCCGGCGACCGCCTGACCTATGCCGACCTCGCCGCCGCCGCGCATCTGTCGGCGATCGACTATCTGGGCGACGTGCCATGGATCGAGGACGACGCCGCGAAGGCGTGGTACGCGCGGGTGAAGTCGCGGCCGTCGTTCCGGCCGCTGCTCTCCGACTGGCTGGCGGGCGTGCCGGCGTCGCGCACCTATGTGGATCTGGACTTCTGAGCGCCGCTAGGCCCACGCCGGAGACGTTGAAGGCGGCGCTGGCCGCCGAGGCGCAACGGCTGGGCTTCGATGTCGTCGGTATCACCGCCCCGGTCGTGAGTGCCGAACGGGCCGCTGCGTTCGAACGCTTCCTCGCCGCCGGCCAGCACGGCGACATGGACTGGCTGGCGCGCGAGCCGTCCCGCCGCACCGATCCCACCACGCTGTGGCGCGAGGTCCGCAGCATCATCATGCTCGGCGTCAATTACGGCCCCGACGAGGACCCGCGCGCGGTCCTGTCCCGGCGCAGCAATGCTGCGATTTCGGTCTATGCCCGCGGCGACGACTATCACGACGTCATCAAGAAGAACCTCAAGGCGCTCGCCCGCTGGCTGGTCGCGCAGGCCGGCTGTGATGTGAAGGTGTTCGTCGACACCGCGGCCGTCATGGAGAAGCCGCTGGCCGAAGCGGCCGGGCTCGGCTGGCAGGGCAAGCACACCAACCTGGTGTCGCGCGGCTTCGGCTCCTGGCTGTTCCTCGGCGCCATCTACACCACGCTGGCGCTGCCGGCGGACGCGCCGGAGCGGGATCATTGCGGCTCGTGCCGGGCCTGCCTCGACAGCTGCCCGACCGCGGCGTTCCCGGCCCCCTACAGCCTCGATGCACGGCGCTGCATCTCGTATCTGACGATCGAGAACAAGGGGCCGATCCCGCGCGAGTTCCGCAAGGCGCTGGGCAACCGCATCTATGGCTGCGACGACTGCCTCGCCGCCTGCCCCTGGAACAAGTTCGCGCAGGCGGGACGCGAGGCGAAGCTGGCCGCGCGCGACGCGTTGCGCGCGCCTTCACTGGCGGAGCTGGCGGCGCTCGACGATGCCGCGTTCCGCGCACTGTTCGCGAAATCGCCGATCAAGCGCATCGGCCGCGACCGCTTCCTGCGCAACGTGCTGATCGCGATCGGCAACTCCGGCGATGCGGCGCTGACGCCGTCAGCCGAGCGGTTGGCCGCCGATCCCAGTCCGCTGGTGCGCGGTGCCGCCGCCTGGGCGCTCGCTTGGCTGCTCGACGAGGCTGCTTACGCGCGACGTGCGGAGGCCGCGCTGACGTCGGAGACCGACGAGAGCGTCCGCGCGGAATGGCAGGCCCGATGCTGAAGCCGGCCGCCTCAGCCCATCTCGCCGACGGCGGCCAGCATGCGCGTGATGTCCTGAGGACGCGACAGCCGGTGGTCCCCGTCCTGGATCATGGTCAGCACCACGTCTTCGGCCGGCAGGCGGTGGGTCAGTGCGAACGCATGCTGCCAGGGGACGTCTCGGTCCTGCGCGCCCTGCAGGATGCGCACCGGGCAGCCGACCTTGATGGCACCGCCGAGCAGGAGATGATTGCGCCCGTCCTCGATCAGCGCCCTGGTGATGGGATAGGGCTCGCCATACTCCGACGGACGCATCCAGACGCCGTTAGTCTCGATCTCGGTCCGGACCGCCGGTGCAAAGCCCTTCCACATCAGCTCCTCGGTGAAATCGGGCGCCGGGGCGATCAGGACCAGGCCCGCCAGCGTTGCTTCGGCCGGCTCCTTGAGCAGCTCGCGCGCCAGCAGCAGCGCCATCCAGCCGCCCATCGAGGAACCGATCACGACCTGAGGTCCGCGGCAGAATTGCCGGAACACCGCGACGCTCTCCTCGAGCCAGCGGCTGATGGTGCCGTCGACGAAGCGTCCGCCGGATTCGCCGTGCCCGGAATAGTCGAAGCGAACGCAGGCGCGGCCGCGCTCGGCGGCCCAGGCGTCGAGGGCCAGGGCCTTGGTGCCTTTCATGTCGGAATTGAAGCCACCGAGCCAGAACAGCCCGGGCGGACGGCCTGGCCGCGCCCGCACCGCGATCCGGCGCGACGATTCGCCCGCGCCGACGGTGACGAAGACGGGCGGATCGGCATTTTCTGCAGCAGGGTTCATGGATCGTTACTCGCTGTCGGGTGTTGTGTGGGCGAACCGGCCGTTTCCGTCAATCGGCGCGGCCCGACGCAGCCGCTTGCGAAAGCGCGCCGCGCACTCTATGTCCCCCGGCGGAACCACGAGGGCCCGAAAAAGCGCGAGTTTGATCGCATTTCTCGGCCGTGTGGCTTCCTTGGGGGAATGCATCGACGCGCAAGTCTCGCGCATGCGACGCAGGAGCCGCGACGACCGGGCGGAATTTCGACGCACCGGACCGTTGCGACCTTGCCCGCGAAAGCATCTTCCTTCAAACTAGCCGCCTTCTTCCACAACCTTGGAGCACTACCCATTCGCCGCCCCAATCGAGCCCCGCCCGCTGCCGTCAAAGACGGGCCGCGTACCAATGATGAGATTCGCAATGCGCAGATCCAGCTGATCGATGCCGAAGGCACCAACCGTGGTGTCGTCGAGACCGTTGTTGCGATCAAGATGGCCGCTGATGCCGGCATGGATCTGGTCGAGATTTCGCCGAACAACTCGCCTCCCGTCTGTAAGATCATGGACTACGGGAAGTACAAATATTCGGCGCAGAAGAAGGCCGCCGAGGCCCGCAAGAAGCAGAAGGTCGTCGAGATCAAGGAGATCAAGCTCCGCCCAATGATCGACGACCACGACTACGACGTGAAGATGCGCGCGATGCAGCGGTTCTTCGAAGAGGGCGACAAGGTCAAGATCACGCTGCGCTATCGCGGCCGCGAAATGGCGCACCAGGAGATCGGCACCAAGCTGCTCGACAAGGTGAAGTCCGACGTGGCGGCGTTCGCCAAGGTCGAGCAGGACGCCAGGTTCGAGGGACGTCAGGTGGTCATGGTTCTGGCGCCGCGCTAAGTCCAGCACGCCGACACCTGAAGCCGGGCCCGCCACGCGTTTGGCGGGCTTTTCTCTTGGGGCGCCCGTCAGGGCCGCTCTTGCGGGCCCGGGTCAGGACCGCGTCGCCTGCCACCGCCCCCTGCAGGTCCCGGACGAGCCTTTGCCGCTCCAGCGACCGACGCCGGACGTGGCGCCAAGCCGGCCGGTGCCACTGGCCGAGGCACCACCCTGGGATACCCGCACGGTGACGGCGCCGCCGCGGCCAACCGAGCCGGTAATGTTGGCGGTGCTGTTCGAGAGGACCCGGCCGCCGCTGATCCGGATCGGGAAGCTGTAGCCCTGGTCGCAACTGCCGGCCTCGGTGATGATGAGCACGGTCCAGGCGCCATCGAAGCCGGCAGCGTGCGCCGGCCTTGCCGTCAGGCCCGCGAGGCCCGTCAGCAGCGCGGTCGTGAAGGCGGCGGAGATGGCGCGGCGAATGAGGCGGGTCATGGTCGATCCTCGACTGTCATGGTCGGCTGATCATGGGTCGGAATAGCTGATTCCGTGGTTCGACGTTGCCAACGGGCTTTGTCTCTGGCATAAGCGCGGCCTTCGTCGCCCGGCTGATCAAGGGCTGCCGTGGCGATGTTTCTGTGCGGGTGGGTCCTGGTTTGGACCCGAAACCTGAGCACAACCAACGCTCTAACGAGCATTTTCGCCGGATGGCGCCGCTTTTGCGGGCGGCTTGCCGTTGGCATCAAGGAGAGCCAAATGCCCAAGCTGAAGACCAAATCCGGCGCCAAAAAGCGCTTCAAGGTGACTGCCACCGGCAAAGTGATGCACGCCCAGCGCGGCAAGCGCCACGGCATGATCAAGCGGACGAAGAAGCAGATCCGGCAGCTGCGCGGCACCCGCGTGCTGTTCAAGACCGACGGCGACAACGTCAAGAAGTACTTCTTGCCGAACGCCTGACCGGCCTCTCGCTTCCGAACCCTGGCCGCCTCAAAGCCGCGGCTGATCGTCATCTCTGAATCCAAGGATTTCCGGCATGTCTCGCGTCAAACGCGGTGTGACCGCCCACGCCAAGCACAAGAAAGTCTTCAAGGCCGCCAAGGGCTATTACGGCCGCCGCAAGAACACGATCCGCACCGCCAAGCAGGCCGTCGAGAAGGCCGGCCAGTATGCGTTCCGCGATCGCAAGCGCAAGAAGCGCACCTTCCGCGCGCTCTGGATCCAGCGCCTGAACGCCGCCGTGCGTCCCTTCGAGCTCACCTACAGCCGATTTATCGACGGCCTGTCGAAGTCCGGCATCACCGTCGACCGCAAGGTGCTGTCGGATCTCGCGATCAACGAGCCCGCCGCGTTCCAGGCGATCGTTGAGAAGGCCAAGGCGGCGCTCGCCGCCTGATCGCCTCCGCATCGTGAGGATTTCAAAAGCGGCCGATGCTCTCGGCCGCTTTTTGCTATCCGGCAACATGCCTGCTTTCGCTTGACCCGTGTCGCCCGCGCGGCGACAACCCAGCCGCCTTTTGTCCCGCGGAGATTTTGACCGTGTCCGACCTCGCTACGCTCGAAACCTCGATCCTCGACCAGATCGCCGCCGCCGGCGATGAGGCCGCTCTGGAAGCCGTCCGCGTCTCGGCGCTCGGCAAGAAGGGCTCGATCTCGGCGCTGCTAGCGACGCTCGGCAAGATGTCGCCGGACGAGCGCAAGACGCAAGGAGCGGCGATCAACCTCGCCAAGGACAAGGTCACGCAGGCGCTGACCGCGCGCCGCGACGTGCTCAAGGCCGCGGCGCTCGACGCGAGGCTCGCGGCCGAGACCATCGACGTCACGCTGCCGCTGCAGGATTCGCCGGCCGAGACCGGCCGCATCCATCCGCTCAGCCAGGTGATGGACGAGCTGACCACGATCTTCGCCGACATGGGCTTCTCGATCGCGGAAGGCCCGGATGTCGAGACCGACGACTACAACTTCACCAAGCTGAACTTCCCGGAAGGACATCCGGCGCGGGAGATGCACGACACGTTCTTCTTCAATCCGAAGCCGGACGGCTCGCGCATGCTGCTGCGAACCCACACCTCGCCGGTACAGGTGCGGACGATGCTGAGCCAGAAGCCGCCGATCCGCGTGATCTGCCCGGGCCGCACCTACCGCATCGATTCGGACGCGACCCACACGCCGCAATTCCACCAGGTCGAGGGCCTCGTCATCGACAAGGGCTCGCATCTCGGTCACCTCAAATGGATCCTGCACGAGTTCTGCAAGGCGTTCTTCGAGGTCGACCACATCAACATGAAATTCCGGCCGTCGTTCTTCCCGTTCACCGAGCCGTCGCTCGAGGTCGACATCCAGTGCCGCCGCGACAAGGGCGAGATCCGCTTCGGCGAGGGCGAGGACTGGCTGGAGATTCTCGGCTGCGGCATGGTGCATCCGAACGTGCTGCGCGCCTGCGGCATCGATCCCGACGAATACCAGGGCTTTGCCTGGGGCATGGGCATCGACCGCATCGCGATGCTGAAATACGGCATGAGCGACCTGCGCCAGCTGTTCGAGGGCGATGTCCGCTGGCTGTCGCATTACGGCTTCAAGCCGTTGGAGGTCCCGACCTTGGCCGGAGGGCTGAGTTCGTGATGAGCCTCGCCCTCTCTCAGCAAACGCTCGAACTCCCTCTCCCGCTTGCGGGGGAGGGCTGGGGTGGGGGTCTCTCCGCGCAGGAGGTGTCGATGGACGACGAGAAGCCCATCTGGACAGTCTCGCCGAAGCTTCGAACGAATGCGCGCGCCCTCCGCCAAAACTCGACGGATGCCGAGAGAATATTATGGTCCGAGCTGCGCGGCCATCGCCTGCTCGGCGCGGGCTTTCGCCGTCAGGTCCCGATCGACCGCTACATCGTCGACTTCGTCTGCCACACCGCACGTCTCGTCATCGAGCTCGATGGCGGACAGCACTTCTCAACTGAAGGCGAACAGCGCGACGCTTCACGCTCAGCTGCGATCGAAGCCAAAGGATTTCACATCCTGCGCTTTGCCAATAACGACGTCCTGGCCAATCGCGCCGGCGTTCTTGAAACCATTGCCGCTGCCATTGCGGCGAGAGCCCCCACCCTGACCCTCCCCCGCAAGCGGGGGAGGGAACGGGACTGAATCAGCGGAAAGAGCCATGAAATTCACGCTGTCCTGGCTGAAGGACCATCTCGACACCGACGAGTCGGTCGAGACGCTCGCCAACAAGCTCACGATGATCGGCCTCGAGGTCGAGCATCTCGAGGACAAGGCGAAGCTGCTCGCGCCGTATAAAATCGCGCGCGTCGTCTCCGCCGAGCAGCATCCGAATGCGGATCGGCTGCGCGTCTGCATGGTCGACACCGGCGACGGTGGCGCGCCGGTGCAGGTGGTGTGCGGCGCGCCGAATGCGCGCGCGGGACTGGTGTCGGTGTTCTCGCCGCCGGGCACCTACATCCCCGGCAAGAACATCACGCTGTCGGTCGGCACGATCCGCGGCGTCGAGAGCCGCGGCATGCTGTGCTCGGCGGCCGAGCTGCAGATCTCCGACGATCACGACGGCATCATGGAGCTGCCGGCGGATGCGCCGATCGGCACCCCCTACGCCGAATGGGCCGGGCTCGGCGATCCCCAATTCGAGATCAACCTGACGCCGAACCGCCAGGACTGCACCGGCGTGCACGGCATCGCCCGCGACCTCGCCGCCGCCGACATGGGCAAGCTGAAAGATCCCGGCATCAAGCCGATCAGGGGCGAATTCCCTTGCCCCGTGAAGGTCAAGGTCGAAGACGAGAAGCTATGTCCCGGTTTCGCGCTGCGACTCGTGCGCGGCGTCAAGAACGGACCATCGCCGAAATGGCTGCAGCAGCGCCTGACCTCGATCGGACTGCGTCCGATCAACGCGCTGGTCGACATCACCAACTACATGACCTTCGACCGCGCCCGCCCGCTGCACGTGTTCGACGCCAAGAAGGTCAAGGGCAATCTGGTCGTCCGCCGCGCGCGCGATGGCGAAAGCTTGCTGGCGCTGGATGGCCGCACCTACACGCTCGACAATGCGATGTGCGTCATCGCCGATGACGCCGGCGTCGAATCGCTCGCCGGCATCATGGGCGGCGAGGCTTCGGGCTGCGATGAAGGCACCACCGACGTGCTGATCGAATCGGCGCTGTGGAACGAGATCAACATCGCTCAGACCGGCCGCAAGCTCGGGATCAATTCCGACGCGCGCTACCGCTTCGAGCGCGGCGTCGATCCGGCCTTCATGGTGCCGGGCCTGGAGATGGCGACCAAGCTCGTGCTCGACCTGTGCGGCGGCACGCCATCGGAGACTGTCGTCGTCGGCAACCCGTTCGGCGATGACCGCATCGTCGACTTCCCGTTGACCGAGGTGAAGCGGCTGACGGGCATCGAGGTGCCGCTGACCGAGATGCGGCGGATCCTGACGCATCTCGGCTTCGTGGTCGCCGGCAACGGCCCCGTCGTGAAGGTCGCGGTGCCGTCCTGGCGCAGCGACGTGCACGGCAAGGCCGATATCGTCGAGGAAGTCGTGCGCATCGTCGGCGTCGACAAGGTGCCGATGACGCCGTTCGAGCGCGGCGACGCCCCGCGCAAGCCGGTGCTGACGCCGCTGCAATTGCGCACGCGGCGCGCCAAGCGCGCGCTGGCCGCGCGCGGCATGGTCGAAGCCGTGACGTGGTCATTCATCTCCAAGCCGGCGGCCGAATTGTTCGGCGGCGGCAAGGCCGAGCTCGCTCTCGCCAACCCGATCGCGTCCGATCTCTCGGACATGCGCCCAAGCCTGTTGCCGGGCCTGACCGCGACGGTGCAGGCCAATGCCGATCGCGGCTTCGGCGATGCGGCGATCTTCGAGGTCGGGCAGGTCTTCAAGGGCGATGGCCCGACGGATCAGTTCGTGGCCGCGAGCGGCATCCGCCGCGGCATCGCGCCGGCGAAGGGACTCGGCCGGCACTGGACCGGATCGCAGCCGGCCAGTGCCTACGACGCCAAGGCCGATGCGCTCGCGGTGCTCGCGGCGGCCGGCGCGCCGATGGCGTCGCTGCAGATCGTCGCCGGCGGGCCGGCCTGGATGCATCCGGGGCGCTCCGGCACGATCCAGATGGGCCCGCAGAACGTGCTCGGGCATTTCGGCGAGCTGCATCCGCGCACGCTGGAGGCGCTGAAGGCGGACGGGCCGCTGGTCGCCTTCGAGGTGATCCTGGATCGCATTCCGGCGGCCAAGGCGAAGCCGACCCGCGCCAAGCCGGTGCTGGAGCTCTCGGCATTCCAGCCGGTGTCGCGCGACTTCGCCTTCATCGTCGATCGCAAGGTCAAGGCCGGCGACATCGTCCGCGCCGCGCAGGGCGTCGACAAGAAGCTGATCACCGATGTCACCGTGTTCGACGTCTACGAGGGCAAGGGCATCGAGGACGGCAAGAAGTCGATCGCGATCGCCGTGACCTTGCAGCCACGCGACAAGACCATGACCGACGAGGAGATCGACGCCGTCGCGGCAAAGATCACCGCAGACGTCGGCAAGAAGACCGGCGGCACGTTGCGCGGATGAGCCTCTCCGGGCTCATCCCTGCCGATCTCAGCCTGTTCGCGACGATCGCGCTGGCGATCGTCGCCTTCATTGCCGCAACGGCGCGCGGCTTCTCCGGCTTCGGCGCGGCGCTGATCTTCATGCCGCTGGCGAGCAGTTTTGCGACGCCCCGTCTCGTTGCGCCGCTGCTGCTGGTGATCGATTTCGTCTCGATGGCCCCGATGGTGGCGCCGGCCTGGCGGGAGGCCGACCGCAAGGCCACCGCGGTGATCGTCGCGGGTGCGTTGGTCGGCGTGCCCGTGGGCACCTATTTCCTCAGCCGGCTGGACCCGGTCACCGTCCGCTGGATCATCACCGGTTTCGTAATCGCGCTGCTTGCGCTGCTGCTGTCCGGCTGGCGCTATCGCGGCAGGGAGTACACCGCGCTGTCGGTCGCTGTCGGCTGCATCTCCGGATTCTGCAGCGGACTGGCGCAGACCGGGGGCCCGCCGATCGTCGGCTATTGGCTGGGACGCCCGATCCCGCCAAAGATCGCACGGGCGAACATCGTGCTGTTTTTCGGCGCATCGGACTTCTTCGCGATGGTGAGCTACGCAATGAGCGGGCTGATCACCTGGGATTCGCTGAAGCTTTCGCTGCTGATCGGGCCGGTCTACGCGCTCGGCGTCGCGTTCGGCGCGTCGCTGTTCGGCCGCGCCAGCGAGCAGGTGTTCCGCGCCATCTGCTATGCGCTGATCGCAATCGCCGTGATCGCCGGCCTGCCGGCCCTCGACGGCGTGCTCGGGCGGGGTTAGCCTTCCTGCAACGAAGCAGACAGGGAGGCCGCCGTGATCCATCGGCGAACAATGCTCAAGCTTGCGCTGGGAGCGGCCGGCGCCATCGCGGCGCCCGCGGCGTTCGCGCAAGGCACGAAGACCGGCACGCGGATGGTCTTCCTCGGCACCAAGGGCGGCCCGCGCGTCGGCGTCGGCGCTTCGAATCCGGCCAATCTCGTCGTCGTCAACGGCACGCCGTTCGTGATCGATTGCGGCACGGGCGTCAGCCGTCAGCTCGTCAATGCGGGCGTTCCGATCCCTTCGGTCAAGTACATCCTGATCAGCCATCACCATTCCGATCACAATCTCGAATACGGCAATCTGTTCTACAACGCCTGGGCCGCAGGATTGTCGACGCCGATCCAGTCGTTCGGACCGAAGGGCCTGGAGGCGATGACCAGGAGCTTCTGGGAAACCAACAAGTTCGACGTCGACACCCGCATCGCGGACGAAGGCCGGCCAGATCCGCGGCCACTCCTGGTCGCGAAGGATATCGACGCGGACGGCGTCGTGCTGAAGACGGCGGACGTGACGGTGACCGCGTTCCGCACGCCACATCCGCCGATCACCGACAACTTCGCGTACAAGTTCGAGACGCCCGACGGCACGATCGTGTTCTCGAGCGACACGGCCTATAACCCGAAGCTTGCAGAGTTTGCCAAGGGCGCCGACGTGCTCGTGCATGAATGCCTCTATGTGCCCGCGGTGGATCGGCTGGTCGCCAAGACGAAGAACGGCTCGACGCTGAAGAAGCACCTGCTCGACAGTCACACGACCACGGAAGACGTCGGACGCATCGCCGCGGCTGCAGGCGTGAAGGTGCTGGTGCTCAGCCACTTCGTGCCCGGTGATGATCCCGAAGTGACGGACGAGGACTGGACGCGGGACGTGAAGAAGAACTACACGGGCCGCATCGTGGTCGCGAAAGACCTGATGGAATTGAAGCTGCCGGTGTAGCCAAGGCTGGGCGTGCTTCAATCGGCAGCTCGCCTGCATCAGCCGTAGGGTGGGCAAAGGCGCAGCCGTGCCATTTCAACGCTTGAGATCGCAGTTGCGCCGTGCCCACCCTCTTGCTGATGAGCTTGCGGATCGACCGTCAATCCTCCGGCGATGCCGAGCGCACCTTGCCGCGACGGCGCGGTCGTTGCCGCTCACTGCTCGGCTCCGGCTCAGCGTCCTTGATCGCGCCGATCCTGCGCAGCGCGGCTTCCGCGGCGCGCTCGCCGGAGTCCCAGGCGCCGTCGACCGTGCCCCACAGCGTTTCGTGCGTGGCCTCTCCCGCAAGAAACAGCGGACCCAAGGGCTCGCCCAATATTTTGCGGGCGCCCTGGCTGCCGGGCGTGGCCGCCGACATCGCGCCGAGCACGCCCGGCGCCAGGTTCCAGCGCGTCGCTGCGGACGACTTCACCGCTGCGGCGGCCTCACTTCCAAACAGCTTGCCGATCCACTCCCTGGCGAAGTCGACCATCGCCGCCTCGCCCTGCGCTGATAGTTCGCGGCCGAAGGCGCCGGCAACATCGACGGTACAAAGCGACGATCCGCCGATATTGGCAAGCAGCAGACCTGTGCGACTGGAATTGCTCTGCTCGATGATGACCTCGTCCCGCGACAGGCCGAGCGGATTGCCCGCCAGCATCAGCGCGATGTGATCATAGCTGCCGAGGCTGAGCTTCGCGGCGGCGTCGAGCTGCCGCTTGGGCAGCTCGGGCGCGAACTTGATGGCGCCTGATGTCAGCACGTTGGTCGACACCGTGAGGATGACGGCGCGCGCCGCGATTCGCCCCGCCGGCGTTTCCACCGCGACGTCGCGGTTGGCCCACACGACGCGCGTTGCTGGAGTCGACAGCGACAACGGCAACGATTCGCCGAGCCTGGCGATGAACGTGCCCAGCCCCTGGCGGCAGGCCAGCGGCGCGCTGCGGTCCTGCGCACGCGCCTTGTCCATCGCGGAGAGATCGGCGAGATCCTTCCCGGTCGCGCTGGCGCCGAGCACGAATGCGGTGGTGCTGGTCCAGTCGCCCAGATCTTTCGGCAGCGCCGCGGCGCAGGAGGTATCGAGCTTGCCGCGCGCCGCCTCGTCGATGGCGCGATTGGCGCGCACCAGCCCCGCCAGGAACTGCTCGGTCTCGCCGGGCCGCGCGTTGCGCCGGCCGACGCGGATCTTCTGCCCGACGGGAGCCGCGACGAGATCGAGTCCGAGACCGCGCGCGAGCCTGCTGATGGGATTGCCGTCGGCGTTGAGCAGCCAGCGGGCGCCGCGATCGAACGGCACGCCGAAGGTGGCTGCATCCGTGCGGCAACGGCCGCCGAGCTGTGGCGCGGCCTCCAGCACCACGACCTTGCGATTGGCCGCGACGATGCGGCGGGCCGCGGCGATTCCCGCCGCACCCGCCCCGATCACGACAATGTCAGCCTCTCGTGGAACAGCCGCCTGCGCGGCGCGGCCGGCGATGGGCAGCACGGCCAGCGCCGCGGAAGCGGAGAGGAAGCCGCGGCGCGTGACATTCATGACATGGTTTCCGAAAGCTTTGAACCAAACGAATATCCGCCGAATTTGCCGCATCTGCCGCGCTGCGGCAACCGGGATGGTAAACGTGATACCGTGCAGAACGCGTCCACTATGAACCAAATTGCAACCGCAATCGACCATCATGGAAGAAGGGAAAAAACCGGCGACCGGCCAAGGTCGCCCGGGGAGCGTTATGGGTATCGTGCTTGATCAGATCGGCAAGCTGATTGCCGCCTATCTCCAGAAGGAGATCCCCGGCTATGAGCCGTTCACGCCGAGCGATCCGGACTATCTGCGCAAGGACGTCCAGCCCGGCGACGTGCTGCTCGTCGAGGGCAACAGCCGCATCTCCGGCATCATCAAATACCTCACGCAGTCGACCTGGTCGCACGCCGCGCTCTATGTCGGACCGATCGACGGCGCCGTCGAGCCCGACGGCGAGCCGCACGTGCTGGTCGAGGCCTATGTCGGCGACGGCGTGATCTCGGCGCCGCTGTCGAAATATTTCGCCTATCACACCCGTGTGTGCCGTCCGGTCGGCCTGACCTATGAGGACCGGCACACGGTGTGCCGCTACGCCATCAATCGCATCGGCTTCGGCTACGACACCAAGAACATCATCGACCTGATGCGCTATCTGATCCCGATGCCGATTCCGCAACGCTGGCGGCGGCGCATGATCGCGCTGGGCTCGGGTGATCCGACCAAGATGATCTGCTCGGCGCTGATCGCGCAGGCCTTCGATGCGGTGCGCTACCCGATCCTGCCCAAGATCACGCGGGCGCCATCGCGGCGCGCCAAGCGCGAGATCCTGCACATCCGTGATTCCTCGCTCTACATGCCGCGCGACTTCGACATCTCGCCCTATTTCGAGATCGTCAAGCCGACCATCGTCAATGGATTCGACTACACGACCCTGCATTGGGCCGACAAGCAGAAGCCGCTCGCGGAGGTAGCGGGCGAGTTCGCCGTGTTTCCAGGAGCCATCACAGCGCCGCCGCTCGTTCCTGAGACGGCTGACGAAGAGGCGACGCAGCAGGCTGCGGCTGAGGAAATAGTTGCGAAGCTCGGCGAACGGCTCGTGGTCAACGAGCATTTTCTCGTCGCCGAGCCGGTACGAAACGTCGCGCCACGTCCGACCGCACGCCGCCGCAACAAGGTGGCGGTCTGAGCTGGGCTGACCTCAGCGATCCGACCGGCCGATCACATCCATCAACTCCGCGATCTTCTGCCGTTGATCGGCCTTGTCGCCGGATGCGATGGCATGCTCGACGCAATGCGCGACGTGGTCGCGCAGAATCTCCTCCTCGACCCGGCGCAACGCCGCCCGCACAGCGGAGATCTGGGTGACGATGTCGATGCAGTAGCGGTTGTCCTCGACCATTTTCGACAGGCCCCTGACCTGCCCTTCGATCCGACTCAAACGTTTCTGACAGGATGTCTTGATGTCCTCGCGCATGGAGCCTATATACCCCTACAGGGTATAGGTTTCAAGAGGCTGAGCGATGTCGGAAACCAGACACGAGCATGGCGTCGCGGCGGGCGGCGAGGGCGGATGCGGCTGTGGATCGCGCGCGCGCGCGGTGGAAACCGGACACGAACAGGCATCCGCGGACAGTTGTTGCAGCGATCGTGCCGGCGCGGCGCCTGCCAGCGCTTCGGGCGGCGGCTCGGACCACGCCGCGCCTGAACCAGCGAAGGCAACGGATCCGGTCTGCGGCATGTCGGTCGATCCCGTGACCTCGAAGCATCGCTTCGAGCATCAGGGACAGACCTTCCATTTCTGCTCCGCCGGCTGCCGCGCCAAGTTCGCCGCCGATCCGGCCAAGTATCTCGCAGCCGCCGTTTCACCGGCAGCCACGGGGTCGTGCTGCGGCGGCCACGATCATCACGCGCATCAGCATGGCGAGACGGCAAAGGTCATCGATCCCGTCTGCGGCATGAGTGTCGATCCCGCGACCTCGAAGCATCGCTTTGAACACGCGGGTCACACCTTCCATTTCTGCTCGGCCGGCTGCCGTACCAAGTTCGCGGCCGAGCCGGACAAATATCTCGGCGAACGCGGGCCGCCGCCGGAGATGCCGGCGGGCACGATCTACACCTGCCCGATGCATCCCGAGATACGTCAGGAAGGCCCAGGCACCTGCCCGATCTGCGGCATGGCGCTCGAGCCCGACGTCATCAGCCTCGACGATGCGCCCAATCCCGAGCTCGCCGACATGAGCAGGCGGTTCTGGATCGGCGCTGTGCTGTCGGCACCCGTTGTCGTGCTCGAGATGGGCGGACATCTCGTCGGCGGCCACGGCCTGATCGATCCCGTGCTGTCGAACTGGATCCAGTTCGCGCTGGCGACGCCGGTGGTGCTGTGGGCCGGCTGGCCGTTCTTCGTACGCGGCTGGCAGTCGGTCCAGACCCGCAATCTCAACATGTTCACCTTGATCGCAATGGGCACGGGCGTCGCCTATGTCTACAGCGTGATCGCGACCGTCGCGCCGCAGGCGTTTCCGCCGGCGTTCCGCGGCCATGGCGGCGCGGTGGCGGTGTATTTCGAGGCGGCCTCGGTCATCACCGTCCTCGTCCTGCTCGGCCAGGTGCTGGAGCTGCGCGCGCGCGAGGCAACGTCGGGAGCGATCAAGGCGCTGTTGCAGCTCGCGCCCAAAACAGCGCGCCGCCTCGACACCGACGGCAACGATCATGAGGTGGAGATCGCCGAGCTCGCGGTCGGCGATCGCCTGCGTGTGCGCCCGGGCGAGAAGGTGCCGGTCGACGGCATCATTCTCGAAGGCCGCTCGTCGCTCGACGAATCGCTTGTCACCGGCGAGTCGATGCCGGTGACCAAGGACGAGGGCGAGCGCGTCATCGCCGGCACCTTGAACCAGACCGGCAGCTTCGTGATGCGCGCCGACAAGGTCGGCCGCGAGACCCTGCTGTCGCAGATCGTGCAGATGGTCGCCGATGCGCAGCGCTCGCGCGCGCCGATCCAGCGCCTCGCCGATCAGGTCGCGGGCTGGTTCGTGCCGATGGTGATCGCTGCTGCCATTGCCGCCTTCGTCGCGTGGTACGCGTTCGGTCCCGAGCCGCGCTTCGCCTTCGGCCTCGTCGCCGCGGTGAGCGTGCTGATCATCGCCTGTCCCTGCGCGCTCGGTCTTGCGACGCCGATGTCGATCATGGTCGGGGTCGGCCGCGGCGCCCAGGCCGGCGTGCTGATCAAGAGCGCCGAGGCGCTGGAGCGGATGGAGAAGGTCGATACGCTGGTCGTCGACAAGACCGGCACCCTGACCGAGGGCAAGCCGAGGGTGACCAGCATCGTCACCGCTCAGGGCTTCGACGAGGCCGACGCGCTGCGGCTGGCCGCCAGCGTCGAGCGCGCCAGCGAGCATCCGCTGGCCGAGGCCATCGTCCGGCATGCCGCGGAGCGCAACATCAAGCTCGCCGACGTCAAGAACTTCGACGCGCCGACCGGCAAGGGCGCGCGCGGCGAGGTCGACGGCAAGGCCATCGTACTCGGCAATGCGACCTATCTCGCCTCGCTCGGCATCATCACTGATACGCTCGGCGTCGAGAGCAAGCGGCTGCGCGAAGAGGGCGCCACCGTGATCACGATGGCCGTCGACGGCAAGCCGTCTGCGCTGTTTGCGGTCGCCGATCCGGTCAAGGCGTCGACGCCGGAGGCGCTGAAGGCACTCGCGGCCGACGGCATCAAGGTGATCATGCTGACCGGCGACAACCGCACCACGGCCACCGCGGTCGCGCGCAGGATCGGCATCACCGAGGTCGAGGCCGAGGTGCTGCCCGAGCAGAAGAGCGCCGTGGTCGCGCGTCTGCGCGCCAGCGGCAAGATCGTCGCGATGGCCGGCGACGGCGTCAACGATGCGCCGGCGCTCGCCGCGGCCGACGTCGGCATCGCCATGGGCACCGGCACCGACGTTGCGATGGAGAGCGCCGGCATCACGCTGCTGCAGGGCGACCTCGGCGGTATCACGCGGGCGCGAAAACTGTCGGCGGCGACGATGCGCAACATCCGCCAGAACCTGTTCTTCGCGTTCATCTACAACGCCGCCGGCATCCCGATCGCCGCCGGCGTCCTCTATCCCCTGTTCGGCATCCTGCTGTCGCCGATCATCGCAGCGGCGGCGATGTCGCTGTCGTCGGTGAGCGTGGTCGGCAACGCGCTACGGCTGCGGGCGACCGATCTTTGATACGATGCCGGCGGACTTGCCGAAGCCCGCCGGCATGTCTACCTCTGCCGCGGGCTTTGCAGCGAGGGACCCCGCCATGATCGACGCCGCCATCAAGGCGATTTCGCAGATTCTGTCGCCGCCGATGCGCTCGATCCTGTGGCGCTCGATCGGGCTGGCGCTGGTGCTGGTCACGGTGCTCGCGATCGGGCTGCAGCGGCTCCTGACCTGGCTCGCGACTGCCGGCGAGGGCTGGGCGGAGGCCATGCTCGGGCCGAACTCGCACGGCACGCTGGAGGTGCTGACCTGGATCATCTCGATCGCCGCCGGCTTCGGCGTCGTGTTCGGCGGCATCATGCTGATGCCGGCAATCACCTCGGTGATCGCGAGCCTGTTCGTCGACGACGTCGCCGACCTCGTCGAGCGCGAGCATTATCCGGCCGAGCGCCCCGGCGCCGCTTTGCCGTTCGGCGTCGCCATCATCGAGGGCCTCAAGGCCGCCGGCCTCACCATCCTGGTCTATCTGGTCGCCCTGCCCTTCGTGTTCCTCGCCGGCGCCGGCTTCGTGATCTTCTTCCTCGCCACGGCCTGGCTACTCGGCCGCGAATATTTCGAGCTCGCCGCGATGCGCTTCCGGCCGCCGGCGGAGGCCAAGGCGATGCGGCGCGACAATGCGATCACGGTGTTCACCGCGGGGCTGATCATCGCGGCCTTCGTCACCATCCCGATCGTGAACCTGGCGACGCCGCTGTTCGGCATGGCCTTCATGGTCCACCTGCACAAGCGCCTATCCGGACCGCGGCCCGAGCTGATCGAGCCGTCGCCGGAGCGCCGGCTGCGCAGCCTCTAGCGCCATCATCCGCGGCGACAGGCTCGTCGCCTTGCTGCGGGCGAAGGGGATCAGCAGGAAGCCGAGCAGCGCGACACCAGCGAGCAGCGACCAGGCCTCGTTGACGCACAGCGCCAGCGAGGCCTTCTCCACCAGCGGCCGGACATAGGCGATCGCCTGCTCCTCCGAGATGCCGCGCGGCCGGTTGCGCAGCAGCTCCGGCGCGAGCCCGATTGCCTTGGCCGCCGCGGTATCGCCGGCCAGCAGGCGGTCGCGAAACGCCTGGGCATGCATGGCGACGCGGCCATAGATGATGGTGTCGATCAGCGCGATGCCGATGGCGCCGCCGAGATTACGCATCAGGTTGAACAGCCCGCTGGCGTCGGCGACCTCGGCCTGTGGCAGGTCGCCGAGCGCGATCCGCGTCGGCGGCAGCAGGCAGAACATGATGCCGACGCCGCGCACCACCTGCGGCCAGAACATCTCCTGATAGTCGGCGGTCGGCGGCTGGAACGCGCTGGCGGCGAGCCCCGCGCCGAACAGCACGAAACCGAACGCCGTCAGGAGACGCGCGTCGACCTTGCCGTCCAGCGCCGTCACCAGCGGAGCAGCGATCAGTTGCGCCACGCCGGTGACCAGCATGATCTTGCCGATCTCGAACGCATCGTGGCCGCGCACGAAGGCGAGGAACACCGGCATCAGATACACCGAGCCGAACAGCCCGATGCCCAGACAGAAGCTCGACAGGCAGCCGAGCGTGAACGACCGGCGCTGAAAGCTGCCGAGCCGCAGGATCGGCTGCGGTGAGGTCAGCAGGCGCTGGACGAGCAAGGTGAGGCACGACGCGCTCAGTACCAGGAACGCGATGCAGTTCGACGACAGCCAGCCGCCCTTCGGCGCCTCCTTCAGCCCGAGCTCGAGGCTGGCCAGGGACACTGCGAGCAGCAGCAGCGCAAACAGGTCGAGCTTGTCGAGCTCCGCGAGGTCCATGCGCTGCTTCGGCAGCAGGCCGGGCGTCGCCAGCGCGGCGACGAGGCCGGGCGCGATGTTAATCAGGAAGAGCCAGGGCCACGACCAGGTGTTGGTGATGAAGCCGCCGACGACCGGGCCGATGGTCGGCGCGAGCACCGCGACCACGCCGCCGATCGTCGTCGCGACCGCGTGCAGGCGCGGTGGAAACAGCAGGAACACGGCGGAGAACACCACGGGAATCAAGAGACCACCGAAGAAGCCCTGCAGCACGCGGAACGCCAGCAGCGTGTGAAAATCGCCGCTGAACGCGCAACCGAGCGAGGCGGCGGTGAAGATGCCGACGGCGCCGACGAACAGCCAGCGCAACGTGAACACCCGCGTGAGCAACCCGGTCAGCGGAATGGCGATGATCTCGGCGATCAGATACGCCGTCTGGATCCAGCTCATCGCCTCCGGCGTGATGCCGAGCGCCTCCTGGATGGTCGGCAGCGACGTCGCCACCACCTGGATGTCCAGGATCGCCATGAACATGCCGACGCACATCAGGATGAAGCCGAGCCAGGTGGCGAGGCTCGGACGATCCTGCGGCGCGGCCGATGCGCTCATGCGGTCTGGCCGCCGCCGATGCCGGTGAGTGCTTCCGATTCGGCGCGGATGCGGATGAACAGCACCGCCGCATTCAGGCCGGAGAAGATCAGGGCGATCAGTGGCAGATGCAGCGCCAGCGGCAGCAGCGCGATCTCGGCTGCGACCACCAGATAGTTCGGATGCGAGATGTAGCGATAGGGACCATCGGTGACGAGGGGCGCCCCCGGCAGGATGATGATGCGCGTCGTCCAGCGCGGACCGAGCGTCGCCAGCACCCACCAGCGCAGCCCCTGCAGCAGCACGAAGCCGCTCAAGAGCCACGGGTCGACCTCCTGGTCGGCGCCGAGCAGCCACAGCGATACCAGCCAGGCCGCATGCATCGAGATCATCAGCGGATAATGATCCGCCCCGACCTCAACCGCGCCCATGGCGCGCAGGCGCTTGGTGTTGTGGCGGGCGAGCACGAGCTCGCCGAGCCGCTGCATGGTGACGAGGGCGAGGACGAAGGCGGCGAAGGTCATGCGGCGTGCCTCAATGAAACGCAGCTTGCGGTGAACCCAGGTCCGAGCGCAGTCAGCACCGAGCGCGGCGGCAAGCCCCGGGCTCGGGCGCGCTCCAGCACGAACAGCACCGTCGGCGCGGACATGTTGCCGTAGTCGGCGATGATCTCGCGCTCATGATCCAGCGTGCCCTGATCCAGCGACAGCGCGCGCTCCAGCGCCGTGATCACCTTGGCGCCGCCGGGATGGCAGACGAAGCGGTCGACGTCGGCAGGCGCGAGCTTCATCCGGTCCAGGATCTCGTTGACCGCGGGGCCCATGTTCTCGGTGACGAAGTCCGGAATGGTGCGCTGGAAGATCACGCCAAAACCTTCGGGATCGACGCTCCAGCCCATGATGTCGAGCGTATCGGGCCACAGCTTCTCGCCGGTCGCCTCGACGCGGATAGCGCCGCCATCGCCGGCGCGCAGGATCGCGGCCGCCGCGCCATCGCCGAACAGGCTCAGCGCGACGATGTTGGCCTTCGTCAACTCATCATGGCGGACAGCCAGTGTGCACAGTTCGAAGGTCACCAGCAGCACGTTGGTGCCGGGCCGGGCCTGCGCCAGGCGCGCGGCGATCGACAGGCCCGAGACCCCGCCGGCGCAGCCAAGCCCGAACACCGGCACGCGCGACACGTCCGCGCGAAAACCCAGGCGGCCGGCGACGCGCGCTTCCAAGGTCGGCGTCGCGATCCCCGTCGAGCTCACGGTGACGATGGTGTCGATGTCGGCGGCGTTGAGATCGGCCTGCGCAAGCGCCTTGTTCGCCGCGTCGACGAACAGCGCCTCGGCGCCTTCGAGATAGGCTTCGGTGCGCTCCGGCCAGCCGCGCCGCTCCATGTACCATTCGATCGGCTTGACGCCGTAGCGCTGGCGGATGCCGGTGTTGGCGAACAGGCTCGCCATCGTGTCGAACTGCGGGAAGCGCGGCGCCAGCACCACGCGGGCGGCCTCCATCACTTCGTTCTGGCGAAACTGATGCGGTGGCACCGAGGTCGCGAGCGACACGAGTGCGGCAGTGTTGTCCATGCGGCTGATCCTTCAACGTCCCGGCGCAGAAAGGTCCGAGAACGCGGGAATCGTCACGCGCCACTCACATCGCCCCGGATTACGGGTGTCATCTTATGTCCAATGCGGGCGGCGATGTGGCCCGGCCATGGTGAGACGGCGTCGCGCCGTGACACAATAGTGACTGTCAAACGCGTTCTCAGGCGAAACCGTTCGTCACGCACAACGTATCAGGCGGTCTTCTCCGGCCAGCGGCAGAGGTCCTTGATCAGGCACAGCTCGCAGCGCGGCTTGCGCGCCAGGCACGTGTAGCGGCCGTGCAGGATCAGCCAGTGATGGGCATGCAGCATGAACTCGGCCGGGATCGCCTTCTCCAGCCCGAGCTCGACCTCCAGCGGCGTCTTGCCGGGTGCTAAGCCGGTGCGGTTGCCGACGCGGAACACATGGGTGTCGACCGCCATCGTGTGCTCGCCGAACGCCATGTTGAGCACGACGTTCGCGGTCTTGCGGCCGGCACCGGGCAGCGACTCGAGCTCGGCGCGCGTACGCGGCACCTCGCCGCCGAACTCGCTGATCAGCTTTTGCGACAGCGCGATCACGTTCCTGGCCTTGGTGCGGTAGAGGCCGACGGTCTTGATGTAGTCGCGGAGTTTGTCCTCGCCGAGCGCGATCATCTTCTGCGGCGTGTCGGCGACGGCGAACAGCGGCCGCGTCGCCTTGTTGACGCCGGCGTCGGTCGCCTGCGCCGACAGCACCACGGCGACCAGCAGGGTGTAGGGGTTGAGGTGCTCGAGCTCGCCCTTCGGCTCCGGATTGGCCTGTGCGAAGCGGCTGAAGGCCTCGCGGATCTCGGCCGGGGTCCAGGGCCTGGCCGCCTTCGACGCTGTCTTGACCGGCCGGGCAGGGCTCTTCGGCTTGGCCGTCGGAGCCTTCTTGGCGGCCCGTTTCGAGGCGGCCTTGGGGGCTGACTTGGGCCCGGCCTTGGGAGCGGCCTTCTTCAAGGGGCTGCGAACCGGCGCCGGTTTGGCGCGTTGGGGGCGGGTGATTTTGGCCATGATCCGGGTATACTGAGGCCCCATGACGCCAGGCAATGCTTTTGCGTATCAGGAGACCGGCACCGACGCCGCTGATCCCGAGCTGTTCGCGGCCCGGCTGACGCCGCATCGCTCGCTCAACCGCACCGGCTTTCTGGTGCTGATGGTCGTGGTCTGCGCCATCAGCTTCATCGGCGGCATCGCCTCGCTCTTGATGGGCGCCTGGCCGGTGCTCGGCTTCTTCGGCCTGGATGCGCTCGCGATCTACTGGGCCTTCAAGGTCAACTTCCGCCGCGCCAACGCCTATGAGGACATCTCGATCACCCTGACCGAGCTGCGCCTGCGCCGCGTCAGCCACAAGGGCCACGTCATGGAATGGCGCTTCAACCCGCTCTGGGTGCGGCTCGACCAGGAGACCCACGAGGAGTTCGGTATCGAGCGCCTCTACCTGGTGGCGCGCGGCCAGCGCGTCGCCATCGCGAGCTTTTTGGGCCCGGAGGAGAAAGCCAGTTTTGCGAAGGCCCTCACGGCCGGGCTGCAGGCCGCGAAGCGCGGGCCGGTGTACAACCCGCTGTAGCGCGTCCAAGGGCACTGACTGCGGGCAGCTCTACCCAGGCGAAAGCGCCGCTAACACCCTCCGGCGTCGTTCCGGGGCGCGCGCAGCGCGAGCCCGGAACCCACACCCACAGGACCTTGTGTGGGGCACGCGGGTAGTGGGCATCTCGCCTCACACGTCTTCTCGTGGTTATGGATTCCGGGCTCATCGCTGCGCGATGCCCCGGAATGACGGAGCAAGCCGGGAAACTCCTGTTTCAAGCCGAAGCCGATCGCAACGCCCCTAGCCTCCCGATCGGAAATCGGGTGGAGTCCGCGCCCCGGCCGCCCTACATCCGGATCATGATGACCCTCGCCATTCACGATTCCGCCCTGGCCAAGCCGGGCCCGCAACAATCGGCCGCGCTGCGCGACTACGATGCGGTGCGCCGCGCGATCGCGTTCATCTCCGAGCACTGGCGCCGGCAGCCGACCATCGAGGACATGGCCGACGCCGCCAGCCTCACGCCCGACGAGTTGCACCATCTGTTCCGGCGCTGGGCCGGGCTGACGCCGAAGGCGTTCATGCAGGCACTGACGCTCGATCACGCCAAGGGCCTGCTGAAGAGCTCAGCCAGCGTGCTCGACGCCGCGCTCGACTCGGGGCTTTCAGGCCCCGGCCGGCTGCACGATCTGTTCGTCACCCATGAAGCGATGTCGCCCGGCGAATGGAAGACCGGCGGCGCCGGCACCACGCTTCGTTACGGCTTCCACCCCTGCCCGTTCGGCATCGCGCTGGTGATGGCCACCCCGCGTGGCCTCGCCGGCCTCGCCTTCGCCGACCCCGGCGAGGAGGCTGGCGCGCTCGCCGACATGAAGAGCCGCTGGCCCCGCGCCACCTATATCGAAGACGTCCCCGGCACCGCCGGCCTCGCCCAGCGCATCTTCGACAAGACCCTGTGGCGGCCCGACCAGCCCTTGCGCGTCGTCCTGATCGGCACCGACTTCGAGGTCCGCGTCTGGGAGACCCTGCTCAAGATCCCCATGGGCCGCGCCGTCTGCTACTCGGACATCGCGACCCGGCTGGAGTCGCCGAAAGCCTCGCGCGCGGTGGGCGCGGCGGTCGGCAAGAACCCGATCTCGTTCGTCGTGCCCTGCCATCGCGCGCTCGGCAAGACCGGCGCGCTGACGGGCTATCATTGGGGGCTCACGCGCAAGCAGGCGATGCTTGGGTGGGAAGCGGGGCAGGTGGGGATGGGGTAGAGCGGCGAGGCCGCTGCTACTCTCGCTGTCATCGTCCGCGAACGCTGACGATCCAGTAAGCACCGACGTCTCGAGTCTCGCGACCGTCACGGCGTGCTGGATGCCCCGCCTGCGCGGGGCATGACGACTGTAAAACTACGCAGCTTTTCATACGACACGAATTCCAGTCAGGCGCCACTCTCTCCGCCGTCATTCCGGGGCGTGCGCAACACGAGCCCGGAATCCATCGCATGGCAGATCGTGGCGGCTGCGCTGCGCGAACGTCGCCAACTTTCGATGATGCCGACGGCAGGCGCCGCGATCTCAGTCTCACCCTCCCCTGGAGGGGGAGGGTCGATCGCGCGCGAAGCGGGCGAGCGGGGTGGGGTGAGCCGCGGAAACCGGTGCAAGTGGAGAGATCATCCCACCCCGGCACACATGCGCTCCGCGCATCTGAGCCGACCCTCCCCTCCAGGGGAGGGTGACAGCGGGGCTCACCTCGGCTGCTCTCAATTCTCTGCCCTTGAGAACGGGCAGAGGGAGCGCAGCGTCGATACGGCGGGGGCTGGGCTTCAACTCATGGGGATGCGATCACCCATGAGAAGTGGAATCTTGCGACGGTCCTAGCCCGCCAGGTCCAGCTTGGACTCCACCGTCGAGTCCGCGTTCAGGCGATAGATGATCGGCACGCCAGTCGCCAGCTCGCGCTTCAGGATGCCTTCGGGCGTCAGCTTTTCCAGCACCATGATCAGGGCGCGCAGCGAGTTGCCGTGGGCGGCGACCAGGGTGCGCTGGCCGCGGAGGACGCCGGGAAGAATTTCTTGGACGTAGTAGGGCAGCGCGCGGGCGAGCGTGTCCTTGAGGCTCTCGCCGCCGGGCGGCGGGACGTCGTAGGAGCGGCGCCAGATGTGGACCTGCTCCTCGCCCCATCTGGCGCGGGCGTCGTCCTTGTTGAGGCCCGAGAGGTCACCATAGTCGCGCTCGTTGAGCGCGAGGTTCTTGGCTGTCGGCAGGCCGGTCTGGCCGAGCTCGGTCAGGATCAGGTCGAGCGTGTGCTGGGCGCGCGTCAGCACCGAGGTGAAGGCGACGTCGAAGACCAGTCCCTGCGCCTTCAGCTTGCGCCCGGCCTCCTTGGCCTCGGCCACGCCCTGCTCGGTCAGGTCCGGATCCTTCCAGCCGGTGAACAGGTTCTTCAGATTCCACTCGCTCTGGCCGTGGCGCACCAGCACCAGGAGACGTTCGCTCATCAGTTCGCTTCCATCGACGTTGAACTAGAAAAGGTCCTTGAGGCCGAGCACGTCGTCCATCGTGTAGTAGCCCGGCGGCTTGCCATGGGCCCACAGCGCCGCCTTCAGCGCGCCATGGGCGAAGATCATGCGGTCCTCGGCCTGGTGCGACAGCACCAGCCGCTCCGAGGGTCCGGCGAAGATGACGCTGTGATCGCCCGCCGCCGTGCCGCCGCGCAGCGAGGCGAAGCCGATGTCGCCGCTGCGGCGCTCGCCGGTGATGCCGTCGCGGCCGCGCGCGGAATGCTCGTCGAGCGCGATGCCGCGGCCCTCGGCGGCGGCCCGGCCGAGCATCAGCGCCGTGCCCGAGGGCGCGTCGACCTTGTGCTTGTGGTGCATCTCGAGGATCTCGATGTCGAAGCCGGCATCGAGCGACTTCGCCACCTGCTTGACCAGCGCCGCCAGCAGGTTGACGCCGAGGCTCATGTTGCCGGACTGCACGACGATGGCGCGCTTGGTGACGCTCCTGATGACGGCGTCGTCCGACGCGGACAGGCCGGTGGTGCCGACGACGTGGACGATGCCGCGCTGGGCGGCGATGGCGACATTGGCGATGGTCGCGGCCGGGACGGTGAAATCGAGGATGCCGTCGGCCTCGGCCGACATGCTCCAGAGGTCGCCCGACAGCTTGATGCCGTTGGCGGGCAGGCCGGCGAGGGCGCCGGAGTCCTTGCCGATCAGCTCCGAGCCGGGGGCTTCGAGCGCGCCCGCCAGCACGGCGCCGTCGGTCTCGGCGATCGCGCGCACCAGGGCGCGGCCCATGCGGCCGCCGGCTCCGGCAACGATCAAGCGCATCTTGGACATGTCAACTCCTCTGCCCCTTCAAGGGCTATAGCCGGGGCTGATAGCGGCGGCAACCGAGCGAGGCCACGTCGACGGTGGCCGGGGCGGGCGGCGATCAGGGCTGCGGGCCGTCATAGCCCTCGATGATCACCAGATCGCCTTGCGAATGCGGCGCGCGCATCGCCACCAGCCGCTGGTATTCAGGGGAATTGTAGCACGCCAGCGCGGTCGCGTAGTCCTTGAACTCGATCACGACGTTGCGCGAGCGCGAGGTGCCTTCCTTGGTCTCGTACTGGCCGCCGCGGACCAGGAATTTGGCGCCGTACTGGTGGAACACGGCGCCGTTCTGCGCGACGTAGTCCTTGTAGCCGTCCATGTTGTGCACGTCGATCCGCGCGATCCAATAGGCCTTGGGCATCCCTGTCGTCTCCTTGCTCTCTGGCGCGCTTGCTCAAGCTCGGTTGGTCTTGCCGACCAGCGCGACGGCGCTGGCGATGTCGGCGACGATGCTCTCGGCGGCCGCCGCCGGATCGGCGGCGCCGGTGACGGGACGGCCGACGACGAGGCGGTCGGCGCCGCCGGCGATCGCCAGCGCCGGGGTCATGATGCGCTTCTGGTCGCCAACGTCCGATCCCGCCGGGCGGATCCCGGGGGTCACGAGCTGCATATCAGGGCCGACCAGCGGGCGGATGAGCTGGGTCTCCTCCGGCGACAGGATCAGGCCGTGGATGCCGATCTCCTTGGCCTGCCTGGCGCGGTGCGCCACGAGTTCCTTGACACCCATGGCGTAGCCGGCGGCGGCGAGATCGGCATCGTCGTAGGACGTCATGACGGTGACGGCGAGCAGCTCGAGGCTGGAGCCGGCGGCGCCGGCGAGCGCCGCCTTCATGCTCTGGGAGAAGCCGTGCACGGTGAGGAAGCGGGCGCCAAGCCTGGCGATCTGCCGGGTGGCGCGCTCGACGGTGTTCGGGATGTCGTGCAGCTTGAGGTCCATGAACACATGCTTGCCCTCCGCCGCGAGCCGTTCGGCGAGACCGAGGCCGCCGGCATAGGTCAGCTCCATGCCGATCTTGTAGAACGTCACGGCGTCGCCGAGCCGTGCGATCATGGCTTCGGCCTCCGCCACGCTCGGCAGATCGAGCGCCACGATCAGGCGGTCGCGGGGAGCAATCTCGGTCGGCATGTCACCTCACATCGTATGTTGCGCTGTTGCGATCAGCTCCCGCACCAGCGCGTCGAGCGCCGTGATGTCGGCGGGCAGTTTGAGCCGGTCCATGTCGTTGTAGGCCTTGTCGGCGAAGGCCAGCGCAAGCTGGCTCGGGATCACCGTCGCGTTGCAGGCCGTCAGCATCAGCCGCAAGGCCGAGAGCGCACGCACGCCGCCAAAGCGGTTCTCGGAGGCGGCGGCGATCGCAAACGGCCTGTTGCGGAACACCGCGCCGCGGCTGCCCGGCGGCTCGTCGACGCGCGAGATCCAGGTGATGGCGTTGGTCAGCAGCGGCGGCACCGAGGCGTTGTATTCCGGCGTCACCAGCAGCACGGCATGATGGACGCCGATCATGCGCGTCAGATTCACGGCGTGAAGCGGAATGCCCGATTGCGCCTCGAGGTCGGCGTCGTAGATCGGCAGCGGGAAGTCGGCGAGCGAGATGCGGGTGATGTCGGCGCCGGCCTGCACGAACTGATAGGCGGCGGCCGCGGCGAGCTTCGCGTTGTGCGAGCCGGCTCGCGTCGAACCGGGGATGATGAGCATCTTCAGCGCGGACATCGTGAGGTCGGTCAACGACCCGCCACGAAGGATCGCGGCCGCCGGTCAGGGCTTGCGATACACCCAGACGCGCGCTGGCGGAAGATTCATCCAGATGCGCTCGGAGGCCTGCGTGGTAACGCCGGGCAGCGACTTCGGAATCGGCGGCACGACGGAATAGGTGAACTGCACGAACGGCGCATTCGGCGACATCGCCGCGAAGGCATCGCGGATCAGCTTCATGCGGGTCAGCATCGGCTTGGTCACGAGCGGCAGGCCGGAGACGACGGCCGAGGCCGGGGCGCCGAGCACGTTCCAGAGCGTGTCGCGAAGGCGATAGGCGTCGCCCTGGACCACCTTGGCCTGCGGGTAGCGGTCGCGCAGCAGGGCGCAGAAACCCGGATTGTACTCGACCAGCACCAGCCGCTTCTGATCGACGCCATGTTCGACCAGCGCATTGGTGATCGCGCCGGTGCCCGGTCCGAGCTCGATGACGGGTCCTGTCCCGTGCGGATCGACGTACTGCGCCATGGTGCGGGCCAGCAGTCGGCCCGACGGCATGACGGCGCCCATGTGCAGCGGCTTTTCGATCCATGAGCGGAGGAAGCGCACTTCGTCGTCCAGACGGAGAGGCTTTTTCGACGCACGCACGGACGTTTGCAGGGGCATCTCAGTACCAGACGGGACCGTCTTCACGGCGATGTCAGAAAAGAGTCACAAAGACGTATAGGGCGCAGGCGGGGCGGTCAAGCCGAACCGTAACGTACGATTAAGGCTGGCGGGTCCGCGCTCTTACAGTTGCATTCGATAATTTTTTGCATGTGCGGAGCAGCAAATTCGCTCGAAATCGACATTCCGATGCCATCCAGCGAAAGCACCAGGCCCCGCGGTTCTGCACTCACGGCTCAGCTCGCCGCCTTGCCGAAGAAGTCCTTGACCTTGGTGAAGAAGCCGGCGGCCTCGGGCTGGGTCGCTCCCGAGGACAACTTCTCGAACTCGGCCAGCAATTCCTGCTGCTTCTTGGTCAGGTTCTGCGGCGTCTCGACAACGATCTGGACATACATGTCGCCGGTCTGGCGCGAGCGCAGCACCGGCATGCCCTTGGCCGCGATCCGGAACCGGCGCCCGGACTGCGCACCGGCGGGAATCTTCACCTTGGTCTTGCCCTTGTCGATCGTGGGCACCTCGAACTCGCCGCCGAGCGCCGCGGTCACCATCGAGATCGGCACCCGGCAGTGCAGGTCGGCGCCGTCGCGCTGGAAGAACTCGTGAGCCGTCAACGACAGGAAGATGTAGAGATCGCCCGGCGGCCCGCCGCGCAGGCCCGCCTCGCCCTCGCCGGCGAGACGGATGCGGGTGCCGTCCTCGACGCCCTGGGGAATGTTGACGGACAGCGTGCGGTCACGGGTGACGCGGCCGGAGCCGGAGCATGACGGACAGGGGTCCTCGATCATCTGGCCGCGGCCGTGACAGCCGGGGCAGGTCCGCTCCAGGGTGAAGAAGCCCTGCGCCTGCCGCACGCGGCCGGCGCCGCCGCACATCGCGCAGGTCTTCGGCTTGGTGCCGGCCTTGGCGCCGGTGCCGGAGCAGGATTCGCAGGTCACCGAGACCGGAATTTCGATTTGTGCGGTCTTGCCCTGGAACGCCTCTTCCAAGGTGATTTCCATGTTGTAGCGCAGATCGGCGCCGCGCTCGCGTCCGGTGCCCCCACGGCGCTGCCCGGCCATGCCGAACAGGTCTTCGAAGATGTCGGAGAACGAGGAGGCGAAGCCGGCGCCGAAGCCGTGCGCCCCGCCCATGCCGCCCTGCTCGAAGGCGGCGTGGCCATAGCGGTCGTAGGCGGCGCGCTTGTCGGCGTCGCGCAGCACCTCATAGGCCTCGTTGATTTCCTTGAATTTCACTTCGCTGGAGGCATCGCCCGGATTCTTGTCCGGATGCCACTTCATGGCCAGCTTGCGGAAGGCGGCCTTGAGTTTGCTCTCGTCGGCGTTGCGCTCGACTTCCAGGGTCTCGTAGTAGCAGCGCTTGGTGGACATCAATCAAACCCGCCCGAACTTCGCCCAACAGGAACGGCTGGCGCGATCGCCGCGCGCGTTCCGGGTCAATGAAAATGACCCCCATCCAACGAGCCGCTGAAAGCGCTCTTTGGCATGGGGGTCATGGTCACTACCTCTGCCTCAGTTAAGCAGATTTCTTCTTGTCGTCGTCGACCTCGGTGAACTCCGCGTCGACCACGTCATCCTTGGCGGCGTCGCGGGCCGCATCGCTCTCGGCCTGCTGCTTGTACATGGCCTCGCCGAGCTTCATCGACGCCTGGGCCAGCGTATTGGTCTTGGCCTTGATCGCCTCGGCATCGTCGCCCTTCAGCGCTTCCTTGAGATCGCTGACGGCATCCTCGATGGCACGGCGCTCGGTGTCGGCGACCTTCGAGCCATGCTCGGCCAGAGCCTTCTCGGTCGAGTGCACCAGCGCGTCGGCATGGTTCTTGGCGTCGACCGCCTCGCGGCGCTTCTTGTCCGCCACGGCGTTGGCCTCGGCGTCCTTGACCATCTTGTCGATGTCGGCCTCCGACAGACCACCCGAAGCCTGGATGCGGATCTGCTGCTCCTTGCCGGTGGCCTTGTCCTTGGCCGACACGTTGACGATGCCGTTGGCGTCGATGTCGAACGTCACCTCGATCTGCGGCATGCCGCGCGGGGACGGCGGAATGCCCATCAGGTCGAACTGGCCGAGCATCTTGTTGTCGGCCGCCATTTCGCGCTCACCCTGGAAGACCCGGATGGTGACCGCGTTCTGATTGTCCTCGGCGGTCGAGAACACCTGGCTCTTCTTGGTCGGGATCGTGGTGTTGCGGTCGATGATGCGGGTGAACACGCCGCCCAAGGTCTCGATGCCCAGGGACAGCGGGGTCACGTCGAGCAGCAGCACGTCCTTGACGTCGCCCTGCAGCACGCCGGCCTGAATGGCCGCGCCGATCGCCACCACCTCGTCGGGGTTGACGCCCTTGTGCGGCTCCTTGCCGAAGAACTGCTTCACCATCTCCTGGATCTTCGGCATGCGGGTCATGCCGCCGACCAGGACCACTTCGCCGATCTCGCCAGCGGTGAGGCCGGCATCCTTCAGCGCCTTGCGGCACGGCTCGATGGTCTTCTCGACGAGGTCGGCCACCAGCGCCTCGAACTTGGCGCGGGTCAGCTTCATCGTCAGATGCTTCGGACCGGACTGGTCCGCGGTGATGAAGGGCAGGTTGATCTCGGTCTGGGTGGTCGACGACAGCTCGATCTTGGCCTTCTCGGCAGCTTCCTTGAGGCGCTGCAAAGCGAGCTTGTCGTTGCGCAGGTTGATGCCCTGCTCCTTCTGGAATTCGTCGGCGAGGTAGCTGACCAGACGCATGTCGAAGTCTTCACCGCCGAGGAAGGTGTCGCCATTGGTCGACTTCACCTCGAACACGCCGTCGCCGATCTCCAGGATCGAGACGTCGAAGGTGCCGCCGCCGAGGTCGTACACGGCGATGGTGCCGGCCTTGGTCTTGTCGAGGCCGTAGGCGAGCGCGGCCGCGGTCGGCTCGTTGATGATGCGCAGAACCTCGAGGCCCGCGATCTTGCCGGCGTCCTTGGTGGCCTGACGCTGGGCGTCGTTGAAATAGGCGGGGACGGTGATGACGGCCTGGTCGACCTTCTGGCCGAGATGGGCTTCCGCGGTCTCCTTCATCTTCTGCAGGATGAAGGCGGAGACCTGCGAGGGCGAATAGGTCTTGCCGTCGGCCTCGACCCAGGCGTCGCCGTTGCCGGCCTTGACGATCTTGTAGGGGACGAGCTTCTTGTCCTTCTCGACCATCGGGTCGTCGTAGCGGCGGCCGATGAGGCGCTTGACCGCAAAGAAGGTGCGCTCGGGGTTGGTCACGGCCTGGCGCTTGGCCGGCTGACCGACCAGACGTTCGCCGTCGTCACTGAAGGCGACGATCGACGGCGTGGTGCGCATGCCCTCGGCGTTCTCGATGACTTTCGACGATTTGCCGTCCATGACGGCCACGCACGAATTCGTGGTGCCGAGATCGATCCCGATGACCTTTCCCATGGTCTCATATCCTTCTTTTTGCGGCAGGTTGGGTGGGGCCCTGACGGCGCCCCCATCCAAAACCCCCTCAGATCAAATGCTCGCGATATTGCGACGATGAGCGTCATATAGGAGGGGGGGAGTGGCCCGCAAGGACCGGACCAGGGGTTCGACCCCACGAAAATCACGGCCGCCGCCCAAGGTCATCATGGAGACATCAGAGCGGCCCATCGGGCCCGGCGGCGACGCGGAACGGCGGCTCGGACCGGAGGCGACTCCGCGGGTCCACCTGTCGGCACATCGAACGGCTGGTGCGAAATGCGGGGTGTGCGATCGCCGGCAAGTGCGACAGACCCGGTACCGCTGATCTGCCCCAATGACCGAAATGCGTTGTTAACCCACGGGCCCTAGCCTGCCGCACTCCTGGGACGGGAATGAGGCATGGTCATCGACACCGATTGGGGCTTTCCGCAACGCGCGCGTGAAGCCGGCCAGGCCACGTTCCCGAGACTGCTGATCTGCGCCATCGTGGTTGCAGCCGCGTGGCTGCGGTACGTCCTTCCCCTCAATGTCGACGTCAGCTGGTGGCTCCTCGTCAGCGAGCGCATGCTCGATGGCCAGCGACTCTACGTCGACATCCTCGAGACGAATCCGCCCATGGCGGGATCGGTCTATCTTCTGGCGGTCGCACTGGCGCGTGCGATCCATCTCAGGCCCGAGCTGGCGACGAATATCCTGATCTTCGCACTGACCGCAGCATCCCTGACGCTGGTGTGGCTGGTGCTGCGGACATCGGCCCTGCGCCATCGGCTCGCGGACGGCCGGCTGGCGGCGTGGACGACCGCCCTGCTTCTGATCGCGCCGATGTATGATTTCGGCCAGCGGGAACATCTGGCCCTGATCACGATATTGCCGGCGATCGCGGTGTATATCCTGCGCGCCGAGGGCGAGCGGGTAGCCCCGGCGGCCATCCTCATCGCCGGGCTCAGCGCCGGCCTCACGATGAGCTTCAAGCCCTATTTCGCCTTCAGCGTCGGCTTCTGCATTCTCGCCGCCGCCGCGCAGGCGCGCGACTGGCGCGTGCTGTTCGCGCTGGAGAACTGGATCGCCGCGGCCCTGGTGCTGCTCAACGCGGCGTGCATCTACCTGTTCTTTCCCGAATATTTCACGGTCATCTATCCGCTGGTCCGCGACGTCTATCTGCTTCTGAAGGCGCCCGTACCGACCATCCTCGTCACTCTGCCGATGGGCCTGTGGCTCGCCGCGGCAATCATCGTCCTCCTCCTGCAGCGCCGGCAATACGAGCGCGACGCGGCGTCCTTCACCACGCTGGCCGGATCGCTCGGCTTCCTGGTGTCGTTCGTCGCGCAGCAGAAAGGCTGGGGCTATCACGCCTACCCCATGGTCGCGCTGGCGCTGCTGGCCGCCGGCCTTGCGGTGTCGGCGATCGACAGCAGCCGCGACGCGCGACGCTGGCCGCGTGCCGCCACCGCTCTCGCCGGCGCCGTGCTGTTCGTGCAGACCTGCTTCTGGTTCAATGGCAGCGTCGACGTCCGGCAGATCGAAGCCCAGGTGGCGCGGCTCGGTCCGCACCCGAGCATGCTGGTGCTCAGCGCGGCTGCGGTCATCGGCCACCCCATGGTGCGGACCCTTGATGGCACCTGGATCTCGCGCCAGGAGGCGTTCTGGGTTCGGGAAATCGTTCGCCGCTCGCAACAGGACGGAACCATCGATTCACAGACGGCGCAGAGGCTCGCGCCCTACGTGGAACGCGAACGCGCCGGGATCGTCGCCGACTTCCGGAAACAGCCGCCCGACGTCGTCCTGATCGACAATCAGAACAGCGACTGGGGCGATTGGGCGCGTTCCGACCCCGAACTCAGGGCTCTGCTCGAGCCCTATGTGCTGGTACAGACCGTCGACGGCGTCGAAATCCTGAAACGCAGCTAGCGCTGGACCATCCTGAATCCGCCTTTCGAGGCGAAATATCCGCGAAATGGGCCCCCGCGGGGTCCCGCCAATCGCCGCAGGCGATCAAAACCGCGCGCCCGGCCTGTTGCGGGGGGCGCAAAGCCGCTAAAAGCGTGCCCGCCGAAGACCACGCTGGCGAGGATCCCGACCGCCTCGGCACGAGGCCTCGGTCAACGAGGCAATGTTGATGATGATCGTTCGATTTTTCGCCGCGGCCACCCTGCTGATGTCGCTGCTGCACCCCGCATTGGCCGCCGACGCCATATTTCCGCCCGGCGTCCGCATCGGGCTCGCGCCCCTGGTGGGACTCGCCAAGGCCAAGACGTTCTCCGGCTTCGAAACCGAGGACCAGAGCGTCAAGGTGCTGCTGACCGAACTGCCGGCGGCCGCCTATGGCGAGGTGAAGAATGCGTTTACCGCCAATCCCGCCGGGACCGGCAGCGTCAAGCCGGAGAGCATCGAGACCGCTGCCGGCACCGCCTACTACACGGTGGAGAACGGCCGGGATGGCGCCACGCCAGTGCGGCGCTACTCGATGATCCTGCCCGGCAACGGCTTCTCCGGCTACGTGGCCGTGCAGATCCCGGAGACCGCGAGCCGGATCTATACCGACGATGCCGTGCGCCAGATGTTCGCCTCCGCCGTCGTCCGCAAGGACGTTCCGGTCGACGAGCAGCTCGCGATGATGCCGTTCAAGGTCACCGACCTCTCCGGGTTCAAGACCATCCGCACGCTCGGGCCGGGCGCCCTGATCCTGGCCGATGGCGAAGAGGACAAGGGCTTCGAGGCCGCGCCCTTCGTGGTGATCGGGCTGGTGGCCGGCGTCGCCCCGGAGGCAGGCGACCGCGCGCGCGTCGCGCAGCAGGCGGCCACCACCATTCCGGGCGTCCGCGAAGCGCGCATCACGATGTCCGAGCCGATCCGCATCGACGGCCAGCCGGCCTATGAGACCCGGATCGACGCCACCAGCGGCAAGGACAATACGCCGGTGACGGTGGTGCAGTGGCTGCGCTTCGGCGGGCCGAACACGTTGCGGATCATC
The DNA here is from genome assembly GCF_032484785.1 of Bradyrhizobium sp. SZCCHNS1050. NCBI lineage: Bacteria > Pseudomonadati > Pseudomonadota > Alphaproteobacteria > Hyphomicrobiales > Nitrobacteraceae > Bradyrhizobium > Bradyrhizobium sp. SZCCHNS1050. Next base: position 2,720,096 of record NZ_JAUETR010000001.1, on the reverse strand, counting down.
GGCAGCGCGCCGCGCGACCAGTGGTCGGCGGCCTTCCCGCGCTTCCGCGCCGTCCGCGACGGCATCCAGCCGAGAGGCTGAGACCAGTCCGGCATCGGACGTCGTGATCACGTCGGCCGCTCGCCGTGAGACGGACTACAAAGTTGGCCGACAAACAAGAAGCCACGGGCATCGTTGCCCGTGGCTTGTTCGTTCGATCGACAGGACGGCAGCAGGACGCCTGCCTATGCTCGCCGTCAGGCGGCGCTGTTCGACTGATCGTTGCTCGCCGCCGGCGCCGCCTTCGCGCCACCCTTGGACACGCCGACCAGCGCGGGACGCAGCACGCGCTCGCCGATCATGAAGCCGGCCTGCACGACCTGCACCACGGTACCGGACGGCACCGACGGATCCGGGACCTCGTACATCGCCTGCTGGAAGTTGGGGTCGAACTTCTGTCCCGTCGGATCGAACTTCTTGACGCCGTTCTTCTCCAGCGTGTTGAGCAGCGAGCGCTCGGTGAGCTCAACGCCCTCGATCAACGACTTCAGGCCCGCATCGGCATTGGCGCGTGTCTCGGCCGGCACGGCATCGAGCGCGCGCTGCAGATTGTCGGCGATGTCGAGCACGTCGCGCGCGAAGCCGGTGATGCCGTACATGCGCGCATCGGCGACTTCACGGGCCGTCCGCTTGCGCAGGTTCTCCATTTCCGCCAGCGTGCGCAGCATCTTGTCGCGCGCGTCGGCCGCCTCCTTGGCAAGCGCCTCGGCCGAGCCGGCCTCAGGATCATCGGGCATGATGTAGGGCTTGGAGACGACGGGTTCGCTGGCCTGCGCCGGGTTTTCCGGATCATTCTTATGCAGGTCGGGATCGGTCATGGACAGACTCGCAAGTTCGGCTGACGGGTTTGGGGATATGGGGCGGGATATCGTGCTTTGGGCGTCGAAAATCAAGCGCAGCCTGACCATCGCGCCCGAAGGCGCTGTCCGCGGGTTAACCAGGTCACGCGTCAGCCGCCCAGCAACCGGCTGACCAGACGCGCGGCATAATCGACCGTCGGAATCACCCGGGCATAGTTGAGCCGGGTCGGACCGATGACGCCGAGCACGCCGACGATGCGGCCCGTGGCGTCGGAATAGGGCGACACGATCGTCGACGAGCCCGACAGCGAGAACAGCTTGTTCTCCGAGCCGATGAAGATGCGGACACCTTCCGCGCTCTCCGCCCGTCCGAGCAGATCGACGACGCCGCGCTTGGTCTCGAGATCGTCGAACAGCCGCCGGACACGCTCGAGATCTTCGAGCGCATGCAAATCCTCGAGCAGGTTGGCGTGGCCGCGCACGATGAGCTGCCGCTCGTCGCTGTCCCCTCCGGACCAGCTCGCGACTCCGGCGGCGATCACCTTCTGCGTCAACTGATCGAGCTCGGCACGGTCATGCGCCAGCGCGGTCTCGAGCTCGAGCCGCGCTTCCGCCAGCGTCCGTCCTCTGATGCGGGCATTGAGGAAATTGGACGCCTCGGTCAGCGCCGAAGACGGCACGCCCGGCGGCAGGGTCAGGACCCGATTCTCGACCTGTCCGTCCTCGCCGACCAGAACGACGAGCGCGCGCTCGGGCTCGAGCCTGACGAACTCGATGTGCTTCAGCCGGGTGTTGGATTTGGCGGTGAGAACCACGGCAGCGGCACGGGTCAGACCCGACAGCCGGGTCAGCGCTTCATCCAGCGCCGCTTCGACCGACTGCGCCCGGCCGACGGCCGCGAGCTGGCTCTGGATCGACTGCCGCTCGGCCTCCGTCATGTCGCCGACCTGCATCAGGGCGTCGACGAAGAAGCGCAGGCCAGCCTCGGTCGGCAGCCGGCCGGCCGAGGTGTGCGGCGCGTAGATCAGGCCGAGCTGCTCGAGATCGGCCATGACGTTGCGCACCGAGGCCGGCGACAGCGGAACCGCGATCAGCCGCGAAATGTTGCGCGAGCCGACCGGTTCGCCGGTCGCCAGATAGCTTTCGACGATCTGCCGGAAGATCTCGCGCGAGCGCTCGTTCAGGTGCGCCAGACCGGCCGGCGGTGTCATCAGGTTGATCGGATCGTGGTGGGCCACCAGATGAACTCCTCCCAGCTGCCTATAATGTGTCCATGCGGCGGCTCGGTGGCAAGCCGGTCGGCGCTCGCGGGCGAAGCCATGATAAACCCTTGCCGCTGCCTGTCCCGGCTCCTACAAGGCCCGTCAAAGTCGGTCTTTCGCGCGCTTTCACGGAGAGAATCATGCGGCCGAGCCGCCGTGCACCGGATGAACTGCGGGCCGTGAGCCTGGAACGCGGCGTCGTCAAATACGCCGAGGGCTCCTGCTTGGTGAAGTTCGGCGACACCCATGTCCTGGTCACCGCCACGCTCGAGGACCGGCTGCCGCCCTGGCTCAAGGGCCAGGGACGCGGCTGGATCACCGCCGAATACGGCATGCTGCCGCGCGCCACGCTGGAACGGACCCGGCGCGAGGCCTCCGCAGGCAAGCAGACCGGCCGCACCGTCGAGATCCAGCGCCTGATCGGCCGCTCGCTGCGCACCGCGATCGACCTGGAAGCGCTCGGCGAGCGCCAGATCACGGTCGATTGCGACGTGCTGCAGGCCGATGGCGGCACGCGCACGGCGTCGATCACCGGCGCCTGGGTGGCGCTGGCCGACTGCATCAAGTGGATGAAATCGCGCAACATGATCAAGACCGAGGTGCTGCGCGCCAACGTCGCCGCAATCTCCTGCGGCATCTACAACGGCACGCCGGTGCTGGATCTCGACTACGCCGAGGACTCCGAGGCCGAGACCGACGCCAATTTCGTCATGACCGGCGACGGCCGCATCATCGAGGTGCAGGGCACGGCGGAGAAGACGCCGTTCACCGAGGCCGAATTCCTGGCGCTGATGGCGCTCGCCCGCAAGGGCGTCGCGCGGCTGGTCGACCTGCAGAAGATGGCGGTCGCGTGAACAGCCCGCACCGCAAGCTCACCGGTCGCATCATCATTGCGACCCACAATCCCGGCAAGCTTGCCGAGATGCGCGAGCTGCTCGCCCCCCATGGCGTCGAGGCGGTGTCGGCCGGCGATCTCGGCCTGGACGAGCCGGACGAGACCGGCGAGACCTTCCAGGCCAACGCCCGCATCAAGGCGGTCGCCGCGGCCAGAGCCGCGCAGCTTCCTGCCTTTGCCGACGATTCCGGCATCGTGGTTCATGCGCTCGATGGGGCGCCGGGGATCTATTCGGCGCGCTGGGCCGGACCGGACAAGGATTTCGGCGGCGCGATGACGCGCATCGAGCGCCTCCTGCAGGAGCGGGGCGCGACTGGTGCCGACAAGCGCAGCGCCCATTTCGTCTCGGCGCTGTGCGTGGCGTGGCCGGACGGTCACGTCGAGGAGGTCGAGGCGCGGGTCGACGGCACCCTGGTCTGGCCGCCGCGTGGCACGGCGGGCTTCGGCTACGACCCGATGTTCCTGCCAGAGGGCCACGACCGGACCTTCGGCGAGATGACCAGCATCGAGAAACATGGCCTGCCGCCGCTCGGGCTCGGCCTGTCGCACCGGGCGCGCGCCTTCGTGAAACTCGCGGAGATCTGTCTTGAGCAGCGCTGACAGCGAAGCGTTCGGCGTCTATGTGCACTGGCCGTTCTGCCTGTCGAAATGTCCGTATTGCGACTTCAACAGCCACGTCCGGCATGCCGCCATCGATCAGGACCGCTTCGCCCGCGCCTTTGCGCAGGAGATCGCGACCACGGCCGCCCGCATTGGGCCGCGCACCGTCACGTCGATCTTTCTCGGCGGCGGCACCCCGTCGCTGATGCAGCCGCAGACGGTCGGCGCCATTCTCGACGCGATCGGCCGGCACTGGCACGTCGCTGGCGATGTCGAGGTGTCGCTCGAAGCCAACCCGACCAGCGTCGAGGCGACCCGCTTTGCCGGCTATCGCGCCGCCGGCGTCAACCGGGTCTCGCTCGGCGTCCAGGCGATGGACGATGCGTCGCTCAAGATGCTCGGCCGCCTGCACACCGCCGAGGAGGCGATGAAGGCGGTCGCGATCGCGCGCCATGCATTCGAGCGCTATTCGTTCGATCTGATCTACGCGCGGCCCGACCAGACGCCGGCGATGTGGACCGAGGAGCTGACGCGGGCGATCGGCGAGGCGGCTGAGCATTTGTCGCTGTATCAACTGACCATCGAGGAAGGCACGCCGTTCTTCGGCCTGCACGCCGCGGGCAAGCTGAAGACGCCGGACGAAGGCCTGGCGCGCACCTTGTACGACGTCACGCAGGAGATCTGTGGCCGTCACGGACTGCCGGCCTATGAGATTTCCAATCACGCCCGGCCCGGCGCGGAGTGCCGGCACAACCTCGTCTACTGGCGCGGCCACGAATATGCCGGCATCGGCCCGGGCGCCCATGGCCGCCTCGACATCGGCGGCATCAGGCACGCGACCGCGACCGACAAGCGGCCGGAGGCCTGGCTGATGCGGGTCGAGTCCAACGGTCATGGTGTGATGACCGACGACGAGCTCAACCGCGAGGAGCGCGCCGACGAATTCCTGCTGATGGGGCTGCGACTGGCCGAGGGCATCGACCCGCAGCGCTACGCAAGGATCTCCGGCCGCACGCTCGATCCGCGCCGCATCGCGCTGCTGCGCGAGGAGGGCGCGATCGCGGTCGATCCGGACGGGCGGCTGCGCGTGACCCAGGACGGCTTTCCGGTGCTCGACGCGGTCGTCGCCGACCTCGCCGCCTGAGAAGTGCTGCGACTCACGTCGCGCTGAAACTCTTCGGCGCGCCGGCGACCGCCTGTCCGCCACCCGAACCGACGCGCATCACCGCAAGCCCGCGCTCATTGGTGCCGTCGCTGCGGAACCGGAACAGCCCGTCGATGCCGGCGAAGCCGGATGCATTGGTCAGGACATCGGGCGCGAAACGCTGGTTGCCCTGGGTGCGCGCCAACGCGGCCACGAGCGCCACCGCATCATAGGCGAGGGTCGCCGTACGTACGGGATCGCCGCCGAATCGCGTCCGGTAGCGGCCGGCAAAGGCGCGGAAGCCGGAGGGATCCGGCGCGGCATAGAGGCCGCCCTGCAGGCTGGCGCTGGCATAGACGCGCGGATTGTCCCACAGCCCTGTGCCGAGCAACTGGATGTTGCGCAGATTGGCGCCGGCAGCGGTCAGCGCATCGGCCGTCGCCGCGACCGATTCGCCGTCATCGGCCAGCAGCAGCGCATCGGCGCCGCCGAGCGCCTGCGCCACCGTGCGCGCAGGCCCGTTGCGGTCGCCGGAATATTTCTCGAATGCCACGATGCGTCCGCCGCGGCGGCTGACCGCGGTCTTGAACGCCCCCTCGACGACGGTGCCGTAGGCATTGTCGGGCAGCAGCGCCGCGAACGAGCGTTTGCCGACGCTGGCGGAATATTCGACGATGCGGCTGGCATCGGACTCCGGCAGGAAGCTGAGCAGATAGACGCCGCGCCCCGCCACACTCGAATCGGTCGAAAAGGCGATGACCGAGATGTTGCGCGCGCGCGCCACCTGAGCCGTCGCCGGCACTGAGCCCGCGAACAGGGGGCCGAGAATGATCTCGGCGCCTTCGTCGCAGGCCTGCTGCGCGCCCTGCTGCGCCCCTTGCGGGCTGCCGGCGTCGTCCTTGATCAGGAGCTGGATGTTGGGGTTCTGAAACTCGGCCAGCGCCATCTCGGCGGCGTTCTTCATCGATTGCGCGGCGACGCCGGCATTGCCCGACGCCGACAGCGGCAGAATCAGCCCGACCTTGACCTGGCCGTTGCCGGCCACCGCCGGTTGCTGCGGCGGTCCCGCCGGCGCGGTCGGCTGCTCGAACGGATTGAAGCCCTGCTGGACGTTGGAGCACGCCGACAGCAGCGGCGCGCCGACGATCAGGCCCAGCGCCGTTCGCCGGGCGACCCCATGGGGTCCCGGACCGAGAGAGTTGGGATGACGCGGGCCCACCATGGCATCTCTTCGTTCGGCCGAGTCCGGCCAGAAGTTCCCCAAACGCACGTCCCGCAGGCCGTGCAGATTCACTCATATTGTCGACGAATAGTTAAGCAAAACAAAAGGCTGTCAGCGCCACACAGCCGATCAATTCGACGTTTTGCACGGCCTATCCCCTGCTCGTACACACCCTCATCGAGGTGCAGCTTCGAACTTGAAGCTGCGATGAACGGCCCCCCCGTGCCGATCGGCACTTCAAAATCGCTGCGCGGCTGTTCCCCTGTGGCAATCCCGCGGCAGGCCCTTTAAATTACCTCGATGGGCGCGAAGGCAATCCCCAAGACGTCGCCGGATGACGGCAAATCTTCCACCACGTCGACCTATCTGGTGGCGGGGCAGATCGTTGCGGCGCCCAAGGCGCGGCCTGGATTGCATCTGGTGGCGACCCCGATCGGCAATCTCGGCGACATCACGCTGCGCGCGCTGGAAACCCTGGCCGGCGCCGACCTCATCTTGTGCGAGGACACGCGAATCACCCGGCGCCTGACCGAGCGCTACGGCCTCAGCGCGGAACTCGCAGCCTATCATGAGCACAATGCCGAAGCCGTCAGACCCAGGATCCTGCAGCGCCTCGCCGAAGGCGCGGCCATCGCGCTGGTGTCCGACGCCGGCACGCCGCTGATCTCCGATCCCGGCTACAAGCTGGTGCGCGAGGCGTGTGAGGCCGGGCATGTTGTCACCGCGCTGCCGGGACCTTCCGCCGTGCTCGCGGCGCTCAGCGTGGCCGCGCTTCCGACCGACCGCTTCTTCTTCGAGGGGTTCCTGCCGGCCAGGCAGCAGGCGCGGCGTACGCGGCTGTCCGAGCTCGCGCGGATCGACGCGACGCTGGTGCTGTTCGAAGCCGGCAACCGGGTGCAGGAGACGCTGGCCGACCTCGCCGATGCCATGGCGGGACGTCAGGCCGCGATCTGCCGCGAGCTCACCAAGCTGCACGAGGAGGTGCTGCGCGGCGCCATCGGCGATCTCGCTGCGGAGGCCGGCGATCTCGAAACGCGCGGCGAGTTCGTGCTGGTGATCGGTCCGCCGCCGCGCGGCGCCGGGGTGCTGACGCCGGATGCGCTCGACGCCGTGTTGAAGGATCTGCTGCAGCGATCGAGCGTCAAGGATGCCGTGATGCATGCCGTCGAGCTGTCCGGCCGGCCGCGCCGCGAAGTCTATGCGCGCGCGCTCGAGCTGGTGAAGGACGCGCGGTCAGGGTCGGCCGATGGCGAAGACTGAGCGCGTCTCCCCTGACAAGCCGGCGAAGACGGCGGCACCCGAACGCGTCGCCGCCTTCCGCACCGGATTATCGGCGGAAGCCCGCGCCGCAGCGCTGCTGATCGCCAAGGGCTATCGCATCCTCGCCAAACGCTTCCGCACGCCCCAAGGCGAGATCGACATCATCGCGCGCAGGCGCGGCCTGGTTGCCTTCGTCGAGGTCAAGGCGCGTGCCTCGCTCGACGATGCCGCCTATGCGGTGACGCCGCGCCAGCAGCAGCGCATCATCGATGCCGCGCAGGCCTGGTTGATGGCGCATCCCGACCATGCCGAATTGGAGCTGCGCTTCGACGCGATTCTGGTTGCGCCGCGCAGCCTGCCGCGCCATCTGGTAGCGGCGTTCGACGCCAGCACCTGACATGAACTGATTGCAGAGAGCAGGGACCTGCCCATGAAACTGAACGTCGCCGTCCAGATGGACCCGATCGCGCGCATCAACATCCGCGGCGACTCGACCTTCGCGATGCTGCTCGAAGCGCAGCGGCGCGGCCATGGCCTGTGTTACTATACGCCCGACAAGCTGTCGCTGCGCGGCGGCGAGCTCTATGCGCCGGTGCAGGCGCTGACGGTGCGCGACCAGGTCGGCGACCATTTCACGCTCGGCGAACCGAAACCGACCGCGCTGACATCCTTTGATGTCGTGCTGCTGCGGCAGGATCCGCCGTTCGATCTCGCCTACATCACCTCGACGCATTTCCTCGAGCGCATCCATCCGAAGACGCTGGTGGTCAATGATCCCGCAAGCGTCCGCAACGCGCCGGAAAAGCTGTTCGTGATGAACTTCCCGCAACTGATGCCGCCGACCTTGATCTCGCGCGATCTCGACGAGATCAACGCCTTCCGCGATCAGCACGGCGCTGTCGTGATGAAGCCGCTGCATGGCCATGGTGGCGCGGCGGTGTTTCGGGTGATGCCGCAGGATATGAATTTCGGCTCGCTGTTCGACATGTTCTCGGTGACGTTCAAGGAGCCCTGGGTGATCCAGCGCTTCCTCCCCGAGGTGAAGCACGGCGACAAGCGCATCATCCTGGTCGACGGCGAGTTCGCCGGCGCCGTCAACCGCGTGCCGGCAGCAGACGATCTGCGCTCCAACATGGTGCGCGGCGGCGCCGCGCAGGCCACCGATCTCAGCGCACGCGAGCGCGAGATCTGCGACACGCTCGGTCCGGAATTGCGCGCGCGCGGCCTGCTGCTGGTCGGCATCGACGTGATCGACGGCAACCTCACCGAGATCAACGTGACGTCGCCGACCGGCATCCGCGCGATCTCGCGGCTCGGCGGACCCGACATCGCCGCCCGCGTATGGGACGTCATCGAGAGCAAACGGCGCTGATCAGGCGCCGTCCCACATGGCTGGGGATAAGGCCAACCAACGCGGTCAGTCCGATGCGTCCGAGGCGATGCGGAATCGCTGACATCGCCGCAATTCATGGTATGACGCGGGTCTCATGCGTCTCGTCCTGACCACCTGGAACATCAACTCGGTGCGCCTGCGCATCGACCTCGTCGCCAAGCTCATCAAGCAGGTCAGGCCCGATGTGCTGTGCCTGCAGGAGACCAAGTGCATCGACGACGCCTTTCCGCTGAAGCGCTTCAAGAGGCTCGGCTATGAGCACGTCGCGCTGAACGGGCAGAAGGGCTATCACGGCGTCGCCGTGATCTCGAAATGGCCGTTCGAGGAGACCAACGTCCGCACCTTCTGCGACAAGGTGGATTCGCGCCACATCACGGTGGCGTTCGGCGAAAAGGCGCAGCTCGCGCAGCCGCTGGTGCTGCACAATTTCTATGTGCCCGCAGGCGGCGACATTCCCGACCCCGCGCTCAATCCGAAATTCGAGCACAAGCTGCAATTCCTCGACGAAATGAAGGCGTGCGAGCCGCTGCATCCACGCGGCGACGACCGGCATATCCTGGTCGGCGATCTCAACGTCGCGCCGCATGAGCACGATGTCTGGTCGCACAAGCAGCTCCTGAAGGTGGTGTCGCACACGCCGATCGAATGTGAAAAGCTGTTGGCGGCGCAGACCCATGGCGAATGGGTCGATGTCGCTCGCGAGCGCATCCCGATGTCGGAGAAGGTCTACACCTGGTGGAGCTACCGCGCGGCCGACTGGACCGTCGGCGATCGCGGCCGAAGGCTCGACCACATCTGGGTGTCACGCGCACTGAAGGACCGGGTCAGCGATTTCAGGATCCTGCGCGACGCCCGCAGCTGGGAGCGGCCGTCGGATCACGTGCCGGTCACGGTGACTCTGGACGTGTCGTAGCGGACCCGCGCGGTCACGAAGTCAGCTTGGCCCCGGCCGCCATGATGTCGTTGGCGATTCGGCTGGCGCGGTGGGCGAACTCGTCGCGCAGCCGGCGCGCCGCCTTGGCGTCGCTTTCCAGCACACGCTGAAACAGGCTGCGCGAGATCCGCACCACGGTCGAATATTCCAGGGCCGTCGCGGTCGCCGGGCGCCGCATCTCGACCAGCAGCGCCAGCTCGCCGATCAGCATGGTCGGCGTGGCGACGATCTCGGCACCGACCTCGTCGCTGATGCGCAACGACCCGCGCTGCACGACATAGCCGCAATCGGCGGTGTCCCCCTCGCGGAACAGGGTCTCTCCGCTCTGGATGTTACGCTGCTCGGAGCCGATGGCGATCATGCGCAGCGAGTCGCTTCCCAGCAGGCGCAATGTTGGGACCCGCTCCAATAGCGCAATATCGTCTTCGATCGACATCAAGGGCCCGGGGAAGGCTGAATGGAACCAATATCATAAATGGCGAAACCGCCATCCCCGAACCTATCACGGTACCAACTTGTAGCCACCGGCCTCCGTCACCAGAATCTCCGGATTCGCGGCATCTTTCTCGATCTTCTGCCGCAGACGGTAAATGTGCGTTTCCAGCGTGTGGGTGGTGACGCCGGAATTGTAGCCCCAGACCTCCTGCAACAGCGTCTCGCGCGACACCGGCTGCTGGCCGGCGCGGTACAGGAAGCGCAGGATCGCCGTTTCCTTCTCCGTCAGGCGGACCTTGCGGGCGTTGGCGCCGGTCAGCATCTTCGAGCCCGGCCGGAAGCTGTAGGGGCCGACCGAGAACACCGCGTCCTCGCTGGCCTCGTGCTGGCGAAGCTGGGCCCGGATGCGTGCCAGCAGCACGGCGAAGCGGAAGGGCTTGGCGACATAGTCGTTGGCGCCGGATTCGAGCCCGAGAATCGTGTCCGAATCGGTATCGTGCCCGGTCAGCATGATGATCGGCGCCTTGAAGCCGCCCTTGCGCAGGGACCGCACCACTTCGCGGCCATCGGTGTCGGGCAGGCCGACGTCCATCAGAACCAGGTCGGGTGAATTGGCCTTTGCGGCGGTGGCGCCTTTGGCGCCGGTATCGACGGCCTGGGCTTCGAACTCGTCATGCAGCGAGAGCTGCTCCATCAGGGCATCGCGCAGATCGGTGTCGTCATCCACGATCAGGATCTTGCGGGCATTGGCCATTGTACAATCCTCTAGGTGGCGCCGGCGGGATCGGATGGGTGGCGCCGTCAACGGTGGGCAAACAGGCTCATCAGCCCTGTTCCGTCTTGAAGTAGGGGGCTGTTACCGATTCACAAGCGCCCGGGACTCTACTCCAGAATTGAGCAGGGATTGAGATGATTGTCCTGTTCGACCCTCGCGGCGGACCATTTGCCGACATTAAGGCAATTACCGGGCAATCCATGGCAATGAAAAGGCACGTTGTTTCATGTCGTTAGCGAAGGTGAAGCCTGGCATGCCAGCATCGCGGATCTCGATTCGCACCAAAGCCGGGTCGCGGCAGCGCGGCTGGCTCCATGTCTGGGGCCATGTCATCCCGGTGGCGCTCGGCCGCGGCGGCGTCCTGGCCAACAAGCGCGAGGGCGATGGTGGCACCCCCCGGGGGACCTTCCGGCCCCGGCGGCTGTGGTGGCGGGCCGATCGTCATTCGCGTCCGCGCACCTTTCTGCCGGTCCGGCCGATTGGCCCGGAGGATGCGTGGTGCGAGGACCCGGCCGACCGGCATTACAACCAGGCGATCCGGCTGCACGGCGACCATCCCGGAGACCGGCTGGCGCGCCAGGACCATCTGTACGATTTCATCATCGAGATCGACCACAACACGCGGCCGCGGATCGCCAGCCGCGGCAGCGCCGTGTTCCTGCATCTAGCGCGGCCGAATTTCGGCCCGACCGCAGGCTGCGTGGCCATGACCCGGCCGGCGATGCTGCGTCTGTTGCAAAGAATCGGTCCGCGCACCAGAATCGTCATCGAATGAGAAGCGAGTTGGGGGAGGACGTCATGCGCGCACCGGATCAGCCAGCCAGCGCCGCGGGCATCCTGCGCCAGCATTGGAGCGAAGGCAGCAAGCTGGCAGAGCTGCCGCCGGAGCTGCGTCCGAGAGACCGCGCCGAAGGCTATGCCATCCAGGCCGAGCTCGAGCGCCACTCGCCCAAGCCATTATTTGGCTGGAAGATTGCGGCGACCAGCGAGGCCGGCCAGCGCCATATCAATGTCGCCGGTCCGATGGCCGGGCGGATCCTGGCCGAAACGGTGCTGCCGGTCGGCGGCACCGCGTCGATGGCCGGCAACGCGATGCGGGTCGCCGAGCCGGAGTTCGCGTTCCGCCTCGGACGCGATCTGCCGCCCAGACCGACACCTTATGATGTCGCGGAGGTGCTGGCCGCGGTCGACACGCTGCACCCCGCGATCGAAATTCCCGATTCGCGGTTCGCCGACTTCGTCAGCGCCGGCGAGGCGCAACTGATCGCCGACAATGCCTGCGCGCATCTGTTCGTGCTGGGCGAGGCCAGCACCGCCGACTGGCGCAGCCGCGACCTGATCGCGGAGCGGCCGCGCATCGCGCTGCGTGGCGAGACCTTCATCGGCCACGGCCGCAACGTGCTCGGTGATCCGCTGATAGCGCTGGCCTGGCTGGTCAACGAGCTCAGCGCGCTCGGCGTGCCCGCGCGGGCAGGGCAGGTGGTCACGACCGGCACCTGTCATCCGCCGCTGCCGATCGGCAGCGGGGACCACATGGAGGCCGATTTCGGCGATCTGGGGCAGGTATCGGTGCGGTTCGAGTAGGGACCGGCCGCGACCGCGCCCCTCCTTCAGCGATGCCCGAAGATCGCCGAGCCGACCCGGACATGCGTGGCGCCGAACTGGATGGCGGTGGCGAAATCGGCGCTCATGCCCATCGACAGATGCGCGAGGCCGTTGCGGGCGGCGATCTTGGCAGTCAGCGCGAAATGCGGCCCCGGTGCTTCGTCGACCGGCGGAATGCACATCAGCCCTGAAATCGCGAGCCCGTAATCCGTGCGGCAGGCGGCGATGAAGGCGTCGGCGTCGCCGGGCGCGATGCCCGCCTTCTGCGGCTCCTCGCCGGTATTGATCTGGACGAACAGCTGCGGATGCCGGCCCTGGACGGAAATCTCCTTGGCAAGCGCCACGCACAGACTTGGCCGGTCCACCGAATGGATGGCGTCGAACAGCGCGACCGCCTCCTTGGCCTTGTTGGATTGCAGCGGCCCGATCAGGTGCAGTGCGAGCCCCGGATGCGCGGCCATCAGCGGCGGCCACTTGGCTTTGGCTTCCTGAACGCGATTTTCACCGAACACGCGCTGTCCGGCCGCGATCACCGGCTCGATCGCGTCGGCATCGAAGGTCTTCGACACAGCGATCAGCGTGACCGAGCCGCGATCACGTTTGGCGTCGCGGCAGGCGCGCAGAATCTCCTGCTCGACGGCGGCGAGCGCGGACGGCGAGGACGAGGTTGAGGCGTTCGATTCATCAGGCACGATGGCGTCCGTCGGTAGATTTACGGGTTTGGCTGCAATTTTACGGAGTTCGAGAAAGGGTTCTTGAGCCCTTCTCCTTACCCTTCACGGCCGGGGGTAGGGGGAAGAAATGCCAAGCATCCGGTTCAATCGCAATAGAGTGAAGCTGAACCGGCTGATGGGGATCCGCGCCCGGCTGGCGCTGCTCGCCCTGATCCTGGTCGCGCCGCTGATGCTGGAACGCGCGCGCTCGCTGGAAAGCGCCAGGACAAGGCAGATCGCACTCGCATCGGAGGAATTCTCCGGCCTCGCCCGGCAAAGCGCCGACATGCAGCGCGAGGTCATCATGTCGGTGGAGACGGTGCTGAAGTCGACGGCCTATGTCCGGGCGTCGAGCACCGGCGTGAGCCGCAGCTGCGACATGATGCGCGCCAGCCTGCCGGCGACCCTGCCGTGGATCCGCACCCTGATGATCGCCGGCCGCGACGGCCGCATCCAGTGCTCGACCAACAACCAATATGTCGGGCTCGATTTCAGCGACCGGCCGTATTTCCGTGGCGCCCAGGAATCACGTGATTTCGTGTTCAGCGACTACCTGCTGTCGAAGCCGTCGCACGTGCCGATCGTCATGGCCGCCTATCCGGTCGGCGCGATCACCGGCGAGCCGGACGCGGTGATGCTGGCGAGCGTGAACCTGGAATGGATGTCCAAGATCATGAACAATCTTGGCGGCCGCCCCGGCATCACGGCGGTGCTGGTCGACAGCGAAGGAACCGTGCTGGCGGCGCCCGCCGACCGCAACGAGCTGATCGGCCGGCCGCTCGACAGCGTGCCGTTGTTGTCGGCCGTTGCCGAGACCGCCCTGAGTTCGGGGAAGCCGAGCGAGACGATGAGTTTCACGGCGGCGGATGGCTCCAAGCGCGCGATCACCTTCACTCGGATCGCCGACACCGGATCGCGGCTGATCGTCAGCATCGATGAGACCCGCGTCACCGCCGCCATCGACCGCGAGATCCGCAACGCCTATCTGCAGGCTGGCCTCGTCTGCCTGATCGTGCTGCTCGGCGCGCTGATCGCCGCCGAGAAGCTGATCGTGAAGCCCGTCAGCATGCTCGCGGCGACCGCCAAGCGCTTCGGCCACGGCCACTGGTCGGCGCGCGTCACCACCAAGCATCTGCCGTCGGAGTTCGTTCCGCTGGCAAAGTCCTTCAATGCGATGGCCGCCAAGCTCGGCCAGCGCGAGCGCGAGCTGGTCGCCGCCAATGACCGGCTGACGGTGATGGCGTCGATCGACATGCTCTCGGGCCTCGCCAACCGCCGCGGCTTCCAGAACCGCATCGACGTCGAATGGAGCCGCGCGCAGCAGGCCGGCACCGAGCTGTCGCTGCTGATGATCGACGTCGACCACTTCAAGCTCTACAACGACACGTATGGGCACCCTGAGGGTGACGCCTGCCTGTCACGTCTCGGCGAGACGCTGTCGCAGATCGCCGGCGCAATGACGGCTTTCGCCGGCCGCTATGGCGGTGAGGAGTTCTGCCTGTTGTTGCCGGGCATGGGCGCCAGAGAGGCGCTCGCGGTCGGCGAGCAGGTACGCGCCACGGTTCTCGAGCTCGAGCTGCCGCACGCGACGTCGGCGCATCGGTGCGTCACCGTGAGCGTCGGTGTCGCCTCGACCCGGCCGAACGAGTCGCTGACGCCCTCCGACCTGATCGAAGCCGCCGATGCCGCGCTCTATGCGGCCAAGCATCGCGGCCGCAACACGGTCATCGCGCATGGCTTCGCGGATGTCGCGGATGACAGGAGCGGCGTGGCACGCGCAGGATAGGGCTGCGGCGGCGGCCTGCGATCAGCCGACCGCGAGCTTCTGGTCGAGCTCGAGCTCGCTGACCACGCGGTTGCGGCCGAGCTTCTTGGCGAGATACAACGAGCGGTCGCAACGGTCGATCAGATCAGCCATCGATTCGCCGAACTGGAACTGGCCGACGCCGATTGACACCGTGATCTGCGGCAACACCTCGCCGGTCGAGCGCCGCGTGAACTGACAATCGGCGATGGTGCGCCGGATGCGTTCGGCGATGACGGTGCAACCTTCGAGGTCGGTCTGCGGAAGCACCGCGATCAGTTCCTCGCCGCCGTAGCGTGCGGGAAGATCCTTGTCGCGAACGCGCTCGCGCAATGCCTTGGCGACAAGGCGCAGCACCTGATCGCCGACGCCATGGCCGTAATTGTCGTTGAACTTCTTGAAGTGGTCGACGTCGATCAGGAGGACGCTGAGCGGTTCGTCGCGCTCCATCGCCTCGACCTGCGCATGGCGGAAGAACTCTTCGAGCGCGCGCCGGTTCGGCAATCCGGTCAGCGTGTCCGTGCGTGCGCGCTGCTCCGACTTGTTGAGCGAGTCTCGGATGGTGTCGAGCTCGCGTGACTTCTCGGCAAAGCTCGCTTCGAGTTTCGCCGCACGCGCGGTCGCCTGGGCGAGCTCGCTGACCAGGTTCTCGATCAGGATCTTCGGATCGACGCCCTGCTCGCTGCGTTCGGCGACGCCATCGATCGCCGCCATGTGTGTGCGGTTGTCGGCGATCGCGGCCGTCAGATACTGCTTGGCGGAGTCCATCACGCCATGCAACTGCTGCGAGACTTTGTGGACGACAGCCGCTTCCGTACCCTGCTGGCCGATGTACGTGTCGAACAGCGCCTGGTTGGTGGTCTTGTCGAACTTGCGCTTGTTGCTGACCAGGATGTCGACGGCGCGCTTGAGATCCGACGCCGAGCCCAGTGAGTACTTGAACCACAGATGGAAGTTGTTAGGCGTCGGTGGCACGCGCTGTTGAGCCATGGATTTCATGGCCTTTTCCGCGACCGTCGTCGCGTACTCGAAGTCAAGCTCGTCGAACGTAGCGCCGGACACGATGTGGAGTGATCCCAGATGCGGGCTGATGCCTGGATGTATGCACTCAGTCTCCCATTCAAGTCTTAACCGTGCCTCAATCGAACCTTCGACACTGCCGGCAGAGGCTGCAAAAAAACTCACGATTACCGTCGCTTAGCGGATGCCCAAAATGGTATCATCATCTGTCGCCCCATTGACCGGGCTGCCGCTTTTGTGGCCTAGTCCGCCGTCTTCAAACGACGCGAATCCTCGAAAATTACAAGCGATTCCATGACATCCGAACGCTACAACGCCCGTGAAGCCGAGCCGCGCTGGCAGCGCCAGTGGGACGAAAAGGCGATCTTCGCCACCAGGAACGACGATCCGCGTCCGAAATACTACGTGCTCGAGATGTTTCCCTATCCGTCGGGACGCATCCATATCGGGCATGTCCGTAATTATACGCTGGGCGACGTGCTGGCGCGCTTCATGCGTGCCAAGGGCTTCAACGTGCTGCACCCGATGGGCTGGGACGCGTTCGGCCTGCCGGCCGAGAACGCCGCGATCGAGCGCAAGGTGGCGCCCAAGGCGTGGACCTACGACAATATCGCGGCGATGAAGAAGCAGCTGCGCTCGATCGGCCTGTCGCTCGACTGGGCGCGCGAGTTCGCGACCTGCGATCCATCCTACTACAAGCACCAGCAGAAGATGTTCCTCGACTTCATGCAAGCGGGGCTGGTCGAGCGCGAGAAGCGCAAGGTGAACTGGGATCCGGTCGACATGACCGTGCTCGCCAACGAGCAGGTCATCGACGGTCGCGGCTGGCGCTCCGGTGCGGTGGTCGAACAGCGTGAGATGAACCAATGGGTGTTCAAGATCACGAAGTACTCGCAGGAGCTGCTGGACGCGCTCGATGGTCTCGACCGCTGGCCCGACAAGGTGCGGCTGATGCAGCGCAACTGGATCGGCCGCTCCGAAGGCCTGCTGATCCGCTTCGCGCTGGATCCCAAGACGACGCCGGCGGGCGAGACCGAATTGAAGATCTTCACGACGCGGCCGGACACGCTGTTCGGCGCCAAGTTCATGGCGATCTCGGCGGACCATCCGCTGGCGCAAGCCGCGGCCGCCAAGAACCCGGAGCTCGCCGCGTTCGTCGCCGAGATCAAGCGGATCGGCACCGCGCAGGAGGCGATCGACACCGCGGAGAAGCAGGGCTTCGACACCGGCATCCGCGCCGTGCATCCGTTCGATCCGAGCTGGACCTTGCCGGTCTATGTCGCGAACTTCGTGCTGATGGAGTACGGCACCGGCGCCATCTTCGGCTGCCCGGCGCATGACCAGCGCGACCTCGACTTCGTCAACAAATACAATCTCGGCAACACGCCGGTGGTCTGCCCCGAGGGTCAAGACCCGGCGAGCTTCGTCATCACCGACACCGCGTTCGACGGCGACGGCCGCCTGATCAATTCGCGCTTCCTCGACGGCATGACGATCGCGCAGGCCAAGGACGAGGTCGCCAAGCGGCTGGAGACCGAGCAGCGCGCTGGCGCCGCCGTCGGCGAGCGCCAGGTCAATTTCCGGCTGCGCGATTGGGGCATCTCGCGCCAGCGCTATTGGGGCTGCCCGATCCCGGTGATCCACTGCCCGACCTGCGATGTCGTGCCGGTGCCGGCCAAGGACCTGCCCGTGGTGCTGCCGGACGACGTCACCTTCGACAAGCCGGGCAATGCGCTCGACCACCATCCGACCTGGAAGCACGTCACCTGCCCCGCATGCGGGGGCAAGGCGCAGCGTGAGACCGACACCATGGACACCTTCGTGGATTCGTCCTGGTACTTCGCGCGCTTCACCGATCCATGGAACGAGACCGCGCCGACGACGCCGGCCGTGGCCAACCGGATGATGCCGGTCGACCAGTATATCGGCGGCGTCGAGCACGCGATTCTGCATCTGCTCTACAGCCGGTTCTTCACCCGCGCGATGAAGGCCACCGGCCACGTCGCGATGGACGAGCCGTTCGCCGGCATGTTCACACAGGGCATGGTGGTCCACGAGACCTATCAGAAGGCCGACGGCACCTACGTCAACCCGGCGGAGGTCAAGATCGAGATCGGCGGCAACGGCCGCCGCGCCGTGCTGGCCGCCACCGGCGAGGACATCACGATCGGCCCGATCGAGAAGATGTCGAAGTCGAAGAAGAACACCGTCGACCCCGACGACATCATCGAGAGCTACGGCGCCGACGTCGCGCGCTGGTTCATGCTGTCGGACTCGCCGCCGGACCGCGACGTGATCTGGAGCGACGAGCGGGTGCAGGGCGCGGCGCGCTTCGTCCAGCGGCTGTGGCGGCTGGTCAACGAATCGGTCGCGGCAGCGGCCGAGGCGCCCTCCTCCCGCCCGGCCGCGTTCGGCCCCGACGCGCTGGCGCTGCGCAAGGCTGCCCACGGCGCCCTGGACAAGGTGACCGGCGGCATCGAGCGGCTGCACTTCAACGTCTGCCTGGCGCATATCCGCGAGTTCGCCAATGCGCTGGCCGACGTCCTGGCGCGGCCGGCCAAGCCGGCGGCCGACCTGGCCTGGGCGATTCGCGAGGCCGCCGGGATCCTGGTGCAGCTGTTCTCGCCGATGATGCCGCATCTGGCCGAAGAATGCTGGCAGGTGCTGGGTCAGACCGGGCTGATCTCGGAGGCCTCCTGGCCGCAAATCGAACGAGATTTGCTGGTTGAGGACAGCATGACCCTGGTCGTCCAGGTCAACGGCAAGAAGCGCGGAGAAGTCACAGTCGCCAGCAACGCGCAGAATCCGGAAATTGAGGCTGCCGTTTTGGCCCTCGATGCAGTAAAACTGGCGCTGGATGGCAAACCCGTCCGCAAGGTGATCATTGTTCCCAAGAGGATCGTGAATGTCGTCGGCTAGGTTTCGGATCGCTGCTCGGCTTGTTGCCGTGGCCGCTTTGGCCGCGCTGACGGCAGGCTGCTTCCAGCCGATGTATGCAGAGCATACCGACGGCACGCCCGGCCTGCGCGAAAAGCTGATGGGCATCGAGCTGCCGCCGGTCGACAAGCCGAACGCCTCGCCCGAGGCGCGCATCGGCGTCGGCATCCGCAACGCGCTCGCCTTCAAGCTGTACGGCACCGCAACCGGCACGGCGCCGACCCACAAGCTGGTCCTGCGATTGCAGACCAGCCGGTCCTCGCTGATCGTCTCGCAGACCACCGGCCTGCCGACCACCGAGAATGTCGGCCTCGACGTGCAGTACAATCTGGTCGAGCTGGCGACCAACAAATCGGTCATGACCGGAACGACCTTCGCACGCACCTCCTATGACATCCCCGGCTCGTACCAGCGTTTCGCCCGGCAGCGGGCCTTCCGTGACGCCGAGGATCGCGCCTCCGAGGAGGTCGCCGAGAAGATCAAAACGCGGCTCGCGGCCTATTTCACCGCGGGCACCTGACGCACGGCTGACATCGCCGTGGTCGCGCTGCGCGGACGAGACATCGATGCCTTCCTGGCCAAACCGGACGCCGCTCGTCCGCTGATCCTGTTGTACGGTCCGGATACCGGCCTGGTTCGCGAGCGCGCCGAGGCCCTCATCGCTTCGGCCGTCGACAACCCCGATGATCCCTTCTCCGTGGTCAGGCTCGACGGTGACGAGCTCTCCGCGGAGCCGTCGCGCCTCGTCGACGAAGCCATGACCGTGCCGCTGTTCGGCGGCCGCCGGGCCATCCGGGTGCGCGCCGGCTCGCGCAATTTCGCCAGCGGCGTCGAGACGCTCAGCGAGATGAACGTGCGGGACTGCCGCGTCGTGATCGAGGCCGGCGACATCCGCCCCGATTCGCCACTGCGCAAGATTTGCGAGAAGGCCAGAACGGCGGTGGCGATCGGCTGCTACCCGGACACCGAGCGCGATCTCGCCAAGCTGATCGACGACGAATTGCGCTTGGCCTCGCTGCGCATCTCTCCGGAGGCCCGCGCCTATCTGATGGCGCTGCTCGGCGGCGACCGCCAGGCCTCCCGCAACGAGCTGCGCAAGCTGACCCTGTTCGCCCACGGCGAAGGCGAGGTGACGCTCGACCACGTGATGGCCGTGGTCGCCGACGCCTCGGAGATGAAGCTCGATCCGATCGTCGACGGCGCCTTCGGCGGCAAGCCGGAAATGGTCGAGACCGAGTTCGGCAAGGCGATGATCGCGGGCACCTATCCCGGCGTCATCATCTCCGCCGCGCAGCGACATGCCGCATGGCTACACAAATCGGCGCTCGCCGTCGCTTCCGGCACGCCAGTCTCGTCCATCCTCGAAGGCGGCTTCCCCCGGCTGCACTTCTCGCGCAAGCCGAGCGCCGAGACGGCGCTGCGCAATTTCTCCCCTGCCCGCCTGCTGCCGATCATCGACCAACTGGCGACAGCCGCGCTCGACATGCGCAAGCAGCCGGGATTGGCGGCAGCGATCGCGCAGCGGACGCTGCTGTCGATCGCGGTCGCGGCACGGCGGAAGGGGTGATGGTCAGTGCGCCGGCTCCCTGAATACGGCGTCGAGAACTTCAGCCCGAGTGGACCCGAGATCGCTCTCCAACCTCAGCCGTCATTCCGGGGCGCCCGAAGGGCGAGCCCGGAATCCATCGGGCTACAGGATCTGCTGAGAGATGGATTCCGGGTTCGTGCTTCGCACGCCCCGGAATGACGGAGGAGAGAGTCGTGTGCTCGCTTTGGCAATCGCGACGAAAAACACAGCCGTAGCTCTTCCAAATTATTAGCTCGTCATGCCCGGGCTTGACCCGGGCATCCATCCGCTTCGTCCAAAAAAATGGATGGCCGGGTCAAGCCCGGCCGTGACGTAGGTGAGAGCGGAGCAACGAACTCATGGAGGCCCGAGGCACAGCCGCGGCGGCGCAATGAGCGCCACGACCTAACAACCTAGCCCTGCTCCAGCCGGCGCATCACCTCGTCGAGCTGCTCGAGGCTGCGGTAGGTGATCTGCACCGTGCCGCCGGGGTCGCGGTGGCTGATCGACACCGAAAGGCCGAGTGCATCGCCGACGCGCTTCTCCAGCGCGATGGTGTCGGCGTCCTTCTTCTCCGCCGGCGCGCTGCCGCTGCTGCGCGGCTTCTGCGGCTTGCGCTCCGGCACGCCCTCCTCATGCGCCAGCGCCTCGGTCTGCCGGACGTTCAGCCCTTCCGCGATGATCTTCTTCGCCGCCGACATCGGATCCGGCAGGTTGATCAGCGCTCGCGCATGGCCGGCCGAGATCTGCCCGGTCGCGATGAAGCCCTGCACCTCGGCCGGCAGCTTGGTCAGCCGCATCATGTTGGCGACGTGGCTGCGGCTCTTGCCGACGATCTTGGCGATGTCTTCCTGGTTGCGTTTGAACTCGTTGGCGAGCGCGTGATAGCCCTGCGCCTCCTCCATCGGATTGAGATCCTCGCGCTGCACGTTCTCGATGATCGCGAGCTCCAGCGCATCGCTGTCGCTGACATCGACCGGAACGATCGGCACCTCGTGCAGGCCGGCGGCTTGCGAGGCGCGCCAGCGCCGCTCGCCGGCGATGATCTCGTAGCGGTCGTGCTGGCCCTTCACCGGACGCACCACGATCGGCTGGATCACGCCATGCTGCTTGATCGAGGCCGAGAGCTCGGCGAGCTCGCCGTCGGAAAACGTCTTACGCGGATTGCGCGGGTTCGGCTTGAGGAATTCGATCGGCACTTTGCGCTGATTGCGCGGCCGCTCCGGCGGCGCGCCGGCCTCGCGGCCGACGTCACCGATCAGACTTGCGAGACCCCGGCCCAATCGCGATCGCGACTCGTCGGCCATCGCCTTCTCCTTTGGATTCACGTCACGCTCCGCTTGCGTCTGCTGCCGATCGGGTCCCGCCGGCACAATGAACGAGGGAGCGGATTCATTTCGGAATCCGCTGCCGTCCTCGAATGAGATCCGGGCGACGAGGTCCCCCGGAGCAGAGGCAAAGTCAGTTCGTGCGCAGGTCACGCTCGCGCTGAATGACTTCGGTCGCGAGCTTGAGATAGGCCTCGCTGCCGACGCACTTCAAGTCGTAGACCAGCACCGGCTTGCCGTAGGACGGCGCTTCCGAGATGCGCACGTTGCGCGGGATCATCGTGTTGTAGACCTTCGATCCCATGAACTGGCGGACGTCGGCGACCACCTGGTTCGACAGGTTGTTGCGCGAGTCGAACATCGTCAGCACGATGCCGTGGATCGAGAGGTTCGGGTTCAAGGTCGAGCGCACCTGCTCCACGGTCTGCAACAGCTGCGACAGACCTTCGAGCGCGAAGAACTCGCACTGCAGCGGCACCAGGATCGCGTCGGACGCGGCCATCGCATTGACCGTCAGCAGGTTCAGCGACGGCGGACAATCGACCAGCACGTAGGTGTAGTCGTTCTCCGGCGAGACGTTGTTGTTGAGGCCGGCGATCGCATCGCGCAGACGGAAGGCGCGGTTGGCGGTGGAGCCGAGCTCGAGCTCGAGCCCCGACAGGTCCATCGTCGAGGAGGCG
This sequence comes from Bradyrhizobium sp. SZCCHNS1050, assembly GCF_032484785.1. Classification (NCBI taxonomy): domain Bacteria; kingdom Pseudomonadati; phylum Pseudomonadota; class Alphaproteobacteria; order Hyphomicrobiales; family Nitrobacteraceae; genus Bradyrhizobium; species Bradyrhizobium sp. SZCCHNS1050. The sequence continues at coordinate 2,697,683 of NZ_JAUETR010000001.1, read as the reverse complement.
ATGTGCAGCCGCGGCACGGCCGTCGCAACGACGGCGTCGCGCAGCGAGGCCTCGCCGATCAGCACGTCATAGGTCGAGCAGTTGCGGCTGCCACGGTCGATGCCGAGGCCGGTCGAGGCGTTGCCCTGCGGATCGAGATCGACGATCAGCACCCGCTCGCCGATCGCGGCCAGCGCCGTACCGAGGTTGATCGCGGTCGTGGTCTTGCCGACCCCGCCCTTCTGATTGGCGAGCGCCAGGATGCGCGGATGCCCCTCCGGGTGAGGAGCCCTATCTTCTTGATAAATCTGATCAATTACGGCCATGCGCGATCGCCATTGGTTGTCGTCTTGACGGAATTCAGCTCTGTCGCTCGATGCAATCGATTGCGACGATCCAGCCCTGCCCGCCCGTCCGGCTGGAGTGAAGTTTCGACTCAATTTTCCAATACTTAGTAGATTCGGTCAATTCCGCTTCTACATCTTGACCCTTGAGAAACAGCGCTCTCGCGCCTTTTTTCACCAAGGGCTCCGCAAAGCCGATGAGCTGATGTAGCGGAGCAAGCGCGCGTGCGGTCACGCAATCGACTCGCCCGCCCCACTTCTCCACGATATCCCCGATCTCTGACAAATGCACGATCCCCGGAGCGCCGGTGACGCGAATTGCCTCGCGCAGGAAGGCGGCCTTCTTGGCGTTGCGCTCGACCAGATGGACCTGGGCACCATCCCGCTCGGCCAGGGCGCAGGCGAGGACGACGCCCGGGAAGCCGCCGCCGCTGCCGAGATCAATCCAGATCCGGGCGTCGGGCGCGAGGTCCAGGAGCTGAAGCGAGTCGGCGATGTGGCGCGTCCAGAGATGCGGCAAGGTCGACGGCGCGATCAAATTGGTCTTCGCCTGCCACTCCAGCAGCAGTGCGACGTAGCGATCGAGACGCTGCTCCGTTTCACGTGAAACGGGAGTCAGCGCGAGCGCTGCCGCCTTGTCCGATTCGATCATCTTGGATGCCACCGCTGGCGATGCCTGTTTCACGTGAAACGCCTCAACCCGTGGCCTTGCTTCGACGCGCTTCGCGGCGGAGATAGGCCGCAAGGATCCCGAGCGCCGCCGGCGTCATGCCATCGATCCGGCCGGCCTGCCCGATCGTCCCCGGCCTAGCCGCCGTCAGCTTCGCTCGCGCCTCATTGGAGAGACCTGGGACGAGCGCATAGTCGACGTCACCGAGCACCAGGCTTTCGTCGCGCCGGAAGGCGTCGACGTCCTGGCTCTGCCGGCGGACATAGACATCATATTTGGCATCGATCTCGAGATGGATGACGATGGCGGGATCGATCGCGCCGAGCTCCGGCCAGATCGCCCTCACCTCGGAAAAACCGATCTCCGGATAGGCCATCAGTTCGAAGGCCGAGCGGCGCTGGCCATCCTTGTTGAGCGTGAAGCCATGCTTCGCCGCCTCGTTGGGCGTGATCGTCAGCGACCTCGCCATCGCGCGGGCAGCTTCCAACGCGCCCATCTTGCTTCGATGGAAACGCGCACGATCAATGCCGACACAGCCGAGCGCGATGCCCTTGTCGGTCAGCCGCTGGTCCGCGTTGTCCGCCCGCAGCGTCAGCCGATACTCGGCGCGGGAGGTGAACATCCGATACGGCTCGGTGATCCCCCGCGTGACGAGGTCGTCGATCATCACCCCCAGATAGCCATCGGCGCGATCGAATACGACCGGCCCGCCGCCGCCCGCGGCCAGCGCGGCATTGAGGCCCGCGACCAGACCTTGAGCTGCGGCCTCCTCATAACCGGTCGTGCCGTTGATCTGGCCAGCGAGGAACAGACCCTTCATCCGCTTGGTCTGCAGGGTCGGCTCGAGCTCACGCGGATCGACGTGGTCGTACTCGATGGCATAGCCCGGCCGGATCATCCGGACCCGTTCGAGACCCGGGATGGTCGGCAGCAGCGCGAGCTGGACCTCCTCCGGCAGCGAGGTCGAGATGCCGTTCGGGTAGACCGTCGTATCGTCGAGCCCTTCGGGCTCCAGGAAGATCTGGTGACCGTCGCGGTCACCGAAGCGGACGATCTTGTCCTCGACCGAGGGACAGTAACGCGGCCCGGTCGACTTGATCTGCCCGGAGTACATCGGCGAGCGATGGACGTTGGCGCGGATCACCTCGTGGGTTGCGGTCGTCGTCCGGGTGATGCCGCATTGGATCTGCGGGGTGGTGATCCTGTCGGTCAGGACGGAGAACGGCTCCGGCGGATCGTCGCCGGGCTGCATCTCGACCGCGCTCCAGTCGATCGTCGATCCATCCAGGCGCGGCGGCGTGCCGGTCTTGAGGCGGCCGAGCCGAAATCCGATGGCTTCGAGAGACTGGGACAGCCCCAGCGCCGGCGCCTCGCCGACCCGGCCGGCCGGCCAGGTCCTCTCACCCAGGTGGATCAGACCACGCAGGAACGTGCCGGTCGTGATGACGACAGCGCCACAGATGAAGGTCCGGCCGTCAGCCAACCGCACCCCTGCCACCCGTCCGCCGGTAGCGATCAGTTCGTCCGCCTCGCCTTCAATGACGGTGAGGTTTGGGGTCTCCCGGATCGCCGACTGCATCGCCGCGGCGTAGAGCTTGCGGTCGGCCTGGGCGCGTGGACCTCGAACGGCCGGTCCTTTCCGGCGATTCAGAACGCGAAACTGGATGCCGCCGGCGTCGGCGACGCGACCCATCAAGCCGTCGAGAGCGTCGACCTCGCGAACCAGATGTCCTTTTCCCAGTCCTCCGATGGCCGGATTGCAGGACATGGCCCCGATCGTCGCGAACTGATGGGTGATCAGCGCGGTTAGGGCGCCCATGCGCGCCGCGCCCGCCGCGGCTTCACAGCCGGCGTGGCCGCCACCGATGACGACGACGTCGTAGGATGTCAGATGCTGGATCATGGGGCTTATCTAACGCCTGCAGACAATGCTCGGAAGACGTTTCACGTGAAACATTCGCCGACGTCGAATCCTCGTTGTTTCACGTGAAACACGACCAGCGGTCCCATCGTGTTTCACGTGAAACATCCTGACGGCGTCCGCACATCCTGTTTCACGTGAAACAATTGACGATCGATTAACCAAGCAACGCTTCATTAAGTATATTCGACCCGGTTCGTGGGGCCGCGGCTACTTACCGATGCAGAACTCGCGAAAGATCACGTCGAGCAGGTCTTCGACATCCACTCGTCCCAAAAGACGCCCGAGCGCAAGCGCGGCGATCCGCAGCTCCTCCGCAGCAAGCTCCTCGCCCAGGTCGATCGCCGAGATGCTACGCTGAAGCGCAGCGGCGGTGTCGGCGAGCAGAGTCCGCTGCCGCTGCCGTGTGATCAGGCCGCTCTCAGTTGATCCAAAATAGTCCCGGGCAAAGCCAACCAGCGCATCCAGCAGCTCGACCAGCCCTGCCCCGCTTCGCGCGGAGATTTGAAAGACCGGGTTATCTCCGCTGGACGATGGACGACCCCCCTCCCGACCTCTGCTCAGATCGATCTTGTTACGAACGAGCCAGACGGGAGCCTCGCTTTGGCGCTCAACCTCGGCCTGCTCATCCTCCGACAGCCACAGCACCAGATCCGCCTGCGCCGCTCGGTCTCGCGCGCGCCGAACACCCTCCTGCTCGACCGGATCGTCCGTCTCGCGAATGCCCGCGGTGTCGATCACCGTCACTGGATAGCCGTCGAGATCGAGCTGAACCTCGATGAGATCGCGCGTGGTGCCGGCCTGCGGAGAGACGATCGCGACCTCGCGACGCGCAAGCTGGTTCATCAAGGTCGACTTGCCCGCGTTCGGCGGTCCGGCAATGACGACCGTCAGGCCGTCGCGCAGACGTTCGGCCCGGCCCTCGGCCGACAGCACCGACTCGATCTCGGTCAACAGCTGGCCGATCCGGGCGAGCGCCGGCGCCATCAGCTCGGTTGGCACGTCGCCTTCATCGGCAAAGTCGATCCCGGCCTCGATCAGCGCCGCCGCCTCGATGATCTGCTCACGCCAGCTCCGCGCCTTGTCGCCCAACAGGCCCTTCAGCTGCCGCAACGCCTGGCGCCGCTGGCGGTCCGTGTCGGCGTGGATGAGGTCGTCGAGACCTTCGGCCTCGGTCAGATCGATCTTGCCATTCTCGAACGCGCGCCGCGTAAACTCGCCCGGCTCAGCAGGGCGCATCTGCGGCATCGTCGACAGCACCGAGAACATTGTCGCCAGGACGGCTCGACTGCCGTGCACATGCAGCTCGGCAACATCTTCGCCGGTGGCGCTTGCGGGTCCGGGAAACCACAGCACGACGGCATCGTCGATCGGCTCGCCATTACCATCCCGCAGCAAGGCGCGCGTCGCCATCCTCGGCAGCGGCAGTTTCCCCGCAAGCATCTGAAGGGCGATGCCGGCGTGAGGCCCGGAGAGTCTGACGATCGCAATCGCACTCGGCAGGCGTCCGGAGGACAGCGCGAAGATGGTCTGGTCGTGAGGATGCATGATCCTCAGTTGGGCTCACCGGCAGCGAAAGACAATCGGTTTGCAGCGGCATGCTTTACGCCGGCAAACCATGGCGGGCGGATAAGCATCGAGGTCTTCACGCGGGGCGCAGCGACAAACACGTCAAACAAAAAGGGCGCTCCGGAGAGCGCCCTTTGCAGATTGAAGCAGTGCCTCGATCAGGTGTTCATCGACTCGAAGAACTCGGCATTGCTCTTGGTGCTGCGGAGCTTGTCGAGCAGGAAGTCGATCGCGTCCATGGTGCCCATCGGATTGAGGATGCGGCGGAGCACGTACATCTTCTTGAGGTTCTGCGGCTCGGTGATGAGCTCTTCCTTGCGGGTGCCGGAGCGGGCGATGTCGATCGCCGGGAAGGTCCGCTTGTCCGCGACCTTGCGGTCGAGGATGAGCTCAGAGTTGCCGGTGCCCTTGAACTCCTCGAAGATGACCTCGTCCATGCGGCTGCCGGTGTCGACCAGCGCGGTCGCGATGATCGTGAGCGAGCCGCCTTCCTCAATGTTGCGGGCAGCGCCGAAGAAGCGCTTGGGACGCTGCAGCGCGTTGGCGTCGACGCCGCCGGTCAGCACCTTGCCGGAGGATGGCACGACGGTGTTGTAGGCGCGGCCGAGACGGGTGATCGAGTCGAGCAGGATGACGACGTCGCGGCCGTGCTCGACCAGGCGCTTGGCCTTCTCGATCACCATCTCCGCGACCTGGACGTGACGGGCGGCCGGCTCGTCGAAGGTGGATGACACGACCTCGCCCTTGACCGAGCGCTGCATGTCCGTGACTTCTTCCGGACGCTCGTCGATCAGCAGCACGATCAGGTAGCACTCCGGATGATTGGCCGTGATCGAGTGCGCGATGTTTTGCATCAGCACCGTCTTGCCGGTGCGCGGCGGCGCGACGATCAGCGCACGCTGGCCCTTGCCGATCGGCGCGACGATATCGATGACGCGTGGCGACAGATCCTTGCGGGTCGGATCCTCCAGCTCGAGCCGGAAGCGCTCGTCCGGAAACAGCGGCGTGAGATTGTCGAAATTGACCTTGTGCTTGGACTTCTCGGGATCCTCGAAGTTCAGCGTGTTGACCTTGAGCAGCGCGAAATAGCGTTCGCCTTCTTTCGGGCTGCGGATATGCCCTTCGATCGTGTCACCGGTGCGCAGGCCGAAGCGTCGGATCTGCGACGGCGAGACATAGATGTCGTCGGGACCGGGCAGGTAGTTCGCATCCGGCGAGCGCAGGAAGCCGAAGCCGTCGGAGAGCACCTCGACGACGCCCTCACCGATGATGTCGGTTTCCTGGATCGCGAGCTGCTTGAGGATGGCGAACATCAGCTCCTGCTTGCGCATCGTGCTGGCGTTCTCGACCCCGTTTTCCTCCGCGAAGGAGACGAGCTCGGCCGGCGTCTTTGACTTGAGGTCCTGTAGTTTGATTTCCCGCATTGGGGTGGTCCTGTGGAAGCGACTTGGGAGGGATGCGAGGTGGCTGTGGGAAGGCGGACGAAATGAGGTCCGCAGGTCTGAGCAAGGTTGGCGCCGATGAGGCACCAGACCTGATGCGGCGGCCGGTCAAGCCGGAACGCAACCACATCCGCCTGCGTGGGGTGGGATATCCATAATATAGAAAATCGCGCCGTCGTCTGCAAGGCATCTGCAGCGGAGCGGTATTCCCTGGGAAGCGGTCAGAACGGCTTGACGATGACGAGAATCACGATGCCGATCATCAGCACCGTTGGTACCTCATTGATATACCGGTAGAATTTCTGGCTTCGGGTGTTCTTGTCGGCGCCGAATTCTCTGACCCAGCGGGTGAACAGTCCATGGACCCCGGACATGATCAGCACCAGCAGAAATTTCGCATGAAACCAACCGCTGGTATACCAGTGGCCGGACCAGGCCAGATAGAGTCCGGCAAGCCACGTCACGGTGATCGCCGGATTGATGATCGCCTTGAGCAGGCGCCGTTCCATGATCTTGAACGTCTCGGACTGCTTCGAGCCGATCTCGGCGTCGCAATGATAGACGAACAGCCGTGGCAGATACAGCATGCCGGCCATCCACGCGATGACAGCGATGACGTGAAGGGCCTTGATCCACTCATACATCGGAAACGCGTGGTCCTCTCGGCTGGCGATCAGCTTGCGTGTCGAGACATATCCGCTCGCTCAGTCCCCTCCAAACCAAATAATTTTAGAATCTTAAGGTTTGAGTCTAGGTAGCGGTGGATTGGACTCATGCAATGTCATCCGCAGTCTGCCCGCAGCTTGTTCACATCCCTCAACATGCGAGCTGCGCACGCCGGTTCGCCCCAGAGTCTGATGTGATTCAGACGCTTGTCGAAATCCTTCGACAGCTTATCCAGAGACAAATGGGCCTCGTCCCGATATCATCGCGCTGCTGCCTGACGTTGTCCCGGACGGCGACCATGTGCAGAACAATCGGGGTTATACAAAGGGAGCGGTCCGAGGCGGCTTTTTGGCCCCATCCTTCACAGGGATTCACAGATCGTTAAGGATTTGATGCCCACCACCGGCAACTACTTTCACCTCCATCTGGTTTCCGATTCGACGGGCGAAACCCTGATCACGGTCGCGCGTGCGGTCGCCGCGCAATACACCAACGTGACCCCGGTCGAGCACGTGTACCCGCTGGTGCGGAGCCAGAAGCAGCTCGACCGCGTGCTCGACGAGATCGAGGAAGCGCCGGGCATCGTGCTGTTCACCCTACTCGAGAAGGATCTGGTCAGCCGGCTCGAAGCCAAGTGCCAGCAGATCAACATCCCGAGCCTGTCGATCATCGGTCCGGTGATGCAGCTGTTCGAGGCCTATCTCGGCGCATCGACCGCCGGCCGCGTCGGTGCGCAGCACGTGCTCAATGCCGAATATTTCGCCCGCATCGATGCGCTGAACTACACGATGCTCCACGATGACGGGCAGATGGTCGACGGTCTCGAAGACGCCGAAGTGGTGCTGGTCGGCGTCAGCCGGACGTCGAAGACTCCGACCTCGATCTATCTCGCCAACCGCGGCGTGCGCACCGCCAACGTGCCGCTGGTCCCGGGCATTCCGATCCCGCATCAGCTCGAGATATTGAAGAAGCCGCTGGTGGTCAGCCTGCATGCGACCCCGGAGCGGCTGATCCAGGTGCGGCAGAATCGCCTGCTCAGCATGGGTGCGGAATCCGGCAATGAGAACTATGTCGACAAGCAGTCGGTGACGGACGAGGTCGCCTATGCACGCAAGCTGAGTGCGAAGTTCAACTGGGTCATGCTCGACGTGACGCGGCGCTCGATCGAGGAGACGGCCGCCGCGATCCTGAAACTCTATACCGACCGGCAGCGGCAGCGGCTTCCGGACTAGTGAGCGGATCAATGTCCATCTGGTGCAGTGACGAGCCTCTGATTCTGGCATCGCAGAGCCGCGCGCGGCGGATGCTGCTCGAGAACGCAGGCCTCGCCTGCGAGGCGCTTCCCGCCGATATCGACGAACGCGCGGTGCAGGCCGAAGCCGGCCTGGTCGCGCCCTACGAGATTGCGTTGCACCTTGCCAACGCGAAGGCCGCAGCGGTCTCGGCAAACAGGCCCAATTCATATGTGGTGGGCGCGGATCAGACGCTGGCATTGGGTGAGCGCATGTTCAACAAGCCGGCCGGCCGCCAGCATGCCATGCAGCAACTGTTGGCGCTGGGCGGACGCACCCATGCGCTGCACTCGGCCATCGCCGTGGTCCGCAATGGCGAGGTGCTGTTCTCGCACGTCGCCGTCGCCTGGATGACGATGCGGGCCCTCACCGAAACCGAGATCGCAGCCTATCTCGATGCCGTAGGCGAAACCGTCACATCCAGCGTCGGCGCCTACCAGCTGGAAGGGCTCGGCGTGCACCTGTTCGACCGCATCGACGGCGATCACTTCACCATCCTCGGCCTGCCGCTGCTGCCGCTGCTCGCCTATTTTCGCGAAGCGAAGCTGCTCAGGATCTGAGGCCGACCGCAGCCACGCGCAAGGGGGAGTGACCGCGGATGAGAGTGCTGGGTCTGACCGGCTCGATGGGCATGGGCAAGTCGACGACCGCAAAGCTGTTCGCCGAAGCCGGCGTCCCGGTCTATGACGCCGACGCGACCGTTCATAAGGTCTATGAGGGCGAAGCCGTGCCGGCGATCGAAGCCGAATTTCCTGGGACCACGGTGGACGGCAAGGTGGATCGGGCCAGGCTCTCCGCCAAGGTCGTCGGCGATGCCGACGCGATCCGCAGGCTCGAAGCGATCGTGCACCCGATGCTGCGCTCCTATCATCAGAAGTTTCTCGACGACGCCGAGCAGTCCGGCGTGCCCGTTGCCGTCGTCGATGTCCCCTTGCTGTTCGAGACCGGCGGCGACAAGCGCGTCGATGCCGTGGTGGTGGTGTCGACCGCGCCCGAGATCCAGCGTCAGCGCATTCTGGCGCGCGGCACGATGACGGAAGAAGCGCTCGATGCGCTGCTCGCACGGCAGATGCCGGATGCCGAGAAGCGCAAGCGCGCCGATTTCGTCGTGGATACCTCGCACGGGCTCGATCCGGTGCGGGCACGCATCCGCGACATCCTGGCGGAGGTCGTTAGAATGCCACAGCGCCGACGCTGATTCGCGAACGCCGGCCGCGCGGAATTCGACGGATCAAATCAGATGCGTGAGATCGTTCTCGACACCGAAACCACCGGCCTCGACGCCTTGCGCGGCGACCGCCTGGTCGAGATCGGCTGCGTCGAGATCATCAACCGCATGCCCACCGGCCAAGTCTACCACCGCTACATCAATCCCGAACGTGACATGCCGGCGGAAGCGTTCGCGGTTCACGGACTGTCGAGCGAGTTCCTCGCGGACAAGCCGCTGTTTCACGAGATCGTGGAGGAGTTCCTGGAATTCATCGGCGATGCCCCGCTGGTGATCCACAACGCCTCGTTCGACATCGGCTTCATCAATGCCGAGCTCGACCGGGTCAAGCGCGCGGCCATTCCGAGGGACCGTCTGGTCGACACGCTGCTGCTGGCACGTCGCAAGCATCCCGGCGTGTCGAACCGCCTCGACGACCTGTGCTCACGCTATGCGATCGACAACTCACGCCGCACCAAGCACGGCGCGTTGCTCGACGCCGAGCTGCTGGCGGAGGTCTATGTCGATCTGGTCGGGGCGCGGCAGTCGCAGCTGATCCTGACCCAGGACAGCCAGGAGATCCGCATCGGATCTGCCGGCGAGACGCCGCGCCGTCAGCGCGAGCAGCCGCTGTTGCCGCGGGTCACGGATGCGGAGCGAGAGGCGCATCGCGCCTTCATCGCCACGCTCGGCGACAAGCCGATCTGGACGGAGTTTCTCGCCGGCACGTGATCCGCCTGATCGGCAGCGGATCACGCCCGGCAAACATCAATCGTAAGCAGAACCGGATCAGCTCGACAGCACCTGGCCGCCCTGGGCCGCCGCCTGGCGCTCCATGTTCTGGCGGTACAGGCCGACGAAATCGACCGGGTCCAGCATCAGCGGCGGGAAACCGCCGTCACGCACCGAATTGGCGACGATCTCGCGGGCGAACGGGAACAGCAGGCGCGGGCATTCGATCAGCAGCATCGGCGACAGGTTCTCGCGCGGAATGTTGACCAGCCGGAACACGCCGCCATAGACCAGCTCGAAGCTGAACATCACTTGGCTGCCGCTCTCGGCCTTGCCCTCGATCGTCAGCATCACCTCGTATTCGGTGTCATTCAGAGCATTGGCGCCGACATTGATCTGGATGTTGATCTGCGGCGGCTGGCCCTGCGGCGCCAGGGACTGCGGAGCGTTCGGATTCTCGAACGAGAGATCCTTGATGTATTGCGCCAGCACGTTCAGTTGAGGAGGAGGAGCCGCCTCGGGAGTGGCGCCGTTACCGTTGGTCATCGCAGTGTTCTCCAGGCAAAAAGGGCGGGTCGTTGCGGCGCGTGGCTACCATAGGGCCGGCTTGTTCCACAAGGACGAGGCACGGACGCCGCAAAAGGCCGAGGCAGAGGGTTGATCCGGCCGGCATGCCTCTATTTGTCGCATCGGCCCGGGGGCGGAACCAGCGACCGTCTACTCTGTTCCAATCCAAGGTCGATCGGATTTCCCCTTGAGAGGGAAAAGGGTTAGGATCACCGGGCCACAATGTGCCATTGGCCGGGCCCAATTCGATGACTACATCCGGGTCGACCGAGGGATTCACGGGTCTTTACCCGGATCCTGTAGAACGGGTGCCCGGTGGCCGGGCTCCGCGTTCGGCTCGACAAGTCAGAAAGCGAACACGAAGTGGACATTTATACCATCATCTTCCTGGCGCTGGCGGTCTTCATCTTCATCCGCCTGCGCGCCGTGCTCGGGCAGCGCACCGGGAGCGAGCGGACGCCGTTCGATCACGCCGCCCGAAACGCGGTCCAGGGCGCGCCGGACAACCACGTCATGCCGGTTCCCAACAAGCCTATCGATCCCTCGGCTGCGGTCCCCGGCGGCGAGATGCCGGCGCCGGGCGATCGCTGGCGTGGCCTGGCCGAGCCGGGCACACCGCTCGCCCGTGGCCTCGACGCGATCGTCGCCGACGACTCGTCGTTCGATCCGCGCCATTTCCTGACCGGCGCGCGCAGTGCCTACGAGATGATCGTGCTGGCGTTCGCCAATGGCGATCGCCGCGCATTGCGCGACCTGTTGTCGTCCGAGGTCTATGAGAGTTTCGACGCCGTCATCAAGGAGCGTGAGAAGCAGGAGCAGAAGACCGAAACCCGCTTCGTCTCCATCGATACCGCCGAACTGGTCGGTGCCGAGCTGCGCGACCGCACCGCGCAGGTGACGGTGCGCTTCGTCTCGCAAATGATCTCGGTGACACGCGACAAGGGGGGCAACATCGTCGACGGCAATCCGGACAAGGTGGCCGACATCACCGACATCTGGACTTTCGCCCGCGATACCGGCTCGCGCGATCCCAATTGGAAGCTGGTCGGCACCGGCAGCCATTGATGGAATAGGTTGCCGCCGCCGGCGTTACATCGGGAGATCGCCCGCTCTCGATGTCGACCCAGTTCTGCAAGGAGGACGACGAGGTCCATCCTCGGCTTTTTGACCCGGATCTTTTCAGCATCCCGTTTTCTCTGAATTTCGCGTTGAGTGGTACTTTGATGGTGCAAGCATGGTTCGCGAAATTTGGAAGCGGGGTTTCACCGCTCATCGCCTGAAATACTGGACGCCGGCGCTCGCCCTGAGCGTCGCCGCCGTGGCGCTCGCCCCTTATGCGGCCGAGGCGGTGCGCTCGCGCCACCGGGCGGCGACGCCCCCGGTGCGCCACCTGCCCTACCCGCAACTCGACTGGCCGCTCGAGATCAGCAACAGCCAGTACCTGCCATTGGCCTGGAACGACGTGCCCGGCTGGAACGACGACGACCAGCTTGCGGCCTATCGGACGTTCCGCGCCAGCTGCAAGCCGATCGCCGCAAAGACGGATGCAGCGCCGGATGCCAAGGCGGATGGCAAGCCGCTGGGTGATTCCCTGCGCGACCCCTGTCGCGACGCTCGGGCCACCGATCTCGCCGACAATGCTGCGGCAAGGGCTTTCTTCGAACGGCACTTCGAGCCGCTGAAGATCTCCAAGCTCGGCGATGTCGATGGCTTCGTCACCGGCTACTACGAACCCGTCATCGAGGGCTCGCGGACCCAGAACGAGGTCTACAACGTTCCGGTCTATCGTCGCCCCTCCAATCTGTTCGTCCGTGGCTTCAAGCAGGACGCGACGAGTCTGCCCAACAAGGGTCCCGTCTATCGGAAGATCGGACGGCGCAAGCTGGTCCCCTATTACGACCGCGCGGAGATCGAGGACGGCGCCATCGAGGGCCGCGGCCTGGAGATCGCGTGGCTCAGGAACCAGACTGACCTGCTGTTTGCCCAGATCCAGGGATCGGCGCGCATCAGTCTCGACGACGGCTCGACCATCCGCATCAACTACGATGCCTATAATGGCCTTCCCTACACACCGGTCGGCCGCATCCTGATCGAACGCGGCATCATTCCGCGCGAGCAGATGTCGATGCAGCGTATCCGCGACTGGATGGAGCAGAATCCGGAAGGTGCCAACGAGCTGCGGCGGATGAACCGCTCCTACATCTTCTTCCGCGAGGTGCAGCTGTCGGAGAAGGACGAGGCGGTCGGCGCGCAGGGCATCCCGCTGACGCCCGGCCGTTCGATCGCGGTCGACAAGTCGCTGCACGTCTATGGCACGCCGTTCTTCATCACCGGCGAGCTGCCGATCGAATCCGAGAAGTCGAAGACCGCGTTCCACCGGCTGATGATTGCGCAGGATACAGGCTCGGCGATCGTCGGACCTGCGCGCGCCGATCTCTATTTCGGCGCCGGCCAGGACGCCGGCAAGGTCTCCGGCCGTCTCAAGCACAGCATCCAGTTCGTGATGCTGGTGCCGAAGAGCCTCGATCCGGTCGCGCGTGGCCGCAAGATGCCGCTGCCGGATGCACGCCCGTCGGAGAAGATCGCAAAACTGTTTCCGCAGGTGCTGCCGAAGGAGGCCGCCAAAGCCGCCGCCTCCCCGGTCAACGATGCGAAGGCCCCTGCTTCCGCCGCGAGCGCAATCCCGGCGACCACGGTGGCGCAGAACGTTGTGGCGCCGCAGCCCGTGCCCCTGCCCGAGGCCCGCCCCCGTATCGAAAGTGATCGCAATATCCGCCGATTGCGTTATGGCAGGCGCCATCGCAACCGCCGATGACAAGCCGTCTCCATGTCTGAAGATCCCGAGCCGCCGCGCGGCCGTCGCAAGCGTGGCCTCTCCGAGGACGAGCGCACCCTGTGGGAGACGGTGGCGCGCCAGGTCAAGCCGCTGCGCAAGACGCACCGTCCGGTGCGGCCGCATCCGCCGATGGTGACGGCCGAGCCGCAGCCGGACAAGCCGATGATGACACCGCGGCCGGTCGCGCCGGTGGTCGTGCCCAAGCCGGCCCGGCCGGCGATCCCGCCGCTGGTCTCGCTCGGCCGCAAGGAGCGGTCGAAGCTGTCGCGCGGCCGCAGCGAGATCGATGCGCGGCTCGATCTGCACGGCATGACCCAGAGTCGGGCGCATCAGGCGCTGCATCATTTCCTGCATCGCGCCCAGCATGACGGTCTCACCTTCGTGCTGGTCATCACCGGCAAGGGCACCATCGGGGCGGATCCCGAACGCGGCGTGCTCCGGCGGCAGGTGCCGCATTGGCTTAGCCTGCCGGAATTCCGCTCGCTCATCGTCGGCTTCGAGGAGGCTCATGTCGGCCATGGCGGCGCCGGCGCGCTCTATGTCCGGATCAGGCGCGCCCGCGGCTGAGCGTCAGAACGGGCGGATGATCCCGATCCGCGGTACGGCGGTGACGATCCAGCCCAGGATCGTCGTCATGCGGTCGTCGGCGTCGATCGGAGTGATCGGCTTGGTCGCAGGAAGCGTCTTCAGCGCGTGCAGCATCAGTACCATGCAGACCACCCAGCTCGAGATCCAGCGCGAATAGTCGAACACCATGGCGAACATGACGAGGTAAGCGGAGCTGATGACGATCAGCGCGGCGATGACGATCTGGCGATGGCGCTTGTCAGCCAAGGCGCCGATGAGATCCTTGAGATTCCGCCACAGCGGCGCGTGCAGCCACAGCAGCAGCGCATAGATGGGCAGGCCCAGCAGGTTCGACGGCAGCCGCGCCCAGGTGTCCTGCACCTCCTTGGCGAGCGGCTGATACCAGACATAGGCGAACTGCAAGAGCTCGGTGCGCGACGGATCGACCATGCGCGAGCGCAAGTAGGACACGAAGTCGGCCTCGGGCAGCGGCATGGTGCCGAGGAATTGCGCCGCGAGGAACAGCGCGCCGAGGCCGAGCAGCGCGCTGGCGCCGACTGCAATATCCAGGCGAGTGAGGGGACGTGTCAGGTAGTAGCGCAGCACGACGATCGCGGTGATGGTCGGCACGTACATCAGCAGATGGATGTGATGAATCAGCACGAGCAGGGCCGAGATCAATGCCGCAAGCAGCACGTAGGCCAGCGTGCGCGCCGGCACCAGCAGCAGGACGATCGCGCCGAGACAGCCATAGATGTCGAAATGGCCGAGCGTGAACAGGAAGTTCTTGAACACGAACGGCGAGCAGGCGGTGAAGATGAACAACGGCAGCCGTGCGCGATCGAAGCCGAACGTGCGGCGGAAGAGCTGCGCGAACAGTGCGAAGGTGATGAGCCAGACGCAACCGGCCAGCGCGAACACCAGCCAGACCGGCACCTTCGCGGCGAACAGGCCGACCATGGCACCGATCAGCGCGCGCTTGATGAAGCCGAAGTGATAGTCGACCAGCAGATGGATGTACGGAATGTAGGGCGGCAGCGTGAGCTTGTGCAGGAAGACGCCGAGCATCACGGCGGCGTTGACGGCGAGCATCAGGCGCCAGTGTTTGCTGGAGGCGGCGGTCATGCGGCGTCCGAGCGGTGATAGATGGCGACGAGGTCGTCGCCCCGTCCACCACTGTCGTCCCGGCCTTGAGCCGGGACCCATAGCCGCCGCCGTTCGTGGTGAGGCAAGGCTGGAGCCGCCATCGTGAGTCACAATCAGCTTTGGTGGTTATGGGTCCCCGCGTTCGCGGGGACGGCAGCGGATTTTAACGCCGCGCCGGAGCGAAGAAGCTCAGCGCTTGCTAGGCGCAGCCGACTACAAAATGAACCGGCTGAGATCCGCGTTCTTGGCGAGGTCGCCGATGTGTTGCTGCACATACGCAGCGTCGACGCGCATGGTTTCGCCGTTACGATCGGACGCCGTGAAGGAGATCTCGTCGAGCACGCGCTCCATCACCGTCTGCAGCCGGCGCGCGCCGATGTTTTCGACCGTCGAATTCACGGCGACTGCGATGTCGGCGAGCGCGTCGATCGCATCGTCGGTGATGTCGAGCGTCACGCCCTCGGTCTGCATCAGCGCGACATATTGCTTGATCAGCGATGCCTCCGGCTCGGTCAGGATGCGCCGCATGTCGTCGCGCGTCAGCGCCTGCAGCTCGACCCGGATCGGCAATCGTCCCTGCAGCTCCGGCAAGAGGTCCGAGGGCTTGGCGATGTGGAACGCGCCGGAAGCAATGAACAGGACGTGATCGGTCTTGACCGCGCCATGCTTGGTCGAGACCGTCGTGCCCTCGATCAGCGGCAGCAGGTCACGCTGCACGCCCTCGCGCGAGACGTCGCCGCCGGCGCGGTTCTCGCGCACGCAGATCTTGTCGATCTCGTCGAGAAACACGATGCCGTTGTTTTCGACCACGCTGATTGCTTCCTGCACCAGCTGCTCGCTGTCGAGCAGCTTGTCGGATTCTTCCGCGATCAGGATGTCGTGCGAGGCCTCGACCGTCACGCGCCGCGTCTTGGTGCGGCCGCCGAGCTTGCCGAAGATGTCGCCGATCGAGATCGCGCCCATCTGGGCTCCCGGCATGCCGGGGATCTCGAACATCGGCAAGCCGCCGCCGGAGGACTGCGTCTCGATCTCGATCTCCTTGTCGTTGAGCTCGCCGGCGCGCAGCTTGCGGCGGAACGAGTCGCGCGTCGCAGCACTCGCATTGGCGCCGACCAGCGCGTCGAGGACGCGCTCCTCGGCGGCGAGCTGCGCGCGGGCGGCGACGTCCTTGCGCTTGCGCTCCCGGACCTGGGCGATCGCGACCTCGACGAGGTCGCGGATGATCTGCTCGACGTCGCGGCCGACATAGCCGACCTCGGTGAACTTGGTCGCCTCGACCTTGAGGAACGGTGCGCCCGCAAGCTTGGCCAGCCGCCGCGCGATCTCAGTCTTGCCGACGCCGGTCGGCCCGATCATCAGGATGTTCTTCGGCAGCACCTCTTCGCGCAGGCCTGCATCGAGCTGCAGCCGGCGCCAGCGGTTGCGCAAGGCAATGGACACCGCCCGCTTGGCGTCGGCCTGGCCGACGATGTAGCGGTCGAGTTCGGAGACGATTTCGCGGGGTGAAAAGTCGGTCATGAGGCTCTAGCTAGGGTCGGACGGGGATGAGGGCAAGCCGGATTTCCGCCGTCACAGGAGCGGCGGTCCGGCCTGCCACTGCCGGATCGCCTCGGTTGGATAGATCAGCATCAAGATGTTCAGGGTCAGGTTGTCACGGATGTGCAGGCCCACCCCGATCTCGAACGCGACTGCAATCACGACGGTCAGCCAGACCGGCAGCACCCGCGCCAGCAGGAAGCCGGTCATCATCGCCAGCGTATCGCCGACCGAGTTCACGATGCTGTCGCCGAAATAGTCCAGCGAGATCGTGGCGGCACGATAGCGCTCGATGATGAAGCTGGAGTTCTCGACCAGCTCCCAGGCGCCCTCGATCAGCATCGCGATGATCAGCCGCCCCTGCCACGGCAGAAACGGCAGAACCAGCGCGGTCAGCGCATAGAACAGGAAGCCGTGAATGACATGGGAGAACGTGTACCAGTCGGCGAGATGCTGGGAGTTCTCCGAGCTCTGCACCACGCCGTGCCACAGCTTGACCGTGCCGCAGGCGCAGATCGGCAGCCGGCCCATCGCGAACAACAGTGCGGCCTGCAGCGCCAGCAGACCGAGCGCCAGGATGAGCCAGGGTCCGGACCAATGCCGGGACGGGGCGCCGATCTCGTCCGCGGTCATCGTCTACTCGGCCGACAGCGCTTCGATGGTGATGTTGCGGTTGGTGTAGACGCAGATGTCGGCGGCGATGTCGAGCGAGCGGCGCACGATGCTCTCGGCGTCCTTGTCGGTGTCGATCAGCGCACGCGCGGCCGCAAGCGCATAGTTGCCGCCGGAGCCGATCGCCATCACGCCGGCCTCCGGTTCCAGGACGTCGCCCGTCCCGGTCAGCACCAGCGAGACCTCCTTGTCGGCCACGATCATCATGGCTTCGAGCCGCCGCAGATAGCGGTCGGTGCGCCAGTCCTTGGCGAGCTCGACCGCGGCCCGGGTCAGCTGACCCGGATATTGCTCGAGCTTGCTCTCCAGCCGCTCGAACAGGGTGAAGGCGTCGGCGGTGGCGCCGGCGAAGCCGCCGATGACGTCGCCCTTGCCGAGCTTGCGCACCTTCTTGGCATTGGACTTGATCACGGTCTGGCCGATCGAGACCTGGCCGTCGCCGCCGATCACCACCCTGCCCCCCTTGCGGACGGTCAGGATCGTGGTGCCGTGCCAGACAGTGGGCTCGTTCGAAGATGCGTGCATGGGGGATCCCTGGTTGATGCCCTGATTTAGGCGCTCAGGCGTCGGGATACAATTACCGGGTCCCTGCCCTGCCCGACCGGGTCTTGAAATCCGCTCACCATGGCCCGAGATCAGGCCTCATGGGGCTCATCCCGCAGTAGCTAAGGCGTCATCCGTTTGATAAAAGGGCCGCGTTTTCAAGGGAAAGCTGACCCCATGCGTAGCGCGACCATCAAGCGCAAGACCAAAGAGACCGACATCGAGGTGTCCGTGAACCTCGACGGCACCGGCGTCGTGAACATCGCGACCGGGATCGGCTTCTTCGATCACATGCTGGATCTGCTGGCCCGGCATTCCCGCATCGACATGACCGTCAAGGCGGTCGGCGACCTCCATATCGATTTCCACCACACCACCGAGGATGTCGGCATCGCCCTCGGCCAGGCCGTGCGTCAGGCGCTCGGCGACATGGCCGGCATCACCCGTTACGCCTCGATCCACATGCCGATGGACGAGACCCTGACGCGCGTCGTGATCGACGTATCGGGCCGGCCGATGCTGGTATTCCGCACGACCTTTGCGCGCGACAAGATCGGCGAGTTCGACACCGAGCTGGTGCGCGAATGGTTCAACGCCTTTGCCATGAACGCCGGCATCACCCTGCATGTCGAGACGCTGTACGGCGAGAACGCCCATCATATCGCCGAATCCTGCTTCAAGGGTCTGGCGCGGGCCCTCCGCGCAGCCCTTGCGATCGATCCTCGCAATCAGGGCGAAGTGCCATCCACCAAGGGTCAGCTCGGCGGCTGACCTCCCTCCTCCCAAGGGATTTTCGACATGCCCGTCTATACGGTTCACGCTCCCCTGGCCGCCGGGGCCGATCTGCGTTCGACCGATCGCTTTGTCTTCATCCGCGACGGCTTCCATTTCTGGGCCGCCGTGCTCGGCGCCGTCTGGCTGGCCTGGCATCGTCTCTGGCTTGCGATGCTGGTCTGGGCCGTGCTGATGATCGCGCTCGACGTCGTCCTGGTGCGCGTCGGCGTCAGCGGCGGCGCGATTGCCGGCATCGATCTGTTGCTTGCGATCCTGCTCGGGCTCGAAGCCTCGAGCCTGAAGCGCTGGAGCTACTCGCGCGGCAATTGGCGCCAGATCGACGTCGTCGTCGCCGACGATCTCGATGCCGCCGAGCGCCGCTTCTTCGAGCGCTGGGCCGCCCGGCGCAGCACGCTCGGCTACGACAACCACACCGTCGATCGCGGCGCGGCGCCGCCGACACGCGACAATGGCAATGGGCAGCACCCGCCGCCGCTGCCGCATGCCAGCATCATTGGCTTGTTTCCCGAACCCGGAGGTGGACGATGAGTGTTGCGATCATCGATTACGGCTCCGGCAATCTGCATTCCGCCGCCAAGGCGTTCGAGCGCGCTGCGCGCGGCATGGCGGATCCGCAGAAGGTCGTCGTGACACGCGATCCCGATACGGTCTATCGCGCCGATCGCATCGTGTTGCCCGGCGTCGGCGCCTTCGCCGACTGCCGCCGCGGGCTCGACTCCGTCGACGGCATGCTGGAGGCGATGACCGAAGCCGTGCGCCACAAGGCGCGGCCATTCTTCGGCATCTGCGTCGGCATGCAATTGATGGCAACGCGCGGCAAGGAGCACGTCACCACCGACGGCTTCGACTGGATCTCCGGCGACGTCGAGAAGATCACGCCTCGCGACGAGAGCCTGAAGATCCCGCATATGGGCTGGAACACGCTCGATGCGCTGCAAGAGCATCCGGTGCTGGAGCGGCTGCCGCTCGGACCGAAGGGCCTGCACGCCTATTTCGTGCACTCCTATCACTTGAATGCCGTCAACGAGAGCGACGTTCTGGCACGCGCCGATTACGGCGGACCGGTCACCGCGATCGTCGGCAAGGACACCGCGATCGGCACCCAATTCCATCCCGAGAAGAGCCAGCGTTTCGGTCTCGCCCTCATTTCCAACTTCCTGAAGTGGAAGCCATGAGCGCAGCGTGCCTGCTCGTCCAAGGGGCGAGCAGGGCGCTTGCCTGAAAGACAGCTCCGATGATCCTGTTTCCTGCCATTGATCTGAAGAACGGCCAGTGCGTGCGACTGGAGCAGGGCGACATGGCGCGCGCCACCGTGTTCAACCTCGATCCCGCCGCGCAGGCCAAGAGCTTCGCCGACCAGGGGTTCGACTATCTCCACGTCGTGGATCTCGACGGCGCCTTCGCCGGCAAGCCGATGAATGCGCACGCCGTGGAAGCGATGTTGAAAGTCGTCAAGATGCCGGTGCAGCTCGGCGGCGGCATCCGCGATCTCAAGACGGTGGAGGCTTGGCTCAGCAAAGGCATCACCCGTGTCATCATCGGCACCGCGGCGGTGCGCGATCCCGAGCTGGTGAAGACCGCAGCCAAGGCCTTCCCCGGCCGCGTCGCCGTCGGGCTCGATGCGCGCGACGGCAAGGTCGCCGTCGAGGGCTGGGCCGAGACATCCGAAGTGACCGCGCTCGACATTGCCAAGCGTTTCGAGGACGCCGGCGTCGCCGCGATCATCTTCACCGACATCGCGCGCGACGGCCTGCTCAAGGGCCTCAACCTCGATGCCACGATCGCGCTAGGTGACGCCATCTCGATTCCCGTGATTGCCTCCGGCGGCCTGGCCTCGATCGAGGACGTCAAGGCGATGCTGACACCGCGGGCGAAAAAGCTCGAAGGCGCCATCGCCGGCCGCGCGCTCTATGACGGCCGCCTCGATCCCGCGGAAGCACTGGCGCTGATCCGCGCGGCGCGTGCGTAGGAGGAAACAGGATGTTCAAGGTCCGTGTCATTCCCTGCCTCGACGTCAAGGACGGACGAGTCGTCAAGGGCGTCAACTTCGTCAATCTGCGCGATGCCGGCGATCCGGTCGAAGCCGCGATCGCCTATGACGCGGCCGGCGCCGACGAGCTGTGCTTCCTCGACATCACCGCCACCCATGAGAACCGCGGCATCATGCTGGACGTCGTCCGGCGCACGGCGGAGGCCTGCTTCATGCCGGTCACGGTCGGCGGCGGCGTGCGCACCATCGACGACATCAAGACCCTGCTGCGTTCCGGCGCCGACAAGGTTTCGATCAATTCGGCCGCGGTGAGCAGGCGCGAATTCGTCAAGGAGGCGGCCGAGAAGTTCGGCGAGCAGTGCATCGTGGTGGCGATCGACGCCAAGTCCGTGTCGCGGCCGGGCGGCGGCAGCCGCTGGGAGATCTTCACCCATGGCGGCCGCAAATCGACCGGCATCGATGCCCTGGAATACGCCCAGGAGGTGGTCGCGCTCGGTGCCGGCGAGATCCTGCTGACCTCGATGGACCGCGACGGCACCCGCCAGGGCTTCGACCTGCCGCTGACCCGGGCAGTCGCCGACAGCGTCCCGGTGCCGGTGATCGCCTCCGGCGGCGTCGGTAACCTCGATCATCTGGTGGACGGCATCCGCGAGGGCCACGCGACAGCGGTGCTGGCGGCGTCAATCTTCCATTTCGGGGAATTTACCATCCGGCAGGCCAAGGAGCACATGGTGCGCCAGGGGCTGCCGATGCGGCTCGATCCCTGACGACATTGCGTCGCAAAAATGTTAGATGAACGCTGGTCCGGCCGCCGTGGTCGGGCAGGCGTTCCGAGTACCGGCTGATGTCCCGCTTCACGCTTCACGACCTGGCTGCCATCATCGACGCGCGCGCCGCGGCGGGCGGTGAGGCGTCCTATACGCGCAAGCTGCTCGACAAGGGTCCGCCGCAATGCGCCAAGAAGATGGGCGAGGAGGCGGTCGAGACGGTCATCGCCGCACTTGGCACCGACCGTGAGCATCTGATCTCCGAAAGCGCCGACCTGCTGTTTCATCTGTTGGTGTTGTTGAAGTCGCGCGACGTCCGGCTCGAGGAGGTCGAGGCGGCGCTCGGCAAGCGGACCGGCCAATCGGGGCTGGAAGAAAAGGCGTCGCGCAAGACGGAGTAGGGCGCGACGGCGGGGGAAACGAAGGGCAGCGTCATGGACATGCGCACCACCGAACAACAATATAATCCGTACCGCGTCTTCACCCGCGAACAATGGGCCGAGCTGCGCAACGACACGCCGATGACCTTGGAGCCCGGCGAGTTCTCCAAGCTGCGGTCGATGCACGATCGTCTCGACCTTCAGGAGGTCGAGGACATCTACCTCCCGCTGTCGCGATTGCTGTCGATGTATGTCGATGCGGCGCAGCGGCTGTACTACGCGCAGCGCCAGTTTCTCGGCATCCGCGACCGCAAGATGCCCTACATCATCGGCGTCGCCGGCTCGGTGGCGGTCGGCAAGTCGACCACTGCGCGCGTGCTGCAGGCGTTGCTGACCCGCTGGTCGCCGCGGCCCAAGGTCGATCTCATCACCACCGACGGCTTCCTGTATCCGAACGCGGTGCTGGAGCGGCAGGGCCTGATGCAGAAGAAGGGCTTTCCGGAAAGCTATGACCTGCCGCGGCTGCTCGGTTTTCTCTCCGACATCAAGGCCGGCCGCCATCCCGTGCGCGCACCGGTGTATTCCCATCTGAGTTACGACATCGTCCCCAATCAGTGGGCCGAGATCGACCAGCCGGACATCCTGATCGTCGAAGGCGTCAACGTGCTGCAGACCGGACCGCTGCCGCGCGACGGCCAGGCCGTGCCGGTCGTCTCCGACTTCTTCGACTTCTCGGTCTACATCGACGCCGACGAGGCGATCCTGCGCAAATGGTACGTCAAGCGCTTCCTGTCGCTGCGCGACACGGCGTTCCATGATCCGCGGTCCTACTTCAACCGCTACGCGCTGCTGTCGGACGAGGAGGCCATCGCCACCGCGATCGCCATCTGGGAGCGCACCAACCTGGCCAATCTCGAGGACAACATCCTCCCGACACGGCCGCGTGCGACCTTGATCCTGAAGAAGGGCGCGGATCACGAGATCGAGACGGTGGCGCTCAGGCGGTTGTGAGCGGGGCCCGCGAGCGCGGCGCCGAGCTGATCCGCTCCAACTAATGACCTACGCTGGCACCTGTCGTGCCGCCGCCAGATTCGCCAGCGCCTCGTCGAGCTTGTCGCGATCGATCGGCTTGACCAGGAACCCATCCATGCCCGCCTCGAAGCAGGCGTAACGGTCCTCGACCAGGGCATTGGCCGTGAGCGCCAGGATCGGGGTGCGCCCGCCGGGCTCGCTGGCCTCGATCGCGCGAATGCGCCTGGCGGCGGCAATGCCGTCGAGCTTCGGCATCTGCACGTCCATCAGGATCAGATCATAGGGCGCGCCGGCCGAGCGCGCCGCGAGCCAGGAGTCCAGCGCGGCTTCGCCATGCACGGCGATGTCGGCGTGGTGGCCGAGCTTGCTCAGCAGCGAGCGCATCAGCAGTGCGTTGATGTCGTTGTCCTCGGCGACCAGGATGGACAGTCCCGCGCCGGCCTGGGCCGCGATCGGCGGCGCGATGGTCGGGATCGGATCGTCGGCCATGACCGTGCCGTCGGTGTCGAAGCTCACGCGCGCGGCGAGCGAGGCGGCCCGCAGCGGCTTGACGAGATAGCCGTTGAATGGCGCCCCCGGCGCCAGCTCGTGGCGGCTCGCCGGTGTCACCAGCACGATCAGCCGCGTCGTATGATGTCGCGCGACCCCGCCCACACGCAGCGATTCATCGCCGCCGATGCTGTCGTCGACCAGCACGGCGTGCCAGGCGCGTTCGGGCAGCAGGGCCTCCGCCACCTCGGCCTCGGCGACCAGGCAGGTCTGCGCGCCCCAGTTCTGCAAGCGCCGCTCGATCAGCTCGGCCTGCAGCCCGGCCGGCGCGACCAGCATGATTGACCGTCCTGCGAGATCGGGGCCGCGGAAGCTGTTCTGCTCGCCGCGCTCCAGCGCCGGCGGCAGCGGCACCGACACCTCGAAAGTCGAGCCGGCGCCGAGCGCGCTCTGCAGCGCGATGCGGCCGCCCATCCGCTTGACGATCCGGTCCGAGATCGCAAGGCCAAGCCCGGTGCCGCCGAAGCTGCGCGCCACGCTGTCGTCGGCCTGTTCGAATTCGCGGAAGATCCGCTCCTGCGCGTCGGCTGCGATGCCGATGCCGGTGTCGCACACCTGGAAGCTGATCTCGTTCGGCCAGATGCCGGGCTCGGCGATCAGGGCAACGCCGCCCGTCGCGGTGAACTTGATGGCGTTGCCGGCGAGGTTGAGCAGCACCTGGCGCAGCCGCGCGGCGTCGCCCGTCACCCAGGTCGGCAGCCGCTCGTCGAGATAGGCCGCGATCTCCAGTTGCTTGGCCTGCGCCCGTGGCGCCAGCAGCTCGGTGATCTCCTCGATCAGCGCCGCCAGCGAGAACGGCTGCGCCTCGAGCGCCAGCTTGCCGGCCTCGATCTTGGAATAGTCGAGCAGCTCGTCGATCAGCGACATCAAGGCCTCACCCGAGGTGCGGACCGCCTTGGCGTAGGTCGTCTGTTCCGGCGTCAGTTGCGTCTCGAGCAGCAGCCCGCTCATGCCGAGGATGCCGTTCAGCGGCGTGCGGATCTCATGGCTCGCCATCGCCAGGAACCGCGACTTGGCGCGGTTCGCGGCATTGGCCTGGTCGCGCGCCTCCGCCAGCGCCCGCTCGGTCTCGGTGCGGTCGGTGACGTCGCGGCCGACACATTGCAGCACGGCGGGCTGGCCGGCGTCGGAACGCACCAGCGCCTCGCGCCACGCGATCCAGCGCGGCCCGATCGCGCTCTCGATACGCTGGTCGTGGACGCGCGTGCCGTTCGGCTCCAGCGCGCTGTCGCCCTGCTCGATCAGCTCAAAGGTGAACGCGCTGCCGAGCAGGTTGTCGCGATCTATCCCCGCCATCCGGCAATAGGCGTCGTTGACGAAGATGATGCTGCCGTCGCGCGCGCGCATGACGATGAGGTCGCCCTGCTGCTCGAACAGATTGCGGGCGCGCTGCTCGGCTTCCTGCAGCTCCCAGTTCCGGTCGGCCAGCACCTCGTTGTGGAGCGCAATCTTGTGCATCTTCCTGGCGACGAAGCGCAGCCGCATGCTGAGCGTGGCCAGGCCGACGCAGGCGAGCGCGAACAGGAAGCTGGCGCCGATCGCGAACGTGTGCGGGTTATAGCCGGAGTTGTCGGAGATGCTGGCCTTGATGAAGCCGTACGCGCCGCCGAAGCCGGCGGAGAAGATCATCAGCGAGCGCAGGATGGCGAAGATGGTGCGGTGACGGCGCATGAACCGGCGCAGGCGCAGCCTGACGTGAAAAATCGGTCCCATCTCGATCACCCCCGACGATTTCGATCCCAATGTCATGGCCGGCCCGCACCATGCGGCGTCGGTATTGCTGAGACTTTGAAAGGTCTGCACGCGCGATGAAGCCGTGCTGAGATGGTGAACCGGGCGTTAGCCCGACTCACAGAACCGGATCGGCGGGCGGTGAGTCATGGCCGCGGGCCGAGACGATGAGCGCGGCGGCGTCTCGCGCCGTGGCGTGGCTGGAGCGGACGTGGATGCGATCGTCGGCGTGAGCATCTGCTGCGCTGTCCTTGGCGAGATGGATTCGGGGCACGTCAGGATGCGGATCGGCGGCGATCGCGACGACCGCGGTCGCGGCAGTCATGCCGCAGCCACGATCCTCCTTGGCGAGCACATCGTCGACCACGACGAAATCGGCCGTCTCCGGACTGTCGGCCAGCGCCACGCTGATAGTGGCGAGCGCCGGGTCATCGGTGAAGTCGACATGGAGATCGGCGGTAAACGGCGCCGAGCCGCGCGAGATGCTGTCGGCGCCGACGGCAATGCAGGGCTGCGGGGAGGGCGCCAATTCGAGTCTGGCGATGACTGCGGCCGCGATCAGCGGCACGGCCGAGACAAGGACCTTGAAACGCAACATGATACGCACCGACGGGGCAGGCCTAATGACGGAACGCGGGCCTTATGGTTGTCGGAGCGTAAAGAGAAGTCGTTACCAGAGTGTTGAGGGGGAGGGGGCGCCCTTACGCCGCGTGGCGATTGTCCTCCGCCAGCGCGCGATACGACAGCGCCTCGGCCAGATGCAGCCGGCCGATCGCATCAGTGTGGTCGAGATCGGCGAGCGTCCGCGCCACGCGCAGCACGCGGTGATAGCCGCGGGCGGACAGCCGCATCGTCTCGGCGGCTTCGCGCAGCAGCTTCTGGCCGGGCGCATCCAGCCTGGCGACCTCGTCGAGCACGGCGGCGGGGGCCTCGGCGTTGGTCCGGATGTGTGGCAGGCCGGCCTTGGCATAGCGCTCGCGCTGCAGGTCGCGTGCAGCGGCGACGCGGGCGGCGACCTCGGCCGAGCCTTCCTTGGCGGGCGGCAGGATGAGGTCGGCGGCGGTGACGGCGGGGACCTCGATGCGCAGGTCGATGCGGTCCATCAGCGGGCCGGAGATGCGCATCTGGTAGTCGGCGGTGCAGCGGTCGATGCGGCCGCGCTTGCAGGCGTAGCCGGGCTCGAAGGCGTTGCCGCAGCGGCACGGATTCATCGCCGCGACCAGCATGAAGCGGGCAGGGTAGGTGACGCGGTGGTTGGCGCGCGAGATCGAGACCTCGCCATTCTCCAGCGGCTGGCGCAGCGAATCCAGCACGCGCGGATCGAACTCCGGCAGCTCGTCGAGGAACAGCACGCCCTGATGCGCCAGCGAGATCTCGCCGGGGCGGGCGCGCAGGCCGCCGCCGGTCAGCGCCGCCATGCTCGCGGAATGATGCGGGCTGCGGAACGGCCGTCGCGACGTCAGCGCGCCGCCCTCGATCTCGCCGGCGACCGAGGCGATCATCGAGACTTCCAAGAGCTCCGCCGGCGACAGCGGCGGCAGGATCGAGGGCAGCCGCGCCGCCAGCATCGACTTGCCGGCGCCGGGCGAGCCGATCATCAGCAGATGATGCCCGCCGGCGGCCGCGATCTCGAGCGCGCGCTTGCCGCTCTCCTGGCCCTTGATGTCGCGCAGATCGAGCAGACTGGCGGGTGCCTCCTGGATCTTCGGCTGCGGCCGCGACAGCACCTGCGTGCCCTTGAAATGGTTGGCGATCTGGATCAGCGAGCTCGCCGCGATGATCTGCAGGTCCGGGCTCGCCCACGCCGCCTCGGCGCCGCAGGCGGCCGGGCAGATCAATCCTTCCTCGCGCGCATTGGCGCCGATCGCCGCCGGCAGCACGCCAGCAACCGGCGCGATCGAGCCGTCGAGTCCGAGCTCGCCGAGCACCGTGAAGCCGCCGAGCGCATCCGGCGGAATGGCCCCGATCGCGGCCATCAGGCCGAGCGCGATCGGCAGATCGTAATGGCTGCCTTCCTTGGGCACGTCGGCTGGCGCCAGGTTGACGGTGATGCGCCGCGCCGGCAGCGCCAGGCCCGAAGCGATCAGCGCCGAACGGACCCGCTCGCGCGCCTCGGACACGGCCTTGTCCGGCAATCCGACGATCGCAAACGCCGGCAGCCCCGGCGCGACCTGGACCTGCACGTCGACCGCGCGGGCCTCGATCCCCTCGAAGGCGACGGTGGAAACGCGCTGGACCATGATGCCCCTCCCGGACAAGGAGGCTAGCGGAAGCCGGCATCGTTCGCAAGAACAATACGGGAACATCGTTGTTGCCGCGCTCTGCCGCAATCCATTAACGACAGCCGCGTGGGGTTTCAGCTCCGCCCGCTGCGCTTAACGCCCCTTTAGTCCGGCCTTCGCATTCTTCCTCAATTGATGATCGACCCGCGCCTCCGTCACAGCCGAGGGAGGCGCCCAACGAGGGACGTGCGATGCCTCCAGCGCCTGCGGCAGCTCCGACCGCCAAGACGCCCGCCGGTGATGCGCGGACGGTGTCCGAGCTCGCCACCGACATGCTGCGCCGGACCACCAGCCTGTTCCTGGCCGGTCCGCGGCCGGCGTCCGCCGAGCAGCTCGATCTCTACGATCAGATGTTCGCCCGGCTGATGCCGCAGGTCGCGACCGAGTTGCTCGCCGAGCTGAGCATGGCGCTCGCCGGCGTCGAGCGCGCGCCTTACGCGACGGCGCGGATGCTCGCCGTTCACCCCGAATTGCGCGTCGCCGGGCCGATGCTGGCCAAGGCGGCGGTGCTGACCGAGCGCGATCTCGCCGAGTTCATCCGCACCGGCAGCCCGGCGCATCTCGTCGCGATCGCCAGCCGCAGGGGCATCGGCGACAGCCTCACGACGCAGCTGATCGCGCGCGGCTTTCCGGCGGTGCGCATGGCGCTGGCGCAGAATCTTTCCGCCCGGCTGTCCGAGGACGGCTATCGCAGCCTGTTCAAGATCGCCGAGCGCGACGAGGATCTCGCCGAGAAGCTGGCGCTGCGCACCGACCTGCCGGCCAAGCTGTCGCGGGCCTTCGTCGCCGCGGCCAGCGAGGGCGCCCGCGCCCGCTTCATCAAGGCCGCGCCGCCGGCGACCCGCGCCACCCTGCAGGCGACGCCGACCCGCTCGCCCGGCGCGGCAATGCGCGCGATCTGGGATTATCAGCAGGTCAAGGCCGAGGTTGCCGCCCTCAGCCGGACCGGCAAGCTCGGCGACTCCGCCGTCAACCGCTTCTGCGCCACCGGCGATTTCCCTGCCGTGATCGCAGCGCTGGCGCTGCTCTGCGTCGTCACCATCGAGACGATCGAATCGCTGCTGGAGGAGGACCGCATCACGGACCTGCTGCTGGCCTGCAAGGCCGCGCGGCTCAGCTGGGCGACGACGTCGATGATCCTGCGCGACCGGCCCGGCTGCGACGCGCTTCCGGCCGATGACCTCGAGGAGGCGCGCAAGCGCTTCGAGAAGCTCGCACTGTCAGAAGCGCAATGGAAGGTGCGCGGGCTCGAATCGCGCTGAGCGAGCGCGAGAAGCGGCGTCAGCCCGGCGGCGTGCTCGGATAGGCCGTGAAGTCGATCTTGAACATCGCCGGATCGAGCTTCTTGGTCGTATCCAGATTGTAGACGGCAATCGTGGTGTCGTAGCCCTGCGGATCGGTCACGGTCCACTGCTTGAGCTGGCCGTCCTTGGCGCCGAGCATCAGCATCAGCCGGCTGGTCCCGATCAGGGCCTGCTTCTCCTCGATCGTGATCGTGACGTAGAGGTCGTCGGCGGCGACCGCGATCACGTTGGTGTCCTTCAACAGGTCGATGCGGTCGGACAGCAGATAACGCAGCGGCGTCTGCGACAGCGGATAGACGTCCTGGGTCGCGAGCTTGCGGTCGCGCACCACCAAGGAAGAGCCGTCGGCGATGATGTCGATCGGCGTCGGCGGCTCGTATTCGAAGCGGACCTTGCCGGGCTTCTGGATGTAGAAATCGCCCTTGGTCTTGCTGCCGTCCGGGCCGACCTGGACGAAGTTCCCGACCAGGGTCTGCAGCGACGACAGATAGGCGCTGACCTTGGCCGCCTGCGCCTTCTGGTTGGCGTCGAACGAGGTGAAGATGCTGGCCGGCACGTTGCGCCGGGGATCGGGAATGACCGGGTTGGGCGGGGCCGTCTGGGTGGTCGAGGGGCTCTGGCCGGCCCGCTGCTGGTCGGAGGCGCTGAGCTGGGAGCCGCTCTTCGGGCCTGATTTCGGAGCCGGCGTGCCCTGCGCGGCGGCGTGACCGGACGCACCGGCGACAGAGCATATCGTCACGGCGCAGGCGACCAGCCAAGCGCCGATCCGGCGCCCGCGCCAAGCTGCGTGATACGAAAACGTGCTGTTCAACAAGGAGCTTTTCAAAACGACGTCCTGAGGTTTTACGCGTTCTATCCCGGTTCGGCCGGGCAGCGTGATCGTAATCGCGTGAAGATCGGGCACCGAAGCGGCGTTTCTGCGGCCATCGGGGCCGTCAGAACCCGCCTTCCTCCTCGGGCACCAGGATCTCGCGCTTGCCGGCGTGGTTGGCCTGGCCGACGATGCCTTCCTGTTCCATCCGCTCCATCAGCGAAGCGGCCTTGTTATAGCCGATCTGCAGCCGGCGTTGAATGTAGCTGGTGGAGGCCTTGCGGTCGCGCTTGACCACGGCGACCGCCTGGGAGAACAGGTCGTCGCCGCCGCCACCGCCGCCCATGCCGGTGGCATCGAACACGGCGCCATCCTCCTCGCTCGGCTCCTCGGCGGTGACCGCCTCGAGATATTCCGGCGAGCCCTGTGCCTTGAGATGCTTGACGACCTTCTCGACCTCCTCGTCGGAGCAGAACGGGCCGTGTACGCGGCTGATGCGGCCGCCGCCGGCCATGTAGAGCATGTCGCCCTGGCCGAGCAGTTGCTCGGCGCCCATCTCGCCGAGAATGGTGCGGCTGTCGATCTTGGACGTGACCTGGAAGGAGATGCGGGTCGGGAAGTTCGCCTTGATGGTGCCGGTGATGACGTCGACCGACGGGCGCTGCGTTGCCAGGATGACGTGCAGGCCGGCGGCACGCGCCATCTGCGCGAGGCGCTGCACCGTGCCCTCGATGTCCTTGCCGGCGACCATCATCAGGTCGGCCATCTCGTCGACGATGATGACGATGTAGGGCAGGGGATCGAGGTCGAGCTTCTCTTCCTCGTAGATCGCCTTGCCGGTCTCCTTGTCGAAGCCGGTATGGACGGTGCGCGTCAGCTCCTCGCCCTTGGCGCGCGCTTCGCCCAGGCGGGCGTTGTAGCCGTCGATGTTGCGCACGCCGAGCTTGGCCATCTTCTTGTAGCGCTCCTCCATCTCGCGCACGGCCCATTTCAGCGCGACGACGGCCTTCTTCGGATCGGTCACGACCGGCGTGAGGAGATGCGGGATGCCGTCATAGACCGACAGTTCGAGCATCTTCGGGTCGACCATGATCAGCCGGCACTGGTCGGGCCTGAGGCGATAGACCAGGCTCAGGATCATGGTGTTGATGGCGACCGATTTGCCCGAGCCGGTGGTGCCGGCGATCAGCATGTGCGGGGTGCGGGCGAGATCGATGATGATGGATTCGCCGCCGATGTTCTTGCCGAGGCAGAGCGGCAGCTTGGCGACGCTCTCGGTCGCCTCCTTGGCGACGAGCAGCTCGCGCAGGTACACCTTCTCGCGATGCGCGTTGGGCAGCTCGATGCCGATGGCATTGCGGCCGGGCACGACCGCGACGCGCGCCGACAGCGCGCTCATCGAGCGGGCGATGTCGTCGGCAAGAC
This sequence comes from Bradyrhizobium sp. SZCCHNS1050, assembly GCF_032484785.1. Classification (NCBI taxonomy): domain Bacteria; kingdom Pseudomonadati; phylum Pseudomonadota; class Alphaproteobacteria; order Hyphomicrobiales; family Nitrobacteraceae; genus Bradyrhizobium; species Bradyrhizobium sp. SZCCHNS1050. Next base: position 2,666,928 of record NZ_JAUETR010000001.1, on the reverse strand, counting down.
CGATGACGCGGGACGATTTGATGCCCGGCGCCGGCTCCAGCTCGTACAGCGTGACGACCGGGCCGGGATGCGCCTTGACGATCTCGCCGCGCACCCCGAAGTCCTGCAGCACACCTTCCAGCGCGCGCGAATTGGCCTCCAGCTCGCTCTTCGACAGCGGCTGGCGGTCGGAGGATTTCGGCGCCGCCAGCATCGAGACCGAGGGCAGGTCGTATTTGTCGTTGGCCTTGCGCGCCGGCGTCTTGGCCGCGGGCTTCTTGCGGGCGCGGGGAGCGGGCTCCTCCTCCTCTTCTTCGTCCTCGCCTTCGTCGGCCTCGTCCTGGTCGCCGCCGTCCTCGTCCATCTCGGGCGCGAGCGTCGGCTTGCCGCGACCCAGGCTCGGCTCCTGCCGGCCTGCGGCGGCGGCGCGCGGCTGCGGGCCGGAGGAGACCAGCGCACGATAGGCCGTGCTCAGGAACCAGACGACCTGGGCCTTGGCGCTCATGATGGCGTGGAACACCCAGCCGAGCCGGATCGCCTTGCGGTCGTCGTCGTCCTCGGGGTCGGCCAGCGGCGTGTCGTCGTCCTCATCCGCGAGCAGGCTCGGATCGGCTTCCTTCGCGCCCATGCCGCCGGCCACCAGCAGGCAGCCGATCATCGCAACCAGAAGAAGGGCGCCGAGCACCAGCCGATAGATCACACCGGGCGGACCGAACACCACGGCCGGTGCGCGCACCAGGGCGTCGCCGACCACGCCGCCGAGACCGGTCGGCAGCGGCCAGGCGTGCGAGCGCGGCCAGCAGCTGGCAAAGCCGGCGGCGATGACGGCGCCGAGAATCCAGGCGCCGAAGCGCAGCGCCTCGCGGTCGAACGGCCGGTGCGTCATCATCCGCCAGCCGCGGATCGAAAGCGGCAGGATCGCCATGATCGAGCCGAGACCGAGGATCTGCATCAGCAGATCGGCGCTGATCGCGCCGGGATAGCCGACGATGTTGCGGATGGCGCGCGAGGTGGCGTGGCTCAGGCTGGGGTCCTGCACCGACCACGTCATCAGCGCCGCCGCGGCCACGCCGCACAGCGCGATCAGGCAGAGGCCCGCGAGCTCGCGCAGCCGCCGCACCAGCGCGTCGCGCAGCGACGTCGGCAGGTGGTTGACCAGAGGGATGACTCGTTCGATCGCCGGCATCTGCATCAGCCCCGCGATTATCCCAGGACCTCGACCAGCCGGTGCAACGCCTCACCGGTGGATCCGGCGTCCGCCACCAGCGCCAGCCTGATGTAGCCCAGGCCCGGATTGAACCCGTCGGCTTGCGGCCGCGCCAGGTAGCTGCCGGGCACCACGCGCACGCCGGCGTCGCGATACAGCCGCAACGTCACGTCCTCGTCGCCGCCGCGATCAGCCACGTCGAGCCAGACGCAGAAGCCGCCATCGGGACGCTTGTAGCCATAGCGGTTGCCGATGATCTGGTCGGCGAGATCGAACTTGGCGCGGTACAGCCGCCGGTTCTCCTCGACATGCGCCTCGTCGGCATAGGCGGCGACGGCCACGTGCTGCAGCGGCACCGGCACCTGCGGCGCCGCGACGTTGCGCAGCTCGTGAAAGCCCGCGAGGAATCGGCGGTCGCCGGCGGCGAAGCCGATCCGCATGCCCGGCACGTTGGAGCGCTTCGACAGCGACTGGAACGCGACCACGTTGGTGTAGTCGGGTCCGGCATGCTCGAGCATGCTGCCGGGTGCCGCCTTCGTGTAGATCTCCGAATAGCATTCGTCGCTGAAGATCAGGAAGCCGTAAGCGTTGGCGAGCTGGACCAGCCTGCGCATGTAGTCCGCTGATGCCACCGAGCCTTGCGGGTTGGCCGGCGTCGCGAGGTAGAACGCGATCGTGCGCGCCAGGGTCGCCTCGTCGATCGCATCGAGATCGGGCAGGAAGCCGTTGTCGCGCGTGGTCGGCAGATAGATGGAGTCGCAGCCGGCGGTGCGGGCGCCGACGCCATACACCGGATAGAACGGGTTCGGCATCAGGATCGCCGGCCGTCCGCGGCGCGGGCCGACATGGCGGAGCGCGGCATGGGCGGCGAAGAACAGGCCCTCGCGGCTGCCGTTCAGGACCAGAATCTCGTGCTCGGGATCAACAGCGCGCGGCAGCGCGAATCGGCGCGACAGCCAGCCGGCGGCCGCCTTGCGGAACGGCTCGATGCCCTTGGCGGCCGGGTAGCGGCCGAACTCGGCGATGTGCTGGGCCAATACAGGCCCGACGAAGTCCGGCACCGGATGCTGCGGCTCGCCAACGGCGAGTGTGATCATCGGCTTGCCCGGCTTGTAAGGGGCGAGCAGCTCGTTCAGCCGCGCAAACGGCGAGCGTTCGCTCTCCGAATGGCTGGCGCCAGCGGGCGCGGGGGATGAAGCGGTCATTGCCATACGTAAAACGCGCGCCAAACCAGTGGAAGCCGCCGATCGCCCATGAACCGGTGCCTGTCTGGTCACCATAGGTGGGGCGAGGTTAAGACGCGATTAACCATCGGCGCTGCCGCCCGTTTTGATCGGTTTTCCCGCCCCGATCCAGAGGCAATTTCGCAACAGCGGCGGACATTGTGGTGATTCGGGTGGGGCGGCGGGAACCGTGGGAGGGCAAGGCGGCCGCCGAAGGCGGCGGCCGGCACACCGCCGCGCAGCGCATTCGCGCGCAGACCGTGGGCATGGCGCTGCCGCGACCTCGGATGGAGCCGCGGCACGACCGCCTCCGCCCATCCTACGGGCCATCGGCTCGCGCGCGAGGGAAAACGGGCGGCCCGGTGCGCCGGAATATCAATGGGAATCTACGCGCACCGGGCCTTGGCCGAACTACTTGGGGGCTTAGTTCGGATGACGATCAATTAGCACCCTCGTTTTTCCCTCGTATTGCCAATTTCCGAAGATTTGTAGAATTTGATTTCGGAAGCCACCGAATGCGGCGCGGCCGGGCCGATTGCTTAACGGAGATGTCCGTCTCAGCCGTGGCTTTCCGGTCGCAGCGCGGGCGACGCACTTATTAGCTGCTCATGCCCTCTGCCGCTCGGTTGGCCCGAGAATCTTGTCTGACCGGAAACACTCAGTCACATCCAGCATCATCAGACATTTCACGAAACGAGATCGGCGCATCGCGACCATCTTTGACGGGCATCAGCGATTCCGGTGGCGTGCCGACGAACGTCTGCGCGCCGAGGACTCTGACTTTCGAAAGAGCGTCGATGATGCGTCTGAGACTGCTGGGCGTGCTTGCCCTGATGCTGCTGGCCATGCCCGTTTCCTCGCTGCCCCGCATGGCCGCGGCGGCACCCGCCGTCGCCAGCGCGATCACCGTCGAGGGTAACAGGCGCGTCGAATCCGACACCATCCGCTCCTATTTCAAGCCGGGTCCCGCCGGCACACTCGATGCCGGCCAGGTCGACGACGGCCTCAAGGCCCTGGTCCAGACCGGCCTGTTCGCCGACGTGAAGATCGACCGGCAGGGCGGCCGGCTGATCGTGCGCGTGGTCGAGAATCCCGTGATCGGCCGCGTCGCCTTCGAGGGCAACAAGAAGGTCAAGGACGAGCAGCTCTCGGCGGAAGTGCAGTCGAAGCCGCGCGGCACGCTGTCCCGTCCGATGGTTCAGTCGGACGCGCAGCGCATCGCCGAGATCTACCGCCGCTCCGGCCGCTACGACGTCCGCGTCACGCCCGAGATCATCGAGCAGCCCAACAACCGCGTCGACCTCGTCTTCACCATCGAAGAGGGCGTCAAGACCGGCGTGAAGTCGATCAGCTTCGTCGGCAACAACGCCTATTCCGCCGCGCGCCTGCGCGACGTCATCAAGACGCACGCAACCAACTGGCTCAGCTTCCTCGGCAACAACGACGTCTACGACCCCGACCGCGTCGAGGCCGATCGCGACCTGATCCGCCGCTTCTATCTGAAGAACGGCTATGCCGACGTTCAGGTCGTCGCGGCGCTCAGCGAATATGACCCGGACCAGAAGGGCTTCCTGGTCACGTTCCAGATCGAGGAGGGCCAGCAATACCGCGTCAGCTCGGTGCAGTTCCAGTCGAGCGTCGCGGCGCTCGACGCCAACACGCTGCGCGGCTATTCGCGCGTCAATGTCGGCGCGCTCTACAACGTCGAGCAGCTCGAGAAGTCGGTCGAGGAGATGCAGATCGAGGCCTCGCGTCGCGGCTTTGCCTTCGCCGTCGTGCGTCCGCGCGGCGACCGCAATCTGGAAGCGCATACGGTCGCGATCATGTTCCAGGTCGACGAGGGCCCGCGCACCTATATCGAGCGCATCACCATCCGCGGCAACACCCGCACCCGCGAGTACGTGATCCGGCGCGAGTTCGATCTGTCCGAGGGCGACGCCTACAACCGCGCGCTGGTCGACCGCGCCGAGCGCCGGCTGAAGAATCTCGACTTCTTCAAGGACGTGAAGATCGCGGCCGAACCGGGCTCGTCGAGCGACCGCGTCATCCTCGTGGTCAATCTGGAGGAGAAGTCGACCGGCGACCTCTCCGTTTCCGGCGGCTATTCGACCACCGATGGCGCGCTGGGTGAGGTCTCGGTTTCGGAGCGCAACTTCCTCGGCCGCGGTCTGTACGCCAAGGCGTCCGTGAGCTACGGCCAATACAGCAGGGGCGTCTCGCTGTCCTTCGTCGAGCCCTATCTGCTCGACAACCGGATCGCGCTCGGCCTGGATGTCTACTACAAGCAGCAGCTGGCGAACAGCTATACGAGCTATGGCGTGACGACGATCGGCTTCAGCCCGCGGCTTGGCTTCCAGTTGCGCGAAGACCTCTCGCTCCAGTTGCGATACTCGCTGTATCGCCAGGAGATATCGCTGCCGTCCTACTACAAGAACTGCAACAACAACGCCGCCAACAGCCTGCTCGCCTTCAACCCGACCCCGGCCTACATCAAGAGCGTGCTCGGCGGCGTCGATCCGACCAATTCGACCAGCTCGGGCTACTATGGCTGGGGCTGCTACGGCGATGGCGAGTCGAGCCTGCCGGTCCGCAAGGAGCTGAGCGACGGCGCCGCGCTGACCTCTGCGCTCGGCTACACGCTCAGCTACAACACGCTCGACAACAACAAGAACCCGACCGATGGCCTGCTGATCGACTGGAAGCAGGATTTCGCCGGCGTCGGCGGCAATGTCAGCTACCTCAAGTCGGCGGTGGATGCGAAATATTACTCGCCGCTGGTGGCCGACATCGTCGGCATCATCCATCTGCAGGGCGGCATGCTGAACAAGATCGGCGACAAGGATCTGCGGATGCTCGATCACTTCCAGATGGGACCGAGCCTGGTGCGCGGCTTCGCCTCGAACGGAATCGGGGCGCGCGACATCACCTATCGCAGCCTCGGTGCCACCGGCGATGCGCTCGGCGGCACCAAATATTGGGGCGCCTCGGCCGAGCTGCAGATGCCGTTCTGGTTCCTGCCGAAGGAAGTGGGCTTGAAGGGCGCCGTCTATGCCGATGCCGGTTCGCTGTGGGGCTATCAGGGCCCGACCTCCTGGGCGGCGACCGGCGAGGTCAACACCGCGACCTGCAAATGCGGCCTGCTGTACGATGACAGCAAGGTGGTGCGCTCCTCCGTCGGCGTCGGCCTGATCTGGGCCTCGCCGTTCGGTCCGCTCCGCTTCGACTACGCGGTGCCGCTGTCCAAGGGCAAATACGACACCGTCCAGGAGTTCAGGTTCGGCGGCGGCACGTCGTTCTGAGGCGCACAGCGACTGAGCTCCCAGAAGAGGTGCGTGCCGCTCACCACGCGGGCGGTGCGCGCTCCCCTCCCCCTTGCGGGGAGGGGTCGGGGGTGGGGGTCCACGAATCATGCTCGACATGAGGGTCAAAGCCCATGCCCTGATATCGGCGATAGCGCCGATTGCTGTTCGCCCGGCATTCACGCCACTGAAGTCAGCGCCCGCGGACCCCCACCCCCAACCCCTCCCCGCAAGGGGGAGGGGAGCCGACCGTCTGCGCGGCGCACAGTGCGGTCCACATGATCTCTGATCAGCTTGATCTCTCATGAGAGAGGTCGCATCAGAGATGATCGCGTCGATCGAATGATGTTGTTCGCATCCCTCCCATGCGCAAATTGCCCGTCGAGCTACTTTGTCGCACACCGCCGACGTTGCACCGTCGGGCAAATCACCTGCACATTTCCGCACGTCCCTGCTGCCGCATGAGGGGCGTTTCGCGACCGTCACGAACCGTTGGCAGTGGGATGCGATGGGCGTGTGTCGCCGCAGCGTGGATCAGTCTGCGCGGACGAACGGTGATGCACGCACGGTCAAGTCGCGCGGTCCTGACATCCCGATGCTGATGTCCCGCACGATGCGCGCGAGCGCGTCGTACGCATGGTGGCCAACAAGCCCGGCGCACCAGGGAGAACGCGAAGCAGCCGTTAAAACCAATCGCGCAGGGAGGGCCGGGTGTTTTCGGCCAGACCTGTGGTACCTGCCGCCAGCATTTTCTTTCGCTGGCGGGCCACGGGCGCGGCCAGCGCCCGGCCTTCCCTGCGCCCTCTGTTTGCGGGGCGACCAAATTCAGCACAACTCGGGCGCGGATGCGTCGCGGGGATGAAAACACACGTATTCAACTCTGTCTCGAAGGCAACGCTGCCAACGCCAACCTCCGCCGTCGTCCCTGCGAACGCAGGGACCCATAGCCACGGGGTTCAGTTGTTTTGCACGGGACTCGCCGCCTGCCTCCTACAACAATCACGCGGTATGGGTCCCTGCGTTCGCAGGGACGACACCGGTAGCTGGGCATCACCTCGATCTTCATGACCCGCGCCGACACGATTGCCGCAACCGATATCCAGCCCCGCTCAATCCCTGTTCCCCGGCGTCTGGATGAATCCCCGATTCCACGTCGGACTGATCAGGATCTCGTTGACGCAGACGCGCGGCGGCACGTTCGCGACGAAGGCGATGGTGCGGCCGAGGTCTTCCGGCTGCAGCATCCGCGCCCGCTCCTCGGCGCTCGGCACCACCGGGCGCTGCTCGAGGATCGGCGTGGCGACCTCGCCGGGCATCAGGCAGCAGGCGCGCAGGCCGTTGACGCATTCCTCCATGTTGAACGAGTGCGTCAGCGCCAGCACTGCGTGCTTGGTCGAGGTGTAGGCCGGTCCCGGCATCTTCGAGACATGACGGCCGGCCCAGGACGAGACGTTGATGATGGTGCCGTCCTGCTGCGCCCGCATCGCCGGCAGCACCGCCTTCATGCAGTAGAGCACACCGTTGAGGTTGATCTCGACCAGCTGGTTCCAGCCCTCGATCGTCATGTCGTCCCAGCGCCGCTTCGGCACGTTCACGCCGGCCGAGTTGACCAGCAGATCGATGCGGCCATGCCGCGCCAGGATGGCATCGGCCGCGGCCTGCACGTCGGCGGCCTTGGCAACGTCGAGCGCGACGGCCTCGGCCGTGCCGCCCGCCGCGGCAACCTTGGCCACCACGGCCTGGAGCGCGGCCGTGCGCCGGCCCGAGACGATCACCGTCCAGCCGTCGGCGGCGAGCGCCAGTGCGCCGGCCTCGCCGATTCCGGTGCCGCCGCCGGTGATCCACGCGATCCGTTTTCCCTTGACCATATCCCAGCGTCTCCCGTTGCCTTCGAAAGGGCGTTTTTGCTAGAGCAGCCTCGATCAGAGATGGCGACCGTGGTGATGGCGATGTCACCGGTCTTGTTCGCTGTCCCGGCCCTTTTCGTCTTCGTCGAGCATGATGTTCCGCCGGCTGGCACTGCCGGCCTGCCCATGCTCCCAGGGGAATGTTGCATGAACCAAGCCGCCAACGCCAATCTGTTCTCCCGCCTGTTCGATGGCCTCGACGATCCCAGCCGCCTGGCGATCGAGACCCATGACGGTCAGCGCATCACCTACGGCGACCTGATCGCGCGGGCAGGGCAGATGGCGAATGTGCTGGCGGCTCGCGGCGTCAAGCCGGGCGACCGGGTTGCGGCGCAGACCGAGAAGTCGGTGTCCGGCCTCGTGCTCTATCTCGCCACGGTGCGTGCAGGCGGCGTCTATCTGCCGCTCAACACCGCCTATACGCTCAACGAGCTCGACTATTTCATCGGCGACGCCGAGCCGACCGTCGTCGTCTGCGATCCGGCCAAGGCCGAGGGCATCGGCGCGCTGGCGGCCAAGGTCGGCGCCAAGGTGGAAACGCTCGATGCGTCGGGCAGCGGCTCGCTGACCGAGGCGGCCGACAAGGCCGACAAGGCGTTCACCACCGTGCCACGTGGCGCCGATGATCTCGCCGCCATTCTCTATACGTCGGGCACCACCGGCCGCTCCAAGGGCGCGATGCTGTCTCACGACAATCTCGCCTCGAACTCGCTGACCCTGATCGACTACTGGCGCTTCACCAAGGACGACGTGCTGATCCACGCGCTGCCGATCTATCACACCCATGGTCTGTTCGTGGCCAGCAACGTCACGCTGTTTGCGCGGGCGTCGATGATCTTCCTGCCCAAGCTCGATCCGGATCTGATCATCGACCTGATGGCGCGCGCCACCGTGCTGATGGGTGTGCCGACGTTCTACACTCGGCTGTTGCAGAACCCGCGGCTGTCGAAGGAGACGACCAGCCACATGCGGCTGTTCATTTCCGGCTCGGCGCCGCTGCTCGCCGATACCCATCGCGAATGGTTCGCGCGGACCGGCCATGCCGTCCTCGAGCGCTACGGCATGACCGAGACCAACATGAACACGTCGAATCCTTACGAGGGCGAGCGCGTGCCCGGCGCGGTCGGCTTCCCGCTGCCCGGAGTCTCGGTGCGCGTCACCGATCCCGAGACGGCCAAGGAGCTCGCGCGCGACGAGATCGGCATGATCGAGGTGAAGGGCCCGAACGTGTTCAAGGGCTATTGGCGGATGCCTGAGAAGACCAAGTCGGAATTCCGCGACGATGGCTTCTTCATCACCGGCGATCTCGGCAAGATCGACAAGCAGGGCTACGTCCACATCGTCGGCCGCGGCAAGGACCTCGTGATCTCCGGCGGCTTCAACGTCTATCCGAAGGAGATCGAGAGCGAGATCGACGCGATGCCGGGCGTGGTCGAGTCCGCCGTTATCGGTGTGCCGCATCCCGATTTCGGCGAAGGTGTCACGGCGGTCGTGGTGCGCCATCCGGGGGCCGATGTCAGCGAGGCCGGCGTGCTCAAGGGTCTCGACGGCCGACTGGCGAAATTCAAGATGCCCAAGCGCGTGTTCGTGGTCGACGAGCTGCCGCGCAATGCGATGAGCAAGGTGCAGAAGAACGTGCTGCGTGATCAGTACAAGGACATCTATACGAAGTGACGGCGGCCTAGCGCCGTCGTCCGATCGCGAGGCCGGCGAGCGCGGCCAGCGGCGGCGCGGCGCAGATCAGCACGAATTCGAGCACGGCGAGCGAGGCAATCTCATGCTGGATGGCCAGCGCGAGACAGGCGGCGAACAGGCCGGCGGCGGTGAAGCCGAGCACGCAGGTCAGGGGCTCCTCGACGGGCTCGTGCGACGACACCTTGCGCGCCGGCAGTGCCGCCGGGCGTTCGGTGGTTGTCGGTCGGACCGTCGGCAGCGGCATCGAGGCTCCCTGCACCGCGTCTGTTGCACCTCGTCTGAGACTAGGCCGCTTCGCCGGGCGGCGACATGCGGCAAAATCGACCGGCGGAGGGGCCCCGTGTGGGCGAGGAACGCGGGAGATCGAGGGAGATTTGCTGCAGCGCAGGCGGTCGCAACGCAGGTTGTTGCTCCGCGAATCGCTCCGGGCAGGTTTGCAGAATCATCAGATGGCGCTGGCGCTTGCCGCGAAACCGGCTTGCTCAGGACCGTAGCTAAGCGGTGAATCAACGCTCGACAGTCGGCGCTATTTGACAGTCTCGCCGCGTTGGTCGTGGCCTTGGTGAGGAGTTAGGAATGAATAATAGTTCGCCGCATCCGGGCGCGATCGGTTTCTGGTATACCACGACGGCCATTGATCCTTTTGCGATCGGTCGCCTAGGACTGAATCCTTGTTCGGATTTGGGCGATTTGTCCGTTGCAACACCTGTTCCTTCTCCGTAAATAAAGCCCGCCTGCCGATCCACACGGCCGCAAGCCCCCCGCGTTCACGGCCCACAAGAAATCATCAAAGTAACCAATGACAGCCAGGATCGAACGACCGCTTTCGCCGCATCTGCAAACCTACCGCTGGACGCTGACGATGATTCTCTCGATCGTCCATCGCGCCACCGGGGTTGCATTATATTTCGGGACGCTGCTGCTGGCCTGGTGGTTGATCGCCGCCGCGTCCGGTCCCAGCGCCTACTCCTACGTCCAGGGCTTCATGGGCAGCTTCCTCGGCCGCCTGATCGTGTTCGGCTACACCTGGGCGTTGCTGCACCACCTGCTGTCCGGCATCCGCCACTTCGTCTGGGACCTCGGCTACGGCTTCAAGGCCAATGAGCGCGAGGCGCTCACCTGGGGCGCCCTGATCGGCGGCATCACCTTGACCGTCCTGGTGTGGATCGTGGCTTACGCAGTGGGAGGCGGCCGATGAGCAACGCACACGCGAAATCGATGCGCACCCCGCTCGGCCGGGTCCGCAACCTCGGCGCAGCGCATTCCGGCACCGGCGACTTCTGGCGCCAGCGGCTCACCGCCGTCGCCATGACCCTGCTGATCGTGCCGGTCGTCGTGGTCGTGATCATGCTGCTCGGCCGCAACCAGGCCGGCGCGGCGCAGATACTCGGCTCGATTCCGATTGCGGTGATCATGCTGCTGTTCGTGATCGCGAGCTGCTGGCACATGAAGATCGGCATGCAGGTCGTGATCGAGGACTACGTGCACAGCGAGCCGCTCAAGCTCGTCGCGATCATGGCCAACAACTTCTTCGCGGTGACCGTGGCGCTCGCCTCGATCTACGCCCTCATCAAACTGTCCACTGGAGTCTAGCCTATGGCCGGCGGAGCAAATGGCAGCGCGAATGGCGCGCCCGCGACGAACGGAAAAGCCTATCCGATCGAGGACCACACCTATGACGTCGTCGTGGTCGGCGCCGGTGGCGCGGGCCTGCGCGCCGTCGTCGGCTGCAGCGAGGCGGGCCTGCGCACCGCCTGCATCACCAAGGTGTTCCCGACCCGCTCGCATACGGTGGCGGCGCAGGGCGGCATCTCGGCCTCGCTCGGCAACATGCACCAGGACGACTGGCGCTGGCACATGTACGACACCGTCAAGGGGTCGGATTGGCTCGGCGATCAGGACGCGATCGAATACATGGTGCGCAACGCGCCCGACGCCGTCTACGAGCTCGAGCATTGGGGCGTGCCGTTCTCGCGCACCGAGGACGGCAAGATCTACCAGCGGCCGTTCGGCGGCATGACCCTGGACTACGGCAAGGGCCAGGCGCAGCGCACCTGCGCCGCCGCCGACCGCACCGGCCACGCGATGCTGCACACGATGTATGGCCAGTCGCTGCGGCACGCCGCTGAGTTCTTCATCGAGTTCTTCGCCATCGACCTGATCATGGACGACCAGGGCGTCTGCCGTGGCGTCATCGCGCTGAAGCTCGACGACGGCACGTTGCACCGCTTCCGCGCCCAGACCACCATCCTCGCGACCGGCGGCTATGGCCGCGCCTATGCCTCCTGCACCTCGGCGCATACCTGCACCGGCGACGGCGGCGGCATGGCGCTGCGCGCCGGCCTGCCGCTGCAGGACATGGAGTTCGTGCAGTTCCACCCGACTGGCATCTACGGCTCGGGCTGTCTGGTGACCGAAGGCGCGCGCGGCGAAGGCGGCTATCTCGTCAACGCCGAAGGCGAGCGCTTCATGGAGCGCTATGCGCCGTCCGCCAAGGACCTCGCCTCGCGCGACGTCGTCTCCCGCGCGATGACCATCGAGATCCGCGAAGGCCGCGGCGTCGGCCGGAAGAAGGACCACATCTTCCTGCATCTCGACCATCTCGACCCGAAGGTGCTGGCCGAGCGTCTGCCCGGCATCTCCGAATCGGCCAAGATCTTCGCCAATGTCGACGTGACGCGCGAGCCGATCCCGATCGTGCCGACCGTGCACTACAACATGGGCGGCATCCCGACCAACTATCACGCCGAGGTGCTGACCAAGAAGGATGGCGACGACAACGCGATCGTCCCCGGCCTGATGGCGGTGGGCGAGGCGGCCTGCGTGTCCGTGCACGGCGCCAACCGGCTCGGCTCGAACTCGCTGATCGACCTCGTGGTGTTCGGCCGCGCGGCGGCGCTGCGGCTGGCCGAGAAGCTGACGCCGAACGGCAAGCAGCCGGATCTGCCGAAGGACTCCGCCGACAAGGCGCTGAGCCGGCTCGATCATTATCGCTACGCCTCCGGCGGCACGCCGACCGCGAAGCTGCGCGAGAGCATGCAGAACGTGATGCAGACCAACTGTGCCGTGTTCCGCACCGGCGAGGTGCTGCAGGAAGGCCATAACCTGATCCACAAGGTGTATGGCGGCATCGGCGACATCGCGGTGTCCGACAGATCGCTGGTGTGGAATTCCGACCTGATCGAGACGCTCGAATTCGACAATCTGATCGCGCAGGCAGTCGTGACGATGGACTCGGCCGTCAATCGCACCGAGAGCCGCGGCGCCCATGCGCGCGAGGATTTTCCGGATCGCGACGACAAGGACTGGATGAAGCACACGCTGGCGTGGATCGACAGCAAGGACGGCAAAACCACGATCGATTACCGCCCGGTGCACAACTACACCATGACCAACGACGTGCAGTACATCCCGCCGAAGGCGCGGGTGTACTGATCGCGTGTGACCTGAGCCCGTCCGTCAAACCCAAGAAGGCCTTCCGAAATGGCTGAGTTCGCACTTCCGAAGAATTCTCAGATCACCGGCGGCAAGACCTGGCCCAAGCCGGCCGGCGCCACCGAGGTCCGCGAGTTCAAGGTCTATCGCTGGAATCCGGACGACGGCAAGAATCCGAGCGTCGATACCTTCTACGTCGACGTCAACGATTGCGGCCCGATGGTGCTGGACGGGCTGATCTGGATCAAGAACCACATCGATCCGTCGCTCACCTTCCGCCGCTCCTGCCGCGAGGGCGTGTGCGGCTCCTGCGCGATGAATATCGACGGCCAGAACACGCTGGCCTGCACCAAGTCGATGCACGACGTGAAGGACGGCGCGGTCAAGATCAATCCGCTGCCGCATCAGCCTGTCGTGAAGGACCTGGTGCCGGACCTCACCAATTTCTACGCGCAATACGCCTCGATCGAGCCGTGGCTGAAGACGACCTCGCCGACGCCGCAGAAGGAATGGCGGCAGAGCCACGAGGATCGCGAGAAGCTCGACGGCCTTTACGAGTGCATCCTGTGCGCCTGCTGCTCGACCTCGTGCCCGAGCTACTGGTGGAACAGCGAGCGCTATCTCGGACCCGCCGCTCTGCTGCAGGCGACGCGCTGGGTCAAGGACAGCCGGGATGAAGCCACCGGCGAGCGGCTCGACAATCTCGAGGACCCGTTCCGGCTGTACCGCTGCCACACCATCATGAACTGCGCCAAGGCCTGCCCGAAGGGGCTCAACCCCGCCGAGGCGATCGCGGAACTCAAGTTCAAGCTGGTCGAGCGGCAGATCTAGCCTGACGGGCGGCTTTCGATCTCACCTTCCGCGCCCGATACCGGTGCAAGTTTCGGGCGCGGCTGGTTTGTAGCTGCCGTCGATTGCGTTAAGCTCGTGGCCCTTTGAAGCCGGAGCGACCGTGCAGACCGCACAACGCAAATCGATGACGATGCTGCGCTGGATGATGGTCGCGTCCCTCGCGCTTCCCGTCGCGCTGTTCGTGATCACGGCCTACGTATCCCACGGCACGACGTATGAGGAGGCCGATCGCGAGATCCGCCGCTCGCTCGAAATCGTCCACGAGCACGCGCTGAAGGTGTTCGAGACGATCGAGCGCAGCCTCTCGGAGATCGACGAGGTCGTCCGCGACCTGTCGGATGCCGACATCAAGGCGCGCGAGCAGGTGCTGCATGCCCGGTTGCGACAATTGTCGGACGCGCTGCCGCAGATGAAGTCCGCCTGGGTGTTCGACGCCAGTGGCCGGCCGCTGGTCAACAGCATGATCTATCCGGCGCCGGACATGACGTTCCTCGACCGCGACTACTTCAGCGCCCACGTCAAGGACAGCATCGGCACCTTCATCGGCGCGCAGTTGACGCCGCGGCCGCCCTATCAAGGCGCGCCGTTCTTCAGCATCAGCCGCCGCCGCCAGAGCGACGACGGCAGCTTCACCGGTATCATCCAGGCCTCGGTGCTTCCGGATTATTTCGAGCACTTCTATGCCCGGATCGGCCGGGCGCCCGGCAGCTACTTCGCGCTGCGCCGCTTCGATGGTCTCGTTCTGGCGCGCTTCCCGGCTGGCGGGCGAAGCGCGGCTGCGGGGCCCAGCGACATCGCCGCCCGGGCCGCAGATACGGAGCAGCTCGTCACCGAGATCTCGCCGGTCGATGGCGTCGAGCGTCTCGTCGGGTATCAGCGGCTCGGCGGCTATCCCGTCTACGTCTCGGCAGGGCTTGCGACGTCGACCATCCGCAACCGCTGGCTCGGCACGATTGGCCGGCATCTCATCTTCGGCATCCCGGCAACCGCGCTGCTTATCGTCTTCCTGGCCCTTGCCCAGCGGCGGACCGAGCGCCTGCATGTCGAGGCCGCCCGCCGCCTCGAGGCCGAGGATGCGCTCAAGCACGGTCAGCGCATGGAGGCGCTCGGACAATTGACCGGCGGCGTCGCGCACGACTTCAACAATCTGCTGACCGTGATCCGGGCCTCAGCCGACCTGTTGCGCCGGCCGAATCTGGCTGATGAACGGCGGCAGCGCTATATCGACGCGATCTCGGATACGGTGGCGCGCGCATCGAAGCTCACGTCGCAGCTCCTCGCGTTCGCCCGTCGCCAGACGCTGAAGCCGGAGGTCTTCGACATCTGCCGCAGCGTCGTCACCCTGCGCGACATGACCAAGACCCTGGTCGGGTCACGCGTCGAGGTCGCGGTCTCCGTTCCCGACGAGCCGTGCTACGTCAATTCCGACGCTGGCCAGTTCGAGACGGCACTGATCAACCTGGCCGTCAATGCCCGCGATGCGATGGCCGGCCAGGGACGTCTCAGCATCACCGTCGCCCCTGCAGCGGCGCTGCCGACGCCGGCGGCGCCGCACGACCGTCCGCCGCTGGGCTATGTCGCCATCACCGTCCAGGACACCGGCGTCGGCATCCCATCGGAGCATTTCGGACGCATCTTCGAGCCGTTCTTCACGACCAAGACCATCGGCCAGGGCACCGGCCTCGGTCTCTCGCAGGTCTTCGGCTTCGCGAAGCAGTCCGGCGGCGAAATCGGGGTCATGAGCCAGCCGGGCCGCGGCGCGACGTTCACGCTCTATCTGCCGCGCGTCGCTCCAGCCCAGGTGCAGCGCGGCGAGGACGGCAGCCATGCGGAGCCGATCGACGGTCGAGGCATGTCGGTGCTGGTGGTCGAGGACAACATCGACGTCGGCAGGTCGGCGACCGAAGCGCTGGCCGAGCTCGGCTATCGGACCACGCTGGTCGACAACGCCAGAGACGCGCTGGAGGAGCTGATCAGCGGCACCAGCCGGTTCGACGTCGTCTTCACCGATGTCGTGATGCCCGGCATGACTGGGCTGGAACTTGCCGAGGAAATCAGGCGGCTCGAGCTCAACGTGCCGGTCGTGCTCGCGAGTGGCTACAGCCATGTGCTGGCGCAGCAGGGCACGCATGGCTTCGAGCTGCTGCGCAAACCCTATTCGATCGAGGAATTGTCGCGCGTGCTGAACAAGGTCGTTCCGGTGCCGCTGTATCGCTCCCCACCAATGGCACCGAACACGCAGGTGCCCTGAAACCGGCGCGCATCGCGCGGGAACCAGGCCGGGAACCTTCTGTTCGCACTGCTGTTATCGCGCGATGGGACAGGTTCAGGACACCGCGCGGCCGCCGGCACAGGCGCCCGAGAAGGCGCCGATCATCGAGATCGCGGCCGAGAATGGCGCCCAGGTTGAGCCGCCGCCGCCCGAACTGGTGGAGCCTGATCCGGAGCTGTCGCCCGAAGAGGCAGAGCAGCTGCGCAAGCGCTATCTGCTGACGCGGTTCTGGATCAGCGCCCGCGGTTATTGGGGTCAGAGCGGCGACCGTCTGGCGTGGGCGTTCACGATCGGGCTGCTGTTCCTGATCGTTGCGACTGTCGGATTTCAGTACGGCATCAACGTCTGGAATCGGTCGATCTTCGATGCGATCGAGAAACGCGATTCGGCGACGGTCTTTCATCTCACCGCGATCTTCTTCCCGCTCGCGATCGGCAGCGTCATACTCGGGGTCGCCCAGGTCTATGCGCGCATGTCGATCCAGCGGCGCTGGCGCGCCTGGCTGACCAACAGCGTCGTCACCCGCTGGCTGGCCAGCGGGCGCTACTATCAGCTCAATCTCGTCAGCGGCGACCACAAGAATCCGGAATACCGGATCGCCGAGGACCTGCGCATCGCGACCGATTCGCCGGTCGACTTCATCGCCGGCGTGACCTCGGCGCTGCTGTCGGCCGCGACCTTCATCGTCGTGCTCTGGACCATCGGCGGCGCGCTGACGCTGCATCTCGGCGCCACTGAGATCACCATTCCCGGTTTTCTGGTCATTGCCGCGATCGCCTACGCCGCCATCGCCTCGGGCTCGATCATGACGATCGGCCGCCGCTTCGTGCAGGTCTCCGAGGACAAGAACCAGGCCGAGGCCGATTTCCGCTACACCCTGACCCGCGTCCGCGAAAACGGCGAGAGCATCGCCCTGCTCGGCGGCGAGACCGAAGAGCGCGCCGGCATCGACCGGACGTTCGGTAACGTGCTGCAGCAATGGGCGCGGCTCGCCGGCCAGCACATGCGCACCACCCTGGTGTCGCAGGGCTCCAGCCTCATCGCCCCTGTCGTGCCGCTGCTGCTGTGCGCGCCGAAATTTCTCGACGGCAGCATGACGCTCGGGCAGGTGATGCAGGCGGCGAGCGCGTTCACGATCGTGCAGACCGCGTTCGGCTGGCTGGTCGACAACTATCCGCGGCTCGCGGATTGGAATGCCTGTGCCCGCCGTATCGCCTCGCTGATGATGTCGCTCGATGCGCTGGAACGTGCCGAGAGAGGCGACGGCATCGGCCGCATCAAGCGCGGCGAGACCACCGGCGACGCGATGCTAAGTCTGAATGATCTGCAGGTGACGCTCGACGACGGCACCGCCGTGGTCGGCGAGACCGAGGTCGTGGTCGATCCCGGCGAGCGCCTGCTCGTCGCGGGCGAATCCGGCACCGGCAAGAGCACGCTCGTGCGCGCCATCGCCGGGCTGTGGCCGTGGGGCGGCGGCAGCATCAACTTTCACCCCGACCGCAAGCTGTTCATGCTGCCGCAGCGACCCTACGTGCCATCGGGCACCCTGCGCCGGGCCGTCGCCTATCCCGGGGCTGCCGAGGATTGGAGCGTGGCGCAGGTCGGCGAAGCCCTGCACAAGGTCGGTCTCGACCATCTCAAGGACAAGATCGAGGAGGACGCGCCCTGGGATCAGACGCTCTCCGGCGGCGAGAAGCAGCGTCTCGCCTTCGCGCGCCTGCTGCTCCACAGCCCCGACATCGTCGTGCTCGATGAAGCCACCTCCGCGCTCGACGAGAAGAGCCAGGACAAGATGATGGAGATGGTGACGAGCGAGCTGCCGAAGGCGACCATCGTCAGCGTGGCGCATCGGGCGGAGCTCGAGGCCTTCCACAGCCGCAAGATCGTGCTCGAACGGCGCAAGGGCGGCGCCAAGCTCGTCAGCGACATCGATCTCATTCCGCGCAAGGGGAAGCGCCGCCTCATCGGCCGCTTCCTGCGTCAGCGCAAGGCGGCCTGAACGGCTCGGGCGTTGCCTCAGCGCGGTCCTGGAGACGACACAATGCGGCCACGCCGCCTGCATTGGAGATCGCGGCGAAACCAGCTATCACACGTCGCCCTCAGCCCAGGACGCGACCTTGACGCCCGACAACGATCCTTCTCCGCCCCCCTTTGGTGCCTTCGCTCCGAATGCCGCCCAGGCGCTGGTGATCCGCATGGCGCACGGCTCCGGGCTGAAGCGCGGCGCGTTCCGGCCGATGTTGACGCGTGTCGTCAACATGCTCGGAGCAGGCCCCGTCGACGTCGGCTATCAGGGCGCCAATTTCCGTTTCTACCATCAGGTCAGTGCGACCGAGCGCGGTGCACTGTTCAATCCCGACTACAATCGCGAGGAGCTGGATTTCCTGCGCAGCCACGTTCCGCCGGGCGGCGTGGTGGTGGATGTCGGCGCCAATGTCGGAACGTTCGCCTTGCCGCTTGCCCGTCACGTCGGGCCTGATGGCCTCGTGATCGCAGTGGAGCCGCATCCGGTCACGCATGCGCGGCTGAGCTTCAACCGTGCTGCGTCCGCGCTGCCCCAGGTCAGGCTGCTCGCGGTGGCAGCGGGTGAGAGCGATGGCGAGGTGATGATCGAGACCGATGGGGACAATCTCGGCGCCAGTCACATCGTGACCGGCGAGGCCGGAGCGGAAGCGTTCAAGGTGCCGTCGTTGCGGCTGCAGACCATTCTCGCACAGGCCGGAGCGACCGGGGTTGATGCGCTGAAGATCGACGTGGAAGGTTTTGAGGACCGCGTGCTGACCGGCTTCTTCCGTGACGCGCCTGCCGCGTTATGGCCGCGTGCCGTCGTCATCGAACACCTGTCGCGCGACGAATGGCAGAACGATTGTCTCGCCGACATGCTCGGTCGCGGTTACCGTGAGAGCGGCCGCACGCGCAGCAATACGCTGCTGCTGCGCGGCTGAACGGCGTTCGCTTTCCCCGGGCGCGTCCGGAACATCGGCGCCCCACGCGGCGTTGTCGCCCCTGACATTGAGGGAGCCGACCATGAGCAATGACGACGCGCGCGACCAGGACCGCGTTTGGGACCTGATGAAGAAGATCGGCTTTGCGATGCTGGTCACCCGCGACGGTGACAGGCTGCGGGCACGGCCGATGAGCGCGTATCTCGCGCGCGGCGAGAACACGATCTATTTTCTCACCGACGCGCGGCATCACAAGGACGAGGAGATCGCGCGATCGCCGCAGGTCAATCTGTCGTTCGCGGACGCCGGCAACCAGAAGTACGTGTCGCTCACGGGTACGGCGGCCATTTCCAACGATCGCGGCAAGATCCGGGAGCTGTTCTCAACGCCGGCCAAGGCCTGGTGGGACAGCGCCGAGGATCCGAACATCCGCCTCTTGAAGATCACGCCCGACGACGCCGAATTCTGGGATTCCCCCGGCACGGTCGTGAGCTACGTCAAGATGGCGGCGGCCGCGGTGACAGGCACGCGTCCCGACCTCGGCGACAATCGAAAGGTCGCGATGTGATGCCGATCGAACCGCCAGAGATTCCGCCGGCGACGCCGGGCCGCCCGGTCGAACCGCCGCCGGAGGATCCCGTCGGCAATCCGCAGCCCGACATTCCGCCGCCGGTCTACGAACCCGATGCGCCGGCGCCGCCGCAAGAGCTGCCAGGGCAGACGCCGGACGAAATCCCCGGCCGGGGGCCGCTCGGTCCCACCACACCGAATCCGGCCACGGATTGACCGCGATTGGACGGTCATGATGATCGCCCGCCAGGGCTTGGTCGCGGGCCTGTCCCGCAGCCCTGCGGCTGCGCCAAGCCCTTGAAAATCAAGGCTGAATGAAACCTGAATGGCGGCCCTGCGGGGGTGGCTTCGCGTCGAAATAAATCCGCCTGCGGATTTGAACTGCGCCACAATCCGGCCTAACGCATACTTGTTGATCTCTCCGTGCTTGAAAAAGATCGTTCCGGGAAAACAAGACACATGAGCAAACTTCGCGTCCTGCTGCTGGCGACGACTGCGCTGTCGGCGATGCAACTAATGAGCTCCGGCTCCCATGCGCAGGGGGCGCCGATGATCGTCGCCCAAGGCCCGGGCGGCGGCGAAGTCGGTCCAGACGGCCGGCCGAAACAGCAGCCGCAGGGGCAGCCGCAGCGACCTGGCCCAGGCGCGCCGCCACCGCATCAGGCTGCGCCTCCGCCGCCTCCCGCGCCGCCGCCGGCCGCTGCTCCACGCCCAGCGCCTCCACCGCCCGCGCCGCCACCGGCAGCGGCCCCGCGTCCCGCACCCCCTCCACCACCGCCTGCTCCGCCGCGGGCCGAGCCGCCGCGTCCGGCGCCCCCACCGCCCCCTCCGCCACGGGCCGAGCCACCACGTCCGGCTGCTCCGCCGCCGCGGGCTGAGCCGCCACATTCGGCACCGCCGCCTCCACGGGCTGAGCCGCCTGCACCTCCGCCGGCGCGTCCTGCGCCACCTGTTGCGGCTCCGCCGGTGCATACGCCGCCGCCTCCAGCGCCTCCGCCGGGGCCGCCGCGTGAGCCGGCACGTCCTGCGACTCCGCCTGCGCCCCCGCCGACGGCTGCTCCCGCGCGTCCAACGCCGCCCACGCCGCCCGTGGCCACGCCCGCCCCGCCACCTCCGCCGAGTCCGGCACCGAACCTGCGGCCGGGAACGCCGCCGTCAGCCGTGACACCCCCGCCTTCGTCGCCAGCGGCCGGGAACGCGTCGCCGCCTGCGCACTCGCCGGCTCCGTCCGCGGCGCCGTCTCCGCAGCCGACGCCGGCTCCGACTCCTCCGGTTGGCCCCGGGCAGCGGCCGCCGACACAGCCAGGTGCCGGCGCCCCGCCGCCTGGTGCTCCCCAGGGAGCACCCCCGCCACGCGGCGCGCCGACGCCGCCGGCCGGAACCGTCGCGCCTGCTCCGGGAACTCCGCCGGCGCCACCCGCGCCTCCGGCCACCCAGACGCCGTCGCAGCAAGGCACGCCGCCCGCAGCCGGGAGCCCGCCCGGCGGACGTCCGGGGACGCCCCCAGGAGCCCCGGGTGGTCCGCCTCCGGCGGCAGGTCCTGGTGCTGCCGGACCCGGTCCGGGACCCGCCGGCGCGCCGCAGGCCGGTCCTGGCGCTGTGCCGCCCGCCGGCCCCCCGGCCATGTCCAATCGGCCGCCGCCGCAGGTCACTGCGCCCATCCCGGCGCCGCCGCCGCCGACGGCACAGCAGCTCACGCCGATCGCGCCCGGCGCGCCGTTGGCGGGGCCGCAGCGGCTGGACGATTTCCGCGGCCAGCGCCGCGAGGTCCAGGAGGGCGGTCGCACGCTGATCTACGAGCCGGGCCGCGTCATCGTGCGCGATCCGAGCGGTCAGGAGTTCGTGCGTCATGACGAGCTTGAGCGCTTCCGCTACGGCGCGCGGGACATCCGCGTCCAGCAGGAGCGGGGAGAGACGCGCACGGTGGTGATCCGTCCCGACGGTAGCCAGATCGTCACGATCACCGCGCCGGACGGCCGGCTGCTGCGCCGCATCCGCCGCGACATCGGTGGCCGCGAGATCATCATCATCGACAACACCTACCGCGATCCCCAGGCGGTCGGCGGCTTCTACGTCGACCTGCCGCCGCCGGAGATCCGCATCCCCTACAACCGCTACATCGTCGACGCGGATGAGGCCGAGCCGGATGTCATCTACGACACGCTGATCGCGCCGCCGGTGGAGCGCGTCCAGCGCCGCTACTCGCTCGACGAGGTCCGCTACTCCCCATCGGTGCGGCAGCTGATGCCGTCGATCGATCTCAACACGATTACCTTCGAGACCGGATCGTGGGAGATCAGTCCCGACCAGGTGGCGAAGCTGCAGGTCATCGCCGACGGCCTCAACCAGGCGATCCAGCGCAACCCGCGCGAGGTCTTCCTGATCGAGGGCCACACCGACGCGGTCGGCAACGACACCGACAATCTGTCGCTCTCGGATCGCCGCGCCGAGTCGGCCGCCACCTTGCTCACGCAGCAGTTCGGCGTGCCCGCCGAGAACCTGACGTCGCAGGGTTACGGCGCGCAGTACCTGAAGGAGCAGACGCAGGGGCCGAGCCGCATCAACCGCCGCGTCACGGTCCGCCGCATCACGCCGCTGCTCAATGGCGGCCAGGCCGCCCTGCCGCCGCCACCTCCGGGCGTCGCGCCGCCGCGGTGAGACGCGACTGAGCCAAAATGAAAATGGCCGGGAGCGATCCCGGCCATTTTTGTAAGTGGCAATCCGTTTCGTCCTGTTCGGTGTCGTCCCTGCGAACGCGGGGACCCATACTCACAGGATCCAGTTTTGCGATGGCTGGAGCCGCAGCCGGCTCTCACCGTGTCAGTCGGTGGATATGGGTCCCTGCGTTCGCAGGGACGACAGCGGTGGAGACGGCGCGGATTGCGCTCGACAGCTCCAACTCAGCCCTTGTCGTGGCCGAGCTGGAAGATCTGAGCGCCGTCCGCGCCCGACAGCAGCCCCGTGTCCGAATAGAGCTTCAGCTTGGAGCGGGTGTCGGTGATGTCGAGATTGCGCATCGTCAGCTGGCCGATGCGGTCGGCAGGCGTGAACGCGGCGTCCTCGACCTTCTCCATGCTCAGCCGCTCCGGCTGGTAGGTCAGGTTGGGGCTCTCGGTGTTGAGGATCGAGTAGTCGTTGCCGCGGCGCAGCTCCAGGGTCACCTCACCGGTGACGGCGCGCGCTACCCAGCGCTGCGCGGTCTCGCGCAGCATCAGCGCCTGCGAATCGAACCACCGGCCCTGATAGAGCAGGCGACCGAGGCGCATGCCGCTGATGCGGTACTGCTCGATCGTATCCTCGTTGTGGATGCCAGTGACGAGCCGCTCATAGGCGATGTGCAGCAGCGCCATGCCCGGCGCCTCGTAGATGCCGCGGCTCTTGGCCTCGATGATGCGATTCTCGATCTGGTCGCTCATGCCGAGACCATGACGGCCGCCGATCGCGTTAGCCTCCAGGAACAGCGCCACGGGATCGCTGAAGCTCTGGCCGTTCAGCGCGACCGGCTGACCCTCCTCGAAGCGGACCACGACCGTCTCCGGCTTCACGGCGCAATCCTCGCGCCAGAACGGCACGCCCATGATCGGATTGACGATGCGGATGCCGCTGCTCAGGCTCTCGAGATCCTTGGCCTCGTGGGTGGCGCCGAGCAGATTGCTGTCGGTCGAATAGGCCTTCTCGGCGCTCATCTTGTAGTCGAAGCCGTTGGCCGTGAGGAAGGCCGACATCTCGGAGCGGCCGCCGAGCTCGTCGATGAACTGCTGGTCGAGCCAGGGCTTGTAGATCTTGAGGCTCGGATTGGTCAGCAGACCGTAGCGGTAGAACCGCTCGATGTCGTTGCCCTTGTAGGTCGAGCCGTCGCCCCAGATGTTGACGCCATCCTCCTTCATCGCGGCGACCAGCATGGTGCCGGTGACGGCGCGGCCGAGCGGGGTGGTGTTGAAATAGGTGATGCCGCCGGTCGAGATGTGGAAGGCGCCCGACTGAATCGCGGCGATGCCCTCATGCACCAGCTGAGTGCGGCAATCCACGAGGCGCGCCTTCTCGGCCCCGAAGCTCACCGCCTTGCGCGGGATCTCGTCGTAGTCGGACTCGTCGGGTTGCCCGAGATTTGCCGTGTAGGCAAAGCAACGCGCGCCCTTCTGCTTCATCCAGAGCAGCGCGGCGCTGGTGTCGAGACCGCCGGAAAAGGCGATGCCGACCTTCTCGCCCTTGGGCAGGCTTTTCAGGATCGTGGTCATGGGAGAGTCCAACCGTGTTTGTGGCTGCGCCGTTCAGAAATTCGGGCGCGAATAACAGATTTTGCGTTGCTGGGCACGCCTTTAATGGCGACTGAGGGCGACCGGCCCGCGCTCAGGCCGCGGGGCTGGTATCCGCGGTACGGCGGCCGAACAGCCGGCGCATCAGGCGGAAGCCCGGCCAGGCGAAGCGGGTCAGGGCGGCGTCGATGCCGGCGTCGGTGAGGCGGGTGGACGGCCAGCGGTAGATGTAGCCGTGCAGCAGCCAGATCACGATGAAGGTGACGAGGCCGGCCGCGGCGATGTCGGTGAAGAAATGTCCGCCAAACGCCATCCGCAACACCGAGGTGGCGATGCCGAACAGGACGGCGGCGCCGTAGGCGACGGGCCGGATCGCGGGCGGCGTCAGCGCGGCCGGCGCCAGGGTCCAGAATGCGGTGGCTCCCTCTCCGGAGAAGAACGAGCAGTTGCGGCCGCAGCCGCCGCGCGGATCCCACCACGGCACGAACTGCATGTCGCCGCCGAACTCGGCCACCACAACCGGGCGCGGCCGGCCCCAATAGGATTTGAAGGTGAAGTTGGTGAGCACGCCGGCCGAGAGCGACAAGGTCAGCAGCAGGAACGCCACGGTGCGGCCCTTCACCAGCAGCGGCCGGTCGGGACGGACGAGCTTCACGACCAGCGCAACGATGGACGGCAGCGCGATGCCCCAGGCGACCCACATCGCGGCATCGCGCGCGAACGCAGCATAGCCGTCGAGCTTCACGGGGAAGCTGTGCGTGCGCGGATCGTAGAACAGCGCGGCCAGCTTGAGGTCGAGCTCGGGATAGACGCCGAACAGCACGCCGATGACGAGCGCGAGCGACAATGCGATGAAGAGGCCGGTCCGGTTCATGGCGCGCGGTTTAGCGAAAGCGGATGGCGATGGAAAGGCCGGCGGCTCAACGTGGCGATCCCGACGGCAATGGCGGCGGTGGCGGCAGGCGCGGCGACGGCTCGCGCCAGCGGCCGGCGTTGCGGCCGGCAATCAGCCAATAGACCAGTCCGCCGACGATGCCGGCCCCGGTCAGGATCTCGAGATGGCGACGCACGATGCCCTCGAACCGGAAGGTCTCGGGATCGAACGGGACCAGGCCGAGATAGCAGGCTGCGCCGACCACGCCGCCGCCGATCGCGTAGGCGAGCACGCTGCGGATCGAGAAAGCCTCGGTGATCAGTGCGATCAGCAGCGCCGGGATCAGCGCGAAGCCCGACACGAAGATGAAGCCGAAGCCGATGATGACCTCGAACGCGCCCTGATCGATCGGGCCGTTGCCGAGATCGGAGAACTCCGGAAACAGGACCGCGGTCACCACGATCAGCCCCGCGAGGAAGCACGCGGCAAGAAACGCGAGCGCGATCACGACGAGACGACCGATCAGCGCCATGGCTTTAGACCCGTATTACCCAAGCGAGGCCCCGCTTTCTTCGCTCGTCATGGCCCGGCATGAGCCGGCCATCCATCTCTCGGTCGATGAATCGATGGCGCCCGGGTCAAGCCCGGGCATGACGATCTCGTTCGGAGATGCAGGCGCGATCAATCATCAATCCGTCATCGCCATCGCGCGCAGTGCCTGACGCTCCCGCGCGGACAGCTTCTCCGTCTCCGACTTCAACTGGCCGCAGGCGGCGAGGATGTCGCGGCCGCGCGGCGTGCGCACCGGCGACGAATAGCCCGCGTTGAAGACGTATTCCGAGAACTTCTCGATCTGCTCCCAGTCCGAGCACTCATACGCCGAGCCGGGCCAGGGATTGAACGGGATCAGGTTGATCTTGGCCGGAATGCCCTTCAGCAGCTTGACCAGCAGCCGGGCGTCGTCGAGCGAATCATTGACGCCCTTGAGCATCACATATTCGAAGGTGATGCGGCGCGCGTTGGATGCGCCGGGATAGTCGCGGCAGGCCTGCAGCAGCTCGGCGATCGGATATTTGCGGTTGAGCGGCACCAGCTCGTTGCGCAGCTCGTCGCGAACCGCATGCAGCGAGATCGCCAGCATCACGCCGATCTCCTCGCCGGCGCGCTTGATGTTCGGCACCACGCCGGAGGTCGACAGCGTGATGCGGCGGCGGGAGATGCCGATGCCCTCATTGTCGGAGACGATCAGCAGCGCGTCGCGCACCGCGTCGAAATTGTACAGCGGCTCGCCCATTCCCATCATGACGATGTTGGTGATGAGCCGGTTGCCGAGCGGGGTCTCGCGGTCGGCCCAGTCGTTCAGCCGGTCGCGCGCCACCATGACCTGGCCGACGATCTCGCCGGCCGTCAGGTTGCGCACCAGCCGCTGCGTGCCGGTGTGGCAGAACGAACAGTTGAGCGTGCAGCCGACCTGGGAGGAGACGCAGAGCGTGCCGCGATCGGTCTCGGGGATGTAGACGCACTCGACCTCGTGGGCCTTCTGCAGATTGTCGCCGCTCGGCAGCCGCAGCAGCCATTTGCGGGTGCCGTCGTTGGAGATCTGCTCGGCCACGACCTCGGGACGCTCGACCGTGAAATGTTCGGCCAGCGCGGTGCGTGTGTCCTTCGATACCGATGTCATCTCGTCGAACGACCTGGCGCCCCGGAAATAGATCCAGTGCCACAACTGCTGCACCCGCATCTTCTGCTGGCGCTCTGGCACTCCGACCTGGCCGAGCCTTGCTGCCAGCTCCGCGCGTGACAGGCCGATCAGCGAGGGCTTCGCCGGCGGGACGTAGGTTTCGAGCGGAGTCTTTTCGAGGGGCGCAGAGGAGTCGCGCAGCCCGGCAGTCGTTGCCATGTCGATGGGCCCAAAGTGCTGCCCGGCCGCGGCGGCCGAAGGCGTTCAGCGGGTTTATATAACGATCCGGCCGGCAAATGCGACCCGTCTGACGAGCGGTACCAGCGGCCGCCGTCTACCGGCGGCAATCCTGCCCGATGCGGTCGAGCGCCTGGGCGAGGCCCTTCAGTGAGAACACGTCGGTGGTCTCCGTGCCCTTGGCCGAGACGCCCTTGACCACGGCCTCGGGCGCCTTGCGCATGGCATCGACCATCCGCTCTTCCTCCGCGGCGTTCTTGATCCAAAGTCCGTCGCCCTGGGTATACATGGCATAGGAGGCTCCGCCGACCTCCACCGTGGCGTCGGATCCCGGCTTCAGCGCATAGCCGATCATGATCGAGACCTCGTTGAAGACCTTCTCGGAGGGCCGGGTCGACACGAAGGCATAGGCGGGATCGCGCGGACGGTTGGGCGGATTGGTCTTGGAGGATGTCGGCTTGGCCAGCGCGAAGCAGACCTTCTTGCCGCCGGGCATCGCGGTATAGGCGCCCCAGCCGCCGAACTGTCCGATCAGCGTCGGTTCCGCGCCGCCGATGTTGGGAACGGCCGGCTTCGATTCCGATTTCGGTGCGGCCTTCGGATGCGGAGCTGCGGCCTTTGGCGCGGCGCTCTGTGCCGCTACGAGGCTCGGAGCTCCGAACAGCAGCACGCCGCCGACCAGCGTTGTCAACAATCGCCCGAACAACATGATACGTTGAGTTCCCCCGCGACTTCGTTCCACCAATATTGTGACTGGATAATGGCCCGGAATCGCTGACCGTGGTCGCGATGGATAGCGGCTAAATGCACCGCTTGCAAAGGCCGCAGAGCCGGATTGTCCGGCGCTCCGCGTCCCTGGCCCGGCGCTGCGCAGCTGCCGCGGCCTGATGATGATTGTGGCGCGGCGGCAAATCCGGCATGACGTTCCCAAAGCCGGACCTCGATCCGGCGGCAACGACCAAGGAGCGCCCATGAAAGCCATTCTCTGCTCGCAATTCTGTCAGCCCGACGATCTCGTCCTCACCGAGGTGCCAGATCCGGTGGCCGGTCCCGGCGAGGCCGTGATTGCGATCAAGGCGGCGGCGCTGAACTTCTTCGACATCCTGATGATCCAAGGCAAGTACCAGATCAAGCCGCCGTTCCCGTTCTCGCCGGGTGCGGAGGTCGCGGGTGTCATCGAGAGCGTCGGCGATGGCGTCACCGAACTGAAGGTCGGCGACCGTGTCGTTGCCTCCTGCGGCCACAACGGCGCGCGCGAAAAGATCGCGCTGCCGGCCGCCTCGATCGTCAAGATTCCGGACAATCTCGATTTCGATCGCGCCGCCGGCATCATCATCATCTACGGCACTGCGCTGCATGCGCTGGAGGATCGTGCCAGTCCGAAACCGGGCGAGACGCTGGCCGTGCTTGGCGCCGCCGGCGGCACCGGCCTGGCGGCTTGCGAGCTGGGCAAGCTGATGGGGTTGAAGGTCATCGCCTGCGCCTCTTCGGACGAGAAGCTCGAATTTGCCAGGCAGCACGGCGCGACGCTGACGTTGAACTACGCCAAGGAGGATCTCAAGGAGGGACTGCGGCGGCTCACCGACGGCAAGGGTGCCGACATCATCTTCGATCCCGTCGGAGGCGCCTACGCCGAGGCGGCGCTGCGTTCCATCGCGTGGGAGGGCCGGTTCCTGGTGATCGGCTTCGCGGCCGGCGACATCCCGAAGATGCCGCTGAACCTCGCGCTGCTGAAGGGCTGTGATATCCGCGGCGTGTTCTGGGGCGCCTGGACCCGACTCAACCCCGCCAAGAACCGCGCCAACCTCGAAAAGCTCGTGCAGTGGACCGCGGAGGGCAAGCTGTCGTCGCATGTCGACCGCACCTTCCCGCTGGCTCAGACCGCCGATGCCTTGAAGGTGCTGGCCGGCCGCCAGGCGATGGGCAAGGTGATCCTGCACCCCTGAGGACGTCGCGCAATGAAGGCCCCCGGGGGGCTGTACTCCCCGGGATAGCCTCGCCCTGATCCGTGCAACCAAACCGAGCAGAGCCCCGGCTGTTGTGCCGATGGAATGCTCGAGCCGGCCCGGCGTCGCTGTGACATCCGCGCGCTGCGCGGCGGTCGCAAATTTGTTCGGCGGGCTGCCGCGCCGGCGCCACGGATTCGCAACCGGAAGCAGAAAATCCGAAAACGAGCGTTTCTTGGTTAACGCAACCGCGCCACATTATGGCGTGGTTAATTTGAGGCTTTGCCGTTGTTATCACGACGTTTCTGGATTTGGTGCCGTGCGATGTCGCACGTGCGTTGCCACAATCAGATCAAAATGTTTCCAGAATCATGCCGGCTCTCGTCCACTTTTAGTCGGATTCAATTAGTCAATTAGTTGTCGGCAGTGGGGTGCCTCTGGCAATCGTGACGTGTCTCGAGCTTCTGACGGGCTTGGGACCAAAAGTATGTTGCGTGAAGTTGAGATGGGGATGAAGGCCATGGCTGAGCGGACGACGCGCGGGCGTTTCAACAACAGAACTCCTTCGGAGCCTGACTTCAGGCCTTTCCCCGACGAACTCCCTCAGGAGCGCCCCCCGAGCTATCGTTTCGGCCGGTCGACCCAGGACAACTATCCAAACGACGAATCGATGCCGATGTTCCTCTCTGAGTATGAGAGCGGCAACCAGATCGACAGCACGCATTTCGAGGACCAGTGGCCGGAGCGGGCCCGCCGCGTCTCGGTCTCGTCCCGGATTCTTCTCGCCGTGGTGGCTGCGGCCGGCGTCGCGGTGCTCTTCGCGCTTGTCACCTCGGATGCGACGCGCGACCTGATCGCCAGTGCCAAGGCTTCCATCATCGGCGCCACGCCGGACCCGACGGCCCCGCCGCAGGCCACCAACACGCAGCTCACCGCGCGCGACATGCAGCTGAACGAGCCGGCGCGACTGCCGCCCGCCGAGCCGCCGGCTGCGGCGGCGCCGGTGCAGACGGCAGCCGTGGCCCCGACGCGTGACGACATCGCCAACGCCTACCAGACAGCGCTGCAGAATCGCAGTGTGACGCAGCCCGCGCCGGTTGCAGCACCACCGAGCTTCGCCACGGCACCGTCCGCGCCGGCCCCGAGCGCGATGGAGCCATCCTCGATCAATTCGCCGGGCGCCGGATCGGCAATCGTCGCACCCGGCCTCGGCGCCGTGACCGCCGCTCCGCCGCCCGCGCAGGTCCGCCGGCTAGATCCCGACGAACTCGCGGGCATCATGAAACGCGCCAAGAGCCTGCTGGCCGCGGGCGACATCCCGCCGGCCCGACTGCTGCTGGAGCGCGCGGCCGAGGCGCAAGAACCGGCCGCGGCGCTGATGCTTGCGCAGACCTACGATCCCCACGTGCTGGGGACGAAGGACATCCGCAACATCAATGCCGATCCGGCTGCGGCTCGCAACTGGTACCGCCGCGCCGCCCAGCTCGGCTCGGCTGAAGCGCAGCGCAGGCTCGATCAACTGCAGAACTGAACGCTCGTGACGGCAGCGATGCCGCCTCGTTTCATTTTTTTGTTTCACGCGTGATTTTCGAGTCTGTTCATGGGCGATGCTAGGCGAGACTTGGCGCTGCCCGCGTTCCGGCTCGCAAACATGTGCCAGCCTTAGATCAAGGGGGACAGATGCGACGTCTTGTTGGAGCGGCCCTGGCCGCAATGATGATTGCGTGCGGTTTCGCTGCCCACGCCGAGGAAGGCGAGTTCGACCCCGCCAAGGTGAGCGACAGCCTCAAGGCGATCTTCCAGTTCGGCTCGGTGCAGACCAAGCAGGCGCTGAACGCCAACACGGTGACGCTCATCACCGGCACCATTGGCGGCACCTATGTGCAGTTCGGCGCCGATCTGGCCTCGCTGCTCGACGACGGCAACAATCTGCGCGTCCTGCCGATCGTCGGCCGCGGCTCGGTGCAGAGCGTGGCCGACATCCTGTTCCTGCAGGGCGTCGATCTCGGCGTCGTCCGCGCCGATACGCTCGACTACCTCGAGCGCAAGGGTTTCGCCAAGGACATCAAGCGGCAGTTCACCTACGTCACCAAGCTCTACAATGAAGAGATGCAGGTGATCGCGCCGCGCGCGGTGCGCAACCTGCGTGATCTCGAGGGCCGCCGCGTCAGCGTCGACCTGCCGAATGGCGGCACCTTCGTCACGGCGCTGACGGTGTTCGAGCGCCTTGGCCTGCGCGCCAACTTCGCCTACATCGAGCAGCGCATCGCGATGGAGAAGCTGAAGCGCGGCGAGCTCGATGCCGTCATCGTGGTCGGCGGCAAGCCCTACAAGTCGGTCTCGACCTTCGTGAACGACGGCCGCTTCCATCTCGTCAACGTCGACTACGATCGACCGCTGCAGACCGACTATCTGCCGGCGACCCTGACGGCGAAGGACTACCCGAACCTGATCGCCGAGGGCGAGAAGGTCGACACGATCGCGGTGCCGGCCGTGCTCGCCGCCTATAATTGGGCGCCGAACACCGACCGCTATCGCAAGCTCGCGACCTTCGTCGACGCCTTCTTCACCAAATTCCCGGCATTCCAGAATCCGCCGTTCCATCCGAAGTGGAAGGAGGTT
The DNA here is from genome assembly GCF_032484785.1 of Bradyrhizobium sp. SZCCHNS1050. Taxonomy (NCBI): domain Bacteria; kingdom Pseudomonadati; phylum Pseudomonadota; class Alphaproteobacteria; order Hyphomicrobiales; family Nitrobacteraceae; genus Bradyrhizobium; species Bradyrhizobium sp. SZCCHNS1050. The sequence goes on along the minus strand of NZ_JAUETR010000001.1, from coordinate 2,635,928 downwards.
TCGCTGTCGGCGCCGCTCGCCGGCTGGCAGCGGCTGCCGTCCGCCAGCAAATGGCTGGAGAGCCACGCCATGGAAGGCGCACAGCGCGACCGCTTCGATGACTTCCTGAAGCAGAGCAGCGCCGGCAGGGCGATGCCGAGCGAGGCCGACCGCGAGGCGCTGTTCAAGCAGTACCAGGCCTGGGAGGCCGAGAAGACCGGCAGCGCCCGCGCCCAGGCGCGCGGCCAGCGCTGAGCTCGTAGCGTTCGACGAAGTCCCATCAAGAGAAAAGCCCCGCGGATGCGGGGCTTTTTGCTGTTGTGCCCTTCCGATGCGCTGACTGCGGGCGCCCGGCTTGCCGGCCGGAGCCGCCGTCAGCCGATATTCTCGCCGTCAGCGTTCTTGTCTGCCGCCAGCCGCGCGAGTACGGCGCGGGCTGCCGCATGATGGTCGGGCGTGATGTGCGAGGCGACCATGCGGATGGCGGTGGCGAGCACCGCCGCGTCGTCGGTGAAGCCGAGGATGGGCAACACGTCAGGCATGAAGTCGAACGGCACGACGAAGTAGGCGATGGCGCCGAGCAGGGCGACCTGTACGTGCCGGGGTGTCTCCTTGTCGAAGGCGCAGTAATACGCCGCAAGCAGCTCCTCGGCGAATGGCAGCCGCGCGACAACCTTCTTGAACTTGATCCAGAAACGACGGCGAAGGGTCTCGCGATCCCGGGCCAGCCGCTCCGCGGGCTCGAAGCCAACGCTGTAGTCGGTCGCATCCGACATGATGTCCGATCTCCGGTTCCCGACGGCGCTGGGGGCGCGGTCCTCGCCCTCGGATGTGGTGATGGCGGCGCCGGCCGCAAGGCGCGTGCCGTCGTCGCGAAGATCTCAGCCGCGCATCGTCGCGGCGATCGCATTCATCGCCTTGGCGAGCGCGATGTCGCGCATGGTCACGCCGCCTGCGTCATGGGTCGTGAGGACCACCTCGACGGTGCGGTAGACGTTGCGCCACTCGGGATGATGGTCAGCCTTTTCAGCGACCAAGGCGACGCGGGTCATGAAGCCGAAGGCTTCGTTGAAGTCTGTGAATGTGAACGTGCGGGCGATGGCCTCACGGCCCTGCGCCTCGGACCAGCCGGGAAGCTCCCGCAAGGCGGTGGCGCGTGCCTCCGCCGACAATGGTTGCGGCATCTCGATCTCCTCTTGTGGTGCAATCGACCGGACACGCGGCGGCATCCGGGCGATCGCGGGGCTACCTCCGGCTGGGTCGCGCCGGTGTCCGGTTGCCAAGACTAACCGAAAACGCATCCCTATCAGAGCCTTGTCACAGGCGCGATGCCGGAGGCGCTTGGAACTGCCCCGATCCTCCGGCGACTGGTGCGATGGTAACCATGACGCAGATGTCACCCCGGGCGGACAAGAAATTTGCTACAGTTCGGCTCTATTGAAGGACGACGTGGCCAGACGAAGCCGCCTGTGGCATCGCCCGGGCCTGGGACCACCGGAGGACGGGATCTGGTAGATACTCAGACCACGCCAGCGCAGCGCTCACGGATGCGCCCAGCCGTGTTCATCGTCATCGCCGGGATCCTCGCGGTCGTCGGCGCTTTGACGGGTGCCTACTATTTCGCGATGCGTCCCGTGGTGCTCAAGATCGCGGTCGGTCCGCCCAACAGCGACGACCTGAAGGTCGTCCAGGCCCTGACCCAGGCCTTTTCCCAGTCGCACGCCTCCGTCAGGCTGCGGCCGGTTCCGACCGAGGGCGCCGCACAGAGCGCGCAGGCGCTGGCCGCAGGCAAGGTTGACCTCGCGATCGTCCGGGGTGACCTCGAGGTCCCAAAGAACGCGCAGGCCGTGGCGACGCTGCGCAAGAACGTCGCCGTGCTCTGGGTGCCTCCGGGCGGCAAGGGCAAGGGTCGCAAGGGCGCCAAGATCACCAAGATCTCCCAGCTCGCGGGCCACAAGGTCGGCATCATCGGTCGGACCCCGGCGAACGCCAATTTGCTGAAGGTGATCCTGCATCAGTACGGCGTCGACGCCGGCAAGGTCGAGATCGTCCAAGTCCCGATCACCGAGGCCGCCGAAGCCGTGCGCAACCAGCGGGCGGACGTCTATCTTGCGGCCGGACCGATCAATAGCAAGATCACGGCGGATGCGATCGCCGCTGCCACCAAGGACGGCGGCACGCCGACCTTCCTGGCGATCGATTCGGCCGAAGCGATCGCGCAGAACCACCCCGAATATGAATCGACCGAAATTCCCGCCGGCGCGTTTGGCGGCTCGCCCGATCGTCCCGAGGACGAGGTGAAGACCATCAGCTTCAACCACCACATCGTGGCGCGCAAAGGCCTGTCGGATTCGACCGTGTCCGCGTTCACCCATCAGCTGTTTTCGGTGCGCCAGCAATTGCTGTCGGAGTTCCCGCTGGCTGCCAAGATCGAGACCCCCGACACCGACAAGGACGCCGCGATTCCGGCGCATCCCGGCGCGGCGGCGTTCATCAACGGCGAGGAGAAGACATTCCTCGACCGCTACAGCGACTACATCTGGTGGGGCCTGATGGCGCTTTCGGCGATGGGTTCGGCCGGTGCCTGGTTCGCCGGCTATCTCAAGCGCGACGAACGCACCATCAACACCTCGCTGCGCGATCGTCTGCTGGAGATGATCACGATCGCGCGCAAGAGCGATTCGACCGAGGAGCTCGACCAGCTGCAGAGCGAGGCCGACGAGATCCTGCGCAACACGCTGACCTGCTTCGAGGACGGTGCAATCGAGCACGGGGCGTTGACCGCGTTCAACATCGCGCTCGAGCAGTTCCACAACGCGGTGGCCGATCGCAAGCTCATCCTGATGAGCATGCCCGCCAATCTGCAGCGAACCGGCGCGCAGCTGCGTGCCGCCGGCACCTGAGGTCGGACCACGCTTGCCCTGCGGCCGTGTCACGCGCTGTCCACGGCGCGATTGTAATTCCAGCGTCATCAATCTTTTCTAGGTCTGCCGGGCCGTGGCTCGCGCCGGCTCCCGCGCGCGATCCGACCAGGAGATCCGCATGACGCTTCGCATTCCTCGACCGCACACCGCCCTGTCCCGCCGCCGCTTCCTGTCGACGGCCGCCGCAGCCGGCGTCACGACGCTGGCGATGCCCTATCTGAGCCGCGCCGCCGACCGGCCGCAGATCACGCATGGCGTGCAGTCCGGCGACGTCGGCATGGATGGTGGCGTGGTCTGGGCGCGCGCGGACCGGCCGTCGCAGATGCTGGTCGAGGTGGCGACCACCGAGTCGTTCAAGGACGCACGGGCGCTGCCACCGATCGCCGCGCTTCCGGAAAGCGACTTCACGGCCAAGATGCTGATCGACGGCCTTCCGAGCGGCCAGGACATCTTCTACCGTGTCAAGTTCCGGGACCTGTCGCATACCGCCGTCGAAAGCGAGGCCGTGGCCGGCCGCTTCCGCACCGCGCCAGGCAACAAGCGCGACGTCTCGTTCGTCTGGGGCGGCGACGTGGCGGGGCAGGGCTGGGGCATCAATCCCGATGATGGCGGCATGTTCACCTTCTCGACGATGAGGAAGCACCGCCCGGACTTCTTCCTGCACTCCGGCGACACCATCTACGCCGACGGTCCGATCAAGTCCGAGGTGAAGCTGCCGGACAACAAGGTGTGGAAGAACCTCACCGTGGAAGAGAAGGCCAAGGTCGCCGAGACGCTCGACGAATTCCGTGCCGCCCACAAATACAATTTCCTCGACGAGAACGTTCGCGCCTTCAATGCCGAGGTGCCGATCTTCGTGCAGTGGGACGATCACGAGGTCACCAACAACTGGTCGGCCTCCAAGGAGCTGCCCGCCGCCTACAAGGAGCGCAACATCCAGTTGCTCGCGGCCCGCGCGGCGCGCGCCTTCCACGAGATGTATCCGATGCGCGAGAGCATCATCGAGCCGGGCCGAGTCTATCGCACCATCAACTATGGCCCGCATCTCGACGTGTTCGTGCTCGACGAGCGCAGCTACCGCGGCGCCAACGGTCCCAATCTCGAGGACAAGTATGGTCCGGCGTCCTACTTCATCGGGCCGGAGCAGATGCGCTGGTTGAAGCAGGCGCTGCTCAATTCCCGCGCGACCTGGAAGGTGATCGCCTCCGACATGCCGCTCAGCATCATCGTCTATGACGACGCGGCCAACAAGAAGGGCTCGGAAGCCATCGCCCAGGGTGACGGCCCGGCGCGCGGCCGCGAGCTCGAGATTGCCGAGATCCTGCGCTTCATCAAGACGGCGCCGATCCAGAACACGGTGTGGCTGACGGCGGACGTGCATTACGCGGCCGCGCATTATTACGATCCGAACAAGGCGCAGTTTCAGGACTTCGAGCCGTTCTGGGAGTTCGTCTCCGGTCCGCTGCATGCCGGTACGTTCGGTCCGAACGAGCTCGACAACACCTTCGGCCCCGAGGTGCGCTTCATCAAGGCGCCCGGCCTCGACAAGCAGAATCTGCCGCCGTCGGCCGGCATGCAGTTCTTCGGCCACGTCAAGATCGAAGGCGCCACGGGCCAGATGACCGTGACCCTGCGGGATCGCGCCGACGTCGCGCTGTGGTCGACCACGCTCGATCCGAAGCTGGGCTGAGCCTTCTGCGTCGGCGACCGCGTGCGGCGACCGCAACTAATCGCGTCGCCGCAGCACCGCCTCCAGCGCCTCGGTCGGGCAAGGCTTCGGCAGCCGCGGCCGGTCGGCGAACGCGGGTGGCACGCGGTCGGCGCCATAGCCGGTCGAGAAGGCGAAGGGAATGCCGAGCGCCGTCAGCCGCTCGGCAATCGCAAAGCTCTTTTCGCGGACCAGGCCGACATCGAGCAGCGCGAATTGCGGGACGCGCTCGGCGATCATGGCGAGCGCGGTTGCGACGTCGGCTGCGATCCTGATGTCGGGAACGCCGAGGTCGGTGATGGTGTCTTCCAGTCCGAGCGCAATGATGGGGTCGTCTTCGACGACCAGCACATGCTGATAGAACTCGGGCACGCCTGATTGCGGGCTGGTCATGGGATCTGCGGGTTCCAGGATGAGGGATGGACCCCGCGGCCGGCGCCTCCTCTCGAGCGCGCTGGCGGGTTCCTGGAACCAAGGCAGCATATCAGAGTTCCTGTGTCGGTGCACTTGTGAACACAAGGTGCACGGATCACGCACATGCGTTGCGCACGGGGATGACGATGCTGAGCCAAGGTGTGACCACGCTGAGCCGGGAGCGGCCCTACAACAACCTGCTGCGGCGGCTCAGTCCGGCCGACTACGCGCTGATCTCGCCGTATCTGGTGGAGGATGAGGCAACGCCGAACGAGCTGCTCTACAGTCCGGGTGACGACGTCCAGATCGTGCATTTTCCCTGCGGGCCGGCGCTGACGTCCTATCTCGTTCCCAATGAGGATGGCCGCGACGTCGAGACCATCCTGGTCGGCCGCGAGGGCGCCGTCGGCGGGATCGTCAGCGAAGGCTTCCTGCCGGCCTACACACGGATCGTCGTCAAGTTCGGCGGCCCGTTCGCACGGCTGCCGCTGTCCCGCCTGGCGGCCGCCAAGCTGCAATCCAAGACGCTGCGCAACGTGTTCGCGCGCTACGCCGATTGCATGCTGGCACAGATGTTCCAGTCGACCGCCTGCAACGCGATCCATTCGATCGAGCAGCGGACGGCGAAGTGGATCGTGGCCGCGATGGACCGTACCGATGGCGAGCCGATCGTGCCGCTGACGCATGAGCAGCTGGCAACGCTGCTGGGCGTCGGCCGCAGCTACGTCAGCCGGGTTGTCCAGACCTTCAGGGCCGAGGGCATTCTCGAAACCCGCCGCGGCGCCTTCATGGTGCGGGACTTCGACGCGCTGAAGCGCCGCTCCTGCCTGTGCAACGAGGCCGTGAAGACCCATTTCGAGGAGGTCCTGCGCGGCGTCTATCCGACCGAGCAGGCCGCGGCGGGCTGAGCCTGCAGGCGCCAGTGACTTTCCGCGCACAGACACCAGCCAACCGCGTTGGCTGTCAGCGCTGGTCCTCGTGGAATTGCCGGTCGGAGTGGTTGGTCTCGTCTTCTCCCGCGCTGCCCGGAAGCGTGCGGTCGCGGAGGCGTTAGCCAGCCGCTTGGAAACCGCTCCTCGTTCCTGAAAGCAGTCATTGTTTTTTGGCATTTTCTGCCTATATTGCGCCGCAACGCGTGAGGTCTGCCCGGTCGATTGGCCGGGCTTCCTATTTGGGGCTGCCGGCCCCTGCCGCCGAACGAGTTTCGCGAGCGCGCGTCGCAAAGCTAACAGCTTGATTCGACTATAACAAAGCGCGCGCCCCGCCGGGGACAGAGCACGAGCTCTTGAGAAAGCTTAGAAGACACCGACCATGAATCTTCGCAACATCGCCATCATCGCCCACGTCGACCACGGCAAGACCACCCTGGTTGATCGTCTCCTGCAGCAGTCGGGTACCTTCCGCGAGAACCAGAAGGTCGCCGAGCGCGCCATGGACTCCAACGATCTGGAGCGCGAGCGCGGCATCACCATCCTGGCCAAGGCCGCCTCGGTGCAGTGGAAGGACACCCGCATCAACATCGTCGACACTCCCGGCCACGCCGATTTCGGCGGCGAGGTCGAGCGCATCCTGAACATGGTGGACGGCGCCCTGGTGCTGGTCGACGCCGCCGAGGGCCCGCTGCCGCAGACCAAGTTCGTGGTCTCCAAGGCGCTCAAGGTCGGCCTCAAGCCGATCGTCGTCATCAACAAGGTCGACCGTCCCGACGCCCGTCCGACCGAGGTTATCAACGAGGTGTTCGACCTGTTCGCCGCACTCGACGCGTCCGAGGAGCAGCTCGACTTCCCGATCCTGTACGGGTCGGCCAAGCAGGGCTGGATGGCCGAGAGCCCGGAAGGTCCGAAGGACGCCGGGATGCAGCCGCTGTTCGACCTGGTGCTGCGCCATGTGCCGGCGCCGTCGGTCGAAGAGGGACCGTTCCGCATGATCGGCACCATCCTGGAGGCCAACAACTTCCTGGGTCGCATCATCACCGGCCGCATCACCTCGGGCAGCATCAAGCCCAACCAGGCCGTGAAGGTGCTGAACGCCGAAGGCAAGGTCGTCGAGCAGGGCCGTATTTCCAAGATTCTCGCGTTCCGCGGCATCGAGCGCGTGCCGCTCGACGAGGCCGAGGCCGGTGACATCGTCGCCATCGCGGGCCTGACCAAGGGCACCGTCGCCGACACGTTCTGCGATCCCTCGGTCGAGACTCCGCTCCCGGCGCAGCCGATCGACCCGCCAACCGTGTCGATGTCCTTCATCGTCAACAACTCGCCGCTGGCGGGCACCGAAGGCGACAAGGTCACGAGCCGCATGATCCGCGACCGCCTGCTGCGCGAGGCCGAGGGCAATGTCGCGCTGCGCGTCGTCGAATCCGCCGACAAGGACGCCATGGAAGTGTCGGGCCGCGGCGAATTGCAGCTCGCGATCCTGATCGAGACCATGCGCCGCGAAGGCTTCGAGCTGTCGGTGTCGCGTCCGCGCGTGGTGCTGCAGAAGGACGAGGCCACTGGCGCGTGGCTGGAGCCGATCGAGGAGGTCGTGATCGACGTCGACGAGGAGCATTCCGGCGTCGTCGTGCAGAAGATGAGCGAGCGCAAGTCCGAGATGATCGAGATGCGCCCGTCCGGCGGCAACCGCCTGCGGCTGGTGTTCTACGCGCCGACCCGCGGCCTGATCGGCTATCAGGGCGAGCTGCTCACGGACACCCGCGGCACCGCGATCATGAACCGCCTGTTCCACGGCTATGCCCCGTTCAAGGGCGAGATCGCCGGCCGCCGCAACGGCGTCTTGATCTCCAACGACCAGGGCGAGGCGGTGGCCTACGCGATGTTCAAGCTGGAGGACCGCGGCCCGATGATGATCGAGCCGGGCTGGAAGGTCTATCGCGGCATGATCGTCGGCGAGCACACCCGCGACAACGATCTCGAGATCAACGTCCTGAAGGGCAAGCAGCTCACCAACATCCGCACCACGTCGAAGGACGAGGCAGTCCGCCTGACGCCGCCGATCAAGATGACGCTGGAAAAGGCGCTCGCCTATATCGAGGACGACGAGCTGGTCGAGGTCACGCCGAAGTCGATCCGGCTGCGCAAGAAGCATCTCGATCCGAACGAGCGCAAGCGCGCCGAGAAGCAGAAGGAAGCGGTGGCGTAATTTCCGCCCTCCATTCTCAAATGCGTCATGGCCGGGCTTGTCCCGGCCATCCACGTTTTGGGGCTTGCGAGGACGACGTGGATGCCCGGGACAAGGCCGGGCGTGACGACGGAGTTGGATGAGCCAATGTCTTTCCCATCCTCCATCGACATCGCCATCATCGGCGCGGGTGCCGCGGGCCTCGGCGCCGCACATGCGCTGCAGGACAAGGGCGTCTCGTTTATCGTCCTGGAGGCCCGCGGCCGCATCGGCGGGCGTGCCCACACCATCATGGCTTCGCCTGATGTCACGTTCGATCTCGGCTGCGGCTGGCTGCATTCGGCTGATCGCAACTCCTTCGTCGCCATCGCCGGGAAGCTCGCTTTCGCCATCGACAAGTCACGTCCACCGTGGCGCGACCAGGCCTATGAGGCGGCATTCCCGCGCGAAGAGCGCGAAGAATTCATCCGCGCGCTGGAGGCGTTCTTCATGCGTACCGCGGAGGCTGCCAAGAGCGGCCGCGATGCGCCTGCGAGCATCTGCCTCGAGCCCGGCAATCGCTGGAACGGCATGATCGACGCGATCTGCACCTATCTCAACGGCTGCGAGCTGGAGCAGATGTCGCTGCTCGACTTCGAGGCCTATGAGGACACCGAGCTGAACTGGCGGATCCGCCGCGGCTATGGCGCCCTCGTTGCAGCCTACGGTGCGGACCTGCCGATCGTGCTCGACTGCAACGTGACGCTGATCGACCGTGGCGACAGGCGCATCCGCCTGACGACGTCACAGGGCACGCTGACGGCCGACAAGGTCATCGTGACCGTGCCGACCAATCTCATCGCCGACGAAGCGCTCCGTTTCACGCCGGCGCTGCCTGCCAAGGTCGAAGCCGCTACCGGCCTGCCACTCGGGCTGGACAACAAGGTGACGCTGGCGCTCGACGGCTGGGAGCACCTGCCGAGGGATTCGGGCATGCGCGGCCGCAGCCACACCGCGCGGGTCGGCAGCTTCCAGCTGCGCCCGTTCGGCCAGCCCTGCATCGAAGGTTTTTATGGCGGCAGCTTCGCCCGCGACATCGAGGCGGCGGGCGAGGGGGCCTTGGCGGCGCAGGCGATCGACGACATCGCGGCCCTGCTCGGCAACGACATCCGCAACAGCCTCCGTCCGCTCGCCGAGTCCCGCTGGGGCGCCGACCCGTTCGCGCGCGGCGCCTATTCGCATGCACTGCCCGGACATGCCGACAAGCGCGCCGTGCTGGCCGCGCCGGTTGATGATCGGCTGTTCTTCGCCGGCGAGGCGACGCCCTCGGATTTCTTCTCGACCGCCCATGGCGCGCGCGACAGCGGCGAGCGCGCGGCGCGGGAAGCTCTGGCGTCATTAACCAGGCGCTAGTCCATCGATCGTCATTGCGAGCGCAGCGAAGCAGTCCAGACTGTCACCGCGGTGGGATTTCTCGATCGCTTTCGCTGGGCTCGCGATGACGTGCCCCGATCAATGCGTCTCCCCCACCATCCGCAGAAACTCCCGCGCGGCCTGCGTCTGGTGATGCTCTTTGTGGCGCAGGCTGTAGAAGTGCCGCTTGGGCAGCTCGATGTTGGCGACGGCGAGCAGCCCGGCCTTGACGGCGCGCATGACCACGAGGCGCGACAGCACGGTGACGCCGGCGCCGGCTTCGACGGCGCCGCGCACGGCCTCGTTGGACGGCAGGTCGAACACCACATCGAGCTCGGCCGGGGTGATCCCGAAGCGGCCAAGCGCTGTTTCGAGCGCGGCGCGCGTGCCGGAGCCCTGCTCGCGCAACACCCAGCGCGCCGTCTTCAGGTCGCCGGTTGTCACTGACCTTCCGCGGCACAGCGGATGACCGATCGGACCGACCAGCACCATGTTGTCCTGCGCGACTGGCTGAACCGTGAGCACGGGATCGTCGACATCGCCCTCGACGAAGCCGAGATCGGCAGAGCCCTCGCGGACCTGGGTCGCGACCTGCTCGGTATTGCCGATCGACAGCTGCAGCTTGATCGCCGGATGCGCAGCACTGAAGCGGTGAATGAAGGCCGGCAGCCAATAGCCCGCGATGGTCTGGCTGGCCGCCAGCGCCAGCTGCCCCCGCTTCAGGCCGGCGAGATCGTTCAGCACGGTCTCGGCGGCGGCCGCGCGCGCCAGCACCGCCTTCGCTTCGACGAGAAACGCCTTCCCGGTCGCCGTGAGCACGATGCGGCGTCCGACGCGATCGAATAGCCTGGTCTCGTAGCGCGCTTCGAGCGCGGCCACAGCCGCCGATGTCGCCGACTGGGTCAAATTGAGGTCGCGCGCCGCCTGGGTGACGTGCTCGCGGGTCGCGACCGCAACGAAGATCCTGAGCTGTTCGAGCGTCACAAGCGTCCTATGTGGTGAGCTTCACCAGGGCCAGGCTGAAGCCTGCGATGAACAGGAAGGCGAGCAGGCCCAGCGCCAGCGGCCGCAGGCCCTTGGCCTTGAGCTTGGCGAAATCTGTCTCCAGTCCCATCGCGGCCAGCGCCATCGACAGCAGGAACGTGGTCGCGGTCACGATCACCGTCTTCATCTCGGCGGGAATGCTGATCACGCTGTTGAGGCCGACCAGCGCGATGAAGCCGAACACGAACCAGGGCAGTGGCGGCTGCGCATTGCCCCGGGTCTCGCCGCCATGGCGCGCACGCCGCGTTGCCAGCAGGCCGAGCGTGAGCACGACCGGCGCCAGCAGCATCACGCGGGCGAGCTTGGCGATGGTGCCGAACTCGCCGGCCTGCTGGCCTTGCTGAAACGCGGCCGCGACCACCTGGGCGATCTCGTGAATCGAAGCCCCGCTCCACAGGCCGAAGGCGTGGGCGTCGAGATGCAGCAGCGCCGGAAGCAGCGGATAGATGAACATTGCGATCGAGCCGAACACCGTGACGCAGGCCACCGCATAGGCGACGTCCTCGTCATGGGCGCGCGTGACCGTGTTGGTCGCGATCACGGCGGACGCACCGCAGATCGAGGTGCCCGCCGCGATCAGCTCCGCCAGCTTGCGGTTGACGCCGAGCAGCTGTCCCATCCACACCGTGAACAGGAAGGTGCCGGTGAGGCTCAGCGCGATCACGGCGAGACCACGCGCGCCGACCTCGACGATCTGCGTCGCCGTCAGTTGCAGGCCCAGCAGGATGATCGCTAGCCGCAGTACGCGACGCATCGAGAAGGCGACGCCGGGCTTGGCCCGCGCCGGTGTGCCGACCACGTTGTGCAGCGCCATCCCTGCCACGATCGCCAGGATCATCGGGCTGAACAGGCCGAGGCCTGGCAGCAGGCGCAGCCCGAAGGCGCCGGCCGCGAGCGCCGCGGACAGCGCGAGCCCGGGCAGCAGCGTCGGTGCCGCCGGCGTCGCAGGCGCGTGCGCAGGTCGATGATGAATGGCAACGGGCGCATCGGCGATCAGATCATGCGAGGGGGCGGCCATGGAAATCTCTCCCAAACCAAGTGCAAGGAAGAGAATTTCATGCTGTGACCAATCGATCCAACAGATTATATCGCACGTATCATTCGATTCAATCGATTAATCGGCGCTCATGGCCGCATCTCACCGCCGACCGGATCACGACTCCAGCACCCGCTTGCGCAGCTCGGCATCCGGCACGAAGCAGGATTCGTATTTGCCGAAGATGTGGTAGCGGTTGCGTGCGACCACGCCATAGACCGCATCGCGCAGCGGCTTCGGAATGGCGCGCAGCGCGCGCGTCCAGCCCCAGCCCGGCAGGTTCGACAATACGGTCAGCGCAGCATCGGATTTGAGATGCGCCTTGCCGCCATGCACGACCGCGTTGGTGTCGGGGTCCTGGGGATCGATGCCGAAGGCCTGTGCCAGCCGGGTGCCGTAGGGCGACTGGATCGGCGTGAAGCGGAAGCGCCTGGCGGTGTCGCGCGCGATCACGAACTGCACCCAGCGGGAGCAGAACACGCAGACGCCGTCGTAGAGGATCACGTCATCGTCGGGCCAGTTGGTCATCAGCGATTGTCCATCATGAGCAGCGCGACCAGCATCAGCACGATCGCAGGTCCCGTCTTCACCAGGGCGCCGAGCGGCTCGAGCCAGAGATCGGGGGTGAGGATCGCGCAGCCGAGCATGTAGCCGAGCGAGACGAGGATGCCGGCGGCGAGCCCGAATGCTGCGGTCTTGCGGAACGCGATCAATAGACCGACCGAAATGTCCATCATGCTGGTGATCGCCGCGAACGGAATCGCAAAGCCTTCCGGCCAGCCGTGCGTGGTCAGGACCGCCGTGGTCGCCGGGAACGAGACGAACAGTGCAATCGACCCCGATGCGACCCAGAACAGCACGAGGCTCGCGATGATCAGTGCCTTGATCAGGAACAGCCGCGCGAACCACTTGTCCTGAATGGTGGCGCCACGCACGCCGACGGCGTCCAGCGGCGTGGGGGTGATGCCGGTTGCCGCGATCCACGGTGCGGGATCGCCGTGCACCCCGCGGCGAAGCTCGGCGATCGCGGTGGTGCGCATCGGCGGCATCCAGCCGAGCCGGCTGCAGAGGTCACCGGCGAAAGCGCCGAGATTGATCAGCGGTGCGGGCAAGGCAACGCGCGGCCAATCCGTCGTGCCGAAACTGCGCCGAAACGCATCGACGACGTCGCCAAGCGTCACCGCCTCGGGCTGCATCAGGTCCCAGCTCACCGCGCGCGTCGCCTCGTCATCGATCGGCCGCATCGCGAGCCAGGCGATGGTCGCGGCGATGTCCGCCACCGCCACCGGCTGGAACGGCGTCGCCGCATCCCTCGCCGGCAGGTCGACCGGAAGCGCCGCGAGCGCGCGGACCATCGCGCTGCCGCCATAGGCCGATGGCGCGATCACGAAGCCCGGGCGCAGGATGGCGTAGGGAATGTCTGAGGATGCAATCAACTGCTCCGCCTCGCGCTTGGTGGTCGCGAAAGCGGTGTGATCCTCATCGGCCGTGCCGGGGATCGAGATGTGAATGAAGCGTACGCGACGGCCGCAGGCCGTGATCGCTGCGAGCACGCGCGCGACGAACTCACGATGCACGGCAGCGGTATCGCTGCCCGGACCATCCTGCAGCACGCCGAGGCAGTTGATGACGACGTCGATCTCGTGGGCGCGGATCAGGCTCGCCAAAGCCGGCGCATCGAGCGCCATGATCGGCAGCTCGATGTCGAACGGCGACGTGCGTTGCGATGGCGAGAACGCGCGCGCGACGCCGACCGTCGCACAGCCGCGCTGGCGCAGATCGTCGGTGATGAAGCGCCCGATCAGGCCGGAGGCGCCAAGCACGAGGATGCGGGGGGTGGTCGACGTGATCATGCGCGTCTCGTCAGAGCGGCTTTGCGATCATCAGCCAGAGAATGGCCATGACCGCGCCGAAACCGGGGATGCCGCACAGGAACCAGCGGCGGAAGACGATGAAGTAGCGCGGCGGCAGCGCCTGGGCGCTGATATCAGCAGCACGGGCGAGGTCGCGCAGTTCGATCTGCATGAAGATCACGGGGACCCAGAACAGGCCGGCGACGGCGTAGAGTGCGAGCGAGGTGAGCAGCCAGCGTTCGCTCACGGCCGTGGACGACAGCCACATCAAGGTGCCGCCGGTGACCGGCTGCAGCAGCACCGCCGACAGTGTGAAGAGCATGTCCGCGATCACCACGACGCCAGCCGTGCGCGCGATGAACGCGGCCTCGCCGCTCAGATGCGCCATCAGCATGAAGAATGCGATCCCCGTGCCGGTGCCGAGAATGACGATGGCGCCGAGCACGTGGAGATATTTGATCAGGAAATACAGCGTCATCGTGTCCTGCTAGTTCGGCGGCATCGGATGCGTCGATCGACGTGTCGTTGTCAGCGCCCGCGACAGCAAATCCGCCGCCAGTGCCACGCCGTCGTCGTGCTCGATCATCCAATGCCCCTCCTCGCCGGACGCTGGCAACAGCTTGAAGTGTGCCCGGCCTCCGGCCGAGTCGAAGTCCTCCGCAAGCCGACGCGAAAGCGATGGTGGAAAGTAGCTGTCATTGGCCGCGACCAGCCACGTGACCGGCACGCGCGCGCCGCGTCCAAATGCGCGGGCCGTATCAAGCAGGCGCGCCTCTGCACAGACGCGCCCTGGCACCTCGTCGGCATGGCCGCCACGGCCGGGCGCGAACACGATGATGCTCGAAACGAACTGCCGGGGCTGATCGGCGAGCGCCAGCGCGCCCCAGCCGCCGGCCGAGTGACCGACCACAAGTGCGCCGCCTTTGGCGACGAATGGTTGATCGCGCATGAAGGCAAGCGCGCGCGAGATCTGCGCGGCGGTGGCACGTCCCGCCTTCTCGTAGTCCGGATTTTCGCACGCGCCCTGATCCTCGACATAGGGGCCGCCGGTACGGCCATGCCCGAGCCGCTCCGGCACCAGCACCGCATAGCCGCGCGCGACCAGCTCGCTGGCCATCGCCGTGTAGCTCGGCTGCGGCAGCTGCGCGCGCCGCAACGCATTCTGTGTCGAGGCATGCGCGATCAGCGCCAGCGGAAACGGTCCGTCACCGGCAGGCCGATACAGCAGCGCATGCGCGGGGAGTCCAGGCTCGGTCGAGGGCACCAGCCATTGCTGCAGCCGGGCCGGCTCGCCTTCCGGCGAGGCCGGGCCGAATGTCTGTGCCCAGGCGTTCGATCCCGCGAGGACGAGCGCGATCAACCATGAGAGGCAGCGAAGCAGCAGCATTCAGCCGGGCGGGAAGTTGTTGAGCTCCGGCCACACTAGCCGAGCCCACCGCGAGTGAGTTGCAGTTTTTAGTTCGTGGTATGAACCTGCGGTGACGGGACACCGTCGACCCTCAACAATGTTGCGAATTTGTCCCTTTTCGGCACAGCTTTCCGCCACGGTGATGCCGAAAGTCCACAGGTTAACCGATCTTTAACGTGGCACCTTGAAGGCGGACCGCCGACTTGCTTTGATCCGCTCATGAGCACAACCCTGATCGAAGTCCGTCCGGCCAAGGCTGCAGATGCGGCTGCGGTGGCGTCAGCCCATGATGAAGCCTGGCGTTCCGCCTACCAGGGAATCATCCCTGGCGCAGAGCTGGAGAAGCTGATCAACCGGCGCGGCCCCCAATGGTGGGACAGCGCGATCCGCAAAGGCAGCCGCGTCAGCGTGCTGGTGTTCAACGACAAGGTCGCAGGCTATGCGAATTACGGCCGCAATCGCGCCCGCAGCCTGCACTTCGACGGTGAAGTCTACGAGCTTTATCTGCGACCGGAATTTCAGGGGCTGGGGTTCGGTCGCCGGCTCTTCCAGTCCGCCAAGCGCGACCTCGCGCAGAGCGGCCTGAAGAGCATGGTGGTGTGGGCGTTGTCCGACAACGATCCCGCCACCGAGTTCTACCGCGCCTTGGGCGGCCGGATGGTCGCGCGGTCGTCGGAGCGCTTCGGGCCGAAGTCGCTCGACAAGGTTGCCTTTGCCTGGACCAACTGAGCCTGGGCCGGCCGTGCTCCGGGCGCGTTAAACGTTAACGCGCCAGCGAATTGAACTGGAATTGAACTGAAAGTGTTGGCTTGAGGTAGCTGTTGCGCAGCCGCGTTTTTTTTGCGACTGCGAATGCCAGCGCTCGCCTGTCGAGCGTCCGACCCTCAACGTTCAAGTTCTCAAACGTTCAAGTTCTACGGAGCATCCATGCGCATCGACGCCATCCCGATCGGGAAAGATCCGCCGCGCGAGGTCAACGTCGTCATCGAAGTG
This sequence comes from Bradyrhizobium sp. SZCCHNS1050, assembly GCF_032484785.1. Classification (NCBI taxonomy): domain Bacteria; kingdom Pseudomonadati; phylum Pseudomonadota; class Alphaproteobacteria; order Hyphomicrobiales; family Nitrobacteraceae; genus Bradyrhizobium; species Bradyrhizobium sp. SZCCHNS1050. Next base: position 2,620,060 of record NZ_JAUETR010000001.1, on the reverse strand, counting down.
CCGGTCGGCGGCGAGCCGATCAAGTACGAGCTAGACAAGGAAGCCGGCACGCTGTTCGTCGACCGCTTCCTCTATACGGCGATGCGCTACCCCGGCAATTACGGCTTCATCCCGCACACGCTGTCCAATGACGGCGACCCCTGCGACGTGCTGGTCGCCAACACGCGCGCGATCGTGCCCGGCGCGGTCATGAGCGTGCGCCCAGTCGGCGTGCTGCTGATGGAGGACGAGGCTGGCGGCGATGAGAAGATCATCGCGGTGCCGTCCTCGAAGCTGACCCAGCGCTACGACAAGGTCCGCACCTATTCGGACCTGCCGGACATCACGCTGCAGCAGATCCGGCACTTCTACGAGCACTACAAGGATCTCGAGCCCGGCAAATGGGTGAAGGTGCTGCGTTGGGGCAATGCCGACGACGCCCACCAGTTGATTGCCGAGGGCATCGCCCGCGCCAAGGCGGCGAAGAAGTAGGGCGCGCGGAAGCTCCAAACGCAGCGCTTCGCGGCTCCAGGCGATGGACTTTCGAGTCCGCTCCGAGCAGTTTCACGGCGTCGCAGATAGGATCTGCGGCGCCGTCTCGTCTTGGAGCGTTCTGCAATGCGCCGCCTGCTCAGGTCCCTTCGATACCTTGGTCTTCTCATCCTGGCGGCAGGCGCGGCGCTCGTCGCGGTCGTGCTGGTCAACATGTTTCGCCATGGCTCCCGGCAGCTCGATGTCGCGGCGCTGCCGAAGATCAGCATCGATGCCGAGGCTGCGGCGCAGCGGCTCGCGGCGGCGGTTCGTTTTCGCACGATTTCGAGCTCCGACGATCCCGAGCTGAATGCCGATGCCTTCGCGGCGCTCAAGGCCCATATCGAGGCAAGCTTCCCGGCCTTTCATGCGGCCGCGACACAGGAGGTCGTGGCCGGGCACAGCCTGCTGTACCGGTGGAAGGGCTCGGATGCGGCGGCCAGGCCGATTGCGCTGCTGGCCCATCAGGATGTGGTGCCGGTCGCGCCGGGCACCGAGCCCGACTGGGCCGTGCCGCCGTTTGCCGGCGTCGTCAAAGACGGCTTCGTCTGGGGCCGCGGCGCCTGGGACGACAAGGGCAATCTGTATGCGATGCTGGAGGCGGCCGAGGCGCTGATCAAGGCCGGCTTCAAGCCGAAGCGCACGATCTATTTCGCCTTCGGTCACGACGAGGAGGTCGGCGGCACCCGGGGGGCCAAGGCCATCTCGGCCGTCCTCGCCGCCCGCAACGTCCGGCTGGACTTCGTCATCGATGAGGGCCTGCTGATCTCGGAGGGCGGCGTCAAGGGCCTCGACAAGCCGGCGGCACTGGTCGGTGTTGCCGAGAAGGGCTATGCGAGCCTGGTGCTGACGGCCAAGGCCACCCCGGGGCATTCCTCGATGCCGCCGCGGGACACCGCGATCGGCATGATGAGTGCGGCGCTGGCGAAGCTCGAGGCCAACCGGCTGCCGATGCGCATCGACGGCACGGTCGGCGAGATGTTCGATACGCTGGCGCCGGAAATGACCGGCATCAACCGCGCCGTGCTGTCCAATCTCTGGCTGACCAAACCGCTGCTGTTCGGCGAGTTCGCCAAGAGCGGTCCGGCCGAAGCGATGGTCCGTACGACGACCGCGCTGACCATCTTCAACGCGGGCGACAAGGACAACGTGCTGCCGGGCAACGCCTCCGCCACCGTGAATTTCCGGCTGCTGCCGGGGGACACCGAGGCGGGCATCATCGACCACGTCAGGCAGACCGTGGCCAACGACCGCATCTCGATCACGTCCTTGCGCGGCAACCGCGAGCCCCCGCCGGTCACCTCGACCGCCGGACCGTCCTATCAGCTCGTGAACCGGACCATTCGCGAGATCTTCAGCGACGCGGTGGTGGCGCCCGGCCTGATGGTCGCCGGCACCGATTCGAGCCACTATGCGGGCATTGCCGACAGCATCTTCCGCTTCTCGCCGCTGCGCGCGACGACGGAGGATCTCAAGCGCTTCCACGGCACCAATGAGCGGCTGTCGGTCGAGGGCTATGCCGACATGATCCGCTTCTATCGGCGGCTGCTGGAAGCCGCCGCGAGCCCGGCCTAGACGGCCGGTTTCGGCAGCCCGGCGATCGCGCAGGCGGCGCGCAGCGTGTTCACCAGAAGGCAGGCCACCGTCATCTGGCCGACGCCGCCGGGCACCGGCGTGATCGCGCCGGCGACCTCCGCCACCTCGGCATAGGCGACGTCGCCGACCAGCTTCGTCTTGCCGTCAGCCGTTGGGATACGGTTGATGCCGACGTCGATCACGGTCGCGCCCGGCTTGATCCAGTCGCGCTTCACCATCTCCGCGCGGCCCACGGCGGCGTAGACCAGATCGGCGCGCGCGGTCAGCGCCGGCAGGTCGCGCGAGCGCGAATGCGCGATCGTCACCGTGGCGTTCTCGTTGAGCAGGAGCTGGACCAGCGGACGGCCGACCAGGTTCGAGCGGCCGATCACGATCGCGTTCATGCCCTCCAGCGAGCCATGCACGGTCTTGCTGAGGATGATGCAGCCGAGCGGCGTGCACGGCGCCAGCGCCTGCTGGCCGCCGGCGAGGCGGCCGGCATTGTGCGGATGCAGCCCGTCGACGTCCTTGGCCGGATCGATCGCATTGATCACGACTTCGGTCTCCAGCCCCTTCGGCAGCGGCAGCTGCACCAGAATGCCGTGTACGGCGGGATCGCGGTTGAGCTTGCCGATCAAGGCCAGCAGCTTGTCCTGCGACACGTCAGCCGGCAGCTTGTGCTCGAACGAGGCCATGCCGGCCGCCTGGGTCTGGGTATGCTTGCTGCGGACATAGACCTCGGACGCCGGATCGTTGCCGACCAGCACCACGGCGAGGCCTGGTGTCAGGCCATGGTCGCGCTTGACCCGCTCGACCTCACGGGCGACCTGCGCGCGCAGGTCGGCTGCAATGATCTTTCCGTCGATGATGCGCGCGGTCATTTTGCTCTATCCTCGGTTCAAAGGCTGTTTCATCGAGCAAGACGCTGGCCGCGTGCTCCCACCCTCCCCTGGAGGGGGAGGGTCTATCGCACGCGAAGCGGGCGAGCGGGGTGGGGTGAAGCCACGGATGCCGGTACCGGTGGAGAGATCACCCCACCCCGCCTCACGCTCGCTTCGCTCACCGTGAGGCGACCCTCCCCCTCCAGGGGAGGGTGAAGATCGCCGCTTGCGAAGCCGAAAGGCCTCGGCTCGCGCTTCTTGCGTCTATTCTCGTTGTTTCCGGGTCGGCTTATGGGCTGCAAGGAGGTCGCGCAAGGCCTGATCGAGCGCGGACGGATCGCCGTCGATGGCGACCTGTTTTAGCCGTGAGGTGGTGCCAGAGGTGATTCGCACCGAGGCCTTGGTGACGCCGATCGCCTTGGCGAGCAGCTCTGTCACCGCGCGATTCGCCTCGCCGCCATCCGCGATGGCCCGGACGCGGACCTTGAGCACGCTGCGGCCGTCGGACAGCGTTTCGACGCCGTCGATCGCGTCGCGGCCGCCGCGCGGCGTCACACGCAGCGCGACGGTGAGACCGTCAGCGGCGGCGCGCCAGGGGTCCATGGCGAACGGCGAGGCGGTCAGAACACGAATGGATAGATGTAGTAGGTGATCACCCGCTGAATCAGCATGATGATGAGGATCAGGATGATCGGCGAGATGTCGAGGCCGCCGAGATTGGGCAGCATGCGCCGGATCGGCGCCAGCACCGGCTCGGTGATTCGGTACAGGAACTCGGCCACGGCGGAGACGAACTGATTGCGCGTGTTGACGACGTTGAAGGCGATCAGCCACGACAGAATCGCCGAGGCGATCAGCAGCCAGACATAGAGGTCGAGAACGATCAGAACGATGTCGAGAACGGCACGCATGCGGGTCCACTCGGGGGGCGAGGTCGCGAATTCGACCTGTGACGACCGGTAGATATCGGTTCCCCCCGGCGCAAACAAGGGAAGGTGCCCGTCAAGGCTAACGGGCGATGTGACCGTTCTTGACTTGACCTCGGCACCCACTGTAAATGGCGCCCGATCTGCCGGCTGCCTTTTCCCAACATCGAGGCGGTCGTGTTACGGGGCCATAGCTCAGCTGGGAGAGCGCGTCGTTCGCAATGACGAGGTCGGCGGTTCGATCCCGCCTGGCTCCACCAACCTTCGCTCGCGTCGCGAGCTTCGGCTCGGCAAGCCGCTTCGGCAAATGAATAGCGAAGCGTGCGAAGGTTGCCGCGCCAGAGCCCGAAGGGCGACGGCGGGCTGAATGACAAAGATTCCCAACAATCGACTGACCAGGACGCCCGTCCTACTCCGCCGCCTCGGCCATCGCCGCCACCGGCTCGCGCATAAGCCAGCCATCCAGAAACTGCGCCAGCCACGCTCGCTCGGCCGCATCGTGCACGGCGCGGCCCTCGAAATGATGGTGGCGCAGACGGGCGCCGGGTGTGTCCAGCCGGGCATGACCGCGCGTGGTCCAGCGGCACATCATCGCGTAGGTCACGTCGGGGTGGAACTGTAGCCCGGTGGCGTTCTGGTATTGATAGGCCTGCACCGGAAAGTCGCCGCCCTCGGCGAGCAGCTCCGCGCCATCGGGCAGATCGAAGCCCTCGCGGTGCCAGTGATAGACGTGATCGGGCCAATGCGGGCACAGCTTGCGCCCGGCCCGGGTCGGGCGGATCGGATAATAGCCGATCTCGGCGCGCCCCTCTGGATGCGGCGCAACCGCGGCGCCGAGCTGGATCGCCAGCATCTGCGCGCCCAGGCAGATCCCGAGAAACGGACGCTGCTCCCGCAGCGGCACCTCGACCCAGTCGATCTCGCGGCGGACGAAGTCGTCCGGATCGTTCGCGCTCATCGGACCGCCGAAAATAACGGCACCCGCATGCTCATCGAGAGTCTCCGGCAGCGGATCGCCGAACCGCGGCCGGCGGATGTCGAGCGGATAGCCGCGGGCGCGCAGCGCATTGCCGACCCGGCCGGGGCTCGACGTTTCCTGGTGCAGGATGATGAGGACGGGCCGCTGCGGCGCAGCCGCCATGGCCGGCTTGGGATGGAGCTGCCGAACGTCGGCCTGGGGCCCGTTCGGATGGAGCGAAGGGTCTTGCCTGAGCATCACCTGGCGATCATAGCTAAGCAAAGGTTAACGGCGCGTGAGCGAGCGCACATTGCAAAGCAAGCGCCGGGCCAGCGCGATCAGGTCCGCTTCAGCTGCAGCCGGCCGACCGCGGCGAGGATGAAGCCGCGCGGGAACCAGCGCAGCATGAACGGCACGATCTTGATGCCGAGCCCGGGCAGCACCACGCGCTTGTCGGCCATCAGGCCGCGATAGCCGGCTTCCGCCACCGCCTTGGGCGAGACGTTGAGGATCACCGAATCCACGCCCGGCTTGAAGCCGGCGCGGTCCTGGAATTCCGACGGCACCGGACCGGGACACAGCACCGTGACCCGGACGCCATGCGGCGCCAGCTCCTTGCGCAACGCCTCGGTGAACGAGATCACATACGCCTTGGAGGCGTAATAGACGGCCATGCCGGGACCCGGCAGGAACCCGGCCACAGAGCCCAGATTGAGGATGCCGCCCTTGTTGCGGATCAGCTGCTCGGAAAAGCGCAGCGACAGCTCGGTCAGGGCGCGAACGTTCACGGAAATCATGTCGAGCTGCTCGGTGCGGTCGAGCTGTACCGCCTTGCCGAACAGGCCGAAGCCGGCGTTGTTGACGAGATATTCCAGCTCCAGGCCGGCAGCCGACAGCGCAGCCTCGATGGTCGCGCCGGCGTCGGCGGAGGTGAGGTCACAGGGGATCACCAGCGGCGCCGGGCCGCCCTTGGCGGCGATCTCCTGGGCCAGCGCCGCGAGCCGGTCTTCGCGCCGGGCCGTCAATGCGAGCCGGTGCCCGTTCGCGGCAAATACGCGCGCCAACTCGCTGCCGATCCCGGCCGAGGCACCCGTTACGAGCGTGACACGTTCACCCACGATCCTGCTCTTCGATCACAATCCGCACATCATCCAATCGCGGCGGACGAGAGCATAGCGGGACGGGAACATGCAAGACACCGTGCTCCATGGCCTTGCGCGGGATTGCGGCAATAGCCTCAGATTCACATGGGTTTACATGAACGGGGGGGTTCGGAAACAAAATTAAAGTTTGTTCATCTCCGCATGAAGTCGGTTCCGCCCGGAGCCAGGCGGTTCAAGCAGGGGCGCCGGACTTCCGCGACGCCACCCGGTGCTTCAGGTCGACGCGGTCATGCGTGGAGATGCCGAGCAGCTCGGAGGCGCGCCAGACCACATTGTCCTCGAACTCCGTCACCTTGCCGTCGGCAAAGACCAGCTCCCACATCATCTCGACGATGCGCAGGCGGCCGGCTTCGTCGACCTCGCGCATGATCACGCTGGTGAAGCGATAGAGATCGACGGCGTCGCCCTCCGCCAGCATGGCCTGGGCGATCAGCCGGTCGGCGCTGCCGGGGTCGAGCCCGAAGCGCAGCTCGATCAGGCCGTGCAGCTTGCGCCGTTCGATCTCGCTCGGCTCGCCGTCCAGCGAGATGACGTGGATCAGCAGCGCCGTCGCCGCGAGCTGATAGCCATTGTCGTCGAACGCCGGGGTCTCGTGCGGCGAAACGACGTCGGCGATGAATTGGCGCAATCCTTCGAGCATGGCGTCCTTTCGTTGTCAGATCCGTAGTGGACCGCAAACCGGCCGGCGACTGCTCATTATATGCGAATGCCACGCTGCGCCGGCAATCCGCTGCGACCTTCGGGCTGCATGACATTTCGGTAAGGCTCAGGGGATTTCGTACACCATCATGCGGTCGGCGATGCCGCGCAGCGCCGCGTGCTTCTGAATTGGCGCGATCTTCGCGCCCCGCAGGATGTCGGCGACGCCGGGGCTCTCGATCACGGGCGCGGTGAGATGGATCTCCTGCGCGGTCGACAGGCTCTGCACGCGGGCGGCGATGTTGACGGTCTGGCCGAAATAGTCCTGGCGGTCGTTCAGCATCACCGCGAGACACGGCCCCTCGTGGATGCCGATCTTGACCACGAGGTCCTCGGTGCCGCGCTCGGCATTGAGCCGCTGCATCGCCGCGCGCATGCGCAGGCCGGCGGCGAGCGCATGCTCGGGCTTGACGAAGGTCGCCATCACGGCGTCGCCGATCGTCTTCACCACCGCGCCCTTCTCGGCGTTGATGATCTCCAGCAGCGCGCGGAAATGGGCGCGCACCAGGTCGAAGGCCGCGAGATCGCCGACACGCTCATACAGCGCGGTCGAGCTCTTGAGGTCGGTGAACAGGAAGGTCAGCGAGGTGATCTTCAGCCGCTGGTCGATGTTGAGATTGTCCGCCTTGAACACGTCGCGGAAGGTCTGGTTGGATAATATGCGCTTGGCGGTCAGGAAAGGCCGGCGCTTGCCAAGGAGATGGTGGAGCGCATCGCCGGCAACGAAGACGGTCGGCAGCGTCCGTACGCCGGCCTGATTGTCGAGCGCCAGTCGCAGCGGGCCTGGACGCAACGTGATCGATCCGGTCGGAGGATGCGCCCTGTTGAATAGTAGTCCGAGCTGCTGGCGTTCCCTGGTGGGCTCGCCCTGAACGTCGATGAAATGCGCAGAATGCGTCACCGGTTCGAAGATGATGATGAAATCGGATGGGAGCTGCAGCGAGAGCACGGCTTTTTCACCGGCTGGCAGCTCGAGCGCATCAAGCGTCACTTCTTCGCTGAGCGAGGCAAAAGTCTCCCGGTCGAGGTCGATCCCGGAACTCCAGAAGACCTGCTTGTAATACTCCCAGAGCGGCAGCGTGTTCGGATCGTGAGCGGCGATGCTCCTGACCTTGGAGCTCACGGTGAAAGCAACTTCGACCTGCTCGTCGATGGAAGGCTCGTAGCCGCAAGCGCATAGTCCGCAATGGTAATCGTCATGGCGGAGAGATTTCAGCGTGGCGTGCGCATCCAGCACGCCGCTGCAGCCAGGACAGAGCACGTTCCAAGTCAGATCGAACAAGCCGATCCGTGCAGCATGCAGGAACCCGGAAATAACCCGTTCTTCATCGAGACCGGCGCGCGCCGAGAACTCCAGGGCATTGATACGGTTGAGTTCGTGATCTTCACCCGCCTCAATCAACCGTGTGATCGCGTCCGCAACGGCCGGATCGGCGGTCTGCTTCAGAACCGAAAGCTGGGCCTGGATGTCGCTCATGGCGTGCTAAGATGGTGCCTAGCAAACCCACAAGCAAGAGACGAAGCGATGGCCCGGCCGCCGCCGGGATCAGACGCCCGCCCTGGGCGTGAGCTTGAACAGCGGCGAGCGATCCGGCTGGGTCGTGACCACGCCGACCGGCATCACGGGTGCGGCGTCGAGCATTTCGATGTCGAAGGCCGCCACCAGCCGTGCCAGCGCCAGCACCGCCTCGGTCAGGGCGAAATGAGCCCCGATGCAGACCCGCGCGCCCGCTCCGAACGGCAGATAGGCGAAGCGCTCCGGCGGCGGCGCACCCGGCATGAATCGTTCGGGCTTGAAGGCGTTGGGCGCATCCCACAGCTTCTCGTGCCGGTGCAGCAGCCACGGCGAGATCAGCACGACGTCGCCGCGCCTCACCTGGAACGCGGCGATCCGGTCGGGGCCGCTGGCTGCGCGCGCGATCAGGAACGCGGGCGGATAGAGCCGCAATGTCTCGTCCAGCACGGCGCGCGTGAACGGCAGTTGATCCGGATCGCTGAGATCGGTTGCGGCGCGGGCCTCCTGCGCGAGCTTGTACTGATTGGCCGGGTCGAGCGCGATCAGATACAGCGCCCAGAACAGCGCCGTTGCCGTGGTCTCGTGGCCGGCGAGGATCATGGTCGCGACCTCGTCGGCGAGTTGTGCATCGGTGAACGCCGCGCCGGTCTCGGGATCGCGTGCCGCGCCCATCAGGTCGAACAGGTCGCGCGGCGGTGCGTCCTCCAGCTTGCCGGCGGCGCGGCGCTCGGCCATCAGCATGGCGACGAAACCGGTCCAGCGCTTGCGGAACCGCCGGCGCGCGAAGTCGCGCGGCGTCGGCCAGGACAGCGGCAGCACGATGTCCAGCAGATGCGGGCTGGCCAGCCGCGCGCCATACTCGTAGACGAAATCGCGCAGGGTGGCACCATGGCGGCCCATCTCGAACGAGAACATCGTGCGGCCGGCGATGTCGAGCGTCATGCGCTGCATGATCTCGCGCAGGTCGAGCGCCTGCCCGCATTGCTGCTTCAGCCTGGCGACGGTCTCGTCGCTCACCGCGACCATGTGCGGGATGAGGCCGGAAACGGCGCGTGGCGTGAACGCCGGCGCGAGCGTCCGGCGCTGGTGCTTCCACGCCTTGCCTTCCGCGATCAGCAGCCCCTCGCCGAGCACCGGACGCAGCACGCGGATGGCGCCGACGGTGCGGGCGTAGTTCTCCCAATTGTCGACCAGCACGTGCTTGATCGTGTCGGGCGTATTGAGAATGTAGCTGGAGCTGCCGAAGAAGCGGCCGCGAATGATGTCGTCCTCATAGGCGCGCTGGCTCCAGGTCGCGATCGCGTTGTCGCCCATCATCAGCACGCGGCGCAGCGCGCCCATGCTGTCAGGCGCCCGCGGCGGTGTCGGCGGTATCAGCGGCAATCGTGCCTGCGGCAGATAATGGACGTCGGCGGTACTCATTCACGGCCTCTCGACGCTGTCACGAGCCTGGAACCACCGATCGGCTGCATCGCGAGCAACCGAGCCTCGGTTGCGGGGCCGCAACGGGCCGTCGCGCAACGACGGCCTTCTGCCAGAGGTAACTCTGTCGTCCCGCTCACAAGCGAGAGGGGCGCGCTTCCGCCCTCTCCGAGGCTATGATGTATCATCATACTCCAGCAACTAATTAGTCAGCTCGATCACCGCAATCCTGCTCTCCGATGCTGGCCAAAGACGGGCGGTGATGCGTTCCTCGTTGAACAGTCCGATGACGCTGCGTCCGACGTCGCCCGCAGGCAGCCGCAATGTCGTTGCCGCATCGGTCGGTATTCCCTTCTGTACGTCGGTTGGTTCCTTGCCGTCGAGCAGCACGATGTCGCGGGGCAGGCCGAAATAGCCGCGCGGCCTGATCATGATGAGAATCGCTCCGGCGCCGGCATCGGCCTGGCCGAGCGGCCGCGCCGCGCGCAGATGCACGACGTCGGACGAGCGCGGGAACGGCGAGCGGTAGAAGTGCGTGACCGGCGCGCCCGGCGAGGTCAGGACGATCTCGAGATAGGACGTCGGATCGACCTCCGCGGGACCCCAGCGCCCGTCGGCGCCGGTCTGGCCGCGATAGACAGGCTCGCCATTGCGTGCGCCGGTCTCGCTCGAGACGCGATAGACCTCCACGCTTGCGCCCGCGACCGGGCGATTGGTCGGCGCGCCGCCCGGCGTTCCCGTCACCAGACCGCTGAGCCGCACCTGCTGCTCGGGCTGGATCGCGATCTGCGTCGGCTCACGGCCGGCGATGAATTTGTAGATCTCGCGGAACGCGCGCGGGTGGAACGCGACCTCGCGATGGTCGAGCGCGCCGATCACGAGATTGGTTGCGCCCTTCAGCGCCGGCCCTTCGGACGTGATCCCGGTCGGCACGCCGGGCTTGCCGACCAGGCGGCCGTCGGCCTGGGCGTATTTGTCGAGCCCGTCGCTGCGCAGCGTCAGGAAGGCGGTGCCCTCGGTCACCTCGGTGTCGCCGGCATTCAGTCCGCGCAGGAACGGGCCGCGGCCGTTGAACTCGCTGCCGGGGCTGTCATCCCAGTCGAACACGCCATGATTGGGCGTTCCGCACAGCACGGCGTGGCTGACATCGGCGCCGCCGCCGTTCTTCACGACGTTGCGGATCGCATTGCCGCCACGCGAACTGCCGACCAGCGCGACGCGCGCAGCGCCCGTGCGCTCCTTCAGTGCCTTGATGGCCTCGGCGAGTTCGCGGCGCTGATCGTCGGTCGACGAGCGGTTCGGCTGCGCCACGGCGTCGTCGTTGCGCGCCAGCGGGTCGGTGAAGTTGAGCGCAGCGAGACGCGTGCGCGGCACGCCGTTGGATTCCATCCGCCACAGCGTGGTCATCCACAATGCCGCGTGGTCGCCATTGCCGTGCACGAACAGGACCGGAGGGATGTCGCCCACCGTCGTTGCCGCCGCGCTCTGGGCGCGTACCGGTAAGGGCAGACCGCTGGTGAGCAAGGGAAGGGTTCCCATTCCCTGCAAAATGTTGCGGCGCGTCAGCTTCATCGGCGGTCTCCCTTTGGTCTCATTCATTTGTGTTCGTTGGCCGCGATCCCCGATGCCGGCCTTTGCAGGCAGCACTGGACAGCGGCGGACATTCGCAGGCATCACATAGGTCCAGCTGGAATCAAGCGATAGTTCGATGCGAGCTTCAAGGCGAACTGGCGACGTGGACGGACCCGCATGAATGCGCCGCAGAAACGTGAGCTGTTCGCCGCCGAAGGCATCGCCGCGCCGCTGCGGCACGCGGTGTTCCGCCGCATCTGGCTGGCGAGCCTGCTGTCGAACCTGGGCCTGCTGATCCAGGCGGTCGGCGCCGCCTGGGCGATGACGCAGATGACGTCGTCGGCCGACAAGGTTGCGCTGGTGCAGACCGCCTTGATGCTGCCGGTGATGTTCATCTCGATGCCGGCCGGCGCCATCGCCGACATGTATGACCGGCGCATCGTCGCGCTGGTCGCGCTCGCCGTGGCGCTCGGCGGCGCCACCACGTTGACGGTGCTGGCATGGTACGGCCTGGTGACGCCGGAGCGCCTGCTCGCGCTGTGCTTCGTCATCGGCAGCGGCATGGCGCTGATGGGGCCGGCCTGGCAATCCTCCGTCAGCGAGCAGGTGCCGCCGGAGACGCTGCCGGCCGCGGTCGCGCTGAACGGCATCAGCTACAACATCGCGCGCAGCTTCGGTCCGGCGATCGGCGGCGTCGTGGTCGCGGCCGCCGGCGCGGTCGCCGCGTTCGCGGCCAATGCGCTGCTGTATCTGCCGCTGCTCGCGGCATTGTTCCTGTGGCGGCGCGTGGTCGAGCCGAGCCGGCTGCCGCGCGAGCCGCTCAACCGCGCCATCGTCTCCGGCGTCCGCTACATCGTCCATTCGCCGTCGATCCGGATCGTGCTGATCCGCACGCTGGTCACTGGCATCATCGGCGGCTCGATCTCGGCGCTGATGCCGCTGGTCGCGCGCGACCTGCTGCATGGCGGCGCGCAGACCTACGGCATCATGCTCGGCGCCTTCGGCATGGGCGCGGTGGTCGGCGCGCTCAACATCGGCGAGATCAGGAAACGGCTGTCTGGTGAGGCCGCGATCCGCACCTGCGCGCTCACCTTGGGCGCGGCCACCGCGGCCGTCGCGCTCAGCACCGCGCCGGTCCTGACGGCGGCGGCGCTCGTCATCGCCGGTGCGGTGTGGATGCTGGCGGTGGCGCTGTTCAACATCGGCGTGCAGCTTTCGGCACCCCGCTGGGTCGCGGGCCGCGCACTGGCGGCATTTCAGGCCGCGATCTCCGGCGGCATCGCGATCGGCAGTTGGGGTTGGGGGCGTCTCACCGACGCCGCCGGCGTCGAGGTCGCGCTGCTCGCGTCGGGAGCGCTGATGATGGTGTCGCCGCTGCTCGGCCTGTGGCTGCGGATGCCGCCGATCGGGGCCCGCAACGAGGACGGCGAGACCTTGGCCGATCCGGAGGTGCAGCTCGAGCTGACGCCGCGCTCGGGGCCGCTGGTGGTCGAGATCGAGTACCGCGTCGCTGAAGACAATGCCCGCGCGTTTCACGACCTGATGCAGGACGTGCAGCTCAGCCGCCAGCGCAACGGCGCCTATGGCTGGTCGATCGCGCGCGACATCGCCGACCCCGAATTATGGACCGAGCGCTATCACTGCCCGACCTGGATCGACTATCTGCGTCAGCGCAACCGCTCGACCCGCGCCGAGCGCGAGCTGCACAAGCGCGCGATCGACTTCCACATCGGCACCGACCCGGTGCGCATCCGCCGCATGCTGGAACGCCCGTTCGGCTCGGTCCGGGCCAGGGACGACATCGACCGCACCGCCGAGCAGGCGCCTGCTGTCGCCTCGGCGGCTCGCAGCGGGCCGTAGCTCCGGACCATCTGCACTGAGCAGGCGCTTACTGCCCGTGCTCGGTCAGCACCTTCTCGCAAGCCTTCGACAGCTTGGCCCGATGCTCCTTGAGACAGGCCAGCACCGCCTGATCGCCGTTGTTCATCACCGCGCGGCAATACCGCGAGACGTCGCGCGCGCAGGCATCCTGGCCGGGCTGCTGCTGGGCTGAGGCCGTCGACGCCAACAGGACCAGAGGGATAATCAGAGAGAGTTTGTTCATGACTGGCGCCTCGCTCCCGGGACTGAACGTTTGGCGGCGCTTTTAGTGGTCGCAACCGGCCGTCGCAAGCGCCTCGGTCGCAGCCGGGGTGCGCAGGCGGGAGCCGGAAGCGCTCTCAATTGGCCTCGTTGGCATCCGCGACCTTGCCGCTGCGCTTGGACATCTCGCGGTCGAGCACGACGCGGCAGCCGGAGCTGAGCGACGAGCGGTTCTTGATCATGCAGGCGGTGATCGCCGGGATGTTCGGGATCTCGCTGCTGCACAGGCGGAACGCGTCGCCGGTGCACATCTGCTGCGCCTCGGCGCTGAAGGCGAAGCTTGCCGTCGAGGAGAAGGTCGAGACGGCTGCGACGCTGGCGGCCGCCAGAGCGGCCTTGCGCAGGAGATTGAAGGACTTCGTCATGGCTGGCTCCCATTGGCGCCGCATGTTGGCGGGGCCGCGTGTTTCAATGCGTCCATCATGGCGGGATGCCCTGTTGGCAACCGTGATGCGGGTCACGCCAGATCCGGCGGCTCAACCCTGGCCGGCAGTTTCGGCAGGCCGATGGCCGCGGCGCCATGTCGCTCCGGTGAACGGCCGCTTCGGTGCGGGCATCATCCTGGAAATCTTGTCCGATCCTGGTCGTGTTGGCACCGCGTTAAGGAATCGTTGGCACTAATGGAAGCTAATTGAAGGAGGCGGACAGCGTTGCGTCCGCCATCGAGTGTCTCGCGTTTTCGGGAAGAGTAACCATGCGTAATGCGTTAGGCTTGCTGCTGGCCACCGTCGTCGCGGCGTTGGCGATCACCGGTGTCTGGTACTACGTATCGAAGCCCAGCGCCGCCAAGGCCGCCGCGCAGAGCGCAGCGGCGAAGCCGTCCGAGCCGGCGCCGCCTCCGGCGCGCGTCGCCGCCAAGGCCAGCTCGAAGGACGATGTCGAGACGACCGGTACCGTCTCCACGCGTATGGCGGCAAGCGCGCCGGCGCCCGTGCAGCCCAAATCGACCTGCGCCAATCCGGACGCGCTCGGCATCTCCCGCACCGTCATGGTCGACACCACCGGCGGCCCCGGTTTCGGCCTCGACCATTTCAAGCAGTTCGACTTCCTCGCCGACCACGAGGTGGTGCTGACCTTCGACGACGGCCCGTGGCCGGTCAACACGCCGGCGGTGCTGAAGGCGCTGGCCGACGAATGCACCACCGGCATCTTCTTCACCATCGGCAAGCATGCGACCTATCATCCGGAGATCCTGCGCCAGGTGCTGGCCGCCGGTCACGTCGTCGGCGTTCATACCTGGTCGCACGCCAATCTGAACGGCAAGAAGATGACCGACGAGACGGCGAAGGAGGAGCTCGAGAAGGGTTTCAGCGCTGTCAAGTTCGCGCTCGGCACCAACCCGGCGCCGTTCTTCCGCTTCCCGCAACTGCAGCACCGGTCCTCTGCCGTGGCCTATCTCGGCAGCCGCAATGTCGCGATGTTCTCCTGCGACGTCGACAGCTTCGACTTCCGCTCCAAGGATGCCGACCAGGTCGTCAACACCGTGATGACCGGGCTCGACAAGAAGGGCAAGGGCATCATCCTGATGCACGACTTCCAGAAGAACACTGCGCTGGCGCTGCCGACCCTGCTGCGGCGGCTCAAGGCCGGCGGCTACAAGGTGGTCGCGATGAAGCCGAAGGGCACGCTCGACACGCTGCCGGAATATGACGCGATGATCGGCCAGGATCCGAAGCTGCCGACGACAATGACCAATGCGCGGCCGATCTCGAGCGTGATCCAGACCATCTCGCAGTGATGCCTCGCTGCAGGGTCTCCTCGCGCGAAAGGCCGGGCATTCGCCCGGCCTTCTTCGTTTGTCGCCGATTGGCGGATGCTCACCAATAGATGCCGTGGCGATGCAGCTCGCGGACGATGCGGGCTTCGGTCCAGCTCTTGCGGCGCGTCCGGTCGGAGCGCGCCG
Organism: Bradyrhizobium sp. SZCCHNS1050; assembly: GCF_032484785.1. Lineage (NCBI taxonomy): Bacteria > Pseudomonadati > Pseudomonadota > Alphaproteobacteria > Hyphomicrobiales > Nitrobacteraceae > Bradyrhizobium > Bradyrhizobium sp. SZCCHNS1050. The sequence continues at coordinate 2,604,793 of NZ_JAUETR010000001.1, read as the reverse complement.
ATTTCGACCGCCGCGATGATTGCTGCACAGAGCCCGGCTGCGGTGCCGGCGCCGCAGCGGCGGTGGGCTGCGGCGGCGGCGGTGCGGCGGCCGGGGCCGCTGGCGCAACCGGTTGCGCAGCGGGCTGGACCTCGGCCGCGACGGCCGGCACCGGCGCCGGGGTGACGGTGACCTCGCCGGCTTGCTGGACGTAGGTCGGACGCGGCGCCCGCGCGGCGGCGTCGTTCGACGACAGCGACAGGCTGCGTGTGCCCTCGGCCTGCGCGACTGTGGCGGATGCGAGCACCATGGCTCCGATCAGGATCATCTTGCGCATCGAGTAAGCTCCCCTTTGTTGGCTGCGGGAAGGTTTAGGCGCCGGCGCGACCGTCCGATGTGACCCCCGTCACGCTCCGCATGGCAAGCGCGAATGAAGCCGGATGCCGGCACACGGCACTGCGGATCGGTGCGCCATCTTTCTCGAAACCTTTCCGGCGCCGCGGGGACGTCCGCTCAGGACGAGGGGAGTTCTGGACGAGCCCATCCGGAAATCCACCGGCGGCAGCACGTGGGCGGTGGGCGACACGATCCGGCACACCCGACTGTTGCTACCAAATTACCGTCAAGGCGCGGTGTTCCATGCTGCCGGTGAGATCCGGGGTTGAGGTATGATCGTATGTACGTGTACTGTTCGTTGGTGCTGTTCAGAAGCTTCGCCGAATCCGATAGGGAGACCGATCGATTCGGGGGAAGGATGCGCGCATGCGCCGGGTGATCGTTGCAGTGTTCTTGGCGGCCGTGACGCTGCTGGCCGCCAGCGGGCCGGGCCGGGCGCAGTCCGGCGACGACAACGTCGAAGAGATCTACATTGCGCGGAGCGTGCGCCAGGGCCGCGTCGTGCCGTCGGATTTCTGCGCGCCGACCAAGACCGGCTTCGCGCCGGCGCTGGAGGATCAGCTCTCGATCCACTCCGTCGGGGTCCGGCCGGCTGACGGCCGCATGACCGAGACCGGCGACAAGAGCATCGGCGAGATGCGGGTCTGCGTCGGCCAGGCGATGGATCCGACCCTGCTCGGCACCTACACCGAGGGCCAGCTCAACGGCATCGCATTCACCGGCATCGGCGATTGCCGGCTGGTGCGTGGCAATCTGCCGGAGGACGGCCTGCTCACGCACCGCTGCTTCCTGGCGCTGTCGGGCCTGCCTGAGCCGTATGTCGGCGGCTTCCTGGTTTCGAGCTCGCTGTATTCGAAGACGCCGTTCGGCACTGAAAGTTCGCCGCCGGGCTACGCCCAGGCCGGCATCCTGGTCATCCGCCTCTGGAAGAAGCGGCTGCCCTGAGGCAGCCGTTCGCGCGCTCAGGCCGGCGAGAAGGTCTGCACGAAGGCGCGCACCGTCGCGGACACCTTGTCCTCCGAGACGTGCCAGGCGGCGCCGTCATCGGCGGCGAAGAAGCTGGAGGCGTTGGAGCCGGCCCAGCGGAACACCTCGAACGACGGCCAGTACCAGATGTCCTCGAGGTTCGAATTGTTGACGACCTCATGCGCGACCAGCCGCATCGTGCTCTTCGACAGGCAGTCGGCCTGCACCACCGATTCATATTCGAACGAGGTGAGCAGCGGCACCGGCGACACGGTGACGATCACCTTGATGCCAGGCCGGATGCTGCGGATGAACTCGATCAGATAGAGCACGTTGTCGACGTTCTCCTGCACGCTGGCGGTGCGGAACTTGTACTTCTCGGCCAGCGCCCGCGAGTTCAGCGCGGTCGGCCGCGGCAGCACGAAGGCGCCGGTCTCGCGGTCGAAGAACGCCGCGGCGACGCCGAGCGTCAGGATGAAGACGTCGGCCTGCTTGATGACGGCGAGCGTATTCTCCTTGCTCGATCCCGGCGGCAGCAACTCGACGATGCGCTCGCGGATCTCGGGATCGATCTGGGCGTCGCGCAGCCAGTCGACGAACACGCGGTTGGCGAAGGTCGTGTTGATGTACTCCGAGATCTCCATGTGGTGGCTGGCATAGCCGCTGTCGGTGAGGCTCTTGGAGAGGTTGCGCGCGAAGCACGAGCCCATGGTGAAGAAGCGGGTGCTCTTGTCGAGGAATTTCGGCGCGGCGGCGAGGTTCACCGCGATGTGGCTGGTGATCAGCGTCTGCAGGTCGCCGAGGAAGTCCTTGGTCTCCGGATAGCGTCCGACCTTGGCGCGGCCCTTGGCTTCCTTGGCCTTGCCCTTCTTGGCGTTCGACCGCGCGAGCTCCAGCGTCTCGCGGTTGATCGGGTTGTCATAGGCCGGGTTGAGCTTGATCGCCTTTTCCAGCGCCGCGACCGCTTCCTCGAATTCGTTGCCCTGGGTCAGGATCTCGCTGAGCGAGAAATAGTCGGCGGCCTGGTTGGAGGCTGCCGCGAGCTTGCGGAACAGCTCCATCGAGCGCGTGAACGGGCCGACATGGCTGCAGCGCACGGCGGCGCTGCGGATCAGGTGCAGATTGCCTTCGGTGGCCTGCTCAAAGATCTCAGGGTTCTCGTCGAGGATCGCCAGCATCATGTCGCGCGCTTCGGCGCGCTTCTTGTGTGAGCCGTCGTCGATCAGCTGCGCATAGATGAAGCGCGCGTTGATGTCCTTGGGGTCGAGCTCGAGCAGCTTCTGGAACGCGAGCTGGGCGCTGACGAAGTCCTTGTCCTCGATGTATTTGTAGGCGAGCGTCCGGATCTGGCCGACGATGGATTGAAACTGGGTGTGGCTGTCGAGGGCAGTCGTGCTCATGTCGCGGGTTCGCCTTTGTCTCGCGTTGCGTCTTCGGCCGTTGGTCCGGCGCCGCTGCCGGCAGCCGGTGCATCGCCAGTGCCGGTCGAATCGTCACGTGCACAGGCGCCATGCCCTTGCGAGAGACGTCCCACCATGACCTCTGGATACTGATCGCCACCGGCTTGGCCGCTGGCGTACGCCCGAGCGCAACCGGCACCTGCGGGATTCGAACGCGACGGACGCGCTCGTCCGGATCGCCGCCAGCCGCCAGTGCGGGCATTCATCCCGCCGCTCGCGCCGAACGATGGCGCGATTTGGGTTAAGCAATTCTTAACCGGCAAATGGAGCGCGGCGAGCGGGCGCGTCAGGAAAGGAGAGACGGGGACGGAAGGAGAGGCTGGTGCCGCAAGAGGGCGCCTCGCTATAGGCGCATCCTACTGACTTAGCTTATGTATTTTTGTGCGATTTCAACGAAAGCCAACGAAAAGGCCAACATTTTTCGCGGCCACGGCCGAACGATCCCGACCGCCGCGCAGATTTGTCGCTGCGCGTGCGTGTGGCGGATTGAACACCGATGCCGGGTGCGCTCCGAAGGCGAAGGCCAGACGTTCGAATCGTGTCGCGTGCGCCACTTCGGTACCAAACTGGGCCGTCTTTGCGCCCGAGGCACCGACCAGCGTGCGCAGGAGCGCGCTTTCGATCCCATGATGCGAAGCTCTTTCGCGTCCACTTCGACGCGTTGGGCGAGCGCGCGGAGGTAGTCGCGCCGGTAGCTCTTCGAGTCAGTCCTCATGCGTTTGCGGGCCTGGCTGGCGAGGTTTTGATTGCCTGGGGTGTGATGCTCGGCCCAGCCCGATCCAGCGCACCCTCAGCCTGCTCTGCGCCAGCGCGGGCTCTTGTTGCGCTGCGCCTTCAGCGCCGCCCGCACATGCTGGGTCTCCAGGCAGATCGCCGGCAGGCGAAGCTTGAGCAACTCGGGATGCAGCCACGGCAACAGCGCCCCGGCCTCGTGGCCGACCCGCCTTAAGCGGCCGAGATATGGCGCCAGTGCTCCCCTGACCGCATTCGGGTCGGTCATCACCGCGACCTCCAGCAGCACTTCGCCCTTGTCGTCGACCACGCAAATCGTGGTTCGATCCATGCCGACATCCAGCCCGCAGAAGAACTCCATTGCGCGCCTCCTGTGTGGTCGAGAGCGCTCATTCTGCATGGCCGCCGCTGTCGCGTCAGCTGACGGACGGTCAGGCCGATAACGGACGGCAGTCCTAATCGGTCGAGATCCACACCTACTCGGTCGGTAAGGTTGGGTATTGTCGATAGCGGACCAGGAGGCGGACATGGCAATGCCGACGCGAATGACCCTAAGCTGACCTCGCCGGCGGGACCACGGCCTTACGCCCAAGGAGCACAACCATCGCAGCCAAAAGCTGGATGCAAGCGACAATCCCGAACGCCGTTCCATAACCCGAAGTCGCATCGCGGAGAGCACCAACAATGGCTGGCGCGAACGCAAATACTGCCTGATTGATGGCAACGATCAGCGCAACCACCGCCACCACATCCTTACGATCGAACTCCTTCTGCGCGATCAATGGCGGCAAAGTCGTAAGATTCCCGATGCCAAATCCGAAGATGACGCAGCCAAATGTCAGTACGATCCATCCGTTGCCGAAGATGAGCAGCAGAACTCCTACGGTCTGAACCGCGAAGTTAATGGCTGCGGCGATCCGCCGGTCGTGATCTCCGATCCACCATCCCGTCAGAGTCCGTCCGATTACTGCACATGCCGTCGCTAGGCTGAGAAGCAGGCCCGCAGTTGTCGCACCAACATCGGGAGTGAGGCGGGAGACCAAGTGTGACAGAAGGCCGATCTGCGCAAACAAGCCAAGCGCAAACGCCGCCGAAAGCGTAAGGAATCCCGGCATACGAATAATGCTAGAGCGAGATAGTCTCGTTGTCGGTTTCGCGACAACCGTAGGCACTCCGTTGCCATCGGGAGAGAGACCAAGGCTGGTGGGGGACAGCCTGAAGTATCGAATAGAAATCCAACCCATAACGCCGAGGGCAACAATGGACACGGCCAGCGCCGCGGTTTGAAAGCCGAGCCAATCGATCAAGAAGAGCCACAAAGGCACGAACAGAACCCCCCCGACACTTGCGCCATTGAACGCCAGACTCATCGCCTTCGGGCGATCGCGCTCGAACCATCTGGCGACAATGGCGTTTAGGGCAGCACCACTTGTAGCGGCCCAACCTCCCGCACTCGGAATGGCCGCTAAGAAGAGTTGCCACGGCTCCCACGATCTGGACCATCCGATCAACCCGATGGCCATCAGAAGAGCACCGCCCAGTGTCGTCCCGGCAATCCCAATTCTGCGATGAATGTCGGGCAAATACGCGACCAGGAGCGCACTCAGCACGAAATGAAAGGTAATGGCAGCCGAGATTTCCGAGATGGACCATCCGCGCGAGGAGTGCAGAGTCGGAAGAAAGACCGAAGGACCATAGAAGCCGATGCCCCAGGCGAGCACCGCCAAGGTAAAGGCAGCCCATGCCACCGACCAACCAACGAAATGCTGCTCGTCACCCATTGTCTCGCTCACTCATGCTGATAGGTTGATGGCGTCGTAGCAATTGGAGCGTGTTGTGGCTCGCCGGAATCGGACTCCGTCGTCGGCTTTAACGGACATCGGGAGGCTTGATCCCGTTGTATGCGAACGTGCCCGAGTGAGTCGCGACAAGAGCTATGACGGCCTGTTCTTCTCAGGCGTCCGAACCACGAGGATCTATTGCAGGCCGGTGTGCCCGGTGCGCCCCGCCAAGGCCGAAAACGTGACGTTTTATCTTTCGGCAGCTGCAGCTGAGCAGGAGGGATTTCGACCATGCCTCAGATGCCGCCCCGAAACGGCACCGTTCTCTCCAGCTTGGAAGGGCTCACGGACGACAGTTGAGCGCGCCCTACGTCTGATTAGCAGTGGTGCACTAGACGATGCGAACATCGAAACACTCGCAGAACGTCTCGGCATCGGACCGCGGCATCTATCACGCCTATTCAAAAAATATGTCGGCGCAAGTCCCGCCCAAGTCGCGCGAACGGGGCGTGTTCAACGAGCAAAGCGTCTCTTGGACGAGACGAAGCTTCCGATGACCGAGGTCGCACTTAGATCAGGATTCTGCAGCCTACGGCGTTTCAACAGTGTGTTTGCTGAGGTATACAAGCGTCCACCGACTTCGATCCGGCGGGCGAAGGCTTGATCCGCTAATACGAACCCGCCCGACGTCTGATGTTGTCCCATCTGGGACCTTCGGGCCGGCGCCTGGAACGCCTACTGCTGGATACAACCGGACGTAAGTTACTGGCCGACCGGAAGGTGGCTTTTGACCGATTCCGTTGAAAAAGTCGGCAGTAGTTTCGTCGTGAACGCCATCTGTTTCGAGGACGAATTGGCGCGTTGTGGTTCACGCGGGCGTCAGCGCGGGCATCGGGATCAGCTTGGCCATCTTACGAAGGTTCTGAGCGGCTGCAGCGAGGGTGAACTCGTCGCGTGCGCCGTTCGGCCCTCTTAGTCGCAGCCGATCTAGCTTGAGGATGCGCTTGAGATGCGCGAACAGCATCTCAATCTTCTTGCGGAGCCGGCGTGAAGTGCGGCCTTCCCATGAGCTTGCGATCTCGCGTGCCATGTCGCGAGCGCCCTCGTAGATCGAGCGCGGCACTTTTCGAGCCGGGGTGTTGGGGCAACACCTGCTTCTTAGAGAGCATGCTTGACAATCGCGCTTGCTCGCACGGTAGAGGACCGTCGTGTCGTTGTTCACCAGCGTCCCTGTAGTGGTGAGGGGGTTGCCAGCGGGGCAGCGATAGACGTCCCTGGTATGGTCGTAGGTGAAGGCCTCACGCGAGAAGGTCCCGTCGGTGCGGGCCGACTTGTCGAAGACGGTCACGTGCGGCTCGATCCCGTGCTCGTAGACCAGCCACCCGAGCATCTCAGCGGAGCCATAGGCGCTGTCGCCGAGAAGCCGGCTTGGATAAAGATCGAACCTTTCGATTGAACGCTCAATCATGCGCTTGGCGGCCAATACTTCTGCCTGGCGGATCGCCGTGGTCGCTTCGACATCGACGATGATCGCATTCTCGACGTCGACCAGATAGTTCGTCGAGTAGGCGAAGAAGGCTTGGCCGCCGTGCGCTCCCGTCCAGCGCGCCGCCGGGTCGGAGGGCGATACAAACTTGGGCGTGACCTCCGTCGCGGCACCGAACGCGGCATCATCAAGAACGGCAAGATACTCGTCGATCGCTCGACCCGCAGCCTCCGGCGGAAGCCTCTTATCGCCTTCGATTCCCTTCTGCCGATTGGCATCCGCCTTGATCAGGCTCGCGTCGACTGCGAACCCTTCGCCGCCGATCAGGCGCTCCCGGATGCAGCGGCGCAAGACGGTCTCGAACACGCGACGGAAGAGATCGCTCTCACGGAAGCGGCCGTGCCTGTTCTTCGAGAACGTCGAGTGATCGGGGACGCCTCCATCTAGACCCAGCCGGCAAAACCAGCGGTATGCCAGATTGAGATGGACTTCATCGCAGAGGCGCCGTTCCGATCGGATGCCGAAGCAATAGCCGATCAAGAGCATCCTGATCATCAGCTCCGGATCGATCGAGGGCCGCCCGATGTTGCTGTAGAACGGCGCCAGCTCCCGCCGTAAGTCCTCAAGGTCGACGAACCTATCGATCGACCGCACGAGGTGGTCGGCTGGGATGTGCCTTTCCAGCGAGAACTCATAGAACAACGCAGCCTGTTCGACTTGCCGATGCCCCATCATGACCTTCAGTCCTGCCCACTAGACAGACTGAATCACCGATATCTCTGCGTCGCAACTGCTGACTTTTTCAACAGAATCGACCCTGAGCAGACATCCCGGTCAGATGCGGACTGATAGCACTCAATGGACCTTTGCATCAGCCTCAATATGCTCGACGGATCGCATCGTATTTTTGAGGTGTTCGGCGCGTTCGCGGACCAGCCAATAGATCAAGCCTCCGATCGCGCCAGAAATCAGAACTGGGAGTCCGTTTGCCTCTAGGGCCAGCGCGAAGCCTTCCGTGAAGCTTGGATGGCCGCGCGCGGGGAATAGGCCTCCCAAGCAACCCCAAGCGAGGATCGCTGCGAGAGCCGAACCGCTGGCGCTGTAGACTGGTCCTCCAAAAGGCAACCATCGCGACATCCCCGTGATCAAGCACCAAGGCAAGAACATCAGCAAAAGCGCCAACGCAAAGACATAGGGCCAAACCTGCAAGGTCTCGCTCCCAACTTCAATGAGGTTCAGCCCTTTTCCTGCCGGATCGCGGGAGTCGCGACAGGCCATCCAAACGGTGAAGACCGCTGATGACGTTGCGCTCGCGGCAAAATAGGCCGCCAAGCGGGCCACTATCCTCATGCCATCGTTCCCCTCTGATGCCCGGATCATCTGGATGATTGCACGGCTCCCTTTGAAGGCCCAGGTCGGCTTGTGGCCGATTCTGTTGAAAAAGTCAGCAGTTGCGACGCAGAGATATCGGTGATTCAGTCTGTCTAGTGGGCAGGACTGAAGGTCATGATGGGGCATCGGCAAGTCGAACAGGCTGCGTTGTTCTATGAGTTCTCGCTGGAAAGGCACATCCCAGCCGACCACCTCGTGCGGTCGATCGATAGGTTCGTCGACCTTGAGGACTTACGGCGGGAGCTGGCGCCGTTCTACAGCAACATCGGGCGGCCCTCGATCGATCCGGAGCTGATGATCAGGATGCTCTTGATCGGCTATTGCTTCGGCATCCGATCGGAACGGCGCCTCTGCGATGAAGTCCATCTCAATCTGGCATACCGCTGGTTTTGCCGGCTGGGTCTAGATGGAGGCGTCCCCGATCACTCGACGTTCTCGAAGAACAGGCACGGCCGCTTCCGTGAGAGCGATCTCTTCCGTCGCGTGTTCGAGACCGTCTTGCGCCGCTGCATCCGGGAGCGCCTGATCGGCGGCGAAGGGTTCGCAGTCGACGCGAGCCTGATCAAGGCGGATGCCAATCGGCAGAAGGGAATCGAAGGCGATAAGAGGCTTCCGCCGGAGGCTGCGGGTCGAGCGATCGACGAGTATCTTGCCGTTCTTGATGATGCCGCGTTCGGTGCCGCGACGGAGGTCACGCCCAAGTTTGTATCGCCCTCCGACCCGGCGGCGCGCTGGACGGGAGCGCACGGCGGCCAAGCCTTCTTCGCCTACTCGACGAACTATCTGGTCGACGTCGAGAATGCGATCATCGTCGATGTCGAAGCGACCACGGCGATCCGCCAGGCAGAAGTATTGGCCGCCAAGCGCATGATTGAGCGTTCAATCGAAAGGTTCGATCTTTATCCAAGCCGGCTTCTCGGCGACAGCGCCTATGGCTCCGCTGAGATGCTCGGGTGGCTGGTCTACGAGCACGGGATCGAGCCGCACGTGACCGTCTTCGACAAGTCGGCCCGCACCGACGGGACCTTCTCGCGTGAGGCCTTCACCTACGACCATACCAGGGACGTCTATCGCTGCCCCGCTGGCAACCCCCTCACCACTACAGGGACGCTGGTGAACAACGACACGACGGTCCTCTACCGTGCGAGCAAGCGCGATTGTCAAGCATGCTCTCTAAGAAGCAGGTGTTGCCCCAACACCCCGGCTCGAAAAGTGCCGCGCTCGATCTACGAGGGCGCTCGCGACATGGCACGCGAGATCGCAAGCTCATGGGAAGGCCGCACTTCACGCCGGCTCCGCAAGAAGATTGAGATGCTGTTCGCGCATCTCAAGCGCATCCTCAAGCTAGATCGGCTGCGACTAAGAGGGCCGAACGGCGCACGCGACGAGTTCACCCTCGCTGCAGCCGCTCAGAACCTTCGTAAGATGGCCAAGCTGATCCCGATGCCCGCGCTGACGCCCGCGTGAACCACAACGCGCCAATTCGTCCTCGAAACAGATGGCGTTCACGACGAAACTACTGCCGACTTTTTCAACGGAATCGACCTAAACCGGACCTTCGTTCGCACCGCTGTCATTTTGGGGTTGCAAAGCTTCAGTCAACGTATGCTGGTACGTTGAGGGAGAGTACCGAGGCATCGTGGCCTCCTGGAGTACAAGCAATTTGGCACTTTGCGGCGACCAGTGAGTCAAACGACGGCCGATCTGCCCGACATCTCGTATCCCGTGCTTTGTTGGCGAGAGGGCTACATCTATCTGGCTGCGACGCCACTCGAACTCTGTGCACATCCCCGCTCGATGTTTGAGGAGACGGCCCAACGCGCCCGCGCTGGCGAATGGCACTTAGTAGACGCCGACGGCCGGTCGTTCGATGTTCTAGACTTTATTCGTGTTCGCCCGTTCGGCGGCATCAGAGCCATCGGACCATGGTTGCTGCGTTCGATTTTTGCGATTCCGGTGCTGGCCAATGAAGCGAGGCTGCCGCTGTCCGAGTTTAAGAAAACGCTGATCGGCGCGATCAGGATTCGCTATCAATATGACTCCGATAAGGCACCGGCGGCACGGGCCATCAGGCTTCTGCAATCTGCTGATTCGTATGCAGCGGCTATCGACGCGCTGCCAAAGAGGTGACGGCGACAAGTAGCCCTTCGCTTTTGTCGCGTTTACTTCCGCTGCTGGCCCGTCCCGGACCTTCGGTCCCGCCGGTGATGTCGGCTTCCGGGCCTCGACCGGAATAAGGGAGCCGGGCACCGACCGCCGGCTTTTTGACCCGAAGCGGAAGTGGGCTGTTGGACGGGCAGACGCCGCTCAGGTTATGTTCCCTAACCGCCAAAAGGGGGCAAACGATGGAGCAGCGTTTCACATTCGATCAGGTCGCGAACGTATACAGGGCCTCACGACCCGATTACCCTGAGGCTCTGATTGACGATGTCATGTCATTTGCAAACCTAGAGCCAACCGATGCCGTTCTTGAAATTGGCTGTGGAACGGGTCAAGCAACAAAAAGCTTTGCGAAGCGGGGTTTGCAGATCGTCGCCATTGATCCCGGATCGGAAATGATCCGCTACGCGCGCGAGACTTTGGCGAGTTTTGCCAACGTGAAACTAGCCGAGGCTACTTTCGAGGCGTGGCCGGTTGGAAATTCAGTGTTCGCTCTAATCTTTGCGGCACAGGCGTGGCACTGGGTATCCCCGGAAGTGCGGTTCGTAAAAGCCGCCCAACTGCTTTCGACTAACGGAACACTGGCCGTCTTCGGGCACGTGCCTGTCGGACTACCCTCACATTTACTGGAACGGTTTAAGCAAATTTGGCTACGTCACACGGGCTCGTGGGGGGCGCCGCCCGAAGCTTGGTACCTACCGAACGGCCCGTTTAAGGACTGGTTTGACCAGTCGCAGTTGTTCGGGCCCGTTGAACACAAGTGCTATCTGTGGAAATGGCAGCACACGGCGTCCAGCTACACCGAGTTTCTGAGCACGCGGTCGGACGTTCGGTTACTCGCGGCAGAGACGCGTGAAGACCTGCTCGATGAAATTGCAAAAGCAATCGACGATCAAGGAGGCGGCCTCGACATCGATTATGAAACGCATCTTTACATTGCTCACCGTATTGATGGCGACAAATAGCCCTTCGCGTTAGCCCATTTGTCGCGTTCACTTCCGGTTCTGGCCCCCTACGGACGATCCAGAGCGGCATTGAGAATGTCCGCTTTCGCGGTTTAACCGGAAGCGAGCCGTCAGACGATCAGAAGGCAGCTTTTCGAATCGGACATCGTTAGTTTTTAGTAACGGCCGCACAAAAGATGCTCTCCTTCGATTTCCGCTTCCTTGTCCAAGAGCGGTATTGAGTGCGGCGTGGGCAATGTCGGCAAGCGACCAGGAAGATGAGAACAAAGCTCGCAATTGCAATGCTTCTGAGCTTCGGTGTGATCGTTCTAGGCCACGCGTACCTTCGCGGCTACGCACCCTTCACCGCTCAATTTGTGCAGACATGTGATAGAGCAATCAAGGAGCGGTTGGTTGCTCCGTCCACCTATGAGCGGATCAGCGTAGACGAGTCTCGGAAGACAATCACGTTCGACGAGTTCTTCAAAGACCCGATACGGCGAGTGTCCGAGGCAGCCAAGAAAGCCATTGCCCAAGTCGAGCGAGCTTCGCCGGTTCAGTATATCGCGCTCATCGATTACCAAGCTCAGGATCGTATCGGTGCCATCATTCGCGAAAGCGCAACATGCACTTTCAACTCACTTGATGGGAGTGACATGCCTGAACGTACAGGTTTTGTGCAGGTCGACGGCGAACATAATATTACGTGGGCTGCGAGGCAGCCGAACGCGGCCGCGCTCCTATCGCGCCTGGGACGGTGACTGGTGGTCGGCTATTGGCCCATCACGTCGATCCTGCGATTGATCGAAATGGCCGCTATCGAGGGGTAACCGGACCACCAGCGGAATCGGGAAGACAGTCGCCCATGAGGCGTAGCGGAAGATCGTAGTCCGTCGCTGGTTATCCGGCCGGATCGCTTTGGCGGCCGCTGCATCATAGAGGTATAGCGAAGCAGTAGTGCCCATCTTCATCGGCCGTGGTGCGCCATTTCGATTGGGTACACCGTAGTTGCGGAGCAATTCAGAGGTCTGCGTTCTGCGCATCGTGTTCAAGCCGAGGGGCAGTTTGCCGTAACCAATGTTTCTCGAGAAAGCCAATTGACTAAAGTCCGGATAGCTCGATCACCGGTGAGTTCTGGACGCCAACGTGCCACATGGACTTTGCTCGAAGACACGTGAGGCGTCGCCAACAACGCCGGTACGAGGCGGCCATCGGCGACTGCGTCGGCGATCAGAAGCGAGCGTCCAAGCGCGACCCCGCCGCCTTCGACGGCAGAGGTGAGGCAAAGCCCGATATCACGCAGAACCGGCCCGCGGGAGACGGCCTGGTTCACGCCAAGTGTCTTGAACCAGAATTCCCAACTCCACTCACCGGCGGGATCGCTCCCCTTGCGAATCAGCGGAAGCTCAATCAGACCGGCCGGATTCGCCAGCGGCTTGCCTTCAGGCAGCACACGTGGCGCGCACACCGGAACCACCCGTTCCTGAAACAATGGCGCTTGAGTCGAACTGGGCCGTGCTTCGGCAAGCGACGTCCAGACGATACGAAGATCGACTGAACTCGTCGCGTCCTGCTCCGCTTGGATTGGCTCGAACTCGACATCGATGTCGGGATGCTCCGACTGAAACGATGGAAGTCGCCTGACGAGCCACCACGCGGCGAACGCCGGGCCTGAACCCAATCTGACGGTTTGGCGGCTGGCGCGGCGGCGCAGACGAGGCTCCAGTCCGGCCATGGTGTCGAGCAACATCGCAAGTTCGGCTCGCAGCAAACTTCCTTCGGCGCTCAGCTCGACCCCGGGATTGAGTCTGCGGAGCAGAGTCGTCCCGTAAAATGTCTCGAGCTGCCGAATTCGATGACTGACCGCGCTCTGGGTCACACCAAGTTCTTCAGCCGCGCGAGTGAATGAGCGGTGGCGCGCGACGGCGTCGAACGCGACCAATGGAGCAAAAGGTGGAAGGCGACGGACCATCGGAGCAAGAAGTGATCAATGAGAACCACATGATACAGTTTCATGAGATTTTGAGAATGCTTCATTCGCTGCCAAGCCGTTTTTCCGCCAGCCTAAGGCGATGGCAGAACATCTCGAAATTGCGCTGGTTGAGGATCCGACAATCGCGGATAACGGTTCTTCTTCACGATTGCCGCGGTTTGCGCTTCTTGCGGCGAGTGTCAGCGGATTCCTGTTCCAGGTCGATCTCACGGGCCTGGCCGCAGCGCTACCGGACATCGCCAGCAGCTTAGGGGTCCCGGTGCAAGACCAGGCCTGGATTATCGACATCTACAGCCTCGCTCTCATCTTCGCGCTTCCGGTTGCCGGTCCGTTTGCAGACCGACACGGGCGGCGAAGAGTGTTCATTGGCGGCGGCGTCTTGTTTGCTCTCTCCTCGGCACTGTCTGCGGCGTCGACCACGTTCGAGAGCCTGCTGGCGTGGCGCGTGCTGCAAGGCGTCGCAGGCGCTGCGATCACGTCGGCGGCTGCGGCGCTACTCGCGGCCGCTTATCCGGGTAAGCGACGCGCCTGGGCCTTCGGCATCTGGGGTACGGTCATCGGTGGCTCAATGGTCGTCGGACCACCGCTCGGAGCAATCATTGCCTCCTATGCTGGCTGGCCGTGGATCTTCTGGATCAATCTTCCGCTCTGTATGGCGCTCGTGGTCTTCGCCTCGCCGCTGGCGGAATCGGAACGTGTCGGCTCTCAACCGCCAATGGATTGGCTCGGGCCGAACCTGCTAGCGCTAGTCGTCGGTTCCTCAGCGTACGCGCTCCTCTCATCAGGCGGATTTCGTGGGATAGCATTGGCTACAACCGTGCTCGCTTCTTGTGCGTTCTGGGTCGTAGAGCGCAGGCACCCGCGGCCGGCCTTTGATTTCGGACTGTTTGCGTCGGTTCCGTTCCTTGCCCTTTGTATCACCGCTATTGCAAGTTCGATCGGTTACTGGTCCTTGCTCGTCCATCTGCCGCAGATGATGCGCGGGCCGATGGGGCTCGATGCAAGTCGCTCCGGATTGCTGCTAACCGCGCTCACCATACCAATGCTCCTGCTGCCTAGTCTGGGCGCGCGCTTGTCGCAGTGTATGCCGGCACGGTTCTACTTCGGCGGAGGACTGACGGTGGTTGGCGTCGCGGCATTGTTCCTGGGAGCCATTTCAAGGGATCTATCCAGCTCGGCAGCGACGTGGGCCGTGGGCGCGATGCTGCTCCTGGGCGGAGCGGGGTGCGCACTGTTCAACGCTCAGATCACGGCCTTCTCGGTTTCCTCGGTTCCAGCCGATCGAGCGGCGACGGCTGCCGCCATGTGTGTCACAATGCGTCAGGTGGGCTTTGCTTTCGGCATCGCGCTGATAGGAGCCGTCCTGAATCTGGGCGGTAGCGGCCTGTATCCACCCGCTTTTCTTCTCGTCGGTGCGATCACGCTTGTGCTTGGTGCAATTGTGTTTGCCTTGCTCTCAATTCCTGTCGCAAGGGAGCTGCAGTAAAGCGGCAAACCAACTTTGCAGTTGATATTAGGATCGTGCAATTCACCAAGCGGGCTGCTGCGGAAGCGTTAGTCGGCCAACGTGCGATTGTCGCGCATTCTACGAACTGTGCGCGTTTCCATTGCAGGGTCCGTTTCGAACGCTTGTTTTCCCTTCGCGGCCCAAAGCTCACGTGCCCGTTCGCCCTCACCGCTTTTAAGCTTGTCAGCCATCCAAAGCAGCGCGCCCAAGATCGTGGAACGGTCGTCACCGGTCAGGTCCACGATGCCGGCTTTGACCACGAGGCCGCCGAGTTCGATGAGGTGCCGGGTGCGCTTGCGGCGTTCGACCTGCCACGCGCGCATGTCATGTCGCGCTTTTGCGGCTTGATGCCGGTTGCGCGCCGTCCGGTTGCCCAGGAGCGCCGTCCGTGTTGCGGTCAGTTGCTGGCGCATTTCAGCGCGTCCGTCCTTGAAAAAACGCGGCGCCGCGCTTGGCCCATGCCTCCCTCTTCCCGGCCTCCTTCGTCTCGGCCAGCACGATCAGCGCGCCTGCCAGTTCTTCAGCCGTCAGTGTGTCAGCTCCGGTCGCGATGACCAATTCGCCGAGCTGGCGCACCTTTCGAGTTTTCAGCCCGCGCGCTTTGTCTTCGAGTGCCTTCAGATCCGCATCAAAGTCTCGTGGCTTGCGCATCATCGTCTCCATGAGCTCGATGGAGAAATAATAGGCGAGCACACCGCAGAATGCTGTAAGGTCATCAGGACGAGCTGAGACGGGGTAGTCCCTCCCGAGATTTTTTCGAGGAGGGCGCGCTTATACGTCGTTCCGACGTGCGCTTCGCCGTGTAGATGATCTGGTCGCGATGGCGATCTATCATCTTCACGTCAAGGTCATTGGCCGAAAGGCCGGGAGCAGCGCGGTAGCATCGGCGGCCTACCGCTCCGGCTCGCGGCTGCGTGACGAGCGGCTCGGCCGCGATCAGGATTTCTCCGCCAAGCGCGGCGTCGTTCATTCCGAGGTCATGCTGCCGGAGAACGTGCCGGAAGCATGGAGCGACCGCGAGCGGCTTTGGAATGACGTCGAAGCGCACGAAATCCGGAAAGATGCCCAGCTGGCCCGCGAGGTGGAGTTTGCGCTTCCGCGCGAGATGAGTGAGGCGCAGGGCATCGAGCTAGCCCGCGATTTCGTTCGGAGCGAGTTCGTGGGTCTCGGTATGATCGCCGATCTCAATGTGCACTGGGATATGGCCGAGGACGGCATGCCCAAGCCGCATGCCCATGTCATGCTGACCATGCGCGGGGTCGACGAGAGCGGCTTTGGCAATAAGGTACGGGACTGGAACCGTACGGAGATGGTCGAGCGCTGGCGCAGACGCTGGGCCGAGCTTGTCAACGAGCGGCTGGCCCAGCTCGACATCGACGCGCGGATCGACCATCGCAGCCTGGAAGCCCAGGGCATTGCGCTGGAGCCGCAAAGCCAGATCGGCGCGCCCGCCAAACGGATTGAGATCCGAGGCATTGCGGGCGACGAGTCTGAGGCCGACCGGGCCGAGATGCACCGCGAGATCGCGCGCAACAATGGCGCGCGGATCATCGCTGATCCCTCCCTTGGACTGGACGCGATCACCCAGCAGCAATCGACCTTCACGCGCCGCGACCTGGCAAAATTCGCGCACCGGCACAGTGACGGGCTCGACCAGTTCGATGCGGTCATGGGCGCGATACAGGGAACGCCCGATCTGATCGAACTCGGTAAGGACGCCCGCGGCGAGGATCGGTTCACAACCCGCGGAATGATCGAGACGGAACAGCGCCTGCACCGTGCCGCTGAATTGTTGGCGGGAGGGGAGCGCCTCGAGGTGCGAGATGCGGAGCGCAGGGCGGCTTTGGCGCGTGCGGAAGCGCGCGGCCTGGTGCTGTCATCCGAGCAGGTTGACGCCTTGGCGCACGTCACGGGTGGACGCGATCTCAGCGTCGTGGTCGGCCATGCCGGGACGGGAAAGAGCGCGATGCTGGGGGTGGCACGGGAGGCGTGGGAAGCGGCTGGCTTCGAGGTCCGGGGCGTGGCGCTGTCCGGCATTGCCGCGGAAAACCTTCAAAGCGGATCGGGCATTGCGTCGCGCACGATTGCCAGCCTGGAGCACGGCTGGGGACAGAGCCGTGATCTGCTCAAATCGAGCAATGTGCTTGTCATCGACGAGGCGGGGATGGTCGGCACGCGGCAGCTCGAGCGCGTGCTGTCCCATGCCGCCGAGGCTGGCGCAAAGGTGGTGCTCGTCGGCGATCCGCAACAGCTGCAGGCGATCGAAGCGGGAGCGGCCTTCCGGTCGATTTATGAGCGTCACGGCGGCGCCGAGATCGGCGAAGTGCGCCGTCAGCGGGAGGACTGGCAGCGCGGTGCCACGCGCGATCTAGCGACCGGCAAGGTGGATCATGCGCTCGGAGCTTACCGCGCCCATGGCTTGGTGCACGAGGCCCAGACCCGCGAGCAGGCTCGAGGGGATCTGATCGAGCGTTGGGACCGCGACCGGCTGGCCTCGCCGGATCGGAGCCGGATCATCCTCACCCATACCAACGAAGAGGTCCATGCGCTGAACGAGACGGCGCGCGAGCGGATGCGGGCAGCGGGCAATCTCGGCGACGAGGTGGAGGTGACGGTCGAGCGCGGCACGAGAGACTTTGCGGGCGGGGATCGGGTCATGTTCCTGCAGAACGAGCGCGGGCTCGGCGTCAAGAACGGCACACTCGGGACCGTCGAGCAGGTCAGCGCAAAATCCATGACCGTGCAGACCGACGATGGCCGATCCGTGCGCTTCGACCTCAAAGATTACAATCGGCTCGACCATGGCTATGCGGCGACGATCCACAAGGCGCAGGGCATGACGGTGGACCGCGTCCATGTGCTGGCGACGCCCGGCATGGACGCCCACAGCAGCTATGTCTCCCTGTCGCGGCATCGCGACAGCGTCGACCTGCATTATGGCCGTGACGACTTTGCCAATGAGGTTCGGCTGGTCCGCGCCCTGTCGCGCGATCGCGCCAAGGACATGGCTTCCGACTACGACCGTGCCGATCCGATCCAAAGCTACGCCGAGCGGCGTGGGATCACGTTTCGCGAGCGCGTGGCCGAGATCGTACGCAAGGTCATGCCGGAGAAGCTGCGCGACATGTTCGACGGCCTTCGCGTTCCTGGGGAGGTGTCCGACCGATATGGCGGACAACGGCCCGAGCCCGGGTCGCCGGAAAGGGAAAGGAGTGGTACGGCAACCGACCGGCGTGAACCCGAAGTGCCGGCAAGGAACGTGGCGCAAGATCCCGAGGTGGAAGCACGTCGCGTCCGGACCCGGGCACTCGTGCGCCATGCCCGCGCCGTGGATGCGATCTTCGCGGAGCGGAAGATAGGCAGGCAGGCAAGTCCGGAGCAGGTGAAAGAACTACAGACGGCCCGCCATGCCTTCGAGGCGGTGCGGCCTTATGGCTCGCATGACGCCGAAGCCGCCTACCGAAACAACCCGGAGCTCGCCCGTAAGGCGGCGGCCGGTCAGGTCAGCCCCGCCATCCGTGCGCTCCAGATCGAGACCGAACTTCGCACCGATCCAAGCCGGCGCGCCGATCGCTTTGTGGAGCGCTGGCACAAGCTTGGCCACACCAGTCAGCGCCTATACCAAGCTGGCGACATGTCCGGCTACAAGGCTGCGCGCTCGGCAATGGGCGACATGGCCAAAAGCCTCGAACGCGATCCGCAATTGGAATCCATCCTCGCCGGCCGCAAGAACGACCTCGGCATCGCGTTCGAATCCGGCCGCCGGCTCGGCCAGGAGCTAGCCCTTGCCCACGGTATCGGCCTTGGAAAAGACCGAGGCCTCGAACGCTGACTAGGCCTATCTGCCGCCGCTTGGGCGCCACGCCCCGACAAGTCGAAAACCCAATTGCACGCCCGCCAGGCGGTGGCCTCTCTTCTCTCAGCAGCCGTCAGAACCAGCCAGCAGGAGGCAGCCCGGCCATGCGCGAAGCGGACCGCATCATCCGTTTGAAAACCGTTCTCGCGAGGACCGGGCTGTCGCGGTCCACGATCTACCGCAAGATCGCCGAGGGCACATTCCCGGTTCAGATCAAGATCAGCACCAATGGCAGCGGTTGGCATGAATCCGAAATCAACCGGTGGATCGCAGATCCTGTCTCGTGGCGACCGAGGGGCGCGCTCGGTGAAGTCCGGTGACGAGAAGATGAACGTCAATCGTCGTTGTCCTCGAAACGCATGATCAACAACGCGCGCGTCCGCCGTGGCGGCAGCTTGCCCTATTCCTTAGAGAGGCGCGTCTTCGGCCCGTTGCTGATTGGACCGTCAATCGGTCCTAGTTCTGCGCTGATAGCAACAGGCTTGTCCTGCGCTGACAGAGGGGCTTCTCCACGCAGCCAACTCCGCGTTTTCTGATCCGTTCTTGGTGAAATGCCGGCGTCCCATTGTTCACCAAAAGGGCCGCCGCCATAAGCTCACTCGTGTCGTACCCCAATCGATGTGTACCCGGAGGTGCTGACCGGATTATCGGATAGCCTTCCTATCCCCGCACACGATCTTAACGTACTAGGCCCACCACTGCTCACGCTGACGCTTCCTTGAATTGCAATATGCGCGCACCCTGGCGCAGCGCATCGAGATAGTCGGCCCACCACGTCATCAGTTTCACACGCTCATCCCAATAGTCGCCGCGGGCGTAGGCCCGGCGCACAGCATTCGGCTCAACATGCGCCAGCGCAGCCTCGATGGCGTTGATGCTCCACTTTCCGCTTTCGTTGGCCAGGGTCGAAAAGGTCGAGCGGAAACCGTGAGCGACCATCTCGTCGTTCGAATAGCCGAGACGGCGCAGCGCCGCACACAGCGTGTTTTCGCTGATCGGCCGCGTCACCGAACGCAGGCCCGGGAAGACAAGCCCGGCCACGCCTCGCCCTGTGATCGGATGCAGATCCCGCAAAATGGCGGTAGCCTGCGCTGGAAGCGGGACGCGGTGAGGTCTGCGCATCTTCGTCCGCTCGGCGGGGATGTTCCACACGGCAGCGTCCAGATCAAACTCAGCCCATGTCGCGTGGCGCAGCTCGCCCGGCCGCGGCGCTAGCAGGGCGATCAGTTGCAGCGCGGCCTTCGTCGTTGGCTGGCCCTGAAAGCCGTCAATCGCCCGCAGCAAGCCGCCGAACGCGACAGGCTCGATAATCGCCGCCCGGTGCTTCGGTTTTGGAGCTGCGATTGCGCCGCGCAGCGCTTGGGTCGGGTCCGCATTGGCACGGGCGGTCGTGACAGCATATCGAAATACGGCACCAATGACCGCCCGCAGGCGCTTTGCCGTTTCGAGCTTGCCGGCCGCTTCCAGTGGTTGCAGCACCCGCAAGACTTCGCCAGCGGAGACGTCGCCGATCGGCAGCGGTCCCAGATCGGCCTTGGCCAGGCCGAGCAGCCATTCCAGCTTGCCAGCGGTCGCAGTCGCAACGCCCTCCCGCTTCTTCTTGGCAAGCAGCTCATCGGCCAGAACACTGAACGTGTTGGCCTGAGCCTCGGCGCGCGCCGCCTTCACCTGGCGCTTCCGGATGGCGGGATCGATGCCGTCCCGCAAGAGGCCCGCAGCTTCGTCCCTTAGCCTTCTGGCAGCTTCCAGTGGCACACCGGCCGGGGCCTTGCCGTATTCGCCAAGGGCGAGCTTCTTCTGCTTGCTGCCGAACCGATACGCGAAATTCCAGAGTTTGCCACCGCTTGGCGTAAGCCACAGTTGCAGGCCGCCCCCGTCCGAGAGCTTCACTAGCCGCCCACTAGCCTTGGCGTTCCTAACGGCAGCGTCCGTAAGTTTTCCACTCGCCATGCCACGCACCAACTGTTGGCCTTTTCAAAGCTACATCGCCCGAAAGGCCAACAAGGAGGCCAACAATTTCATCGGCTGTCAACGAACGAGAACAAACCGTGACGGCCACGAATGACCGAAAATGTTTTGTTTTCAGTACCTTGTCGGCGAGAAACGAACGAGGGAGGACGGCTGCGGAAGGGGGGTGGTGCCGCAAGAGGGACTCGAACCCCCGACCCCGTCATTACGAATGACGTGCTCTACCAGCTGAGCTATTGCGGCGAACCATAGCGGCGAGCGCCCGGCACGAGGCCGGACGACGCGGACGCGCTCCTGATATCGGGCGGACGGCCCGTTGGCAAGGACAACGCGCGCGGCCGCGGCTCCGAAACGAACCGTTGTGACCGGGACGGCGGGAGGGCCTGACGGTCCTCAGCCGCCGAACCGCGACCAGAACCCGCGCCAGCCGCCGGCCTGGGCCTTGGGCGCGATCTGCTCGGCGAACTCGTCGCGGGGCTGGTCATCGTCATCGACACCGGGATCGTCCGGCGGCCGCATGATCGGCACGATCGCCTGGATCGGCGTCTCCGCCGGCCGGGCGAGATCGTTGCGGGTGCGGAACAGCGGCGTCGGCGCGGCTGCCGCCGTCTCGGCCGGCTTGGCGGCGACCGCGTTCGGCTCGGCCTCCGTCTCCGGCTCCGATTCGGCCTCGACGGGACCCGCGGCCTGCAACGGCGGCGCCGGCTCGGCGGCGACGGCCTCGATCAACCGGCTATCCTCAGCCATGTCCACAGGGATATCCACCGGCTTGTCGACAGGCTTGTCCACGGCCTCGGCCGGTTGTTCGGCCTGCTCGGGATCGGCCGCGACCACCGGCCGCGGCGGCTCGTTGTCCTGCAGCGCCGGAGTGATCACCACGGCCTCGCGCGGCGGCTCGACCGCGGCTTCGGCCACGGTGGGCCGGGCCGGCGGCGCCAGCACGGCTTCGGCGAAGGCCGAGCTTTCGATCACGCTGCTGCGCTCCGAGGGCAGGCTCGCCACCGGCGTCTGCCATTGGAAGGCGTCGAGCCGGCCGGTGACCGGCGAGATCGGCTGCCAGCGATCGCTGACATAGCCGTCCGCGGTCCAGGCCGGGTCGTGGCGGGCGCGCACCGCGCGCAGCGCCCATTCGCGCGCCTTGCCGGCGTCGCCATGCTCGGTGCGCTCCAGCTCGGCCATCAGCATCGCCACGCGCTGGGTCGGATCCTCCGTGAACGGCGCCAGCGCCTCGCGGGCGCGGCCGAATTCGGCGGCGTCGATCGCCGCGCGCGCCACCGCCAGCGCGCCTTCGACATGGCCGGGCGTCCGCGCGGCCAGGTTCTCCACCCGCGCCAGCCGCTGCGTGGCCGAATCGCCGAGCCGCACATGGGCGTAGGCATCGGCGAGATCCGGATGCGGACACGCCGCCCAGGCCGCCTCGATGATCTTCATCGCGCGCCGCACCTGGTGCGCCTCGCTCTCGAACTTCGCCGCCAGCACCGCGGCCGGCACCAGTGTCGGCGCCAGCTTCACCGCCTCCATCGCGCTCGAGCGCGACAGGTCGCGATCCCCGGTCTCCAGCGCCAGCGCGCGCGCCGTCAGCAGCACGCCGCGCTGACGGCGGTAGGTCGGCTTGTCGATCATGCCGGCGGTGTAGTTGCCGTCGAGGATCGAAAGCGCTCCGTCCCAGTCGGCCTCGGCGCAGCGGAAGCCGAGCACGGCATGCGAGGCCCAGGTGGCGTTGGGCGCCAGCCTGAGCGCTTCGTCGGCGATCATCACCGCGGCATAGGCGTCGTCGGCGCGCTGCGCCTCGATGAACAGGCCGCGCAAGCCGAGCAGGCGGGTGTCGTGGCGCTCGGCCATGGCGCGGAAGGCGCGCCGGGCGCCGTCGCGGTCGCCTTCGAGCTGCGCCGCCTGGGCGTGCAGGAGCAGCGTCAGCGGATCATCGCCGGCCAGCCGCTTGGCGGTGTCGGCGTGCTGCCGCGCCGCCGTCGAATCGCCCTGGCCGATCGCCAGCAGGCCGTGGGTGATGGCGTGGCGGCCGCGCTGATGCCGGCGGGCGCGATGCGCCTTGCGGATGCGGCCGGGCGCCCGCAGCAGTGCGCTGATCAGGTTCCAGACCAGCACGCAGGCCGCGATGGTCAGGCCGAGCGCGAGCACGAACACCGGCAAGGTCATGGCGATCCGCCACGGGCCCCAATTCAAGACGACGTCGCCGGTCTGCTCGGCGACCCAGGCCGAGCCCGCAGCGGCGAGCCCGACCAGGATGAGGAAAATGACGATCCGGAACATGTGCGTCCTTGGGCGTCCTATTGCGCGGGTTTGGCGAGCGCGGTCATCGCGTCGTCGGCGAATTTGCGGGCGGTCGACAGCGCGGCGTCGCGGGCATCGGCGCGTGCGAGCCAATCATTGGCGGGGGCGCGATCCTCCGGCGAGAGACCCTTCAGCTCGCGGCGGGCCTCGGCGAAATCGTTGCGCAGCGCCGCCGCGGTGATCCGTGCCACGACCGCGCCGCGATCGGTGCCGGCGCCGTCGGTACGTTCGACCTTGACCAGGCTCGAGGCGCCGGCCGAGAGCTTGCTGAGGATCGAAGTCCCCGTGGTGCTCTCGGGCGCCGGCGGCGAGAGCTTCGGCACGATGGTGAGCAGCTCGCGGCTCAGTGCCGCGGGGCTCGGCACGCCGGTCGTGGCGAATGCCTCCAGCGGCTTCAGCGCGGCCGCGTCGGGCGCCAGCGATCTGGCGGTGGTCAGCGCCGCTCCATAGGGATCGCCGTGACGCACGGCGACGTCGAGCAGGGTCGCGGCGACCACGCGGCGCAGCGGCGCATCGTCGGCCGGCTTGGCCGCCTCTGAGAGCTTGGCGCGCTCCTGTGCCAGCGCCGCGCTCTGGCTCTTGCTCGCCCGCTCCAGCGCGTCGATGCGCGCCGTCAGGCCGGAGAGATCGATCGGCTCGGGTGCGGGCGCCGGCGCGGAGCCGTCGCGCGGCTGCGCCCGGACATCGTTGAGGGCTGCCACGGTCTTGTCGGCCTGCGCGCGCAGGCCGGCGACGTCGTTGCGCAGCGCTGCAATCGTCTTGTCGGCGGCATCGAGCCGGCCGGTCACGGCGCCGTCCGGCTTGCCGACGCGCTGCTCCAGCCCGGCGACGCGGGAGGTGAGCTCGTCGATAGCGGCGGACTGCGGCGAGATCGCCGAGGGCGGCTGCACGGGCGGCCAGCCGAGCATCCAGCCGACGCCGATCACCAGCGCGGCCGCGGCCGCGCCGGAGAACGGTGCGATGATCCAGGGCGACACCGGACGCGGCGGCGGGGGTGGAGGAAGCTCGGCGTGCGGCGGCTCGGCCGCGGCGACCGTCTCCTCGGGCGTCTCGCTGGCGGCCGATTCCGGTTCGGCGTCACCGGCGCCATGCGGATGCGACTGGCTCGCCGCGCCCGACGACCCCTCGGCCAAGGCTTCGGCCGGGGCCGACCAGGGCGACGTGGTCGGCCGCTCGGCCGCGCTCTCGCTGGCCGACGGGCGCTCCTCGCGCGAGGTCGGCTCCAAATCGATGGTCGGCGGTGGCCGTTTCGGCCGCCCGGTGTCGGAGGCCGGTGCAGCGGTGTCGGGTTCATCGACCATGGTGGAAGTTCCCTGGCTGAGGCAAGATTGAGCAGGCCCTCTTACGCCATTCACGACCGTAGCGCACGGGTCAGGCCCTCCAGCATGTCGTTTTCATCCGGATGCGCCGCGATTGTGACCTGGGTGGCGCCGGCCTCGCGCAGCACCTCGGCGACATTGGCCGACAGGCAGCCATGCGGCACCGCCAGCGCCGAGATTTCGACGCCGTCGGCGCGGATGGCCGCCACGAACGCAACCGCGCTCCGCCGCGAATAATGCAGCACCGCCTCGATCCGGTTGGCTGCGAAGGCGTCGCAGACTTCGCGCGGCAGGGTGGTCACCTGCGCCATGCGATAGACGGTCTGGGTGATCACATCGAAGCCGCGCTCGGCGAGCTCGGAGGCGAGGTCGCGCGAGATGTCGGCGCCGGCGAGATAGAGCAGGGTGGCCCCGGCCTCGATGACGCCGCTGTCTGCGATCAGGTCGCGCAACGCGGTCGCATCGGCCGCGGCCGAGATCACCTGCGTGAAGCCGGCCTCGCGTGCGGCTGCGGCCGTCCGGTCGCCGACCGCGAACAGCGGCAGGCGCAGCAAGGCGGACGCCCTGAGCTGCGGCGCCGCCGCGCGCAGCGCGTTCGATGACGTTACGATGAGTCCGGCGGCATCGCCGCCGACGTCCGGCGGCAGCGCGACCGGCTCGAAGCGCAGCATCGGCGCCAGCAGCACCTCGAAGCCACGCGCGCGCAGGGCGCTCGCGGTGCGTTCATTGTCAGGGGCGGGACGGGTCACCAGCACGGCCATGTGCTATGCTCCCGTCGAACACGGATCGGCCGGGCTGCAACGGACGGACGATTGCACCTGGCGACCTCGTGGTGTTAGGCGGTTCTGCGCACTCATAATGACCAAAAGGGTTGAGATTGGGTAACGAATCGCAAACGCTCGTGCTGGGCATCGAAACCACCTGCGACGAGACCGCCGCGGCGGTGGTGGCGCGTGATTCGGGCGGCAAGGGGCAGATCCTTTCCAATGTTGTGCGCTCGCAGACCGACGAGCATGCCATCTATGGCGGCGTGGTTCCCGAGATCGCCGCGCGCGCCCATGTCGACATGCTCGACCATCTCATCGACGCGGCGATGCGCGAGGCCGGCATCGACTATGCCGCGCTCGGCGGCGTCGCGGCGGCGGCCGGGCCGGGCCTGATCGGCGGCGTCATCGTCGGCCTCACCACCGCCAAGGCGATCGCGATGGTGCACGACACGCCGCTGATCGCGGTCAACCATCTCGAGGCGCATGCGCTGACGCCGCGCCTCACCGATGCAATCGACTTCCCCTATTGCCTGTTCCTGGCCTCCGGCGGCCACACCCAGATCGTCGCGGTCGCCGGCGTCGGCGATTATGTCAGGCTCGGCACCACCGTCGACGACGCGATGGGCGAGGCGTTCGACAAGGTCGCGAAGATGCTGGGTCTGCCCTATCCGGGCGGACCACAGGTCGAGCAGGCCGCGCGCAACGGCGACGGTCAGCGCTTTGCCTTCCCGCGTCCGATGCAGGGCCGCAGCGATGCCAATTTCTCGCTGTCCGGGCTGAAGACCGCCGTGCGTAACGAGATCGGCCGGCTCGGCAAGGTGAGCGAGCAGGACATCGCCGACCTCTGCGCCAGCTTCCAGGCCGCGGTGCTGGACTCGACCGCCGACCGCCTGCGCGTTGGCCTCGATCTGTTCAAGCAGCGTTTCGGCGCGCCGACCGCGCTGGTGGCCGCCGGCGGTGTCGCCGCCAACCAGGCGATCCGCGGCGCACTCGACGATGTCGCGCAGCAGGCCGGCACCCGCCTGATCATGCCGCCGCCGGCGCTGTGCACCGACAATGGCGCGATGATCGCCTGGGCCGGGCTGGAGCGGTTGGCGCTAGGGATGGTGGACGGCATGGACGCCGCGCCGCGCGCGCGCTGGCTGCTGGATGCCAATGCCAGCGTGCCGGGCAAGTTCGCGAATACGCGGGCGGGGTTTTGAGGGTGATGGAATTGCTTTTTCATCCTGCACGAAGCGGCTGGATCGCCCTCGGCAGTGATGTGGCAAGCTCCTGCACCATACGCGGTGCGCTCCCCTCCCCCTTGCGGGGAGGGGTCGGGGGTGGGGGTGGCTCCATAAAAATTCTCGCTCGTGGCACCCCCCTCCCCAACCCTCCCCCGCAAGGGGGGAGGGAGCGCAGCCGAATCCGCGGCGAATGACTCGTTTCCAAACGATCTCCATCGTCGGCGCCGGTGCGTGGGGCACGGCGCTCGCCGCCGTCGCCGCGCGTGCCGGCCGTGAGGTCACGCTCTACGCGCGCGACAGCCACCACGCCGCGCGCATCTCTGCTGCCCGCGAAAACCCGCGACTGCCCGGCATTCCGCTCGCCCCCAGCATCGCCGTGACTGCCGATCTCGCCGAGGCCGCCCGCGCCGACGCCGTTCTCATCGTTGTCCCCGCCCAGCATCTGCGCGGTGCGGTCATGCATCTCGCCCCGCTGCTCCGTCCGGGCACGCCGCTCGTCGCCTGCGCCAAGGGCATCGAGCACGGCACCCATAAATTCATGACCGAGGTGATCGCGGAGGCCGCGCCGAACGCGATCCCGGTGATCCTGTCCGGCCCGAGCTTCGCCGACGACGTCGCGCGAGGGCTGCCGACCGCGGTGACGCTCGCCGCGCCCGACGAGGCGCTCGCGGCCGACCTCGTCCATGCGCTGGGTTCGCCGACCTTCCGGCCCTATCATTCGACCGACGTGCGCGGCGTCGAGATCGGCGGCGCCGCCAAGAACGTGCTGGCGATCGCCGCCGGCATCGTTGCCGGCCGCAATCTCGGCGCCTCGGCGCTGGCGGCGCTGACCACGCGCGGCTTCGCCGAGTTGGTGCGGCTCGGCCGCGCCTATGGCGCGCGCAGCGAGACCTTGACCGGCCTGTCCGGCCTCGGCGACCTGATCCTCACCTGCGCCGGTCCGCAATCGCGCAACTTCGCCGCCGGCCTCGCGCTCGGCCGCGGCGAGCCGCTGCCCGCAGGCAAGCTCGCCGAGGGACAATACACCGCGCCCGTGCTGGTCGAACTCGCCACCTCGCGCGGCGTCGAGATGCCGGTGGCGCAGGCGGTCGCCGCCATTCTCGCCGGCACCGTGACGATCGATGCCGCGATCGAGGCGCTGATGATGCGCCCATTCAAGGCGGAGGAGTGAGGGCCGCCGCGCGACCGACGTCATCCAGCACGACGCTCTCTCCGCCGTCATGCCCGCGCTTGTCGCGGGCATCCATGTCTTGGATAATGCGCCGAGCAGTGCGACGTGGATGGCCGGGACCTCCCAGCGCTTCGCGCTTTTGCCTGGCCAGGACGAGTGGAAAGAGACGACCATCATGAACTACTGGCTGGTGAAATCCGAACCCTCGGTATGGTCGTGGGACCAGCAGGTGGCGAAGGGCGCGAACGGGGAGGCCTGGACCGGCGTGCGCAACTACACGGCGCGGCAGAACCTGGTGGCGATGAAGAAGGGCGACCTCGCCTTCTATTATCATTCCAACGAGGGCAAGGAGATCGTCGGCATCGCCGAGATCATCAAGGAAGCCTATCCTGATCCGACCGACAAGACCGGCAAGTTCGTCTGCGTCGACATCAAGGCGCACAAGCCCTTCAAGACCCCGGTGACGCTCGCCGCGATCAAGGCCGACAAGATGCTGAGCGAGATGGCGCTGGTGAAGCAGTCGCGGCTGTCGGTGCAGCCGGTCACGCCTGCGGAATGGAAGCACGTCTGCAAGCTGGGCGGCGTGTAGGGGCGCAAGGGCTTGTGAGACGCGCAAGGCGTTAGCGCTACTCGTGGTAGCTCCGGACCTGCGGCTGCCATGGGTAGGCTGCGTCCTTTCAGGCGCCGCGCGATGATGCTACGTTCAGTTGTGGCAGGGAGCACCTGCTTCCTGCTCCATACCGAACAGGAGACCGACATGTCTGACAGCGTCTACAAAGTCATCGAGCTGATCGGTACCAGCAGCGAATCTTGGGAAAGGGCAGCTACCAACGCTGTCGAGCAGGCGGCGAAGACACTCCGAGACCTGCGTGTCGCAGAAGTGGTCCAGCTCGATATGCAGCTCGACGCGAAGGGGAAGGTGGAAGCCTATCGAGCCAAGCTCAACGTGTCGTTCAAGTTCGAAGGCGCATGAGCTGACCATCGACTTGCGTTGTCGTTCGCCGGACTATCGGCCCGCGGCAAGGTTTGAGCCTGCAATCCGGTGTCGTGCCCGGCATCGGGGGCATGACCGTGGACGTCTCGGTTCGGCTTCCCGGGGATGGCGAGGCGGGACGGACCACAAGCCTGTCATACGGAAATTGCCCGTCGCGCCGGTTATGTCGCAGGGCAGCGCCGCTGCATGACGATCGGGAGTTCGGATCAAAGATCGAGACCTTTCTTCCTCAGTTCATCGACCATCTGCTTCCTGATCTCTTCGCCGAGAGCTTGACCAAATTTCTGCCCGGCAATGCTCGACTCCTGGGTGACGGACGGCAGCTTCTGCAGGACTCGTTGACCTGTCGGGGTCCTGTAGAACTCAGCCATGGTCCTGAGGTCGTCCGCCGAGAAGTTCCTGGCATAGACGACCGCGATCGCATCCGAGAATTCGGAAACCCTGCCCTGAAAGGCCTGGGTGAACTTCGGGATCAACGCATCATATTGCAGAGCGACCTCGGCGCGCCCCTGGACGATCGTCGGTCTCAGGTTCTTCAGAATGATCGGCAACAGGGCTGTCGCCTGGTCATTCATATGCATCACGGAGACCAGCTCTTTCGCGGCCGCCAAGGACTCCTGTGATGTCGCTTGGGCTCTTGCCGATGGCGGCGTTGCGGCGGTGAGCCAAATGGCGGAGGCGACGACTACGTACCGACAGCGATGCTTCATCCTGATCCCCCATGTGCCGGCTGCAGCGGCGATCGCTGTTACGGCCGGGTTCCAATTCTTAAGATCAGCCGGAGCCAGCGAACAGTACCGCTAAGGATCGTGTCCCCAAGCGTGGTGTAGCTGGCGGCCCACCGCGTTCGCCGGCTGGAGCCGGGCCTGTCAGCTGGCGATAGCCGTGAGGCTGACGTTCGGATCATCGCTCAATGGCGCGATGGTTTCCAGCGTCATGTAGCGGGCGCGTTGGACCGCCCATTCATCGTTCTGTTCGAGCAGGACAGCTCCGATGAGGCGGACGATAGCGTCCTCATTGGGGAAGATGCCGACCACCTCGGTGCGCCGTTTGATCTCGCCGTTGAGGCGTTCGATCGGATTGGTGGAGTGCAACTTGGTCCGATGCTGCGGCGGGAACGTCATGTAGGCAAGCACGTCGGTCTCGGCCTCGTCGAGGAAGCCGGCAAGCTTGGGCAGCTTGGGACGGAGCTGATCGGCGACCTTGCGCCATTGGGTGCGAGCGGCCTCGGCATCGTCCTGGGCAAAGGCCGTGGCGATGAAGGCGGAGACCACGCGCCGTCCGCTCTTGCCGGCATGAGCCAGCACGTTCCGCATGAAGTGGACGCGGCAGCGTTGCCAGCTGGCGTTGAGCACCTTGGTCACGGTGGCCTTGATGCCCTCGTGGGCGTCGGACACCACCAGCTTGACGCCGCGCAAGCCGCGGCGGGCCAGCTTGCGCAGGAAGGCGGTCCAGAACGTCTCGGCCTCGGACGGCCCGATGTCCATGCCGAGAACCTCGCGCCGGCCGTCGCTGTTGACGCCGACTGCAACGATCACCGCGACGGAGACGATGCGCCCCTGCTGGCGCACCTTCACATAGGTGGCGTCGATCCAAAGATAGGGCCAGTCACCCTCGATTGGACGGCCGAGGAAGGCCTTCACTTTGTCGTCGATCTCGCCGCACAACCGACTGACCTGGCTCTTGGAGATGCCGGTCATGCCCATCGCCTGCACCAGATCGTCGACCGAACGGGTCGAGACGCCCTGAACGTAAGCCTCCTGAACCACGGCGGTGAGCGCCTTCTCGGCCATGCGCCGCGGCTCCAGGAAGCCGGGGAAATAGGAGCCCTTGCGCAGCTTTGGGATGCGCAGCTCCACCGCACCGGCGCGGGTCTCCCAGATCCGGTCGCGGTAGCCATTGCGCTGGGCCAGACGTTCGGGGCTCTTCTCGCCATAGGCAGCCCCGGTCTGGCTCTCGACCTCCAGCTCCATCAGGCGCTGGGCCGCAAAGCCGATCATCTCGCGCAGCAGATCGGCGTCTGGGGTCTTCTCTACCAGCGTGCGCAGGTTCATCATGTCTTCGGTCATCGGTGGTTCCTCGGTTGCGTTGGCGTGTCGCAACCCGATCCTACCGGAGAACTGCCGGTGACCACCGCAAAGCCGCCCGCCCGCTACGGCGCTATTTGGGAGCGCGCGTCCGGGCGGCTTTGCTCCACCGAGCTACACCACCTCCGGGGACACGACCCCGCTAAGCTGTGTTTTCTGCCGCTGCAACCGGATTGGCATCCCCGCGCTATTATTGTGCGGATCAAAGCCTGCTCTGTTGCCCGTCGGGCAGTTTCCGCATTCCCGACATGCGCGAATTGCCCGTCGTGTTAGTTTGTCGCACGCTGTCGGCATTGCACCGTCGGGCAAATCACCTGCACATTTCCGCACGTCCCTGCTGCCGCATGAGGGACGTTTCGCGACCGTCACGGATCGTTGGCAGTGGGATGCGATGGGCGTGGGTCGACGCAGCGTGAGCTGATCGCGCGGACGAACGGCGATGCACGCACGGTCAAGTCGCGCGGTCCTGATATCCCGACGCTGATATCAAGCGGGTGCCGATACCCTCAGCGTGTCGCGCTCGTGATGGTGGCCAGACAGCCCGGCGCACCAGGGAGAACGCGAAGCAGCCGTTAAAACCAATCGCGCAGGGAGGGCCGGGTGTGTTCGGCCAGACCTGTGGTGCCTGCCGCCAGCATTTTCTTTCGCTGGCGGGCCACGGGCGCGGCCAGCGCCCGGCCTTCCCTGCGCCCTCTGTTTGAGGAGGGCGATAGTTTCAGCACAGCTCGGGCGCGGATGCGTCGCGGGGTGAACACGCACGTATTCAACTCTGTCTCGAAGGCAACGCTGCCAACGCCAACCTCCGCCGTCGTCCCTGCGAACGCAGGGACCCATAACCACAGGGTTCAGTTGTTTTACACGGGACTCGCCGCCTGCCTCTTACAAACATCACGCGGTATGGGTCCCTGCGTTCGCAGGGACGACATCGGCTATTTGGCGCGCGCTCGGCCCTCACGATCCAAACAAAAAGAAAGGGGCCCCAGCTTGCGCTGGAGCCCCTCAACGGTCAGGGCATTGCCGGGTATTTGCCCGAACCGAAGTTGCGGACCTGGTCGCGTACGACCAAGTCCCGGGAGAACTCAGTAGTTGTAGGCGCGCTCGCCGTGGTCGGTGATGTCGAGACCCTCGCGCTCCTGCTCCACGGTCGGGCGCAGGCCGATGATCACGTCGACGACCTTGTAGAGGATCGCCGAGCCGACACCCGACCATACCAGCGTGGCGACGACAGCCTTGATCTGCGCCAGCATCTGCGTGGCGAAGTCGTAGGTGCCGGCGTTGTTGCCGGTGATGTTGGTGTAGTCGGTGATGCCGACGCCACCCAGGGCCGGGTTGACCAGGATGCCGGTGGCCAGAGCGCCGATGATGCCGCCGATGCAGTGCACGCCGAACACGTCGAGCGCGTCGTCATAGCCCAGCGCGTTCTTCACGGTGGAGACGAAGAACAGGCAGACCGGGGAGACGATCAGGCCGAGCACCAGCGCGCCGATCGGACCGGCATAACCGGAGGCCGGGGTAACGGCGACGAGACCGGCGACCGCGCCCGAGCAGATGCCGAGCAGCGACGGCTTGCCCTTGACGGCCCATTCGCACAGCAGCCAGGACAGCGCCGCACCGGCGGTCGCGACCATGGTGTTGACGAAGGCCAGGGCGGTGACGCCGTTCGATTCCAGGTTGGAGCCGGCATTGAAGCCGAACCAGCCGACCCACAGCAGCGCGGCGCCGATCATGGTCATGGTCAGCGAGTGCGGAGCCATCAGCTCCTTGCCGTAGCCGGTGCGCTTGCCGATCAGAACCGCGCCCACCAGACCGGCAATGCCGGCGTTGATGTGAACGACGGTGCCGCCCGCGAAGTCGAGAGCGCCGGCGCCGGCGAGCCAGCCGACAGCACCGGTGACTTCGTCGAGCTTGGCCTGGGCGGCGGTCTTGGCGGCAGCGTCGCCAGCGGCAGCGAGAGCCTTGGCAGCAGCAGCGACGTCATCGGGAGCGGCGATGTACCAGACCCAGTGCGCGATCGGGAAGTAGATGAAGGTCACCCAGAGCAGGATGAACAGCATCACCGCCGAGAACTTGATGCGTTCGGCGAAGGCGCCGACGATCAGGGCCGGGGTGATCATCGCGAAGGTCATCTGGAACACGAAGTAGGCCAGCTCCGGGATCACCACGCCGTTCGAGAAGGTCGGAACGGTCGAGTTGGCGTCGACGCCGTGCAGGAAGGCCTTGGAGAAGCCGCCCACCCACGAGGTCATGCTGCCGCCGTCGGTGAAGGCGAGCGAGTAGCCGTAGAGCGTCCAGACCACGCCGACCATGGCGACGATGGCGAACACCTGGGTGAGGACCGAGGCCATGTTCTTGGTGCGGACGAGGCCGCCATAGAACAGCGCGAGGCCGGGGATGGACATCATCAGGACGAGCGCGCTGGACACGAGCATCCAGGCGACGTCGCCCTTGTTGGGAACCGGGGCGGCTGCGGCAGCGGCGGCAGGCGCGTCCTCGGCGAACGCCACATCGACGAGGCCTGCGACGCAGAGCCCTGCAATTGCGAGCGTAACCCATCCCGCGCTGGTTGGACGCTTGAACGTCATTTTATTGTACTCCGTAAGTGTTCTGGTTTGAGCGCGAAATCAAAGGGCCGCAGCGTCCGCTTCGCCGGTGCGGATACGCACGGCGTGGTCGAGGCTGATCACGAAGATCTTGCCGTCGCCGATCTGGCCGGTCTTGGCGGCCGAGCTGATCGCATCGATGGTCTTGTCGACCTGGTCGGAGGGGATCGCGACCTCGATCTTGATCTTGGGCAGGAAGCTCACCGCATATTCGGCGCCGCGGTAGATTTCCGTATGACCTTTCTGACGGCCGTACCCCTTCACTTCCGTCACCGTGAGACCATGAACGCCGATGGCGGTCAGGGCGTCCCGGACTTCTTCGAGCTTGAATGGCTTAATGATCGCCATAACAATTTTCATGGGTCCTATCCCCGCTTGGGCCCGGCACGGACGTTACCGAGCGCTTCCTGTCGACTGAGGTTCACCACGCGGAGAAATCTTCACGACGCGGGCACAGCCGGGAGCGATAGAATCAAATGCCGTGCCAGACGGCTGGTCAGGGCTAACGAGCGGTGAATCCTGACCTTTTCACCCCTCGGGAGGGGCAGCAGGGGCTGCGCTATTCCGTCGCGCTCAAGGAATGGGCAGACATGCGCAAAAGTTGCGCATGTCAGGCTCAAGACACAATGCTGCTCAGCGCGCGGGCAGAATCCTGCGGCGCCGAACAGGTCAATTGGCGTCAATTGCTGCAGCTATTGCAGCGCCTCGCCATGCTGGGAGATGTCGAGTCCTTCCAGCTCGTGCTCACGCGACACCCGCAGCGGCACGAAGGCGCTGACCAGCTTCAGGAGCCCCCAGGTGACGCCGCCCGACCACACCAGGGTGACGGCGACGCCGTAGAGCTGGGCCGCAAGCTGCTTCGGGTTGCCCTCGATCAGCCCCGCCGTGCCGCCGATCGCGGCGGTCGCGAACACGCCGGCCAGCACGGTGCCGGTGAGGCCGCCGACGCCGTGGACGCCGAACACGTCGAGCGAATCGTCATAGTTGAAGCGGTGCTTCAGCGAGGTGCAGGCCCAGTAGCAGATGATACCAGCGAGCGCGCCGATCACCAGCCCATGCCAGGGGGCGACGAAGCCGGACGCGGGCGTGATGGTGCCGAGGCCGGCCACCGCGCCCGAGATCATGCCGAGCACAGACGGCTTGCGCCGCGTCGACCATTCCAGCGCGCCCCAGGTGACGGCGCCGGCGCAGGCGGCCAGATGCGTCGTCAGGATCGCCATCACCGCATGCGCATTCGCCCCGAGCGCCGAGCCGCCATTGAAGCCGAACCAGCCGACCCAGAGCAGGCCGGTGCCGACCACCGCGAGCGACAGGTCGAACGGCGAGAGGTTCTCACTGCCGTAGCCCTGGCGCCGTCCCATCACCAGCGCGGCGACCAATCCCGCGGTGCCCGCGGAGAGATGCACGACGAGACCGCCGGCGAAGTCGACCACGCCGGCCTGAGCGAGAAAGCCGCCGCCCCAGATCCAATGCGCCAGTGGCACATAGACGAAGATGAACCATGCGATGCTGAACAGGAGGTAGGCGGAGAAGCGCATGCGGTCGGCGACCGAGCCCGCCACCAGCGCCACCGTGATGATCGCGAACGTCATCTGGTACAGCATGAACAGCGACTCGGGGATCGTCTTGGCGCCGGGATGGACGCTGTCCATGCCCATGCCGGCGAGGAAGGCGCGGTCGAGCGAGCCGATCCAGGTGCCGTCGCCGACGAAGGCCAGCGAGTAGCCGAATGCGACCCACAGGATCGAGATCAGCATCACGGCTGCGAGGCTCTGCGCCATCGTCGCCAGTACGTTCTTCTTGCGCACCATGCCCGAGTAGAACAGCGCCAGACCCGGAATGGTCATCATCAGCACCAAAGCGGTGGCGACGATCATCCAGGCGGTGTCGGCCGGTTCGATCGTGGACGGCGCTGCGGCCGCTGCTGGCGTGGTGAAGGCAATCGCTCCCGCTGCAGCCAATGCTGCAGACGCGCGCAGGCTACGAGACGCGCTGGTCTCCATGACAGTCCCCCCGGCATGTCAGATGTTAGGATTTTGCAGTCCGCCGCGCCGTTGCGGCGGGCGTGCAGCCGTTGCGGCTGCTTGACGGGCTTAGAGTGCGTCGGTGTCGGTTTCGCCGGTGCGGATGCGGCGGGCATGATCGATCGGCGTCACGAAGATCTTGCCGTCGCCGATCTGGCCGGTGCGCGCGTGCGTCGTGATCACCTCGACCGCCTTCTCGGCGATGTCCGAGTTGACCGCGATCTCGATGCGCAGCTTGGGCAGGAAGTTCACGATATATTCGGCGCCCCGGTAGATCTCGGTATGGCCCTTCTGGCGACCGTAGCCCTTGACCTCGGTGACGGTCATGCCGTGGACGCCGATCGCGGTGAGGGCTTGGCGCACCTCGTCGAGCTTGAAGGGTTTGATGATCGCGACGACGAGCTTCATGGGCGGGCCCTGGTTTCCTCAGGTAGGAGCAGCCTGTTTCGGAGGCAGGCTTGGGATGGCCATTTTGGCCTGTTCCTAGGCAAATGGCACAAAATCAGCGCAGCGTTAAGCGAAAACGTCAAGGAGTGACGGATATCACTGAACGGAACGCGACATCGCCCGACAGACTGAAGACGTTTTCCTGCCATCCTCCATTCAAGGACATCCCATGTCGAATCGTTCCTGGTATTACGCGGCGCAAGGCCAGCAACAGGGCCCCATTTCGGAAGACGAACTGCGCGACCTGATCGCCCGGGGTGTCGTCACGGCCGAGACGCTGCTGTGGAGCGACGGCATGGCCGGCTGGGAGAAGGCCGGGCGCATTCCCGGCCTGATGTCGGGCGTGCCGAGCATCTCCCCCGGCGTCCCGCCCGCGTTCGAGGCCGGCGTGCCTGCGTCGGGCGGCGCGCTCTCGGTCAAGCTCGACACCTGGTCCTATCTCGGCTGGACGCTGCTGTATGTCGTCGGCCAGTTCCTGGTGGTGATCACGCCCTGGACCGCTGTCTATCTCTACCGCTACGTGATCGAGCGGATGCGGGTGCCCGGCCGGCCGAACCTCACCTTCACCGGCCAGCCGCTCGACATCTGGTACGTCTTCATCGCGATGGGCGTGCTGGCCTATGTCGGCCTCAGCGACCGGCCGATCCTCAACCTGATCTCGCTGGTTGCCCCGGCGTTCCTGGGCTGGCTGGTGCTGCGCTGGCTGCTGAGCAACCTCGCTTCGAATGGCGAGCGGTTGCCGATCCATTTCGAAGGCAGCCCCGTCGTCTATGCCGGCTGGTACCTGCTGATGATCGTGTCGGGTATCACCGTCATCGGCTGGGCCTGGGTGCTGACCGCCTGGATGCGCTGGGTCTGCCGCAACATCCAGGGGACGCGGCGCGAGGTCGTGTTCACCGGCTCGGGCCTGCAGGTGTTGTGGCGCACCTTCGCGTTCGTGCTCGGCTGCTCGGTGATCATTCCGATCCCGTGGCTGCTGCGCTGGTACAGCGCCTGGTACGTGTCGCAATTCGCGGTCGTCCCGCGGACGGCACAGCCGATGTGATGCGGCTAGGCGCGGCGCTCGCGGATCGAGCCCTCCTGCGCGACGGAGGCGACCAGCGTGCCGTCGGGCTTGAAGATCGAGCCGCGGGTGAGCCCGCGGCCGCCCTGCGCGCTCGGCGAATCCTGCGCATAGAGCAGCCATTCGTCGGCGCGGAACGGCCGGTGAAACCACATCGCATGATCCAGCGAGGCCGGCATCATGCGCTTGTCGAACAAGGTGCGGCCATAGCGCGCCATGACCGCGTCGAGCAGTGAGAAGTCCGACGCATAGGCCAGCGCGCACATGTGCAGCGCCGGATCATCGGGCAGCTTCGCCGCCGTCTTGATCCAGACGTTGATGCGGCCATCCTCGATCTTCTGGCCGAAGTACCGGTTCAGTTCGACGGGGCGCAGCTCGATCGGCCGGTCGGATTCGTAGTAGCGGCGGATGAAGTCCGGCATCCTTTGGAAGACCTCCTGAAACATCGGCTGCTTGGAGATCTCCTCCGCCGTCAGCTTCTCCGGCGGCGGCACGTCCGGCATCTTGTCCTGGTGGTTGAACGCGCTCTCCTCGTCGCTGTGGAACGACACCATGATCGAGAAGATCGCATTGCCGTGCTGGATCGCGGTGACGCGCCGCGTCGCATAGCTCTTGCCGTCGCGCAGACGCTCGACCTGGTAGATGATCGGCACCTGCGGGTCGCCGGGCAGGATGAAGTAGCAGTGCAGCGAATGCGGCAGCCGGCCCTCGACGGTGCGGCACGCCGCCATCATTGCCTGGCCGATCACCTGGCCGCCGAACACGCGCTGCCAGCTCGTCTTCGGGCTGTTGCCGCGGAACAGGTTCACCTCGATCGGCTCGAGATCGAGGATCGAGATCAGGTCGATCAGTCCCTTGGACATGGCGCGGTGCTTTCGCTGGCTCGGCCGGCCGCTCCGGTCCCGTTCTCGCGGGATCAGGCATCCGGAATTGATGGCCTCGGGTGGCAGCCCTTGGTTCACGCCCCTGTTTCGCCCAGCTATAATCCTCCCGCAAGAGTAACTGTGAGCAGGGTGGCATGACGACACAGCGAAGCATTGTCATTTGTGGCGGGGCCTTTGCCGGCCTGGCGCTCGCGCTCGCGCTTCGGCAGGGGCTCGGTCCCGAAGTGCCGGTGATCGTGGCCGATCCGGCGCTCGCCAACCGGCCGAGCCGCGATCCACGCGCCAGCGCCATCGTCGCGGCGTGCCGCAAGCTGTTCGATGCGATCGGGGTCTGGGCGGACGTGGCGCCGCAGGCGCAGCCGATCCTCGACATGGTCATTACCGATTCCAAGCTCGAGGACGCGACCCGCCCGTCGTTCCTGACGTTTGCGGGCCAGGTCGAGGCCGGCGAGCCGTTCGCGCACATGGTCGAGAACCGGCTCTTGATCGATGCGCTGGTGCGGCATGCGGAGGCCGCAGGCGTCGAGCTCAAGGCGATGCCGGTGACCGGCTTCGTGACGCGGGCCGACGGCATCGCGGTGACTCTGGGCGACGGCAGCCAGCTCGAGGCGAGCCTGCTGGTGGCCGCTGACGGCGCGCGTTCGAAGCTGCGCGAGCGCGCGGGCATCCAGACCCATGGCTGGGACTATGACCAGTCCGGCATCGTCGCGACCATCGGTCATGAGCGCGACCATGGCGGCCGCGCCGAGGAGCATTTTCTTCCGCCCGGACCATTCGCGATCTTGCCGCTGACCGGCAAGCGCTCCTCGCTGGTTTGGACCGAGCGGCGCGCCGAGGCGAAGCGCCTCGTCGCGCTCAGCGCGGATGAATTCCATGCCGAGCTGGAGAAGCGGGCCGGTCTGCATCTCGGCGAGTTGAAGGTGCTCGACCAGCCGCGCGCTTTTCCGCTGTCCTACTTCGTCGCCCGCTCGTTCATCGCGCCGCGGCTGGCGCTGGTCGGCGACGCCGCCCATGTGATCCATCCCATCGCGGGGCAGGGGCTCAACATGGGGCTGAAGGACGTCGCCGCACTGGCCGAGGTCGTGGTCGATGCGGCAAGAATGGGGATCGATCCGGGGCAGGTCGATGTCCTCGAACGCTACCAGCGCTGGCGCCGCTTCGACACGATGGCGATGGGCGTTGCCACCAATTCGCTGAACTTCCTGTTCTCGAACAAGTCGACGCTGCTGCGGGCCGTGCGCGACATCGGCCTTGGCATCGTCGATCGCGCGCCGCCGTTGAAGGAGCTGTTCATCAAGCAGGCCGCGGGCCTCACCGGAGAGATGCCACGGCTGCTGAAGGGTGAGGCGCTGTAGAGCATGATCCGGAAACTGGAGACCGGTTTTCCGAAAAGATCATGCTCGAACAAAGAGCTCAGCGCGGGCCTGCGGCGGCGATGAAGCCGGCGACGGCCTCGACCATGTCGGGGTCGAGCGGACGGTCGGGGTCGTTGTAGGAGGCGAGGTTCTCGTCCTCGTTGGCGACGTCGACCAGGACGTGGTTCATCTCCGGCAGCCACAGCGACTTGGCGGCCGGTGCGGCGGCGGCGAGCGCGACCATGTCGAGGCGTGCGATCTGGTGGTCGCGGGCGCCGCCGACGATCAGAATCGGGATCGTGAGCTGCTTCAGTGGATCGATCGGGTCCTCGGCAAAGGCGGAGCCGATGCTGGGCTGCATGCTCGGTGCGACCGGCAGCTCGGGCGGTGGCGGGTCCACGACCTGCCCGGCCATGATGGCGTCGATCGCGTTGGCGACCGGCTCCATCTTCGCGGCCGGCAGCTTCTTCTCGAGCTGCGCCTTCAACAGGTCGCCCTGCCGCCGCGCCGATGTGGTGAGCAGCACGAGGCGGTCGACCGGGGTGCGGCGGGCGGTGAGGATGGCGACCAGGCCGCCCTCGCTGTGGCCGACGAGAACGATGCGGGCGAACTTGCCGCGCAGGAAGTCGACCAGCGCGGCGGCGTCGTCGACGTAGTCCTTGAAGCGGAAGTCCTCCGGCTTGCCGAACTCCGCCTTCCAGCCGCGTGCGCCGCGCTTGTCGTAGCGCAGGCTGGCGATGCCTTGGGTGGCGAGCTGCTCGGCGAGCTTCTTCAAGGTCGCCGGCTTGAGCTGCGGCCCATTGCCATCCCGGTCCGTCGACCCGGAGCCGGCGATCAGCAGCGCCACCGGCGGGCGCTCGACACCCGCTGGCGTCGTCAGGACGGCGTCGAGTGCGCCAATGCGGACGGCGCTCTCCTCGGCCGAGACCCCCGAAGCGAGGGCCATCAGCGCCACGGCGAGCGCACAGCGGATCACGACGGGCCGCATCGGTCAGTCGATCTTCCGCGCTTCCTCGGGCAGCATGATCGGGATGCCATCGCGGATCGGGTAGGCGAGCTTCGCCGACCGCGAGACCAGCTCCTGTTTCGCCGCGTCGTATTCCA
This sequence comes from Bradyrhizobium sp. SZCCHNS1050, assembly GCF_032484785.1. Taxonomy (NCBI): domain Bacteria; kingdom Pseudomonadati; phylum Pseudomonadota; class Alphaproteobacteria; order Hyphomicrobiales; family Nitrobacteraceae; genus Bradyrhizobium; species Bradyrhizobium sp. SZCCHNS1050. Next base: position 2,564,840 of record NZ_JAUETR010000001.1, on the reverse strand, counting down.
GCGGGCCCTTGGTCATCGGGCAGACCAGGATCTCGAGCAGCTTGGGATCGACGGAATTGGCGGGGCGTTCGAGCGGGGCGTTCATGGCAAGGGTCTCCGGCGGGCGCCTCTGTAGCATAACGTCCGCTCGCTTGTCGTGCTTCAAGGCATGTGCCGGGCGATCCGGATCAGCTCGTCGATGACCGCGTCCAGTTGCTCGGCCGGCAACGGCCGATCCGACAGCGCGTGGCCGAGGAAGGTCCAGTACAGCACCTGGGCGCGTGCGCGCGCGATCGCCGGCACTAGTCCCTCGGCTGCAAGCAGGCTCTCGACATAGCCCAGCCGGCGCCTGTCGATGGCTTGGACAGCCTGCCGCGCGGCGGGGTCGGATCCGGCCCAGTTGCGCACGGCGCGCTCCAGGGTGAGCTTGACGTTGAACGCGCGGCGGAGGAGCACGGCAATGGCCGGCTGGTCGCCGGCGTTCGCCTCCACCCCGGTGATGATCTGCTCGGCCGCAATCTCCCGCCACTTCTTGAGGAGGGCCGCGTGAAACCCGGCCACATCGGCGAAATGCCAGTAGAAGCTGCCGCGCGACACGCCCAAGGCTTTCGCCAGCGGCTCCGCCTTCAGCGCGGTGAAGCCCCGGCTGGCCAGCACCTTCAATCCCTGTGTCAGCCAATCGTCGGCCGAGAGCTGATCGGTCATGTCGTCACCATGAGACGACCATACACAGCTGTATTGACGACCGCCAGGGCTTCGTGCATTGTCCATACATAACTGTATGGAGGCGTGCCATGCGCGATGCGCTGCTCGTGACCGCGGGGCTGATGGCGATCACCGTCGCCGTGATCCACGGCGTGCTCGGCGAGACGACGGTTTTCGCGCGTGCCACCATCTCGCCGGAGCGGCTGCGAACCCTGCTGCGGCTGGTCTGGCAGACTGGCACGGTGGCGTGGATCGGCTGTGGCGTGCTGCTCGCCGTCGCCCCGCAAATGGCGTCGGAGTCGGCGCGGCATTGGACGGTGACCACGGTCATCGTCGTGTTCGCTTTCGCCGCAGGCGCCAATGCGCTCGCGACGCGCGGGCGGCATTTCGGCTGGGTCATGCTCGCCGGCGTAGTCAGTCTCGCCATCGCCGGCTACTGACGCGGCGAATCCCGGTCCACCGCAGCGCCGCCACGTACCCGGCGAGAGGAAGGCATCGCGACGCTCCGTAACCGCCGCGTCGCCTCAACTGCTGTTCGGCCGCACTCCGTTCACCGCGAGGCCACTGCCACGACACATTCGCCAAGAATGGTTCCAACTTAGAAGGAGTCTCTTTGCAGACACGGCGACGAGCCGCTTAGCTGTTCGTCGTCGCGAACGGGTGCCCGGCGTCGACATCGATCCGGGCGCACAACCGTTCTCCGATTTGCTTGTCTGGATAGGAGAGGGGACGGATCGATGTTGGTCGACGTGGTGCGGAAGTTGGTCGTCGTAGGTGGAAGCGTCGGCATGCTGTTGATGGCAGCGCAGGCGCACGCCGGGGGATCGAGCGAGATCTGCCTCACCTATGCCAACGGTCAATTCGAGCCCAAGGAGCCGACCGTTCCCGCGGACGCGCCGCTGACCATCCGCGTCCGGAACATGGAGGGCAAGGCCATCGAGTTCGAGAGCGAGACCTTGAAGGTCGAGAAGGTGATCGCGGCCAACAGCGAGGCGGTGCTCAACGTCCGCGCCATGAAGTCCGGGCGCTACGAGTTCTATAACGACTTCAACGAAAAGGCCCGCGGCTTCGTCAACGTCCAATAGGTCCAGATCCCATGCTCGCCGCCCTGATCATCGTCTTCCGCGAAGTGTTCGAAGCCGGCCTGATCGTCGGTATCGTGCTTGCCGTCACCAGCGCGGTTCCGCATCGCCTGCGCTGGATCGGCGCAGGGCTGTTTGCCGGCCTGGTCGGCGCATGCATCGTCGCGGCGTTCGCGGGAACGTTGACGCAGCTATTTGAAGGCATGGGGCAGGAATTGTTCAATGCGGGGATCCTGTCGGCTGCCGTGATCATGCTGACCTGGCACAATGTCTGGATGGCCCGGCACGGCCGCGAGATGAGCACCGAGCTGCGGACGATGGGCCAAGCGGTGGCCGAAGGCGCCAAGCCGCTGGTCGCGCTGGCGACCGTGATCGCCATCGCCGTGTTGCGCGAGGGCAGCGAGGTCGCGCTGTTTCTCTATGGGGTGGCGGCCTCCGGCGACGGCAGCGGGCGGGCGTTACTCGGTGGCGGCGTCCTTGGCCTGCTGCTCGGCGTTGCCGTCTGTCTCGCGACCTATCTCGGCCTGATGCGCATCCCGCCGCGCGCGCTGTTCAAGACCACCACCGTGCTGATCACCCTGCTGTCGGCGGGAATGGCCGCGCAGGCGGTGTTCTTTCTCGCCCGCGCCAACTGGCTGACAACGTTCGACCATGTGGTGTGGGATTCGAGCGCGGTTCTGCCCGAGCGTGGCGTCGCCGGGCGGACGCTCAAGGCTCTGATCGGCTATACGGATCAGCCTACCGCGATGCAGCTCGCAGTCTACATCGGGGTGATCGTCACCACCATCGCACTGATGCGCCTGACGGCGGCCCCGCCAGCGCCGCGCGCGGCTCCCGCCGAGTGATCATTGCAGCGGCGGATCGCCCGAGGTCCGCTTCTTGGCGAGATCCATCTCGGTCACGGCGATGAGGATTTCGGCGCGGGTCTTCAGGTCCGGCGCCTCGAGCATCGCCTGCTTCTCCGCCGGACCATAGGGCGACATCATCGCCAGCGCGTTCACGAGCGCTTCGTTCGGCGCCGCTTCGATGCCGGCCCAGTCGACCTTGAGATTGTTCGCCTTGAGGAAGTCGGTGAGAACCGCGAGCAGCGCTTCGCGGTCCACCGCGTCTTCACCCTTGCGCGCCGTGAAATCATCGACGAACGGGAAATAATCGACCTTGCACTGCCGATAGGGCGTGAGCACCGTCATTTCCTCGACCACCTTGAAACGGGACACGCCGGTGAGCTCAAGGATGTAGCGGCCATCGCCGGACTCGGCGAGCTGCGTGATCCGGCCGACGCAGCCGACCTTGAATAGCACCGGGCGCTCCTCGCTGGAGGAGTGCGTGACGTCGGGCTGGATCATACCGATGAGCCGATGGCCGTCACGAAGCGCATCGTCGACCATCGCGAGATAACGCGGCTCGAAGATGTTGAGCGGCATTTGGCCGCGCGGCAGCAGCAAGGCTCCCGCCAACGGAAACACCGGAACGATCTCCGGCAGCTCGGCGGGACCGCGATATTCGGCATTGATCGGCATGCGATACCTCGTGTCCGCTGGAACGAGCGCGCGTCCCGTCCAGCCGGGTTACGAAAACAGGATCGTCGACAGCCGCTTGCGGCCCTCGATGGTGGCCTCGTCGGCGCCGCCCCAGGCTTCGAAGAACTGCACGAGCTGCTTGCGCGCGCCGTCTTCGTTCCATTTGCGGTCACGCTTCACGATCTCGAGCAACTGGTCGGTGGCTTCCTTCCGCTTGCCCGCGGCGTTCAGTGCGGTCGCCAGGTCAAAACGTGCCTGGTGGTCGAGCGGATTGGCGGCGACCTTCTGTTCGAGTTCGCCGACCGGCCCGAGCGACTGGGCCTGCTCTGCCAGATCGATCGCGGCCTGCACGGCGGAGACCGCGGAATCGCTACGCTTGGCGTCCGGGACCATCGCAAGCGTCTGCTTGGCCTCGTCGATCGCGCCGAGCTCGACCTGGCACTTCGCAAGCCCGGCGATCGCGGGGATGTTGGCGGCATCGATCGCGAGCACCTCGGCATAGATCTCGGCCGCGCCGGCCGCATCGCCTTCAGCGAGAACCGCTTCGGCTTCCTTGAGGATTTCGGCGATGTCGGGCTCGCCGGCGCCGGGAACGCCCTTGGTGATCTTTTCGATGAAAGCGGCGACCTGGCTCTCGGGCACGGCACCCATGAACCCATCGGCGGGCCGTCCGCCGACGAACGCGATCACAGCCGGAATCGACTGGATGCCCATCTGGCCAGGGATGGCCGGATGCTCGTCGATGTTCATCTTGACCAGCTTGACCTTGCCCTTGGCGGCCTTGACGGCTTTTTCCAGGATGGGCGTCAGCTGCTTGCACGGTCCGCACCACGGCGCCCAGAAGTCGATGAGGACCGGCTGCCGCTTCGATTCCTCGATGACGTCCTTCACGAAGCTCTGCGTCGTGGTGTCCTTGATCAGATCCGGCACCTGCGGCGCCGGTCCGCCGCCCTGCTCAACAATGGTCACGGGGTCCCTCGTCCGAAAAATTCCGATGAACGGCGACCGGGAACCGGCCGCCGCCGCGCCTCAATACACGTTTTCTTTCACTTTAAGTGGCGGTCCAGCTGGAAATTTCAATCAGCGCCCATCGCGGTCCGGTGATGGGCAGGTCTCAGCCCGGTTCGGCCGGTCCCGGCCGCTAAAATTTGAACGTCGCCGGCGTACGAAACCTGTCGCAGACCTGTTGCATTCGTCCGCGGCATTTGGCATAGGTCTGCCCGTCGCTGGCGGCCACGCCGCCAAGGCGTCACGGATGCGGGTGTAGCTCAGTGGTAGAGCACGACCTTGCCAAGGTCGGGGTCGAGGGTTCGAACCCCTTCGCCCGCTCCAAAAATTTCGCTCCGTTGTTCCTTCGTCTCGTGCCTCATCATTTTGTCGGCGGGGATTTGTCCCAGGCCGCGAGCACGTCGGCGAATACCCGATCTCCACTGGGACCTTTGCCGATTGCGAGGATGCCCCGGCGCTGGTTCGCATAGACGACCGGGATGTCGAACCATTCGCGCCGTGCGAGAAGCTCCTCGTTGCGCGCGCGATCGGCCTCGACGTTGGACAAGCCCACCAGGAACGAACCTTCGGTGATCTTGACGGAAAGCCCGGCAAGCGGCGTCCCGCGCGACTTCTCATCCGTCTTCATCAGCATTCCTGGGACGCTGCGGATGCCGCCACCGACGAAATCGGCAGCGGGCCTGAATGTGAGCTCGGCGACATGGCTGGCCGGCAGGCTGGGATCGTCGTTGCGGCGCAACTGCAGGCTGACCTTCAGTTTGCGCTCGGGAATGTCGATCTCGCCACGGATCACCGGCGTGGGCCGTCCCGATTGTGCGTTCTTGACCGTCTCCGTCCGCCAGGTGACCGAGCCGGAATAGCGCTTACCCTTGGGGTCGGAGAGATCCTCATCATACAGCACGGCAAGTCCGGGCGTCCGCGCATCTGCCGCGTCGGACGATGCGGTCGGGCTCGAAACGGGAGCGCTGCTCCGGGCGGCGGCGGGGCCAGCGGGCTGCGCTGGCTTCGCCGCAGCGGCGCTCAGTTGAGCGCCGCCGTCGATCGACGTGAACATCACGAGCGGCTGCTGCGCTCCGCCCGTGGCACGCTCCACCGCCGCATTGGTCTGGTTGAAGGTCTCGATCAGGCGTTGGCCTGGCTGCTGCAGCGCCTCTGCAAGGGCGGCGGCGAACACGCCGTGACCGTCCGGGCCGCGCTGTCCCGCCGTCCCGGCCTGTGCGGCAAAGGAGATCACGGTCCGTGCGGAAACGTCGACCGGGACGAGGCCGGCGGCAAGACCGGCGATGCCGCGCCCGGCGAACGGATTGGAGCGGAAGGCGTCGAGAATGATCACGTTCTGCCGGGGGCTCGATCCGCCCAGCTCGCGCAAAATCGCAGTCAGGTCGCGCAGCTCGGTCTTGAGATCCGCAGCTGTCGCCGGCGCCGCGTCGACCGGGACGAGATAATCGGCGCCGCCCAGGTTGAGCCCATAGCCGGCATAATAGATGAGCGCGACGTCGGCGTCGGCGATCCGGCCCTTGAACTCGGCAAGCGCGCGATCGAAGCTTCGCCTGTCGAGGTCGATCTGCGCGGCACCGCCGCTCAGGGTGAAGCCGAGCCGCGACAGGCTGTCGGCGATCAGCCGGGCATCCGCCGCCGGCTCGTCCAGCAGCGGTGCGTGCTCGTGGATGGCGTTGCCGATCACCAGCGCCACCCGCTTGTCGGCGGCAGCGGGCCCGGTCGAGATCAGGATCGCGCCGACGACAAGGATGGTTGCAGACAGCAGCTGTCCAACTCGGCCGATCACCCGACGCATGCCAACGATCTCCTGTCACCCGATCTGCTCGTGCGACGATTTTACCGCATTTCGAACAAAGCAGGAACAAGAATCGTGGCAGGAAAGAGAAATTGCCGTGGGCTGTCGGCGGCCTAAACGACCACCGGCGTGCGCACCCGGCCGGCATCGCCGAACACGCGGAGATAACGGGCGATCTCGGCGGGATCGCCGGTCGCCTTCTCCGGGTTGTCGGACAGCTTCACGGCGGGGTGCCCGTCTGCCGACGTCACCTTGCAGACCAGCGAGATCGGATCGAGGTCGACCGAGCCGTCCGGCGAGCAGCCGACGAAATCGTTGGTCAGGTTGGTGCCCCAGCCGAACGACAGCCGCACCTGGTCGGAGAAGCGGTGATGGATCTGCTCGATCGATTCGACGTCCATCGCGTCGGAGAACACGAGCAGCTTCTGCTTGGGATCACGCCCCTTCGATTTCCACCAGGCGATGATCTCCTCGCCGGCCTGGATCGGAGGCGCGCTGTCGGGACGGAAGCCGGTCCAGTCGGCGACCCAGTCGGGTGCGTCGCGCAGGAAGGCCTTGGTGCCGAATGCGTCGGGCAGCGCGATCAGCAGGTTGCCTGCGTAGGTCTGCCGCCACTGGTCGAGAATGCGATAGGGCGCGAAGCGCAGCTCGTCATCGTCCTTGGCGAGCGCCGCTGCCACCATCGGCAGCTCGTGGGCGTTGGTGCCGATCGCCTCGAGGTCGTTGTCCATCGCCAGCAGCACGTTGGAGGTGCCGGTGAACGACGGGCCGAGACCTTCCTTGACGGCCTCGACGCACCAGCGCTGCCACAGGAAGCCGTGGCGGCGGCGGGTGCCGAAATCCGACAGCCGCAGCCCCTCGAGCTTGCGCAGCCGCTCCACCTTGGCCCACAGCTTGGCCTTGGCGCGGGCGAACAGCACGTCGAGCGCGAACCGGCCCTGGCCCTTCATGGCCTGGCGCGAGCGCAGCTCGTTGACGATCGCGAGCGCCGGGATTTCCCACATCGTGGTGTGGGTCCAGGGCCCGTGGAAATGCAGCTCGTACTGGCCGTCGGACTTGCGCAGCTCGTATTCGGGCAGGCGGAAATTGGCGAGCCAGGCGATGAACTCCGGCGAGAACATGTGGGTCTTGCCGTAGAAGGTGTTGCCGGCCAGCCAGATCAGCTCCTTCTTGGCGAAGCGGATGGTGCGGGCGTGGTCGAGCTGGGCGCGCAATTCGCCCTCGTCGATGACGTCGCCGAGCCGCACCCGCCGGGTCCGGTTGATGACCGAGAAGGTCACCTGCTGAGTCGGGTAGAACTCCCGAATCATCTGCAGCATCAACAGCTTGTAAAAATCGGTGTCGAGCAGGCTGCGCACGATCGGATCGAGGCGCCAACCGTGATTATAGGTTCTGCTCGCGATGTCTGTGATTGTCATGTGACCGTTTTACAGCGCTGGCCGCAAACCCGCCACTGGGCTTGTCGGAGGAGGCCCTCGTGGCGCGGCGGCATCCTTGCTCGGGGGGCGTGGCGGCGATTAGCGCGCCAGGAGCGGCACGCCGGGATCGAACGCCAGCACCGCTTCGGCCCATTTCGCGACGCGGAGCACGTGGAGGTCGTTGCGATAGGGGCCGGCGATCTGCACGCCCAGTGGCAGGCCGTTGTTGCCGAACCCGGCCGGCAAGGAGATGGCCGGCGCTCCGACGAAGGTCCAAGGGGCGCAATATTCGGCGTCTCCGGTCCAATCCAGGCCGCGCGGCGCTTCGCCGAAGGCTGGCAAGGTGAGCACTGCGTCGAAGCCGTCGAGCTCAGCGGCGAGCGCCTTCTGCCTGAGGGCTTGGGCCGCCTTCGCGGCGAGATATTCCATGGCCGTCTTGCTTCGCCCGCTCTCGACGTGGCCCTTCATGACCTCGCTGACCCGGTCGGGATAGCGCGCGATCAGATCGGAGAAGATCGTGGTCGCCTCGCTGAGCATGATCGTGGTGATCGCATCCCAGTTCACCGCGTCGAGCTCTCTCAGTTCGATCTCGTCGATCGTCGCGCCGGCGCTGCGCAGCTTGTCGACGACCGATTCGAACACCGCCTTCTGCTCGGCCTCGGCGCGCTCCCATTTGGCGAAGCGCACCACCGCAAGCCGTGGCGTGCGGAGCGGTGTGGGGCCGTGGTCGATGTCGACGGTGAAGCCCGGCAGCGGCCGGCCGTGGCGATCATCGGCGCTGGTGCCGGCCAGCAGAGAGAGGGCCAAGGCCACGTCGTCGACGCGGCGGGCGAAGAAGCCGACATGGTCGAGCGACGGGCTGAGGGGATGCACGCCGACGCGTGGAATCGCGCCGAAGCTCGGCTTGAAGCCGACGACGCCGTTGAAGGCCGCCGGTCGGATCACCGAGCCGAGTGTCTGCGTGCCCAGCGCGAGCGGGACCAGGCCGGCCGCAACGGCCGCGGCCGATCCGGACGATGAGCCGCCCGGCGTGTGCTCGGGGTTCCATGGATTGACGGTCGGACCTGGATGACGCCAGGCGAATTCGGTGGAGACCGTCTTGCCGAAGATGGTTGCGCCGAGATTGCGCAGTCGCTCGACCACCCAGGCGTCCGCATTCGGCACGTGATCGCGGTAGATCGGCGAGCCGTTGGTGGTCGGCATGTCCGAGGTGGCGATGATATCCTTGATGGCGACGGGAATTCCACCGAGCGGGCCGGTCTTTGGAGCGACATCCCGCGGCAGATATTCGAATGCTTTCAGCCGCGGTTCGATTGCCTGCGTCTTCTTCAGGCAATCTTCACCATAGGCGGTGGCCGCTGTCGGATCGGCTGCAAATCGTCGCAGCAGCTCCAGAACGCCGGCACCGGCCTTTGGCGTGGACACAGGGAAACGCTCGGGCATTCATCGATCCTGTCGACTTGATCTCATTGCCGCGCGGTGAACGGTCGCAGCCGGTTGTTCCGATCCTATCGGGTGCTCAAGCGCGCGCCAATCGTCCGGCCGATCGGAGCATATGAATACAGCGCATGGCGGCAGGCTCGTGCCGCGTGGCGGACAATCGCCGATGCGGCGCAGGTGCGAGCGTGAGCATGCGGATCCAGTATGAGATGAGTGGAACGGCATCTCTTGAGCCTCGCGCGACCCTGGCAGCAATCCGCTTCTCACCCGCTCAGGATGTGCTACCATTTTCACGCAGGACCACTCGACGTGGTCGGCCAAAGGACGTCTTCAGATACGTTCCGATAAGTAGACGCAGCCACATGAGCTGCCTCATGGGAGTGAAGCGATGACATCGGCTTTTCACCGAAGCATTCTTGCGCTTGCAACAATCAGTCTTCTCGCCGGCACCAGCATCGCCGGCGCGCAGCAGCAATCCGATCAGGGCAAGGGCCTGAAGAAATACGAATCAGGCACCAAGGAGTTCTGGACACATCCGCCGGACGACTGGTTCCTCGGCGACGAGACCGAGGCGCAGAAGGGGCTGGCGCCGCCATCGGGCCCGCCGACCGGTGCCTCCGATGCGGAGCTTGCGAAGATCGTCAAGCAAGTGAAGCTGCCGGACGGCTTCAAGATGGAGGTCTGGGCGTCGGGCGTGCTCGCCGCGCGGCAGATGGCGTGGGGCGACAAGGGCACGCTGTTCGTCGGCTCGTTCGGGCTCGGCAACGTCTATGCGATCAGCGACAAGGGCGGCAAGCGCGAGGTCAAGACGGTCCTCAAGGGCTTGAACATGCCGACCGGCCTCGCCTTCCAGGACGGCAATCTCTACGTCATCGCCGTCGACAAGCTGATCAAATACGAGAATGCCGAGGCCAATCTCGACAATCTTGGCCAGGGCAAGGTCGTCTATGACGACATGCCGTCCTATGCGGCGCATGGCTGGAAATACATCGCGGTCGACAAGGAAGGCTGGTTCTATATTCCGTTCGGACCGCCCTTCAATATCGGCATTCCGCCGACGTCGGTGTCGCAGATCCGCCGCGTCGATCCGCGCACCGGCAATGCCGAGATCTGGGCGCTCGGCGTGCGCAACAGCGTCGGCGGCGACGTCGATCCGCGCACCGGCCGCTACTGGTTCACCGAGAACGCGCGCGACTGGGTCAGCGACGATCTGCCGAGCGACAAGCTCAACATGATCTCCCGCATCGGCGAGCATTTCGGCTATCCCTATTGTCACCAGGGTGACATGCCGGATCCGAAATTCGCGATGGGCCACAAGTGCTCGGAGTTCACACCGCCGGTGCTGAACCTCGGTGCGCACGTGGCGCCGCTCGGCATGAAGTTCTACACCGGTGACCAGTTCCCGGCGGAGTACAAGAACAACATCCTGATCGCCGAGCACGGCTCCTGGAACCGGCACAAGTACCAGGGTGCGCGGATCATGCGCGTCATCGTCGGTCCCGACGGCAAGGACGCCAAGCAGGAGGTGTTCGCCTCCGGCTGGCTCGAAGGCGACCAGGGCTATCTCGGCCGCCCCGACGACATCATCCTCGCCAAGGATGGCTCGATCCTGGTGGCGGACGACTGGGCCGGCGCGATCTATCGCATCAGCTACGAGAAGAAATGAGCTCGTCGTGAAAGCGGGGCTGCGCGCTGCCTTACGGCGGCCGCAGCCCCAACTATTTTGATAGTCGCGCGTTGACCGGGGGCGAGGTACCGCTCATCGACCGAAGGCCGGTCCGCGCGCCATAGCAATGATGGGAGCGAGAACCCCCGCGATGACTCCAGGGACCTCCAGAATGTGCCAGGCAGCAGCGGCCGCGCTGACGCTCTTGCTCGTGCTTGCGGCGCGTCCGGCCTCCGCGGCCGATCTCGAGGCAGGCAAGGCCAAGGCCGAGCTCTGCGCCGGCTGTCACGGCGAGAACGGCATCTCGCAGACCGAGAACATTCCTTCGCTCGCCGGCCAGCAGGATCAGTTCATCCAGTGGCAGCTCGTGTTCTTCCGCGCCGGCACACGCAAGAACGAGGCGATGAAGCCGATCGTCGATCAGCTCACCAACGAGGATATCCGCAATCTCGGCGCCTATTTCGCCTCGCTGCAGCCGGCCAAGGCGCCGCCCGACAATGATCCGGATCTGTCGGCCAAAGGCGCGCAAGCCGCCGCCGGCCGCCGCTGCGCCTCGTGCCATCTCGACAGCTATGCCGGCACCAAGGGCGTGGCGCGGCTCGCCGGCCAGCGCGAGGAATATCTCGTCAAGGCGCTGCACGACTATAAGAGCGGCCAGCGCGTCGGCGGCAGCCAGGCGGCGATGACGGATGTTGCCTATCCGCTGAGCGACGAGGAGATCACGGCGCTCGCGCATTATCTGGCGCATCTGTAGTTGCTGGTGATGGGATGGGGTCTCGCGCCACACCCACAGCTGTCGTCCCGGACAAGCCTGCCGACGCGAAGCGTTGGTGGGCGCCGATCCGGGACCCATACCGCGGAGTCCATCGAGGGATTTCGCTGCGAGTTGCCTGCCTCACCGCGGCCGCGGAGTATGGGTCCCTGCGTTCGCAGGGACGACACCTGTACTTGCCTCGGGGACTGTGCCTGATCAACCTAAATCGCCTGACTATCCGGCCACTGCGGTCAACTTTGCCGCTGAGCCTCGTACACCTTCAGCTGGGTGTAGGATATGCGCAGCCGTGGCACCGGGACCTTGGCGGCATCGGCGCGGGCGACGAGATCGCCGATGACGTGATCGGCCTCGACCGGCAGGCCGGCGCGGAGATCGCGGAACATCGAGGCGGTCATCGGTGATCCCTCCGCCGTGAGCATGCCGGAGACACGCTGGAAGAAGGCGCCGGCCGGAGGGTAGCCGGCGGCCGCAGCGGTGGCGCTGCATTCGTCGAGCATGCCGAGCAGGAAATCCTTGCCGCCCGGCGCGGTCAGGATCACGCCGACCGGCCCGCGCATCAAGGTGGTCGACGCGGCGAGCGAGGACAGGAACACCCACTTCTCCCACATGTCCTGCATGATGTTCTCGCTGGCCGACGCATTGAAATTGCCGCGCTGGAAAATTTCGAAGATCGCGCGGACGCGCTCCGACGATCCGCCGTCGCGCTCGCCGAAGCTCAGCGACTGCATCGGCTGCAGCTGCACCACCTCGCGCTGTTCGTTCAAGGTCGCGGCGATGGCGCAGAGCCCGCCGAGCACGCGCGCGCGCCCGAACCTGGCGTCGAGCACGTCGAGGTGCTTCATGCCGTTGAGCATCGGAATGATCGCGGTGTCAGGTCCCACCGCCGGTGCAAACGAGCCGATCGCGTCGTCGAGATCGAAGGCCTTGCAGCTCAGCAGCACGACGTCGAAGTGTTGCTTCAAACCGTCCGCCTGCACCGTCGGCGGATTGGGCAAGGTGACGTCACCGGTCGGACTGCGGATCACGAGGCCGGCACTGGCGAGCTCAGCCGCGCGCCGCGGGCGGACCAGGAATGTGACATCGGCTCCGGACTGCAGCAGCCGGCCGCCGAAATAGCCGCCGATGGCGCCGGCGCCGACGACGAGAATACGCATGGGTGGATCCTCCGTGAGCGGGCCGCATCATGCAGAAGCGAGTGGCGAATGGCGAGTAGCGAATGGGAATAGGCTCCATTCCCTATTCGCTACTCCCTATTCGCTATTCGCCTCTACCACTTCTCGCCAAACGGCCGGATCTCCATTTCGAAGGTCCAGGCGCTCTTCGGCTGCTGGTAGAGCTGCCAATAGGCGCCGGCAACCGAGGACGGCGGCATCAGCAGGTCGGGATTGTCCAGCGCCTCCTGGCCCCAGAGCTGGGCGCGGCGCTCGCGCACCCAGGCGGTGTCGACGCCGGAATCGATGATCAGATGGGCGACATGGATGTTCTGCGGCATCAGTTCGCGCGCCATCGCCTGCGCCACCGCGCGGAGGCCGAACTTGGCGGAGGCGAAGGCGGCGAAGCCGGCGCCGCCGCGCAGCGAGGCGGTCGCGCCGGTGAAGAAGATCTTGCCGCCGCCGCGCGGCAGCATCAGCCGGGCGGCCTCGCGCCCGGTGACGAAGCCGGCCCAGCACGCCATCTCCCAGACCTTGCGGAACACGCGGTCCGTCGTCTCGAGGATCGGGAAGTTGACGTTGGCGCCGACATTGAAGATCACGACCTCCAGCGGCGCATGCTTGTCGGCGTCGTTGAGGAAGGCGGTGGTCTCGTCCTCCTTGCGGGCATCGAGCGAGCGCGCCACGATCCGCCCGCCGGCGCTCTCGACCTCCGCGACCAGCGGCGCGAGCTTGTCGCCATTGCGGCGGCCGGCGAACACCGTGAAGCCTTCGGACGCGAACTTCTTGACGATCTCGGCGCCGATGTAGTCGCCGGCCCCGACGACCGCGACGGTGGCGTTGCGCTGCTGCATGCTTGCTCTCCGTTCTCCCGAGGCGTCATTGCGAGCAGCGAAGCAATCCAGTCCTTCGTCGTGGCTCTGGATCGCTTCGCTTCGCTCGCGACGACGGCGATTACCTGCCTAGGATGTAGTCCTCGACGTCGCGCAGCTGTTCCTTGCCGAAGAACATCTCGTTGCCGACGAAAAAGGTCGGCGAGCCGAACGCGCCGCGCTCGACCGCGCGCTGGGTGTTCTCCACGAGCTTCGCCTTGACCTCGGGCTCCTGGGCGCGGGCGAACAGCTTGGCCCCGTCGAGCCCGGAGGATGTGATCGCGGCGATCGCGATCTCGGGATCGTCCATCTTCTTCGGCTCGCGCCACATGTGGTGGAACGCCGCGTCGACATAGGCCTCGAACACGCCTTCGAGCTGGGCGGCGATGGCCGCGCGCATCAAGTTCAGCGTATTCACCGGGAAGTACGGATTCCAGACCCAGGGCTTCACGTGGTAGCGCTTGAGGAAGCGCTGCGTCTCGACCTCGTGGAACTCACGCTTGTTCTTGATGCCGGCGAGCGACTCGGCGGGCGACTTGTTGTTGGTCGCCTTGAAGATGCCGCCGAGCAGCACCGGGACATAATAGAACTGGACGCCGATCCGCTTCACGATCGCCGGGATCGCCTCATGGCTCAGATAGGCGTTGGGACTGCCGAAGTCGAACATGAATTCTGGCGCAGGACGGCTCATGGGCGGTCTCCTCGGTTTTTCACATTGTGGTCCAGCGCAGCAGCTCCGTCCAGGGTTTTATGACGGTCATCATATTCCAGCGGCCGGAAGACGCCGGTGGTGCGTCAGATCATCCGGCGCACCGTCCGCTTGCGCCATACCAGGAGATAATAGCTCATCTGCAGCAGCATCATCGCGGCGAACGTGATGGGATAGGCGAGCCAGACGCCGTCGAGCCCGATGCTGCGGCTGAGCCAGGTGGCGGCGGGCACCTCGATCGCGGCGATCGCAAACGCCGAGATCGCCAACGGCATCCATACCGTCCCGGAGGCGCGCATCGCCGACGAGAACGTGATGGACATGCCGAACAGCACGGAGCTCCACAGCACGATATGCAGCGAATGCTGCGCCACCTCGATGACGGCAGGGTCGGTGATGAAGAAACCCATCAGCACCCGTGAGAACAGATAGCCGATCGCGACCAGGCCGCCGGTCAGCACCACGTTCATCTCGATGCCCGTCCGCACGATGTCGCCGATCTGCTCGGCCTGGCCGCGGCCGATCGCCTGGGCGCCGAAGATCGAGACCGAGATCGCGATCGACAGCGCCGGAAACTGCACATAGCCCAGCACCTGGTTGACCGCGCCATAGGCCGCCGTCGCGTCCGAGCCGAAGCCGTTGACGAGGCCGATCAGCACCATCTCGGCCAAGGACATCACGATCATGCCGATCGCGGCGGGGATGCCGAGCCGCAGCACCGCCCGCAGCAGCTTCGGATCAGGCAGCATGCCCTGCAGGAAGGCCGCATCGATCGCCAGCGGATGCTTGCGCCGGCGCAGATGGACGTGGAGCCAGGCCAGCGTGGTCAGGGTCGAGATCGCCGACGCCCAGGCGGCGCTGGCGACGCCGAGCACGGGCGCGCCGAGCCAGCCGCGGATGAACACCGGGGTGAGCACCAGCCCGAGCGTCGTCGACGCGGCGAGCGAGGCCAGCGGCGTCACGGTGTCGCCGACGCCGCGCATCTGCGACGACAGCAGGATGTAGGCGAAGGTCAGCGGCATCGTGATCATCATGATGCGGGCATAGCCCGCGGCGGCATCGAGGATGTTGGCGGGCGTGGCGAGCGCGGTCAGCAATTCGCGGCTGAACAGGCCGCCGAGCACCGCGATCAGGCCGCCGAGCAGCAGCGCAATGGTCAGCGTCGTGCCGGCGACCTGCTTCACCTTGGCGGGCTCGCCGGCGCCCCAGGCCTGTCCGATCAGAACGCCGGCGCCCGAGCCGAGGCCCATGACGAAGGAGACGAAGAAGAACATCGCCGGGAAGAACACCGAGACCGCGGCGAGCGCATCGACGCCGATCATCTGGCCGAGATAGACATTGTTGATGGTGCCGAACAGCGATTGCAGCGTGTTGCTCAGCATCATCGGAACGACGAACATCAGGAACGGCTTGCGCAGCGAGGCGGTTGGCGGCGACACGGCATGGTTCTCCGTCGACCGCTCTTCATTCGGAGCACGGTCGCGTTGCGAGGAATTGGAATGAGAGCGGCCGCGAACGGCCGCTCCCGCTGGCTGTTGAAATCAGCCGATCTCAATCGGCCCTGTGGCGATTTGCGAGCGCCACCGCATGGTCGCGGATGTCGGCCGGCCAGTCCGCGATCAGCGCGGCGAAGCGGCCGAGATCGCCGGCGAACAGCGCCCGGGAGGCCTCCTCGAATTGCGGCAGGTTGCTACCGATCCCCGACATGAAGTGATAGGCCGCGTCGCGCGCCTCGCGGGCGCGGTCGGTGTCGCCGCTGACGCGGCGGGCCTCGTGGACCAGCTTGCGCAATGCCACCGAGGCGCCGCCCGGCTGCGCGTTCAGCCAGTCCCAGTGCTGCGGCAGCAAGGTGACCTCGCGGGCCACGACCCCGAGCTTCGGCCGGCCGCGGCCGCGCGGCCCGCTCGTCGGCTGGTCTGCGACCGCGCCGGCGTCGACCGGCAGGCGCGCCAGGATCTCCCGGTCGCTGCCGCGCAGATCGAGGTCGATCGGCTGCCCGGTGCGGTCGCTGAAGATCACGATCGGCTCGGTGTTCGGCGCGGCGTGTTTCAGCACCAGCGCCACCTTGGGCAGCGGCCCGGCGGCGACCCGGGTCTGGCCGGCAAACGCGGTGAAAGTGTCCATGGCTTGGTCCCTGTGATGCGCCTAATAAGACCCGGGTGAAATTAAAGTCAATATTACCCGGATAATTATTGTGCCGCCTGCAGCGCCGAGGACGCCTCGCCGAACCCGTCCTGTCCTGCTACGGAACGGCGCCCGCCACTCGATCCGTCCCTGGGAACCCCATGCTGACCGTTCACCACCTCAACAATTCCCGCTCGCAACGCGTGCTCTGGCTGCTCGAGGAGCTCGGCGTGCCCTACGAGATCATTCGCTACGAGCGCCAGCCGGACATGCGCGCGCCCAAGGAGCTGCGCGCCATCCATCCGCTCGGCAAGTCGCCCGTGATCACCGACGACGGCAACACGGTCGCGGAGTCCGGCGCGATCGTCGAATATCTGATCGAGACCTATGGCGAGGGACGGCTGATCCCGCCGCCGAAGACGCCGGAGCGGCTGCGCTATTCGTACTGGCTGCACTACGCCGAGGGCTCGGCGATGCCGCTGCTGCTGCTGAAGCTGCTGTTCAACATCATGCCGAAGCGCGCGCCGGCGCTGCTCCGTCCGATCGTGCGCAAGGTGTCGAACCAGGCCTTGAGCACGCTGGTCAATCCGCAATTGAAGCAGCACATGGCGTTCTGGGAAAGCGAGCTGCAGAAGAGCGAGTGGTTTGCGGGCGATTCGTTCACCGCGGCCGACATCCAAATGAGCTTCCCGCTGCAGGCGGCGGCATCGCGCGGCGGCCTGGAGCAGGGCCATCCGCGGGCGATGGATTTCCTCGCCCGCATCGAGGAACGGCCGGCCTACAAGATCGCGCTGGAGAAGGGCGGGCCCTACGAGGTCGGCCGCTGAGCGCTATTTGGCGGCCGTCGCCGGCGCCGCGGTCGCCGCAATCACCTCGCGCACGAGCCGGGCGACGCCTTTGATGTCGCCGTCCGGATCCACGGAATCGCCGAGCCGGACCACCACCATGCGCTGGCTCGGCATGATCACGAGCCGCTGGCCGAGCAGGCCGAAGGCGAAGAACGCGTCGGCCGGGATGCCGGCGCGCGCCCGTCCCAGCGCGTGAAAATGCTGGCTGCGGTTCGTCCACAGTCCCGCGCCATAGTCGGTGTCCAGCGTCGCGGCCGCCGACATCGCCACCCAGCCCTCGGGCAGGATGCGCTTGTCCCCGGCGACGCCGTCACCGAGATAGAGCAGCCCCAGCTTCGCCCAGTCGCGCGCGCTCGCCAGCATGTTGCCGTAACCTTGCAGCGTGCCGGTGCCGTCGAACTGCAGCGTCGCGCTGCGCATGCCGAGCGGATGGAACAGCTCGCGCCACGCGAGTTCGATCGCCTGCTCGGGACCGCCGGCGGCATCGCGGATGATGCGTGCCAGGATCTGGGTGCTCGCGCTCGAATAGGCCCAGCGCTGGCCGGGCGGCGCGATCAGCGGCGCATGCACCGCGAACGCCGCCATGTCGCGGTGGATATCCATCTGGCTCGACGGGTCGAAGCCGGAATTGGTCTCGTCCAGCGCCAGACCTGATGTCATGCGCATCAACTGCTCGATGGTGATGTCGTGGCGCGGATCTCCGGCTTCGCGCCATTCCGCAACCGGCGCCGGGACCGACGGGCTCAGTCTGCCCTGCCGGGTGAGGATGCCCAGCAGCGCATTGGTGACCGTCTTGGTCATCGAGAAGCCCAGGAGCGGCGTATCGACGCCGATGTTCGGCGCATAGCGCTCCGCGACCAGGCGACCGTCCTTGACGACGACGACCGCCTTGGTGCGGCGGAACGGCGGGTTGGCCGGCTCCTCGAAGGCGTGATCGAGCGCTGCCTTCAGCGCGGGATCGCTGGGCTCCACCGCCGTGTTGTCCGCGAAGTCGGGCAACGCGGGAGCGGGCGCCGCGGCACGCAGCGCAGCGACGTCGGTGTGAGGCACGTAAGGCGGCTTCTGGCCCTGGAGCGTCACGCAACCGAGACCGTCATGATACGTGGCCCGGGTGGCGTGCAGGCCGAGCAGCGACGCCTCCACCATGCGCATGTCCGGCTCCACCCGGTAGCGCATCACGGCCCGCAGCCGGCGCAGACCGGGCCGTTCCATGGTCTCCGCAAACACCGTTTGCGGATCGAAGCCGGAGACGTAGGTCTTGGCGCAGATCATCTCGGCGACCGCGCTGGTCGCGACGCGCAGCGCCCGGTCAGGCCGATAGGTGAGCCACCCCGCCACCAGCAGGGCCGCAAACACCAGCAGACCGACCACGAATCTTCGCAAATGCACCAGAACGTCCGACACCGTCTCGCGGGCGAGCCTCGCTGCGCCCTTGTATGCTTCTAACGCGCCTCGGTCACCACGCCAACGGAGGGAAGCGGGTGCGGGGCCCCGCCGGGCGGCGGCAAATCGTCATCCGGGGCCGCGATGTCCGACATCGCCTGGGAACCGGCGCCTCAGCGCCCGGCTGCGGTGGCGCCCTTGCTGCGCGGATCCGGCGCGCCGACGAATCCATCCGACGTCACCAGGATGGAGTTGGCCGAAGTCCGTCCCATCGGCTCCTCGAGCTTGTGACCTCGGGCGCGCAGACCGGCGAGCACGTCCTCGGCAAAACCCTTCTCGATTCGGACCTCGTCGGGCATCCATTGGTGATGCAGGCGAGGCGCGGTGACGGCCTGGCGGACGTCCATCCGATAGTCGAGCACGTCGACGATCACCTGCAGCACGGTCGAGATGATGCGGCTGCCGCCCGGCGAGCCGGTGACGAGCACGGGCTTGCCGTCCTTCAGCACGATGGTCGGCGACATCGACGATAGCGGCCGCTTGCCGGGGCCGGGCAGATTGGCCTCGAAGCCGACCAGGCCGAAGGCATTCGAGGCGCCGGGCGCGGCGGTGAAATCGTCGAGCTCGTTGTTGAGCAGCACGCCGGTGCCCTCGGCGACGAGGCCGACGCCATAGGGGAAGTTCAGCGTGTAGGTGTTGCTGACGGCATTTCCGTCATTGTCGACGACCGAAAAATGCGTGGTGTTGCTGCCCTCCCGCAGCGGCGTGGTGTTGAGCACGTCGCCGGCGCTGGTGGCGTGCGCGGGATCGATCCCGGCGCGCTGGCGCGCGGCATAGTCCTTCGAAAGCATCGCGCGCACCGGCGCGTCGACGAAGGCGGGGTCGCCGAGATAGCGCGCGCGGTCGGCATAGGCGCGCTTCATCGCCTCGATCAGCAGATGCAGCGAGGCGGGCGAGCCCTGCTTCAGCTCAGCGAGCGGAAAGCCCTCGAGGATGTTCAGCATCTCGACCAGCACGGTGCCGCCCGAGGACGGCAGCGGCATCGACACGATGTCATAGCCGCGATAGGTGCCGCGCACCGGCGTGCGCAGCACCGGCTGGTAGGCCTTGAGATCGTCCGCTGTCATGATGCCGCCGGCATCCTGGATCGCCTTGGCGAGCTGGTCGGCGACCGGCCCTTCATAAAATCCGCGCGGGCCCTGCTCGGCAATGGCGGTGAGCGTCGCCGCCAGATCGCGCTGGATCAGCTGGTCTCCTTCCCTCAGCACCGTGCCATCGGGACGGATGAAGATCGCGGCCGATGATTTCCATTTTGCCAGCCGCGGCGCCATCATCGGCAGGGTGACGGCAACGTCGTCGGCGACGGGGATGCCGTCGCGCGCCAGCACGATCGCCGGATGCAGCACCTGCGCCAGCGTGAACTTGCCCGAGCCGTATTTCTCCAGCGCCAGCGCGAGACCTGCCACCGATCCGGGGACGCCGATCGACAGCGCCGAATCGCGCGACTTGACGTTGTCGGGCTTGCCATCGGCGCCGAGGAAGATGTCGCGCGTGATCGCGGCGGGACCGGTCTCGCGATAGTCGATCGCCACGTCCTCGTTGGTCCTGGCGATGTGGATGACCATGAAGCCGCCGCCGCCGATGTTGCCGGCAACGGGATAGGTGACGGCCATCGCAAAGCCGGTGGCAACGGCGGCATCGACCGCGTTGCCGCCCAGCGCAAGGATGCGCTGGCCGACTTCGGCTGCGATCCGCTCCTGCGCCACCACCATGCCATGTGCGGGCGGCTGCGCCGGCGCGGTGACACCGGGTGGCTGCGGGATATCGAAGGTTTGCGAATCCAGCGCCCGCGCGGGCAGGCAGCCGGCCAGCAACAGCATGAAACCCGCAAGGAGCCGTCGTCGATCAATCGTGAACGTGGTCATCGCAATTCTGCCGTTGCTGACATCCGCCTGGGATCGTCAGATGTTATAGGGCCGCGTCGCCGGCGTAAAACGCAACGCCGTGATCGTCGCGAGATGCGACGCGGTGATTGCAGAGGATTTTCGAATGGCCGTCATCACGATCGAGACCTCTGGCCCTGCCGACGGCCGAATCTATCCCGGGCGCGCGGCCGTCGTCAGCTGGATCTTCTTCGATTGGGCGGCGCAGCCCTATTTCACGCTGATCACGACCTTCGTCTTCGCGCCCTATTTCGCTGCGCATGTCGCGCCGGACGCGGCGAGCGGCCAGGCGCTGTGGGGCTTTGCGACCGCCGCGGCCGGCATCGTCATCGCGCTGCTGTCACCGGTGTTCGGCGCCATCGCCGATGCCACCGGGCGCCGCAAGCCGTGGATCGCGGCGTTCGGCGCGATGCTGGTGATCGGCGCCTCGCTGATGTGGATCGGGCGTCCCGGCGCGCCCGAGCTGATCCCGCCGCTGCTCGCGGCCTATGTGATCGCCACCATCGGGGTCGAGTTCGCCACCGTGTTCAACAACGCGATGATGCCGACCCTGGTGCCGCCGGAACGCATCGGCCGGCTGTCCGGCACCGGATGGGCCACCGGCTATGTCGGCGGCATCCTCTCGCTCGTCATCGTGCTCGGCTTTCTCGCCGCCAATCCCGACAGCGGCCGCACGCTGTTTGGATTCAAGCCGCTGTTCGGGCTCGATCCCGTGAGCCATGAAGGCGACCGCATCTCCGGTCCGCTCACCGGGCTCTGGTTCATCGTGTTCGTATTGCCGATGTTCCTGTTCACACCGGACTTTCCGGCGCGGCACCGGCTGCGCGCGGCCGTGGGCGAGGGGCTTGGTCAACTGAAGCAGACGCTGCGCAGCCTGCCGCAGCAGCGCGACGTTGCGCTCTTTCTCCTCGCCAACATGATCTACACCGATGGGCTGGTGTCGCTGTTCGCTTTCGGCGGCATCTATGCCGCCGGCACGTTCGGCTGGAACACGATCCAGATCGGCACCTTCGGCATCATCCTCGCCGCCGCCGGCACGTTCGGCGGCTGGCTCGGCGGCAAGCTGGATGACTTTCTCGGGCCGAAGCGCGTGATCGCCGGCAGCATGACGCTGCTGCTGCTCGCGATCATCGCGATTCTCATGGTGAGCCGTGATTCGGTTCTGTTCATTTCGGTTACGCCGGCCGTGCCGGGCGGCCCGCTGTTCGCTTCGCTGCCGGAGCGCGCCTATCTCTTGCTCGGCTGCGTCATCGGCGCCTGCGGCGCGCCGCTGCAGGCGGCCTCGCGCTCGCTGCTGATCCGCATGGTGCCCAAGGAGCGCGTCGCGCAGTATTTCGGCCTGTTCGCGCTCACCGGCAAGGTGACGTCGTTCATCGGCCCGCTGCTGATCGGCATCATCACCGCGGCCACCGCGAGCCAGAAGGCGGGCATGGCCGTGCTGGTGCCGTTCTTTGCGGCGGGATTGCTGTTGCTGGCGCGGGTGAATTCAGGTGGTCGTGCGGGGCAGGGCGCCTGAAACTTGCTCCGCCGTCATTCCGGGGCGCCCGCAGGGCGAGCCCGGAATCCATACTCACGATCGTGGTTATGGATTCCGGGCCTGCGCCTTGCGGCGCATCCCGGAATGACGGCGGAGATTGTGGGCGCAATCAGTGCCGGAAGTGCCGGACGCCGGTCAGCACCATGGCGATGCCGTGCTCGTCGGCGGCCTTGATGACCTCGTCGTCGCGCACCGATCCGCCCGGCTGGATCACGGCGGTGGCGCCGGCCTCGATGCAGGCGAGCATGCCGTCGGCGAACGGAAAGAACGCGTCGGAGGCGACCACCGATCCCTTGGTCAGCGGCTCGGCGAGCTTGAGCGCGCTGGCTGCATCCAGCGCCTTGCGCGCGGCGATGCGCGCCGAATCGACCCGGCTCATCTGTCCCGCGCCGATGCCGACTGTCGCCGACTCCTTGGCGTAGACGATGGTGTTCGACTTGACATGCTTGGCGACGCGGAAGGCGAAGCGCAGGTCGCGCAGCTCGGCTTCGGTGGGGGCGCGCTTGGTCACCACCTTCAGCTCCATGTCATCGACGACAGCATTGTCGCGGCTCTGCACCAGCAGGCCGCCGGCCACGGTCTTGGCGGTGAGGCCGGCTTCGCGCGGATCGGGCAGGGCGCCGGCGAGCAGCAGCCGCAGGTTCTTGCGCGCTGCGATCACCGCGATCGCCTCCTCGGTCGCGTCGGGCGCGATGATCACCTCGGTGAAGATGCCGGTGATCGCGTGCGCCGTGGCGGCATCGAGCTTGCGGTTCATCGCGATGATCCCGCCGAACGCCGAGGTCGAGTCACAGGCCAGCGCCTTCTGGTAGGCGGTGACGAGATCGGGCCCTTCGGCGACACCGCAGGGATTGGCGTGCTTGACGATGACACAGGCGGCGGTGCGCGCCGGGTCGAACTCGGCGATGCACTCATAGGCCGCGTCGGTGTCGTTGATGTTGTTGTAGGACAGCTCCTTGCCTTGCAGCTGGCGAGCGGTGGCGACGCCGGGACGGCGGCCGGGCAGCGCGTAGAACGCTGCGTGCTGGTGCGGGTTCTCGCCATAGCGCAGCGACTGGATCAGCTTGCCACCGAAGGCGCGGTAATCGGGCGCGTCGTTCTGGATGGTGGCGGCGAACCAGTTGGAGATCGCGGCATCATAGGCGGCGGTGCGCGCATAGGCCTTGGCGGCAAGCCGGCGGCGCAGCAGCAGCGTGGTCGAACCCTCATGCCGCGCCAGGTCGTCCAGCACGGCGTGATAGTCGTTGACGTCGACGACGACGGCGACGTCCTCGTGGTTCTTCGACGCCGCGCGGATCATCGCCGGGCCGCCGATGTCGATGTTCTCGATGCAGTCGTTGAACGGGGCGCCGCGTTCGACCGTGGCCTCGAACGGGTAGAGATTGACGACGAGCAGATCGATCGGCGCGATGCCGTGGGTCTTCATCGCCTCGGCATGCTCATCATTGCCGCGGATCGCGAGCAGTCCGCCATGCACCTTCGGATGCAGCGTCTTGACGCGGCCGTCCATCATCTCGGGAAAGCCGGTGAGGTCGGAGACGTCCTTCACCTTGAGGCCGGCATCGGCAATCGCCTTGGCGGTGCCGCCGGTCGAGATCAGCTCGATGCCGCGCGCGGCGAGCGAGCGGGCGAAGTCGACCAGGCCGGTCTTGTCGGATACGGAAAGCAGGGCACGGTGAACGCGACGAAGCTGATTGGTCATGGGCAGAGTCCTTGTGCAGGAGTTCAAAATGCCCAGGCGCACGGCGTCAAATCCCGCGCTCCCCGATGGTGCTCCATCCAAAGTCGCCAGTCGCGCGAGAGCGGGCCTCATATCAGCTTTTGCCGCCCGCGACAACGGGTGGCCGATCGAACGATCATCTTGGCCGCACGTCTCACGATGAGCCGCCCGAACGTCGGCCGCGTTCCGAGGGCCCGCCGAAGGCGGACGTCTCGACGGACGGTGATGTGAGATGATCTGAGAAGCGAGAGCCAGGGTGTTACAGCGGCAGCTCAGGCTCTCTCCGCCCGTTGCGGCGCCCGTTGGTCTCGGTCGGGGACGTCGACGAGCGGACGAAGCTCCAGCGGATCGACGGGGCCTGCTGCGCGTCCTGCCGGATCACCAGTTGCGTGGTGCGGCGCGGACCGTCATTGCCGGCGAGAAACACGCTGTCCTCGAGGTCGACTCGATCGTCGAACGTCTCGAACGTCCAGACCTCGCGATTGGGCAGCACCAGCATGGCGCCGCGGCCGTCGCTGAGCCGGCTGGCCTTGACGGCCGGGTGCAGGTGGAAGCGCAGCGCGTAGTCCGATCCGCCGCCGCGGAGCCGCGCGCCCTGCGCCGGCGTCACGGTGTCCTCGCCGTCGAGCCGCGAGCCGTCCTCCGCCGCCACCAGCACGCGACGATGGATCAGGCCGAATTTCGCCGCGTAGCCGTTGTGCGAGGTCGACAGCACGGTGCCGTCGGGCACGATCTCGCGGAAATTCTCGACCCGCGTCGGACCCGATACGATCGGCGCGCCGTGCAGCAGGCGCTTCATCGCCGACATCTCGACGAAGGTGCAGGACGAGGTGTTGTGGTAGGTCAGCGTCGAATGCGCCACCGTGCTGCGCGCGAAGGCGCGCCAATTATCGCGACCGGTCGACGGCATGCCGCAATTGATCACGATGCGGCACGGTCCGGAGGACATCTCGAAGGCGAGGCAGCCGGCATGGGCCTCATGGCTCAGATGCGGTGGCGGCGGCGGACCGGTATCGACGATCAACGTCATCGGTCCGGCATCGAGCCGCTGGAAACCGGAATGCGGCATGCTCGCCATCGGCGTGCCGTGGGTGTCGTCGTAGGCGAGCAGGGTCGCCAGCAGGTCGGAAGGGGTGCCGCCCATGCCATTGAACAGCGCCATGTTGCCGTCGCCGTGGCGGAAGAAGCGCAGCATCGGCATCATGCGGTCGATGGCGTTGAGCAGCGCCGGCGGCGGGGCGATGTTGCGGGCCGCAAACGTCTGCCGCAGCGGCAGCAGGTCGATCAGCAATTCGATCAGCGCGCCCGGATTGCGCGAGACGTGGCCGCCATCGGGCAGGATCTGCCGCTGCAATTCGTCGGAGAGTTTCCGGGTCGCGCTGCGGATGTGCTTGGCCTGGTTGGCGAGGCACAGCGAGGCGTAACACAGTGCGATCAGCACCTGCAGCCGCGGCGCGCCATCCGGGATGTCGATCGTCGAATAGCGCAGATAGCGGATCTCGCGGGTCAGCCCGCGCAGATAGCGGCGGTAGAACTTGCCGTCGGAATCGGCCAGCACCAGCGGCGCCTGCGACAGCAGCGAGATCACCCGCCGCGCCAGCACGTCGGCGCGCCGGCTCAGCGGATGGCGGCCGATCTGGTTGGTGATCCAGTCGTCGACCAGAGCACGGGCATTGGCGCGGGTCAGCGCGGTGTCGGCTGCGCGCAGATGTCGCAGCCAGCCGAAGCCGAGCAGGGCCACCTCCCAGTCCTCGGACGGCGGCTCCAGGTCGAAGATCGAGCGGCCATGGCAGGTCACGATCTTGCCGGCGAAGACGAAGCGGCCGGCGTAGATCTCGGCCGCCCGCGTCGCGTCCGACGTGCGCAGGTCATGCGGCGCAATGATGAGTCGGTCGGCGCGACCGGGCCACAACCCGGACACGGATACCGATACACCGCTGACGTTGGACATCAGGCTGCGCGCAAAGCGGCCCATCACCAGCGTCGATATGCGTCTGCGTTGAGCGGCGGACACGCCAAGCCTTGGATTCAGAGGGGGATTCGGTTGCGCATCCTTCATAGATCGCAACTGCCGCCGATACACCATTTTTGGCCCCGGTGCAGCACCATCGCGGGACCAGAATCTGGTGCAAAATCAGGATTTAACGGACTAACGCAACGCCGACGCCCTTAAAGCCCGACCGACGCAGGGCCGGCGCACGGCGCACGATGACACGCTCACGGCCGCCGCTCCAGTCTCGCCGCATAAAAACCATCGAGACCGCCAAGCCGGGGGTCCTGGTGCGGCAAATGGCAGGGCAGCGTGCGCAGGTCGCCGGCCGGGGTGACCAGCTCGGCCAGTCCTGCCACCTCGCCGGCGTTGACGGGGACGCGGCGCAGCTCGGTGGTTTCGGCCAGCACGCGCTCGACCACCTGCTCGCCCTCCTCGGGCTCCAGCGAACAGGTGCAGTAGACCAGGGTTCCGCCCGGCTTGATCAGGCTGCCCGCCCTGGTCAACAGCCGCGCCTGCAAGCCCGACAACGCGGCGATGTCGGCCTCGCTGCGCAACCAGCCGACGTCGGGATGACGCCGAATCGTGCCGGTCGAGGTGCAGGGCGCATCGAGCAGCAGGCCGTCGAAGCCGCCGCTGTCGGCGGGCTGCCATTCGGCGGCGTCGGCCACGACCGTCTCGGCGGTCAGCTGCAGCCGGGTCATGTTGTCCTTCAGCCGGTTCATCCGGGCCGGCGACCGGTCGACCGCGGTGACGCGGGCGCCGGCATGGGCGAGCTGAGCCGTCTTGCCGCCTGGCGCCGCGCAGAGGTCGGCGACGGCCTTGCCGCTGATGTCGCCGAGCAGGCGCGCAGGCAAGGCGGCGGCGGCGTCCTGCACCCACCATTGTCCCTCGGCGAAGCCCGGCAGCACCGTCACCGAACCATGCAGCACGGTGCGCACGGTGCCGGTCGACAGCACCTCACCATGCAGCCGCGACGCCCATTGCGCCGGGTCCGACTTCACCGTGAGGTCGAGCGACGGCTCCTGGCCGAGCGCCGCGGCGATGTCCCTGGCGGTCGCTTCGCCATAATGATCGATCCAGCGCTTGAGCAGCCAGGGCGCGATGTCGAGCGGCTGACCGGTGGCATCGTCGAGCAGGGTTGCGCCCTCGCGCGCGCAGCGCCGCAGCACCGCGTTGACGAGCCCGGCATATTTCGCTGCGCGGCGGTCGGCCTGCACCAGGCGGACGGAGAGGTCGACGGCGGCGTGGTCAGGAACGTCCATCCAGAGGATCTGGGCGGCGCCGATCAGCAGCGCGCTCTGCGCCCGCGGCGCGTCGGTCGGCACGCCGCGATCCAGCAGCCGCGACAGCACGTGACCGAGCGTTCCAAGCCGCCGCAAGGTGGTGGCGACCAGCCGCCGCATCAGCGCGCGGTCGCGGTCGGCCAGATGCTTCAGTCCGGGATGTGCGCCGGTCCCGTCGAGCTGATCGTCGAGGGTGCGATGCTTGTGCAGCACGCCGTCGACCACGTCGGCGGCGATGCGCCGTGCCGCCAGGCCTGGGACTTCGGAAGGGGTCGCAAAACGCGGCGGAGGCATGCCTGGGAATTACTCGCGAAAGAAGAAAGGCAGTTCCGCGACCATCGGGTGCATGCCATCAGCTTGCGGGTCCTCTGTCACCGGAATATGCCAAATGTAAGAATCGGCTCTGCTTTTATTAGCCCTGTTTTTTCATGGGTGGGCACACGATCTGATGAGGTCGGGAACGAACCGGTTCAATGGTGGAATGGTACGATGAGCAACGAGCCCGAGAATGAGCCCAGGAGTGAGCCGAAGGGCAAGGCCGCTTTGGCCGTGGTCGCCAGCAATGAGGCGCCGCGCAAGCCGCTGACGCCGGCCGCGCAGCGCGCGCTGGCCGAGGCTGAGGAACGCCGCCGACTGGCAGCACAACAGACGAAGCCGATGCCGACGGAGTTGCAGGGGCCGAAAGGGCCGGAGCCGACCCGTTACGGCGACTGGGAGAAAAAGGGAATCATCTCGGACTTCTGACGGGATCTCGGCGCGCGGCTTGCGTTGTTCGGCGCCGGGCTTGCCGGTCCCGCGTTCGCCGCACTCCCGTATCGCAACGGTGACTCAGCGCGTGACCACCACCGTCGTGCCGATCGACACGCGCTCGTAGAGGTCGGTGATATCCGGGTTGAGCATGCGGATGCAGCCATACGAGACATAGCCGCCCACCGAATTCGGCACGTTGGTGCCGTGGATCGCATATTCGCCGCCGGCGAGCGTCAAGGCGGCAACGCCCATCGGATTGCGCGGCGAGCCGCCGGGAATGACGTCCGGCAGCTCCGGCTTGTCGCGCTTGACGTCGGCGGGCGGAGCCCAGGCCGGATTCTTGTACTTGCCGTCGATCTTGGTGGTGCCGGCCCATTGCCGGCCGGCCTTGCCGACGCCGACCGTGTAGCGCAAGGCGTGGCTGCCATCGAGCACGAGATAGAGTTTCCGCTCGCCGGTCCTCACGACGATGGTGCCCGGCGAAAAGTCGCCGCCGACGGCGACCAACTCGGGACGGGCCGACGCAGAGCCGGCCGTCGTGACCATGGTTCCGATCACCGACGCGGCCAGCATCGCCGCCTTCATTGTCAGCCTGACCGCCCCAGTCCGCATGGTCATCCCCTCAGCCGGTTCCGCGGCGCCTGCTCCCGGCCGGGAGCACGCAGATCGCATGAGGAAAGGAAAACTCCGTCTGCGAGTAAATGACCTGAAAACAACACTCCCGCGGAATCAGCCGCGGGAGTGCGATGAGACTTGACGATTGCGGCGAACGCGCTTGGCGCCCGCGGGGCACGGCGTGCTTACGCCTGCTTCTCCTTGCGGTTCTGCCGGTGCTGGACGAGATCATCGACCACGCCGGGATCGGCAAGGGTCGAGGTGTCGCCCAGCGCGCCCGGCTCGTCCTCGGCGATCTTGCGCAGGATGCGGCGCATGATCTTGCCGGAGCGGGTCTTGGGCAGGCCGGGGGCGAACTGGATCTGGTCGGGCGAGGCGATCGGGCCGATCTCCTTGCGCACCCAGGCGACGAGCTCCTTGCGCAGCTCCTCGGTCGGCTGCTCGCCGGCCATCAGGGTGACATAGGCGTAGATGCCTTGGCCCTTGATGTCGTGGGGATAGCCGACCACGGCGGCTTCCGACACCTTGGGATGGGCAACCAGCGCGCTTTCCACCTCGGCCGTTCCCATGCGGTGGCCGGAGACGTTGATGACGTCGTCGACGCGGCCGGTGATCCAGTAATAGCCGTCGGCGTCGCGGCGACAGCCGTCGCCGGTGAAGTACTTGCCCTTGTAGGTCGAGAAGTAGGTCATCTCGAACCGGGCATGGTCGCCATACACCGTGCGCATCTGGCCCGGCCAGGAGCGGGTGAGGCAGAGATTGCCCTCGGTCGCGCCCTCCAGCGTCTTGCCGTCGGCATCGACGATCTCGGGCACGACGCCGAAGAACGGCCGCGTCGCCGAGCCCGGCTTCAGCCGGGTCGCGCCCGGCAGCGGCGTGATCAGGATGCCGCCGGTCTCGGTCTGCCACCAGGTGTCGACGATCGGGCAGCGGTCGTCGCCGACGACGCGGTGATACCACTCCCAGGCTTCCGGATTGATCGGCTCGCCGACCGAGCCGAGCAGGCGCAGAGACGCGCGCGAGGTCTTCTTCACCGGTCCGTCGCCGCCCTGCATCAGGGCGCGGATCGCGGTCGGCGCGGTGTAGAAGATGTTGACCTTGTGCTTGTCGATGACGTTCCAGAACCGCGAATTGTCCGGATAGTTCGGCACGCCTTCGAACATCAGCGTGACGGCGCCATTGGCCAGCGGCCCATAGAGGATGTAGCTGTGACCGGTGACCCAGCCGACGTCGGCGGTGCACCAGTAGACGTCGCCCTCGTGATAGTCGAACACGTATTGATGCGTCATCGCGGCGTAGACGAGATAGCCGCCGGTGGTGTGCAGCACGCCCTTGGGCTGGCCGGTCGAGCCCGAGGTGTAGAGGATGAACAGCGGATCCTCCGCATTCATCGGCTCGCACGGGCATTCGGTGGTCACCATCTCGGCGGCCTCGTGGTACCAGAGGTCGCGGCTCGGATTCATCTCGATCTTGCCGCCGGTGCGCTTGACCACGACGACCCAGTCGACATTGTCGACCTTGTTCAGCGCTGCGTCGACATTGGCCTTGAGCGGCACCTTGCGGCCGCCGCGCAGGCCCTCGTCGGCGGTGATGATGATCTTGGAATCGCAGTCCTTGATGCGCTGGGCGAGCGAGTCCGGCGAGAAGCCGGCGAACACCACCGAGTGGATGGCGCCGATGCGGGCGCAGGCCAGCATCGCATAGGCGGCCTCCGGGATCATCGGCAGATAGATGGTGACGCGGTCGCCCTTCTTGACGTTGCGGTTGCGCAGGATGTTGGCCATCCTGCACACCTCGTCGTGCAGCTCGCGATAGGTGATGTGCTTCGACTGCGAGGGGTCGTCGCCTTCCCAGATGATCGCGGTCTGGTCGCCGCGGGTGGCGAGATGGCGGTCGATGCAGTTATAGGCGGCGTTGAGGACGCCGTCCTCGAACCATTTGATCGAGATGTTGCCGGGTGCGTAGGAGACGTTCTCGATTCTCGTCGGCGCCTTGACCCAATCGACGCGCCTGGCCTGCTCGGCCCAGAAGCCGTTGGGGTCCTTGATCGAGCGCGCGTACATCTCCTGGTACTTCGCGTCGTCGACAAAGGCGCGTTTCGCCCACTCGGCCGGAACGTCGTAGATCTTCTCGGACATTTCACACCCTCCACATGCGGCCTGCCGTCGATCCCGCGCAGGCCATCGTTGTTCCCACTATGCGTCCGCGTAACCGGCGGCGACAAGGCAAGACAAGTAGGACCTTCGGCGGGGAGGCGGTCTGAGCAGGATCAAAGAATTGTGCGCGGAGGTTGCGTGCGCCGGCCGCGCCTCGGAGATCGCTACAGTCTGCAGCATCAAGGTTACCCGGAATCGGGGCGGGTACCGGTATTTTGAAACCGCTTTGCCCAAAATTTGGGACTCGCTATCCGGCCCGTCACGCCCTAAATCGCCTTGAAGCTGTGGATAACCCGGCCGGAACCAAACCGGACTCCGGGGCATTGAGCGGATGAAAACGACGGCAGGGCGTCTAAAGCAATGATGGACCAGCAGAATTTCGAGAGCCCGCGGGTCGGCCCGGCCGATCCCGAGGTCGCGCTCGCGAAAGCGCTGGGCCAGTGGCCGCCCAAGCCGCCGCGCCGCAAGCTGAGCTTGAAGGATCTGGCCCACGCCAAGACCGCCGACGCGCAAGGCAATGCCAAGACCTCGGTCGAGGAGCTCGCCAAGCGCATCGGGCTGAAGCTCGGCGACCAGACCGCGCTGACCATCCGCCGCATCAGGCGGGGCAAGAGCTATACCTTCATCCGCGCCAACGGCACCCCGATCCGCCACGCCGGCACCATCCGCCGCCTGCATGCGATGGCGGTGCCGCCGGCCTATCGCGAGGTGCGCTACGCCCCCGATCCGAACCTGCATCTGCAGGCGGTTGGCGTCGATGCCGCCGGCCGGCTGCAATACCGCTATCACGCCGACTGGGAGAAGGTGCGCGAGCATCGCAAGGCGCATCGCCTCGCCAAGCTGGTCGGCGCGCTGCCGCGCATCCGTCGCGCGGTGTCGAAACATCTCGCCGGCGACCAGCCGACGCGCGAGTTCGCGCTCGCTGCTGTCATCGAGCTGATCGCGCGCACGGCCATTCGCCCCGGCAACGAGTCCTATGCCCGGCTGAACGGCACGCGCGGCGCCACCACACTGTTGAAGTCGAACGTCACGCTCGAGGATGACTCCCTGGTGCTGACCTTCAAGGCCAAGGGCGGCAAGGCCGTGCGCAAGGAATGCGACGCCGCCAAGCTGGTGCGGGCCGTCGGCATTTTGCGCGGCGTGCCCGGCCGTCGCATGTTCCAATACCGCGACGCCCAGGGCGTGGTGCGCGCGGTCTCGACCACACAGGTCAACGCCTTCCTGCGTGAGATCGCCGGCATCAAGATCTCACTGAAGGATTTCCGCACGCTGATGGCCTCGGCCGTGGCGCTGGAGACCTTGTCGAGGATCACGCCGGCGGCGAGCGCGCGCGGCCGCAAGAAGCAGATCCTGGAAGCGATCCGCGCCGCCGCCGACGAGCTCACCAACACGCCGGCGATCTGCCGCAAGAGCTACGTGCACGACACCATCGTTACGGCGTTCGAGGACGGCATCCTCGAACGCTTCGCCGCCACCATGAAGGGCCAGCGCTCGCAGACGCGGCGCGAGCAATTGCTGGCGCAGGTGGTGACGGCGGTCTCGGCCTGACGCCGCAATTCATCAAGCCTGGCAGCGCGGCCCGATCTTCGCCGACGCAAGGAAGCGGGCGATCGGATCGAGCTGCCGGCACGGCGCCGCCGCGCTCTTCACCGGCGCGGCCTCGCGCTTGGCCGGCCGCAGCACGGTCGACTTGCTGGCCGGCTTGGCGCGGTGGGCAGCCGACGCACCACGTCCCTCCGCGCGCACGGCCCGCGAGAGCAGCGGCAGCCGTGCGCCTTCGTTGAGATCGAGCGGCGGTGTTTCGAAACTGCGATCGGACTCGTTCAACGTATCAACGCCGGGAATGGGCTCGCGGATCAGCGACGACGTCGCTTCGCCCGCGATGTCGCCGGGCGATACCGCGGCAAGCACCATCTTCGTTGCAAGCAAGCAGCAGATTATCACGAGGCAGAACCCCGCAATCCAGATCGTTCTGTTCACTGTAGGAAACCCCCGCCGATCGCGCCGGACAGTGCAGGACATCCCCTTCCCGCAGCCGGCGCCGTGCCGACCAATCAACCTTAAGAAAGTCTTACTCGCAATGTTTTCGGCAGGTTCGGCCGAGCTCGGCTCGCATTGTAGTTAATGGCGACGATGATCGGTCATCGGCGTCGGCCAATGACCGACAGAGAGCTGATCAGTTCGCAGCAGGCTGCGACATTGCGGCGCGGATCTCGTTCAATGAGTCGGCGAGACGATCTCGATCGCCGCAGGTTTCACGGATCACGTTAAATTATGCGCCGAAACTCGCTTCCGAACGCGGCGTAGCTCGGCCTGACACGATGCAAGAGCGCATCCGCTCAAGATCAGCATCGGTGTCGCAGTCGAACTCATCACGCGGCTCTGCCGCCGCCTTTCATAGGGAGCTACCCATGTCCAAGCGCATTGCCTTTCTCGCTGCCGCCGCCTTCAGCGCGCTGTCGCTGACCTCGACCTTTGTCGCGCCCGCCAGCGCCGAGGAGAAGACCGTGATGGTCGGAGGCGCGGCGATGTATCCGTCCAAGAACATCGTGCAGAACGCGGTCAACTCGAAGGATCATACGACGCTGGTCGCCGCGGTGAAGGCCGCCGGCCTCGTGCCGACGCTGGAAGGCAAGGGTCCGTTCACGGTGTTCGCGCCGACCAATACCGCGTTCGGCAAGCTGCCGGCCGGCACCGTCGACAGCCTCG
Organism: Bradyrhizobium sp. SZCCHNS1050; assembly: GCF_032484785.1. Taxonomy (NCBI): domain Bacteria; kingdom Pseudomonadati; phylum Pseudomonadota; class Alphaproteobacteria; order Hyphomicrobiales; family Nitrobacteraceae; genus Bradyrhizobium; species Bradyrhizobium sp. SZCCHNS1050. Next base: position 2,531,659 of record NZ_JAUETR010000001.1, on the reverse strand, counting down.
TCAAACCGGAGAACAAGGCGACGCTGACCAAGATCCTCACCTATCACGTCGTGCCCGGCAAGCTCGAGGCGTCCGACCTGAAGGACGGCCAGATGCTGAAGACGGTCGAGGGCGAGCAGCTCACCGTCAAGCGCGAGGGCAAGAATGTCATGATCGTTGACGCCAAGGGCGGCACCTCGATGGTGACGATCCCGAACGTCAACCAGTCGAACGGCGTCATCCACGTGGTCGACACCGTGCTGATGCCGGCGTCCTGAGGCCCGGCGCGACACCGGACACATCCGTTTCTTCCTCCTCCTCCTCGCGGATGTGACCAGGAGCGAGCCGGGCCACCCCCCGGCTCGCTTTTTTGTGAACGCGATAGTTTCTGCGTATCGTTTTGATCGGCGCCGCGGTGTAACGGAGCCCGCCGAGCCGGCGTATAATTGGCGTGACGAATGCAAGCGACGGAGCCGACCGCCATGACGAGCGCCACCACCAGCGCCCCCTCCACCCTCGCGGCGACCGGGGGACCTGTAACCGGAGTCGCGACCAAGGTCGTTCAGCCGGCCTGGGTGCGCGTCATGCATTGGATCAACGCCGTCGCGATGATCATGATGATCATGTCGGGCTGGCAGATCTACAATGCCTCGCCGCTGTTCGACTTCCGCTTCGACCGCAGCTTCACGCTCGGCGGCTGGCTCGGCGGCGCGCTGCTGTGGCATTTCGCGGCGATGTGGCTGCTGATGCTGAACGGCCTCGCCTATCTCGTCACCGGTCTGGCCACCGGCCGGTTCCGCCGCAAGCTGTTGCCGATTTCGCCGGCGTCCGTCGTCGCCGACCTCAAGGCCGCGCTGACCTTCAAGCTCGCCCATGACGACCTCACCGTCTACAACGCGGTGCAGAAGCTGCTCTATCTCGGCATCATCTGCGTCGGCATCGTCGTCGTGCTCACGGGCCTGTCGATGTGGAAGCCGGTGCAGCTGCACTGGCTGGTGAGCCTGTTCGGCGACTATCCGGCGGCGCGCTACGTCCATTTCGTCTGCATGGCGCTGATCTGCGCCTTCCTGGTGATCCACATCCTGCTCGCGCTGTTGGTGCCGAAGAGCCTGCGCGCGATGATCATCGGCCGCTGAGAGGAGAGACAACCATGGCGAAACGTCCGTTCCTCATCCCCGGCGTCGACAAGCGGCTCCTGATCAAGGACTCGCTGAAGGTGATGCCCGATCTCACGCGGCGCCGCTTCATCACCGGCGGCGCCAGCCTCGGCGCGCTGACCTTGCTCGCCGGCTGCGACGTCGTCGACGGCGACACCGCCGAGGAGCTGCTCAAGAAGGTCTCGAAGTTCAACGACGCGGTGCAGGCCTGGATGTTCAATCCGGATGCGCTGGCGCCGACCTTCCCGGAGAGCGCGATCACCAAGCCGTTCCCGTTCAATGCCTACTACACGCTCGACGAGGCGCCGGAGATCGACGCCGCCGACTGGAAGCTCGAGGTGCGCGGCCTCGTCGACAACAAGAAGTCGTGGACGCTCGACGAGCTACACGCGCTGCCCCAGGTGACGCAGATCACGCGCCACATCTGCGTCGAGGGCTGGAGCGCGATCGGCTCCTGGACCGGCACGCCGCTGCGCGACTTCCTCAAGCTGATCGGCGCGGATATCAGTGCGAAATATGTCTGGTTCAACTGCGCCGACAAGGACGGCTACAACTCGCCTCTGGACATGCGCACCGCGCTGCATCCGCAGACCCAGATGACCTTCAAGTTCGCCGACCAGATCCTGCCGCGCGCCTACGGCTACCCGATGAAGATCCGCGTGCCCACCAAGCTCGGCTTCAAGAACCCCAAATACGTCGTCGCGATGGAAGTCACCAACGACTACAAGGGCGGCTACTGGGAGGACCAGGGGTACAATTCGTTCAGCGGGAGCTGATCTCCCGCCAATCGAGCCCGGATGGCGGCCGCAATCTCCGCTGTCGTCCCTGCGAACGCAGGGACCCATAACCACCGGCCGTGATGAGGCAGGCAACTACCAGCCAGATCCCTCGATAGCGTCCGCGGTAGGGGTCCCTGCGTTCGCAGGGACGACACCGTCGATCAGGCTCGATCGGCGCGCTTCAACTTACCCTGCAGCGCCGCCATTGCCGCGCCCAACAGCAACAGCGCCGCCGACACATTCAACGCATAGGTCAGGCTCCCCATCGCATCGGTGATCGCGCCGACCGCGAACGGACCCAACGTCTGGCCGACGCCGAACGAGATGGTCAGCGCCGCGATCGCGCGCGGCCAAGCGGCTTGCGGCAGGTTGAAGCGCACGAAGGCCGTCGTCGCGGTCGTGACCGTCGAGAACGCGATGCCGAACACTGCGGCCGACAAGGTCAGCATGACGGGCGAATGGCTGAGCGAGGGCAGGGCGGCGCCGATCGCGTTGATGGTGAGGATGAGGGCGGTGGGCCAGCCGCCGCGATCGAGCGCCAGCACGCGCCGCCACACCCAGGGCGTGGTGAAGCCGGCGAGGCCAATGAGGCACCAGAAGCCGGATTGCGCCGCGGCGCCGCCGCCGAGGTCGCGGACATAGGCAATCATGAAGGTAAGATAGGCGATGTAGCCCGCGCCATAGAGGAAGTAGCCGAACAGATAGATCGCCATCGGCCGCAGCGAGACGCGGTCCGCGCGCGTCTCCGGCATGGCGGCGTTCGCTGGAAGCCGCATCAGCAGCAGCGGCACGATCAGCATTGCGCCGGCGCCTGCGAGCACCGCCCACACGATCCACCATGAGCCGGGCCCGAACGCCTGCAGCACGAACGGCGCGATCAGGCCTGAGATGACGATGCCGAGCGGCGGCCCGGCATAGAACAGGCTCAGCACGAAGCTCGCCTGCGCCGGCCGCGCCAAGGCGACCCGCGCCGCCACCGCGCCGCCGGCCACCAGCGCCACGCCGGCGCCGATGCCGGTCACGAGCCGCGCCAGGCTGAGCGCAATGAAGTCGCCCGTCATGGCGCAGACGACGAGAGAGACCAAAGCCGCCAGCGTGCCGCCGCGCACCGCGGTCAGCCCGCCGAACCGCCGGGCCGTCTGCGCGGCGATCAACGCCCCGATCAGATAGCCGGCGGCGTTCACCGTGTTCATGAAACCCGCCGCCGAATACGACCAGTGCAGCGTGTCGCGCATGTCCGGCAGCACCAGCGCATAGGCGAAGCGGCCGATGCCGAGACCGATGATGGGACCGAGCGACAGCGTGAGGTTGGTCAGCGCCGGGTGGGCCGGCGGCGGATCGGAACGGGAGATCGGCAAGACATGCTCCGGCGTGGCGCATATCCGGCAAATCATGCTGCTCGGCCGCCAGTTTCGAGCACAGTACAGCCTTGCCCGGCGCGACAGAAGGCGGGCGGCGGCAATGGTGGCTTGCCAACCGCGCAGGAGCGCTTTAGCACTCCGCCGATTTTGCAACTCTCGTCATTGCCGGGCTGCTGTCCCCGACCCATCGGGGCGAGCCGGCAATCCAACCAAAAGATGACGGATGTCCGGGCTCAGGCCCCGGCATGACAAGCCCCGTGAGGACAACGACCATGGCGACCCAGAAGCTCCTTTTGCTGCCCGGCGACGGCATCGGCCCTGAAGTGATGGCCGAGGTGAAGCGGCTGATCGGCTGGCTCAACGCCAAGGGGCTGGCCTCGTTCGAGACCGAGGAGGGTCTGGTCGGCGGCGCCGCCTATGACGCCCACGGCGCGTCGATCTCGGAAGCCGACATGGACAAGGCCAAGGCGGCGGATGCCATCATCTTCGGCGCCGTCGGCGGTCCGAAGTGGGACGGCGTTCCCTACGAGGTCCGCCCCGAGGCGGGCCTGCTGCGCCTGCGCAAGGATCTCGGTCTGTTCGCCAATCTGCGTCCGGCCGTGTGCTATCCGGCGCTCGCCGATGCCTCCAGCCTGAAGCGCGAGATCGTCGAGGGCCTCGACATCATGATCGTGCGCGAGCTCACCGGCGGCGTGTATTTCGGCGAGCCCAAGACCATCACCGATCTCGGCAATGGCCAGAAGCGCGCCGTCGATACCCAGGTCTACGACACCTATGAGATCGAGCGCATCGCCCGCGTCGCCTTCGACCTCGCGCGCAAGCGCCGCAACAAGGTGACGTCGATGGAGAAGCGCAACGTCATGAAGTCGGGCGTGCTCTGGAACGAGGTCGTCACCGCGGTCCACAATCGCGAATACAAGGACGTCACGCTCGAGCACCAGCTCGCCGATTCCGGCGGCATGAATCTGGTCAAGTATCCGAAGATGTTCGACGTCATCGTCACCGACAACCTGTTCGGCGACATGCTCTCGGACATCGCGGCGATGCTGACGGGATCGCTCGGCATGCTGCCGTCGGCTTCGCTCGGCGAGGTCGACGCCAAGACCCACAAGCGCCGCGCGCTGTACGAGCCGGTGCACGGCTCGGCGCCGGACATTGCCGGCAAGGGTCTCGCCAACCCGATCGCGATGCTGACGTCGTTCGGCATGGCGCTGCGCTACTCCTTCGACATGGGCGCGCTCGCCGACAAGCTCGACGCCGCCATCGCCGCCGTGCTCGCCTCGGGCCTGCGCACCGCCGACATCAAGGCCGAAGGCTCGACCCCGGCCTCGACCGCGCAGATGGGTGAGGCGATCATCAAGGAGCTGGAGAAGCTCACGGCGTAGTCGGAGCCGAGGTTCCGCCGCGCCGAAGGTGCACTCCCCTCCCCCTTGCGGGGAGGGGTCGGGGGTGGGGGTCCACACCCAGTGAGCCCCGCTTGAGGCACCGTCTCACCTGCCCAGACGATTACTTTTCGTCGTTGCACGTCTCGACCCGAACTCATCACATCAAGTATCGCCCGGGGACCCCCACCCCCGACCCCTCCCCGCAAGGGGGAGGGGGGGCTCACCGTCGTTGTCGAGATAGCGCAAATTCAACGCACGACGTGTTCGATCGCGCCACCGGGCGCGTCGTCGCTATTCCGCGGTCGCGTCCTGCAGGCGCATCGCAAGGCCTGTCGATTTTACCTATAGACTTTCATCCCCGGATGAATAGCCTGACCCCAACGCCGCGCCATTGAATGGACGCGGGCTCGCACGCGTTCGACATGATGCGTGCGAAGGCTGGGGAGGATGAATGTGATCGCGCTTGCGATGCGATATGTCGCTCGCCGTGCATGGTGTCGTCGCCAATGTCGCGACCACCGCCCCGTGGCGATTGTACGCAACCTCCCTCACCACAAACGCTGACGCATGACTGCGCCGCTCATCTCCGTTCACGGGCTGTGCAAGAGCTTCCCCGGCGTCCGGGCGCTGCACAATGTCAGGTTCGAGCTGCGCGCCGGCGAGGTCCATGCCGTGATGGGCGAGAACGGCGCCGGCAAGTCGACCCTGATGAAGATCCTCGCCGGCGTCTACCGCAAGGACTCCGGCGAGATCATCTACGACGGCGCCAGCGTCGATTTTCCAGGACCGCGCGAGGCGCAGGCCGCCGGCATCGGCATCATTCATCAGGAGCTGCAACTGATGAACCACCTCACGGTGGCGCAGAACATCTTCATCGGGCGCGAGCCGATGAAGGCGTTCGGGCTGCTGCTCGATGAGGACAGGCTCAACCGGCAGGCGGCCGAGCTGCTTGCCCAGCTCAATCTGTCGATCGACCCGCGCACGACAGTCGGCGGGCTGACGGTGGCCAGGCAGCAGATGGTGGAGATCGCCAAGGCGCTGTCCTTCAACTCGCGCGTCCTGATCATGGACGAGCCGACCGCCGCGCTGAACGATCGCGAGATCGCCGAGCTGTTCAAGATGATCCGCGCCTTGAAGGCACGCGGCGTCGGCATCGTCTACATCTCCCACAAGATGGACGAGCTGAAGCAGATCGCCGATCGCGTCACCGTGCTGCGCGACGGCGAGTATGTCGCGACGGTGCCGGCCGAGACCACCACGATCGAGACCATCATCGGCATGATGGTGGGCCGCACCTTGGGCGACGCCCGCGTCGCGGGCACGCAGCCCGTCGGCGCGATCGCGCTGGAGGTGCGCGGGCTCAACTGCGGGCCGCTGGTCCGCGACGTCAGCTTCACCCTGCGCAAGGGCGAGATCCTCGGCTTTGCCGGCCTGATGGGGGCCGGCCGCACCGAGGTCGCGCGCGCGATCTTCGGCGCCGACGCCGTTCCGTCCGGGGATATTCTCGTCGACAATCGCAAGGTGACGATCCGCTCGCCGGCGCATGCGGTCGCCCACGGCATCGGCTATCTCTCCGAGGACCGCAAGCGCTTCGGCCTCGCCACCGGCATGGACGTCGAGTCCAACGTCGTGATGTCGAACCTCGCGAACTACCTTGCAATGAAGTTCATGCTCAGGAAGCGCGCGATCCGCGACACCGCCGGCCGCTTCATCCGGATGCTGAACATCCGCACGCCTTCGGCGTCGCAGCAGGTTCGCCTGCTATCCGGCGGCAACCAGCAGAAGATCGTGATCGCCAAATGGCTCGATCGCGATTGCGACATCCTGTTCTTCGACGAGCCGACGCGCGGCATCGACATCGGCGCCAAGAACGAGATCTACCGCCTGCTGCGCGCGCTGGCCGACCAGGGCAAGGCGATCGTCATGATTTCCTCGGAGCTTCCCGAGGTGATCAGGATGAGCGATCGCATCGTCGTGATGTGCGAGGGCCGCATCACCGGCGAATTGTCGCCGGACGAGGCCACGCAGGAGCGGATCATGCATCTGGCCACCCAGCGCGAAACCATGAAGGCAGGCTGACGGCATGAGCGACCCCGCATTGGTCAAGGATCAGGTCAAGGATGGCCTCGCGCCGAGCGGCGCGATGGCCGCGCTGCGGCGCCGTCTGCTCGGGCCTGCAGCGCTGCAGAAGCTGCTGGCGTTCGCGAGCCTCGTGCTGCTGCTGGCCTATTTCAGCTTCGCCTCGCCGGCGTTCATGCAGACCGACAACATGATCAACATCCTGCAGGCGACCGCGGTCAACGGCGTGCTGGCGATCGCCTCGACCTTCGTGATCATCACCGCCGGCATCGATCTGTCGGTCGGCACGCTGATGACCTTCTGCGCGGTGATGGCCGGCGTGTTCCTCACCTATTGGGAGCTGCCGATGTGGACCGGCATCGTCGCGGCGATCGTGACCGGCGCGCTCAGCGGCGCGCTGTCGGGCACGGTCATCACCAAGATGAAGGTGCCGCCGTTCATCGCGACGCTCGGCATGATGCTGGTGCTGAAGGGGCTGGCCCTGGTCGTCTCCGGCAGCAAGCCGATCTATTTCACCAACACCGAGAACTTCTCGATGATCTCGCAGGACTCGCTGCTCGGCACGCTCGTGCCGGCGCTGCCGATTCCCAATGCAGCCCTGATCCTGTTCGTGATGGCGGTGCTGGCCTCCGTCGTTCTCAACCGCACCGCGCTCGGCCGCTACACTTTCGCGATAGGCAGCAACGAGGAGGCGGTGCGGCTCTCCGGCGTCAATGTCGACCGCTGGAAGATCATCATCTACGGCCTCGGCGGCGCCATCTGCGGAGTCGCGGGACTGCTGATCGCGTCGCGCATCAATTCCGCCCAGCCGGCGCTCGGCCAGGGCTATGAGCTCGATGCGATCGCTGCCGTCGTGATCGGCGGCACGTCGCTGAGCGGCGGCACCGGCACCATTCTCGGCACCATCATCGGGGCCTTCATCATGAGCGTTCTGACCAACGGCTTGCGCATCCTCTCGGTGGCCCAGGAATGGCAATTCGTCGTCACCGGGGTCATCATCATTCTCGCTGTTTACGCCGACATGCTCCGTCGAAACCGCGCCTGACCCTTCAAGGAGGACCAGCGACCAGCACCGCTCCGACGTCGCGCTGAAGACTGCGCTGCCCGCCGACAGCGAGCGGCGACGACCACGATCATCACTGTAACGACAAGGTCACTGAAGAGAGCAGAGGAAGCACCAATGTTGAGCAAGCATCTCCTCGGCGTCGCGCTCGGCGCCCTCATGGTCGCGGGAGTGTCCGCGAGCGCGCGTGCCGATGATGTCTACATCCCCCTCGTCTCCAAGGGCTTCCAGCACCAGTTCTGGCAGGCGGTGAAGCTCGGCGCCGAGCAGGCCGCGAAGGCCGCCAACGTCAAGATCAGCTTCGAAGGACCGGAAACCGAGGCCATGGTCGACAAGCAGATCGACATGCTCTCCGCGGCGCTCGCCAAGAAGCCGCAGGCGATCGGCTTCGCCGCGCTCGATTCCAAGGCCGCCATTCCGCTCCTGAAGAAGGCGCAAGCCGCCAAGATCCCGGTGATCGCCTTCGACTCCGGCGTCGACAGCGACATTCCGCTGACCACCTGCACCACCGACAACCTCGCCGCGGCGGGCCTCGCCGCTGACAAGATGGCCGACATGATCGGCGATGCCGGCGACGTCGCCGTGGTCGTGCACGACCAGACCAGCCGCACCGGCATCGACCGTCGCGACGGCTTCCTCAAGCGCATCAAGGACAAGCATCCGAACATCAAGATCGTCAGCGTGCAGTATGGCGGCGGCGATCAGCTCAAATCGACCGAGATCACCAAGTCGATCCTGCAGGCCAATCCGAACCTCAAGGGCATCTTCGGCGCCAATGAGGGCTCGGCGATCGGCGTGCTCAACGGCGTCAAGGAGATGAAGAAGAAGATCGTCGTGATCGGCTACGATTCCGGCAAGCAGCAGAAGGCCGCGATCATGTCGGGCGAGATGGCCGGCGCCATCACCCAGAACCCGATCGGCATCGGCAGTTGCACCGTGGAGTCAGCGGTCAAGGCGTTGAAGGGCGAGAAGCTGCCGAAGGTCACCGACACCGGCTTCTATTGGTACGACAAGTCCAACATCACCGACCCGAAGATCGCGGCTGTGCTTTACGATTGAGACCGGTGCGAGGTCGGGCCGGGCGATCGCATATGATGATCTGAGTTTGCGGCGGTCCATCTCCGCGTCGTCATGGCCGGGCTCGTCCCGGCCATCCACGTCGCGAGGCATCCTGGGAAGGACGTGGATGCCTGGGAGAAGCCCGGGCATGACGGAGTAGCCAACTCGCACGCTTGCTTGTCGCGACTGCTCGTCGGGCAAATCAGATCAGCTCTCGGGTGCGATCGATGGCGATTGACGGAGGTTGCCGGTCGTCCCGTGGCTCTATTCCCTCCGCGGCGAAGAACTTATTTCGCCAGCGATTTCAATCTCCTCCGCTTGATCAGTCGGCCTCCGCCAAGAATTCCACTTTCGTTTTTCCAGAATCCATGGTCTTCTCCCTCCATCCCGCTTCGCTTGCGAGGGACGTTTCGCGATCGTCACGAGGCGTGAGGCGGGAATGCGGTGGCCGCGAGGGCTCGCAGCATGTCCTAGGGACATGCGGACGAACGAGGCTCTTGCGGACGTGAAGCTGCGTGGTCCTGGCGCCCCGATGCTGGCGCCAAGTCGGAAGGGCGATGATCCCGACGACGACGGTGGCTAACAGGCCGGACACCGGGGAGAGCGTAGAGTAAGCGTGAAAACCATCGCGCAGGGAAGGCCGGGTCGATCCGGCTGTACCTGTGGTTCCTGCCCCGTGCATTTTTTCCGCACGGGGGCCACGGGCCTCAGCCGAGGCCCGGCCTTCCCTGCGCCCTCTGCAAGGAGAGGGCGATCAGACGAGTAAAGACTCGGACGCGAAAGCGGGTGCGAGGATGACCAGTCGTGCCGAAAATTCCGGTGTCGTCCCGGTGAACGCAGGGACCCAGACTCCCCGACATGGGTGTGAGGCACGCTGGAGCGATGAGACCGGGGGGGCATGCCGGCCGGTGGTTATGGATCCGGCGTTCGCCGGGGTGACACTGAGGGGTGGGAACGGGCTGGCCTCCATCGGCGTGTAGCGATGTGTCAGCCATGTCTCCGAACGGTCGTCTCACACGTTCGAAATCGAGCAGTGACCAGCTCATGATCGATGACGACGCGATGGAACGTCAGCGCGGCAAAACAACAAAAAGCCGGGCGGGGCCCGGCCTTGATGATCTGACGATGCGGCCGCCCTCAGTAGGGGATCGGAATCCGGGTCGGATAGCCACCGAGATCGGACGGCGCCATCAGCGGCTGACGGTCGATCGGGCGGTTCAGGTTCTCGCGGGCGAACGACGGATAGCCGACGGCCGGCGGGAACGCGTAATCCGAGAACTTGCGGTCGCCCGGGAGCACCTCGGTGCCGCCGTCGAGGAACGAGCGGCGGGTGATGTAGATGCGGGTGCGCGGGCCGGACTGGTAGGAATAGTTCGGATTGCCGCTGCTATAGGTGGTCGTCACGCGGCGCTTGGTGGTGGCGGCATCCGCCGAGGTGGCGGCAAGAGACGTGACGGCAAGGCCCGTCGCGGCGATCACCGCCAAGGCCATGACCCGGGTCGCAGCAGGAAATTCGATCATCACGTCCTCTTCCTCGCGCCAAAAGGGGCGGGCGCTCGCCATGCGCATGATTTGGCCCGCACAATATCTGGGTCGGCTGTGGCATCACAAGGTCATTCCCGCGGCGACGGGCAAGATAAATCCCTGCTGTGGCGGGAAAGTTGCATCAATATCCGTCACTTGCCCGTGGGTTTGACGGGTCGAATAGGATGCGGTCACGCCCAGCAACATCCGGACGCAGGCAGACATTCACAAGGCGCCGCGCAGCCTCGGATTGGCGGTCGACGTCACCCAATCAGCGCTGCCGGTGGCGATGGCGGGTTCGTCGCAGCCGCCGCGCCGCTGATCGGACCCCATGAACAGCTGGCTCAGGGCCCGGTGCTGCTCGGGCGCCAGCAGGGTCAGCCGGTTGAGCATGCACCCGACCATGGCGCGGCGCATCGGCATCGTCACGCCCTGGCACGACCAGCCGGAGATCCGCAAGCTCGGCTCGGCGATGGTCTTGAGAAAGCCGAGGCAGGCTCCGGCGCCCTCGGGAGCCCCGGCCCGGCGAACCAGACTGACGGGGCCGAACCGGCTGTCGATCACGCCGGCGGTCTCGAGCTCGGAGGCGGAGTTGCGCCCCATCCGGGCCGCCAGATCGGCCCGGGGATCACGCCTTGCATCGCGCTCCGGTCCGAACCGGTAGACCTCGAGCTCGGCAGCGGGGCGATCGGCGGGTTCGCCCCAGCGCAACACGTCCTTGCGGCCGCCTTCCGGGTGGATGAGCACGGTGTAGGTGGCGGTCCTGTCGGGCTGGTCGGTGAGACGAAGCGAGAACGCCGGCACTGCGGCGTCGGCCAAGGTCCAGCCGGCACGGCCGGGCAAAGCGTCGCCGTCGTCGAGATGATTCCAGCCGGCCACCCCGAGCATGGCGATCAGCGCCAGAGCCCCCACATAGGCGAACAGGCGCGCAAAGGTGCCGCAGACCTCGTCCGCGAAGCCCTGGAGCCCCTGCAGGACGGACGCGGATCGGGGCGCTGCGGCTGTTCTGGCCGAATCGGACTGCATCGGATGCGAGACATCGTGGTAACGTTGTGTCAGGGACGTTTCTCGCATAGAAGCGCTGCCGCTTCGGTTTCCGCTGACACGCGCGGCCGGCCAAATTTCTTCGGAGAGTGAACGATGGGTTACAAAGTCGCAGTGGTCGGCGCGACCGGCAATGTCGGACGGGAAATGCTCAATATTCTCGACGAGCGGCAATTCCCGGCGGACGAGGTCGTCGCGCTGGCCTCACGCCGCAGCGTCGGCGTCGAGGTGTCCTATGGCGACCGCACGTTGAAGGTCAAAGCGCTCGAGCACTACGATTTTGCCGATGTCGACATCTGCCTGATGTCGGCCGGCGGTTCGGTGTCGAAGGAGTGGTCGCCCAAGATCGGCGCCGCCGGCGCTGTCGTGATCGACAACTCGTCGGCTTGGCGCATGGATCCCGACGTGCCGCTGATCGTGCCGGAGGTGAATGCCGACGCAGCCGCCGGCTTCAACAAGAAGAACATCATCGCCAACCCGAACTGCTCGACCGCCCAGCTCGTCGTCGCGCTGAAGCCGCTGCACGACAAGGCCAAGATCAAGCGCGTCGTGGTGTCGACCTATCAGTCGGTGTCCGGCGCCGGCAAGGATGCGATGGACGAATTGTTCTCGCAGACCAAGGCCGTCTACACCAACGACGAGCTGGTCAATAAGAAGTTTCCTAAGCGCATCGCCTTCAACGTCATTCCGCAGATCGACGTCTTCATGGAAGACGGCTTCACCAAGGAAGAGTGGAAGATGATGATGGAGACCAAGAAGATCCTGGATCCGAAGATCAAGCTGACCGCGACCTGCGTGCGCGTGCCGGTGTTCGTCGGTCACTCCGAAGCCGTCAATGTCGAGTTCGAGAATCCGATCTCGGCGGACGAGGCCCGCAACATCCTGCGCAATGCGCCGGGCTGCCTCGTCATCGACAAGCACGAGCCGGGCGGCTACGTGACGCCCTATGAGGCGGCCGGCGAGGACGCGACCTATATCAGCCGCATCCGCGAGGACGGCACGGTCGAGAACGGCCTCGCCTTCTGGTGCGTGTCCGACAATCTGCGCAAGGGCGCGGCGCTGAACGCGATCCAGATCGCGGAGGTCCTGATCAACCGCAAGCTGATCACGGCCAAGAAGAAAGCGGCCTGAGCGGAGACGTCGTCAGGGTGAGGCGCGGAACGCAATGAGCGAGAAGACGACGCCGGACGCCGCCAGGCACGCGCCGGGTCCGCTCGAGCGCGGGCTCGAAGGCTTCCTGTTCAAGAGCCGCTGGCTGATGGCGCCGTTCTATGTCGGCCTCGTCGTCAGCCTGGTCGTCCTGCTGTTCAAGTTCGTGCTGCTGCTGTGGGAGAACATCGTCCATCTGCCGACCGCCAAGGAGAGCGACATCATCCTAGGCGTGCTCAGCCTGATCGACGTCTGCCTGACCGGCAACCTGGTGCTGATCGTGGTGTTCTCCGGCTATGAGAACTTCGTCTCGCGCATCGATCCCGGCGGCCATCCCGACTGGCCGGAATGGATGACCAAGGTCGACTTCGCCGGACTGAAGCAGAAGCTGCTCGCCTCGATCGTCGCGATCTCGGCGATCCAGCTCTTGAAGGCGTTCATGAATCTCGACGCCGGCTACGACTCGACCAAGCTCGCCTGGCTGGTCGGCGTGCACATGACCTTCGTGGTGTCGACCCTGATGTTGGCGCTGTCGGACCGCTGGTCGGGTGACCATTGACGAGAGGCGAGTAGCGAATGGCGAGCCGCGAATGGAGATCCCAGCTATTCGCTGCCCCCTCTTCGCTACTCGGCGATGCGCGCACTCTTGAATTCCTTGCTGGCCTTGTCGAGCACGAACAGCGAGCCCTCGGAGACGCCGAAATAGGCGCCGTGGAGCTGCAAATCACCGGCCTCGACGCGGCTGCGCACGAATGGGAAGGTCATCAGGTTCTCGAGGCTGCGGAACACCGCGGCCTTCTCGATCCGGGTGACGAAGTCCTGGAAACTCTCATGCGTGCGCTGTTCGACGACCTCGCCGGGCTTGATGAACATCGACATCCAGCGGCCGATGAAGTCGCCCGGGGACAGCGGCGCCGCCTTGTCGACGAAGGCGCGGATGCCGCCGCACTGGGCGTGGCCCAGGATGACGATGTGCTTCACCTTCAGCACGGTGACGGCATATTCCAGCGCCGCGGACACGCCGTGCGCGTTGGCGTCCGGCTGATAGATCGGCACCAGGTTGGCGATGTTGCGCAGCACGAACAATTCGCCGGGACCGACGTCGAAGATCACCTCGGGCGAGACGCGCGAGTCGCAGCAACCGATCACCATTACTTCGGGCGACTGGCCGCGCTCCGAGAGCTCGAGGTAACGGCTCTGTTCGGTCGGCAGGCGTTGGGTGGCGAAGGCGCGATAGCCTTCGAGCAGGCGTTGCGGAAACGAGATCATGGGCCTTGCCTAAACACATGCGCCTTCCGGGAACAAGCCTTTCGGGCCGGCCCCCGAAATGGTATCGCGGGCCGCGTCGATAAACCAAGGGAAACGCCGAAATGATCCGCCCGCGCCGCAGTCTTCTGTTCATGCCCGGCTCCAATGCGCGCGCGCTGGAGAAGGGGCGGAACCTGCCGGCCGACGGGCTGATCCTCGATCTCGAGGATTCGGTGGCGCCGGACGCCAAGGCCGCCGCCCGCGACCAGATCGCCAAGGCGGTGGCGGCCGACGGCTACGGCAAGCGGGAACTGCTGATCCGGATCAACAGCCTGGATACGACGTGGTGGCGCGACGACGTCGCCATGGCCGGACAGGCGGCGACCGACGGCATCCTCGTTCCCAAGGTGTCGACCGTCGAGGACCTTCGCCTGGTCACGGATCGCTTGGCCGAGGTCGGCGCCGATCCCGCGCTGAAGGTATGGGCGATGATCGAGACGGCGCGTGCCGTGCTCGATGCCGATCTGCTCGCGGCCACCGTGCACGAGGAAGGCTCGCGGCTCGCCGGCTTCGTGTTCGGACCCAACGACATCTCGCGTGAGACTCGCATCCGGATGCTGCCGGGCCGCTTCACGATGCTGCCGATGATCAGCCACTGCATCCTGGCGACGCGCGCCCATGGGCTGGAGATTCTGGACGGGCCTTACAGCGATTTCGCCAACACCGACGGATTCGCTCAGGAATGCATCCAGGCCCGCGATCTCGGCTTCGATGGCAAGACGCTGATCCATCCCGGCCAGATCGACGCCTGCAACGCGATCTTCACACCGCCCGCCGACGAGGTCGCTGCGGCACGCAAGATCATCGCCGCGTTCGAGCTGCCGGAGAATGCCTCGCGCGGCGCGATCCAGATCGACGGCCGCATGGTCGAGCGGCTGCATGCCGAGATGGCGCGACGCACGATCGCGATCGCCGATGCGATCGCGGCGGTGGCGAAGTGAGGCGTCAGATGCGGCGGAGACTGAGGATGTAGTTGACGAGGTCGCCGCGCTGCTCGGCGGTCAGGATGACGTTCGGCATCGTCGGGTGGCTGCTCTGCAGGAACACCTTGAGCGATAGCTCGGTCGTCGACGGCATGTTGGCGACCGCGACGAAATCGGGGGCGGTCGTGGTTTGGGCTCGCGCCCCGCTGGTGTCGATGGCGTGGCAGGTGCTGCACCAGGCCTCCGCCAGTTTGCGTCCCGCCTGCACGCTGTCGGCGGCCGGCGTCACGCCGCCGGCATTGTGCAGCCGGATCAGCAGCATCGCGCCGAGCGCGAGCAGGATCGCGGCGCCGACATGGAGCCAGGTATTGCGGTGCAGATTCGGCAGGCTCATCGCATTGCTCCGCTGGGTGGGAGGGAGGCGGCGATCAGTGCTTGACCGCGGCGCTGCCCAGGCGGTCGATGGTCGGGGCGTTGAGGCAGTATTCCTCGTAGTGCTCGGCACTCGTGCCGGCGGCAAGATCGCGATGGCAGCGCGGCTTGTCCTTGCACATGGCGCAGACGCGCTCCATGTCGCGCAGCACCAGCGGCTCGGCGCGCCCCAGCGCGGCTTCGTCGATGCCGAGCGCCTTCAGCATCTGCGGCAACTCGTCGGCGGCGTGCTCGCCGTGACGGACCAGCTCGTCGAGATCCGCCGGTGTGACCTGCAGGTCCATCGCGATGCGCTCGAAATCGTCACGGTCGAGCTGCCGGATCTCGCTCAGCTCACGCCGGTGCCGGAGCCATTGCGCGAACGTATCGATCAGGAACTGAACCCGCGGATAGGGCTTGGCGTCTACGGTCATGACACGTCTCCGATGATGGCCCGCAATCAATCACCGGGTGGACGCGCGGACGTTGCGGTAGATCAAGCAGCGAATCGGTCCTGCGCAGGCTGCAAAGGTCAGCGCGGGGCAAATCGCTCGGCCGCCCAGGCATAGAGGCTGCCCGGGATCGGCGCTTCGCCGCCGCGGCCCTTCGGCGAGATGTGCAGGCCGATGATTTGGGGATCGGCGATCAATCCGGAGAAGTCGGAAGGGTCGAAGAACGCCTTCGGCTCGGCATGCACCGCGTAGAAGCTGCGCTTCGGCAGCGCATGATGCAGCGAGCCATGGCGGCGGGCCAGCGCCGTCAGCGCGGCAGGGCCGAAGATGGCGACGCGGATGTCCGAGAGGCGGTCGGAGCCGCCGCGCAGGCGGCGCAGCGCAAAGGTGAGGCGGTGACGCAGCGAAAGCCAGTTCGGCGTTAGCGCGTCCTGCGCCATCAGCGCGGCGAACTCGGCGACGATCGGATCCTCCGGCGGCAGGTAGAGCACGGAGTTGCCGAGCTGCCGCGGCCGCTCCCAGGCGAAATAGGGCACGGCGGGGTCGATCTCGACCGGCCTGAGCAGCAGCACGTCGGCATCGAGCCAGAGGCCGGCGCGCTGTGCCATCAGCCGCATCCGGAAGAAGTCGCTGAACTGCAAGGTGGTCCAATCGCGCCAGCCGCCGTCCGGCTGCGGCGGCCTGAGACGCTCGGAGAACGCATAAGGCAGGACCGCCTCGGCCTCGGCATTGCCGACGCCGTCGGGCAGGCCGGGCAGCGGATCGAAGCTGTAGGCCGTGACCTTGTGGCCGGCGGCGAGCTGCGAGCGCAGGCAGGTCTGGCGCAGGCGGTCGAGCGGCCCCCGCCAGAAGGTGACGACCTCGGGCAATACGCGCGTCAACGGCGGACCTGCTGGGCTGCTCTCGAAACAGGGCCCCGGACGAGGTCCGGGGCCCGCGAACTCACCATCCTTCGGCGGGCCTCAGGCCCAGGCGCGCTCGGCCAGCTTGGCCTCGTAGCTGTCGATCGACGCCTTCTTCTCCAGCGTCAGCCCGATGTCGTCGAGCCCGTTGAGCAGGCAATGCTTGCGGAACGGGTCGATGTCGAACTTGACGGTGCCGCCGTCGGGGCCGCGGATCTCCTGGTTGGCGAGATCGACCGTCAAGGTCGCGTTGGCGCCGCGCTCGGCGTCGTCGAACAGCTTGTCGAGGTCGGCCTGCGACACGCGGATCGGCAGAATGCCGTTCTTGAAGCAGTTGTTGTAGAAGATGTCGCCGAACGAGGTCGAGATCACGCAGCGGATGCCGAAATCGAGCAACGCCCAGGGGGCATGCTCGCGGCTCGAGCCGCAGCCGAAATTGTCGCCGGCGACCAGGATCTTGGCGTTGCGATAGGCCGGCTGGTTGAGCACGAAATCCGGGTTCTCGCTGCCGTCGTCCTTGTAGCGCTGCTCCGAGAACAGGCCCTTGCCGAGGCCGGTGCGCTTGATGGTCTTCAGGTACTGCTTGGGGATGATCATGTCGGTGTCGACATTGATGATCTTCAGCGGAGCGGCGACGCCTTCCAGCGTGGTGAACTTGTCCATCGGGGCACCTTCGAGAATACGGGCAGGCCGCTGTTTAGCCCGAACGGCAGGGCGGATAAAGTCAAAATCCCGGTGCTCTCGCCGGGTCGTCAGTCGACGGACGCCTCGATCGCCTCCATGTCGTCGTCGGACATTCCGAAATGATGGCCGATCTCGTGGATCAGGACGTGGCGGACGATGTGCCCAAGACTCTCGTCGTGCTCGGCCCAGTAGTCGAGGATCGGTCGGCGATAAAGCCAGATCATGTTGGGCAGGCGCGGCAGGTCGTCGTTGCTGCGAAACGGCAGTCCCGTGCCCTGGAACAGGCCGAGCAGGTCGAACTCGCTTTCGGACTGCATCTCGTCGAGCACCTCCTCGGTCGGAAAGTCGTCGACCCGGATGATGACGCCCTCGCACATCCTGCGAAAATGCTCGGGCAGACGCTCGAACATCTCGTGCGCCATGACTTCCATGTCGGCGAGCGAGGGGGCTTTCAGATCTGTCCACATTGCCGCCTTCTAGCCCGGCTTTGATCATCTTGCATCTTGGTTCTATGACATGTGTGGCGGAGCTGGTTGACGCAGGGGATGAAACCGGCGACCGTGACGCGCGAATTGGGGGTTGGGGAACAGATGAGGCAGATGTCGATGGTGCTGGCCGGAGCGGCGCTGGCTGCGGCGGTCGTGGTCTCGATCTCGGCAACAGCGCAAGCGGAGCAACCCGCCGGCGCGCGCGGCGCCGTGCAGGGTGAGGTGAGCACGGATCTCTCCGCACAGCGCCGGCAACGACGAATCCAGATCTATCCGCGCTACGAGGGTCATTGGCAGCCCGACGTGGTGCCGCGCTTCAACCCGGGTCCGAACGCAGTTCGTGTATGCGATGCCACCTATGTTCCGGAGCATCGGCCGAGCGGCACCGTGATCGTCCCGCATATGAGTTGCGTCTGGCGACGCGGCTGACTCCTGGGTCCCGCGCACTGATCGGCTCGGCAAGCGCGCACGTGATTCGGTCGCGATCGCGACGTTGCCTGATGTTACCGTCCGGACACAGTGCCGATATGTCGCGCACTGCGGCGGAACCATGCGCGACATATCGGCATTCTGCTCCTGCGCAGGTCTTCATGTCCCATTCACGTCGCTCGTTCGAGACTGGTCTGCGTCGCGCTGCTGCGGCCGCCATTCAGGCAACTGACAAGGCGGAAGTTACGGTGCCGGACGTGATGTCAGGCGATCGAGGGAGAAGTTCATGACTGTGATGAAGCTGTTGGGCATCGCGGCGGTTGGCGCCGTTCTCGCGATGGCTGCCCCCGCCGAACGCGCGCAGGCGCTGTCACTGATCAATCCGGGCGCTGCGACCGCGGTGCAGCAGGGCACGGCGCAGGAGACCACGCAGGCGCATTGGCACGGCCGCCGCCATTGGCATCCCCGGCGCCACTACTATCCTCGGCATTACTACCATCCGCGTCATCACTGGCGGCCGCATCACTACGGATATCGCCATCACGGCCGCTGGTAAGCCGCGCTTTCCGGCCGACCGAGACAATGACCGAAATCAAACAGGCCCGCTTTGCGGGCCTGTACGTTGATGGGGGGCTGGCAACGAGGTTCGCCATGAAACCATCAGTCAACAGAACCTGGCTCGGGATCAGCGTTGTCACGGTGGCGATGCTGCTCGCAAGTTCCGCCGCCACCGCTCCTGTGGCCGCAGCTCCAGCCGTTACGCAGGCGCGTCAGACCGTAACGGATGCTGGCCCGCGTCGGCAGGGCCGCCGATCGAAGCTCGTGGTTTCGACGGCAGAGGTGCCGCACTATCTCGACCGTCCCACGGACTACACGCCGGCCTATCCGCCGGGCCCCTTGGTTCTGTTCACGCCGTTCTACCATTGAGGCCATGTCCGCGAGGCGCGCTGCGTTTCCTGCGTGTCGTTAGTTGCGAAGTCCCCGCACGAGCAGCACGTGAGCCGTTGCGTCGGCATCCGTGATCCTGAGTTGCAGGACGACTTAGAGGCTCACTTGCATCTCCTCTGCCGCGACGCCACGCCGCAGATGCGTGTGCACCGTGCATCACTGACGAGCATCATTCATGCCGCATTCACGTCGCTATCTCTACGTTCATGTTGGGGGTGCGCCAATCCACCGATCGGACGACCAGCATCGGCGCTGCATGGGTCCATCGTTGCACAGCATTCAGGGAGAAGGGACCATGATGAGGATGAAGGACCAGCGCGCTGGTCTTGCTCGTCGCCTCAGTCTTGCGGCGGCCACACTGTTTGTCTTGGCGGGCGCGTCCGGACGGCCTGCGCTTGCGATGTCGCCGGTGAGTCCCGGTGCCGGCTCCGCCACGCAGACGCCTTCGGACGTATTGACCGTTCAGGTCCGAGGCCCCGGCGGCCATGGCGGCGGTGGTGGCGGGCATCCCGGCAGTGGTGGATTTCACGGCGGAGGCGGTGGCCCGGCGTTCCATGGCGGCGGCAGCCCCGCGTTTCATGGGGGAGGACATGCCTTCGGCGGCGGTGGCCCGCGTCCTGTCTTCCACGGTGGCGGCCCCGCATTCCATGGCGGATTCGGCCCGCGGCCGGTGTTCCATGGCGGCGGCTATCATCATCGTCCGTACTATGCCTACCGGCCGTACTTCCACCATCACCGCCGGCACTTCTACGGCTATCGCAGTTATTACGCGCCGGTCTATACCTCGGGCTACTACTATCCCTATCGCCGCTGCCGCGTCGTCTGGACCCATTACGGGCCGCGCCGCATCTGCCACTATCGGCATTGGCGGGGTCATCACTGGCGCCATTATCACCGGTGGCATCATCGCCACCGCCACCATTGGCGCTACTACTGACGGGACCTGAAGTTCGACAAAGCAGGAAGGGCGCCCAACGGCGTCCTTCTCTCATTTCAAGGGGATGGAGTGGGGCGCGGCGGTCAGAGCCAATCCTTGAACTGCCAATTCCTCACACTCAGCTTCCAAGGCACCAGCGTCTCCAGGCGCCATTTGGCAAAGCGGCCGGGCGGCCAGTTCGACAACCGCCGCTCCTCCTTCGGAGCCTCGGGCTGGGCAATGATCTTGGCGGGCGGTGTCTTGCGGCGTTGGCGCGTCGCATCACGGATGAGGTCGACGTATTCCGGCTTGTCGGCCATGTCAGGCTCCTCGGCACGTTCCTCTGCAGACGCAGCGCGTCCGGCGGTAGGATTGTGCGCGACGAGACTTAAGAAGCCCTTGCCGAACTGTGTCGACGTTGAGGTGAAATGAAAAACGCGATGGCTTGGGTGAAGCCATCGCGTTCGTTTGTAGACCGGCCGCCGTGCCGGATGTGAAGCAGCGAGATGACGTCAGCGCCAGTCGCGTACGTCGACGAAGTGTCCTGCGATTGCGGCCGCCGCGGCCATCGCTGGCGACACCAGGTGGGTGCGGCCCTTGAAGCCCTGGCGTCCCTCGAAGTTGCGGTTCGAGGTCGAGGCGCAGCGCTCTTCTGGCGCCAACTTGTCCGGGTTCATGGCGAGGCACATCGAGCAGCCCGGCTCGCGCCATTCGAAGCCGGCCTTGATGAAGATCTTGTCGAGGCCTTCGGCCTCCGCCTGCTCCTTGACGATGCCCGAGCCCGGGACGACCATCGCATTGACGTGGCCGCTGACGGTCTTGCCTTCGGCGATCTTGGCTGCGGCGCGCAGATCCTCGATGCGACCGTTGGTGCACGAGCCGATGAAGACGCGGTCGAGCTTGATCTCGGTGATCTTCGTGCCCGCGGTCAGGCCCATGTACTTCAACGCGCGATGCTTGGAGATGCGCTTGGCCTCGTCCGCGATCTGGTCCGGATCGGGCACCACGCCGGTCACCGAGATCACGTCCTCGGGCGAGGTGCCCCAGGTCACGATCGGCGGCAGCTTGGCGGCGTCGAGACGCAGCTCGTGGTCGAAATGCGCGCCCTCGTCGGAGCGCAGCGTCTCCCAGTAGCGCATCGCCGCATCCCAGGCCGCGCCCTTCGGCGCCTTGGGACGGCCGCGCAGGAAGTCGAACGCCTTCTGGTCGGGCGCCACAAGGCCAGCACGGGCGCCGCCCTCGATCGACATGTTGCACACGGTCATGCGGCCTTCCATCGACAGCGCGCGGATCGCCTCGCCGGCATATTCCAGCACGTAGCCGGTGCCGCCGGCGGTGCCGATCTCGCCGATGATGGCGAGGATGATGTCCTTCCCCGTCACGCCGTCCGGCAGCACGCCGTCGACCGTGACGCGCATGTTCTTCGCTTTCTTCTGGATCAGCGTCTGTGTCGCCAGCACGTGCTCGACCTCGGAGGTGCCGATGCCGTGCGCCAGCGCACCGAACGCGCCATGCGTCGAGGTGTGGCTGTCACCGCAGACGATGGTGGTGCCGGGCAGGGTGAAGCCCTGCTCCGGGCCGATCACGTGGACGATGCCCTGGCGGCGGTCGAACTCGTTGTAATATTCGATGCCGAATTCCTTGGCGTTCTCGGCCAGCGTCTTGATCTGCTCGATGCTCTCCGGATCCGGATTCGGCTTGGAGCGGTCGGTGGTCGGCACGTTGTGATCGACCACGGCCAGCGTCTTCTCAGGCGCGTGCACCTTGCGGCCGGTCATGCGCAGGCCTTCGAAGGCCTGCGGCGAGGTCACTTCATGGACCAGATGGCGGTCGATGTAGAGCAGGCAGGTGCCGTCCTCGGCTTCGTGGACCAGATGGTCGTTCCAGATCTTGTCGTACAGGGTGGTCGGCTTCGACATGAGCGAATGCTCCCGGGAATTGAAGGTTGGAAACTGAGCGCGTGCCGGGCACGCGTGAACAATCAGCAATGAGGCGCTGCGGCTTACAGCGCGCGCCTAAGCTCAGATGTTGCCGAGGTGGCGAAGCGTCCGAAGAACCGCCCGGGCAGCCGGCGGCGATCGTCGATGACGACGCGGCGACAGGCCATGCTGGTGCGATCTAGAACCATTTCAGGGGGTATATAGCACGCGTGCCGTGGAGTGCGAGATGCGTTTGCGCCCGCCGTCATTGCGAGGAGCGAAGCGACGAAGCAATCCAGGGGCCGGGGCAAGGACTCTGGATTGCTTCGCTTCGCTCGCAATGACGGCAGCGCAAAAACAAAAAAGCGCGGGGCCAGCCCGCGCTCTTCGTCAATCCAATGAAAGCAACGACTACTCGTTGACGGCGGTCTGCTGCCGGTCCTGCTTCTCGACGATGCGGGCCGACTTGCCGCGCAGCTGGCGCAGGTAATACAGCTTGGCGCGACGCACCTTGCCGCGGCGCACGACCTTGATCGAATCGATCATCGGGGAGAGGATCGGGAACACGCGCTCCACGCCCTCGCCATAGGAGATCTTGCGCACGGTGAAGCTCTCGTTGATGCCGCCGCCGGACCGGCCGATGCAGACGCCCTCATAGGCCTGCACGCGCGTGCGCTCGCCTTCGACCACCTTCACGTTGACGATCACGGTGTCGCCCGGGCCGAACTCCGGAATGGTCTTGTTGGCGGACAGCTTGTCGAACTGCTCTTTTTCGAGCTGCTGAATCAGGTTCACGGGTAAATCTCCATCGGCGGCGCGCCCAGCCGGGTCACGCGGGGGCTGCGCTTGTTCCTGCCGTCACTTGCGGAATTGGGCGCTCCTATAAGCCAAAGCGCGAGGCTTGTCACCCGTCTGTCGTGCTTTTTGGCTCTTTTTGGCCGGTCCCTCTTTGTTCTCGGCCGTCGCGCCCCTGCCATTCGGCCCACAAATCCGGCCTTCGCGCTTCAGTCAGCGCCTCGGCCTGGGCGCGGCGCCAAGCGGCGACCTTGGCGTGGTCACCCGAGGTGAGCACATCCGGAATGGTCCGGCCTTCGAATAGTTGGGGCCGGGTGTATTGCGGGTATTCAAGTAGGCCATCGGAAAAACTCTCGTCGGTGCCCGATTCGAGCTTGCCCATCACGCCCGGAAGCAGCCGGACGCAGGCGTCGATCAGCACCAGGGCGGCGATCTCGCCGCCCGACAGCACGTAGTCGCCGATCGAGACCTCGGTCAGCGAGCGGGCATCGATGACGCGCTGGTCGACGCCTTCGAAGCGACCGCAGACGATCAGCGGGCCCGGACCGGCCGCGAGCTCGCGGACGAAGGCCTGGGTCAACGGCCGGCCACGCGGGCTCATCAGCAGCTTCGGCCGCTCGGGATCGATCGCCGCCGCGTCGATCGCGGCTGCCAGCACGTCCGCGCGCAGCACCATGCCGGGGCCACCGCCGGCCGGCGTGTCATCGACGCTACGGTGCTTGTCGGTGGCGGAGGCCCTGATGTCGCGCGCCTCCAACGACCAGATGCCGGAGGCCAGCGCGCGGCCGGCCAGGCTGACGCCGAGCGGCCCGGGAAACATCTCCGGGAACAGCGTCAGCACGGTGGCGCGCCAAGGTGCGACTGGGGATGGGGGCGAAGTCGTCATGATGCTCTGTGTTAAGGTACCCAGGTTGCGAGATCGAGCCCTGGATGCATTGCCGGCTCTTGCGACCTCGACACCGGTGTCGTCCCGGACAAGCGTGACGCGCGTCAGCGCGTCGCGGCGCCGATTCGGGACCCATACCGCGTGATGTCGAAACGAGGCATGCGGCCAGTCCCGCGCAAGCCAATCAGCTGCGGTGGCTATGGGTCCCCGCTTTCGCGGGGACGACGAGCGGAGGGTGCGGCGGCAGCGTCATCTTCAGCGGAAGCCGGTTCATCCGCGGCTTCATCCTCGCCCTCGATCTCCGCCGGCAGCTCGATGATCACGCGGCCGCCGGCAAGATCGACCGTCGGCACCACTGCATTGGTGAACGGCAGCAGCAACGTGCTGCCCGAGGGCGGGGCGATCTCGATGATGTCGCCGGCGCCGAAATTATGGATCGTGAGCACGCGGCCGAGCTGCGCGCCGTCAGCGGTCTCCGCGGCGAGGCCGATCAGGTCGGCGTGGTAGTATTCGTCGTCAGCCGTCTCGGGCAGGCGGTCTCTGGGCACGTAGAGCTCGAGCCCGTTGAGGCGTTCGGCCGCATTGCGGTCGGTGACGCCCTTGATGGCTGCGACCAGATGGTCCTTGGCCTCGCGCGCCTTCGCGACCTCGAACGAACGGCTGCCGTCCTTGGTCGTGAGCGGGCCGTAATGCAGCACGGCCAGCGGATCCTCGGTGAAGGTCCATAAGCGAACCTCGCCGCGCACGCCATGCGCGGCGCCGATTCTGGCGACACAGATGAGCTTGGACATCAGCGTGCCTCGTCCTTCGAGACGCGCTCGAACGCGCGCTCCTCAGGAGGAGGAGCCAGTTCCTCATGCAAGGGAGCACGGCGCAAGCCGTGCATCTCGAAGCATGAGGCCGCGCTCGTCAACGACCTTAGCCCTTGGCGGCGGCTTCGGCCTGCGCCTTGCGCTCCTTGCGCGGCACGGCCTTGATCGGGTTCTGGCGGGCTTCGCGCTTCTTGACGCCGGCGGCGTCGAGGAAGCGGGCGACGCGGTCGGACGGCTGCGCGCCCTTGGCGAGCCAGCCCTTCACCTTCTCCATGTCCAGCTTGAGGCGTGCCTCGTTGTCCTTCGGCATCAGCGGATTGAAGTAGCCGAGACGTTCGATGAAGCGGCCGTCACGCGGGAAGCGCGAGTCGGCGACGACGACGTGATAGACCGGGCGCTTCTTGGTGCCGGCACGGGCGAGACGGATGACGACGGACATGTAGGTTCTCCTGAGTGTCTTCTGATGAGTTGATGTCAGCTAAGCCGTCATTCCGGGGCACCGCGAAGCGGTGAGCCCGGAATCCATAACCACGATCGTGCGTATGGATTCCGGGCTCGCGCTGCGCGCGCCCGGAATGACGAATGGAAAGAGGAGCGGATGATCCTCATTATTTCTTCTTCCCCGGAGGAAGGCCGAGGCCCGGCAGAGTCGGCTTGCCGCTGAGACCGGTGAGGCCGGGGAGGTTCGGTAGGCCGCCGCGCAGGCCGGCGGGCAGATCCTTCGGCAAATTCGGCAGTCCGCCGGGCATGCCACCCGGCATCTTTTCCGCAAGCGCCTTGAGCTGATCCGGCGAGGGCATGCCGCCACCGCCGCCAAAACCCATCGCCTGGGCGATGCCGGCCAGCGGGCCGCGCTTGCCTGAGCCCATGGCCTTCATCACGTCGGCCATGTTCCGGTGCATCTTGAGCAGCTTGTTGACGTGCTCGACGCTCTGGCCGGAGCCGGCCGCGATGCGCTTTTTGCGGCTGGCCTTGAGCAGGTCGGGATGCTTGCGCTCCTCGCGCGTCATCGAATCGATGATCGCGACCTGGCGCTTGAGGATCTTGTCGTCGATGCCGGCGGCCGCGATCTGGTTCTTCATCTTCGAGATGCCGGGCATCATGCCCATCAGCCCGCCGATGCCGCCCATCTGCGCCATCTGCTGCAGTTGCTCGCGCATGTCGTTGAGGTCGAACTGGCCCTTGCGCATCCGCTCGGCGGCGCGCGCGGCCTTCTCGGCGTCGATGTTCGCCGCGGCCTTCTCGACCAGCGAGACGATGTCGCCCATGCCGAGGATGCGGCCGGCAATGCGCGAGGGATAGAAGTCTTCCAGCGCGTCGGTCTTTTCGCCGGTGCCGAGCAGCTTGATCGGCTTGCCGGTGACCGCGCGCATCGACAGCGCCGCACCGCCGCGTCCGTCGCCGTCGATACGGGTCAGCGCGATGCCGGTGAGGCCGACGCGCTGGTCGAAGGCGCGGGCGAGATTGACGGCGTCCTGGCCGGTCAGCGAATCCGCGACCAGCAGCACCTCGTGCGGGTTGGCGACCGCCTTGATCTCGGCGGCCTCCTTCATCATGTCCTCGTCCAGCGTGGTGCGGCCGGCGGTGTCGAGCAGCACCACGTCGTAGCCGCCGAGCTTGGCGGCCTCGATGGCGCGGCGTGCGATCTGCGGCGGCATCTGGCCGGCCACGATCGGCAGCGTCGGGATGTCCAGGTCGCGGCCGAGCACCGCGAGCTGCTCCATGGCGGCCGGACGGTAGACGTCGAGCGAGGCCATCAGCACCTTGCGCTTGTCGCGCTGGACCATGCGGCGCGCGAGCTTGGCGGTGGTGGTCGTCTTGCCGGAGCCCTGCAGGCCGACCATCATGATCGGCACCGGCGGCACGGCGTTGAGGTCGATGGTCTGGCCGTCGTCGCCGAGCGTCTTGACCAGCTCGTCATGGACGATCTTGACGACCATCTGGCCGGGGGTGACCGACTTGACGACGGTGGCGCCGATCGCCTGCTCGCGCACGCGCTCGGTGAAGCTGCGGACAACCTCCAGCGCGACGTCGGCCTCGAGCAGCGCCCGGCGGACTTCGCGCATCGCGGCGTCGACATCGGCTTCCGAGAGCGAACCACGCCCCGTCAGCCGATCGAGAATGCCGCCAAGCCTTTCCGACAGATTGTCGAACAATGCCGTTATCCTTTGCCCTTGCGGGCGCTCGCTTCATTGCCGCCCGTCATCGCCGCTTGCTGCGGCCCATGACGACCATATAAACCTCGGCCCGTCGGCCGAAACCGTCAGTCCAAACACGTTTGCGCCCGAGGGCGCACAGCGCTGTCGGGCGGTGACCTCCGGCCTCCAGGGCCGGGCGGTGGCTCGAAAAGACGAAACTTTCCGAAATTCGGCCGGGTTAAACCCTCAGCAGCCGCAAAAGTCAAGGAAACTTGCTTCTCGCCGTCCCGTTGCCGGACCCTGTGGGGGCGCTTACCTCTTGCGCCAGTTCAGCTTTCCCTTGCGAGGACGACCTTGCTGCGCCGTTCCAGGACCTATTCCGGCCCCGTCACCGACCATTTCGACGGCAAGCGCTTCTACGATCCCGACGGCGTTCCGCCCAAATCCCTGTCCCAGGTGCTGCGCTGGCAGTTCGACCGCAACCGCAAGCGTTCCCGCTGGCCGTCCTGGGCGGCGAGCCCGCACGCCGACACGCCGCCGCACCGGATCGACGGCGAGACAGTGCGGCTGTCCTTCATCGGCCACGCCAGCTGGCTGGTCCAGACCGGCGGGCTCAACATCCTGGTCGATCCTGTCTGGTCGGAGCGGGTGTCGCCATTCGCGTTCGCCGGTCCCCGGCGGCACAATGATCCCGGCATCGCCTTTGAGGGGCTGCCGCATATCGACGTCGTGCTGGTGTCGCATGGGCATTACGATCATCTCGACATCCGGACGTTGTCGAAGCTGACCGCGCGATTTTCGCCGCGGGTCGTCACGCCGCTGGGCAACGACCTTACGATGATCGACGCTGACTCCAAGATCCGCGCCGAGGCCTATGACTGGCACGATCGCGTGACGCTGAACGAGGAGGTCGCCGTGACCCTGGTGCCGACGCGGCACTGGACGGCGCGCGGCCTGTTCGACCGCAACAAGGCGCTGTGGGCGAGCTTCGTGCTGGAGACGCCGCGCGGCAGGGTCTACATCGTCTGCGATTCCGGTTACGGCACGGGCAAGCATTTCCGCCGCGTGGCGGAGCAGCACGCGCCGATCAGGCTCGCGATCCTGCCGATCGGCGCCTACGAGCCGCGCTGGTTCATGCGCGACCAGCACATGAACCCGGAGGATGCCGTGCAGGCGCTGCAGGACTGCGGCGCGGAGGCCGCGCTGGCGCATCACCACGGCACGTTCCAACTGACGGACGAGGCGATCGACGCGCCGGTGCGCGCCCTGCACGCCGCGCTCGACCAGGCCGGCATCCCGCGCGAGCGGTTTGGTGTGCTCAAGCCAGGACAGGTGGTGGAGATCTAAGCAGGCCGCCGCCACAAAACAGATGTCGTCCTGGACTTGAGCCGGGACCCATAAACACCGAATTCAATGTTGTGAAGGCTGGCAGCTCCATCTCGCGCGACAATTACCGCCGCGGAGTATGGGTCCCTGTGTCTGGAAAGTCTGCCATGATGATGGTGGGCGGGAAGCCGTTGGGTCCTTGGCGCTAGACGCCGTGAGCCGGCTCGGTCTCCCGCCCGTTCCATTTATCAACCTGAACAGTTGCACGAGGCTGCGCCAACAGACCTCGCATCACAGGGACAGGCACCGTGATCGTACCTTTTCGTTGCGTCGGAATCGACGTTTGCAAACCCTATCTCGATATTTTTGATGAAGCCGTGGGGGCGCCGGAGCGCATCGCCAACGGGCCACAGGCCATCACACAGCTGGTGGCGCGTTGGGGATGCGATGTTCTGGTGGTCTTTGAGGCCACGGGTGTCTACGACCTCGAACTGCGCGAGGCCCTGCGTCGGGCGGGCATCCGCTTTGCGCGGATCAACCCGGCTCGAGCTCGCGATTTCGCCCGCGCCAGCGGCCAACTCGCCAAGACCGATCCGATCGACGCGCGAACGCTGGCAGCCTTTGGGCGCGCCATGCAGCCAGCCACCGAGCAGGCCATGACGCCTGCCCAAAGCGCCCTCGCCAGGCTTGCAAAACGGCGGGATCAACTGGTTGCCATGCGCGCCCAGGAAAAGAACCGCCGCAGCGAGGCCGAGGACCGCGCCATGGCCGAACGCATCAGCCGCCTGATCGAGGTCCTCAATGACGAGATCGTCGAGATCGAGGCCGAGATCAACGCGCTCATCAAAGCCGAGCCGGTGCTTGCGGAGCAGGCACAGCTGATGCGCTCCGTGCCCGGTGTGGGACCCGTCGCCTGCATGCAACTCATCACCCAGATGCCGGAACTCGGCCATCTCGGGCCAAAGGAGGTAGCCGCTCTTGCGGGCCTGGCTCCCTTCAATCGCGATAGCGGGGCGTATCGTGGCAAGCGCAAGATCGGCGGCGGCCGGAAGCGTGTCCGCGACGCCCTCTACATGGCCGCCCTCAACGCCGTCCGCCGCGCCGATCGCTTCAAGATCTTTTACAACCGTCTGCGCCAAGCCGGTAAACCCGCCAAGCTCGCCCTCATCGCCGTCGCCAGGAAGCTTCTAACCATCCTGAATGCCATGATGCGCGACCGAAAACCTTATGCGATCACTCCATCAACATAACAGTTGCCGGATCAAGGCCGGGACGACACCGAGTTTGTAGCTACGTTGTCGGCTGCCACGACGCACAATGCGTCGCGTGGGCGTGAGGCCGACCTACTGCCCCGGCTTGATCGCCCAGGTCACGTTGACCGTGATCGACAGCGTCTCCTCGCCCTGCGCCACCGGTGTCGGCGTCGCGGCCATCGGTGCGGCGAAGGTCTTGGCGCGGAACACCGGGGCGGGCGCGCCGTCCTCGGAGATGCTGAGCGGCTGACCCAGCGTCACGCCGGCGGCCTTGGCATAGATCTCGGCCTTGCGGCGGGCGTCTGCGACGGCCTTCTCGCGCGCCTGGTCGAGCAGCTTGGATGGCTCGGCGACGCTGAAATAGATGTTGCCGACATCGTTGGCGCCGGCCGCGACCAGCGTATCGATCACGCTGGCGACCTTGGCGACGTCGTGCAGCTTGATGGTGACGCGATTGCTGGCGCGATAGCCGGTCACCGCCGGCTGGGCCGGCCGGTTCTGCGCATATTGCGGCTGCAGCGACAGCCGCGATGTCTGATAGTCCTTGTCGGCGATCCCGGCCGCCTTCAGCGCCTGCAGCACCTTGGCCATGGCGGCGTTGTTGGCCTCGGCGGCCTCGCGCGCGGTCTTGGCGTCGGATGCCACGCCGGCGTCGATCTGCGCCAGATCCGGCGGCGCCGACACGCTGGCCTCGCCGCTGACGGTGATCGCCGGCGTGTCCTGCCGGGCGATGTCATCCGCGAGGGCGGGCATTGCGAAGCTGGTCGCGAGCGCGACCGCGAGGATGGGTCTGATGATCATGGTGCTCACTTCAGCGGCACGTAGACGTTGATGACGAGCTTGTCCTCGGCCGTCTTCAAGGGGTCGGTCAGGTACTCCTCGATGAAGGTGTCCTTGGCCTCCAGCCGGCGCTCGTCGAGGTGGTTGGTGATCGCCTCGTAGGTGTTGTCCATGTTGTCGTAGGAGCCGCGATGGACGAACTTCAGCGCCTTGCCCTCGGGCGACTGGCCGATGCTCATCCCCTTGCCGAGCGTCTTCGGCTCCTGCTCGACCGGCATCTCGGCCAGGAAGGTGAAGCCGGTGTCGTCGGTCGAGGTGTAGACGATCATGCCGTTGCCGGCGGGCTTGATGCCCTGCTTGTCCAGCGTGGCCGACAGCGATTTGAAGGAGTCGATCAGCGTGTCGAACGCATTGTCCCAATTCGCGGTGCCCTTGACGAGGACGACCTTCTTCGCCTCGAGCTTGATCTCGTCGCCGAAGGCGTCGGCCGCCTGGGCCGGCGCCGCGGCTTGCGGCGGCGTCGTGGCCGGGGACTGGGCCGCGGTCGGAGATGACGACGGCGAGGGGCTCGCGCTGGCGGCCGGCGTCGGGCTGGTCGCGGGCGCCGGACTGGCCGACGCGGCAGGCGCAGGAGAGGCCGGCGCCACCGGCGCCGGTAGCGCGCTCGGGGCCGGTGCGGGCGTGGCTGAGGCCGCCGGAGCCGGCGAGGCCGACGGCGCCTGGGCCCGGGCGAACGTGCCGCCGAGCAGGAGCGCGACCGAGCTCACGGCCAGAACGAGGCGGAAAGTGCTGAGATTCATTCGACTATTCTCCAGTGGCCGTGCTGCTTTGCCCGGTTCGTGCCGGCGAATGAACCGGTCCTAACATGCTCGGCGGCGCGGCGTCCCATGACAGATGCGTCATGTCGCTCTGCAGGCTGGTCAATGCCGCGCCATTCGCCATATAAGGCGGACACAATTTGGATATTTTCATGAGCGCGCTGGCCAACCACAGCTTCGTCAAGATGAACGGGATCGGCAACGAGATCGTCGTGGTCGATCTGCGCGACGTGAAGCATGTCGTCACGCCGGACGAGGCGCGGGCGGTGGCATCCCGGGTGCCCTACGATCAGCTGATGGTGCTGCAGCCGCCGCGGCTCGACGGCACCGAAGCGTTCATCCGCATCTACAACAATGACGGATCGGAGTCCGGCGCCTGCGGCAACGGCATGCGCTGCGTGGTGCGCCAGGTGTTCGGCAAGACGGGCCAGACCAGCGCGACATTCGAGACCCGCGCCGGGTTGTTGAACTGCTGGCAGGGGCCGGCGCCCGACCTCTACACCGTCGACATGGGCGCGCCGAAGTTCGGCTGGCAGGACATTCCTCTCGCCGAGGAGTTCCGCGACACCCGCTACATCGAGCTGCAGATCGGACCGATCGACGCGCCGATCCTGCATTCGCCCTCGGTCGTCAACATGGGCAATCCGCACGCGGTGTTCTGGGTCGAGGACGTCAACGCCTATGATCTGGAGCGCTTCGGGCCGCTGCTGGAGAACCATCCGATCTTCCCGGAGCGGGCCAACATCACACTCGCCCACATCGTCGATCGCGACCACATCACGATGCGCACCTGGGAGCGCGGCGCGGGGCTGACCAAGGCCTGCGGTTCGGCGGCCTGTGCGACAGCGGTCGCGGCCGTCAGGCTGAAGCGTGCCAACCGGATCGTGCAGATGACGCTGCCCGGCGGCGAGCTCACGATCGAGTGGCGCGAGCGCGACGATCACGTGCTGATGACGGGCACCGCGACGTTCGAGTTCGAGGGACGGTTCGAGCCGTCGATGTTCGCCAGCGTCGCATGAGCGTCGACGTCGTTACCTTCGGCTGCCGCCTCAACGCGTTCGAATCCGAGCTGATCGCGAAACATGCCGAGGCGGCCGGTGCCGACGACACCATCGTCATCAACAGCTGTGCCGTCACCAACGAGGCGGTGGCGCAGGCCCGGCAGTCGATCCGCAAATTGAAGCGCGAGCGCCCCGCGGCTCGCATCGTCGTGACCGGCTGCGCCGCGCAGACGCAGGCCGGCATGTTCGCTGCCATGCCCGAGGTCGACCGCGTCATCGGCAATGACGACAAGCTGCGGCCCGATGCGTGGCGTGCGACCACACGGGCGTTGGCGGTGCCACGGTTCGGCATCGATGCGTCCGAGAAGGTGGCCGTCTCCGACATCATGGCGGTGATGGAGATGGCGCCGCATCTGGTCGACGGCTTCCAGCGCGGCCTGCCGCGCGTGTTCGTGCAGGTGCAGAACGGCTGCGATCATCGCTGCACCTTCTGCATCATCCCGTTCGGTCGCGGCAATTCGCGCTCGGTGCCGATGGGCGCTGTGGTGGATCAGGTCCGCGCGCTGGCCGATCGTGGCCATGCCGAGATCGTGCTCACCGGCGTCGACCTGACGAGCTATGGCGCCGGCCTGCCCGGCACGCCGAAGCTCGGCCGGCTTGTGAAGCAGATCCTGCGCCACGTGCCGGAGTTGAGACGCCTGCGCATCTCCTCGATCGATTCGATCGAGGCCGATGCCGACCTGCTCGATGCGCTCGCGGATGATGCCAGGCTGATGCCGCATCTGCATCTGTCGCTGCAGGCGGGTGACGATCTGATCCTGAAGCGCATGAAGCGACGGCATGCGCGCGCCGATGCCATCGCATTCTGTGCTCAGGTGCGCCGGCTGCGGCCGGACATCGCGCTTGGCGCCGATCTGATCGCGGGATTTCCGACCGAGACCGAGGAGATGTTCGCGCGCTCGCTCGATCTCGTCGAGGAATGCGGGCTAACCTTCCTGCACGTCTTTCCCTATTCGCCGCGGCCGGGCACGCCGGCGGCGCGCATGCCGCAGGTGGACGGCGCCGTCATCCGTGATCGGGCCCGGCGGCTGCGGGCCGCGGGAGAGGCGGCGTTGCGGCGGCGGTTGGAGCAGGAGATCGGCTGTCAGCGTGAGGTGCTGATCGAGAGTGAGACCCAGGGACGGACGGAGCATTATCTGCCGGTCGCCACGACCACTGCGTTGCCAGGCACCGTGCAGCGGCTCACGATCACGGGGCATCATGGGGCCCGGCTGTTAGTCCAGAATTCCGTCATGCCCGGGCTTGACCCGGGCATCCACGCTGTCCCCAAGAACTAAGACGTGGATGGCCGGGACTTCGCCCGGCCATGACGGTGCGGAAAGAGATGGGCTCACGCCCCGTTCCACCCGCACATCCTCAGCCGCTCATGCATGTGCACCGGCGCCGGCGCCACCACGTGTACCGGCGGCTTGTTTTTCGACAGCGGAATCGAAATCTCGCGTGCGTGCAGATGCAGCCGCGGCTCGCCGAAGCGCGGGCCGTTGCCATAGATGTTGTCACCGACGATCGGCCATCCCGACGCTGCCGAATGCACGCGCAGTTGATGCGTGCGGCCGGTGACCGGTTCCATCGCCAGCCAAGTGAGTCGCGGACTGCGATTGGAGTGCACCGACTCTCCCTCTCCGGTTGGCAGCTGCGCTCCCTCCCTCCTTGTGGGGGAGGGTTGGGGAGGGGGGTGGCTCCAAGCGACACTGCCCGTGGGGACCCCCACCCCCGACCCCTCCCCGCAAGGGGGAGGGGAGTCGTTGCCACGAGTGGGAGGGGAGTTCAGGGATAGACTGGCAAGAGAGTACGACCTCCCCAGCACCCGCCATTTCGTCACCGCTGGCTGCCCGTTCCGATCCGGCTTCTGCCACCAGCCGCGCTCGGCGTTCAGCTTGCCGAGCGGGAGCTCGATCACGCCCTCGTCAGCGTCAGGTCCGCCCTCGACGACGGCCCAATAGGTCTTCGAAATCTTGCCATGCTTGAACAAAAGCCCGAGCGACGCGGTTGCCTTGCGATGACGGCCGAGCACCAGACAGCCCGAGGTTTCCTTGTCCAGCCGATGCGCCAGCACCGGCGGGCGCGGCAGGCCGAAGCGCAGCGCGTCGAAGGAGGCTTCGAGGTTCGGTCCGCCCTTCGGTCCCTTGTGCACGGGAATGCCGGCCGGCTTGTCGATCACCAGCATCAGCCCGTCGCGGTGGAGCACACGGGCGAGCATTTCCTCGTCGGTTGGTTGGTTAATGTCCATGGAAACCGTAACGCGGGTGTGAGCTTTCGTTTGCGAATGGAAAGGGCTAACACCACGCCATGAACGATACCACCTCCGAAACACCCAAGCTGTCGTGGTGGCGGCGGCTGTCGGCCGGCCTGAAACGCACGTCCGGCGCGCTCGGCACGGCCGTCGCCGATCTCGTCACCAAGCGCAAGCTCGACCGCGCGATGCTCGACGACATCGAGGACGTGCTGCTGCGCGCCGATCTCGGCACCCAGGTCGCCGCGCGAATCGCCGACGCCGTCGGGACCGGCCGCTACGACAAGACGATCAGCGCCGACGAGGTCAAGGCGGTCGTCGCGACCGAGGTCGAGAAGGTGCTGTCGCCGGTGGCGAAGCCGCTCGAGATCGCGCCGGGCCACAAACCGTTCGTCATTCTCGTCGTCGGCGTCAACGGCTCCGGCAAGACGACCACGATCGGCAAGCTGGCGCAGAAATTCGCCTCCGAAGGCAGGCAGGTGATGCTGGCCGCGGGCGACACGTTCCGTGCCGCCGCGATCGAGCAGCTCAAGGTCTGGGGCGAGCGCACCAAGGCGCCGGTGATCGCCGGCGCGCAGGGCTCGGACTCCGCCAGCCTTGCGTTCACCGCCATCACCGCGGCAAAGGAGCAGGGCCGCGACATCCTGCTGATCGATACTGCCGGCCGTTTGCAGAACAAGGCCGAGCTGATGAACGAGCTCGAAAAGGTGGTGCGTGTCATTCGCAAGGTCGACGCGTCGGCGCCGCATGCGGTGCTGCTCGTGCTCGACGCGACGGTGGGACAAAATGCGCTGTCGCAGGTCGAGGCGTTTCATCGTACGGCAGGCGTCACCGGCCTCGTGATGACCAAGCTCGACGGTACGGCGCGCGGCGGCATCCTCGTGGCGCTGTCGGAGAAGTTCAAGCTGCCGGTGCACTTCATCGGCGTCGGCGAGGGGGTCGATGATCTCTCACCGTTCGCCGCGAGAGATTTTGCGCGGGCGATCGCCGGCATCGAGGATTGACGTCGCCACGCTCGGGCTCCGGCCCACCGCCAGATCGAGACGACCGGATCAACCGCTGCCGTGGCTGCAGCCAACAGGACATGGAATGGACAAGACCCAGCCGCACCCGCTGTTCAAGCTCGCGACCGAGCTCGGCCCGCTGATCATCTTCTTCGTGGTCAATGCCAAGTTCAACCTGTTCGCGGCGACCGGCGCGTTCATGGTCGCGATCATCGCGGCGCTGATCGCGTCCTACGTGGTGACGCGGCACGTCCCGCTGATGGCGCTGGTGACCGCCGTCGTCGTCATCGTGTTCGGCACGCTGACCCTGGTGCTGCACGACGAGACCTTCATCAAGGTCAAGCCGACCATCATCTACGGACTGTTCGCGGCCGTGCTTGGTGGCGGGCTGCTGTTCAATCGCTCCTTCATCGCGATCATGTTCGATCAGATGTTCAATCTGACGCCCGCGGGCTGGCGCATCCTCACGTTTCGCTGGGCGCTGTTCTTTGCCGCGATGGCGGTGCTGAACGAGATCATCTGGCGCACGCAGAGCACCGATTTCTGGGTCGGCTTCAAGGCGTTCGGCGTCGTGCCGCTGACCATGATCTTCGCCATCGCCCAGATGCCGCTGATCAAGCGCTACCACCAGGACCCGGCGTCGCTCGAAGCCAGCGATGCGGCGGAAGGGGATGTGAGCAAGGGGTAGCAGCCCCGAACGCGGTCATCGCGAGGAGCGTACCGACGAAGCAATCCAAGGCCCGTAGATGCTCCGGATCGCTTCGCTTCGAGGTTCTCCGCGCCGTCATTCCGGGGCGCGCCGCGCAGCGGCGTGAGCCCGGAATCCATAACCACGACAAGGCGTGTGACGCGAGATGGCCGTGGCGCCCGTCTTCGCCAAACGACCGCTCGTGAGTATGGATTCCGGGCTCGTCGCTTCGCGCCGCCCCGGAATGACGACGCAGAGAGAGGAGCGTGTTTGCCGCTGAAGCTCCGATGGCTGCGCGAGGCTTACGAACCCGCCTTCAGCGCCTTCTCGATTTCCGGTTTCAACACCGCATCGATGTTCTGCGCCGTGATCGGGCCGACCAGCTTGTAGACGATGGTGCCCTCGCGGCCGACGACGAAGGTCTCGGGCACGCCATAGACACCCCATTCGATGCCGGCGCGGCCGTTGCCGTCGACGCCGACGACGTCATAAGGGTTGCCGTAGCGGCCGAGGAAGCGGCGGGCGTTGTCGGCGCCGTCCTTGTAGTTGATGCCGATGATCTGGAAGCGCTTGTCGCGGCCGAGCTCGACCAGCAGCGGCGCCTCGTCGTGGCAGGGCACGCACCACGATGCCCAGACATTGATGATACTGACCTTGCCCTTGAGCGCAGCCGGGTCGAGGCCGGGCACCGGCGTGCCGTCCCTCGCCAGTTCCGCCAGCGCCGGCAGCGGCGTGGCCGGCGCGGGGCGGCCGATCAGCGCGGATGGAATGCGCGACGGGTCGCCGTTGCCGAGGCGCGACCAGAACAGCGCCGCCAGCCCGAGGAACACCACGAGCGGCAGCAGCATGAGGAATGAGCGGCGCCGCGGCGCCGGCTCTGTCGCAGCCTGTTCGGTCATTGGATATCCGTCGCGGCGCGGCCGGAACGGCGGCTGATGCCGCTGTCGTCGAGCGCGCGCAAGCGCGCCTTCTGGGTGCGGTAGTCGATGGCGATCCAGCCGATCAGCAGCATCACGACCAGCGCCGCCGCAAGATAGGAGGTGGCGATGAAGGAGGTATAGGGGCCGAGGTCCATGTCAAGCCGCTCCCGCGATCTGGCCTGCCGCATCGTCGGCTGGTGCGGCCGTGGTGTAGGCGCGGGCCTGCATCATCTGCAGGCTGCGGACGCGCCGGCGCAGGATCTCGTTGCGCATCGCCGCGACATGCAGGGTAATGAACAGGAACGAGAACCCGACGGCCATCACCAGCAGCGGGATCAGGAATGATTTGTCGAGCGCCGGACCGCCCATCCGCATCACCGACGCCGGTTGATGCAGCGTGTTCCACCAGTCGACGGAGAACTTGATGATCGGCAGGTTGATCGCGCCAACCAGCGTCAGCACGGCGGCAGCACGGGCGGCGCGGGTCGGATCCTCGACCGCGCGCCACAGCGCCATCAGGCCGAGATACATCAGGAACAGAATCAGCACCGAGGTCAGCCGCGCATCCCACTCCCAATAGGTGCCCCACATCGGCCGGCCCCACAGCGAGCCGGTGAGGAGAGCGAGGAACGTGAAGCTGGCGCCGATCGGGGCGGCGGCCTTGGCAGCGACGTCGGCGAGCGGATGCCGCCACACCAAGGTGCCGAGCGAGGCGATGCTCATGATGCTCCAGACGAACATCGACAGCCAGGCATTGGGCACGTGGATGAACATGATCTTGACGGTCGCGCCCTGCTGATAGTCGTCGGGCGCCAGCGCGGAGAGGTACAGGCCGGCAGCCAGCAGCGCGGCCGTGACCAGCGCCAGCCACGGCAGCAGCCGCGCCGCCAGCGCAAGGAACCGGGTGGGATTGGCGAGGTCGATCAGCGACATGAGACCCTTGTTAAAGGCGGAAGCGGTTGCAGGCAATCAGCACGGCGCCGCTAGATAAGAGTTGATCATGGTCAAACCCCGGCGGGCGGCGGGTCAATCCAGCCCGTTCCGCAAGCTTGTCGCAGCGGCGAACGGGCCGATCACGAAACTCACCAGCGACAATGCGCACAGGATCGAGAACGGCGCCCCGAACGGCAGCGGGCCGACGATGGCCGCCTGCGACGCCGCGACGCCGAAGATCAGCACTGGGATCGAAAGTGGCAGCACCAAGACCGCCAGCAGCAGCCCGCCGCGGTGCATCGTCACAGCCAGTGCTGCACCGATCATGCCGATGAAGGTCAGGGCAGGCGTGCCCGCCAATAACGTCAGCGCGACGGCGCCGGTCGCTGTGGCGTCGAGGTTGAGCAGCAGGCCGAGCACGGGCGTCGCGATCACCAGCGGCAGGCCGGCGGCGAGCCAATGCGCCAGCGCCTTGGCGGCGCAGGCCAGCTCCAGCGGTGTCCGGCTCATCACGACCAGGTCGAGCGAGCCGTCCTCGTGGTCGGCGGTGAACAGCCGGTCCAGGGTGAGCAGGCTGGAGAGCAGGGCACCGAGCCAGAGGATGGCGGGGCCGAGCCGGGTCAGCAGCGCCA
Organism: Bradyrhizobium sp. SZCCHNS1050; assembly: GCF_032484785.1. NCBI lineage: Bacteria > Pseudomonadati > Pseudomonadota > Alphaproteobacteria > Hyphomicrobiales > Nitrobacteraceae > Bradyrhizobium > Bradyrhizobium sp. SZCCHNS1050. The sequence continues at coordinate 2,493,421 of NZ_JAUETR010000001.1, read as the reverse complement.
GATCCGGCCCGACCGCGAATGGCATCAGCACCACGACGGTAAGAAAGAACAGCACGCCGATCAACGCGCCGCCGCCGATACGCAGCGCGATCTTGATGTCGCGGCGGATGAGGGCACCGAGGGCGGTCATGCGGATAGGGCCTCGGCTGATTGCTTGATGGCAGATGGTGAGCCGCGCTCCCTCGACCCGCAAACTGCGCTCCGTCCCCCCTTGTGGGGGAGATGGGGGAGGGCTGGGGAGGGGGGTGGCTCCAGGTGACGCTGCCGTTGCGGACCGCCGGCTCCTCCCCGCAGGGGGGAGGGGTCGGCGCGCCGATGGGACGTTGGTTGGTGCAACCGAATCTCGTCAAACAAGTTAGAGCGCGTCGTGGGGCACCCCCGTCCCTGATCCTCCCCCACAAGGGGGGCGGGAACGGAGAGAGCGGTGGGTGGGACTGCGAAGAGGCGAGAGGGAATCATCGAGCCTCCCCGATCCGCAGCTCGCGTGTGTCGATGCCGAGCGGGCCGTGCGTCGCCGCGACAATCAGCCCACCCCCGGCGAGATGCTCCCGCATCAGCCCCGCGAACATCGCCTGCCCGGCGACGTCGAGCGCCGCGGTCGGTTCATCGAGCAGCCAGAGCAGGCGGGGCACCGCGAGCAGGCGGGCCAGCGACAGCCGGCGGCGCTGGCCGGCGGACAGATAGGCGGCGGGCAGGTCGATGGCGTGGGCGATGCCGACGGCCGCGAGGCAGTCGGGGATCGGCCGCGTGATGCCGCCGCCGAGGAATTCGGCCCAGAAGGTCAGGTTTTCGCGCACGCTGAGCGCCGGCTTCAGCGCGTCGCGGTGGCCGAGATAATGCGCCTGCTCGGGCACCGTGAGCTCGCTCTCACCGCCCTCGATCGCGATGGAGCCGCCCGCCGGCAGCAGCAGACCGGCAATCAACCGCAGCAGTGATGTCTTGCCCGCACCATTGTGTCCGGTCACCGCCAGCGCCTCGCCCGCGACCGCTTCGAAGGCTAGTCCTGCGAACACCTCGCGGCCGCCGCGCACGCACCTGACGTCGCGGCCGAACAGCTTCGGAGACAGTGTTGAAGTCGCCTGCATGGCCCGTCGTGACAGCCCCTAGGGAATTGATGGCTAGCGCGTGAGAATTTGTGGGTGATGCCACGTCGGGACTTGCTTGTCTCTGTGGCGGCGCAGTTAGAAAGCTTCTATAAGCCCGACCTTGATGCAGCACACAATCGCCCGCTGCAAGCCATCCGGCGCCTCGCGCTGACGGTTCTTAAATACCCCCTCCGGGTATACAGATCAATTGGGATTTCCACGCATGACCTCGCTCGACAGCTTCAAGTGTCGCAAGACCCTCAAGGTCGGAACGAAGAGCTACATCTATTACAGCTTGCCCACAGCCGAGAAGAACGGTCTCAAGGACATCTCCAAGCTGCCGTATTCGATGAAGGTGCTGCTCGAGAACCTGCTGCGCAACGAGGACGGCCGCACCGTCACCAAGGACGACATCGTCGCGGTGTCCAAATGGCTGCGCAAGAAGTCGCTGGAGCATGAGATCGCCTTCCGCCCGGCGCGCGTGCTGATGCAGGATTTCACCGGCGTGCCGGCGGTGGTCGACCTCGCGGCGATGCGCAACGCAATGCAGAAGCTCGGCGGCGATGCCGAGAAGATCAACCCGCTGGTGCCGGTCGATCTCGTCATCGACCACTCGGTGATCGTGAACTACTTCGGTGACAACAAGGCGTTCGGCAAGAACGTCGCCGAGGAGTACAAGCAGAACCAGGAGCGTTACGAATTCCTGAAGTGGGGCCAGAAGGCGTTCTCGAACTTCTCCGTCGTGCCGCCCGGCACCGGCATCTGCCACCAGGTCAACCTCGAATACCTGGCGCAGACGGTCTGGACCAAGAAGGAGAAGATGACGATCGGCCGCACCAAGGGCACCTTCGAGGTCGCCTATCCGGATTCGCTGGTCGGCACTGACTCCCACACCACCATGGTCAATGGTCTCGCCGTGCTCGGCTGGGGCGTTGGCGGCATCGAGGCCGAGGCCTGCATGCTCGGCCAGCCGCTGTCGATGCTGCTGCCCGACGTCGTCGGCTTCAAGCTGACCGGCGCGCTGAAGGAAGGCGTCACCGCGACCGACCTGGTGCTGACCGTCACCCAGATGCTGCGCAAGCTCGGCGTGGTCGGCAAGTTCGTCGAGTTCTTCGGCCCCGGCCTCGACCATCTCTCGGTCGCCGACAAGTCGACCATTGCCAACATGGCTCCCGAATACGGCGCGACCTGCGGCTTCTTCCCGGTTGACGCCGCCACCATCGACTATCTGAAGACCTCGGGTCGCAAGGCGCCGCGCGTCGCGCTGGTCGAGGCCTATGCCAAGGCGCAGGGTCTGTTCCGCACTGCCAAGTCGCCGGACCCGGTGTTCACGCAGACGCTGACCCTCGATCTCGCCGACGTCGTGCCGTCGATGGCCGGTCCGAAGCGTCCCGAAGGCCGCATCGCGCTGCCGGCGGTGGCCGAAGGTTTTGCGACCGCGTTAGCCGGTGAATACAAGAAGCCCGATGCCGCCGATCAGCGCTTCGCGGTCGAGGGCAAGGACTTCGACATCGGCCATGGCGACGTCGTCATCGCCGCCATCACCTCCTGCACCAACACCTCGAATCCGAGCGTGCTGATCGGCGCCGGCCTCTTGGCCCGCAACGCCGCCGCCAAGGGCCTCAAGGCCAAGCCGTGGGTGAAGACCTCCCTCGCTCCCGGCAGTCAGGTGGTTGCCGAATACCTTGCCAATTCGGGCCTGCAGAAGGACCTCGACAAGGTCGGCTTCAACCTCGTCGGATTCGGCTGCACCACCTGCATCGGCAATTCCGGCCCGCTGCCGGAGGAGATCTCGAAGTCGATCAACGACAACGGCGTGGTCGCGGCGGCCGTGTTGTCGGGTAACCGCAACTTCGAAGGCCGCGTCTCGCCGGACGTGCAGGCCAACTATCTGGCCTCGCCGCCGCTGGTCGTGGCCTATGCGCTGGCCGGCACCGTGACCAAGGATCTTTCGGTCGAGCCGATCGGCATCGGCAAGGACAAGAAGCCGGTCTACCTGAAGGACATCTGGCCGACGACCAAGGAGGTCAACGACTTCGTCAAGAAGTTCGTCAAGGCGTCGATCTTCAAGAAGCGCTACGCCGACGTGTTCAAGGGCGACACCAACTGGCGCAAGATCAAGACGGTCGAGAGCGAGACCTATCGCTGGAACATGTCGTCGACCTACGTGCAGAACCCGCCGTATTTCGAGGGCATGAAGAAGGAGCCCGAGCCGATCAAGGACATCGTCGAGGCCCGCGTGCTGGCGCTGTTCGGCGACAAGATCACGACCGACCACATCTCGCCGGCCGGTTCGATCAAGCTGACTTCGCCTGCCGGCAAGTTCCTCAGCGAGCACCAGGTCCGCCCGGCCGACTTCAACCAGTATGGCACGCGCCGCGGCAATCACGAGATCATGATGCGCGGCACCTTCGCCAACATCCGCATCAAGAACTTCATGCTCAAGGGTGCCGACGGCAACATTCCCGAGGGCGGCCTGACCAAGCACTGGCCCGACGGCGAGCAGATGTCGATCTACGACGCCGCGATGAAGTATCAGGAAGAGGGCGTGCCGCTGGTGGTGTTCGCCGGCGCCGAATACGGCAACGGTTCGTCGCGCGACTGGGCCGCCAAAGGTACCCGGCTGCTGGGCGTCCGTGCCGTGATCTGCCAGAGCTTCGAGCGCATCCATCGCTCCAATCTGGTGGGTATGGGCGTGCTGCCGCTCACCTTCCAAGAAGGCACGTCCTGGTCCTCGCTCGGCCTCAAGGGCGACGAGAAGGTTACCATCAAGGGCCTGCAAGGCGACCTGAAGCCGCGCCAAACCCTGACCGCCGAGATCGTCTCGGCCGACGGTGCGGCGCAGCAGGTGCCGCTGCTCTGCCGGATCGATACGCTCGACGAGCTCGACTACTACCGCAACGGCGGCATCCTGCACTACGTGCTGCGCAAGCTCGCCGCTTAACCAACGCGCGATGCGACAGTTTGGCTCACTCTGAAGTGAGTAGCGGGTGATGAAGGAGGCGGCCTATGACAAAGGCCGCCTCTTTTGCATTTTCGGTTTGTTAACTACGAGGACGGCATCGCGGATGCAGTGATGCACAGGGCGCAGCGGACGGTGGTCCAGACGGGACAGTGGCGATGAGTGGACAGATGTCGTGGTGGTCGCGCGCAGCGCTGAGTGTCTGTGCGGTCATCGCTTTCGTCCGGCCCGCTGCGTCCGATCCCCGTGCGGTGATCGAACTCTTCACCTCGCAAGGCTGTTCGTCCTGCCCGCCGGCTGACAAGATCCTCGGCGAGCTCGCCAGAGATCCTTCGGTGATCGCGCTGTCCCTGCCGATAGACTACTGGGACTATCTCGGCTGGAAGGACACGCTGGCCGACTCCCGCTTCACGGCCCGGCAGCGGGCCTATTCTCGTGCGCGCGGCGACCGCGAGGTCTATACGCCGCAGGCGGTGGTCAACGGCTCCGTGCATGTGATCGGCAGCGACCGCGAGGCGATCGAGGGCGCCATCGAGGAGACCGTCCAGGGTGGCAGCGTGATGTCGGTGCCGGTGAGGCTGTCGGTCGACGGCCAGGACCTTACTGTCTCCGTGGCCGCGGCCAACGACCAGATGCCGCGCAAGCACGGCGAGGTCTGGGTCTGCTCGATCTCGCGGGTGGTCCCGATCTCGGTCGGCCGCGGCGAGAACAGCGGCCGTGATCTGACCTATTACAACGTCGTTCGCGGTCTTCAGAAGCTGGGTGACTGGAATGGGTCGCCGGTCAGATGGAGCGTGCCGCTGGAGAAGATCGCCCGCGAGGGCGTCGATGGCACCGTCGTCTATGTGCAGGACGGCAGTCGCGACCGCCCTGGGCCGATGCTCGGGGCCGCCTTTTCCGAGTTGCCGTTGGGCGGACGGGCTTCAGCAACAGCGCGCGGTCCCGAGCGCTGATCTTCCGTCGTCCTGATCTTCGTTTTCGCTGACGTGCGTTAGGCGCGTCACGTCCGTGCGACGGCGCGTCCCGACAATCTTACGTGCAGCTCACGCCAGAAAAGCAAAAGGACCAACTTGCGTTGGCCCTTTGCCTTACTTGTGAATAGACCCGATCCTGACGACCCCGGGGGGCTGGGGGCTGAGGAATCCGGAACCGAAAGGACCGGGCCAACGCACACGAATCTTATGCCGAAGGTCGGGGGCGGTCGGTGGGCGGAAAGACGGCGCGATTATGATTCTGCTAACGATCCCGTGACGCTTGCGTGTTCGCGGAACCGACGGCCTCGCAGGCTCGGTCGAACTTCAACAACGAAAACGGCCCCTTGCGGCTTCTGCCGGATGGCGCGATCATGTCGCACCGATGACAGGAGGACGCCAATGAACCTCACGCCGGAGGACGCCGACCCCAGCGAGAACCGCGCGGCGGCGCGCAGTGCGGCCGCAGCGCCGAGCCGGGTGACGTTCGACCGCCTGGAGCTGAACCGCATCCTGAACCTCTACGGCCGCATGGTCGCCGACGGTGAGTGGCGCGACTATTCAATCGACTTCCTGCGTGACCGGGCCGTCTTCTCCGTGTTTCGCCGGGCGTCCGAGGTGCCGATCTACCGCATCGAGAAGGATCCGCGTCTCGCACGCAAGCAGGGCATGTACAGCGTGATCTCGGCCACCGGGCTGATCCTGCGCCGCGGCCACGAGCTCGAGCGCGTGCTGCTGGTGATCGCGCCGAAACCAGCCCTGGTCTGATCCCACGCGCTCCGGGTTGATCATGACCTTCCGACTGGCGCTGCCTTACGCCGGGACGTCGCTGCTCCCGGCCCCGAGCGGGCGCTGCATCATCACAGTATCGAGCCAGCGGCCGAATTTCAGGCCGACGCTCGGGTGGGTGCCGATCATCTGGAAGCCGCAGGCGGTATGCAGCCCGACCGAGCCGGAATTGGCGGAGTCGCCGATGACGGCGATCATCTGGCGAAAGCCTCCCTCCTCACAGGCGTCGATCAGCCGCCGCATCAGGCGCATCCCGATGCCGCGACGCTGGCTGGCCGGAGCGAGATAGACCGAGTTCTCCACCGTGAAGCGATAGGCAGGGCGGGGCCGGTAGGGCCCGGCATAGGCATAGCCCACCACCTCTCCGTCCAGCAGGGCAGCGAAATAGGGGAAGCCGCCGTCGCGGAGCGCCCGGAAGCGGCGCGTCATCTCCGCCAGATCCGGAGGGTCGAGCTCGAAGGTGGCCGTGCCCTCGCGGACGGCTTGGCCGTAGATGGCGGTGATGGCGGGAAGGTCGGCCTCCTGGGTGGGCCGGATTTCAATGTCGGACATGGGGGGGAAGCATACCCAGGCGGACGCGGCGATCAATCCGGCCTCGCGGCATGGCTGCCGCTGCGGCTTTGCGCCGGTCGCAATCGGGGTTTGTGCAAACGAAAAGCCCCGGCGGTGAGGCCGGGGCTTCGAAGGTCGCTCGTTCGAGCGGTTGGATATCAGTCGCGCTGTCCGAGCAACTGCAGCAGCAGCGTGAACAGGTTGATGAAGTTCAAGTACAGCGACAGGGCGCCGGTGATTGCCGCGCGCTCCGCGATGTCGCCGCCCGCGGAAGCGTAGCCGTAGATGTACTCGTTCTTCAGACGCTGCGTGTCCCAGGCGGTCAGGCCGGCGAACACGAACACGCCGATCACCGAGACGATGAACTGCAGCATCGAGCTCGCCAGGAACAGGTTCACGAGGCTCGCCAGCACGATGCCGATCAGGCCCATGAACAGGAACGAGCCCATGCCCGTCATGTCACGCTTGGTCGTGTAGCCGTAGAGGCTCAGCGCGCCGAACGTCGCCGCGGTGATGAAGAACACCCGCACGATCGAGGTGTGGGTGTACACCAAGAAGATCGACGACAGCGAGATGCCCATCAAGGCCGAGAACACCCAGAACAGGATCTGTGCGGTCGACGGCGCCAAGCGGTTGATGCCGGCCGAGATCGCGAACACCATGACCAGGGGGGCCAGGATGAACAGCCACTTCAGCGGGCTCACGAACATCGCGTAGCCGAACTGCGTCAGATAGGCGTTACCGAACTTGAACACGCCGGCCGCCGGATCGCCGGTCACCGACGCCATGTAGACGCCCAGTGCCGCAAGGCCGGTGATGGCCAGGCCGATGCTCATGTAATTGTAGATGCGCAGCATGTAGGCGCGCAGACCGGCGTCGACGGTCGCGGCATCGGCGCGCCCGGCCACCCGGCCAAAGGGTGAAGCATAGTTGCGGTCTAGGTCCGACATGGTCGATTCCCGTTGGTTGCCCGGCAGCCCGGTCCTGACAGGACCTTTGGCCGGTTCTCGAAAAACCCTATCTCATACCCACTGCTGCAGATATTAAATTTGCGTCATCGGCAAATTCGCCATCTTTTGGCAGGTCTCTGAGCCCATTCCCTAGATGGGAAACTAGCATATCTGCCGCAAGCTTCCACGCGCGGCTGAATGTCGCTCCGCGCGCGTCCCAGCCGCAGAAATCGCGTTAACCGTGCGGCATGAGCGCGCAAGCCGCTACAGATTCCGAAGAACCGTCGCGGGCTTCTGGTTGAGCGCCAGCAGCGTGCCGGCCAGGCCGAGGCCGACCGTCACGATCAGTGCGGCCACGACCACCAGCGCGGCGCTGCCGGCCTGCCAGGCGAAGCTCAACGTCATCAGCCGGGTCACGATCAGCCAGGCGGACACCGAGCCGGCGATGACGCCGAACGCGGCGGTGGCAAACCCGATCATCAGATATTCCAGCGCGTAGGCGCCGAGCAGCCGCAGCCTTGTCGCGCCCAGGGTCTTCAGGATGACGGCATCGTAGACCCGGTGGCGGTGGCCGGCTGCCAGCGCGCCGCCCAGCACCAGGATGGCCGAGATCAGCGTCACCGCACTGGCGCCGCGGATGGCGAGCGCGAGGTTGGAGACCACCGAGCCCACCGTCTCCATCACCTCGCGGACCCGCACGCTGGTCACCATCGGGAAGGCGTCGGCCACCTTGCGGATGACACGGGCATCCTCGGCGGTATCGGAGCGCGCCTCGGTGAGGGTGGCGACATGGGTGTGCGGCGCTCCCTTGAAGGCATTCGGGGAGAACACCAGCACGAAATTGATGCCGAGCCCCTGCCAGTCGATGGTGCGCATGTTGCCGATCCGCGCCGTGATGTCGCGTCCGAGCACGTTGACAACGATGTCGTCACCGAGCTTGAGGCCGAGACCGTCGGCGATCCGCTTCTCGATCGAAACCAGCGGCGGGCCGCTGTAGGTCTCGCCCCACCACTCGCCCTCGACGACCTTGGATCCTTTGGGAACTTCGGCGGTATAGGTCAGGCCCCGGTCGCTCTGCAGCACCCATTCGGTGTCCGTCGTCGCCTTGAGGTCCTCGGCGCGCACGCCGCGGGCGGAGACGATGCGCCCGCGCAGCATCGGCACGTCTTCGACAGTGGATTGAGGGGCGAGGTCCCTGAGGAAGTCGCGGAAGCGGTCGGCCTCGCCGGAGGGGACGTCGATGAAGAAAAACGACGGCGCCTGTTCCGGCAGTTGAGCCAGGAACTGGCGTCGCAGATTGCCGTCGATCTGGGTAATCGTGACCAGCACGGCGAGTCCCAGCCCGAGCGACAGCACCACGGACGGTGTCAGCGCGCCCGGGCGATAGATATTGCTGACCGCCAGCCGCAGCATCGGGAAGCGGCTGCGCGGCAGGGCGCGCGCAATCGCCATCACCGCGGCGGCAATGCCGCGCAACAGCACGAACACCAGCGCGGCGGCGACGACGAACACGGCTGCGATGCGCTTGTCGTAGGACAGGCCGATCACGACCGCGATCAGCAACGCGACGGTGCCCGCGATCAGCACCAGATAGCTCCAGCGCGGACGGTGCCATTCGGCGATGACCGCCTCGCGGAACAACGCCGCCACCGGCACGTCGCGTACGCGCCCGAGCGGCCACAGACCGAACGCCAGTGCGGTGAGCAGACCATAGACGAAGGACAGCGCCAGCTCATCCGAATGAATGGCCGGGATCACGGGCAGCGGCAGGATGTTGCCGAACAGCCCGACGATGGCAAACGGCAGGGCCGCCCCGGCGCTGAGGCCGATGATCGAACCGATCGTGGCGAGCACCATCACCTGCACGAGGTAGATGCCGAACACGTCGCGGCTGGTGGCGCCGAGGGCCTTGAAGGCCGCGATCACCTCGGTACGGCGGTCGACATGGCTCTTGACCGCATTGGCGACGCCGACGCCGCCGACCAGTAGGGCGGCGAGACCGACCAGGGTGAGGAACTGGGTGAAGCGGCCGATCGTCCGCTCCAGTTGCGGCGAGGCGTTGCTGCGGCTGCGGATCTCCCATCCGGCCGAGGGCAGCGTCAGGCGGGTATCGGCGATGAAGGACGCCGCGGCGTGGTCGTCCTTGGCATTGTCGGGCAGCCGGACCCGGTAGGTCCAGCGCACCAGGCTGCCCGGCTGCAGCAGCGGTGTGGCCCGCAGGCCCGCCTCGCTGATCAGGAAGCGTGGCCCGAGGCCGATGCCGCCGGACAATTTGTCGGGCTCGGCCTGCAGCGCGCTGCGAATCTGGAAGCGGACCGTGTCGATGGTGACGGTGTCGCCGATCCTCAGATCGAGCCGAGCCAGCAGCGCCGGATCCGCCGCAGCTCCGTAGACGCCGTCGCGCTCGGCCAGGATGTCGGCCATCGGCAGATCTGGCTGGAGCTCAGCCTTGCCGAGCAGCGGATAGGCGTTGTCGACCGCCTTCAGCTCGACCAGCGCCAGCTTGGCGTCGCCCGAGCGCACCATGGCGCGCAGGGTCGCTGCCAGCGACAGCTTTCCACGCGAGCGCAGGAAGTCGATCTCCTCCGGCTTGGCCTCGCGCTGGAACAGTGAAAAGGCGACGTCGCCGCCGAGCAGCGTACGTCCTTCGCGAACCAGGCCGTCGTTGAGGCTCGCCGCCACCGAGCCGACACCGGCAATGGCGAGCACGCCGAGCGCGATGCAGGCGATGAAGACGTAGAAGCCGCGCAGGCCTCCCCGCAGCTCGCGCAGCGCGTAGCGCACGGGCAGTGCGGCCATGCGGCCGCCGGCGATCGGTTCAGCGACGGTGGTCATGCGAGGGCCGGCTCGTGCGCGCCGCCGTCGGCTTCGATCCGCCCCGAGCGCAGCCGGACCACGCGGTCGCAACGATGCGCAAGCCCGCTGTCATGGGTCACCAGCACCAGCGTCATGCCGCGCTCGGCATGCTTGGTGAACAGCAGGTCCACGATCTGCCGTCCGGTGGTCTCGTCGAGATTGCCGGTCGGCTCGTCGGCCACCAGAATGGCCGGGTCCGGCGCAAGTGCCCGCGCCAGCGCCACGCGCTGCTGCTCGCCGCCCGAGAGCTGGGTCGGATAGTGGTGCAGCCGGTGTCCGAGTCCGACCGAATCCAGCTCGCGGGCGGCGCGCTCGGCGGCGCCGGAATGGCCCGCCAGCTCCAGCGGCACCGCGACATTCTCCAGCGCCGTCATGGTCGGGATCAGATGGAAGGACTGGAAGACGATGCCGACCTGGCGGCCGCGGAACCGCGCCAGAGCGTCCTCGTCCAGGGCATTGAAAGCGGTCCCGTTGACCACCACCTCACCCCCATCAGGACGTTCCAGCCCCGCCATCACCATCAGCAATGTGGACTTGCCAGAGCCCGACGGTCCGATCAGACCGATCGTCTCGCCCTGTCCCACCCGCAGGCTGATGTCCTTGAGGATATGGACCCGCGCCGCGCCGGTGCCGAGCGAGAGGTTGACGTTCGAGATGGTAATGGTGTCCGGCGCAAGGCCGGCCAAAGGCGAGGTTTCGATGAGACTGTCCATGGCTCGGTCATATGGCAACTCCGCAAGCCGGGTCGAGAGGCGCGGACATATCTTCGTGCACATACTCGTGTTGATGCTCGCCTTGATGACAGTCGGGCCCGCGTTCGCGGGTGCCGAGGCCGTCAAGCCGATCAAGCTCGTCGTTCTCGGCGATTCCTTGAGCGCGGGACTCGGCCTGTCCGCCTCGGATGCGTTTCCAGCCAAGCTGCAGAAGGCGTTGCAGGCCAAGGGGCTGCCGATCGACCTCACCAATGCCGGCGTGTCCGGGGACACCTCGTCCGGCGGCCGCGACCGGCTCGACTGGTCGGTGCCGGAGGGGACCGAAGCGGTCATCGTCGAGCTCGGCGCCAATGACGCGCTGCGCGGCATCGATCCCGCCGTGACGCGCAAGGCTTTGAGCGAAATCGTGACCCGGCTGAAGGCCAGGGGCATCGCCATGATGCTGTGCGGCATGCTGGCGCCGCCGAATTTCGGCAGCGACTACGCCGCGAAATTCAACGCGATCTACCCCGATCTCGCCAAGCAGTTCGACGTGCCGCTGTATCCATTTTTCCTCGATGGCGTCGCCGCCGACGCCAAGCTGAACCAGGCCGACGGCATCCACCCCACTGCGGCGGGCGTCGACATCATCGTGTCCAGGCTGTTGCCTACGGCGGAAGCATTCCTGCGTCCGCTTCGTGGGCAATGACGGAACGAAGCGCCGCGTCGATCATTTGCGATAACCTTAAGGACCGGGTTTTCCGCAGCTTTTACCGGCGTTAACCCGCCTTCCGTCGCGGAGTCATATAAGTTCGGTAGGAATGATGCATTGGCGATTCGTCGTCGATCATTTCTCGAAGGCATGATCTCGTCAATTTTCGAGATCAGCCTCCAGCATCGGGAGTCCTGAAACGATGCCGCGTTTGTTTACTGGACTGGAAATCCCGGCCGAGGTTGGCCACACGCTTTCCGGTTTGCGGGGTGGCCTCCCCGGCGCCCGCTGGATCGATCCCGAAAATTACCATGTGACGTTGCGTTTCATCGGTGACATTGACGGCGCCTCCGCCAACGAGATCGCCTCGATGCTGTGGCGGGTGAACCGCAAGCCGTTCGAAGTGACGGTGCAGGGTCTCTCCAGCTTCGGCGGCCGCAAGCCGCGCGCCGTCGTTGCCAACGTCGCGCCGAGCCGCCCCCTGATCGAGCTGCAGGCCGAGCTCGAGCGGCTCATGCAGCGGATCGGGCTCGATCCGGAGGGCCGCAAATTCGTGCCCCACGTCACGCTGGCGCGGCTGCACGATGCGTCGAGCCAGGACGTCGCCGACTATCTCTCCGTCCGCGGCTATTTCCCGAGCCGCGTGTTCATGGCCGAGCGCTTCGTGCTGTTTTCGTCGCGTGCCTCGACCGGCGGCGGGCCCTATGTGGTCGAGGACGCCTACGACCTCTCGCCGGGGGTGAGGTCTGCAGCGGGGTCGTTCAAGCCAGCCGTTCGCTGAGGCCGGGAGCGAAGACGAACGTCGTTAGCCCCGGACTAACGATCACGGCGGCGTTTGCGTGCCATATACCACGACCACACGGCTCCGACGCATGGCGGCTTCCACCATTTGCGGATTGCATTTTGCGTAAGTCTCATGACCTAGAGTGGGCTCATGCTGTCCACTCCGTCAGACGCGTTCCGCGCGCAATATCAGTCTTTGGTCGATACCGGTGCGATCGAGGCCGACCTCGCCCAGGCCGAGGTCGCCGACGCCCTGGCGGCGCTGGAGCGCCGGCTCTCCACCTACAAGCCCACGCGCAAGCAAGGCTTGTTGGGCCGCCTTTTTGCCGACAAGAGCGAGCCGCCGAACGGCCTCTATGTCCACGGCGAGGTCGGGCGCGGCAAGACCATGCTGATGGACCTGTTCTTCCAGAACTGTCCCGTCGAGCACAAGCGCCGCGCGCATTTTCACGAATTCATGGCCGAGGTGCATGAGCGCATCTACGGCTACCGCCAGAACATCGCGCGCGGCGAGCTCGCCGATGCCGATGTGATCGGTCTCACGGCGCAGGCGATCTTCGATCAGGCCTGGCTGCTCTGTTTCGACGAATTCCATGTCACCGACATCGCCGACGCGATGATCCTGGGACGTCTGTTCGCCAGGCTGTTCGAGCTCGGCACGGTGGTGGTGGCGACCTCCAACGTCGCGCCTGAAGACCTCTACAAAGGCGGCCTCAACCGCGCGCTGTTCCTGCCCTTCATCAAGCAGATTGCCGACCACATGGACGTGATGCGGCTGGACGCGCGCACCGATTTCCGGCTGGAGAAGCTGGCCGGCGTGAAGATGTGGCTGGTGCCGGCCGATGTCGACGCGCGAGCGGCGCTCGACAAGGCCTGGGCGCGGCTCACGGGCCATGCCAAGTGCAAGCCGCGCGACATGACGATCAAGGGGCGCATCCTGCACGTCCCGTGCTCCGCCAACGGCGTCGCCCGCTTCGATTTTGCCGATCTCTGCGAGAAGCCGCTGGCGGCCTCGGACTATCTGCGGCTCGCGCACGACTATCATACGATCCTGATCGATCACGTTCCGGTCATGGATCTGGCCGAGCGCAATGCCGCCAAGCGGTTCATCACCCTGATCGATACGCTCTACGACAACGCCGTGAAGCTGATCGCCTCCGCCGAAGCCGACCCGATTTCGCTCTACGTCGCGACCGAGGGCATCGAGGCCATGGAGTTCAAGCGGACCACCTCGCGCCTGATCGAGATGGGTTCGGACTCCTATCTGGCCCTGCCGCACGGGCGGAAGGACTCGGCGGCATCTGGGACTTCCACGGGGTTGGTCGAAACCTGACAAATACTGGAGTTTTGGCGAACGCCAGCCGCCGGGCACACAGCCGCGAAAAGGCCACGCCAATCATGCTGAAAGGATCATCAGCAGCCGTCGCCCGGTCCTGATCGAAATCAAGGCAGGCCCGTCAATTGGCCATAGCTTGACTTGAACGGCCGGGGCGAAAGGGATAACCACCAGTCGACTTTTCAACCTCCCTCACTCCTTCGGGTTCAAAGGAAAATTTGCCATGGCGCGCGACAAGATTGCTTTGATTGGCTCCGGTCAGATCGGCGGAACGCTGGCTCACCTCGTCGGCCTCAAGGAGCTCGGCGACGTCGTGATGTTCGACATTGCCGAAGGCGTTCCGCAGGGCAAGGCGCTCGACATCGCCCAGTCATCGCCGGTCGACGGCTTCGACGCGCACTACACCGGCGCCAACTCCTATGAGGCGCTCGACAACGCCAAGGTGTGCATCGTTACGGCGGGCGTACCGCGCAAGCCGGGCATGAGCCGCGACGACCTCTTGTCGATCAACCTGAAGGTGATGGAGCAGGTCGGCGCCGGCATCAAGAAGTACGCGCCCGACGCCTTCGTCATCTGCATCACCAATCCGCTCGACGCGATGGTCTGGGCGCTGCAGAAGGCCTCGGGGCTTCCGGCCAAGAAGGTCGTCGGCATGGCCGGCGTGCTCGACTCGGCGCGTTTCCGCTACTTTCTGGCTGATGAGTTCAACGTCTCGGTCGAGGACGTCACCGCCTTCGTGCTCGGCGGTCATGGCGACACCATGGTTCCGCTGACCAAGTACTCGACCGTTGCCGGCATTCCGCTGCCCGACCTCGTCAAGATGGGCTGGACGTCGCAGGCCCGCATCGACGAGATCGTCGATCGCACCCGCAACGGCGGCGCCGAGATCGTCAACCTGCTGAAGACCGGCTCCGCCTACTACGCTCCGGCGGCGTCGGCGATCGCAATGGCCGAGAGCTATCTGCGCGACAAGAAGCGCGTGCTGCCCTGCGCGGCGCATCTCAACGGCGAGTTCGGCGTCAAGGACATGTATGTCGGCGTGCCCGTCGTGATCGGCTCCAAGGGTGTCGAGCGCATCGTCGAGATCGAGCTCGCCGGCAAGGACCGCGAGGCGTTCGACAAGTCGGTCGCCGCCGTGCAGGGCCTGGTCGACGCCTGCAAGAAGATCGCGCCCGACCTGCTCGGCCGCTGATCAGGGGTCATTCACGGGGCGTAATCTCGCCCACATCGAGTTGCAGGATGTTTGGTATATGGTATACCAGACATCCTAACAACAATTCTGGTCGTCACCCCATCGCGGGTTCGGGGAGCAAGCGCTTATGAACATTCACGAATATCAGGCCAAGGCACTGCTGCACGAGTTCGGCGTGCCGATTTCCAAGGGCGTGCCGGTTCTCCGTCCGGAGGACGCGGATGCGGCGGCGAAGACGCTCGGTGGCCCGGTCTGGGTCGTGAAGAGCCAGATCCACGCCGGTGGCCGTGGCAAGGGCAAGTTCAAGGAGGCCTCGGCCGGCGACAAGGGTGGCGTCCGCCTCGCCAAGTCGATCGACGAGGTCAACACTTTCGCCAAGCAGATGCTGGGCGCGACGCTGGTGACCGTGCAGACCGGCCCCGACGGCAAGCAGGTCAATCGCCTCTACATCGAGGACGGCTCGGATATCGACAAGGAGTTCTATCTGTCGCTGCTGGTCGACCGCGAGACCTCGAGGGTCGCCTTCGTGGTGTCGACCGAAGGCGGCGTCAACATCGAGGACGTCGCCCACGAGACCCCCGAGAAGATCGTGACCTTCTCGGTCGACCCGGCCACCGGCGTCATGGGCCATCACGGCCGCGCCGTCGCCAAGGCGCTGAAGCTCTCCGGCGACCTCGCCAAGCAGGCCGAGAAGCTCACCACCCAACTCTACAATGCGTTCGTCGCCAAGGACATGGCGATGCTCGAGATCAACCCGCTGGTCGTCACCAAGCAGGGCCAGCTGCGCGTGCTCGACGCCAAGGTGTCGTTCGACTCCAACGCGCTGTTCAAGCACCCGGAAGTCGTCGCGCTGCGTGACGAGACCGAGGAAGATGCCAAGGAGATCGAGGCCTCCAAATACGACCTCAACTACGTTGCGCTCGACGGCACCATCGGCTGCATGGTCAACGGCGCCGGCCTTGCCATGGCGACGATGGACATCATCAAGCTCTACGGCATGGAGCCCGCCAACTTCCTCGACGTCGGCGGTGGCGCCAGCAAGGAGAAGGTCGCGGCGGCGTTCAAGATCATCACCGCCGACCCGAACGTGAAGGGCATCCTGGTCAACATCTTCGGCGGCATCATGAAGTGCGATGTCATCGCCGAGGGCGTCGTGGCCGCGGTCAAGGAAGTCGGCCTGAAGGTGCCGCTCGTGGTGCGCCTCGAAGGCACCAATGTCGATCTCGGCAAGAAGATCATCAGCGAGTCCGGTCTGAACGTGTTGCCCGCCGACAATCTCGACGACGCCGCGCAGAAGATCGTCAAGGCCGTCAAGGGAGGCTGAGCGCCGGTCCAGGCGCTCGCTCATTCCTCACCGCAACGCTTTTAGAGAAAGCACGATGTCCATCCTCATCGACAAGAACACCAAGGTCATCTGCCAGGGCTTCACTGGCAAGAACGGCACCTTCCACTCCGAGGCGGCGATCGCCTACGGCACCAAGATGGTCGGCGGCACGTCGCCGGGCAAAGGCGGCTCGACCCACCTCGGCCTGCCCGTGTTCGACACCGTCAAGGAGGCCCGCGAGGCCACCGGGGCCGACGCCTCGGTGATCTACGTCCCGCCGCCGGGCGCCGCCGACGCGATCTGCGAGGCGATCGACGCCGAGGTCCCGCTGATCGTCTGCATCACCGAGGGCATCCCGGTGCTGGACATGGTCCGCGTCAAGCGCTCGCTGCAGGGCTCCAAGTCGCGCCTGATCGGGCCGAACTGCCCGGGCGTGATGACCGCCGGCGAGTGCAAGATCGGCATCATGCCGGCCAACATCTTCAAGCCCGGTTCGGTCGGCATCGTGTCGCGCTCCGGCACGCTGACCTACGAGGCGGTGTTCCAGACCACCTCGGAAGGTCTCGGCCAGACCACGGCGGTCGGCATCGGCGGTGATCCGGTCAAGGGCACCGAGTTCATCGACATGCTCGAGATGTTCCTGGCTGACCCCAAGACCACCTCGATCATCATGATCGGTGAGATCGGTGGCTCGGCCGAGGAGGACGCGGCGCAGTTCATCAAGGACGAAGCCAAGCGCGGTCGCAAGAAACCGATGGTGGGATTCATCGCCGGCGTCACCGCGCCTCCCGGCCGTCGCATGGGTCATGCCGGCGCGATCATCTCCGGCGGCAAGGGCGATGCCGGCTCGAAGACGGCCGCGATGGAAGCGGCTGGTATTACCGTGTCGCCGTCGCCTGCGCGGCTCGGAAAGACGCTTGTCGAAAAGTTGAAATCCTGATTCAGGGCTTAGTGCTTTTCGGCGCGAATATTTACAATAAATAAGGTAAACGGTCCTAACCCGAGCCTGATCCGCGTCCCCCGCGGGTCAGGCATTGCGCCGTTTTGATTGGGCGCATCGAAATTACCAGGACGCCACCATGTCTCGCCAAGATGCGAACGCCGCCTTCGCCCTGTCGTCTTTTCTGCAGGGCACCAATGCCACCTACATCGATGAGATCTACGCCCGCTACGAGAAGGATCCCGCTTCGGTCGACCCGGAATGGCAGGAGTTCTTCAAGAGCCTGAAGGATGCGCCGGCCGACGTGCAGAAGAATGCGTCGGGCCCCTCCTGGGCGCGCAGCAACTGGCCGGTCTCCCCCCGGGACGAATTGACCTCGGCGCTGGACGGCAACTGGGCCGTCGTCGAGAAGAAGGTCGGCGAGAAGATTGCGCAGAAGGCTCAGGCCAAGGGCGTCGAATTGTCGGCGGCCGACGTCAACCAGGCCACCCGCGACTCCGTCCGCGCGTTGATGCTGATCCGCGCCTACCGCATGCGCGGCCACTTCCACGCCAAGCTCGATCCGCTCGGCATCGAGGCGCCGCGCAACCGCGAGGAGCTGGACCCGCGTTCCTACGGTTTCACCGAGGCCGACTACGACCGCAAGATCTTCCTCGATCACGTGCTCGGCCTCGAATATGGCAGCTTGCGCGAGATCGTCGCGATCTGCGAGCGCACCTATTGCCAGACGCTTGGCGTCGAGTTCATGCACATCACGAACGCGGCGCAGAAGGCCTGGATCCAGGAGCGCATCGAGGGGCCGGACAAGGAGATCTCGTTCACCCGTGAGGGCCGTCGCGCGATTCTGCAGAAGCTGATCGAATCCGAAGGCTTCGAGAAGTTCTGCGACGTCAAGTTCACCGGCACCAAGCGCTTCGGTCTCGACGGCGGCGAGTCGCTGATCCCGGCGCTGGAGCAGATCATCAAGCGCGGCGGCAATCTCGGCGTGAAGGAGATCGTGCTGGGCATGCCGCATCGCGGCCGCCTCAACGTGCTGACCCAGGTCATGGGCAAGCCGCATCGCGCGCTGTTCCACGAGTTCAAGGGCGGCTCGGCCAATCCCGACGCGGTCGAAGGCTCCGGCGACGTCAAGTACCACCTCGGCGCCTCCTCGGACCGCGAGTTCGACGGCAATCGCATCCACCTGTCGCTGACCGCCAACCCCTCGCATCTCGAGATCGTCGACCCCGTGGTGCTCGGCAAGGTCCGCGCCAAGCAGGACCAGCACGGCGATCCGCCCGACATGCGCATCTCGGTGCTGCCGCTCTTGATGCATGGCGACGCTGCGTTCGCCGGCCAGGGCGTGGTGGCGGAGTGCTTCGCGCTATCGGATCTGAAAGGCTACCGGACCGGTGGCTCGATTCATTTCATCGTCAACAACCAGATCGGCTTCACGACCTATCCGCGCTATTCGCGCTCGTCGCCCTACCCGTCCGATGTCGCCAAGATGATCGACGCGCCGATCTTCCACGTGAACGGTGACGATCCGGAAGCCGTCGTGTTCGCGGCCAAGGTCGCGACCGAGTTCCGGCAGAAGTTCCACAAGCCGGTCGTCATCGACATGTTCTGCTACCGCAGGCATGGCCACAACGAAGGTGACGAGCCGGCTTTCACCCAGCCGGTGATGTACAAGAAGATCGCCGGCCATCCGTCGACCTTGGAGATCTACTCCAAGCGGCTGGTCGCCGAAGGCGTGATGACCGAGGGCGAGGTCGACAAGGCCAAGGCCGACTGGCGCGCCCGTCTCGACGCCGAGTTCGAGGCCGGCACGAGCTATCGTCCGAACAAGGCCGACTGGCTCGACGGCAAGTGGGCGGGTTTCAAGTCCGCCGACCAGGAGGAGGAGGCGCGCCGCGGCGTCACCGGCGTCGAGATCGACCGCCTCAAGGAGATCGGCCGCAAGATCACCAAGGTGCCGGACGGCTTCCGCGTGCATCGGACGATCCAGCGTTTCCTCGAGAACCGCGCCAAGGCGATCGAGAGCGGCATCGGGCTCGACTGGGCGACCGGCGAGGCGCTGGCGTACTGCTCGCTGCTGCTCGAAGGCCACAAGGTTCGCCTCTCCGGCCAGGACAGCGAGCGCGGCACCTTCTCGCAGCGCCATTCGGTGCTGATCGATCAGGAGGACGAGAGCCGCTACACGCCGTTCAACCATCTGGCTCCGGAGCAGGGCCACTTCGAGGTCATCAACTCGCTGCTGTCCGAAGAAGCCGTGCTCGGCTTCGAATACGGCTATTCGCTCGCAGAGCCGACCGCGCTGACCCTGTGGGAGGCGCAGTTCGGCGACTTCGCCAACGGCGCTCAGGTGTTGTTCGACCAGTTCATCTCGTCGGGCGAGCGCAAATGGTTGCGCATGTCCGGCCTGGTCTGCCTGCTGCCGCACGGCTATGAGGGCCAGGGCCCCGAGCATTCCTCGGCACGCCTCGAGCGCTATCTGCAGATGTGCGCCGAGGACAACATGCAGGTGGTCTATCCGACCACGCCGGCAAACTACTTCCACGTGCTGCGCCGGCAGCTGCATCGCGAGATCCGCAAGCCGCTGATCGTGATGACGCCGAAATCGCTGCTGCGCCACAAGCGCGCGGTGTCGCGGCTCGAGGAGCTCGCCAAGGGCACCACGTTCCACCGCATCCTGTACGATGACGCCCAGATGCAGGCGGACGACAAGACCAAGCTGGTGCCGGACGACCAGATCCGCCGCATCGTGCTGTGCTCGGGCAAGGTGTATTACGATCTCTACGACGAGCGCGAGAAGCGCGGGCTCAACGACGTCTACCTGATGCGCGTCGAGCAGCTCTATCCGGTGCCACTCAAGGCGCTGGTCGCCGAGCTCGGCCGCTTCAAGAACGCAGAAGTCGTGTGGTGTCAGGAAGAGCCGCGCAACATGGGCGCGTGGCACTTCATCGAGCCGTATCTCGAGTGGGTGCTGAACCAGACCGGCGGCAAGAGCAAGCGTCCGCGCTATGCCGGCCGTGCTGCGTCGGCCGCGACCGCCACGGGCCTGATGTCCAAGCATCTCGCCCAGTTGAAGGCGCTGCTCGACGAAGCCCTGAACTGAACCTGCCTTTTTTGACGCGCCCCGCAATCTGCGGGGCGCAAGTACATCGCGTTGATCGTCCGTCCCGCATCGCTTGCTCGCCGCAAGGCGATGGCGGACCGGCTTTATGACCGCACGGGTTATTGAGGATAAAGACCATGACTGAAATTCGCGTTCCGACGCTGGGTGAATCCGTCACCGAAGCCACCATCGGCCGCTGGTTCAAGAAGGCAGGCGACGCCGTGGCGGTCGACGAGCCCCTCGTCGAGCTCGAGACCGACAAGGTCACGATCGAGGTGCCCGCGCCTTCGGCCGGCACCTTGGGCGAGATCATCGCCAAGGATGGCGAGACGGTCGCCGTCGGCGCGCTGCTCGGCCAGATCACGGATGGCGCCGTGGCTGCCAAGCCCGCCGCTGCTGCTCCGGCTCCGGCGAAGCCGGCTGCCGCTGCGCCGCCGGCTGCGGCTCCCGCCCCTGCCAAGGCGCTGCCCGCCGATACCCCGCAGGCGCCGTCGGTTCGCAAGCTCTCGGCCGAGAGCGGCGTCGATGCGACCACCGTGCCGGGCTCCGGCAAGGACGGCCGCGTCACCAAGGGCGACATGCTGGCCGCCATCGAGCGCGCAGCGTCCGCGCCGACCCCGGTCAATCAGCCCGCCGCCTCGGTCCAGGTGCGTGCGCCGTCGCCGGCCGACGACGCCGCGCGCGAGGAGCGCGTGAAGATGACGCGGCTGCGCCAGACCATCGCGCGCCGCCTCAAGGACGTGCAGAACACCGCGGCGATGCTGACGACCTTCAACGAGGTCGACATGACCAACGTCATGGCGCTGCGCAGCCAGTACAAGGACGTGTTCGAGAAGAAGCACGGCTCCAAGCTCGGCTTCATGGGCTTCTTCACCAAGGCCGTGGTGCAGGCGCTCAAGGACATCCCGGCGGTCAACGCCGAGATCGACGGCACCGACCTGATCTACAAGAACTACTATCACATCGGCGTCGCCGTCGGCACCGACAAGGGCCTGGTCGTGCCCGTCGTGCGCGACTGCGACCACAAGTCGATCGCCGACATCGAGAAGGGCATCGCCGATTTCGGCCGCCGCGCCCGTGACGGCCAGCTCAAGATCGACGAGATGCAGGGCGGCACCTTCACCATCACCAATGGCGGCATCTACGGCTCCCTGATGTCGACCCCGATCCTGAACGCGCCGCAGTCCGGCATCCTCGGCATGCACAAGATCCAGGAGCGCCCGGTGGTGGTCGGCGGCAAGATCGAAGTCCGCCCGATGATGTATCTGGCGCTGTCCTACGATCACCGCGTCATCGACGGCAAGGAAGCCGTGACGTTCCTGGTGCGCGTCAAGGAAAGCCTGGAGGATCCGGCACGGCTCGTGCTGGATCTCTGAGGGCACGCGACGACCTGAAGACATGAGGCGCGCTTCATGAGCGCGCCTCAGACCTAACGGGGGCCATCATGACCGACAGGGTTGCAGTGATCACCGGCGGCAGCCGCGGCATCGGCCGCGCCACCGCCATCGCCGCCGCATCGCGCGGCTTCAAGATCGTTGTCGGCTACGCCTCCAACGAGGCCGCCGCGCAGAGCACGGTGGCCGCGATCGAGGCCAAGAACGGCAAGGCCATCGCAGTCAAATGCGACGTCGGCCGCGAGCACGACATCCTCGCTCTGTTCAAGGCGGCGGACAAGTTCGGCACGCTCGGCGCGCTCATCAACAATGCCGGCATCGTCGGTCCGACCACGCGCGTCGACGAGATGAGCGCGGAGCGCATCGAGCGTTTGATGGCGGTCAACGTCACCGGCAGCATCCTGTGCGCACGTGAGGCGGTGAAGCGCATGTCGACGCGGCATGGCGGACAGGGCGGCGTGATCATCAACCTGTCCTCGGTCGCCGCCAAGCTCGGCTCGCCGAATACCTACGTCGATTATGCGGCGTCGAAGGGCGCGATCGATTCCTTCACCGTCGGACTCGGTCATGAGGTCGCCAATGAAGGCATCCGCGTCGCCGCCATTCGCCCAGGGCTGATCGACACTGATATCCACGCCTCCGGCGGCGAGCCCGATCGCGCCCATCGTCTCGCCCCGCTGGTGCCGATGAAGCGCGTCGGCACCGCGGAGGAAATCGCCAATGCCATCGTCTGGCTGCTGTCGGACGAGGCTTCCTATGTCACTTCGGCCATTCTCGACGTGTCGGGCGGACGCTGACGACCGTCGCTATCTCTGACTTGCAAGCTTACGGAACATTCGATCATGGCATCCTACGATCTCGTCGTCATCGGCACCGGACCCGGTGGTTATGTTTGCGCCATCCGCGCAGCACAGCTCGGCATGAAGGTGGCCGTGGTCGAGAAGAACGCCACCCTCGGCGGCACCTGTCTCAATGTCGGCTGCATGCCGTCGAAGGCGCTGCTGCACGCCTCGGAGCTGTTCGAGGAAGCCGGGCACTCCTTCGCCAAGATGGGCATCAAGGTGCCCCAGCCCGAGATCGATCTGCCGGCGATGATGAACTTCAAGCAGCAGGGCATTGACGGCAACGTCAAGGGCGTCGAGTTCCTGATGAAGAAGAACAAGATCGACGTGCTCGTGGGCAGGGGCAAGATCCTCGGCACCGGCAAGCTGCAGGTCACCGGAAATGACGGCGCCGTGCAGACCGTCGAGACCAAGAACATCGTGATCGCAACGGGCTCGGACATCGCGCGGCTCAAGGGCATCGAGATCGATGAGAAGCGCATCGTGTCCTCGACCGGAGCGCTGTCGCTGGACAAGGTACCTTCGACGCTCTTGGTGGTCGGCGCCGGCGTGATCGGGCTCGAACTCGGCTCGGTGTGGCGCCGCCTCGGCGCCAAGGTCACCGTGGTCGAATTCCTCGACCGCATCCTGCCCGGCATGGATGGCGAGATCGCAAAACAGTTTCAGCGCATCCTCGAGAAGCAGGGCTTTGCGTTCAAGCTCGGCGCCAAGGTGACCGGTGTCGACACCTCTGGCACGACGCTCTCGGCCATGATCGAGCCGGCGGCCGGCGGCGCGGCCGAGAAGATCGAAGCCGACGTGGTGCTCGTGGCGATCGGCCGCGTGCCCTACACCGAGGGACTCGGGCTGCAGGAAGCGGGCGTCGCGCTCGACAACCGCGGCCGCGTCCAGATCGACCATCATTTCGCGACCAGCGTGCCCGGTGTCTACGCCATCGGCGACGTCGTTGCAGGGCCGATGCTCGCGCACAAGGCGGAGGACGAGGGCGTCGCGGTGGCCGAGATCCTCGCGGGCCAGGCCGGGCACGTGAACTACGACGTCATTCCAGGCGTGGTCTACACGACGCCCGAAGTGGCCTCCGTCGGCAAGACCGAGGACGAGCTGAAGCAGGCCGGCGTCGCCTATACCGTCGGGAAGTTTCCGTTTACCGCGAATGGCCGTTCCAAGGTCAACCAGACCACTGACGGTTTCGTGAAGATCCTAGCCGATGCGAAGACGGATCGCGTGCTCGGCGCCCATATCATCGGCCGCGAGGCCGGGGAAATCATTCACGAGGCCGCCGTATTGATGGAGTTCGGTGGCTCTGCCGAGGATCTCGCGCGCACCTGCCACGCGCATCCGACACGGTCGGAGGCCGTGAAGGAAGCCGCGCTTGCGGTGGGTAAGCGGGCCATCCATATGTGATGGACGCCCGGAGGCGCCTTCGGTGGGTGCGACAAAACGCCCGCTTTTGACGCTGAACCGAACGGCAAGGCGCGAGGTCGTATCGTCATAGCGGCCTCAACCCGCGAGGCCTGGCGGAGATGGAGTCCGATGCTGCGCCGCCTGCTTCAGCCGTTCTGGGTTCTGCTTGCGATCATCTTCCTGATCGAAGCCTGGCTGTGGGACCATCTCGAGCCGATCGTGGCGCGCATCGTCGCCGCGATACCGCTGCGTAGCTTCAAGCACTGGCTGGCCGCGCGCATCGAGACCCTGTCGCCGGCGCTGACCCTGATCGTCTTCGTCGTGCCGGTCGTGCTGCTGTTTCCGCTCAAGCTGATCGGCATGTGGCTTTTGATGCACCAGCAGTGGAAGTTTGCGCTGGCCACGATCGTGTTCGGCAAGATCGTCGGTGTCGGCGTCACCGCCTTCATCTTCGATGTGACGCGCAGCAAGCTGCTGCAGATGTCCTGGTTCGCGTGGCTCTACGAGGCCGTGCTCGCGCTGCGCAGGAAAGCCGCGGCGCTGGTCGATCCTATCAAGCAGCGCATCCGCGAGATCATCCACGGCAATGCCGATGGCTGGTCATCGCGCGTGCTGCGCGTGATCATGCGCTTCCGCAGGAGCGTGCAGCAGGCGCGGTAGTGGTGGTCGCGACGTCGCAAGCCAGTTGCTGTCGCTGACCTCAGTGCAGATGCAAGAGATGCGGCTGGAACAGGCCGAGCAGCGTCATGGCAATACCGATCAGCGCGAGCCCTCCGGAGGCCCAGGCCAGAACGATCATTCCCGTGATGATCGTCGCCGACGCCAGCACGATGCCGATCTGGAAGGCAGCCGACGCCAGCTCATAGTGGTGGTACTTCGCCGTCGCCTCGTCGCGCTCATGCTCGGCATGCTTGGCGCGCTCCGCCAACTGCTCGCTGCCTTCGCCGGTCTCGGGCTCGGAGCGATAGCGCGCGGCATTCTTCTGCCAATCGTCGATCTGCTTCTGCAACGCCGCCTTGGCCGCCTCGTCAGGCAGCGCCGGCAAGCTCAGTTTGCCCTGCTCGGCGGCGGTCTGCACCACGGTGCGGCGAACGGTCTTGGCCTGGAAGAAGGCCCAGAGATTCGAGGCCTCGACGTTCTTGCTGATCGATTCGGTCTGCGCGCCCTTGCCGAGCGTTTCGGACAGGGCCAGGAACAGGGCGATGACGGCGATCAGCAGCGCGATCTTCTTGTTTTCGCCGGACGCATGCTCGGCATGCTCCGCATGCTCCATGCTCTCATGTGCGCTCATCTGTTCCCCTCCGGATCAAGCTGCCAAGACGATTGCCGGAACCGGGGGGACAGCGCAAGCGAAACGATATGAACGAAAAATGTCACCGTCGCGGATGCGCTGACGCGTAGACCTGCAGCAGGCGCTCCGAATCGATGCCGGTATAGATCTGCGTCGTCGACAGCGAGGCGTGGCCGAGCAGCTCCTGGATCGCGCGCAGATCGCCGCCGCGCGACAACAGGTGCGTCGCGAAGGAATGGCGCAGCGCGTGCGGCGTGGCGCTGTCCGGCAGGCCCAGCGCGCCGCGCAGCCGCTCCATCGCGAGCTGGATGATGCGCGGGCTCAACGGACCGCCCTTGGCGCCGAGAAACATCGGCCCCTCCGCAGGCAGCGGGTACGGGCAAAGCCTGGCATACTCGTCGATCAGCTGCAGCACGTTCTGCAGCACCGGCACCATCCGGGTCTTGTTGCCCTTGCCGGTCACCACCAGCACGTCGCCTTCGCCGGGGCGCGGCACTTCGCGGCGTTTCAGCCCGAGCGCCTCGGAGATGCGCAGGCCGGAGCCATACAGCAGCGCCATCACCGCGGCGTCGCGTGCCAGCACCCAGGTCTCGCGGGTCTCGCCGGCGCGCTCGTCGGCATCGGCGAGGCGCTTGGCGGCGTCCATCGGCAGCGGCTTCGGCAGGCTCTTGGCGATCTTTGGCGCGCGGATTCCTGAGAGGGCGCCGACCTTGCCCTTGCCCTCGCGCTCCAGAAAGCGCCCGAACGAGCGCAGGCCCGCCAAGGATCGCATCAGGGAACGTCCGGCGATGTCGTCGGCGCGGCGCATCGCCATGAAAGCGCGGATGTCGGCGGCCTCCAGCCCCGCGAAGCGCACCAGCGTCACCGGCTCGCCCCAATGGATGCAGAGGAATTGCAGGCACTGCCGGAGGTCGCGGGCATAAGCCTCCACGGTCTTCGGAGATAGCCGGCGCTCGCTACGCAGATGCGCCAGCCACTGCATCATGGCCTGGACGACGCCCTCGTCGGCGCCGAGGAGGGCGGTGGCCTCAGACTCTTCGTCCGTGTCCGCGTGAGTCGGCTCTGTTTGCTTTGTCATGGCGTCCGTGCCCACGGATGGGTCGCTGTGAAGCGTTGTCGATCGCCGCGAACTCGGTTTGCGCCTCTCCCCGCAAGATCGGGAAGAGGGAGTGCAATGGCGCTCGCGGGAACAGCTCGATCTCATCTCGTCGAGTCATGTATATCGCACTGTCGTCCTTTACCGTTCGCTAACTTTGCCGGACGGCTTTCGCTTCAGCCAGAGCAAGGCTATCTCCGCCCTCATGGACCGCGCGACCGACCTCTTTCCAGGTGCAGCCAGCACGACCGGCGTGGTCGACGTGCTGGTTCCGGTCGCGCTCGACCACACCTATTCCTACCGCGTGCCGCGCGGCATGGATCTGAAGCCGGGCGATATCGTCGGCGTGCCGCTCGGGCCGCGCGAGGTACTGGCGGTGGTGTGGGCGGAGAATGCCAATCCGGATCCGCGGCTGCACAACCGGCTCAAGGACGTCAGCGAGAAGCTCGAGGTGCCGCCCCTCAAGCCGGAGCTGCGCTCGCTGGTCGACTGGGTCGCGAATTACACGCTGTCGCCGCGTGGCATGGTGCTGCGGATGTGCCTGCGCATGGGCGAGCATCTTGGCCCGGAGCGTGTCCGGCTCGGCGTCCGCCTGGTCGGCGAGCCGCCCAAGCGGCTGACGCCGGCGCGGCGGCGGGTCATCGAGGCGGTGTCAGACGGTCTGCTGCATGGAAAGTCCGACCTCGTCCGCGAGATCGGCGTCTCCAGCAGCGTGATCGACGGCCTGGTCGACGAGAGGACCCTCACGGTCGAGGCGATGCCGCGTGCGCTGCCGCCGCCGGCGCCCGATCCGTCGTTCGCGCAGCCCGAGTTCTTCGACGCGCAGCTGGCCGGCGTCGCGGCGATGCGGGCGCTGGCCGCCGATGGCGGCTTCCAGGTCGCGCTGCTCGACGGCGTCACCGGCTCCGGCAAGACCGAAGTCTATTTCGAGGCGGTCGCCGAGACCGTCCGCCGCGGCCGGCAGTCGCTGATCCTGATGCCTGAGATTTCGCTCACCGGCCAGTTCCTCGACCGCTTCTCGCGCCGCTTCGGCGTGCGGCCGCTGGAATGGCATTCCGAGCTGACCCCGCGCACGCGCCAGCGCAACTGGGCGGCGATCGCCGCCGGCGAGGCGCCGGTCGTGGTCGGCGCCCGCTCGGCGTTGTTCCTGCCCTATGCCGATCTCGGCCTGATCGTCGTCGATGAGGAGCACGATCAGGCCTACAAGCAGGACGAGGGCGCGCATTACCACGCCCGCGACATGGCGGTGGTGCGCGGCCACATCGCCAAATTTCCGGTGGTGCTGGCCTCGGCCACCCCCTCGGTCGAGACCGAGGTCAATGCTCGCAAGGGCCGCTATCAGCGCGTCGCGCTGCCGTCGCGGTTCGGCGGCCAGCACATGCCGCATATCGAGGCCATTGATCTCCGGCGCGAGCCGCCGCCGCGCGGCCGCTACATCTCGCCGCGGCTGGCGGGTGAGATCCGCACCGCGATCGAGCGCGGCGAGCAGGCGCTGCTGTTCCTGAACCGCCGCGGCTATGCGCCGCTGACCCTGTGCCGCGCCTGCGGCCATCGCTTCGCCTGCACCATCTGCGACGCGTGGCTGGTCGATCATCGTTTCCGTCAGCGGCTGGTCTGTCACCATTGCGGGTTCTCGATGCCGCGGCCGCCGACCTGCCCGCATTGCGCGGCCGAGGAATCGCTGGTCGCGGTGGGGCCCGGCGTGGAGCGGCTGCAGGAGGAGGCGGCGGCGCTGTTTCCTGAGGCGCGCAGCATGGTGCTGTCGAGCGACCTGATCACCTCGATCGAAACCATGCGCGCCGAGCTGACCGAGATCGCCGAAGGCCGCGTCGACCTCATCATCGGCACCCAGCTCGTCGCCAAGGGCCACAACTTTCCGCGGCTCAATCTGGTCGGGGTGGTCGATGCCGATCTCGGCCTCGGCAATGGCGATCCGCGCGCCGCCGAGCGCACCTGGCAGCTCTTGAACCAGGTGATCGGCCGCGCCGGCCGCGAGCAGGGGCGGGGTCGCGGCTATCTGCAGACCCACCAGCCCGAGCACCCCGTCATGAAGGCGCTGGTCGCCTGCGACCGCGAGGCGTTCTACACCAGCGAGATCGACGCGCGCGAGCGCACCGGCTATCCGCCGTTCGGCAGGCTGGCGAGCCTGATCATCTCGGCGGGGGATCGGCCTACTGCCGAAGGCTTCGCCCGCCGGCTGGTCGCGTCAGCGCCGCGTGAGGAGGGTGTGCTGCTGCTCGGCCCGGCTGAGGCGCCGCTCGCGGTGATCAAGGGCCGCTACCGCTTCCGGCTGCTGCTCAAGTCGGCGCGCAATTTCGACCTGTCGGATTATCTGCGCCACTGGCTGGCGCATGCCGAGAAGCCCAAGGGCAATCTCAAGCTCGAGGTCGACGTCGACCCGCAGAGCTTCTTGTAGCGCTCTCTCCACCGTCATTGCGAGCGCAGCGAAGCAATCCAGGGCCGGGTTGGGACTCTGGATTGCTTCGTCGCTTCGCTCCTCGCAATGACGCGCGGAAAGATCGGGTATCTTACGACACGACTTCGGCGGTGACGCGGCCGACGCCGGCGCGGGTCAGGCCGATGGCGCGGGCTGCGCCGGTCGACAGGTCGAGCACCCGGCCGCGGATGAACGGGCCGCGGTCGTTGACGGTGACGATGACGCTGTTGCCGCCATGGGTCACGCGCAGCTTGGTGCCGAACGGCAGCGAGCGGTGAGCGCAGGTCATCGCGTTGGCGTTCATGCGCTGGCCGGAGGCGGTGCGGCTGCCGGACTCGTTGCCGTAGTACGACGCCATGCCGGAGAAAGTGCGGCCGGTGCCGGACGACGGCGTGACCGCTGCGTTGGAGTTCATCCACGAGGAGCCGTTGGACGACCATCCGTTCGAAAACGAGTCGGCCGCGGGCTGAGCAGCATGGCGCGCCATGTGATGATGGTGGTGGCGAGCGTGGTGATGGTGGTGCCTGGACCGGGCCGAGGCTTCGGTGGCGCTGCCGCCGACGATCAGCGTCACGGCAACGGCGAGCGCGGTGCGCGAGCCGGCGATCTTGCCAGCCGAGAGGTTCTTCAGTTTCAGCATCTATGTCCCTCGAACAGTATTGCCGCGTTCTGCGGCCAGTGGACCCCCGTCAGGTGTTGAGGCGCGCGCCGTTTGGTGGGGCAATGAGGCGTGAATGGGGCAGTAGAAATTGTTCCGCTCTGATCGAAACATCTTGCATCGCGGTCTACTCATCACGGAAAATTCCGTAATCCACCGCGTTAACGGTTTATTAACGATCAAATACTTCAAAATACTGTTGAGTTAAGTTCTCACTTAGGATGCCAAGATGTCAGCAAGTAATGTCGGTGCGGGCTGGTCGGCGGCCGCCGGGCACCGCCGACGGGAGTCAAGGCCAAACCAGCATGGCGGCCATGCAGCAACAGCTGGAACCTTGCGCTGAGTGACTGGTATCGGGGGCGGGCGCGCGCGGGCGGCCATCAAGCGAGTCCGTTGGACCGCGCGTAGGCTCCGACCGCGGCGCGGCAACAAGGTGCCGAATAGCGGGCCGCCGCTTGTTGCGGCTGCGCGTACGCTATGTTAGCAAAGCGCCGCTTTTCGTGATCAAGCTGCTCTCGCGGCGATCGAAAATCAAAGTCCTGCTTGAATTCCAAGGGCTTAGCTGGTTTGCGCCGCAGCGGCGCGCCGGTGTCCCTCTTGTGGGTTGGGCGCATATAAAAAGAGCACGTCTGTGGCTGCTGAAGATCCCTCCGTATCCGGTGTGTCCGGTCGTTACGCGACGGCCCTGTTTGAACTGGCCCGTGACGAAAAGTCCGTCGATGCGGTCAAGGCCGATCTCGACAGGTTCAATGCCCTCCTCGATGAGAGCGCCGATCTCAAGCGCCTCGTCCGCAGTCCGGTGTTCGGTGCGGACGTGCAGCTCAAGGCGCTGAATGCCGTGCTGGACAAGGCCGGCATCGCCGGTGTCGCCGCCAACGTGCTGCGCGTGCTGACCGCCAACCGCCGCCTGTTCGCGGTGACCGACGTGATCCGCGCCTTCAACGCGCTGGTCGCCAAATACAAGGGAGAGGCCACGGCCGACGTCGTCGTCGCCGAGCCGCTCTCCGACAAGAATCTCGACGCCTTGAAGGCCTCACTGAAGACGGTGACCGGCAAGGACGTCGCGCTCAACGTGAAAGTCGATCCAGCGATTATCGGCGGGCTCGTCGTCAAGCTCGGCAGCCGCATGATCGATAGTTCGCTTCGCACCAAACTCAACTCGATCAAGCACGCGATGAAAGAGGCAGGCTGATGGACATCCGCGCCGCGGAAATTTCCGCGATCCTCAAGGACCAGATCAAGAATTTCGGGCAGGAAGCCGAAGTCACCGAAGTCGGACAGGTGCTGTCCGTCGGTGACGGTATCGCCCGCGTCTACGGTCTCGACAACGTCCAGGCCGGCGAGATGGTCGAGTTCGAGAACGGCACCCGCGGCATGGCGCTGAACCTCGAGACCGACAATGTCGGCGTCGTCATCTTCGGCGCCGACCGCGAGATCAAGGAAGGCCAGACCGTCAAGCGCACCCGCGCCATCGTCGACGCTCCGGTCGGCAAGGGTCTGCTCGGCCGCGTCGTTGACGCGCTCGGCAATCCGATCGACGGCAAGGGCCCGATCCAGGCCACCGAGCGCAAGCGCGTCGACGTCAAGGCCCCCGGCATCATTCCGCGCAAGTCGGTGAACGAGCCGATGTCGACCGGCCTCAAGGCGATCGACGCCCTGATCCCGGTCGGCCGTGGTCAGCGCGAGCTGATCATCGGTGACCGTCAGACCGGCAAGACCGCGATCGCGCTCGACACCATCTTGAACCAGAAGCCGCTGAACGTCGCTGGCGCTCCCGAGAGCCAGAAGCTGTACTGCGTCTATGTCGCGATCGGCCAGAAGCGCTCCACCGTCGCTCAGTTCGTGAAGGTGCTCGAAGAGCAGGGCGCGCTGGAGTATTCGATCGTCATCGCCGCCACCGCGTCCGATCCGGCCCCGATGCAATATCTGGCCCCGTTCACCGGCTGCACCATGGGCGAGTACTTCCGCGACAACGGCATGCACGCCGTCATCATCTATGACGATCTGTCGAAGCAGGCCGTCGCCTATCGCCAGATGTCGCTGCTGCTGCGCCGTCCGCCGGGCCGCGAGGCCTATCCGGGCGACGTGTTCTATCTGCACTCCCGCCTGCTCGAGCGCGCCGCCAAGCTCAGCAAGGACCATGGTCTGGGGTCGCTGACCGCGTTGCCCGTCATCGAGACCCAGGCCAACGACGTGTCGGCCTACATTCCGACCAACGTCATTTCGATCACCGACGGCCAGATCTTCCTGGAGACCGATCTGTTCTTCCAGGGCATCCGTCCCGCCGTGAACGTCGGTCTGTCGGTGTCGCGCGTCGGCTCCTCGGCCCAGACCAAGGCGATGAAGAAGGTCGCCGGCAAGATCAAGGGCGAGCTGGCGCAGTACCGCGAGATGGCGGCCTTCGCGCAGTTCGGCTCCGACTTGGACGCCTCGACCCAGCGCCTGCTCAATCGCGGCGCGCGCCTGACCGAGCTCCTGAAGCAGCCGCAGTTCTCGCCGCTGAAGATGGAAGAGCAGGTCTGCGTGATCTGGGCCGGCACCAACGGCTATCTCGATCCGCTGCCGCTCAACAAGGTGCGCGCCTTCGAGGACGGCCTGCTGTCGCTGCTGCGCGGCAAGAATGCCGACCTGCTCAACGCGATCCGCGACAGCAAGGATCTGTCCGACGACAGCGCCGCCAAGCTGAAGGCGGTTGTCGAGGGCTTCGCCAAGACCTTCGCCTGATCGCGAGGTCGTGGCCGGCTCCGGCCGGCGATCCACGCCCTTCGGGGTGGGACAACGTGACATCTCATGCCCGGCGCCAGGCCGGGCATGACCAATCTCAGGGTTGAGCGGTCGGGTCTTCAACGGATCGGCCGCCGGGGTGAGCTAGACGAACAATGGCGTCACTGAAAGACATGCGGGTCCGCATCGCCTCGACCAAGGCGACGCAGAAGATCACCAAGGCCATGCAGATGGTCGCCGCCTCCAAGCTGCGCCGCGCGCAGCAGGCGGCCGAAGCGGCGCGTCCCTATGCCGAGAAGATGGACGCCGTGATCTCCAACATCGCGAGCGCCACCATCGCCTCCGCCGGCGGCCCGAAGCTGTTGGCGGGCACCGGTCGCGATCAGGTGCACCTGCTGCTGGTCTGCACCGGCGAGCGCGGCCTGTCTGGCGCGTTCAACTCCTCGATCGTCCGCCTGGCGCGCGAGCGTGCGCTCGCCCTGATGAACCAGGGCAAGGAGGTGAAGTTCTTCTGCGTTGGCCGCAAGGGTTATGAGCAGCTTCGCCGCCAGTTCGACAAGCAGATCGTCGAGCACATGGACCTGCGCTCCGTGCGCCAGATCGGCTTCGCCAATGCCGACGAGATCGCCAAGAAGGTGATTGCCCGCTTCGAGGCCGGCGAATTCGACGTCTGCACCCTGTTCTACTCGCGCTTCCGCTCGGTGATCGCGCAGATCCCGACCGCTCAGCAGATCATTCCGCTGGTGGTCGAAGCGCGCCCGGCCAATGCGGCGCCGCTGGCGCCTTACGAATACGAGCCGGAAGAGGACGAGATCCTGGCTGGATTGCTGCCGCGCAATCTCGCGGTGCAGATCTTCCGCGCACTGCTCGAAAACAACGCCTCGTTCTACGGTGCGCAGATGTCGGCCATGGACAACGCCACGCGCAACGCCGGCGAGATGATCCGCAAGCAGACGCTGATCTACAACCGCACGCGTCAGGCGATGATCACCAAGGAACTGATCGAAATCATTTCGGGCGCCGAGGCGGTCTAGCCGGATCGCGCAGCGCCCGTTGAAGCGCAACCCAGGAACATATCCCGGTCGAGCCGACCGTGGTTTCGTATACGGATCGTAAGGAGAGACACTCAATGGCTACCGCAGCCAACCAGATCGGTCGCATCACCCAGGTCATCGGCGCCGTCGTCGACGTGCAGTTCGAAGGTCACCTGCCGGCCATTCTCAATTCGCTCGAAACCAAGAACGCCGGCAACCGCCTGGTGCTCGAAGTGGCCCAGCATCTCGGCGAATCCACCGTGCGCACCATCGCGATGGACACCACCGAAGGTCTGGTCCGCGGCCAGGAGGTGACCGACACCGGTTCGCCGATCCAGGTGCCGGTGGGCGTCGGCACGCTCGGCCGCATCATGAACGTGATCGGCGAGCCGATCGACGAGGCCGGTCCGGTCGAGGCCGAGGGCCTGCGTCCGATCCACGCGGACGCGCCGAGCTACACCGACCAGTCGACCGAAGCCGAGATTCTCGTCACCGGCATCAAGGTCGTCGACCTCTTGGCTCCCTACGCCAAGGGCGGCAAGATCGGTCTGTTCGGCGGCGCCGGCGTCGGCAAGACCGTGCTGATCCAGGAGCTCATCAACAACGTCGCCAAGGCGCACGGTGGTTATTCGGTGTTCGCCGGCGTCGGCGAGCGTACCCGTGAAGGCAACGACCTCTATCACGAGTTCATCGAATCCAAGGTCAACGCCGATCCGCACAATCCCGATCCGAGCGTCAAGTCGAAGTGCGCGCTGGTGTTCGGCCAGATGAACGAGCCGCCCGGCGCCCGCGCCCGCGTCGGCCTGACCGGCCTCACCGTCGCCGAGCACTTCCGCGACCAGGGCCAGGACGTGCTGTTCTTCGTCGACAACATCTTCCGGTTCACCCAGGCCGGCTCGGAAGTGTCGGCGCTGCTCGGCCGCATCCCCTCGGCGGTGGGTTATCAGCCGACGCTCGCCACCGACATGGGCGCGCTGCAGGAGCGCATCACCACCACCAACAAGGGCTCGATCACCTCGGTGCAGGCCATCTACGTGCCGGCCGACGACTTGACCGACCCGGCGCCGGCGACCTCGTTCGCGCATTTGGACGCCACCACCGTGCTCAACCGCGCGATCTCGGAAAAGGGCATCTACCCGGCGGTGGACCCGCTCGACTCGACCTCGCGCATGCTCTCCCCGCTGGTCGTCGGCGAGGAGCACTATCAGACCGCGCGTCAGGTCCAGCAGATTCTGCAGCGCTACAAGTCGCTGCAGGATATCATCGCCATCCTGGGCATGGACGAGCTGTCGGAAGAGGACAAGCTGACCGTGGCCCGCGCCCGCAAGATCGAGCGCTTCCTGTCGCAGCCGTTCCACGTCGCCGAAATCTTCACGGGATCGCCGGGCAAGTTCGTCGACCTCGCCGACACCATCAAGGGCTTCAAGGGCCTGTGTGAAGGCAAGTACGACCACCTGCCGGAGGCCGCCTTCTACATGGTCGGCAACATCGACGAGGCGGTCGAGAAGGGCAAGAAGCTGGCCGCCGAGGCGGCCTAAGGGCGATTAGCGGATAAGGAGTAGCGAATAGACGAGCTGTTCGCTGCTTCCTCCTTCACTACTCGCCATTCGCTATTCGCTATTCGCAGGTTTCCCAATGGCTACTTTCCATTTCGATCTCGTCTCGCCGGAAAAGATCGCCTTCTCGGGCGAGGTCGACCAGGTCGACGTTCCCGGCCAGGAGGGTGATTTCGGCGTGCTCGCCGGGCATGCGCCGTTCGTGGCGACGCTGCGGCCGGGTATCCTGACGGTGACATCAGGCGGATCGCAGCAGAAGATCATCGTGCTCGGCGGCCTTGCCGAGATCTCGGACAAGGGTCTGACGGTTCTCGCCGACGTCGCCACGTCGCTGAAGGAGCTCGACCAGACAGCTTTCGCGGCCGAGATCGCCGGCATGGAATCCAAGCTGAACGAGAAGCAAGGCAACGAGCTCGATCGCGCGATCGAGCGGCTCGATCACTTCAAGACGATCCAGCAGCAGCTCAATACGACTGCGCTGCATTGATCCCACCGCACGACGTATGAATGAACGTTCATGGCCGGGCTCTGCCCGGCCATTTTCGTTTGGGGCTCGAACGTCGTGCGCCGGTCGATGACTACTTCAAGGGAGGCCGGTTGCATGCTCACCGATCTGACGGCATGCTCCCGGCCAATCCAGCGGGCGCGGTGACATGGCAGGACAGATCGTCTTGAAACGCAAGATCGCGGCGATTTTCGCCGCCGATATCGCCGGCTATTCGCGCCTCGTCGCGGAGGATGAAGAAGAGACGCTACGGCGACTGGCGGCCTATCGCGAGGTCGTTGACGACTTCATCGCGCGAGCCGGCGGCCGCATCTTCAACACCGCTGGCGATGCGGTGCTCGCGGAATTTCCCAGCGCGGTCGAAGCGGTGCGTTGCGCGATCGACATCCAGGAGAGCCTGCGCACGCGCAACATGGCCTATCCGCCGAGCCGGCAGATGAGCTACCGCATCGGCATCACCATCGGCGACGTCGTCGAGCGCGACGGCGATCTGCTCGGCGACGGCGTCAACATCGCAGCACGCCTCGAGGGCCTCGCCGACGTCGGCGGCATCTGCATCTCGCGCGCCGTTCATGAGCAGGTCGCCAACAAGCTGTCGGTGCAGTTCGCCGACATGGGCGCGCGGGAGGTCAAGAACATCCCGACCCCGGTTCACGCCTATCGCGTGGCGATGCGCCGCGAGGACGGCACCTACGCGCCGCCGGAAGAAAAGAAAGTCGCCCGCGGCGGCGGGCTCCGCCTGATCTGGCGAATTGTGGCCGCCGTGGTTGCGCTCGGAGCCGTCGGGGTCGGGACCGAGCTCTATCTGGATTATCGCGATCCGCACCCCGCGCAGCGCGATGCCGCCAAGGCGGCCGCGGAAGCGCTGGCCCGGCTGTCGGCCACGCCGGCTTCGCCGTCCTCGGTCCCGTCTGCATCCCCATCCCCCGCGCCGACGCAGTCATCCGTCGCCAGGCAGACGGCCGACTCGCCGCAGCCGCAACAGTCGCCCTCGCCTTCATCCTCTGTCGCCGCCGAGAAGTTTGCACCTGAAGCCGTGCCGTTCGTGAGCGAGCGGACCCGCATTGCGCTGGCGCGCGACTACGTGCCGGCACCGGATCACAAGGCGTTCGCGACCACGATCAACGGCGTCAGCGCCTATGTCACCGGACAGGCGAGCGATGAGGCGGCGAAATCGGCCGCGCTGGAGCAATGTCAGCAACGCGCGGAGAGCGCGAACGGCCCGCGCAAATGCGAACTCTATGCCGTCGGCGACAATGTCGTTTACGTGCACAGCAAACCGCCGTTGCCGCCGCAGCCCTGGGTGCGCCACGACCCGATGACCGAGCGCGCCTTCAGCGCGGCAGAGATGCCGCTGGTGCGCGATACAGGCCGGGCCCGGCTCGAAGCGAACTACGGCACGGCGCGTCGGACCAAGGCCATCGCGCTCGGGCCCGGCGGGCAGTTCTTCTACAGCGTCGGCGGCGACCTCGTCGACGATGTGGTTCGCCGCAATCTGGAAGCCTGCGGTGCCCAGGCGGGCACCGCCTGCATCATCGTTGCGCTCGACGATGCCTTCGTGGTGCCGATACCGACGGTGATGAAAGCCACCGGCTTCTTCCGCGCGGCCATCCATCAGGCGATCGCCCCGGAGGCGCGCGAGGAGGTGGCGCGACGTCTCGAGGCCGCGACGTCGGGCTGGAATGCAGTCGCGGTCGGAACGGCCGGCCACCCCGGCTTCGGCCTCAATGGCGACCGTGAGGAGACGGCGATCGGCGGCGCGCTGGCCGACTGCGCCACACGCGACAACGACTGCCGGGTGATTGCGATCGGGCCGTTCACGGTCGAGGACAATTAGGCCGGCGAACTCTCGCGACATCGCCTTTCCGAGGCGCGCGGAGCGTCGGCCCTTGAATGACGAAGAGCCCCGCGCTTCGACGTAGATCAGTCGCCAACGTTGGCGAGATGCGCAAAAGCCTGCGCCACCGCGCGATAGACCTCGCGGCGAAACGGCACCACCAGCTCCGGGACGCGCGCCAGGCGGTCCCAGCGCCAGGCGTCGAACTCGGCCGGCTGGCCGTTGCGCGGCGTCACCGGATCGATGTCGGCGTCGCGCCCGGTGAAGCGCATCGCGAACCATTTCTGACGCTGGCCGCGAAAGCGCGCGAGCCGGTGGTTCGGATCCTCGAATGGCGGAAATTCGTAAGTCAGCCAGTCGGTCTCGCCGAGGATGTCGGCGTCGCGAATGCCGGTCTCCTCCCACAGCTCGCGCCGCGCTGCCGCCTGAAGATCCTCGCCGGGGTCGACGCCGCCCTGCGGCATCTGCCATTCGAGCCCGGGCAGCACGATCTCCGGCCCGTCGTCGCGAAAGCGGCGTCCAAGGAAGACGAGCCCTTCGGCGTTGAGCAGCGCGATGCCGACATTCGGACGATAGGGTCTGGTCTCGGTCATCCTCGAATCCATGAGCTGTCGTTCGCATGGCAGTGCATCATGACGGCATCGTCGCGACGCATCTGCAGAGATTCCCTGCAGCTCCTGCGCAGAAGCGGACTAGCGGATGTCGGGTACCGCGTCGAGGGCGGGGATCGCGATTCAATCGCCTGCGAGCGGAGCGAATTCCTTGACCACGCGCTCATAGACCGGCCGCTTGAACGGCACGATCAGCCCCGGCAGGTTCTTCATCGGCTCCCAGCGCCAGCTGACGAATTCCGCCTTGTGGTGGCCGCCGCCGGGGCGCTCGACATCGATCTCGGCATCGGCCCCGGTGAAGCGCAGCGCGAACCATTTCTGGCGCTGGCCGCGATAGCGCCCCTTCCAGGCACGGCCTGCGACCGTGCGCGGAATATCGTAGGTCAGCCAGTCGCCGACCTCGGCCAGCTTCTCGACGGAGCGCACGCTGGTCTCTTCATACAGCTCGCGCTTGGCCGCCTCCCAGGCATCCTCGCCGGGATCGACGCCGCCCTGCGGCATCTGCCAGACATGGGTGTCGTCGACATGCTCGATTCCGCCGGCGCGGCGACCGATGAAAACCAGCCCCTCCGAATTGATCAGCATGATGCCGACGCAGGTGCGGTAAGGCAGGTCCTCGTAGCGCGTCATTCCGGTCTCGGCCTTCCTGCGGGGACCCCTGCGCCTCGCTGCGCAGGCCTCCCGCTGTCACGTCGCCAGTCGGGCCGGCGCACGTTCGTTCAGTTCGATTTTGATTTCAGCATCGCGGTTGTCAATGGCACCAGCAGAATGCCCTTGCGGTCGAGCCCCTTGATCCAGGTGCCGATGCGGTCGATCGAGGCCGGCAGCGCCGAGGCGGTCCCGACGGCGACGCCACGTTCCTTGGCCAGGCTTTCGAGCTTGGCGAGCGCATTGTCGATCTCGACCGGGGTCGGCACCGCGTCGATGGCGACGTCGCCCTTCGCGAACGGCATCGCGAGCCCCGTGGCCAGCGAGGCTGCCACGCTGCGCGGGGCTGCGCCATCGTCGAACAGGGCCAGACCGCGCTTGGCGGCCTCGTTCACGATCGGCTGCATCGCCGCTTCCGTTGCGACGAAGCGCGCACCCATGAAGTTGCCGATGCCGACGTAACCCTGCAGCCGGCTCATGTGCCAGAACAGCCGGTCGATGTTCTGGTCCGGTCCGAGTGTTGCGAGCAGCGTCTGCGGACCCGGATCGTTGTCGGGATAGTCGTAGGGCTCCATCGGGACCTGCAGCAGGATCTCGTGGCGCTGCGCCCGGGCGCGCTCGGCGAGCTTGGTCGGATCGGAGCCATAGGGCGTGAAGGCCAGGGTGACCGCCGGCGGCAGCTTCATGATCGCGTCCGCCGTCTTGGCGGCGCCGACGCCGAGACCGCCGATCACGATCGCGACGGCCGGCATGCGCGCCGCCTTGGCGCGGTCGGCCTCGGCCGCATAGGCAGTGAATGGCTTCAGCCCGTCGGCCATCACCGGGATCATGCCGTAGCGCGACTTCTCCAGCAGCCGCGGGTCCACGCCGGGCATCTGGCTCGCGGGCGCGGCCGATCCAGGCTCTGCCGTCTCGCCACCGGCACCGATCGCGACCTCCTGGCGGGCGCCGCTGGAGCCGTCGATGATGGTGACCGTCTTGCGCTCGCCGCCCTCCTGCTTGGCCGCGGGGGCCGCGCCGTGGTCGGCCTTTGCGTCTGGCTTGCCATCCGGCTTGGCGGCGGGCTTGTCGTCGGTGGGTTTTGCGCCCTCGTTGATCGCGACGCGGGCGACCGGCTCGCCACCGAGTGGATTGTCGTTGAACATCGCAAAGCCGGCAAACACGACCAGGAACAGCGCCAGCAGCATCGCGAGGGCCTGCAGGGCCGTGAAGGGAAGCCGAATGCGGCGCCTGCGACGCTTTTCCGTCTGCCCGAGCGGGGCGCTCAGCTCGTCGGCCGTCTCTGTCATCGAAATTCCCGAATCAATCGGGTCGACGATACCACGGCGGGGATTCGGACGCAGGGCCGGTGTCCGCAAGCCCGTAGATCGGCGGAGCGGCAAACCAAGAAGCCGTCCAAAAAAGAAGGGCGGCCCGGAGGCCGCCCTTCAAACCTGATTCGCGTCGGTCGGCTGCCGCTCAGTTGGCGACCTCAGTTTGCCGCCTTGGCCGGCTTGTCGGCCGCGGCCTTCTCGGTCGGCGCCGGGGTGTTGGCGCTGTTCTTGATGCCGTGGAGCAGGTCGGCGGCCATTTTGAGCGCCTTGTCGTCCTTGGTGTCCGGCGGCACGTAGGACTGCGAGCCGGTCTTCTCGTCGCCGTCGTTCTTCAGATGGCCGCGCAGCGACGCCTCGCCCTTGGTGTCGGTGCGCGACTTCAGCTCATCCGGCACGTCCTGCAGCACCTCGATGTCGGGCACGATGCCCTTGGCCTGGATCGACTTGCCCGACGGCGTGTAGTAGCGCGCGGTGGTCAGTCGCAGCGCGCCGTTGCCGGCGCCGAGCGGGATGATGGTCTGCACCGAGCCCTTGCCGAACGAGCGGGTGCCGACCAGCGTCGCGCGCTTGTGGTCCTGCAGCGCGCCAGCCACGATCTCCGACGCCGACGCCGAGCCGCCATTGATCAGCACGATGACCGGCTTGCCCTTGGTGAGGTCGCCCGCATGTGCCGCGCGGCGCTGCGTCTCCTCGGCATTGCGGCCGCGGGTCGAGACGATCTCGCCGCGCTCCAGGAACGCGTCGGAGACGGTGACCGCCTCCTCGAGCAGGCCGCCCGGGTTGTTGCGCAGGTCGATGATGTAGCCCTTCAGCTTGTCACCGATCTGGTTCTGCAGGTCGGCGATGCTCTTCTTCAGGCCCTCGGTGGTCTGCTCGTTGAAGGTGGTGATGCGGATATAGGCGATGTCGTCGCTCTCGGTGCGCGAGCGCACCGAGCGGACGCGGATGTTGTCGCGGGTCAATGTCACGTCGAGCGGATTGTCGGCGCCCTTGCGCACGACCTTCAGCTTGATCTTGGTGCCGACCGGGCCGCGCATCTTCTCGACCGCCTGGTTGAGGGTCAGGCCCTGCACGGCTTCGTCGTCGAGATTGGTGATGATGTCGTTAGCCTGGATGCCCGCCTTCGAGGCCGGCGTATCGTCGATCGGCGACACCACCTTGATCAGGCCGTCTTCCATCGTCACCTCGATGCCGAGGCCGCCGAACTCGCCGCGGGTCTGCACCTGCATGTCGCGGAAGCTCTTCGCATCCATGTAGCTCGAATGCGGATCGAGGCCCGAGAGCATGCCGCTGATCGCGGACTCGACCAGCTTCGAATCGTCGGGCTTCTCGACATAATCGCTGCGCACCCGCTCGAACACGTCGCCGAACAGGTTGAGCTGGCGATAGGTATCGGCGGTCGCGGCGCGCGCCGTCGATCCCATCAACACCGCGCGCGGTTGCGAGACGAACAGGGTCAATGCCGCACCGGTGGCCGCGCTCAGGAGAATTACCGAAGTCTTACGCATCATCCGCGTACCTTTTCGCCTTCATTTGCGGCCCACCATGGGCCTGGATCGATTGGAGTGCCGTCCTTACGGAACTCGACATAGAGCACTGGTTGACTCGCGTTGGTAGCG
The DNA here is from genome assembly GCF_032484785.1 of Bradyrhizobium sp. SZCCHNS1050. Classification (NCBI taxonomy): domain Bacteria; kingdom Pseudomonadati; phylum Pseudomonadota; class Alphaproteobacteria; order Hyphomicrobiales; family Nitrobacteraceae; genus Bradyrhizobium; species Bradyrhizobium sp. SZCCHNS1050. Next base: position 2,452,211 of record NZ_JAUETR010000001.1, on the reverse strand, counting down.
AGAATGGAGGCAACCTGGGAGCTGTTACCCATGATCGCGACCGGCTCTCCCGTCTGAACAAACTGCCCGATGTTGACGGAAATGCGCTCCATCCCGGCGATCAGGACATGATACCCGCCACCGGCGTTGAGGATCAAGAGTTGTCCGTAGCTACGGAAGGGACCCGCATACACAACCCAGCCATCACACGGGGTTGTGACCTGAGCCCCTGGCCGGGTTGCCAAAGAAATGCCTTTATCCGAGCCGCCCGCACCGTCCGATGCGCCAAATTCGCGGATCTTGGTGCCGTTGACAGGAAACGTCAGCATGCCCTTGGTCGAGGCGAACGCGATCGCGGGCGCCTTGCGGCCCGGGTTGCGCAGCGCATTCGCGTCCGGCTTGCTGTTGACCGGCACCCCCTGCAGGCTCGCCGTCGAGGCAGCCTTGGCCGCGCTCTTGAGGTCCAGCTCCATCGTCGTGATCAGTCCCTGCAGCGAGTCGATCTGCTGCGCCAGCACGGCGGCGCGCGCGCTTTCGGCTTCCATGTCCTTCTCGGCCGAACTCTGCTTGCGCTGGCGTTCCTCCACCAAGGCGGCGAGACGGGTCTGATCGGTGCGCAGCCTGTCGCGGTCGCCGGCGAGCTTGTCGCGTTCGCTGGCGATCGTCTTGCGGATGGCGACGAGCTCGCCGAGATCGGTCGAGAGCTTTTCGGCGCGGCTGCGCATCTCGGGGATCACCGAACCCAGCAGCATCGCCGTGCGCAATGACTGCAGCGCGTCCTCGGGACGGACCAGCAGGGCCGGCGGGGTGCGGCGGCCGGCGCGCTGCAGAGCGGCCAGAACCTCGATGATCTCGGTCCGCCGGGCTTCCAGCGACGTCCGCAGATCCTGCTCGCGGCCGTCGAGCCCGCGCAGCCGCGTTTCGGCCTCGCCAACCCGCACTTCGACGCTACGCACCTGCGCCGCGACGTCGATCAGCTGCTGATTGAGCTTGCCGCGGTCCTCGCCGAGCGCGGCGATGTCGGCCTTCAGCCGCTCCTGGGCCTCGGCGGCGGCCTTCTGGGCCGCGCGGGCGGCCTCGAGCTCCTGTTCGCGCTGCTTCAACTGCTCCGGGGTGACCGGCGTCGGTGACGCGGTGCCGGGGATGGATGGCCGGAGTCCGCTCTGCGCCAGCGCCGGACATCCGGAAAAGACCACCACGAGCGCGATGAGCGACGCGCGGCAGGACCGGCCGCTGCGGACAGGTCTTGGGAAGCAGGAGAGGGGCCGCGCAGCGAACATCGAGGTCCTTATTGTGCTCCCATCGTCCCTTGTTCAAGCGCGGTGATAGGGGTGACCGGCAAGGATCGTAGCAGTACGGTAAATCTGCTCGAGCAGCAGGACGCGGACGATCTGGTGCGGCCAGGTGGCGGCGCCAAACGCAACCCCAAGCTTGGCTCTGCGCCGCAAATCGGGCGAAAGTCCGTCGGCGCCGCCGATTGCGAAGACGGCAGCCGGAATGCCTTCGTCCCGCCAGCGCCCAAGATAACCCGCAAAAGTTGTACTGTCGACGTTCCGGCCACGCTCGTCGAGACAGACGAGCACGGACTTGTCGGGGATCGCCGCCGATATCGCGGAGGCCTCCTCGGTCATGCGCGTCGCCGCATCGCGCCCGCGGCTTTCCGGGATTTCATGGATGTCGAGGCCGCGAAAGCCGAGCTTGCGGCCGATGTCGTCGAAACGCTCGCGGTAGCGCTCCGCGAGCTCCCGCTCGGGACCCTGCTTCAACCGGCCGATGGCGACCACGATCAGGCGCATGCGCACCCGACTAGCACGTGCGCCGCACGATTCGCATCCGTCGCGGCGTGGGACCGCCTAGACCGCCTTGGCCGGGTTCGGCCCTTGAGTCCACAATCGCTCGAGATTGTAGAACTCGCGAACCTCGGGTCGAAACACGTGCACGATCACGTCGCCGGAATCGATCAGCACCCAATCGCAATTGGGCAGGCCCTCGATGTGGAGTTTCTTGGTGCCGGCTTCCTTCAGGCCCTTGGCGACGTTTTCCGCGATCGATCCGACGTGCCGGTTCGAGCGGCCCGTAGTAATGACCATGTAGTCGGAATACGCCGATTTGCCGTGAAGATCGATCGTGACCGTCTCCTCCGCCTTCATATCTTCGAGGCGGGAGAGGATCGTGCGCAGGGTCTTGTCGGCGTCGGGTTGCGCCTGCAAGGCCGCATCTTGGGTCGACGTCTTACGCGCTGACTTGGCAGTCGCCGACTTGGTAGTCGTTGCCTTCGTCTTCGGTAAGGCCGACTGGGACAATACAGATGTGGTCAGGGACCATTCCTTTCACTGTATCGCAGGCCGAATCCAACCCGGCCTGCTGACCATATTAGGCATGTGGGGTTAAGGGTTTCAACAATCCAGTACCCGGTCGTCCGGCCCGACAGCGTCCAGGCCGTCCCCGCTTCGGACCGTAGCGGAGACGGCAAGTTCCATGCATATCCGATGCCGCGCGCGATGGCGAACGCGCGGCCTTTCAGAACGACTTCCAACTGCCGTCCGGGTTCCTCAGGCCCGTCGAGGACAGGCTGAGCTTGAGGCCGGTGAGGTAGACCCAGGCTGGAGCGGCGCGGTCGGCCAGACGGCTGGCTTGCGCTTCGGGAATGCGATACCGCGCCAGGGCGCGTGCGGCGGGCGCGTTCAGGGCGCGGAAGCTGCGGGGCGGACGATCGACCACGGCCATCGGAACCTGGGCCGCGATGTGCCGCCACTTCTGCCAGCGATGGAACTGCGCGAGATTGTCAGCGCCCATGATCCACACGAAGCGCAAGCGCGATGCACGCCGGCGCAGATAATCGATCGTGTCGGCAGTGTAGCGGGTGCCGATGACGGATTCGAGACAGCTGATCTCGATGCGCGGATCGGCGGCCACCTTGCGCGCCGCCTCGGCGCGTTCGGCCAGCGCATGCAGCCCGCCATTGTTCTTGAGCGGATTGCCCGGTGTCACCAGCCACCAGACACGGTCCAGCTGCAGCCGCTTCAGCGCGAACAGGCTGATCGCGCGGTGCGCCTGGTGCGGCGGATTGAACGAGCCGCCGAGCAGGCCGATGCGCATGCCATCACTGTGGGGCGGCAGCGCCTGGCGGATCGCAAGGCGCATGGCTGTGGCGTCGGTCACGGCTGCCCCCGCCTGCTGCTCGTGCAACTCAACCACAGGATGCGGCCGTCATGGCCGCGTCTGCCCGGTGCCGTGGATGCGATATTTGAAGCTGGTGAGCTGCTCGACGCCGACGGGGCCGCGCGCATGGAACTTGCCCGTGGCGATGCCGATCTCGGCGCCGAAACCGAACTCGCCGCCGTCGGCGAACTGGGTCGAGGCGTTGTGCAGCACGATCGCAGAGTCGACCTCGTTGAGGAACTTGTCGGCGGCCGCATTGTCATCGGTGACGATCGCGTCGGTGTGGTGTGAGCCGTGCGCGTGGATGTGGGCGATCGCGCCCTCCACGCCGTCGACGACCTTCGCGGCGATGATCGCGTCGAGATATTCGGTGTCCCAGTCCTCGTTGCTGGCCGGCTTCACCCGCGCATCGGCCGCGCACACGACCTCATCGCCCCGCACCTCGCAGCCGGCGCCAATTAGCATGTCGACCAGCGGCTTGATCTTGTCGGCGGCCGCGCGATCGACCAGCAGCGTCTCTGCCGCGCCGCAGACGCCGGTGCGGCGCATCTTGGCGTTCAGCACGATCGACTTGGCCATCTCCAGGTCGGCGGCGCCGTCGACATAGACGTGGTTGACGCCTTCGAGATGCGCGAACACCGGCACACGTGCCTCGGCCTCGACGCGGGCGACGAGGCTCTTGCCGCCGCGCGGCACGATGACGTCGACGCCGCCGTTCAGGCCGGACAGCAGCAGGCCGACGGCGGCACGATCGCGCGTCGGCACCAGCGTGATCGCCGCGTCTGGCAGGCCCGCCTCGCGCAGGCCTTCGACCAGGCATTCGTGAATGGCGCGGCAGGAGCGGAACGAGTCCGAGCCGCCGCGCAGGATCACCGCATTGCCGGACTTCAGGCACAGCACGCCGGCATCGGCCGCCACGTTGGGGCGGCTCTCGAAGATCACGCCGATCACGCCGAGCGGCACCCGCACGCGCTCGATGGTCATGCCGTTCGGCCGCTGCCAGCTCTCGGTGACGATGCCGATGGGATCGGCGACCTCGCGCACAGCGGCGATGCCGTCGGCCATCGCGGCGACGCGGGCCGGGGTCAAGGTCAGGCGATCGAGGAAGGAGGAAGTGATGCCGGCGGCCTTGGCCTCGACCACGTCCTCGGCATTGGCGGCGATGATCGTGTCCGCGCGGGCCCGGATCAGCCGCTCCATCGCCTCCAGCGCCCGGTTCTTCTGCGCGGCCGGCGCCAGCGACAGCACGCGCGCGGCGGCGCGCGCCTGCTTGGCGAGGTCGTTCATCAGCGCAGGCAGATCGGCGCTGCCGTCGATGGCTTTCAAAGGCGCGGTCATGGGCGTTTCAACCTTGAATTAAGGCTCTCCAGTAGCACGGAATTCGGCCGTTTGCGAACGCTGGTGCCGCGGTCTCAGACCTGACCGGCACCTGCCGGGCCGATCACCAGATCGTCGCGATGGATCATCTCGGCGCGGCCGGAGATGCCGAGGATGACGGCCACGTCCGGCGACGAACGGCCCTTGATCCGCTCGGCATCGTCGGCGTCATAGGCAACGAGGCCGCGGCCGATCTCATGGGTGTCGGGGCCGCGCACCACCACGGCATCGCCGCGGGCGAACTGGCCATCGACACGGATGACGCCGGCCGGCAAGAGGCTTTTGCCCGCCCGCAGCGCGGTCACGGCGCCGGCGTCGATCGTCAGCGTGCCCTTCGGCTCCAGTGAACCCGCGATCCAGCGTTTGCGCGCGGTGACGGGGTTTGCCGGCGTCAGGAACCAGGTGCAACGGCCGCCATTGGCGATCGCGGCCAGCGGGTGCTCGATCTTGCCGGAGGCGATCAGCATGTGGGTGCCGCCAGTGGTGGCGATCTTGGCGGCTTCGATCTTCGTGCGCATGCCGCCGCGCGAAAACTCGGAAGCCGCGCTGCCGGCCATGGCCTCGATGTCGGCGGTGACGCTCTCGACCACGGGGATCAGCCGCGCATTCGGATCCTGCGCGGGCGGCGCGGTGTAGAGGCCGTCGATATCGGACAGCAGCACCAGCAGATCGGCGCTCGCCATGGTCGCGACACGGGCGGCGAGGCGATCATTGTCGCCATAGCGGATCTCGGCGGTCGCGACCGTGTCGTTCTCATTGATGACCGGCACCGCGCGCCATTCCAGGAGCTTGGCGATGGTCGAACGGGCGTTGAGATAACGCCGGCGCTCCTCGGTGTCCTGCAGCGTCACCAGGATCTGGCCGGCACTGACGCCATGAGCGCCGAGCACCTCCGACCAGGTCCGCGCCAGCGCGATCTGGCCGACCGCGGCGGCCGCCTGGCTCTCCTCCAGCTTCAGCGGTCCGCGCGGCAGCTTCAATCGGCTCCGGCCGAGCGCGATCGAGCCCGAGGATACGACCAGCAGCTCGCAGCCGCGGCTGTGGAGCCGGGCGATGTCGGCCGCCAGCGCGGCGAGCCAGGAGGCGCGGACCTCGCCGGCCTCGGAATCGACCAGCAGCGACGAGCCGACCTTGACGACGATGCGGCGGAAATTTTCGAGACGGGGTGCCATGGCGTGAACGGGGTCGGTTCGAGCCCTCGCATCGTGATGAGAGGTGCGTGGCTGACACGCGGTCCGCACGGGACGGGGCTCAAGTGTTGATGGATGGCGGCGAGTGTCGCAAGCGAGGGCCTGCGAGGCAAGGTTGGCTTCAGTTCAACCCTGCGGTGACGTTGGGGCCGCCCACGGCTCCTCGGTCGCGGCGCTCTCGGTCGTGCTCTTGGCCTTGAGGGACACAGGCTGTTCGCCGACCACGTCGGCGAGCTTGCGCAAAGCTTCCTTGACGCCTTCGCCCGTGGCGCCGGAAATCAGCAGCGGCGTCTTCTTGGCGGCGCGCTTCAGCCGGTCCCTCTGCTTCTTCAGCTCGTCCGGATCGACCGCGTCGATCTTGTTCAGCGCGACGATCTCGACCTTGTCGGTCAGCTCGCCGCCATAGGCTTCGAGCTCGTGCCGCACGGTCTTGTAGGCCTTGCCGGCGTGCTCGCAGGTGGCATCGACCAGGTGCAGCAGCACACGGCAGCGCTCGACATGGCCGAGGAAACGGTCGCCGAGGCCGGCGCCCTCATGCGCGCCCTCGATCAGGCCGGGAATGTCCGCCAGCACGAACTCGCGGCCGTCGGCGTTCACGACGCCGAGCTGCGGATGCAGCGTGGTGAACGGATAGTCGGCGATCTTCGGCTTGGCGGCGGAGACCTTGGACAGGAAGGTCGACTTGCCGGCATTGGGCAGGCCGACCAGGCCGGCATCGGCGATCAGCTTCATGCGCAGCCAGATCCAGCGCTCCTCGCCGGGCTGGCCGGGATTGGCGTTGCGCGGCGCCCGGTTGGTCGGCGACTTGAAATGGGCGTTGCCGAAGCCGCCATTGCCGCCCTCGGCCAGCACGAAGCGCTCGCCCACCGCGGTAAAGTCGTGGATCAGCGTCTCGCGATCCTCGTCGAAGATCTGGGTGCCGACGGGAACCTTGAGCACCACGGACTTGCCGCCGGCGCCATGGCGGTCCTTGCCCATGCCGTTCTCGCCCTTCTGGGCCTTGAAATGCTGCTGGTAGCGGTAGTCGATCAGGGTGTTGAGGCCGTCGACGGCCTCGATGATCACGTCGCCGCCGCGGCCGCCATTGCCGCCGTTCGGCCCACCGAACTCGATGAACTTCTCGCGCCGGAACGCAACGCAACCGTTGCCGCCGTCGCCGGAGCGCACATAGACCTTGGCTTCATCGAGGAATTTCATGATGCGCCCTACGTAGGCGAGGCGGGTCCCCACGGCAACCGCGGAATGGGTTTAATTCGGCCCGAAGCCTTAATTTCGAGCGGTAAAGCCGCGCTGCGCAGCACGTGGACAAGGCGTGCGCAGGGGTTGCAGCAGGGCTGCATGACGCGCCATGCGGAAGGGCTGGAGCCGCGGCGGCGTGCCTGATAAGGCAGCCCCATCATGAGCGTGCTGTCCCGAATCTCCACCGCCAACGATGAGCGCTCGGCGCGGCTGGCCGGCATCGGCCTGATGCTGCTGTCGATTGCGATGTTCTCGTTCGGCGACGCCCTCGGCAAGTTCCTGGTGTCGACCTATGCCGTCGGCCAACTCCTGTGGCTGCGCGCCTGTGCGGCGCTGCTCTTGCTCGCACCGTTCATCTGGCGCAACCGCGCCGCGTTCCTGCAGCTCGAGCGCCCCTGGCTGCAGCTCGTGCGCGTGATCCTGTCGACGTTGGAGGTCGCGGCGTTCTTCCTCGCCACCGTCTATCTGCCGCTCGCCGACGTCATCACCTACTATCTCGCCGGGCCCATCTTCGTCACCGCGCTGTCGGCGCTGGTGCTGCGCGAGCATGTCGGCTGGCGGCGCTGGACCGCGATCCTGATCGGCTTCTGCGGCGTGCTGATCGCGCTGCGGCCCTCGGCGCAGACCTTCAGCCTGCCGGCCTTGATCGCGCTCGGCGGCAGTCTGTCGTTCGCGGTGCTGATGCTGATCACGCGCAGTCTGCGCGCGACGCCGGACATCGTGATGGCGTCGTCGCAGTTCGTCGGGACCTTCCTGCTCGGCGCCGCGATGTCCTCGTTCGGCTGGGTGACGCCGACGCCCGGCAGCCTGGTGCTGTTCGCCGCCGCCGGCCTCATCTCGGTGACCGCGCTGTTCTGCGTCAACCGCTCGCTCAAGCTGGCGCCGGCCTCGGTGGTCGTGCCCTATCAGTACACGATGATCGTCTGGGCCGTGCTGTTCGGCTTCGTCGTGTTCGGTGACGTGCCGCATCCCGCCACCATCATCGGCGCCACCATCATCATCGGCGCGGGGCTGTACATCTATCTGCGCGAGCGCAGCCTGGGGCAGGGCCAGGGTGCGGTGAATCCGCCGGCCTGAGATGCGACCCTCCCCTGGAGGGGGAGGGTCGCCTCACGCGGAGCGAAGCGACACGTGAGGCGGGGAGGGTGGCCCGGCCTAACTCCGCCGCCCCGCATTGGCCCAGGCCTTCAGCGAGGACCAGACGCCGCGGGTCAGGCGGAAGGCGTCGACCGGGGCGGAGGAGCCGATCACCTCGAAGCGGTGCAGCTCGACGCCGGTCCATTGGAAGCCGCACTTTTCCAGGATGTTGCGCGAGGCTGGGTTGCTGACGCGGGCGTGCCCGATCAGCGAATTGTCCTCGCTCGTCTCGAAGAAATGGTCGATCGCGGCGCGCGCGGCTTCGGTGCCGAAGCCGCGGCCCCAATGCGCAACGCCCAGCCAGTAGCCGAGCTCGGCACGGCCCGTTGCTGCTCGATTGATCCCGACCATGCCGATCGGCGTGTCCAGATGCTCGATCAGGAAGGCGGTCTCACCCGTCTGTTCCAGCGCGCGAACGAAGCGAGCGGCATCGACCTCCGAATAGGGATGCGGCAGGCGGCGGGTATTCTCGGCGATAACACGGTCGTCGGCGAGCCGGGCGATGGCTGTCACGTCCGCGAGCACCGGCGCACGCAGCGTCAGCCGGGAGGTTTCGAGGACGCAAGGTCTCGCCTCGCGCAAGGTGGGAGTGGTGATGTCCTGCAGCATGTCGGGCTCCATCGACGCTTCGGGATCAACTGATCAGCGAAAATGAAAAGGGGAGGCCGGTTGTCCCGCCTCCCCTGGAGCCATCTGGCGCTCCGCCGGTTTGTCAGGACCCGGCGGACGCGAATTGTTCCACCGTATTCTACTCAGCAGCCTCGGCGAGTACCGGACGTACCGAGATGAACGTGCGGTTGGCACGGTCATGGAACTCGACGACGCCCTCGATTTTCGCGAAGATCGTGTGGTCCGTGCCCATGCCGACGTTGAGGCCGGGATGCCAGGTGGTGCCGCGCTGACGCGCAATGATGTTGCCGGGAATCACGCGCTCGCCGCCGAACGCCTTGATGCCGAGGCGCTTGCCCTTGGAGTCGCGTCCGTTGCGGGATGAACCGCCTGCCTTTTTATGAGCCATCGCTCGTCTCCGATCTCTTGCGATCACCTTTAGCGCGATTCCGCTAAGGGATCATTCACATTTGCAACCTGCGCGGACGAAAAATCCACGCGCGATGAGGTTCAAGCCGGTGCGGCGCGCGAGACGCGCGCCGGCACGCTTACTCGGCGGCGTCGGCCGCCGGGGCTTCCGCCTTGACCTTCTTCGGGCGCGGGCCCTTGGTCGGCTTGGCGTTGTCGGTCAGGATCTCCGAGACGCGGATCAAGGTCAGCTCGTCCCGGTAGCCGCGCTTGCGGCGCGAATTCTTGCGGCGGCGCTTCTTGAACGCGATCACCTTGGGGCCGCGCTTGTGGTCCAGCACCTCGACGGCCACGGACGCGCCGGCCACCGCGGGGATGCCCAGCACCGGCGTATCACCGCCGACCACCAGCACCTCGTTCAGCTGCACGATCGTTCCGGGCTCACCGTCGATCTTGCCAATCTCGAGCACATCATCCGGGGCGACGCGGTATTGCTTGCCGCCGGTCTTGATGACTGCGAACATCGTTCTCATCCTTCGTGTTCGATCCCGGCCTCAGAGCGCGATGGCCCCGGGTCGGCTTCTTGTTCAGTCGTTATGGTTCATGTGGTCCGGCCCGATTGGAGCCGGAAGTCGCGCCCTAGGCTTTGAGGCCTCGAGAAAGGGCGCAACGACAAACGGCGCAGGAACGCCCGCGCCGGTCGATCGGGCGCTTATAGCGGGGTGAGCCGGCGAGTCAAGGTGAATGGCCGGTTGCCGGTCGGACGGGATGCCCGGATCCCGCCGATCCCTGCCGCCATTCGCTCGACCCGGCGCACCGGACCCGCAACCAACTGTTCCCTCCGCCGTTGTCCGAGCCCAACGCACAACAGGGCAGGATCGCATGGCCGACGACGTCATGACCACCACGGGCATCGCCCGCCACGGCGCCGCGCGGCTGCCGACGGTCGAGATCGACAGCTTCAACATCGAGCTCAAGGACGAGGACGGCTTCCTCGGCGACCGCGCCTCCAAGGGCGCCTTTCGCAAGATCCTGGAGCGCTGGCGCAAGCCGTTGCGCAAATCCGGCAAGGATCCGTTCGGCGACGAGGACAGCGAGACCATCAGCAAGAAGGCGCTGGATGAGATCCTGGTCGGCGACGACACCGAGGCCTCGGCCGTGGTGCACTCCGCGATCGAGGAATTCGCCCAGGAGCTCGCCCATGTCACTCGGCGCTTCCTGCGCACCAGGGCCTGGGCCAAGACCGAATGCATCGTGGTCGGCGGCGGCTTTCGCGACTCTCGCCTCGGCGAGCTGGCGATCGCGCGCACCGAGATCATCCTCAAGGACGAGGGTTTTGGCGTCGAGCTGGAGCCGATCCGCTATCATCCCGACGATGCCGGCCTGATCGGCGCGCTGCATCTGGCGCCGTCCTGGATCTTCGAGGCCCATGACAGCATCCTGGCGGTCGATATCGGCGGCACCAACATCCGCTGCGGCGTGGTCGAGACCGCGCGCAAGAAGGCCCCGGACCTGTCGAAAGCGTCGGTGTGGAAGTCCGATCTCTGGCGTCATGCCGATGACGAACCCACGCGGGAAGGTGCGGTCAAGCGGCTCGCCAAGATGCTGAAGGAGCTGATCGAGGAGGCGAACGCCGAGGACCTGCGGCTGGCGCCCTTCATCGGCATCGCCTGTCCCGGCGTCATCAACGAGGACGGCTCGATCGAGAAGGGCGCGCAGAACCTGCCGGGCAATTGGGAGAGCAGCAAGTTCAACCTGCCGGCCAGCCTGGTCGAGGCGATCCCGATGATCGGCGATCACGACACCGCGGTGCTGATGCACAATGACGGCGTCGTGCAGGGCCTCTCCGAGGTGCCGTTCATGCAGGAGTTCGAGCGCTGGGGCGTGCTGACCATCGGCACCGGCCTGGGCAATGCCCGCTTTACCAACCGCCGCAAGGAGAACGGCCGCAGGGACAAGGACGACAAGGCCAAGGAGGACAAGGCCGACGACAAGAAGGCGGCCAAGAAGAAGAAGGATTGAGCATTGGCGCGGCCGCGCCATGTCTCTCGGTGGTCCGGAGGGGAGGGCATGCCGCACTGCAACAGGACGCCTCCGCGCTCCCATACGTGCGGAAAACCGCCGTACAACCAGTCGGATGGCCTGGAACCCGGTAACCTTGACTGGTTAGGTTAAGGAACGGTTCGCATTGCGATGCACGCGCAGATGGCCCAGGGTCGCCGGCGTCGCTCAGGCCGGCCGGATTGACCCCCGTCTCTTCCGTCGGTTCCCCAAGATGTAGCGACACGGGACCGCCGGTATGTGTCAGCGTACGGCGGTCCCACCTTTGTCTCCTGGCCTCCGTCGCCAGCCGCCGCGTCCGCAACGACAGGAGAAATCGTCGTCGGTATCAATCAGGTCCATTTACAAACCGTCTAGTCGGTTTATAAATGGACATCCCAAATGGGGTGGGATTTGACGGCGCAATCTCGCGCCGGATGGAGTGTGAGGACATGATGATCAGACGGGCGAGAGGCTGGATGGCTGCGGTGGCGGTGGCGGCGGCGGCGCTGGGCCTCGGCGGGGCAGAGGCAGCCGACCTGGCGGCGACCACCTACAAGGCGCCGGCCTTTGCCGCCGCACCGGCACCGTTTTCCTGGACCGGCTTCTATGCCGGCGCCAATGTCGGCGGCGCCTTCACCGGAAACGACTCCTTCAAGAACGCCGCCGGCGCCAATGGCGGTAAGCTGTCCGGCGTGATCGGCGGCCTGCAGGCCGGCTACAACTACCAGATCTCGCCCATGTTCGTGGTCGGCATCGAGAACGATCTCGAATTCACCGGCCTCTCGCGCAAGGCCGACCTCGTCAATCCGGCCGTCAGCATGCCCTGGCTCACCTCCGGCCGCGCGCGCGCCGGCGTCGCGGTGCTCGACCAGCGCCTGTGGCTGTATGGTACGGCGGGTCTTGCGGCGGGCGAGTTGAAGGACGGGCCGACCCACAAGATGAAGATGGGCTGGACCGCGGGCGGCGGCGCCGAATGGGCGTTCCTGCCGAAATGGTCGGCCAAGCTCGAATACCTCTACACCGACCTCAAGCACGACGACCTGCCGGACTGGCGAGCGGCCAAGATTCACTCCGTGCGGGTCGGCTTGAACTACCATTTCGACCTGTTCCGCTGACGAGCGCGGCGCAGACCAGCGGGTTCGAAGGCCCGCGTCAGTCTGGGCCTTCGGAGCGCGGGGCCGAGCGGTATAGCCGTTCAGCCGCCGCGTGCGATCCGCTTCCCCGAGCGGACCGCAATGGCGCGCGCATGCGCGAAGCCCCGGGAAAATTTCGACCGGCTGCCTTGTCACCCCCCGCATCGTGCCCTAGAACGACGCCCGACCCGGGGGCTCGCCCCTGATTTGCGCCTGGAGAGGTGGCAGAGTGGTTGAATGCACCGCACTCGAAATGCGGCATAGGTGCAAGCCTATCGGGGGTTCGAATCCCTCCCTCTCCGCCAGTTCCTCCCTCGGCCACCTCCCGGCGGGGCTTGTCATGGGCCTTGAGCGGTGAGCCAGACGTTCGATCCTGCCGCTTCTGATCCTGTTGCGCTCGACAAGCTGAAATCCCGCATTCAGGCGCTGCGCGCCAAGACCATCGCCAATGGCTGCACCGAGGACGAGGCGCTGTCCGCGGCCGCCAAGGTCGCCGAACTGCTCGATCGCCACGACCTGTCGCTGTCCGACCTCGAGCTGCGCGCGTCAGCGTGCGAGCGCAAGGTCTATGAGACCCATCGCAAGAAGCGCATTCCGCTCGATGACTGCATCGGCGCGATCGCGCATTTCTGCGATTGCCGGGTCTGGCGCGAGAAGAATCCGGCCGGCGAAGCGAGCTATGTGTTCTTCGGTCTCCCCGCGGATGTCGAGGTTGCGCACTACCTGGCGGAACTGATCGACAACGCCGTGCGCGCCGAACTCGGCCGCTACAAGACCTCGGCCGAGTACCGCCGGTTCCGGCACCAGGACCGGCATCTCGCCAATGCCTCCTTCGCCCTCGGCATGGTGGTGTCGATCGCCGACCGCCTGGTGGCGATGAAGGCAGCCCGGGATCAGGTCAACCAGAGCAGCGGCCGCGGCCTGGTCGTGCTCAAGACCTCGGTGGTCGATGCCGAGTTCGACAAGCTCGATCTGAAGCTGCGGTCGGCGCGCAGCACGAGCCGGATGGTGTCGACGGCGGCCTATGAAGCGGGAGGTGCCGCCGGCACCACGCTCGCGATCAGTCCGGGCGTGAGCGGCGCGCCACCGCCAGGTAGTTCGAAGCGAGGCTGACGGACGCCTGGTTCGACGTCGGCTATGGGCCCTTCAAGCACGGCCCAAGCCGGTTGCAGGCGCCGTGCATCGACGTCCAGCGTCGTACTCCTAAGTACAGCGACACGGCGATCTCGGCTGGCTGCGACATTTGCTTCCATCCGAGTCGCTCAGTTAAGCTTCCTGCATGAGCTACTGCGTCTTCATGCATCGGACTGATTCGATCTACGACGATAGTCCGGCGGAGCAGTACCACTTCCCAAACAATATCTCGGCCGCGCGCAGGGCAGTGACTCGATCAGGGAGTGAGTCCGAGCGGCGCTGTCCGCTCGCGCTGGTAGGCTTGCCCTGGGGGCGGTGCTGCGGCTTCCCCCGACCCCGTCACATTTCGTCCATCCGTTGACTGCGGGGCGCGTCGCGTTTCGCGACGCCGCCCCATGATGGATCGCGGCGTTCTGGCCGTACCGCCCTCAGCTCTTCCCGCCCGGCCCCTTCAACGCATTCCAAGCTGCCTGATTGGCCTGATCGAACGCCTTGCGGGATTCGCTCAGGGCGGCGCTGAGCACCGACCAGGATTCGCTGCCTGTCTGTTTCAGTTTCTCGAGATGGGCGCCGGCCTCTGCCGCGTCGGATTTGAGCTGCTTCAGCACGGCGTCCAGATCGGTCGTGCCGACCGTCGTCACCTTGGTCGCCGCCTCGCGAAACCTGTCAGCCGATTCCCGCCATGCCGTCGCCTGCGCGGCGGCGATGTCCTTGAAGGTCGCCTGCTGCTGGGCGGCCTGCTTGCCGGCGGCGTCGAAATAGGCCTTCATCTGCGCCTCGAATCCGGCCCAGTGCGCGTCCAGCTCAGTCTTCGCGCTGGCCATCGCGGCTTCGCCGGCCGCTGCCTGCGTCTTGAGCAGGGCTTCGAGGTCGCTGCGGCGCTTCTTCAAGTCCGCCATGATCTCCTCGGTCTTCACCTTGGATGCTGCTTCGACCTCGGCTGCCTTGACCCCCAGCGACTCCAGCGCGGCATCCATCTCGTGGAGGCGCTCCCTGGCCCAGTTCAGGTAGACCTGCATCGTGCTCTGTGCCGGCATGGTTGCTCTCCTCTGATCCATCCTGCGACAAGCCATATAGAAACGAGGTCGTATAGTTTTGACCTGCATCAAGGCCCCGGGATGCCGGGGCTTCACGTTTGCGTGCAGGGCGCGACGTCCGCCGTATGGCGGACCGCCATGGCCGATGCTAGTCCTATCGTTCGAATACGATCACACGAGGCGCGTCGAGATGACCGGTGACGAATTTCGTGCTCTCGCCCTGTCGTTCGCCGGAACGACCGCGGCGCCTCACTTCGATCGCACCGCGTTCAAGCTGCACCGGACCTTCGCGACCCTCGCCGCCGATGGCGCATCCGCCAACGTCCTGCTCACGCCCGACGAGCAGGAGCACCATGCCGGCCTGCAGCCCGGCGTGTTTCGCCGGGTCCCGAACAAATGGGGTGATCAGGGTTGGACCACCGTGTCGCTCGCCGATGTCGACGCCGCTCGCCTGCGCGGCGTGCTCGAGAGCGCGTGGCGCGCCGCGCATCGTCCGCAGCGTTCACGCGGCCGCAGCAAGCGCTGAGCCGACCCCGGCGAAACAATCGCCGGCGTCGACAAGGACTCTCATACCCTCCGCCCGACCATCAGCAGGACGCCGCCGATCTGCGGCAGGAGCGCCAGCAGGATCAGGCGGAGCATGACGAAGTCGTCGGCGGAGGGCTTCACCACGCCGCGCGACACCCACGCCACCAGCTTGATCGCGGCCTCGGTTTGCGGATCGGCGGTCTGGCTGACCGTGGACATCGCCGCGTCCAGCGCCAGGCGACGCTCGGCGACCGCAGCCTCGCGCTCCCGACAGAACTTGCCGACGCCGCCCTTGCACTCGCGGTCGCGCGCGGTCATTGCATCCGCGAGCGCCGTCTGCGCGACCTGCACCGCGGGCGTCACGCGCGAGGCGCGCGCCAAGGTGACGTCGCTGATGTTGGTGGAGGCGAAGCCGATGCCGGCGGTGACCGCGAACACGAAGGTCATCAGCCACACCGTCCAGCCGGTCAGTGCCGAGGCGCGGTGGCGCGCCTGCCACAGCCGTGCGGCGCAGGTCGGCATCACCAGCGCGACGAGGTCGGCGGTGACGCCGACCGCCAGAAACATGTAGCCCGCGGTGCTGTTCGAGCCGAGCGAGTGTGCGAACCAGCCGTTCATGGCCATGCCGACCGCGGCCAGCGCCAGTGCGGCCAGCTGCAGCAGGACCGACGAGGCGGTGATGCGCCCGGTCGCGGCCTTGGCCAAAGCAGCCGGCGCGGTTGTCGCGACGACCTCGCCTTCGATCACCGCTGGCGTTTCCCGCGGTGGCATCGTCGCCGGCGTGGCTGGAGCCGGGATCGCCGCTGCGGCGGCGCTCGCGGCTGCTTCCGTGCGCGGCTGCTCGGCTGCGGCCGAGGACTTCGCCGGCTCGTTCACGAGCTCCAGGAAGTCCGGCATGATCAGTGTCTCGGACGCGAGCATCTCGTCATCGAGCGCCGCCATCTTGGCCTTCTCGGCCTTGTCGGCTCGGGGCCGTGGGCGTGGCTTGACCACCTTGGCCCGCTTTGGACGCGGCTTGGCCGTCTTCGGCTGCTGCCAGGGAATGATGGATGCGACTACGGACTCATCAGCCATCGGGGCTGCTCCAATCGGTGGTGATGGGCGCGACGCTGCGTTTGCACGCAGCGCGTCTCGCGCCGGCATCGGGTGCACGTCTGATCGGGAATCGGGCAGCGGCCCGCCTCGAGGCGGGCCTTCGTTCTTGCGGCCGGGCTGGCGTCGCGCGAAGAAATCGTTGGCGTCTCACGCGCCCTGATCCGCCGATGATGCGGAGGGCTTGCGGTCACAAGCGCCACGTAATGAGGCGGCGCCCGGAAGGTTCTGGTCCGCGCGGGGCCGGGCCGGTCAGCCGTGCGCCCAACACCCTTGTTCTTAACCAATGGTTAACACGGATTCGCCGGTTTCGAAACCACGCCGGGCCGTCGTCGGGATGTCAGCTCGCCGGCAACGGAGAACTGCGTCTTTGCGGTCACAACCGGAGGTGACGAGCTCTTTGTTCGGTGGACGAACGCAGGGTGCCGCGCGCTGGTCAACGGGCTATGGTGGGATCTCGGAAAAGGAGCTCTGTCGTCGTCTCATGCAATGTGCCTGCGGATCGGGTCTTCCCCATGATCGCTGCTGCGGTCCCTATCTCGATGGTGACGATCAGCCGCCGACCGCCGAGGCGCTGATGCGCTCGCGCTACACGGCCTATACGCGCGGCGACATCGGCTATGTCGAAGCGACGCTCGCCGCCGACCGGCGCGGTGCGTTCGATGCGGTAGCCGCGAAGGATTGGGCGACACGCGCCACATGGCTCGGCCTGCGCATCGTCTCGTCGGTCCGCGGCCAGCCCGGCGACGCCGACGGCGTCGTCAGCTTCGTCGCCAGCTATCGCGAGGCCGGCAAGACCATCGAGCACCACGAGGTCTCGCAGTTCCGCCGCGACGCCGACAGTGCCTGGCGCTTCGTCGAGGGTGACGCGCGAGCCGTCGTCACGGAGCCGAAGCGGGCGGCTGCCACCGCGAAGGTCGGCCGCAATGATCCATGCCCGTGCGCTAGCGGCAAGAAATACAAGTTCTGCTGCGGGCGGTGAGCGCAGCGGCATTTCTCGATCGCGGTGCGTCGGCTGTGTTGATAGGAGAGGGAGCCGCGACGGCGGGCTCGTCAGGTGCTTCCGTGCCCCGCGAAGGCAGGCGCGGGCGCTCAAGCCGTTGGTGCCGGCGCCAATCTGGCAACGACGGTCCAGCGTCGCCGGTCTTCCCGCGCCCGCTTAGTTGCGAGCGCGAATGAGATGCAAAGATCGGACGCATGCGGCCCGAACGATCGCGGCGGCCTCATTGTGGCTGGCCGATGTCTGCTCGTTTCCGTCGCGCGTCAGAGCGGGGGCGCCACGATGCCGATAGAGCGGAGGACTTCTCTGCCGCCGCCTTGACTCCGCCCAACCGGGCTGGCCTAGAAGGACGTAGTTCCTAACAGGGGTGGTATCAGGTGGCGGAGTTGGACGAGCAGGTCCGGCAGGACGAATGCGAGCGGTCGCAGGTTGCCGCAACCCCGTCGTCGGCAACGAAGGCGCTGTCACCGCGCAAGGCGGCCATCCTCGACCATGCCAACGATTTCGCCGATGCGCGCGCCGGCTGGCGCGACAAGGCGGCGTTCTTTCACAGCGAGGACGAGTGCTATCTGCGCTTCCTGATCCCGCCGGGCAGCCGCGTGCTCGAGATCGGCTGCGGCCTCGGCGATACCCTGGCATCGCTCGCGCCGTCCTACGGCGTCGGCATCGACTTCAGCGAAAAGCAGATCAAGATCGCCCGCAGCCGGCATCCTGAGCTGACCTTCATTCTGGGCGACGCGGAGGATCCGGCCACGCTCGCCGCCGCCACCGGCCCGTTCGATGTCATTCTGGTGCTCGACACCATCGGTTCGCTCGACGACTGCCAGCAGTTCATCGAGCAATTGCACCCGCTGTGCACGCGCGAGACGCGACTCGTCATCGGCTACTTCTCGCACCTCTGGTATCCGCTGCTGAAGGCTGCGGAAGCACTGGGCCTGCGGATGCCGCAGCCGGAGCAGAACGTGCTGTCGCCAGCCGACCTGCGCAGCCTGGCGCACCTGGCCGATTTCGACCCCGTCAAATCAGAGCAGCGCGTGCTCTCGCCGCTGCGGCTCTACGGCTTCGGCCGTTTCGCCAACCGCTTCCTCAGCGTGCTGCCGGGCCTGCGCGCGCTGGCGCTGCGGCACTATCTGGTGTCGCGTTCGCTGCGCTGCGTGAGCGACGACGTCCGCTCGGCCACCGTCGTCATCCCCGCGCGCAACGAGCGCGGCAACATCGAGCCGGCGGTCCGGCGCATCGCGGCGTTCTGCAACGATGTCGAGATCATCTTCGTCGAGGGCCACAGCCAGGACGGTACCTATGAGGAGATGGAGCGGGTGCGCGCGGCATTCCCCGATCACGACATCAAGCTGATGCGCCAGCCCGGCAAGGGCAAGGCCGACGCGGTGTTCACCGCGTTCGACGCCGCGCGCGGCGACGTGCTGATGATCCTCGATGCCGACCTCACCATGCCGCCGGAGCAACTGCCGAAATTCTTCGAGGCGCTGCGTTCCGGCAAGGGCGAGTTCATCAACGGCTCGCGCCTGGTCTATCCGATGGACGAGGGCGCGATGCGGTTTCTCAACCTCATCGCCAACAAGACCTTCTCCTATCTGTTCTCGTGGCTCCTGAACCAGCGCTACACCGATACGCTCTGCGGCACCAAGGTGCTCCGCCGCAGCGACTATGTCAGGCTCAAGGCCGGCAAGGCCTATTTCGGCGATTTCGATCCGTTCGGCGATTTCGACCTGATCTTCGGCGCCTCCAAGCTGAACCTGAAATCGATCGACCTGCCGATCCGCTACGCCGCGCGCAGCTATGGCGAAACCCAGATCTCCCGCTTCCGCCACGGCTGGATGCTGCTGAAGATGGTCGTGTTCGCGTTCTTCAAGATCAAGGCGATCTGAGGATGTGGGTGTGGGACCGCGGATCGAGCGCCGCTCGCGGTGCGCTCCCTCGCCCCGCTTGCGGGGAGAGGGTCGGGGTGAGGGGGACCTTCCACGCACTGAGATCGTGGAGAGTCCCCCTCACCCGGATTGCATCTTCGATGCAATCCGACCTCTCCCCGCAAGCGGGGCGAGGTGACGACTGCGCCACTTTCGCGATGTCCGCATGACCAGAGGCGTCGACGCGCTCGATCGCCTGACCCCGTTCGGCTGGCGCGGCGGCGTTGCCGTCGCATTGCTGCTGTCATTCGTCTCGTTCCTTCTCGTCGGCTATTTCACGGTCTATTGGCGCAATGCCGACATGGACTTCATGGTGATCTACAATGCGCTCGCCATGAACGATGGCGGTGCACAGGCCTTCTTCGATCACCCGGCCTATCTCACCATCCTCTCGGTCGAGACCTGGTTCGCGCTGCTGCATCGGCTCGGCCTGCTCGACGCCTGGACATTGTCGGCGATCCCCGCCGATCGCGCCGCCTTCGATGTCGCGATGACCGGCGCCGTCCATGCCGGACGCGTCGCCGCGCTGCTGACGGCCGCCGGCATCATCCTCGCCTTTGCTTGGGCCGCGCGCCGGCTGGTGTCGGATTGGCGCATCGCCATGCTCGCCGTCACCGCCTTCGCCTTCTCCGGCGGCGTGCAGATGCATCTGCGCATCCTGCGCAGCGAGATGATCGCGGCGTCGTTCTGCATCCTCGCGCTGATGATCCTGATCGCGGTCGCGCGCCGCGCCAGCCTGACGCGGCCGCTCGCCGTCGGACTCGCCGCGCTGCTCTGCATGCTCGGCCTGGAGAACAAGGTGCATGCGATCCTGCTGATCGCCGCCATTCCCGTGCTGGTGTTGCCGTTCGGGACGGCGACGAGCGCAAGCGTGGCGTTCTGGCAAAGCTCGCGCGCGTGGGCGGCCGTCATGGTCGCGGCCGTGGCGGCGATCGTCGCCGCGATCGCCGCCTGGCCGCTGGTCGCCGCCGGCTTCGACCCCGTCAATGCGACGGCTGCCGGCCTCAAGCCGATGCTGCTCGGCCGCTTCGGCCTCTATCAGTTCGCGCTGCTCGGCGTGGTCGCGGTCTGCATGGCCGCCTTCGCATGGTTATGGCGCGTGAGCGCGGCCGAGACCGTCGCGGCGCTGCTGGCGGTGGTGGCCGGCGCAAGCCTCGGCCTGCTGGCACTGAAGTTGAGCTACGACATCAACGATGTCGTGGTCGTGCTCAATCCGCTCGAGAAGATGATCACCTATGTCGACGCGCCCGAGGCCGCCGGCAGCCTGGGCGGTGCGATCGGCCTGTTGCTGTCCGGCGTCCTCGGGGTCATCCGGCGCTACACCTTCGTGCTGCAATCGTCGGCCCGCCCCGCCGTGTTCCTGACCTGGCTGATCATCCCCGGCATTGTCATGGCCTGGCGCCGCGGTGAGCGGCAGGCGGCCATCCAAGCCGTCCTCCTGATGCTGGCGGCCATCGGTATCGACACGCTCGGCGTCCGCCGCGGGCTGAAGGTCGAGTACTTCGTCTTCACCGATCCCCTGATCATCATCGCCGGCATGGTCCTGCTCGATCGTCTGGCGGACCTGCGCTTTTCCCGGTTCGCCTATCCGATCGGCGCGGTGCTGCTCGCGCTCCATGTCGGCATCAGCCAGGCCGAGCCGGTCAAGATGGCGCTCAAGCGCAAGGGGCCCGAGGAGGTCTGCGAGTGGCGCGGCTACTACATGCCACGGCTCGCGCTGCCCTGGTGCGCGCCGCCGAACAGCCCGCCGAGGATGTGATCGAGCGAGATCTTTCCGCCGCCATGGGCAATGAGGCCCAGCGCCATCGCGGCCCAGGTCAGATGGATCGGCCAGCCGTCGGGCACCGTGAGCTCGACGATGCATGTCATGAACAGCAGGCCGAGTGCCGCGAAGCGGGTACCGAGGCCGAGAATGAGCAGGACGGGGAAGGTGACCTCGCCGCAGCCCGACAGGAACGCCATCACCGTCGGCATGGGAAAGTGGTATGGCCCGCCAGGCAGATGCAGCATGAACTCGTCGCTGAACAGCGTCACGGCGGTGTCGCTCAGCCTGAGAAAGCCGTCCCATTTGAGAATGCCCGAGCGCCAGAACGGCACCGCCAGCGCAATGCGAGTGACGAGCTGGACCAGGGTGAGCGGGGTCGCGCTCTGCAGCAGCCGCACAGTCTGGCCGACGAGGGAAAGCAGCGACAGTGTCGCGGTCGGCGCCATGGAGTGGTCCGTCGTCATCATGCGTCCTCGAAACTGATGTCCGTGAAGGCGCCGGCCTCGATCAGGCCGGCAATGTTGGTGGCGAGATCGAACTCCGGCGCTGCCTCGAACGCGGCTTCCGCGGCCACGCCGAGCGGCTGCCGCGTGATCAGCAGGCTTGCGAAGATCGCGCCGCCCCGCGGCAGGTGGCGCACGGCGACGTCGAACGCGGGCCGCGTGATCAGCGCGTCCTCCGGGACCGAGCCGTCGATGCGCGGCACCGGCGCATCGCCGCGATTGGCCGAGAAGATCGTCACCGCCGCGAAATCCGAGCGCACGATGCGGGTGGCGGGATGAACGGCGAAGCGCAGCTCGGGCAACCGCTCGGGCGGCACCGTCGCCAGCGTGGCACCGTCGAGCGGCGCGGCGTCTGCCGCGTGATAGGCGTCGAGCCAGGCCCGCTCGATCTGTGCGACGTCCGTCAGGAACGGCATCGTCCGAGCGTGCTCGTAAGCTGCGATGAAAGCGGGGAAGTCGCGTCCATAGTCAACGAGCAGCGGCGACGTCGGCGGCGTTTCGCGTACATGCGCCCGCGCCATCGCGCGGAAGAAGTCGGGCCCGGTGATGCGCTGCACCGCCGGATAGATCGCGATGAGCGACTCGATCAGGCTGACCGTGACGTTGTTGCGGTAGACGTTGAACCGGCGCCCGGCCGCCTTGGCCAGCGGACCCCTGACGGCGACAGGCGTCGCGCGATCCGGCGTCAGCAGCGCCGCGGCGAACTGAGCGGCATAGTCGGACATATGCTCAGGCTGCGGCATCGCGCACCTCTTGCGAGCAGTCGGGTGCGTGGTCATCGAGAATCGCCTGCGCGGCCGCGGCCTCTGCCTTCAGCACCGGCCAATCCGGAATGTTGCTGTCCCATTCGATCAGCGTCGGCATCGGACCGTTGCGCGCGACCACGCTGGCGAACAGGGCCCACACATCATAGGCGACGGGGCCGTCATGGCTGTCGATCAGCAGCGGCTCGCCTTCATCGTCGGCCTGCACGGCGTGACCGGCGAGATGGATCTCGCCGACAGCGGCGAGCGGAACGTCGGCCAGATAGTCCTGTGGCGAGAAGCCATGATTGATCGCGGAGACGAACACGTTGTTGAGGTCGAGCAGGAGCCCGCAGCCGGTGCGGCGGACGATGGCGCGGATGAAGTCGGTCTCGCTCATCGTCGAGTCGTGAAAGGCGACGTAGGTCGACGGATTTTCCAGCAGGATCGGCCGGCGGATCGCGGTCTGCACCTCATCGATATGGTCGCAGACCCGTGCCAGCGTGGCGGCCGTGTAGGGCAATGGCAGCAGGTCGTTGAAGAACGTCGCATCGTGCGTCGACCATGCAAGATGCTCGGAGACGAGGCTCGGCTGATAGCGGGCGACGAGCTTGCGGAAGCGCGCGAGGTGGTCGCGATCGAGCGGCTGCGGGCCGCCGATCGACATGCAGACGCCGTGGATCGACAGCGGATGATCCCTGCGGATCGCCTCGAGCTGATGGTGTGGCGGACCGCCGGCGCCCATGTAGTTCTCGGCATGGACCTCGAAGAAGCCGGGCCGCGGCGCCTCGGCCAGGATGGCGGCCAGGTGCGACGGCTTGAAGCTGGTCCCGGCGACGCCGCCGAGAGGTGGCGGAAAGCGAAGCGGCATGGTGGGGCCCGGTGCAGGGGGGGCATCGGTGCGCATGCTGCGTCTCCGCTTTCCGCTTGGGGTGAACGAGAGCGATCAGATCGGCTTGAGCGAGCCCTTGCGGCCGCCGGGGACGTCGATGCTGGTGCAGGTGCCGCCCTGGACGAATTTCCACGCGTTGCCCTGGAAGTCGATCGTTGAGGTACCCTGGCAGGTCGTGCCGGGACCGGCGGCGCAATCGTTCTGGCCCTTCAGGGCAACGCCGAAGCATTTCTCCTTCTTGGCGGCCATTGCGGCTTCCGCTTCGGCCTTGGTCAGTGGCCCGGCCATTGCGAGGCTTGCAAGCGCGGTGCTGACGGCGCCGGCGAGCGCCAGCGTGGTGACGGTTCTCTTGGCGGACATGACAATTCCTCTCGTGTTCTGCGTCGCTCGCTTGGCGACGCGCATCTCTCCTTCGCCCGCCGCCACGACAATGTTACGCGGCGACTCCGCTCACGACCCTGTGAGCGGTATTGCGTGCTTGGGAGCTGCCCTAGTCGAGCGCAAGCCGACTCGAAGTGCCAATGCTTTGCAGGCATCATCGACTTAGCCGGCCGGCATTGGCGGTTCACGCCATCGGAGCGCAGTCTGGCCGCTCCCGCTCGCGTGCCGCCCCGCGCGCCGATCGGTCCGATCGGAGATCCACCTGCGATGATGGCGAGCGCAAAGAGCCGAGTGCCGCGCCGAGGCGCCGCCGACGAGCGGTTGACCGTCAGCATCCGCTTCGCCGTGTCGGCCCTGGTGCTGACCGCGATCCTGCTGACGGCCCTTGCCTCGAGTCTGTTGTGGTGGCGCACCTCGGAGGCGATCAGCCGTCAGCTCGCGAGCACCATCAACGCGCAGATCGCGGGCGCCGTGCGCAAGGAGGTGAGCGCGATCGTCAGCGAGGCGCGCGCCGCGCACACCGCCATCCGCACGCTGTTCCTGCAGAACGTGCTCGACACCCGCGAGGCGGACAAGCGCGAATTCGTGTTCCTGTCGCAGCTGCAGTCGCAGGCGACGATCTCATCGGCGGCGTTCGGCTGGCCGGACGGCTCGTTCTTCGCCGCCCACAAGCTCGGCGACCGGCGCCTGGAGATGATGGAGATCTCCCTGACCGATCATCCCGGCCAGCGCCGTGTCGATGAATACGACGTCGTGCCCGGCGACATCGAGTTCGCGACACGCCGCTTCGAGCCGACCCGTTTCAAGGTCGCCGACCAGCCCTGGTTCAAGGAGAGCCTCGCAGCGGACGAACCGCGCTGGTTCAGCGTCGATCATCATCCGAGCGGAGATCGCCCGGCGATCGCGCTGGCCGGCCCGATCGATGTCTATCAGGAGCGGCAGGGCGTGCTCGCCATCATCATCGAGCACGCGCGCATCTCGCGCTTTCTCGCCCAGCTTCAGGTCGGCCGCACCGGCACCGCCTTCATCCTGGCGCTTGATGGCGGCGTGGTCGCGGCGCCCGACGAGACCGCCGACGAGGTCAATGCCGGGCAGGGCCGCCAGCCGCTGCTGCCGATCGCGCAGCAGGCGATGCGGTCCTCGCGCGAAGGCGACGAGGCCTGGCGCGGGCGCGTGCTATTGGGCGACGGCGCCTTCGAGGTCGCGCGCACGGCGCTGCCGTTTCCCGGCTGGTCGCTGGTCACGGTGATTCCGGAAGCGGAGTTTCTCGGTCCGGTCGACGCGGCGCTGCGGCGCGTGATCATCGGTCTCGGCATCGGCGCCGTGCTCGCGGCGCTGGCCTCCGCCGCGCTGGCGCGTGCCGTCATCGCCGCCCCGCTCGGGCGTGTGGTGGCCGAACTGCGTCACGTCGAGGCCTTCGCGCTCGAGCAGGTGCGACGTCATCCCTCGCGGCTTCGCGAGATCGCGAGCCTGTCCGGCGCCATTCATGACATGGCCGGCGGGCTGTCGTCATTCGGCAAGTTCATTCCCGCCGATCTCGTCCGGCAATTGCTGCGGCAGGGCGTCGACGCCAGGCCGGGCGGCCATGTCCAGGAGCTCAGCGTGATGTTCATCGACATCGCCGGCTTCACCGGGTTGTCGGAGCGCATGGGCGACCGTGTCGTGCCGCTGCTGTCGCGCTATCTCGACCTGATCTCGACCGTCATCGTCGACCACGGCGGCACCATCGACAAATTCATCGGCGATGCGGTGATGGCGTTCTGGGGCGCGCCGGCCGCGCAGCCGGATCATGCGGTTCTGTGCTGCCGCGCCGCGCTGGCGTGCCGAGACGCGGTGGAGGCCAGCGGCCTGTGCGACGATGACGGCCGGCCGCTCGCCATCCGCATCGGCATCAACTCCGGCCCCATGCTGGTCGGCAACATCGGCTCCGAGGTGCGTCTCAACTATACGGTGATCGGCGATGCCGTGAACGTCGCGAGCCGGCTGGAGGGCGCCAACAAGAGCTACGGCACCGATATCCTGATCGGCGAGGGCACCGCGCGGCTGGCGGGCGATGCGTTTCTCACCCGCGAGATCGACCGCATCGCCGTCTATGGCCGCGAAGAGGGCCTGCGCGTCCACGAGCTGGTCGGGCTTGCGGAGAATGTCGCCGCGCAGGACGTGCGCTGGATCGCACACTACGCGTGCGGACTTCAGGACTATCGCGCGCAGCACTTCGAGGCAGCCATCGCGGCGTTTGAAGCAGTCCTTGCGCTCAAGCCCGGCGATCGCGCCGCCGAGGTCATGATCGCGCGCTGCAGGCCCCTGGCAGGCACGCGGGCGGATCATCATTGGCATCCGGTGACGGCGCTGACGACGAAGTAACGTGGCCGGTCCGACTAAGCCGACCGCAGCTTGCCGCGCAGCGGCCGCCGTCCGGCGAACACGGCGGCGAGATCCTGAGACGGCGTCGCCGCGTCCTCGTCGAGCCGCAGCCGGCCCTCGACATGCAGGAAGTGCTCGCGCGACACCGCGATCGCGCGCAGCAGATCGCGGTCGCGTAGCGCCGCGACGATCGCGCCGTGCTCGTCGACCGCGCAGATCGACTGCGCCGCCGGCTCGTATACCGACACCATCACCGAGGAGCGGCTGAGCAGATCGGCGAGCATGCGCGACAGCTCGGGATTGCCGATGGAGTCGACGAGATGGACGTGGAAGGCGCCGGACAGCCGCACCGAGGTCGCGCGATCGCCGCGCTGTGCAGCGGCGCGCTCCTCGGCCAGATGCGCATCGAGCCGCGCGAGCAGGAGATCATCGACCCGCAGCACCAGCTGGCTGAGCACGCCGGCCTCGAGTACGCGATGTGCCTCATAGACCCGTCTGATATCATCGAGCGTCGGCCGCGGCACCCGCGCGCCACGGTTCGGGATCATCTCCAGCCGCCGCTCGGCGCCGAGCCGGTGCAGAACTTTTCGGATGCGCTCGCGCGAGACACCGAAGATCGCGGCGAGCGGCGTCTCGGCGAGCTTGGTGCCGGCCTTGAGCTTGCCCTCCAGCAGCGCGCGCAGGATGGCCTGGTACACCGCCTCGTCCTCGGCGGGATTGGCCTTCCCGATTCGCTGCGCTCGCATCGCCATGAGGTTTTAGCTAGGCCCAAAGCCGCGGCACGTCACCTCCAAAAAATGTGCACATTCTGTCCGCGGCCGGGCGCGCTGCGGATCGAGACATAGCCCGGAACGCTGATCTCATTGATGAATCAAGAATGTGCACATTTGGCACGGCGCTTGCTGATCGCGGGTGACACGCCACGCGACAGCTCACACGGGATCCTCGTCATGCACCCCTTCTCCCGACGCAGCCTTCTGAAGACCAGTGCGGCCTTCGCCGCCACGCTCGCCGCGCCAGCCCTGGTGCGCGCCGCCCCGAAAGAGATCGTGATCGGCGGCCCGGCCGGCGCCGCCAAATATTTCAACTCCGACCTGTTTCCGGTGCTGGAGAAGAAGCTCGACTGCAAGGTGCTCTATGAGGGCACCAACTCGCTGACCAATCTGCAGAAGATGCAGGCCGACAAGGCGAGCCCGAAGATCTCGGTGGTGATCATGGACGACCCGGTGATGCTGCCGGCCGCGGCCGAAGGGCTGATCACCAAGATGTCGGCGTCGGCGATTCCCAATCTCGGCAAGCTGGTCGACGACGCCGTGCACCAGGACGGCATGTGGGCCAATTACCAGAAGCCGTGGGTGGGCATCGCCTATTCCACCAGGCGCATGAAGACGCCGCCCGTCAGTTGGGCCGAGCTGTGGGACGCGAAATACGACTCCAAGATCGTCGTGCCGTCGCTGTCCAACACCGAAGGGTTCTGGACGCTGCTCGCCGCCGCGCATCTCGAGACCGGCAAGCCCTACAAGGAGGCGCAGTACGAAATCGACGCCGGCTTCAAGAAGATCAAGAGCCTGAAGGCCAATCTGCTGAACGTCTATACCAACGCACCGCAGGCCATCAATCTGCTGGAGCAGGGCGAGGCCTGGATGATCGGCGGCCAGTTCTCGGCCTACACGCTGATCCGGAAAGCGGACGGCTCGCCGGTCGATCTCGCAATCCCGAGGGATGGCGGCTTCTCGATGCCGTCGGGCATCGCCAAGGTGAGCGGCGCGCCGGCCGGCGACCTCGCCGACGCCGCGATCGACTTCTATCTCAGCCCGGAGGCGCAGAGCATCCTCGCCAAGACGGCGTTCATCGCGCCGACCAATCAGGCCACGCCGCTGCCGGCCGGTTATCCCGATCCCGCGACATTGTTCGCGCCCGACTGGGCCTTCATCGCGAAGAACCGCGCCGGCTGGGTCGATCGCTGGAGCAAGGAGATGACATGAGCGCCGCTCCGCATCTCGTCATCAGCGGGGTCTCGAAGCGGTTTGGCGCGGCGACCGTGCTCGATCGCGTCGATCTCACGATCCGCCGCGGCGAGCTGGTGACCCTGCTCGGCCCATCCGGCTGCGGCAAGACCACCTTGCTGCGTGCGATCGCCGGCCTCGCGCCGCCCGACACCGGGACGATCGCGCTCGCCGGGCGCGACGTCACCCATGTGCCGCCGCACCGGCGCAATGTCGGCGTCGTGTTCCAGAGCTATGCGCTGTTTCCGCATCTCACCGTCGCCGGCAACGTCGCCTTCGGACTGAAGGTGCGCGGCACGCCCAAGGCCGAGACCGACCGCGCGGTCGAGCGCGCGCTCGCGCTGGTCAAGCTCAGCCATCTCGGCGGCCGCCGCATCTCGGCGCTGTCGGGCGGCCAGCAGCAGCGCGTCGCGCTGGCGCGGGCGATCGCGGTCGAGCCGGACGTGCTGCTGTTCGACGAGGCGCTGTCGGCGCTCGATCGCAAGCTGCGCGAGGAGATGCAGGTCGAGCTGCGCCGCCTGCTGCAGGAGGTCAAGGCGACCGCGATCTTCGTCACTCATGACCAGGACGAGGCGCTGACGATGTCGGACCGGGTTGCGGTCATGAACAAGGGCCGCATCGAGCAGCTCGCCGAGCCGCGCGAGCTGTATGCCCGGCCGGCCAGCCTGTTCGCGCTCAACTTCGTCGGGCTGTCGACGCGCATCGCCGGCCAGGTTGTCGGCGCGCAGGACGGCACCGTGGAGGTGGTGACGCCGGTCGGCCGTCTGTCGGCGCGCGGCGCGTTCCAGCCGGGCGCCTCGGTGATCGTGGCGACGCGGCCGGAGCAGTTGCGGCTGGGCGCTGGTGACGGTGCCAACTCCGCGACCGGCCGCGTTCGGTCGGTCGTGTTCCAGGGCTCGCGGACCCTGGTGGACGTCGATGCCGGCGCTGGCGCGAGCCTGCTCGCCGAGCTGTCGGGCCGCGAGGCCGAGCTGCCGCGCGTGCATGACGAGGTCCGCTTCGCCTGGCCCATCGCCGAAACCTTCGCCTTCGCCGCCGAGGCCTGACCATGACCGACGCCGTGCTATCAGCGCCGATCGTCAAGCCCGCGCCGGATCGCGAGCGGCTCGCGGCGTTCGGCTTCGTCGCGCCATCGCTGCTGATCATCGCGCTGGTGTTCGTGCTGCCGCTGGCGCTGCTGCTCGGCGTCAGCGTGCTCGACCCCAAGGGCGGCGTCACCTCGGCGCATTACGTCCGGCTGCTCGGCACGCCCTATTACCTCGGCGTGATCTGGAACTCGCTGCGGCTCGGCCTGCTGACGACCCTGATCGCCTTCCTCGTCTCCTATCCCGCGGCGTTCGCGCTGGCGCGCGCGCGCGGGCCGCTGCGCTCGATCCTGCTGGCGACCTTGTTCCTGCCGCTCGCCGCCTCCGTCATCGTCAAGGCCTTCGCCTGGACCATCCTGCTGCGCAGCGACGGCCTCATCAACGCGGTGCTGATCGCGGTGGGGATCATCGAGGACCCCATCCGCATGATCTTCACCCAGACCGCGCTGATCGTCGGCGCCGTCAACATCTTCCTGCCGTTCATGGCGCTGCCGATCTACGCGGTGGTGGCACAGCTCGACGGGCGCTATGCGGAAGCCGCCGCGACGCTCGGCGCCTCGCCGCTGGTCGTGTTCTTCCGTGTCATCCTGCCGCTGACCCTGCCGGGCATCATCGCCGGCGTGGCGCTGGTGTTCTCGCTGTCGGTGTCGGCCTATGTGGTGCCGACGCTGCTCGTCGGCGAGAAATATCCGACGCTCGCCACCACCATCGCCAAGGCCTATCTGCTGGCGCGCGAGCCCGGCTTCGGCGCCGCCGCGGGCGTGGTGCTGCTGGCGATCGCCGTCATCGTCGTCGCGCTCAGCGCGACGCTGTCGCGGGAGCCCAAATGATGTCGCGGCTTGCCATCATCGTCTGCTGGGTGCTCGCGATCGGGCTCGCATTGTTCCTGCTGCTGCCGCTGGTCGTGATCGTCGCGGCCAGCTTCTCGCCGACGCCGGTGTTCGACCTGCCGCTGTCGGGCGCATCGCTGCGCTGGTATGGCCGCATCGGCCGGCTCGACGGCTTCTGGCCGTCGCTGTTCTTGTCGCTGCAGATCGCGGTTCTGTCGACCGCGTTGTCGCTGGTCGCCGGCACGCTCGCCGCCATCGCGATCGCGCGTGGCCGGCTGCCCGGCGCGACGGCGCTCGGCACGCTGCTGGTGTCGCCCTTGATGATGCCCGGCCTCGTGCTCGGCATCGCGCTCCTGCAATATTTCCGCATGATCGGCTTCACCGCGACCTGGAGCGCGCTGCTGGTGGCGCATCTCGTGGTCACGCTGCCTTACGTCGCGCGCACCATGATCGCCGGGCTCTCTCGCTTCGACTTCACCCTGATAGAAGCCGCGCGCACGCTCGGCTGCACCTATGCCGGCAGCGTGATGAGGGTGATGGTGCCGGCTTTGGCGCCGTCGTTCCTGATCGCAGGTCTGTTCAGCCTGCTGGCCTCGTTCGACAATTATCCGGTCTCGATCTTCCTCACCGACGTCCGCTCCAAGACGCTGCCGATCCGCATGCTGCAATATATCGAGGAGGCGCCCGATCCGACGTTGGCCGCGCTCTCCACCCTCATTCTTGCCGGCACCCTGGTGCTGCTGCTGATCAGCGATCGCCTGGTCGGCCTGCACCGCATGGCCGGAACCGCGGATTGACACGATGACCTCACAGCCTGCCTTCCGCCGCGATCTCACGGGCTATGCCGGCAGGCCGCCGCATCCGCGTTGGCCCCACGACGCACGCGTCGCGGTGTCGCTGGTGGTGAATTTCGAGGAGGGCTCTGAATTCTCGATGTGCGACGGCGATACGAGCAACGAGGCGATCTACGAGGTCGTGCACCGGCTCGACGGCCCCGACCCCTGCATCGACAGCCATTTCGAATACGGCACGCGGGCGGCGTGGTGGCGCATCATGGACCTGTTCGACAGCCATGGCGTCAAGGTCACCGTCAGCGCCTGCGGCCGCGCGGTGGAGCGTTCGCCGGAGCTCGCCCGCGATGCCGTGGCGCGCGACCATGAGATCTCTGCGCATGGCTGGCGCTGGCAGAGCCACGCCGGCATGGGCGAGACCGAGGAGCGCCGCGTGATCGCGCGCACGGTGGAGACGATCCAGCGCGTCACCGGCAGGCCGCCGTTGGGATGGCACACGCGCTCGGCGAGCTCGCCCAACACGCGGCGGCTGCTGGTCGAGCAGGGCGGCTTCCTCTACGACAGCGACGCCTACAATGACGACCTGCCGTATTATGTCGCCGTCGCCGGCCGCCCGCATCTGGTGCTGCCTTACGCCTTCGACAGCAACGACATGCAGTTCTTCAACGGCTCGCGCTTCCGCGGCGCGGACTTCGCCGACTACGTCATCGACGCCTTCGACTGGCTGGTGCGCGAGGGCGCGACGGCGCCGAAGATGCTGTCGATCGGGCTGCATCTGCGCATGATCGGCCGCCCCGGCCGGATCGGCGCGCTCGACCGCATCCTCAATCACATCACAGGCAACGGTGCGGCGTGGATCGCGCCGCGCGCCGACATCGCCCGGCACTGGCTGGCGACGGTGCCGCCGGAATCCTGAGCGCGGTCAATCGTCGTTGGCGATGTCCTCGTCGGTCAGCGGCACCTCGATGGTGCCGCCCTCGCCGGTCGCGAGGTCGCGCTCGTCATCGATCGGCTCGCCATCCCGTTCGTCCGCGTCGAGCGGCCACAATCCGCGATCATGCCCGTTGCGTGGTGTCATGGCAGGTCCTCCCGCCGGGATAAGACCGGGCGTGCGCAATGGTTCATGCGATCCGGCCGGGGTGTGGCGGACTGGCGCAGGCCGGTTCCGGCGACTACATCTGCGCCATGGCTGATCCCACCGCGCTGAAATCCTTTCTCGATAATCACCACCGCATCGTCGTGCTCACCGGCGCCGGCTGCAGCACCAACTCCGGCATTCCCGACTATCGCGACACCGACGGGCAGTGGAAGCGCACGCCGCCGGTGACCTATCAGGCCTTCGTCGGCAGCGACGATACGCGCCGCCGCTATTGGGCGCGCAGCATGGTCGGCTGGCGGCGGTTCGGCCGCGCCCAGCCGAACGGCGCGCATCATGCGCTGGCGCGGCTGGAGGCGCAGGGCAAGAGCTCGCTGCTGGTGACGCAGAATGTCGACCGGCTGCACCAGGCCGCCGGGACCAGCAACGTCATCGATCTGCACGGCCGGCTCGATCGCGTCCGCTGCCTGGGATGCGGCGCCGTGCTGTCGCGGGCCGACTTTCAGGACGAACTGGCCGGCGCCAATCCGCGCTGGCTGGCGCATGATGCGGCCGCCGCGCCCGATGGCGATGCAGATCTCGACGGCGTCGATTTCGCGGACTTCAATGTGCCGGCCTGTCGCGCCTGCGGCGGCATCCTCAAGCCCGACGTCGTGTTCTTCGGCGAAACCGTCCCGCGCGAGGTCGTCGCCACCGCGCGCGAGCATGTCGAGCAGGCCGACGCCATGCTCGTCGTCGGCACCTCGCTGATGGTCTATTCCGGCTTCCGCTTCGTCCGCGCCGCCGCGGACCGCAACATCCCCATCGCCGCCGTCAATCTCGGCCGCACCCGCGCGGATGACCTCTTGTCGCTGAAGGTGGAAGCGCCGTGCGACGAGGCGCTGGCGTTTCTGCTGGAGGAGTAGGGCGGGCCGCCCTCTCTCCGCCGTCATGGCCGGGCTTGACCCGGCCATCCATCTCCTCGGTGCTTCAGAAGATGGATGCCCGGGTCAAGCCCGGGCATGACGAAAAACTAAAATGGTGTCCGCCTCACCGCGACTGCGGTTTCTCGCGGTTCTCGATGCGGTCCTTGTTGTTGACCTGCTCGTTCTCCGGCTTGCCGACCTCGACCGTCTTGCCAGCCTGGTTGCCTGGATTGTAGTGGAACTTGCCTTCGTGATGCTCGCCCGGCTGATTCTGCTCGGGATTGACGTTGTCGGCCATGAAACTCTCCTGTCGCTGTGCCGGACAACGTCGCGGGCGTGATGCTTGTTCCGCGGCCGAGCGCCGCGGCGCCGTTCATGCGGCATCACCCCTCTCTGTGCGGACCATCACGGAAGCAGCGCGCCCTGACCGTCATGATCCTCGCATGGGCTGCAGGGGCAGCCGCAAGCAACGAGGGACAAGGTCATGACGTCCAGCATTCGTCTTTTCGCCGCCGCCATCGTCGCCGGCGCGGGCCTGCTCGCATCCGCATCGACATCGCCGGCGTCTGCCGGCTGGGAATGGCTGGGAAACAAGAACTACATCAACTGCCTGCAACTGTTCGCGAGCGGCAACTTCCTGATGCCGGCAAACGCCACCCCGGCCCAGCGCGCGGCCAAGCACGAAGCCGGCCGCCGCTACTGCAACCGCCAGTACTACGGCCACGATTGAAGATGACAGTTGCAGGCACGATCGAGGCCGCGCGCCGCCTCGATCGTCGCAGCCTGCTGCCTCACGCGCCCGTCACGCGCCAGATGCAGTTGCCGACGTCGTCGGCCACCAGCAGCGAGCCGTCCGGGCCGAGCGTCACGCCGACCGGGCGGCCATAGGAGAAGCTCTCGTCGGGCGCCAGGAAGCCGGAGAGGATGTCGCGCGCCGGGCCGGACGGCTTGCCGTTCTCGAACGGGATGAACACGACCTTGTAGCCGGACAGCTTGCTGCGGTTCCACGAGCCGTGCTGGCCGATCACCATGCCCTGGGGGAAGCCGGGCAGGGTGCCCGCGGGCAGCCAGCACAGCCCGAGCGAGGCGGTGTGGCCGCCGAGCGCGTAGTCCGGCGTCAGCGCGGTCGCGACCAGGGCCGGATCCTGCGGCACGCGGTCGTCGACCGTCCTGCCCCAGTAGCAATAGGGCCAGCCATAGAAGCCGCCCTCGCGCACCGAGGTGAGGTAATCCGGCGGCGTCTCGTCGCCGAGCCCGTCGCGCTCGTTGACGACGGTCCACAGCACCTTTGTCGACGGCTCGAACGCCAGCCCCACCGCATTGCGCAGGCCTGATGCGAAGATGCGGCTCGCGCCGCTTGCGATGTCCAGCTCATAGATGCAGGCGCGGCCCTCCTCGACCTCGAAGCCAAGTTCGGCGATGTTGGTGAGCGAGCCGACGCCGGCATAGACCTTGCTGCCGTCGGGGCTGACCAGCAGGCTGCGCGTCCAGTGTCCGCCCGGCTTGAACGTGGTGAGACGCTTGCCCTGCGCGGTGATGCGCTCGGCGCCCGCGCTGTACGGGAAGGCGACGATGCCGTCGGTGTTGCCGACATAGAAGGTGTCGCGGACCAGCGCCATGCCGAACGGCTGGCTGAGATTCTCCATGAAGGCGTTGCGGCGCTCGGCCTTTCCGTCGCCGTCGGCATCGACCAGCCTTGTGATGCGGTTGGCGCTGACGCCCAGCGCTGCGGCGCGGCGCATCGTCGCCTGCATCGCATAGCCGAACATGTTGCGCACCGGGCTCGGAATCTGCGTCGCCTCGGCGATCAGCACCGACTTGTCCGGCATCACATAGATCCAGCGCGGATGATCGAGCCCGGTGGCGAACGCATTCACCTTCAGCCCCGCCGCCGCCACCGGCTTTTCGCCGTCGCGCCAGCCGCGCGCCGTCGGCATCTTCAAGGTCGGCAGCAGGCCCTGCGGCTTCGCCAGGGGAATCTGCGGCTGCGCGCCCCAGGCCGGCTGCGGCGTCTCCCCCTGCAATTTGCGCCACTGCAGCGCCGCATTGCCAACCAGCGCGACACCGCGCGCAACGATCGAGGAGAGGGTTGTCATGGGAGTCCTGTGAGGGCTTTGATGCAAATGGGATCTGATGGGCGAGGGACCATCGAGCGATGGCAAAGGGCCAATCTGTTATGATCTACCACGCCCACCGTGACAATTGCATGGGTCGCGGATCGGGGCTGCGGAACCCGGGGCTTTCACCTGGCACGCATTCACGTATCAGAGCCAACCTCCGGCGGCGTCTGGCATGCGGGGCGCTGCGGTTGATCGTGCAGTGCCGATCGGCAATTGGCGTGGCTTGGTCAAGCCCAACTATATCGGCGCCATTGCTCGCAACGAAATGGGTCGTTGCGACGCTGAAGCGCGCAGATCGGTTGCCCGTCATGCCGGGCTTGTTCCGGGCATCCACGTCTCTCCCCGACGAACGACGAGGATGGCCGGGACGAGCTCGGCCATGACGATGAGGAAAGAGACAGGCACGATCTTCCCGAAATGCGGTCGCCCCGCATCATCCTCGGCCAGCCCATCTCGTCAAAATTCTTCCTTGCTATTTTTCCGAAATCATGCTCTACTCCCTTCATCCCGTCCTCATGCAGAGGGGCGTACGCGTCGTCACGATACGTTGAGGCGGGGAGCGGTGGCCGCGAGTGTTGTCAGGTGCTGATGCGCTGGACGATTGGCAGCTCGCGGACGTTCAAGCCGTGTGGTCCTGGCGCCCCGATGCTGGCGCCAAGTCTGGATGACATGACGTGTCATCAGGCGACGGGGGCAAACAAGCCGGTCCCCGGGGAGAGCTCGGAGCAGACGTTAAACCCATCGCGCAGGGAGGGCCGGGTCTGTCCGGCTGAACCTGTGGTTCCTGCCCCGTGCAATTTTTCCGCACGGGGGCCACGGGCCTCAGTCGAGGTCCGGCCTTCCCTGCGCCCTCGGCATTTCCGGAGGGTTTTGATGAGATCAATCTCGGGCGCGATCGCTCCGCGGGAGGTGTTGGTGTGTCTGCGTGCATCATGATCGAGTTGCCGTGGCGCTGAGAGAGCCGCCAGCGCGCACAATGTCGCCGCAGCCGTGGCGCCGTCATCGAATTGCGCTACACTGGTGTCACACGCCGGCGGCGCGTTGGCCGGCCGGACGACAATGGAAGTCAGGGGGATGCACGGCATGACGGGGGTGATCAATTCAGGCGCAGCGCGATCGTCTGCGTCAGGTGTCGCTCTCACGCGCGGACTCTCCCGATGACGTCGCTCGACAAGTCCGCCTTCACGCCGCATGCCCTGCGCGAGAGCGTGCTGAACGAGGTGCATGCGCGGCCGTTCACGCCGCTGACGCAGCCGGTGCTGGTGATCCGCTTCGCCTTCATGGCGAAAGGCGACAGCGCCACGACCGACCGCGCCAGCCTCGCCGCGTTTTGCGCGCAGCGCGGTGCGCCGCCGCCGGAGCCGGGCGTCAAGCATCACCAGGTCGATCTCGGCCCTGTCAGGCTGCGCTTCGAGCAGCATTCGGAATTCGCCACCCTCACCTGGATCTGGAGCCCGCCCGCGGACTCAGGCCCGCGCCGCTTCGGGGCCATCGCGCCCGAGCTGCAGGCGCTGATCGCGGCGCTGCCGCAGGCCGGCGAGCTGCTGGTCGCGGTCAAGCTCGAGGTCGAGAATGCGCCCGATCCGGTGGCGCGCGCGGAGGAGATCTTCGACAAGAGCAGCCTCGCCATCGTGACGATCAAGGGCAGCGCCGGCGCGGTCGCCTCCGACTTCCGCCTCGACGACGACGGCTTCACCCGCATCCTGGTCTGCGCCGACGGTCCGACGCCGGAGCGGCTCGGGGCGCTGGTGCAGCGCGTGCTGGAGCTCGAGACCTACCGCACTTTGGCGCTGCTCGGCCTGCCGGCTGCGTTGGCGCTGGCGCCGGACGTCGACCGCATCGAGCGGCGGCTGGTCGAGGTGCTCGCGGAGATGCAAGGCGCGCAGTCGTTCAAGCTCAACAACCACCTGCTGCGCGAGCTGACCGAGCTCGAGGCGCTGCTGGAGCGCGGCGCCACCGGCAGCCTGTTCCGGTTCGGCGCGAGCCGCGCCTATTACGACCTGGTGCAGGCCCGTCTGACGGTGATCGAGGGTGAGCCGGTCGCGCCGTATTCGAGCTGGTCGTCGTTCCTGGCGCGGCGCACCGCGCCGGCGATGCGCACCTGCAACGCGCTGGAAGGACGGCAGTCGAACCTGTCGCTCAAGCTGGCGCGCGCCGCCGACCTGCTGCGCACCCGCGTCAATGTCGAGCTGGAGCAGCAGAACCGCGATCTCCTGCGCTCGATGAACGAGCGCACCAAGCTGCAGCTGCGCCTGCAGAGCACGGTCGAGGGGCTGTCGGTGGCCGCGATCGGCTATTACGTCGTCAGCCTGTTCGGCTATCTCGCCAAGGGCGCGCATGACACCGGCCTGCCGGTCGAGCCGACGCTGGCTACCGCCGCCTTCGTGCCGGCCGCGATCGCGCTGATCTGGTTCACGACCCACCAGATCCGCAAGCGGCATCTCAAGGAGGACCACGAGGCGGAGAAGGCCGAGCAGGAGTGAACGGCCGGGCGCCTTGCCAGCGTGCGGCCGGACGGCTAAGCGGCGGGCTGGTCAGCAAGAGGCAATGAGACGATGAGCGGTGCGACGATCGATTTCCTGGTTCACGCGGATGGTGCGGCGACGCGGCAGCGGATCACGCTGAGCCGCCTCGTCATCGCCGGCTGGACCGGGCGCGATCCGGTCGCCCGCGACAAGCACATCGCCGAACTGGAAGAGCTCGGCATTCCCCGGCCGGCGACGACGCCGATCTATTACGAGGTCGCGGCCAGCCGGCTGACGACGTCGGACAGCATCGAGGTCAGCGGCGGCGACTCCTCCGGCGAGGTCGAGTTCGTGCTGGTGCAAGCGGGCGGAAGGCTGTTCGTCGGCGTCGGCTCCGATCATACCGACCGCAAGGTCGAGACCTACAACATCACCGTCTCCAAGCAGATGTGCGACAAGCCGGTGGCGCCCGAGCTGTGGCTGGTCGACGACCTCGCCGCGCATTGGGACCAATTGATGCTGCGCGCCTACGCGACCATCGACGGCGAGCGTGTGCTGTATCAGGAGGGTGCGCTGAGCGGCATGCTGGCGCCTTTCGACCTGATCGCGCGCCGCTATGGTGACGCCGGCCTGCCCGAGGGCACCGCGATGTTCGGCGGCACCTTTGCCGCCAGGGGCGGCATCCGCCCCGCCGACCGCTTCGACTTCGAGCTGGTCGATCCCGTGCTGAACCGCGCCATCCGCCACGGCTACGCGATCGAGCAGCTCGCCATCGCCGGCTGAGGCGGCGCGCGATCACGTTCGCGTGCGGCGGAATGCGCTAACGATCAGGCCGCGGCGTGTCGTCGCGGCCGTCGCCATGCATGGCTGCATTCGCGCAGGCGTTGCGATCCGCAAGGGCCTGTTAAGCAAGGCGGCCTATCGTGCCGGAGTGTGCCGAAGCGGGACCATGGCCTCGTTTCGCGTTCTGGTCCGGCACACCATGTCACGGCATGAGACGCAATGCGGCTGGCATATCCTTAATCGATCCTTACCCGATAGCAGCGGATTCGACGGGTCGGACGACAAGGGCGATTAACTAGAAGTTTAGGATTGGGTTTGTGCGCGTGAACGCCTCCCTTAAGGGTTTTATTAAATACCCCGGGAATTGGGAGAGTGCGGTGCGCGTCGCGATCGTCCACGATTGGCTTTACGTTCTTGGCGGCGCCGAGAAGGTCCTTCAGGAGATCCTGCGCTGCTATCCCGGCGCCGACGTCTTCACGCTGTTCGACCTGCTGCGTCCCGAGGACCGCGCCAAGCTGGGATTCGAGAAGTCGCACACCAGCTTCCTGCAGAAGATGCCGCTCTTGCGGAAGTATCACCGCTCCTATCTGCCGCTGATGCCGCTCGCGATCGAGCAGCTCGATCTGTCGAGCTACGACCTGGTAATCTCCTCCAGCTGCGCGGTGGCGAAGGGCGTTCTGACCGGGCCGGAGCAGCTGCACATCGCCTATGTGCATTCGCCGATGCGCTATGCCTGGGATCTGCAGCACCAGTATCTGCAGGAGAGCGGCTACGCCACCGGCGTCAAGGGCCTGATCGCTCGCGCCTTGTTGCACAAGATGCGGATCTGGGATGCGCGCACCGCGCACGGTCCCGACGCCATCTTTACCAATTCGCAGTTCGTCGCCCGCCGCATCAAGAAGATCTACGGCCGCGACGCCAAGGTGATCTATCCGCCGGTGACCATCGCGCAGCGCGATGCGATCCTGCCGGTCGGCAGCCACTTCCTCGCCGCGAGCCGGCTCGTGCCCTACAAGCGCATCGAGCCGATCGTGCGCGCCTTCAACACCATGCCGGACCTCGAGCTGGTCGTGGCCGGCGACGGTCCGGAAGCCGCGCGGCTGAAGTCGATCGCGGGGCCGAACGTCAAGTTCGCCGGCTTCGTGCCCGACAAGCAGCTGCGTGACCTCATGACAACCGCCCGCGCCTTCGTGTTTGCGGCGGAAGAGGATTTCGGCATCATCCCGGTCGAGGCGCAGTCCGAAGGCGCACCGGTGCTGGCGCTCGGCCGCGGCGGTGCACGCGAGTCGATCCTCACCACGGGGCCGCGGCCGACCGGCATGTTCTTCGGCTCGCCCGAGCCCGAGGCGATCGCGGCCTGCGTGCGATCGTTCGTGGCCAAGGAGAAATCGATCTCGCGGCTCGACTGCCGCCAGCGCGCCGGCTTCTTCTCGGCCGAGCGTTTCCGCAGCCAGTTCGTCGCGGCGGTCAACGAGGAGATCGACAGTTTCCGTGCGGGACATCAGGGCCGCGCGACGCGGCTGATTGCGTAATATTGGATGTGGTACGGGTGCAGATCATGAGGCAGGCGGCTCTCGGCGAGGCCTTGTCCGGCATTGACGCCGTCGCCCGGATCTGGCGCCGCCGCGGCGTGTTCGCCATCGTGGCCGGCGCCGTTCTCGCGCTTGCCGTGGCCGCGCTCGTGCTGCTGCCGGTGCGCTATCTCGCCACCGCTTCCGTGATCATCGCCGAGCAGGAGCCGGGTGCCAACACCTCGGCGGCGTGGGCGCAGAAGATCGGCGATCCCGCCGACATGGAAAGCCAGCTCCTGGTTATTCGCTCGCCGCGCCTGCTGCGTCAGATCATGTCGTCGCCCGGCGTGGTCGACGCCGTGGTCGGCGAATGCGAGCGCGGCCGTCTCATGGGTTCGGGCGATGCGTGCCAGCGCCTCAAGACCGATCCGGGCGCGTTCATCGATCACGTCGACAGTCGCTTCAGCGTTGCTTCGGCCGGCCGCTCGCGCGTCATCAACATCTCCTATCAGTCGAGCAGTCCCGAGGCTGCGAAGACGCTCGCCAACGCGTTGACGCAGACCTTTCTCGAGGACCAGCGCACCGAAGGCGCCAACAGCCGCGAGGTCGCGAGCTCCTGGCTCTGGAAGGAATTGAAGCAGCTCGACCAGCAACTGCGCGAGGCCGACGACAAGATCCAGAAGTTCCGCCGCACCAAGGGCCTGATGCGTGGCGCCAATGCGCCGATCTCCTCGGAGCGGCTGACCAGCATCGGCCAGCAGCTGTCGCAGGCGGAGGCCGCGCGCGCCGACGCCGCGGCGCGGCTGCAGGAGATCAAGTCGGAGCAGGAGCGCGGGCCGACCGACGCCCCGTCGGTGCTGCAGAGCCGCACCATCGCCGACCTCAAGCAGCAACTGACGACCGTGAGCGCGCAGCTCGCCAGTGCGGCCGGTGTGCTCGGGCCGAAGCACCCCTCGATCCTGGCGCTGACGCGCGAGCAGGCGATCATCCAGCAGCGGCTGGTCGCCGAGATGCAGAGCATCGCGGCGAGCGCGCAGAAGACGTACGACGCCAACACCGCGCTGGTGAACTCGCTGAAGAAGCAGATGGAGACGGCGAAGGCGGAGGCCGGCTCGGCCACGCTGGACGAGGCCTCCATCGAGAGCATGGTGCGCGACACCGAGATCAAGCGGCAGCAATATGCCGAGCTCTACAAGAAGGCGAGCGAGCTCGAGACCGAACGGCGTGTCCTGCGCGGCAGCACGCGTCTCGTCAGCCTCGCTGAGCTGCCGAGCAAGCCGTTCTTCCCGAAGAAGATCCCGTTCCTCGCCGCTGGCATGACGCTCGCGTTGATCTTCGGTGTCGGCGCTGCGCTGCTCGCCGACAAGCTCGGCGCGCGCCTGATCAGGCCGCCCTTGCCCGTCACCCCCGAAGCGCCGGCCGAGCAGGTCGAGGCGCCCGCTGTCGACGAAGCTCCGGCCATCGTCCCTGAATTGCCCGAGCGTGTGACCGCACCGCAAGCGGCGACGCCACCGGCAGCGCCCGAACGAAGGTCTCATCTCCCGAGCGTCGCCGACGTTTCGATCCTGGCCTGCCTGCCGCGCCTGAAGAGCCTGCGTGAGATGTCGGCGCTCGGCGCGATCCTGCAAGGCCACCAACCGCTGGCGATCCCGCGCGTCTTGCGCCTCGCCTCCGAGGACACTGATTTTCAGCACACGCTGCATGATCTCGTCCACGAACTCGGTTTGAAGCGGTCCGGCCGATCGCAGCGCATCGTCGTGACCTCTCCCGATGCAGCAGATGGCAAGACGACCACGACCTGTGCGCTGGCAGAGCACCTCGCGGCCGCAGGCTGGCGCGTGCTGGTCGTCGAGTGCGACGTCTCGCATCCCGCCTTTGCAGAGATCATGGCGCTGCCGGCAAGCCCCGGATGGCTCGGCGCGCTGGAGCGCGGGACGCCGCTCCGGGATATGGTTCTGCCCACCGCGCATCCCTCGCTCGACGTGCTGCCGGTTGGTGAGGCGACCGGTCCGGTCGGCGACATTCTCGACGCGATCAGCCTCGACCGTCTCCTCGCTGGTCTCGATGGCTATGATGCCGTGATCGTCGACACACCATTGCCGTCGCAACGGAACGACTTCCTTGCCGGTACGGACTGGGCGATCGTCTGCGTGCGCAGTGACCGGTCGTTGATCGAGCCGGCGGTCGCGACGGTGAGCAGGAGCAGGGCACTCGGAGCCCGCGATGTCGGCATCGTCGTCACCATGACCGACGTCGAGCACCGCAGCGCGCCTGTGGTCCAGACCGCGCCCGTGGCGGCCTACGCCGGAGCCGGGTGATGTCGACCGAGCGTGTCCTGTTCGTCGATCACACCGGGCAGATCGGCGGCGCCGAGTTGATCCTGCTCGATGTCGTCCAGGGCCGCAAGGATTCGTCGGTGTTCCTGTTCGAGCCGGGCCCGCTCGGCCAGGTGCTGGCTGAGCGCGGGATGTCGGTCGTCACGTCGCGCCGGGGCCACGGCCTGGGGCAGTTCAGACGTGACAGTTCGTGGCTCGAGGCGCTGCCGCTGTTCGGCAGACTCGCGGCGATCACCGCGGAGCTCGCGCATGTCGCACGCAAGCATGACGTCCTCTATGCCAATTCGCAGAAGGCCTTTGTCCTGTCGGCCATCGCCAACATCGCGGCACGGCGGCCGTTGATCTGGCATCTGCACGACATCATCAGCCCGGCTCATTTCGGCGCGCTGCAGCGTCGCATGCAGATCTTCCTCGCCAACCGCTTCGCGGCGAAGGTCGTCGTCCCCTCCGAAGCTGCCGCAGCCGCCTTCATCGAGGCCGGAGGTCGACGCTCGCTCGTCGAGGTCGTGCCCAATGGTCTCGCCGTCGAACCCGTGCCCGTGTCGCGCGAGGAGCTGAGGCAACGGCTCGGCCTGCCGTCGGGACCGCTGGTCGGCGTGTTCAGCCGGCTCGCGCGGTGGAAGGGGCAGCACGTTCTGATCGAGGCGCTGGCCGAATTGCCGGACGTGCACGGTATCATCGTTGGCGACGCGTTGTTCGGCGAGCAGGACTACGCGGCTGAGCTGAGACGGCTGGTCACGGAGCTTTGCCTCGGCGATCGCGTTCACTTCCTTGGGCATCGCAGCGACGTGCCGCTGCTGATGCAGGCGGTGGACGCGATGGTGCATCCGTCGATCGATCCCGAGCCGTTCGGCCGCACCCTGGTCGAAGCGATGCTCGCCGGCGTGCCGGTGATTGCCACTGACGCCGGCGCTGCGCCGGACATCCTCGAACATGGCCGGGCCGGCCTGCTCGTGCCGCCTGGTGACGCGCGTGCGCTGTCCGAGGCTCTGGACGCGGTGCTGGCTCAACCCGAGTTCCTCGCGCCCCAGCTCGACTACGCGTCGCGCCGCGCGCGCACCCATTACAGTCTTGCACGCATGCTGGACTCGATCGGGCTGCTGATCCGCAATGTCGGTGCGGGAGCGGCGGTGTGAGCACGATCGTCACACCTGCCCCGTCCTCCGAGCGGCGTATGGTCGATCTCGTCGCGGACTGCGATCCGCCGTTCGCCATTCTCGCGCCGGTGCCGTCGTGGTCGAAACTGCTCGAGGACGGACAAGTCCCTGCGCGATGGAAAGGGCCGCCGGCCGTGTCGGAGGATGCCGCATGAGCGCCTCCGGTCCTTCGCTCAAGCGCTTCAGTGCGCTGCTGATCAGCGGTGCGCTGGCGAGCAAGATGCTCGGCTTCGGCCGCGAAGTGTTGATGGCGCATGTGCTCGGCGCCTCGCTCATCGCCGACGGATTCCGGGCCGCCATGGCGGCCGTGCTCATCCCGCTTGCGTTCCTGCAGAACGAGAGCGTGCCGGCGATCATGATCCCGATGCATCGCGAGGCGCTGCAGCGGCCGGATGCCGCGCGTAGCCTCGGTGCGCTGACGATCGTCATTGCCGTCGTCTCGAGCCTGGTGACCGCGATCATCCTGCTGCTCGGTGAGCTCTGGGTGAACGCCGTCGTCGGCGGCTTCTCGGCGGAGGGGCGCGAGCTGACCTTGCACTTCGTGCGCATGATGGCGTTCGGCATGCCGGCGTCGGCGGTGCTCAATGTGCTTGCCGCCGGCGAGATCGCGCTCGGCCGCACGCGGCTGACCAATGTCCGTGCCAGCCTGCTCAACGTCGCGGTGATCGGCGGCATCGGCCTGCTGGTGCTGACCGGCGACGCTTACATGCTCGCCTGCGCCTTCACCGTCGCCTTCAATGGCCTCGCCGCCTGGGGTCTGTTCACGCTGTGGCGCGAGGGCGCGCTGAGCGTCTCCGGCCTGACCGCCGGCATGGTGATCGACAAGGGTATCGAATTCTTCCGCCGGCTGCGCGTCCTGCTGGCGTTGCCGTTGGCCGAGCAGGGCAATGTCTGGATCGAGCGCTTCACGGCATCGCGGCTGACGACCGGCGCCGTCGCGTCGCTGGACTACGCGCGCTCGCTGACCGAGAGCGCGCTGCTGCTGATCAGCCAACCGCTCGGCATGGCGGTGCTGTCGCAGCATGCCCCACGCGATCCGCGTGCGCAGACCGAGGCGCTGCTGCGGCCGCTGCTCGCGCTGACCTTGCCGGCCTCGGCGTTCCTGCTGGTCTTCTCGA
The DNA here is from genome assembly GCF_032484785.1 of Bradyrhizobium sp. SZCCHNS1050. Classification (NCBI taxonomy): domain Bacteria; kingdom Pseudomonadati; phylum Pseudomonadota; class Alphaproteobacteria; order Hyphomicrobiales; family Nitrobacteraceae; genus Bradyrhizobium; species Bradyrhizobium sp. SZCCHNS1050. Next base: position 2,408,367 of record NZ_JAUETR010000001.1, on the reverse strand, counting down.
CCGACATCGTCCGCCTGATCTATTTCCGCGGCGCGTTCGGCGACGAGGCCCTGCTGCTGACCTCGCATGCGCTCAAGGGCATCGCCTGCGGCGTCTGGGCCGCGACCCTCGGCTGGATCCTGATCCGTCTGCTCAATGGCGCGGGGCGCAACGGCGTCGCTGCGGTCATCATCGTCTCGGCCTATCTCGCCAACATGGGCTTCAACCTGCTGATGCCGCTGTTCGATCCGTCGCCGGCGGCCGGCATGCAGTTGCTCGGCATCGGCGAAGCGATCCGCAGCCTCGTGCTGCTGTCGGGCGTGGTGTTCGTGCTCGGTGATGCGCGAAAGCTCCTGCTCGTGATCGGCCTGGCCCTGCTGCCGACCGCATTGATGGTCGTGCTCGGCCTGATGATTCAGACCTCCGTGCCGGGCCTGCTGCCGCGCCTGTTCGCCGGCGGATTGGCGTATCTCCTCTGCCTGGCCTTCGCGATCGGCATCCTGCTGCCGGCCGTGGTCGGCACGGCGCTCCGTCATGTTCGTCGTACGTTCAAGATGAAGGGAGAGCTGAGTTGACCCTGCTGGCCCTCGCTGCTGCCAAAGCGATGATGGCATCCGGCGCCTTCGTCCTTCCCGTCGCCAAAGTGATCGATCGTGTGCTCGGCCCGCGCGGCTGCTGTTTGACGTTCCATCGCACCGCGCCGGCAGAGCAGTGGGAGCGTCTGCCCAATCGCGACTTCTACGTCGATGCCGACTTTCTCGATCGCTTCCTCGGCTATGTCCTCGACCAGGGTTGGGATGTCGTGACGATCAGCGAGGCGCTGCGCCGGACGGCAAGCGCCGAGCCGTCCGGCCGCTACGTCAACTTCTCGATCGACGACTGCTACCGCGATACGTTCGATCTGCTTGTGCCGGTGTTCCGCAGGCGCAAGGTGCCGGTGACGCTGTTCGTGACGACCGGCATTCCCGACGGCACCTTGCCGCTGTGGGGCGCTGGCTTGGAGGATGCGCTGCTGCACAGGGGCCATGTCACGGTCGACGATGAGCGGATCGCGCCGTCGAGCGCCGAGCAGCGCCGCGCGGTGTTCGCGCAGATCGCCTCGCGCTGGGATGGCCCGCAGGCGGCGGATCGTTACGCCGCGTTCTGTGCCGCCAACGCCATCGACATCGAGGCAATGCACTGGAAGCATGCGATCTCCTGGGACATGCTGGAAGTGCTGGCGGGGGATCCGCTCATCGAGATCGGAGCCCACACCGTCTCGCATGCGCGCATCTCGTCGCTGTCTTCCGAAGACGCCCTTCGCGAGCTGGCCGGCGCGCGGCTGCGATTGAACGAGCGGCTCGGCATCGACGTCCGGCACTTCGCGTTTCCTTACGGGCGCGCCGCCGATTGCGGACCGCGGGACTTTGCGCTGGCGCGGCAGGCCGGATTCGCCAGTGCCGCGACCACGCGCAAGGGCCTTGTCAAAGCAGGGCAGGATGCGTTCTCGATTCCGCGCAACACCATGAATGGCGCGCATCGTACGCTTGCGGCGATGGAGCTGCATCTCACGGGCTTCAGCGGGACTGCAGCGAAGGTGATGGGCCGTGTCTAGCAGGGGGCGCTTGCGAATCGTCTCGATTGCGCATCCGGCCACCAGCAGCGAGGCCGGCCGGCTGCGCTACCGCCATCTCGCGTCCCGGCCCGACGTCGATCTGCATCTCGTGACGCCCGAGGTGTGGAAGGAATTCGGCCGCACCATCACCGCGGCTCACTCCAACGAAGCCTTTCCCATCCATCGGCTCCCGATCCGACTCCCGGACGCGGGTCCGATGAAATGGTACCTGCACTTCTATCCGGCGCTGCGCCGCCTGCTGCGCGAGCTCGATCCCGACGTGATTCACCTTTGGGAAGAGCCCTGGAGCATCGTCGCGCTGCAGGCGCAGATGCTGCGCGGCCGTGCGGCGCTCGTGCTCGAGGTCGACCAGAACATCCTGAAACGGCTGCCGCCACCATTCGAGGCGATCCGCAAATTCGTCCTCGGCCGCACCGCCCACATCCTGTCGCGCAGTCCCGATGCGACTGAGGTCGTGAGGGCGTGCGGCTACACGGGTCCGGTGACGCCGATCGGCTATGGTGTCGATCTCGCGACCTTCATGCCGGCGGATGATCGATCGAATGCGACGGCCGGCTCGCCGCTGCGGCTCGGCTATGTCGGCCGGCTGGTGGTCGAGAAGGGCCTCGACGATGCGCTCGAAGCGCTCGCGCGCAGCAAGTCGGTGGCGACGCTGAGCATCATGGGCGAAGGTCCGCACGAGCCGCATCTGCGCCGGCGCGTGGCCGAACTTGGTTTGGGCGGGCGCGTCACCATCCAGGGCTGGGCTTCATCCGCTGCAGTCGCGGCTTTTCTGCGCCGCCTGGACGCATTGCTGCTGCTGACGCGAACCACGGACGCGGTGCGCGAGCAGTTCGGCCGGGTGATCATCGAGGCCCAGGCCTGCGCCATCCCGGTGATCGGATCGACCTGCGGAGCGATTCCGGATGTCGTCGGCGACGGCGGCTGGATCGTGCCGGAGCAGGATCCCGGCAGCCTGTGTCGGCTCATCGATGAGCTCAGCGGCCAGCGGGCGGAGCTCGCTGTTCGCAGTGAGGCGGCCCGTGCGAACGTGCTTCGGCGCTTCACCTATGATGCGGTCGCGGCGGCGATTGAAACGGCATGCCGCGCGGCGCATCAGTCGAGAACCGCATCCGGCCTCGCCCGCCCACAGCGGCTGCAGACGAATTAGCTAGGCCTTCACCGGCAGCGCCATCGCTGCGCGGCCGGACTGGCGCTTGGCGGCATCGATCTGCTTGAGCAGTTCGATGTATTGCAGCCCGATCTGGTCCCAGCCATAGATCTGCGCGGTCGCCTGGGCGCCGTCCTGCAGCCGGCGCATCAGTGCGGGGTCGGCGAAGACGGCCGCGAGCTTGGCCGCGATGTCATCGGCGTCTGCTGAAATGCGGAAGCCGTTGACGCCGTCGCGCAGATAGTCCTCGATGCCGCCGACCGGCGTTGCGAACACCGGCACCCCGCAGGCCATGGCCTCCATGCAGACCAGCGAGAAGGTCTCATAACTCGTGGGGAGCACGAAGGCATCGGCCGCCGAGTACAGCGCCGGCAGGTCCGAGCGTGGGCCGGCGAAGATCAGTCGTTGCTGGGCGTTGCGCGTCAGTCTGCGGTAGGGCGCGGGATTGTCCGAGCCGACGACCAGCAGCCAGACGTCGTTGCCGAGCCGATCGAGCGCGCCGATCGCATGCGCCAGTCCCTTGCGGTTGAATTCGTGGCCGACGAACAGCAGCAGGCGCGCGTTCTCCGGGATGCCGAACTCACGCCGGATCGCCTGGCCGCCGACGGCGTCGCGCTTGAAGCGCGCGAGATCAATGCCGTTGGAGATGACGTGGATGCGGGCGGCCGGCACGCGGAAGAAGCGCTGCAGCTCCGCGGTGACGCGGGAGGACACCGCCACGAACGCCCGATACCGCAGGCCTCCGATCATGAACCGGTCGCGCAGCGCGACCCACAGATGCATAGGGTTGAGCATCCAGCGCCGACTGCCGGCGGCGCGTTTCTCGGCGAGGCTCTGCGCATTGACGGCATGCACGATCAGCACGTCACCCTTGAGGCTGTCGCCGTGGCTGATGACGACGGCGTCGGGGTGACGCGCCAGCGCCCGTGTCGCGGCCAGCGTGAACAGCGGCACGACAATGGCGCGGCCGATGTGCCGGAACAGTCCGCGAGTCGGAATCCGCGCCAGCCATGGCGCAACGCGCTCGACTCGGATCGTGTGTTCGAGATTGTCCGCGACGGTGCTCGCAAGCACGATGTTCGATAAACCATTCCGGCCGAAAACGCGCGCCAGCTCGATAGCGACTGTTTCCACGCCGCCGGCATTGCTTATCTCTTGAACGACCTGGACGATCTCAAACGTCATAGCGGAAATCTAAGGGATCAGACATTGCGACTTCGTTCCAATCTGCTGGTCATTAGCACAGCCCTGTTAACGTTTGTCACGTCGCCATGGCTAAGCGCTGTCCACGCCGGCGAAACGAACGCCTCGGCGCTGCGGATCGACGAGCGCATCGGCGGCGGCAATTTGGTCACGCATCTGGCCGGCAAGAGCGCGCAGATCTATCAGGCACTGCACGGCGTCGGTGCCAGGATGGGCCGAATGGATTCCTACGGCTGGCGGACGTTGGCGCGGGTACCGACGCCGCACGATTTCGATGCCGCGATGCTGGAGGCGCACAAGAACGGTATCATGCCGCTGATCCTGCTGGAGTATGAAGGCAGCTATCAGAGCCTGGCTCCGCCGCAGCCGATCGGGTCCTATCAGGACTGGTTCGCGGCTGGGCAGGCGATGGCGAGACGTTTCCGCCCCGGCGGCGAATGGGGCCGCGAAAACGGTATTCCCGATTGGGGTGCTACCGTCTTCACCGCCATCAACGAGCCCGATGTGCAGGCCACGATCCCGCGCCAGGACTATCACGACGCGCTGGCCGGGCTTGCCGACGGTGTTCACAGCGTCGACCCCAAGCTGCGGGTCGTTCCCGGCGGCTTTGCCACCTGCAACTCGCATGGCGACGCGACGTTGCGCGGCTACGGTCCGGCGATCGCCGATCTGCTCGAGGACGGCCGTCTCGACGGCATCGACCTGCATACCTACTACAATGATAAATGGTATCCGATGACCCGCGGCCGCGAGTTCTCGGTGCAGACCTGCTTCGACCGTATCAAGCAGGCGATGGGGCTGAGCCGCGACATCAACTTCTACGCAACCGAGTTCAACGTCGCGCGCGCCGGCGCGTGGGACAGCGATACGGACGCGGCGAGATTGTTTCTCAATGCGATGTGGGACCAGCTTGCGGTGGTTGGCAAGGATGGCAGCATGCCGGTGTCCATGCTGGCGTTTCCTTGGAATCTTGGCGACACGCCCGATGTCGACGGCCTGGCCTATGCGATGGCGACGGGCAAGGATCCCTGGACCCCGGAGGCGCGCAGCCTCGTGGTGAAGACGGTGCTGCAGCTCGCCGGTCACATGAGGATCGTGTCCATCGACCGGCGGCTGGCGCTGTACACGCTGCGCGGATCGGATGCCGATTTGATCGTGTGGCAGAACATTGCCGGCTGGACCGAGCGGCCGGGCCGCGCGGTCGAGCTCGAGCTGCCCGCAGGGACGCGCAGCCTCGAGGTCTGGGGCTGGGATGGGCTGCGGCGCCGGATCGAGGCAAAGCCCGGACGTTTCTTCGTCGACGGCCTCAATGCCGATGAAACCTACATGTTTCGCGTGCCGCGGCCGTGAGCGGCGGCTCGGATCGCGAAGATCATGTCGGCGCTGATCGAAGCCTGTCGGGTGTGGCTCGCATGTTCCATTAACTGAAAAGTAAGGCCAGCACGACGTGGTTCACTGCCGCCAAAGCTTTTTACGATAATTGCCGTCATGACGATCCCGCCGCGCCATGGGTGGCGCGCCGGATCTCTCTCGGGTGATGCTGGAATGCAGCCAATCAAAAAGGCTGAGATTGCAAATGACAGGCCGGCTCCCGCGCAGGCCGTGACCGGCGTTCGCATCCGAGAGATCGGCGCGGCGGATCTGCCGGCGGTCGCCGCACTGCTGACGCGCGGATTCGCCTTTCGCAGCGAGGCCTATTGGTTGCGCGGACTCGAACGCCACGCGGCGCGCCCGCGGCCGGCCGGCTATCCGGCATTCGGCTATTGTCTCGACCAAGCCGGGGTGCCTGTCGGCGTGATCCTGCTGCTGTTCTCCGAGCTCCACATCGGCGGTGAGCCGATCGTCAGGGCCAATGTCTCGAGCTGGTATGTCGAGCCGGCGTTCCGTGCCTTCAGCTCGATGCTGGTGCGCGCGGCGACGCGCGACAAGACGGTGACCTATTTCAACATCACGCCGGCCCCGCACACTTGGCCACAGGTCGAGGCTCAGGGCTTTTCGGTCTACTGCAAGGGACAGGTCTACGCCGCGCTGGCCCTGTCGCGACCGCGCTCGGATGTCCGTATCGAAGAATTCTCCGAGGACGATGTGCACGGGCTCTCTCCCGATGAGGCGGATCTGTTGCGGCAGCATGCGCAATGGGGGTGTCTCGGTCTCGTCGCGCGCGAGGCCGATGCGGCGTATCCGTTCGTGTTTCAGAAGCACCGGGTGATGAATGCGCTGCCGGTGTATCGCCTGCTGTATTGCCGGGATGTCGCTGACCTCGTGCGGCTGGCCGGCAACATCGGCTGGCTGCTGCTGCGGCGCGGCGGCCTGCTGGTGCGGCTCGATGCCAATGGGCCCATCGCAGGGCTGGCCGGCTGGTACTCGGACAAGCGCGGACGCAAATATGCCAAAGGTCCGCATCCGCCGCATCTCGGCGATCTCGCCTTCACCGAAGCCGCGCTGTTCGACGGCTGAGAGGTGGCAATCGATTGGGTTGCATGGTCCCGCTGCGGCGGCCGGGATACTCGCTCGCGTGGTCTATGGGACCGGTGTGACGGCACGCACAGTCTGGGCTTCCGGCATGCGCCATCCTCCTGGCAACGGAGGAGGTCATCCATGTCTTACGTTTTCGAACTCGCGCTGGCGGCGATGCTGCTGTTCTTCCTGTTCCTGCCGATCACCGATCGCAGGACGGTCATGATGAAGCTCTGCATGATCATGGTCGTCGCCATCCTGTTCACGGTTACGCTGGCCGTCCCGCATGGCGGCGCACCATCCGCCCACGCCCTGGTGCTGACGGCAAACTGATGTGGCGCGGGTGAGCTCCGGCCTTGCCGCTCGAGCATGATGTTTGGACGGGGCGATCCAGACGGGACGGCTCGCAGATCGAACGGCCGCCGGTTGGCAGTCCGCCCCTCATCGTGTAGCACCGGCTGAACCTCACGCCACGCTCAGGGGATCCGGATGCCTGCTCTTGCCCATGCGCTGCTCGCCGCCCTGAAGGACCATGGCGCCCGCGAGATCTTCGGCATTCCCGGCGACTTCGTGCTGCCGCTGTTCAAGGTCATCGAGGAGAGCAACATCCTGCCGAGCGTCACGCTGAGCCATGAGCCGGCGGTCGGCTTCGCCGCGGATGCGGCCGCGCGCTATCATGGCGGCCTCGGCGTCGCCGTCGTCACCTACGGCGCCGGCGCCTTCAACGTCGTGAACGCGGTCGCCGGCGCCTATGCCGAACGCTCGCCCGTCGTGGTGATCGCGGGCGCGCCCGGCGCGCGTGAGCGCGTCTCCGGCTTTCTGCTGCACCACCAGGCCCGCACCGTCGACACGCAGCTCGCGGTGTTCAAGGAGATCACCTGCGATCAGGCGGTGCTGAGCGATCCGGCCACCGCCCCGGCCCAGATTGCGCGCGTGCTGCGCAGCGCGAAGGAGATGTCGCTGCCGGTGTATCTCGAATTTCCGCGCGACATGGTCGATGCCGAGGTCGAGCCGGTGGTGCCGCTGCCGCCGCGGCGGGCCAGCCGCGAGGCGCTCGACGAATGCGTCGAGGAGATCCTCGCCCGCATCGCGCAGGCAGAGCGTCCCGTGATCGTCGTCGACGTCGAAATCCGCCGCTACGGTGTCGAGGACAGGATCGCCGCGCTGGCGCGCAAGCTGGGTCTCCCGCTGGTGACGACCTTCATGGGCCGCGGCCTGCTCGACAGGGCCGACGATGTCGTCGCCGGCACCTATCTCGGCGCCGCGGGCAATCCGGCGATCACGGAGCTGGTCGAGAATGCCGATCTCGTGCTGATGCTGGGCGTCATCCTGTCGGATACCAATTTCGCGTTGTCGAACCGGGCGCCAGACCCGCGCCGCATGATCCTGGCCGCCAGCCGTGAGGTGCAGATCGGTCATCACGCCTATCGCGACATGCCGCTCGGCGATCTGATCGATGCGCTCGACGAGCGCGCGGCACCCCGGGCCGCAGCTCCCGGCCTGCCGCGGCAGCGCTCGGCCTATCCGCGCGGCCTCGCTGCCGATGGCGCGCCGATTGCGCCTTCGGACATCGCGACCGCGGTCAACGACATGTTCGACCGCCACGGCCGGATGCCGATGACCTCCGATATCGGCGATTGCCTGTTCACCGCGATGGAGATCGACAATACCGCGCTGGCCGCGCCGGGCTACTACGCGGGGATGGGCTTCGGCGTGCCGGCGGGCATCGGCGTGGCCGCGACCGGACTTCGTCCGCTGATCCTGGTCGGCGACGGCGCGTTCCAGATGACCGGATGGGAGCTCGGCAACTGCCGCCGCTACGGGCTCGATCCGATCGTCGTGCTGTTCAACAATTGCAGCTGGGAGATGCTGCGTGTGTTCCAGCCGGAATCGCGGTTCAACGATCTCGACGACTGGCACTATGCCGACATCGCCAATTCCATCGGCGGCACCGGCGAGCGCGTCGCCACCCGCAGCGAGCTCGTCGCCGCGCTGGAGCGCGCAGTGCATCGGCGCGGACGCTTCTCGCTGATCGAAGTGATGCTGCCGCGCGGCAAGACCTCGGACACGCTGGCGCGCTTCGTGGCGGGCTTCAAGTCGGCGCGCGAACGCATGGCCCAGGGATAGGATGGCCGGAAGGCCGTCTCGACGCGCCGCCGTCAACCGGTTGCAGACCGCAGCACCGTCTTGATCGCGTCGCGGCCCTTCCAGGCGAAATAGGTGAGGCGGCCGCCGAACGAGCGATGGCTGCGCAGCCTGTTCGAGCCGAGCACGTGTCCGACCTCTTCGGGGAAGCGCTTGACCTCGGCCTGCACCATTCTGTCGGTATTGGCCATGATGGTGCTCAGGCGCGTACCCCAGTCCGAGTCCTCGATGCGATCGATGCGGACCTGGATCGCATATTCGATGTCATAGATGCTGGTCAGGATTTCCTTGGCGGTCACGACGCGGTTGTTCTTCAACGCGATCCGGAGCGCGAGCCGCTTGTCCTCCAACTGGTCGAGCACCATCGGCACGGTCATCGCGTAGGGTGCCGCGATGACGTCGGCAATGTTCTTCGAGCGCGCCGCCTTCGTCGCCAGCCGCATCACCTGCCACGGCTCCTTCAGACGCTTGGCGACGAGCGTCAACGCAAAGGGCACGGCTTCCGGCTGCCTCTTGCGCAGGGCATCGAGCAGCAGCACCATCTTCTTCACCTGCGGATCGTCGAACTCCGCGATCCGGTCCGGCAGCGAATCGGCGAACTTCGCGAGTTCCTCGCGGGCGCGCAGCGCCTTCATCAGCTTGACGACATCGTCGAACACCGACGGCGAGGCCGTATAGGCCTTCAGCTTGCTGCGGACCTGCTCGATGCCCTCGGCGCGCGCCAACGTGCCTTCCAGCGACTTCGTCACCTTGGTCTGGAACGCGCTCGCCGTCTGGCGGATCTCGCGCTGCTTGTCCGCCGCGATCAGGTCCTTCATCTGTGCATTATAGTCGCGCGCCATGGTCGGCAGCAGATCGCGCGAGATCCATTCCCAGATCGGCGTGAGGGAGCCGCGGGCAATGCGGCCCTCATTGGCATGCTCCGGCGAACCGTCGATGAGAAGCTGCTCGACCGGCATGAAGAAGTAGCGCGAAGGATTGATGGTGCGGTGGCCGCCGGCGCCATTGTTGTTGCGGATCTCGGCGCGCAGCCGGGCCTGGAGGTCGGCGGATCCCGGCATGTCGACGCCGCTCAGCTCCAGCCGTTCGAGCTCGCTGAGCAGACAGCTTCGTGTCAGCGGTGACAACCGCTGCAGGAATTCCCAGATCCGGTCGACCGGTCCCATTGGCGTCAGGCTGTCAGCTATATCTCAAGGTCGCTCGTCTCCACGGACGGGCACGGAACGCATGGAAGCACGAAACAGTTGGTGCGAAATTAATGTCAGTAAACAATCGTAGTAATGCGCGGCATCGTGGACAGCCGCCGCCGCACGCGCCGCGGACGTCTCCTTGAAGGGTGGCATCACGCCCCGGCTTAACCATTGCAGCTTGCAACTTTTTGGGGAAATGATCGACGGTTGCGCGAGTTGCCGGAACAATCCCGTATTGCTACGGACGACATAATTAACCATGTTAAAGCCGCCCTCGCGTCAGAATGAGGCATGGCACAGCTGAACAACAGCCTTTCCGACGCTCACGCCGCACCTGCTCCGGGCGGCCAAGGGGTTAACGACCCGGATCTCCTGGCGACCCGTTCCGGCATGTCTGCGCCGCTCGCGATGGGACGTCACGACGACCAGGGCAGGCTCGCTTTGGCGCGTCAGCTGAACGGTTCGCTCACCGCCCTGATGCTCTACATGGAGGAAATCAAGCAGCGCAGTGACGAGATTGCCAGGACGCCCGGCGAGCGCCGGCATGTCCAGCTCGTCGTCGACAACGCGTTGCTGCAGACCGAGCGGATCTGCGCCCTGGTCAACCAGATGTCCGGCGCGCACGGGCAGTTCGGACCGCTGTCACGGGCGGCGCCGGCTCTCGAGGAGGGCGCGGTGCCCGGGCGGCCACCCGGCCGGGCCAGCAAGTCGCTGACCCCGCGCGAATACGAGGTCCTCAAGCTGATCAGTGAGGGGCACTCGAACAAGGAGGGCGCCTTGCGCATGGGCATCAGCCCCCGCACCTTCGAGAGCCATCGCGCCGAAGCCATGCGCAAGGTTGGCGCGCGCAATACCGCCGAACTCGTCCGCGCAGCACTCCTCAATCAGATCGGATGACGGCGAACGAGCGCGAATGCCGCGCTCGTGCCTTCGAGGTGGGCCCTGCGATGCAGACAACGACAATCGGCGTCCGACCGGCTCGGTCGAACGCGCTGATTGCGGACGCGGATGTCCGTGCTGTCAGAAATAATCCTCGGCGAAGGGACGAACCCGGGAGGTCGGGCGCAGCGGCGCTTGCGCCTTGGGCGGCGTCGGCACGATCGTAATGGTCCAGCGCGGCGGTACGCTCGCTTCCTTTTCCATGACTGAACGGACGTGGCCGGTGATCGTCGATCCGCCGGATTTCACGGTCGCGGTCCGGCCGTTGAACTGCGCAATTCGGAAACGCCTGACTTCCTTCTGGTCGGCGGTTTCAAAAGTAAACATGGGACACATCTCCTATGTGACCCCGAGTCTCGCAGCTCATGATTAGTTGATTGTGAAAATCGTGAGCCGTAGAAGTACGGCGTCAACCCATTGTAAGGGATTATGAAGGTCAGGTTCGGCGAATCCGCGTTCGTGAACGTCTCGTTTGCCATCTCGATCGTCGGAGCCCGTCCTCGTCGCCGCGGCGCGCCGTGCGGGGACGTCGCGCGGATCGGCATGCGCCAGGGAGGCCTGCGGCCTCCCCGCTTCAATATTGCAGCTCCTGGGCGCGGGCGGCGGCGTAGGCGGCCTCGATGTTGTCGAGCAGCTCGGCATACTCCTTGGCGGACAGGCGTGGTGCGCTCTTCTCCAGCGCCAGCGCGTAGGTTGCAAGCCGGCGGTACCCGAAGGTTCCGGCTGCGCTCTTCAGCGAATGCGCCTCGCGGCCGATCTTGATGCGCTCGCCGTCGAGCGTCAGCTGGCGGAGCTGCTTCAGCCGCGCATCCGTCTCGCTGAAGAACACGTCGCGGATCTCCTGCGCCGCCTCGTCTCCGATCTCGCCGACCAGCTCGGCGTAGGCTTCGCGGTCCAGCGCAGCTTCGGGAGCAATTTCGGTATCGGCGCCAATGTCGGCGGCCGCGGCATCCGCCTGAGCCGGCACCAGCGGGGCGTCTGACGCCGCGGTTTCCGGCACCGGAACGGGCAGGGGCAGCACGCGCAGGATGGCCTCCACGAGCGCCTTCTTGCGGGCGGGCTTGACGACGAAATCGTTCATCCCGGCTTCCCGGCAGGCTCGGATATCCTCCATGAAGGCGTTCGCCGTGAAGGCGATGATCGGCACGTTGGAGCGGCGCTCGCCTCGCGCGCGAATGATCCGGGTCGCCTGGAAGCCGTCCATCTCCGGCATGCGGACGTCCATCAGGATGAGGTCGTAGTTGAAGCGGCTGGCGGCGGTGACGGCCTCGGCGCCGTCGCAGGCCGTGTCGGTCTGGATGTCGAAATCCTTGAGCATCTTGGTCGCGACCAGGCGGTTGGTCGGATTGTCGTCCACCACGAGGACGCGCAGCGGCCGGCCGAACGCCGCGATCCGGTTCTGCAGCGAGGTGTAGATGCCGTCGTCGTTCTGCTCTGGCACCGCGATGGTCTCGGCAATCGGCAGCGTCAGGCGAAACGAGAAGGTGGACCCTCTGCCCAGCGTCGAGGTGACCCTGATATCGCCCCCCATCTGCTCGATCAGTCGCTTGCAGATCGCGAGTCCGAGTCCGGAGCCCCCGAACCGGCGGCTGATCGAATTGTCGGCCTGGACGAAGTTCGCGAACAGCGAGCCGATCTTGTCGGCGGCAATGCCGATGCCGGTGTCGGTCACCGTCCATTCCACGGTCGCCTTCTCGTCATGCTTCTCGATGCAGCGCGTCGTGACGACCACTTCGCCGGACGAGGTGAACTTGACCGCGTTGGACACCAGGTTGAGCAGGATCTGGCGAATGCGGCCGGCGTCGCCGACCAGCGCCGGCGGCACGGCCGGGTCGCCGACGCTCCTCAGCTTCAGGTCCTTGGCGGAAGCCCGCGGCCCGATGATGCTGAGCGTGTTGTGGACCAGGGCCTCGGCGGAGAACGCGATGTCCTCGAGCGAGAGCTGGCCGGATTCGAGCTTGGAGAAGTCGAGAATGTCGTTGAGGATCTCGAGCAGATTGTCGCCGGCATTGTGGATCGCCACCACCGAACGGCGCTGCTCGGGATCGAGATTGGTTTCCAGCAGCGTCGTGGCGAGGCCGAGCACCGCGTTCATCGGCGTGCGGATCTCGTGGCTCATCATCGCGACGAAGGTGGACTTCGCCGCATTCGCGGCCTCGGCGGCCTCGATCAGGTGCTCGTGGCGTTCCCACCAGCGGGAGATCAGGACCGCGGCCGCGAGCACGGCCATCGCGCTCACCAGCGACACGATGACCAGAAGCGTCGCCATGTCGCGCCAGGCCTTCAGGACGTCGTGCTCGAATACCGACACCACGATCATCGCGGGATAATTGGGCAGCATCTTTGCCGCCCGCAGGCGCATCTCGCCGGTTCGTGCGGAGGGCTCGCGCAGCACGCCGCCGGCCGACAGCGCGCGCTGACCGAAGCCGGAGGTCGGCCTGCCGATCTCGCTCGTGGGCGGAAAATGCGCGAGCAGCGTCCCGTCCTCGCGGATCAGCGACACCGCGGCATCGAGACCCTGCGCGGTGGAGCCGAAGAAGTTCTCCAGATAGGGCACCGACATGGCGCCGAGCATCATGCCCATGAACTCGCCATTGGAATCGTCGAGCCGGCGGGCAAAATAGATGTTCCAGGTGCCGTCGCCGCGATTCTGAACCGGCGTGCTGAGGAACGTGTGCGGTGCAGGGTCGGCCTTCAGCGCCTTGAAGTAGTCGCGGTCGGCGATGTTGACGTCCGGGATCGGCCAGTAGCGCGAGAAGTTCAGGAGCCTGCCTTGCGCGTCGATCAGCGTCACCGCATCGATCTGCGGCAGTCCCGCGATCTTTTCCTTGAGCAGGAGGTGGGTCTGATGGTCTGACGCGACCTTGCGATACGCCGCAGCGTCGATGGCGCCGCCGCGCACCAGGTAGTCGCGCACGCTCGTGAGCACGAGGTCGACGGACTTCACCGAACGGTCGGCGTTCTCGGCAAGCGTGAGGCTATGGCGGCTGAGATCTTCCTCGGCGTGCTGAAGCGCGTTCTCGCGCAGATTGGTGAGGAAGAAGAGGTTGCTGCCGGCAATGACGCAGATGAGGATCAGCGCGATCGCTGCAGGCGCTCCCAGAAAGCGCTTCTTTTTGCTCATCGCCTGCTACCAGCCCGCCGCTCGGACCAGCCGCCGGCGATCGGTCTGCTGCGCGATCTGCTTCAGAGTTTGCCGGGGCCGCATCAGGTCGATCGGCTTCGAGAAGGGGGGATCTATGTTGAGCTCGAGAACCTCGGTGCCGGGGCGGTTGCCCAGCGAGAGGTCCAGCATGGTGCAGTCCAAGCTCCTCTTCTGCAGGACGATCGAGGCGGCGTCGACCGAGCTCACGTCCGTCGTGTTGAAGCCGGCCTGTGCTGCAATCTTTCGCAAGATTGAAAGATGCACGGCGGCATCTTCGATCACGAGGAGTTCGTTGCGCATGAATTCCCTGTCCCGTTGCCACCCTGACACGGTCATCGGCAAGCAGGATCATGTCTACCGGCCGGCTCTGACCCCCTCGTAAATTTTGGTTTCCGTACGACTACGGGGAGGGTGCGGCGATGTGTGCGTCCTGCCGTCGTCAACCGCGCGGAGTTCGTCCGCCAAAGAGAAAGCGGCCGGACACCGGTCCGGCCGCCGCGCAGGGCATTCCCGGGGAGCTCGGCTATTCGGCCGGGCCGAACACGGCTTCCATCTTGGTCTTGAGCGTCGCAGCATTGAACGGCTTGACGATGTAGTTGCTCACGCCGGCCTTCTTGGCGGCGATGACGTTCTCGGTCTTCGATTCGGCCGTGATCATGATGAACGGCGTCTTCGACAGTTCCGGGCTGGCGCGCACCTCGCGCAGCAGGTCGTAGCCGGTCATCGGCTCCATGTTCCAGTCGGAGATCACGAGGCCATACTTCTTCGCCTGCATCTTGGAGAGCGCGGCCGATCCGTCGCTGGCGTCGTCGACGTTCTCGAATCCGAGCTGCTTCAGCAGGTTGCGGATGATCCGGATCATAGTGGCGTAGTCATCGACCACCAGGATCGGCATCGACAGATCAAAGGCCATGTCATTACTCCGCGCGTCTGGTCAAAAGCCGAACACGGGCGAGATATATCAGCACGAAGATAATTCGACGCTTCTTGGAACTCGCGCTCGTCAGCACGTCGACAATTATCAGCGCCCGTTGAACAGCGCGTTAATTCCGTCCGCAGCGGTGATGGGGATCATGCAATGGGCCGTAGTTGTACGGAGGCAAGGGCGTTCGGCGAGGCGCCGGCGCGCGACGGCCGGAACGACGCCTGCTTACGGCAGGCTGCGCGGCCGGACCAGATTCTCGTAGTGGGCCTTCACGGCGCCGTAGCACTCACACGCCGTCTTCTTCAGCCCCTCCAGATCGATGATCTCGATATGGCCGCGGCTATAGTGGATGAAGTCCGCCTGCTGCAGCGTGCTCGCCACCAGCGAAACGCTGTTGCGTCGGGCGCCGATCATCTGCGCCAGGGACTCCTGGGTGATGTAGAGCTTGTTGCCGCCTGAAAGGTCATGCGTCTGCAGCAGGCAACGGGCGAGACGCGACTCGACGGTGTGGGCGGCGTTGCAACCGGCGGTCTGCTGACTCTGCACGTAGATGGCGAGTGCGTGGCGCAACATCAGCGCGCGAAACGAGGGGCTCTGTTCGGCGGCTGCCCGTACCCTGTCGATGTCGACGACCGATGCAGCACCGGGAACGAGGACCACCGCGCTGTTCAGCACCACCGGATCGCCGCCCGCGAGCAGGGACATGCTTCCGAAGAAGCTATCGCGACCGATCATCGCCACCTGAACGCGCTCTCCGCGCGCGAGGTTCACGACCAGCGAGATCACGCCGCGATGAGGAAAGTAGATGCGCGAAAGCTTTTCGCCGACCTCGGCGAGAATGGAGTCTTGCACCAGATCCACGGTCCGCAGATAGGGTCGGATCAGCTCGAAATCATCGTCGGTCAACGACGACAGGAAACCGTTCGGAGAACGCAAGCTGGGGTCCAAAGCCATCTCCTGCATTGCAGTATCGGAGCCTCGCAGATCTCAATGCCCTCATGGTTCCATAGAACTGCGTCCCATCCGCTGACAAGAAGAATCACGGGTAATATTCCCAGTAAAGGCCATTCGTTCCTGCTGTGTGCGTTGTCGTGCAGACAGGCGCGAATGCGCGTTGCGGATTTGGGCCATCAACGTGTGTGCGATGTGCTGATCTGATCGCGCGCGGTTGTATACAGTCGGCACGCATCCGGCCTCCGCCTCGGCTCGTGAAAGCAGCGCAGCACGCTTGCGGCGAACGTCTCGTTGCTCCGGCCGCGGCAGCTCCGATGTGCACGGACGCCACGTAGCAAGCGCCGCAATTGACAGCGGACATCTTGAGGCCAAAATCGCTAATAAGCGCGCTGATTCGTTGACGGATCTTTTTCTGTCGGATGCAACTCTCGTCGCGAGTGGAGGCATCGGCCGGTGTCCTGCGACTGGCGTGTCGAGGTTGTCGTCCTGGCAGGAGCAGGAGTCCGACTGATGCTGCATCCAGCCGGAGCGCGATCGATGGTCAGCGGTGAGACTGAGCGCCAAGGCTGAGCATCAAGACGAAGCTGAACATCGCAGCGGCGTCCGTGCGTTTGCGTCCCGATAGCCCCGCCGTCCTCCCCCCCCCAACAGGTATTGCAGGATTCATGGCCTCTTCCACCTACCAGCGGTCCAAACAGTCGCTACCGAGCCCGGGCGCAGACATTCCGGCTGCAGCGACGCCGGACATCCACCCCGGGATGGCCATCGTGGGTCAGGTTGCCGGTGGCCTGCTGCACGACTTCAACAACATTCTCACCGTGATCACGGGGACCATCGACATTCTCGCCGAAGCGGTCGAGGACAAGCCTGAACTGGCGGCCGTCGCGCGTCTGATCGACGAGGCCGCGACCCGGGGCGCTCGATTGACGTCGCAGCTTCTGTCGTTCGCAAGGGGCCGGCCGCCGCAGCCATGTGCGGTGGAGTTGAACGAGCTCCTGGTCGACGTCGCTCGCCTGCTTCGTCCGACATTGGGCACCGAGGTCGAGGTGACGACGTCGGTGGGCGCGGACGTGCCGGCCGTCTTCGCTGATCCGGGCCAGTTGATGGCGGCATTGCTGTGTCTTGCGATCGGGGCCCGACATCGACTGGAGCACGGCGGCCGCATCGACATCCAGGCCAGGCGCATGAGTGCGGACGCCTCGGGCGCCGGCGGCATCTCCTCCGACGTGCAGATCGTGTTGACGGCGTCGGTGAGTGCGGCGGAGGCCGGTCCAGCCGATCCCGTGTTCTCGGAGATCCGGCTGGTCGAGGATTTCGTCAGGCGCTCGAACGGACGTCTGGAGCTCCAGGAGCCGCGCGGCCGGACCGCCAGCGTCGAGATCGTCCTCCCGCACGCGGACCGCGCCCCCGCGTAACCGGCCGCTCTTCCGCAAGCTCATAGTTAGCGCTGCCTTAACGGTCGCACCGCGTATCGGCGCGCGCCGACCGTCAGACGCGGATCCGTGCGCCATTTTACCGTGAATCGCGGCGGCCTGCACGCATTTGATCAAACTGATTAGCGGCCAATTAGGATTAACGGCGGCGGCGGAGGCTGCGCGCGGCCGTTCCGAAGTCAATTTAACGAACGGGTAGGATTCCGCGGACCAGTCTGCGCCATCGCCGACAGAACGGTGCGGCGATGTCTACTCATGTTCATCCAGAAGGGAATGACAATGTCAGGTATCGTACTCTCTGCGTCGGTTCGCCAGAACCTGCTCTCGCTCCAGTCGACGGCTCAGCTCCTCGCCACCACGCAGAACAACCTCTCCACGGGCAAGAAGGTCAACTCGGCGCTCGACAATCCGACCAACTTCTTCACCGCCCAGGGTCTCGACAACCGCGCTTCCGACATCTCCAATCTGCTCGACGGCATCGGCAACGGCGTGCAGGTGCTGCAGGCCGCCAACACCGGCATCACCTCGCTGCAGAAGCTCGTCGACAGCGCCAAGTCGATCGCCAACCAGGTGCTGCAGAGCGCGGTGGGCTACTCCACCAAGTCGAGCGTGACCTCGGCGGCTCTGACCGGCGCGACCGCCACCGACCTGCTCGGCTCCAGCTCGACGGCTGTGACCGGCTCGGTCGTGAACAACGACAATACCTCCAGCGCCGTGGCGATCACCGGCTCGACCAAGCTGTCGGGTACGGCGGGCACCGCGTCGAACAACCTCGCCACCGGCATCACCTCCGGTGAGACGCTGGTCGTCAACGGCACCACCTTCACCTTCATCACCGGCACGTCCTCGACGGGCACCAACATCGGCATCGGCGACAGCGTCAGCAACCTGCTGTCGGCGATCCAGACCCAGACCGGCGTGACCGCGTCGATCACCGCGGGTGCGATCACCCTGACGCCGCCGGCGGCGGGATTGACGCTCTCGGGCAGCACCGGCACCTTGGGCAAGCTCGGGCTGACTGCTGTCGGCGACGGCTTGTCAGGTCAGACCTTGACGGTCGGCGCCACAGGAGGTGGCACGGCGACAAGCATCACGTTCGGTCTAGGGACAGGACAGGTCAAGTCGCTGAACGATCTCAACGCGAAGCTCGCAGCCAACAACCTGCAGGCCACGGTCGACTCGTCCACCGGCAAGATCTCGATCACCACGACCAACGACGCGGCTTCGGCCACGATCGGTGCGATCGGCGGTACGTCGGCTGCATCCAGCCAGGCCTTCAACGGTCTGACGGCGGCGGCTCCGGTGGCGGACGCGACCGCGCAGACGCAGCGCGCGAGCCTGGTCTCCCAGTACAACAACGTGCTGGCGCAGATCAACACGACCGCGGCTGACGCTTCGTTCAACGGCATCAACCTGCTGAACGGCGACACGCTGAAGTTGACCTTCAACGAAACGGGTAAGTCGACGCTGTCGATCACCGGTGTCACGTTCAACTCGGCTGGCCTCGGCCTGTCGAACCTGACCTCGGGCACCGACTTCCTCGACAACAACTCGGCGAACAAGGTCATCGGCGTCCTCAACTCGGCGAGCTCCACGCTGCGCAACGAGGCCTCCACGCTGGGTTCGAACCTCTCGGTGGTGCAGGTTCGTCAGGACTTCAACAAGAACCTGATCAACGTGCTGCAGACCGGCTCGTCGAACCTGACGCTGGCCGACACCAACGAGGAAGCGGCCAACAGCCAGGCGCTGTCGACCCGCCAGTCGATCGCGGTGTCCGCGCTGTCGCTCGCCAACCAGTCGCAGGCGAGCGTGCTGCAGCTCCTGCGCTAAGGCGCGGGCGGCACCCACGAATATCGGAGGCGGCGGGGCTTGCCCCGCCGTTTTCGGCTCTAGACTATTCGCAAATTGACGCCGCTCGGCTGCGGCGCCGGATCAGCCGGACAGCGAGCACGAGAGCAACGTCGTGTCGACGCGAATGCAGCCTGCCGACGACGCCGCTCCCGAGAGGAGACTCCCGAGAGGAGCCTTCTGAGAGGAGACTGGGCCATGCCCCTGCGGGTCGAGCTGAAGCCTTTCGAGCGCATCGTGATCGGCGACAGCGTCATCGTTAATTCGAATACGCGCGCCCGCTTCATCGTCGAAGGCGACGCGCCCATCCTCCGCGAGCGTGACACCGTCACCGCCGAGACCGCCGATACGCCGGCCAAGCGCCTCTATCTCTGCGTCCAGACGATGTATCTGAAGAACGACGCGATCCGTTATCGCGCGTCCTATCTCGCCTGTATGAACGAGTTGCGCAGGGCGATTCCGGAAGCCGCCGGCCAAGCCGAGACGGTGGATCGCCATGTCACGGAAGGAGCGCTGTACAAGGCTCTGAAGGAGATCAGGGCGCTGATCGAGCGAGAGGATCGCGCAGTCGCGCCGGCCGAAGCGATGCCTTGACATTCCGGCCGCGGAAGGAGCCGGGCTCGCCACAGCCTGAGAGGTTGGTACTACGTCCGTATTAGCACGGACAATAAAATTAACGGGACGGATAAAAGCCCCACCTAACGATGGCGTGGACAAAAGTCTGTTCAGCCGGAGTCGCCGAGGGCCGGGTATCGATCCGCGCTGCTGGTGAAGGCCGTGACCGACCGTCGCTCTGACAGGATCAGCGGTCGCCCCGTGACCGCGGCGCCAATTCTTGGAAGGCCAGTTTCATGGACGATCTGTTGCGTGAGTTCCTGACGGAGACCAGCGAGAGCCTGGACACCGTCGACAATCAATTGGTGCGGTTCGAGCAGGAGCCGAACAACGCCAAGATCCTCGATAACATCTTCCGGCTGGTGCACACGATCAAGGGGACCTGCGGCTTCCTCGGCCTGCCGCGGCTCGAAGCACTGGCGCATGCCGCCGAAACATTGATGGGCAAATTCCGCGACGGCATGCCGGTGACCGGCGAGGCCGTCACGCTGATCCTGACCACGATCGACCGCATCAAGGACATCCTGGGACAGCTCGAGGCCAACGAGGCCGAGCCCGAGGGCGAGGACCGCGACCTCATCAGCGAGCTCGAGGCCATGGTCGAGCGCGGCATGGCGGCCATGGCCGCCGGCGAAGCGGCCCCGCCGCTGGTGCCGGCCGCGCCGCCCGCCCCCGCGGTGACGCACGGCTCGCTGATCGACCAGACGCTGGAGCGTCCGCTGCGTCCGGGCGAAGTGTCGCTCGACGAGCTCGAGCGGGCCTTCCGCGAGACCGCGATCGAGTTGCCGCCCGCGCATGAGAAGGCGCCTGAGCCCAAGGCCGCTGCCCCGGCGCCGGTCGCCAAGGCCGGGCCTGCCAAGGCGGAAGCAGAGGCCAAGGCCGAGCCGAAGAAGGCGGCGCGGCCGAAGGTCAATGCCGACGGCGAGGTGCACGAGAACGACAAGGTCGCCAACCAGTCGATCCGCGTCAACGTCGACACGCTCGAACATCTGATGACGATGGTCTCGGAGCTGGTGCTGACGCGCAACCAGCTCCTGGAGATCGCCCGCCGCAACGAGGACACCGAGTTCAAGGTGCCGCTGCAGCGGCTGTCCAACGTCACCGCCGAGCTGCAGGAGGGCGTCATGAAGACGCGCATGCAGCCGATCGGCAATGCCTGGCAGAAGCTGCCGCGCATCGTCCGCGACCTCGCCACCGAACTCGGCAAGCAGATCGAGCTCGAGATGCACGGCGCCGACACCGAGCTCGACCGCCAGGTGCTCGACCTGATCAAGGACCCGCTCACCCACATGGTGCGCAACTCCGCCGATCACGGCCTGGAGACGATGGCCGAGCGCGCCGCGGCCGGCAAGGCCGAGCAGGGCACCATCCGGCTGTCCGCCTATCACGAAGGCGGCCATATCATCATCTGCATCGCCGACAACGGCCGCGGCCTCAACACCGAGCGCATCAAGGCCAAGGCCTTGGCGAACGGCCTCGTCACCGAGGCCGAGCTCGAGAAGATGACGGAAGCGCAGATCCACAAGTTCATCTTCGAGCCGGGCTTCTCGACCGCGGCCGCCGTCACCTCGGTCTCGGGCCGCGGCGTCGGCATGGACGTGGTGCGCACCAACATCGACCAGATCGGCGGCACCATCGACATCAAGTCGGTGCTCGGCGAGGGCACCTCGGTCACCATCAAGATCCCGCTGACGCTCGCGATCGTCTCGGCGCTGATCGTCGAAGCCGGCGGCGACCGCTTCGCGATCCCGCAATTGTCGGTCGTCGAGTTGGTGCGTGCGCGCGCCAACTCCGAGCATCGCATCGAGCGCATCAAGGACACCGCGGTCTTGCGCTTGCGCAACAAGCTGCTGCCGCTGATGCATCTGAAGAAGCTCCTGAAGATCGACGACGGCTCGTCGACCGATCCGGAGAACGGCTTCATCGTGGTGACGCAGGTCGGCAACCAGACCTTCGGCATCGTGGTCGACTGCGTGTTCCACACCGAGGAAATCGTGGTCAAGCCGATGTCGACCAAGCTGCGTCACATCGACATGTTCTCGGGCAACACCATCCTGGGCGACGGCGCCGTGATCATGATCATCGATCCGAACGGCATTGCGAAAGCGCTCGGCGCCGCCGGCTCGGCCTCGCAGGCGGTGTCCGACGAGCACGCCGCGCATCACGCCATCGGCGGCGAGCAGCTCACCTCGCTGCTGGTGTTCCGCGCCGGCACGGCGCAGCCCAAGGCGGTGCCGCTGGCGCTGGTCACGCGCCTGGAGGAGATCGCGGCCGACAAGATCGAGATCTCCAACGGCCGCTACATGGTGCAGTACCGCGACCAGCTGATGCCCCTGGTGCAGATGGAAGGCGTGTCGGTGCAGACGTCGGGCTCGCAGCCGATCCTGGTGTTCGCCGACGAGACCCGCGCGATGGGCCTCGTGGTCGACGAGATCATCGACATCGTCGAGGAGCGGCTCAACATCCAGGTCTCCGGCGCCAAGGACGGCATCCTCGGCTCGGCGGTGATCAAGGGCCAGGCGACCGAGGTGATCGACGTCGGCCACTTCCTGCCGATGGCCTTCGCCGACTGGTTCATCCGCAAGGAGATGCACACCGACGCGCAGACGCAGTCGGTGCTGCTGGTCGACGACTCGCCGTTCTTCCGCAACATGCTGGCGCCGGTGTTGAAGTCGGCCGGCTACAAGGTGCGCACGGCGGCCTCGGCGATCGAGGGCCTGGCCACGCTGCGCTCCGGGCACAGCTTCGACATCGTCGTCACCGACATCGAGATGCCGGAGATGAACGGCTTCGAGTTCACCGAGGCGATCCGCGCCGACCAGAACCTGAGCCAGATGCCGGTCATCGCGGTGTCGTCGCTGGTGTCGCCGGCGGCGATCGAGCGCGGCCGCCAGGCGGGCCTCTACGACTACATCGCCAAGTTCGACCGGCCAGGCCTGATCGCGGCGCTGAAGGAACAGATCGAGGAACGGGCCCGCGCCGAAGCCAACCGGCGGGCCGCGTGACAGCAAGCGGACAGGAGTAGCGTGCGATGAGCAGCAAGATCGAAACCACCGAGGGCGCCGCCGTCGAATACGTCACTGCGATGATCGGCGGCCAGCTGTTCGGCCTGCCGATCTCCCGGGTACAGGACGTGTTCATGCCGGAGCGGGTGACGCGGGTGCCGCTGTCATCGGCGGAGATCGCCGGGGTCCTGAACCTGCGCGGCCGCATCGTGACCGTCGTCGACATGCGGGCGCGGCTCGGCCTTGCCCGCGCCGAGGACGGCAAGCCGCCGATGGCGGTCGGCGTCGATCTGCGCGGCGAGTCCTACGGTCTCCTGATCGACCAGATCGGCGAGGTGCTGCGGCTGCCCGAGGAGGGCCGGGAGGAGAACCCCGTCAATCTCGACCCGCGCATGGCGAAATTCGCCGGCGGCGTGCACCGCCTCGACGGCCAGCTGATGGTCATTCTCGACGTCGATCGCGTGCTCGAACTCCTGCCGAAGGCAGCAATCGCCGCCTAGCCCGTCAACCGTCCCATAGGGGAGACAACAATGAAGAGCTGTCTGGTCGTGGATGACTCCAGCGTCGTGCGCAAGATCGCACGGCGTATCCTGGAGGAGTTGGGCTTCTCCGTCGTCGAGGCGGAGGATGGCGAGCGGGCGCTCGAGATCTGCACCAAGAGCCTGCCGGACGCCATTCTGCTCGACTGGAACATGCCCGTCATGGACGGTTATGATTTCCTCGGGCGCCTGCGCCGGCTGCCGGGCGGCGAAGGCCCCAAGGTGGTGTTCTGCACCACCGAAAACGACATCGATCACATTTCGCGCGCGCTGAACGCCGGCGCCAACGAATACATCATGAAGCCGTTCGACAAAGAGATTGTGGCCGCCAAATTCCAGGAAGTTGGTCTCATCCAGGCGCTGTCAGCCGAATCCGCCTGATCCCTTCGTCTGCCCAGAAGAGGCCGCCCGTGAACCAGCCTGATTATGAGTTCCTGCGCAAGCTGCTTCGAGACAAGTCCGGTCTCGATCTGTCTGCCGACAAGCAATATCTGATCGAGAGCCGCCTGCTTCCGCTCGCGCGCAAGGCCGGCCTGGCCAGCATCAGCGATCTCGTCCAGAAGCTGAAGGACGGGTCGAGCGCCTTGATCAGCCAGGTCGTCGAAGCGATGACGACCAACGAGACGTTCTTCTTCCGCGACAAGGTCCCGTTCGATCATTTTCGCGACGTGATCATGCCGGAGCTCCTCAAGGCGCGCGCCAACCGCAAGTCGATCCGGATCTGGTGCGCTGCTTGCTCGACCGGCCAGGAGCCGTATTCGCTGGCGATGTCGCTCAAGGAGATGGGATCTGCGCTCAGTGGATGGCGCATCGAGATCATCGCCACCGATCTGTCGCAGGAGGTGCTGGAGAAATCGAAGGCCGGCCTCTACAGCCAGTTCGAGGTGCAGCGCGGGCTGCCGATCCAGCTTCTGGTCAAATATTTCAAGCAGGCAGGCGAACTCTGGCAGATCAATTCCGACGTGCGCGGCATGGTCCAGCATCGCCAGCTCAATCTGCTGCACGACTTCTCACAGCTCGGCACGTTCGACGTCGTGTTCTGCCGCAACGTGCTGATCTATTTCGATCAGGACACCAAGATCAACATCTTCGGCCGGCTCGCCAAGCAGATGGAGCCGGACGGCTTCCTCGTACTCGGTGCGGCGGAGACCGTCGTCGGCCTCACCGACGTGTTCAAGCCGCTCGCGGACCGGCGTGGCCTGTATCGCCCGAGCGGGATCGCTTCCGCGGCGAAGGCGTCCGCTCCGGGAATGCCCAGGATCGCGGCCGCGGGCAACTAGATGTTCCCGCAGCCCAATAGAGCAGGACGCGAAGATGTCTGACGACAACAAAGGTACGGAGCGCGTCACCTTCAGCCGTGGTTACGATGTCTGCATCATGGGCATCGACGGGACCTGGCGCAGGGACTGCCAGCTCAACGCCATCTCGGACACCGACGCGGTGCTGACGGTCGAGGGATCGATCCAGGGATTGAATCTGAAAGAGTTCTTTCTGCTGCTGTCCTCGACGGGGCTCGCCTACCGCCGCTGCGAGCTGGTCCGGGTCAACGGCTCCGAGATGGACATCCAGTTCATCAAGGGAAAGAACAAGAAGAAACGTGGCAACGCTTCCGCCGGCCAGGAAACGACCGTCAACTAGTTCGCCTTGCGGCAGCACGGCGCATTGCTCGCCCGCCGCTCGGGAAACTTCCGCGCGCGGAGCGACGAGGAGACGCGCCAGCCCGGGTCCTGCGCAAGTCCTAAGACGCGTGGCCTTTTTTCCGAGAGCCGCTTTACGTCGCCGCAGGGTCGGACGTGTATGACAACGACGTCGGTCAAATTTTCCAGGGACGGCCAATGCCGGTCATGAGTTCGGAACTTGCATCCAGCCGGTCGGAGCGCGCCGATGATGGCGAACGGCGCGCGCTGCAGCTCTTGGTCGTCGACGACGACGCCGCGCAGCGGACGCTGATCGCGCTGGCGGCCAAGCAGGCCGGCCACGCCGTGACGGTCGCGGCCACGTGCAGCGATGCGATCCGCGAGGTGCGCAACAACCGCTTTGACTGCGTGACGCTCGATCTCATGCTCGAGGATGGCGAGGGGACCGAGGTCCTCAAGGTCATCGCAGATACCCGCTTCGCCGGTTCCGTGATCGTGATCAGCGGCATGGATGCGGCAAAGCGAATTGAGGCCCGGCTGTTCGCGCGCTCGCTCGGGATCGACCTGCAGAGCCTGCCGAAGCCAGTCGATCTGGCAGCGTTGCGCATCTGCCTGGCGAATCTCGGCAAGACTGTGCTCGGCCTGCCCGTGGTTCACACCTGGGGCGGCGTCGCCGCCGAAAGTGTTGCCGCGAAGCATCGGTCCTGACAGAGCTGCATCGGCGCAAGCCGCGGTCCAGGGCGCACAATCCTATGCAACGTCCGAATCCCGCCGATCTCTGATCAAAACGAGGGCAAGGCCGGCTGACGGCTGTACGTCTTGTGTCAAATGCCGTGCAGATTTTCGTGGGCTGAGGGCCGTGCACGCGTCCGCCGCCGAGCATGTCTGTGGGCGTGGTGCACGTGGGCAACGCCGATGCGATCAGAGTTTGATGTCGATCATGACGCTGTCGGCGTTGATGTGTTTTTGCAAGGCAGCATGCTGCCCGAGACGACTGCCTTGAGATCGTGTCCAGATCATGGTCTCGTGAAGGCGATCACCGATCTGCAGCTACTACTTGTGGGTTAGGATCATAAACCGTACAAATACGGGTGCCCAAAGCACCCGACGAGTATGGTATCATAAGACGCGCTTTCATTGTTTCTTCTCCTTTGCAAGAGCAATCGCCCATGGCCGAACAAACAGCTTCCCGCGGTGAGATTTTTGTCGTCGATGACGACCCAGCCGTGCGCGA
Source organism: Bradyrhizobium sp. SZCCHNS1050 (assembly GCF_032484785.1). NCBI lineage: Bacteria > Pseudomonadati > Pseudomonadota > Alphaproteobacteria > Hyphomicrobiales > Nitrobacteraceae > Bradyrhizobium > Bradyrhizobium sp. SZCCHNS1050. The sequence continues at coordinate 2,382,354 of NZ_JAUETR010000001.1, read as the reverse complement.
CACCCTCTCGATGGTCTTGTCGGCAGGTGGGTATGAAGTGATCTGTTTTGCGGACGGCGCCGCGCTCCTGGCGGTGGCGCGGAGCAGGACACCGGCCTGTATCCTGCTCGACGTGCACATCCCCGGAAAGTCCGGTCTCGACATTCTCAGGGAACTGCACGGCGAGGACTATCCGGCTCCGATCTTCATGATCTCGGGCCAGGGCGACATCCCGATGGCCGTCAATGCGATCAAGAACGGGGCGCTCGACTTCATCGAGAAGCCGTTCCGCGGCAGTGAGATCGTGGCCCGTCTGAACGAGGCGATCGGCGCGTTCGCGCGGCGGCAGAAGGAGAATGCCTCGCCGAAGATCGGCTCGCTGCATTTCCCCGGCCGCGAGCCGCTGACGCGGCGCGAGCGCGAGGTCCTGGAACAATTCACGGCGGGGGCCTCGAACAAGGAGGCGGGGCGCACGCTGGGCATCAGCCCGCGCACGATCGAGGATCACCGCGCCAACATCATGAAGAAGCTCGGCGCGCGCAACGCGGCCGATCTGATCCGCATCGTGATGACGGCGTCGCGCGCCAATTGAGCCGATGGCCGGGCCGCCCGCACGTGGCCTCAAGCTGGAGTAGCGGCAACCGCAAGCGCCAGGCCGCGTTGGTCGGGCCGCCTTGGCCAAGTCTCGTTTTTCAAGCCTCGGTCGCGGCGAGCGCCTTGCGGATCATCTTGGCGAGCTCGGATTTGCGGTACGGCTTCGGCAGCAGAAGAATTCCTTCGTCGAGCCGGCCGTGATGCACCACGGCATTCTCGGTGTAGCCGGAGGTGAACAGGACCCGCTGCGTCGGACGAATCCGCTGGATCTCGGATGCGAGCTGGCGGCCGTTCATCGTCCCCGGCATGATGATGTCGGTGAAGAGCAGATCGAACGGCTCTCCGGCATTGGTGATCGCCAGCGCTTCGGCGGCATTGGCCGCCTCCAGCGTCGCATAGCCCAGTGCATGGAGCTGGGCGAGAACGTAGCCGCGCACCAGCCGGTCGTCCTCCACCACCAGGATCGTCTCCTGGCCGCCCTGGATCGCCGGCGCGTCGCCCGAGGGCTGCGTGATCGCTTCTTCGCTGCCCGGCGGCAGGTACATCCGGATCGTGGTGCCGTGGCCCTCTTCGCTGTAGATCCTGATGTGGCCGGCCGATTGCTTCACGAAGCCGTACACCATCGACAATCCGAGCCCCGTCCCCTTGCCCGGCCCCTTCGAGGTGAAGAACGGATTGAACACCTTGTCGATGATGGCGGCGGGAATGCCGCTGCCACTGTCGCTCACCGCGATCATCGCGTAGCGACCGGGCCGCACGTCGTCGTAGAGACTTGCGTAGTTCTCGTCGAGGTCGGCCCAGCCGGTCTCCAGGATGAGCTTGCCGCCATTCGGCATCGCGTCGCGGGCATTGAGCGCGAGGTTGATGACCGCCGTGGCGAGCTGGTTCGGATCGACATGCGCCACGCAGGTCTCGTCCTGGAAGACGGACTCGATCTCGATCTGCTCTCCGAGCGTCGGCCGCAGCAGCTTGGCCGTGTCGATCATCAGCGTGTTGACGTCGACCTCGCGCGGCTGCAGCGGCTGCCGGCGCGCAAAGGCGAGCAGATGCTGGGTGAGATCGGCCCCGCGCGCGGCGGCCTCGTCGATCATCCTGGTGATCGCGGCGAGCTGCGGCTCCTTGGCCACGGCCGCGGCGAGAATCTCGATCGTGCCGGTGATCACGGTGAGGATGTTGTTGAAGTCGTGTGCGATGCCACCGGTGAGCTGGCCGATCGCCTCCATCTTCTCGGACTGGCGGATCCGCTCCTCGGTCGCGATCTTGTCGGTGAGGTCGCGGAAGAAGCCGTTCAGCACGAAGCCGTTGCGGGTCTTCAGCGCGGTCACGCTGAGCTCGGCCTTGAACTCGCGGCCGTCGCGCCGCTTCACCATGACCTCGCGTCGGCGGCCGCCCCCGAGTGCGCTCGCTTGTCCGGTCATCAGGATGCGGCCGAGCGCGGCGCGCAGCTCCTCGCCGACATCCCCGACCGTGATCACGTCGAAGACGTCCTTGCCGATGATCTCGGCGCGCGACCAGCCGAAGATCTTCTCGGCCTGGGAGTTCCAGTTGAGAATGGCGCCGTTGTCGTCGACCTGGACGAAGGCATCGAGCGCGGTCTCGACGATGTTGCGGGCGAGCTGTTCGCTTTCCCGCAGCGTCTCCTGCGCCAGCCGGCTCTCGGTCATGTCGCGGCCGATGAAGAAGTGGCGCTGCACCGGCTCCGACCAGTTCGAGGTCCAGGACAGCGTCACCACGCGGCCGTCCTTGTGGACGTAGCGGCAGTCGGAGGTGCGCGCCCGAAGGCCGAGGCGCGAGGCGCGAAGCTCCTCGCGTGCTTTGGGTAGATCGTCCGGGTGGATGAACTCCGCGCCGCTGCGGCCGATCATCTCCGCCGGCGTATAGCCGAGAATCGCCTCCACGCTCGGTGAGACCTGAACCAGGATGCCATTGCGGTCGGTGATGAGGATCAGGTCCTGCGACGTCTCGAAGATGCGCCGCCGTTCCTCGGTCTGCTGGCGCAGCGCCAGTTCGGTCCGGCGGCTCTCGGTGATGTCGCGTGCGATCTTGGAGGCGCCGATGATCTGGCCCGTCGGTGATTTGATCGGCGAGACACTGAGCGAGACCTGGACCAGCTCACCGTCCTTGCGGATCCGCACCGTCTCGAAATGCTGGATCCGCTCGCCGCGGGCCATGCGCGCCAGAAGGTCCTGGGCCTCGGCCATGCGCTCGGGCGGCACGAGGAAATCCGCAAGGCGGCCCACGGCCTCCTCGGCGGAGTAGCCCAGCATGGCCTCGGCTGCCGGATTCCAGGCGGTGATGGTGCCGTCCAGCGACAGCGTCACGATCGCGTCGTTCGACGATTCCACCGCGGCACTGTAGAGCCGTTCGCGGGCGGCGAAATGGTCGCGCGCTGCTTCGGTCAGGTAATGCTCCTGGACCTCGCGCTCGAGCTCGGCGGTCTTGGTGCGAACCTCGTCCAGCACGCGGGCGAAGGCGCGCGCCAGCACGCCGGTCTCGCCGACCGCATCGAGCGGGATATTCACCGCCTCGCCGCGCCCCACGCCCTCGACGGCCTGGGTCAGTTGGTTGATCGGCCGCGTCAGCGAGCGCGCGACCACGAAGGCGAGCGCGGCCGCGCACAGCATCGCGATCAGGCCGACCTCGATCGCCGTCTTGCGGATGGCGAGGGCGGGCGCCATGAAGGCGGTGTTCGGGATCGTCTCGATCACCGCCACCCATTCCTGTCCCGCGAGCAGCGCCGGCGCGAAGGCGACACCGCCGGGGCGATCGGCTTCGTCGTGCAGGATCTGCGCGAAACCCTCGGCGCTGCCGGTCGCGCCTGCGAGCGTCGGAAAATCGTCCTGCCATCGCGTCGATCGGCCGCGTTTCGAGGCGAATTCCCGGTCTGATTCGGGATGGAAGAGATAGTCGCCGCGGGCGTTCACGACATAGAGCTGCGCGCCCGGGCGGGCCGCCGTGCGCAGATGCGCGAAGATCGGGCGCATGTCGAGATCGACCATCAGGATCGCGTACGGCTTGCCGTCCGGCGCGAACACCGGCGTGCCGACGCACAGCATCGGCACGCCTGTCTTGGGGTCCGTCGTGTTGCCGTCGAGAATGATCGGCGAGAGCCGGATGCCGCCGGGCGGCAGGCTCAGCGTCTCCTTGATGTAGTTGCGCTCGCCGCGCGTGATCAGCTCGTTCTCCGGAACGATCCGAACCGTGTTGCCCGGCCCGAGCCGGTCGACCCGGATCAGCTCGCGATAATCGTTCTCGATCCCGACCAGGCGGATCATCGCGTAGGTCGGCTTGGCCTGTAGCTCGGCGAAGTAGCGCGTTGCGACCCGCTCGCGCCACGACTGCGCCGGCAGCCCTTCGCGGGGATCGGGAGCTCCCGTCTTCAGTGTGCGTATCAACGTTGCCAGATTCGGCGAGGCGCGATAGCCGTTGATGTCGTTCCGGGCGCCGCCGACATAGTTTTCGAGCTCGGTCGCCATCAGGCGCGAATGCGACTCGATTCGATCGAGCGCGCGCGGCAACAGCGCCCGCTCGAGGCTGCGATAGCCGAGCCAGCCGACGGCGAACACCGCGATCGCGACCAGCAGGATCATCGCGATCGCCAGCCGCGTCGTCAGCGTGAGGCGGCCGCCGAACCGCGGCGTCTCGCTCGCGCGCTGCGCGCCGCTGAGCAGGAGCCCTTCGGTTCGGCCGTCAGGATTTCGGAACAGCATCTTGGCCTGGCCGGGGTCGAGCAGCCCGATCGCCTGCCGATGCCAGGCATTCGGAAACCATCGTCAGGAGAGCTGCCGGTTTGAACGGCTTGGGCAATGCGGACACCGCTCCCAGCCTCGTGGCCATGGTAAGATAATCGGGCTCTATCACTGAGGTCGGGCTGTGGGCACGTCCCGAGGTCATGATGATCGGAACGCCGGGCGTGTGCTTGAGGATCAAGCGCATCGCCTCCAGCCCGTCCATGCCCGGCATGAAGATGTCCAGGATCACCAAGTCAAAGCTCTCGCTCGTGAAGCGGACGAGCGCCTTCTGGCCGTCGCCCGCGATGCCGACGACGTGACCGGCCCGTTCGAGCACGCGCTGAATTGTCAGCTGCATGAGCGGATCGTCGTCCACGACCAGAATCTTCGCCACGCTCCGCATCTCCCGATTGGCTGGCAGCAAGACCAACGGTCAGTTGTAAGGTTTTGCCCAATTCGCGGCGCGCCGCAAGCGTTTCGCCGGGCAAGTCACATGCAGGATGGGGCGCGGTGATCGATGTCCTGTACGGGACAAGGGTGGACTATCCGGGCGCCGGGCCTGCATTCGGGGCGCTCGCGCCGTAGTTGCATGGCACGGAGCGCTCCATAATCGCCTCGTCCTCGCGCCGAATGCACAATATTTGAGCACATGTCTGAGGATTTGCGATCCCAGGCGGCGCGACAGACGGTGCGGACCAGCACGGGACGGAGTGGCCACAGACGACATGCCGGCGTGCGGCGTGACACCGCTCACGTCCTCCGATTGGGCGGGGCTGCTAGCCACTGAGATAGTCCGGCCAGCGGCCGCGAATGGTCGCGAGGTCGCTCAGCGTCCCGGTCAGGTGCTCGCGCAGATGCGTCTGCGCGTCGTTCGGCCGGCCCGCGGCGATCGCATCGACGATCTGCTTGTGATGGCGCAGGATCGTCTGCGCCTTGCCGGGTGAGGGCAGATGCAGCCGGCGCAACCGGTCGATGTGACCGCTGCGGCTGCGCACCAGGGTCCACAGCTCGTGCTTGTCCGCGGCAGTGTAGAGCCGCTCGTGGAATGCGTTGTCGACCACCGTGAATGACGCGAAGTCGCCGTCCCTGGCGAATCGCCGCTGCTGGGCGATCAGAGCATGGAGTTCGTCGATCGGCGCCGCCGCAGGCCGCAGCGCGAGCAGGCGCACGATCTCGAGCTCCAGCGCCTGGCGCAGGAACTGCGCCTGCTGCGCCCGACCAACATCGATGCGGCTGACCAGGGTCGCGTGCTGCGGGAACACGTCGACGAGGCCTTCCTCGGCGAGGCGCATCAGCGCGTCGCGGATCGGCGTCGAGCTGAGGCCGAACTCGGCCTGCAGCGCCGGCCGCGACAATGGCGCTCCCGGTGGGAGCGCGAGGGCGATGATCTGGTCGCGCAACCGCTCGAAGACCTGCGGTGCCGCGCGCCGGCTCGGATCGAGCCGTTCGGGCGGGAGAACCGCAGCAGGCGTCGCGGGCAATGCCATTTGGTGGGACGTCCGGCTCGAATGTCGCAGGGGGAGAACAGCCCTTGTCAGAGATGCACTAATGCATTAGTGCATCTCTCCGCCGGCCGTCAAGAAGGAGCCGGCACGCGAGGAGGGATGTCCCATGTTCGAGAAGTTCGCGCGCTCGGGCGCACGAGCCGCCGGCCTGCTGGCCACGCTGCTGGTCGCGGCGGCCTGGAATGACGCCGCGCAGGCCCAGCAGAAGACCGAAATCTCGCTGTCGCGCCAGCCTGGCATCTTCTACATGCCGAGCCACATCATCGAGAAGAACAAGCTGATCGAGAAGCATGCGGCCGCGCTCGGCGTGCCCGGCGTCACCACCAAATGGCTGACCTTCTCCGGCGGCGGCGCGCAGACCGATGCGCTGTTGTCGGGCAGCGTCGACATCCTCAACACCGGCACCGGCAATCTGCTGCTGTTGTGGGATCGTACCCGCGGTGGCGTGAAGGGCATCGTCGCCACCTCGGCGCAGCCGATGACCCTGATCAGCCGCGATCCCAACATCAAGTCGATCAAGGACTTCGGTCCCAGTGACAAGATCGCCGTGCCGACCGTCAAGGTCTCGACCCAGGCCATCGTGCTGCAGATCGCGGCCGCCGAAGCGTTCGGCGCCGATCAGTGGAACAAGCTCGACGCCAACACCGTGCAGCTCGGTCACCCCGACGCCTATACGGCGCTGTCGAACCCGCAGCACGAGGTGCACAATCATTTCTCGATCCCGCCCTACACGTTCCTCGAATTGAAGAACGTGCCCGGCGCGCATGTCGTGATGAATTCGCCCGACGTCATGGGCGGACCGCTGAGCCAGGCGCAGTTCTTCACCACCACGAAGTTCGCCGACGCCAATCCGAAGATCATCCAGGCGGTGCGCGATGCGACCAAGGAAGCGCAGGACCTGATCCGCAGCGATACCAGGACGGCGGTCGAGATCTACAAGGAGATCACCGGCGACAAGACCTCGGTCGATGACCTGCTCGCCTGGCTCAAGGAGCCCGGCATGATGGAATGGAATCTGGAGCCGCAGGGCACCATGAAGTTCGCGGCCCATCTCGCCAAGATCGGTACCATCAAGACCCAGCCCAAGGCCTGGACCGACTATTATCTGCCGGTCGCGCATGATCTGAAGGGCAACTGATGTCCGCGCTGCTCGACGTCGATGGCGTCACCCTGCGCTACAAGACCTCCAGCGCGGTAATCACCGCGACGGAGCGGGTCGGCTTCTCCGTCGACCGCTCCGATCGCTTCGTGCTGCTGGGACCGTCCGGTTGCGGCAAGTCGACCTTGCTGAAGGCGGTCGGTGGCTACATCAAGCCGAGCGAGGGCCGGATGCGCATCAGCGGCCGCGAGATCACCGGTCCTGGCGCCGATCGCATGATGATCTTCCAGGAGTTCGACCAGCTGCTGCCGTGGAAGACCGTGCTCGCCAACGTGATGTTCCCGCTGCTGACGGCGCGGCGCATGCCGCGCGAGGAGGCCGAGAGCCGCGCCCGCACCTATATCGAGAAAGTCGGGCTGACGCGCGTCGTCGATGCCTATCCGCACACGCTGTCGGGCGGCATGAAGCAGCGCGTCGCGATCGCCCGGGGCATGGCGATGGAGCCGGACATCCTGCTGATGGACGAGCCGTTCGCCGCGCTCGATGCGCTGACGCGGCGCACCTGCCAGGACGAGCTGCTGCAGTTGTGGAACGAGACGAAATTCACCGTCTTGTTCGTGACGCATTCGATCGCCGAAGCCATCAAGATCGGCAACCGCATTCTGCTGCTGTCGCCGCATCCCGGCCGCGTCAAGGCCGAGGTGGTCGACGTCGACAAGGTCTCGGCCGAGGACGGCAGCGCGGCGCGCCTGGAGAAGCAGATCCATGATCTCTTGTTCTCCGAACCTGCAACGACGCATTGAGGACGGCGCCCATGGCTGAAGCCAAGATCATCCTGCGCGATACGTCGGCCGCGAGCGCCGCGCCTGCAGATGTCGCGCGCAAGCTCGGCGTGCTCGAGCTGCTGTGGAACGACGGCTTCGTGCGCAAGAGCCTGATCATCGTCTTGCTCGCCGCGATCTGGCAGGCCTATGGCAGCTATCTCGACAATCCCCTGCTGTTCCCGACCTTCTCCGACACCATCGCGGCGCTGTGGGAGAAGGTCCGCGACGGCACCATCCCGATGCGCGTCTGGACCTCGCTGAAGGTGCTGTTCATGGGCTATGCCGCAGGCATCGTTCTCGCGGCGATCCTGACTGTGCTCGCGATCTCGACCCGCATCGGCACCGATTTCCTCGAGACGATCACGGCGATGTTCAATCCCTTGCCGGCGATCGCGCTGCTGCCGCTGGCGCTGATCTGGTTCGGGCTCGGCAGCGGCAGTCTCGTCTTCGTGCTGATCCATTCGGTGCTGTGGCCCGTCGCGCTCAACACCCATTCCGGCTTCAAAAGCGTCTCGAACACGCTGCGCATGGTCGGGCGCAACTACGGTCTCAGCGGCTTCTCCTATGTGATCCGAATCCTGATTCCGGCGGCGTTCGGCGCCATCCTCACGGGTTTGAAGATCGGCTGGGCCTTCGCCTGGCGCACCCTGATCGCGGCCGAGCTGGTGTTCGGTGTCTCCTCGGGGCAGGGCGGCCTCGGCTGGTTCATCTTCGAGAACCGCAATCTGCTCGAGATCCCCGCGGTGTTTGCCGGCCTCCTGACCGTGATCCTGATCGGCGTCGTGGTCGAGAACCTGATCTTCCGCACCATCGAGCGCAAGACCGTGCTGACCTGGGGAACGCAATCATGAGCCACAAGAAGAGCCCCGATCAGCTGCGCAGCGCGCGCTGGTTCGCGCCCGACGATCTCCGTTCCTTCGGCCATCGTTCGCGCGTGATGCAGATGGGCTATGCCCAGGAGGAGTGGAAGGGCCGTCCGGTCATCGCCATCGTCAACACCTGGTCCGACGCGCAGCCCTGCCACATGCACTTCAAGCAGCGCGTCGACGACGTCAAGCGCGGCGTGCTGATGGCCGGCGGTTTCCCGATCGAGCTGCCGGCGCTGTCGCTGTCGGAGTCGCTGTTGAAGCCGACCACGATGCTCTATCGCAACATGCTGGCGATGGATGTCGAGGAGCTCTTGCGCGGCCACCCCGTCGATGGCGTCGTGCTGATGGGCGGCTGCGACAAGACCACGCCGGCGCTGCTGCTCGGCGCCACCAGCATGAACCTGCCGGCGATCTATCTCCCGGCCGGGCCGATGCTGCGCGGCAACTGGAAGGGCAAGACGCTCGGCTCCGGGTCCGACGCCTGGAAGTACTGGGATGAACGCCGCGCCGGCAAGCTGTCGGACGCCGATTGGAATGCCATGGAGGCCGGCATCGCCCGCAGCCACGGCACCTGCATGACCATGGGGACGGCCTCGACCATGACCGCGATCGCGGAAGCGATCGGCATGACCTTGCCCGGCGCCTCGTCGATTCCGGCTGCCGATGCCGAGCACATCCGCATGAGCTCGGAATGCGGCCGCCGCGTCGTCGAGATGGTGTGGGAGGACCTGACGCCATCGAAGATCCAGACCCACGCAGCGTTCGAGAATGCGATCGCGGTCGCCATGGCGATGGGCTGCTCGACCAACGCCATCATCCATGTGATCGCGCAGGCGCGCCGCGCCGGCGCCGATATAGGCCTCGACGATTTCGAGGCCGCCAGCCGCAAGGTGCCGGTGCTCGCCAATGTCCGGCCGAGCGGCGACGCCTATCTGATGGAGGATTTCTACTACGCCGGCGGCCTGCCCGGGCTGATGAGCCGGATGAAAGAGCATCTCCATCTCGACTGCCTCACTGTCAACGGCCGTACGCTCGGCGACAACATCGCTGACGCCGGCGTCTACAATGACGACGTCATCCGTCCGCAGTCGAACCCGATCTACCGCGAGGGCGCGCTCGCCGTGCTCAAGGGCAACCTTGCGCCGGACGGCTGCGTCATCAAGCCCTCTGCCTGCGATCCGCGCTTCCTCAGGCACACCGGCCCGGCGCTGGTGTTCGACGACTATCCCTCGATGAAGAAGGCGATCGACGATCCCGATCTCGACGTCACCGCCGACCATGTGCTGATCCTGCGCAATGCCGGGCCCCAGGGCGGGCCGGGGATGCCGGAATGGGGCATGCTGCCGATCCCGACCAAGCTCGTGCGCGAGGGCGTGCGCGACATGGTCCGGCTGTCCGACGCGCGCATGAGCGGCACGAGCTATGGCGCCTGCATCCTGCATGTGGCGCCGGAGGCCTATGTCGGCGGCCCGCTGGCGCTGGTGAAGAATGGCGACCTGATCACGCTCGACGTCGCCGCGCGCACCATCAATCTCGACGTGCCCGAGGAGGAGCTGGCGCGCCGCCGCGCCGCCTGGACACCGCCGGCGCCGCGTTTCGAGCGCGGCTATGGCTGGATGTTCGCCCGCCACATCCGCCAAGCCAATGACGGTTGCGACTTCGACTTCCTGGAGACCGGCTTCGGCGCGCCGGTCGGGGAACCCGCGATTTATTAGTTCATAGCGCCGCGTTAGCCCGCGCTGTTTCCGCGATCGAGGTGCGCTCCCTCCCCCCTTGCGGGGGAGGGGGGTACCCAAAGCGACACCGTTGATGTGGACCCCCACCCCCAACCCCTCCCCGCAAGGGGGAGGGGAGAACGACGAGCACCGCATGACCAGACTCAGCACCGCCACCCGCAACAAGCTCAAGACCGTCTCGACGGCCACGGTCGCTACCGCGCTGTTCAAGCGCGGCCTGCGCATCCAGTGCATCGAGAACGTCCATCCGCTCAGCCCGGCGCAGCCGACCATGGTCGGCGAAGCCTTCACCTTGCGCTACATCCCAGCGCGCGAGGATCTCAACACCATCGAGGTGTTTCGCGACCGCGGCCATCCGCAGCGCAAGGCCGTCGAGGATTGTCCGCCCGGCGCCGTGCTGGTGATGGACAGCCGCAAGGACGCGCGCGCCGCTTCGGCCGGCGCAATTCTCGTGAGCCGCCTGCAGCAGCGCGGCGTCGCCGGCGTCGTCACCGACGGCGGCTTCCGTGACGCCGCCGAGATTGCCAAGCTCGGCATCCCCGCCTTCCACCAGCGTCCGAGCGCGCCGACCAATCTCACCCTGCATCATGCGATCGAGATCAACGGCCCGATCGCCTGCGGCGACGCGCCGGTGTTTCCCGGTGACGTCATCCTCGGCGATTCCGACGGCGTCATCGTCATCCCCGCCCATCTCGCCGACGAGATCGCGGACGAGACGTTCGAGATGACCGCGTTCGAGGATTTCGTTGCCGAGGAAGTTGCCAAGGGCCGCTCGATCCTCGGCCTCTATCCGGCGACCGATCCGCAGACGCCCGCCGACTTCGCGGCGTGGCGCGCGAAGAACAACCGGTAGCCGCTACGTCCTCGGCTGTCGTTGCGGATGCGACGCCGATTGCGAGGCGAGATTGGCCCCATACTCCGCTGTCGTCCCGGCCTTGAGCCGGCAACTGTTATGTTGATGGAGTGATCGCATAAGGTTTTCGGTCGCGCATCATGGCATTCAGGATGGTTAGAAGCTTCCTGGCGACGGCGATGAGGGCGAGCTTGGCGGGTTTACCGGCTTGGCGCAGACGGTTGTAAAAGATCTTGAAGCGATCGGCGCGGCGGACGGCGTTGAGGGCGGCCATGTAGAGGGCGTCGCGGACACGCTTCCGGCCGCCGCCGATCTTGCGCTTGCCACGATACGCCCCGCTATCGCGATTGAAGGGAGCCAGGCCCGCAAGAGCGGCTACCTCCTTTGGCCCGAGATGGCCGAGTTCCGGCATCTGGGTGATGAGTTGCATGCAGGCGACGGGTCCCACACCGGGCACGGAGCGCATCAGCTGTGCCTGCTCCGCAAGCACCGGCTCGGCTTTGATGAGCGCGTTGATCTCGGCCTCGATCTCGACGATCTCGTCATTGAGGACCTCGATCAGGCGGCTGATGCGTTCGGCCATGGCGCGGTCCTCGGCCTCGCTGCGGCGGTTCTTTTCCTGGGCGCGCATGGCAACCAGTTGATCCCGCCGTTTTGCAAGCCTGGCGAGGGCGCTTTGGGCAGGCGTCATGGCCTGCTCGGTGGCTGGCTGCATGGCGCGCCCAAAGGCTGCCAGCGTTCGCGCGTCGATCGGATCGGTCTTGGCGAGTTGGCCGCTGGCGCGGGCGAAATCGCGAGCTCGAGCCGGGTTGATCCGCGCAAAGCGGATGCCCGCCCGACGCAGGGCCTCGCGCAGTTCGAGGTCGTAGACACCCGTGGCCTCAAAGACCACCAGAACATCGCATCCCCAACGCGCCACCAGCTGTGTGATGGCCTGTGGCCCGTTGGCGATGCGCTCCGGCGCCCCCACGGCTTCATCAAAAATATCGAGATAGGGTTTGCAAACGTCGATTCCGACGCAACGAAAAGGTACGATCACGGTGCCTGTCCCTGTGATGCGAGGTCTGTTGGCGCAGCCTCGTGCAACTGTTCAGGTTGATAAATGGAACGGGCGGGAGACCGAGCCGGCTCACGGCGTCTAGCGCCAAGGACCCAACGGCTTCCCGCCCACCATCATCATGGCAGACTTTCCAGACACAGGGACCCATAACCACAGGCGGTTGTGATGACGAGGGACGTAGCTCCAGCGCGCTCAACAATTGCCGCCGGTGGTTATGGGTCCCTGCGTTCGCAGGGACGACATTGGTGTTCAGGCGCGATCATGGCTCAAACGCTCCGATCTGCCAGACCCACCGCCCATAGCGCGAACGCGTAGACGATCGCGACCTCATCCAGCCGGTTGAAGCGGCCGGAGGCGCCGCCGTGGCCGGCGCCCATGTTGGTGCGCAGGAGGACCGGCCCGCCGCCGGTCATCGTCGCGCGCAGCCGCGCGATCCACTTTGCAGGCTCCCAATAGGTGACGCGCGGGTCGGTCAGTCCGGCCATCGCGAGGATCGCGGGATACTCCTTGGCCGCGACGTTGTCGTAGGGCGAGTAGGACAGGATGGTGCGGAAGTCCTTTTCGCTCTCGATCGGGTTGCCCCATTCGGGCCATTCCGGCGGCGTCAGCGGCAGGGTATCGTCGAGCATCGTGTTCAGCACGTCGACGAACGGCACCTCGGCGACGATGCCGGCGAACAGCTCGCCCGCGCGGTTGGCGACCGCGCCCATCAGCATGCCACCGGCGCTGCCGCCATGGCCGACGATGCGCCTGGCGCTGGTGTAGTTCGCCGCGATCAGCGCCCGTGCGCAGGCCGCGAAATCGTCAAAGCTGTTGGTCTTCTTCTCGCGCTTGCCGTCGAGATACCAGCCCCAGCCCTTGTCGGTGCCGCCGCGGATATGGGCGATGGCGTAGACGAAGCCGCGGTCGACCAGCGACAGCCGGTTGGCCGAGAACGAGGCCGGCATCGCATGGCCATAGGAGCCGTAGCCATAGAGCAGCAGCGGCGCTGAGCCATCGGCCCTGAGGTCGCGCCGGTGCAGCAGCGACACCGGCACCTCGGCGCCGTCCTCCGCCTTGGCCATGATGCGCGTGGTGACGTAGTCGGCCGGATTGTGCCCGGACGGAATCTCCTGGCGCTTGCGCAAGGTTTTTGCGCGCGTCACCATGTCGTAGTCCCACACCTCCGACGGCGTCGTCATCGACGAATAGGCAAAGCGCAGATTGGTGGTGTCGAACTCGTAGGAGCCCATCGCGTCGAGCGAATAGGCGCCTTCGTCGAAGGCGATCGCGTGCTCCTCGCCGGATGCGAGATCGCGGATGACGATCGACGGAAGCGCATTGGCGCGCTCCAGCCGCACGAGGTGCCCGGCATACAGATCGTGGTCCAGTACGTAGATGCCGGCGCGGTGCGGAATGAGGTCGCGCCAGTTGGCGCGCTCGGGCGCGGACAGCGGCGCGGTGACGATCTTGAAGTCGATGGCGCCGTCGGCATTGGTCAGGATGAACAGCTCATCGCCGCGGTCGGCGATCGAATATTGCACGCCGTTCTCGCGCGCGGCCACGAGGCGCGGCGGCGCCTCGGGAGCATCGAGATCGATCAACCGTTGTTCTGATGTCTCGTGGTCGCCGCCGGCGATGACGCAGAACCGGCCCGACGTCGACTCGTGCACATGGGTGAACCAGCCGGTGTCCTTCTCCTCGTACACCAGCGCGTCATCGGCCTGCCTGGTGCCGAGCTTATGCCGCCACACCTGCATCGGGCGGTGATTGTCGTCGAGCTTGACGTAGAAGAAGCTCGTGCAATCGCGTGACCACACCACACCGCCGTCGGTCTCCTCGACCACGTCGTCGAGATCGTTGCCGCTATCCCAGTCGCGGACGCGGATGGTGAAATATTCGGAGCCCTTGGTGTCGGCGCTCCAGGCGACGCGCTTGTGGTCGTGCGAATGCCTGCTGCCGCCGAACTTGAAATAGTCGTGGCCTCGCGCCAGCGCATCGCCATCGAGCCCGATCGTCTCCGCCCCGCCGTTGCGCGGCGTCCGGCAGAACAGCTCGTGCTGGCCGCCCTCGCGATACTTGCGGAAATAGGCGTAGGGCCCGTCTGGCGACGGCACCGAGGAATCGTCCTCCTTGATGCGGCCGCGCATCTCCGCGACGAGCTTCTTCTGCAGCGGTGAGGTGTGGCCGAGCACGGATTCCGCATAGGCGTTCTCGGCCTCGAGATAGGCGCGGATATCAGCATCCAGCAGCGACGGATCGTGCAGCACCTCCTGCCACCGCGCGTCTTTCAGCCACGCATAGTCGTCGCTTACGGTGATGCCGTGACGGGTGAAGCTGTGCGGATGGCGCGGCGCCACCGGCGCCTTGGTGCTCAAGTCGGTCATGTCGTCCTTTACGGGGTCACGCTCTCGCCGAGCCATTGGATCGCGGCGTCGAGGCCGCCGCGGCCGTGCGGAATCTTCAACGCCACCAGCGCCATTTCGATCACGCCGAGCGTGCCCAGCACCATCGGCGCGTTGACATGGCCCATATGGGCAATGCGGAACGCCTGGCCCTGGAGATCGCCGATCCCGGTGCCGAGCACGACGCCGCACTGCTCCTTGCAGTAGGTCTGCAACACGGCCGGATCATAACCTTCGCCGACCAGCACAGTGGTCACGGTGTTGGAGCGCTCGGCGGCGTCTGCGATGTTGAAGCCGATCACCTGGCCCTCGCTCCACTTCGCCACCGCGCGGCGCACGGCCTCAGCCAACAGCTCATGGCGGCGGAAGGCATGCGGCAGTCCTTCGGCGAACAGCATGTCCATGGCCTGGCGCAGTGCGAACAGCAGATGCACCGGCGCGGTGCCGCCATATTTGCGATAGTGCTCGGTGCCCTCGCGCTCGCTCCAGTCCCAATAGGGCGTGCGCATGTTGGCGCGCTTGTGCGCCTCGAGTGCGCGGTCATTGGCGGCGACGAAGCCGAGACCCGGCGGCGTCATCAGGCCTTTCTGCGAGCCGGACATCGCGACGTCGATGCCCCAGGCATCCATCTCGAACGGCATGCAGCCGAGCGAGGCCACGGTGTCGACCATGTACAGTGCTGGATGGCCCGCGGCCTTGATGGCGCGGCCGATCGCCTCGACGTCGTTGACGACGCCGGACGCCGTATCGATCTGCGCCACCACGATCGCCTTGATGCTGTGCTCCTTGTCGGCGCGCAGCCGCGCCTCGACCTCGGCCGGCCGCACCGCGCGGCGCCAGTCGCCGCGGAGCACTTCGACCTCGGCGCCCATCGCGCGCGCCGCATTGCCCCAGCCGATCGCGAAGCGGCCGCTCTCCAGCACCAGCACCTTGTCGCCGCGCGCCAGCACGTTGGAGAGCACCGCCTCCCAGGCGCCGTGACCGTTGGCGATGTAGATGTAGGTCTTGCCCTTGGTGGCGAACAGCCTGCCGAGATCGGACATGATGCCGTCGGTCAGCTCGACCATCTGCTTGGAGTAGATGTCGAGCGCCGGGCGGTGCATCGCCTGCAGCACCTCGTCGGGCATCGTGGTGGGTCCCGGGATGGCCAGAAACTCCCGGCCCGCGCGAACGGTCATTGTCAGTGTCCTCGGCGATGTGGTTTGGCGGTTGAGGGTGGTGACGGGCTCTCGCACACGGCCGGCCCATGGTCGTTTTACGTGGCGCGGCGCATTAAGAAAAGCCGGAGAAGCCGGGGGGCTGGCATGCCCCCGGCAGGCCGGCGGGTCGGGCCGTCAGCGCCTCGTTTCGCGGCAGCCGGCGGCCTCGGCCTCCTCGACCGAGCAGAACCAGCGGGTGCCCTTGGCGACGTGCATCTTGATCTGCGCGTACCAGCGGCTCTGCGGCGTGTGATAGATGCACTCGCCGGCGCCGTTGACATTGCCCTTGATGGTGCAGTCCGGCGAGGGCGCGACCGGGCCCGAGGCCGAGGCGAGCAGGATTTTGCGCGCGCCCTCCGGCGGGTTGGTGGCCCCGAGGATCGCAGTCTTCTTGTTGCGCACGCGCCAGTCCCATGGCGCGATGAACGCGCCCTGCCACATGCCGGCCTTGGCTGCGCGCGCCTCCGCCTCGTCGGGCTCGTAGTCATGCGAGAGGGTGCGATAGGCCAGCGCCCAGCCGCTGCGCACCAGCCATTTCTGGATGTCCTCGCCATCGACGTCGCAGCGCGCGACCTGGCGGCCGCGGCGGTCGATCGAGCGCGGATGGCAGGTCCAGCTCTTGCCGTCGACGTACTTGATCAGCTCGTCACGCGCCGCCACGCCGCAGGTCCAGCGCTCGCCGTTCTTGTTGAGGCAGAGCTGATCCACGGAGGGCGCGTCGATGCCGCCGAGCCGGATGCGGGTGGTCCCGATCGTGATCCCATCGGCCTCACGGATCTTGGGAATCCCGGTGATGTCGGCCGCGGACGCGACGGAGGGCAGCAGCAGGAGGAGCGCGAGCAGAGCTGGTTTCATCGACATCAACGGGCGCGGGTCGTCCTTGGGGATGGGAAGGCTGGAGCAATTGTGCGGCGGATCGGCCCGCGGTTCCAGCGCCGTGATTGGCTGAGCCGCTCAACTTCGCGCGATGGCGGCTGAAAGGAGGAGCCGAGCTATTGCCAGGGCGTCGCTGTGCTCCCCTCCCCGCAAGGGGGAGGGGAGTGCACCGCCGGGGCCGCTGACATATCGCTCGATCAGTTCACCGCCACCCGCTTTGCCAGCGCCAGGCCCATCAGCACGAAGGCCGAGGTGACCTCGGGGCCGCCGACGAGGATGCGGGTCGGGGTCTTCATCTTGTTCCACTCATAGGCGCGGTACGGATGCCGCCGGCCACCCTCGCCGAACGACGTCACGATGCAATGCACTGCGGGCGCGAAGCTCGCCGCAGCGCCGCCGAGATGGCCGAGCGCGATCAGCGCCAGCGCGGCGTCGAACGGGTTCATCTCGCGGCCGATCAGCTCGTCCTCGACATAGGCCAGCACGCGCAGGCGAATGAGCTCGAACGCGCCGTCGGGATCGATCGCCTGCCGCGCCGCCGGCGGCAGCGCCATGAAGGCGTGGTAGCAGCGGCCGAAATAGGCGCAGTACAGCTCCGGCAGATAATAGATGTGCGAGCGGGGGTCGGCGAAGGCCCCGCTCAGCACCAGCCGCTGCTGGAAGCCGACGATCCGCCTGACGACGTCGAGCCGGGCTTGCGTCTCCAGGATCTGCCAGCGCCCGAGATTGCGGAACGATACCTCGAGCACGTCGAGGTTCAACGTCGGATCGAGATCATTGCCGTAGGGCCGCTCGCCGGCCAGGCTGTCGATCCAGGTCGCGACACCGCCTTCATAGTCGATGTTGTCGTTGATCGGCACCGTCACGCGCGGCTCGTTGCCGCCGGCGCGCACCTGGTAGCCCGCATAGAAATCCAGCAGCGGCTGGCTCAACATCGGATCGTCCGAGCCGGCCTGCGTCGCCGCCGAGAACGAGCACGCCGTGGTGTCGCAATCCGGCACGTAGATGCCGAAGCCGAGGTCCTGCTTGATCTGGGTGAAGAAGCGCGAGAAGCGCGGATGCGGCGGCGGCGCCAGCGCGGTGACGACATTGTAGCTCTTGCCGTCGGCGCCGCGCACCTCCTCGCGGCTGATGGTCAGGCAGAACTCGACCATGGCGGCGATGGCGCTGCGCGCCGCGCTTGTCTGCTCCGATGACGCGAGGCCCGTCTCCAGATAGCTCAGCAGCGCCTCGGTGAAGAACGCGTCGTAATAGGCCGAGCGGTGGCGGATCTGCACCGGCTCCCACATCGGCTCGGCGATGCCGCGCCACGGCGGATTGATCACCGCGGCCGCCGGCGATCGCGCGATGAAGACGCGGGCGAGGTTGAACAGCAAGGTCGAGTTCTTGTAGCCGCGGGCGTCGAGCCCCTGCAGCGCCATCTTGACCTCGCGGCCCTTCATGTCGGGATCGCCGATCAGGTTGAAGGCGGCATAGGTCGGGATGAAGCCATTGCGCCTGAACGAGCCGAGCAGGTCGGCGCCGCAGGCCCGGATCACGCGATCGACCTCGCCGGCCGGCGGCATGGCCGCCGCCGCAGTCCGGCGCGGCGGGGCAGGGTGGTGCAAGGCGACGCTGTCGACCAGATCGGCGACGGGGCGGCCGACCTGCTCCCAGTCCGGCGTCGGATTGTCGCGGGCAAGGACCAGCGCGTCGCGCAGCGCATTGAGAACAGCGGGATCGTTCAACTCGGGCAGGCCGGCACGGCGCAGCAATGCGCGCAGCGCCGGGTTCCCGAGCGCGGTCCGGTAGAATTTCGACAGATGCGGGTCGCCGCTGCCGGGCCGGCGCAGGATGGGATCGCAGACCTCGTACAGCGAGGGCCCATCCTTCCGGGCCGTCAGTGCGCGACAGGCCGCGCCGGCGAAATACTGGAAACTCAAGCGAGGACTCGCGGGTTGTCGAAGGCGGGACGAGCGGCATGCGTTGCTCGAGACGCCCGGGAAACGGCGCGTCACGCGCATGCATTGGGCAAACTGACACGCTGGACGGCCAAAGACAACGTGACGGCGGTCACGGCGCGGGAGGCGGATTTGGCGGCAATGTGGTCTCCCGGCGGTCCGTCCGGGGCCGTTTGGAGATCGCCGTCATGGTTAAATTTGCGTTTCTCTTCAAGTGCTTGAAAAGTCAATGGTGTTCCGATGTTGCTTGGGACGCGGGTTCGGGTTAAGCCTTTCTTCGTTGCGGCGCCGCAATTTGCGCGCATTGAGACGACACATCGTCTCGCAACCCCTCAAACCTCAGAGGCGCCAGCGCGACCAAAGGGTGCACCCCTTTGGCATCGATGGGCAGGCTCGGACCAGGATTGACGTGATGACCGCAAGGCAGCCTTCTCTTTCCCGCCGATCGGCCGTGATCGCCGCCGCGCTTCTCTGCACGGTGTCGCTCGCGATCGGCGCGCATGCTGCCCTGAACAAGCGTTCGCTCGAGGCGCCCAAGGCCGCGGCCTCCGAGCAGAGCAGCGTGGCGACCGGCAACGGCGCGCGCCTCGCGCTCGTGATCGGCAATGGTCACTATCCCGACGCGAACGCGCCGCTCGTCCAGCCGATCAACGATGCCCGTGCGCTGACCGGCGCGCTGCGCCGCGACGGCTTCGACGTCGATGTCGTCGAGGATGCCAACAAGGACGACATGGCCCGCGCGGTCGAGCGCCTGAAGGCCAGGATCAAGCCCGACTCGGTCGTGATGCTGTTCTTCGGCGGCTACGCCATCCAGGCCGGACGCGAGAGCTACATGATCCCGGTCGACGCCAAGATCTGGCGGGAAGCCGACGTGCGTCGCGACGGCACCAGCATCGAGCGCCTGCTCGATACCGTCCGCGAGCAGGGCGCGCGCGCCAAGCTGGTGGTGATCGACGCCGCCCGCCGCAATCCCTATGAGCGCCGCTTCCGCGCCTATTCGCACGGCCTGGCGCCGATCAATGCGCCGGCCAACGCCCTGATCCTGTCGTCGGCGACACCGGGCAAGGTGCTGGACGATCCGAAGGGCCAGAACAGCGTGCTGGTCGGCGAGCTGCTGAACCAGCTCGGCAAGAGCCCGAGCGCCGAGACCGTGTTCAACAAGACCCGCAACGCCATCGCCCGCAGCTCCGACGGCGAGCAGGTGCCGACCGTGTCATCCTCGCTGGTCGAGGACATCCGCTTCAGCGCCGACGTCGCGAACGCCGGCAGCTGAGCTTAGCCTGTCCCGCGCCTGAGATGCTCCGCCCTCTCGGCGGCCTCCCACCCTCCCCTGGAGGGGGAGGGTCGCCTCACGGCGAGCGAAGCGAACCGTGGGGCGGGGTGGGGTGATCTCTCCACTTGCACCGTCATCCCTGGCTCCACCCCCCGCCGCACGACGCTGGCGCGCCGCGCGACGACCCTCCCCCTCCGGGGGAGGGTGGGGCCGCGTGCCCCTCAGACCCCTGCGGCGTCGCGTCTTTCAATTGCTCGCCATCACCGGCCGCACCGGGTCGCCCTCGCGCAGCAGCGCGCCGGCGCGGGTGACGACGACGTCGCCCTCGGCGAGGCCGTCGCGGATCTCGACCTGGCCGCCGGCCATCAGGCCGATCTCGACCCGCTTGGTCTCGATCCGCTGAGCCCGGACCACCTGCACCACCGTGCCGTCGGGATCGTACAGCACGGCGGTCAGCGGCACCGCGACGCCGCAGCTCTGGCCGATCTTGATCACGGCGCGGCCGAACGAATTGACCAGCAACCGCGCCGTGCCGGTGATGCCGATGAAGGCCTGGCCGAGCTGGCTGTTCGGCTCGACGGTCGGCGCCACCCTTCGGATCTTGCCCTCGACCTCGCCGGCCCCGACGATGCGGATCCGCGCCGTCTGGTTGACTGCGAGCTTGCCGAGCTGGGCGCTCGGCACCAGGCCGACGAGATCATATTCGTTGCGGGCGAGAATCGAGAACAGCGCCTCGCCGCGACCGGAGGCGAACGCCCCGATGGTGGCGCTCGACGACAGGATGGTGCCCGCGACCGGCGCCTGGATCATGATCGTGCCGCCCTCCGGCGGCGTCAGCCGCGCCAGGTTCTGTCCGGCCGTGACGGTGTCGCCGGCATCGACCAGCACCTCCGCGACCTTCAGGCCGGGACGATCTGGCCTGACGGCGGTCTCGTCGCGCGCCAGCACCATGCCGGACACCTCGACCGTGTTGTCGAAGCAGGCCTTGGTCGCCTTGAGCACGCTGACCGCGGCGCCCTTCGGCGCGCCGTCATCGGCTGCCGCAGCCTGGATCATCGCCAGCAGGCCGGCGGCGGCGAGCATCGGCATCCGGCGCATCGTGGCGGCAATTGCGGCATGTCCCATCCGAAACCGATCCTCGCGAACCCAATTCATTGCACGGCTGTCGCCGGGATAGCAGACGCACCGCCGCCGGGCCAGCCGACCCGCGTCCCTGGTAGTCGCGCCAGGATGCCGCGACGTTCAGCCGATGGTGCCGAACTTCTCGGCCGGGTCGCCGTTGACGCTGCCGAATGTCAGCCGTCTTTCACTTGGGACTCACGACCATGCTTCGGCTCTGGATACCGCTTCTGCTCTGCGCCGTCGTCGTCACGCCTGCGCTCTCCGCCGAGCTCACCGCCGACGCCGTCAACAGCGCCGAGCTGCGCAAGCGGCCGCCTGCCGAGGAGAAGATGGATCCGGTGGCGATCCGCGTCCAGGTGCTGCTCGATCGCGCGCATGTCTCTCCCGGCGAGATCGACGGCCGCTTCGGCGACAATGCGCGCAAGGCGCTCGCCGCGTTCGCGCGCGCCAAGGAGCTTGCCGGTGATGCGAAGCTGACGCCCGAGCTGTGGGAGGCGCTGCTGCGCGGCGACCAGGCGCCGGCGATCGTCTCCTACACGATCACCCGCGACGATGTGAAAGGGCCGTTCCTGAAGAAGCTGCCACAGCACATGGAGGATATGAAGGACCTGCCGGCGCTCGGCTACACCTCGCCGCGCGAGGCGCTGGCCGAGAAATTCCACATGAGCGAGGCGCTGCTGTCGGCGCTCAATCCGAAGGCCAGCTTCGACAAGGAGGGCGAGCAGATCGCCGTCGCCAATGTGATCAGGCCGGACGAGAAGTCGCCGGACATCATGCGGCTCGACATCAGCAAGGACGCCGGCACGGTGCAGGCGTTCGACCGCGACGGCAAGCTGGTGGCGGTGTTTCCCGCCACGGTCGGCAGCGACGAAAAGCCGACGCCCGACGGCACCTTCAAGGTCACCTCGCGGGATGCCGATCCCAACTACCGCTACAATCCGGACTACGAGTTCAAGGGCGTCAAGTCGCGCAAGCCGTTCACCATCAAGCCCGGCCCGAACAACCCGGTCGGCGCCTATTGGATCGGCCTGTCGGTCGGCAACGGCTACGGCATCCACGGCACGGCCGAGCCGTCCAAGGTCGGCAAGTCGGAGTCGCATGGCTGCGTGCGGCTGACCAACTGGGACGTGCGATTCCTCGGTGACCACCTGGCGAAGAAGGCGAAGGTGGAGCTGCATTGAATGTTCACAATCATTCCGGGGCGGTTGGATTGCTTCGTCGCTTCGCTCCTCGCAATGACGGAGCACGTCAAGCTGCATCTGCGCGTAGCGGCCAATTTATTCAGTCATCTCAACTTGATCTGGGCTGTCCAGATGTTCGGTAAAAAAGAAATCGCTTGTGCCGTCGGGCAAATCAGGTGGAGACTTCCGCCCGTCCCGCCTCATTGAAGAGGGGCGCTTTCGCGAACGTCACGACGCGTTGAGGTGGGATGCGATGGCCGCGGCGGGGCGCAGCGTGAGAGCACGCGGACGTACGCCATGCTGCGGACGGTGAAGTCGCAGGGTCCTGGCCTCCCGACGCTGAGGTCCGCGCGGCGCGCGTGATGCGCGCGTCGTCGCCACGGTGACAAACAAGCCGGTCACCGAGGAGACTGCGTATAAATCGTAAAGCCATCGCGCAGGGAGGGCCGGGGGTGGATTCAATTGGTCGTCGCAACACTCGATGAGGAGGTTGCGATGGGCATTCGAAAGAAACGGTCAACGCGGGGCAAGCTGGGATCATTGGGGCGCCCACCAGTTGCGGGGCGTGCGGAACAGCAGAAATTTTGGCGTGGGATTGCCGCTGGGTTGAACAGCGAGAATGCTGCGCTGGCTGCTGGATTATCGGATGCTGTCGGCCCCCGATTATTTCGAAAAGCGGGCGGCGTGGCACCGGCAATGTTCCGACCTTCAGCGAAGCCGCTCTCCGGACGGCACCTCTCTTTTTCTGAGCGCGAAGAGATTGCGCTGCTGAATGCGCAGCGCCATTCTGTACGAGAGATAGCGCGGCGTCTCAATCGATCTCCCTCGACCATCTCCCGTGAACTCGATCGCAATGCGGCCACGCACGGCGGCAAGATGGCCTATCGGGCGACGGCCGCCCAGTGGCATGCAGATCGATCGGCCCGGCGTCCTAAGCCGAGCAAGCTTGCAAGCAACGCCGCCTTGCGCGCTTATGTTGAAGAGCGGCTTGCAGGGTTTGTCGCACCTCCAGGCGGCGTTCGGCGGAAGGCCGGTCGTGCGGGCTCTAGCCAGGATCAGGGGTGGACGAAAGCGTGGAGTCCCGAGCAGATTGCCCGGCGCTTACCGATCGACTTCCCGGATGACGAGGCGATGCGCATCAGCCACGAAGCCATTTACCAGGCGCTTTTTGTTCAGGGCCGAGGAGCGCTGAAACGCGAGTTGTCGTCCTGTTTGCGAACGGGACGTGCGCTGCGCGTGCCCCGAGCGCGTACGCGGAAGCGCAGCAAAGGCTTCATATCGCCAGAGATCATGATCAGTGAGCGTCCGGCCGAAGTCGCGGATCGAGCTGTGCCGGGACATTGGGAAGGAGATCTGATCGTCGGCTCCGCCAGCTCGGCAATCGGCACGCTGGTCGAACGCAGCACGCGGTTTACAATGCTCCTGCACCTTCCACGGCTGCCGGGGTTTGACGATGGCCCACGTACGAAGGATGGGCCTGCGCTCTCCGGACACGGAGCTGAAGCGGTACGCGATGCGATCACGCGCACCATCGTCACCTTGCCCAAAGAACTCCGCCGCTCGCTAACCTGGGATCAGGGGACCGAAATGGCTCAACACAGTGACCTCAAGATCGATACAGACCTTCAGATCTACTTCTGCGATCCAAGAAGCCCCTGGCAACGTGGCACGAACGAGAACACGAATGGCCTGCTGCGGCAGTACTTCCCGAAAGGTACCGATCTGAGCGTCTACGATGCTGACGAGATCGCCGCCGTGGCCGCAGCGCTCAATTCCCGACCGAGAAAGACGCTAGGATGGAAAACTCCAGCAGAAGCGCTTGACGAGCTGCTGTCACGAATGAAAACACTTGGTGTTGCGACCACCGCTTGAGCCCGCCGGGTCATTCGGCTGTACCTGTGGTTCTGCCGCCTGCATTTTTTCTCGCAGGCGGACCGCAGGCCTCAGCCGAGGCCTGGCTCTCCCTGCGCCCTCTGTTCAGAAGAGGGTGTCTCGATGAGTAAAGCTCGGACGCGAAACGCGCCGCGAGACCGAAGTGTCATGTTCGCGCGGCGCTTCGTCGATCACCCGCGCAGGCGGGTGGTCCAGTACGCCGCGGCCGTGGTGATTGAGCCTGTCCGTCTCGGAGTCCTGGATCGCCCGTTCGAGCCGGGCGATGACGGCGAAGAAAATCAGCACCGCCTCGGGATGGCGGAAACGATGCTCATTCCTGTCACGTCACTTGGTCCTGCCGCGCCGCTATCTCGCAAACGACCGAGACGGCGCCACATGCAGTGCGTAGGCATCGGCCGCCTCGCTCACGCGCGGATAGAGTTCGGTCACCAGCGGATCGTGGCCCGGAATGAATCGATCCGGATGCCCGGCGAGGCGCTCGATGATCTCCCAGCCCTGGATCATGTCGCCGATGTTGAGCACGATCGGAAACGGGCTGCGGCGCTGCAGGTTGGCGTAGTAATGCGCGGCGTCGGAGGCGAGCACGACCGGGCCGCGCGCGGTGTCGACGCGCACCACCTGCAGCCCGTCGGAATGGCCGCCGACCCGGTGCACGGTGACGCCCGGCGCGACCTCGCCGTCGCCGTTGTGGAAGGTGACGCGCTCGCCATAGACGTGGCGCACCATCGTGGTGACGTGCTCGACCGTGAACGGGTAGCGCAGCATGCCGTTGCACATGCAGCGTCCGGTCGCATACGCCATCTCGCGCTCCTGCAGGTGAAAGCGCGCGTTCGGGAAGCGGTCGAGATTGCCGGCGTGATCGTAGTGCAGATGGGTCACGATGATGTCGCGGATGTCGGCCGCCGCAACGCCGAAGGAAGCGAGCGCATCGATCGGATCGCGCGTCAGGGTACGATGGCGAATCTCGGCCTCCGCGGCGTTGAAGCCGGTGTCGACCAGGATGTCACGCCCGTCACGGCGGATCAGCCACACGAAATAGTCGAGGTCCTGCGCCGTGCTGTCGTGCGGATCGGGCTGCAGGAAGTTCATATGCGGCGTGCGCGGCGACATCGTCGCATAGCGCAGCGCGTAGATCTCGGCGGCGTTCCCCATGATGGCCTTCTCGTTGGTTGAGCGCGGCTGTCATCGAGCCATCGGCGGGGATCGAGGTCAATCGCATCGACGCCAATCGCGGTGGCGGTCGAACCGGACGGTGCGCTGCCGCGACACAGCGTGAGGCATCTCACATTGCAGGACATCGGGATCGTTGCATGGTCCGCTCGTGTCATGGCCCGCAGCTCGCAAGAGGCTCCTGCGGGCGGTCGCCGCCTCAGACGATTCGTCAACCTCTGCAAGCGGTTGACGTGCCGTCACGGCGATTTGATAATGCCTGACGCGTGGGATATGGTCGCCGCGGCGCAAGCTGGACGGCGCCTGATTGCTGACCGCTGGACCGCCATCGTGATGACTTTCCGCCTGCTGTTGCCGCTCGGCCTGATGTTCTCCGTCGCGTTCTCGGCCGTTGTCTCCTGGCCCGCGCACGCGGCCGGCGACCGCTTCGCCCTGGTGATCGGCAATGCGAAATATCCGGATGCTGACGCGCCGCTCAAGGAACCGGTCAACGATGCCCGCGATCTCACCGACGAGTTGAAGCGTGACGGTTTCAGCGTCGAGACGCTGGAAAATGCCGGCGGCGACGCGATGCGCCGCGGCCTCGATCGGCTCTATGGCAAGATCAAGCCGGGCTCGGTGGCGCTGCTGTTCTTCTCCGGCTACGGCATCCAGTCGAGCCGGCAGAGCTACATGATCCCGGTCGATGCGCAGATCTGGCAGGAGGCCGACGTGCGGCGCGACGGCATCAGCCTCGAGCAGGTGCTGCAGGAGATCAACAGCCGCGGCGCCGGCGTGAAGATCGCGCTGCTCGATGCTTCCCGGCGCAATCCCTATGAGCGCAGGTTCCGCACCGCCTCGGCCGGCCTCGCGCCGGTCATCGCACCGAGCGGTACTTTGGTGATGTACTCGGCGGCGCTGTCCGCTGTCGTGACGGATGGCGGGCGCGATCGCAGCCTGTTCGTGCAGGAGCTCCTGAAGGAGATCCGCGTTCCCGACCTCACCGCCGAGGAGACGCTGAACCGCACCCGCGTCGGCGTCACCCGCGCCTCGCGCAGCGAGCAGGTGCCGTGGATCTCGTCGTCGTTGGCGGAGGACTTCTCCTTCGTGCCGGGCAATGGCGTCAGGCCGCCGCCGGCCGAGAGCAATGCCGCGCCGGCGCCGGCGCCTGCACCTGTACCTGCGCCGACCCCGACGCAGGTCGTGGTGGCGCCGCCGGTGCCGTCACCGCTGCCGCCGGCTCCGCCCGCGCCGCAGCCGACGCCGGTGCAGAAGGTGGATACCCCGTCGCCCGCGCCGGTTGCTCCGGCGCCGCCGGCGCCCGCGCCATCTCCCGTGATCGCGAACGTCGCGCCCGCCGCGCCTGCTGCGCCCGCGGCCCCAGCAGCGCCCGCGCAGGATCCGTTCGCCGACGATCCGACGATCAAGAGCCTGAGCGCCAAGATCGCGGCCAATCCGGAGGATGCCGGCGCGCTGTACCGACGCGGCCAGGTGTATGCGAGCAAGGGCGCCTACGCGCAGGCGATCCGCGATTTCGACGACACCATCCGAATCAATCCAAAGGACGTCGAGGCGCTCAACAACCGCTGCTGGGCGCGCACCGTCGTCGGCGAGCTGCAACCTGCGCTGCGCGACTGCAACGAGGCGCTGCGGCTGCGGCCGAATTTCGTGGACGCGCTCGATAGCCGCGGGCTGGTCAACCTCAAGAGCGGCGCGGTCAAGAACGCCATCGCCGATTTCGATGCGGCGCTGAAGATCAATCCGCGCCTGACGTCATCATTGTATGGCCGCGGTCTCGCCAAGCAGCGTAACGGCGCCGCGCAGGAGGGCGCGCTCGACATCGCCAACGCCAAGGCGATGGACCCCAACATCGTCCGCGAGTTCGAAGCCTACGGCGTGCGCTGATTTGTTGCGCGCGTCGGCCGGCCGGCTCGAACCATGCGGCAGGCCGGACCGACATAACAGCGAACAGCCGGGTGTCGCGCCGGGCGCGGCGGAGACCGGGACGATCAGTTCGCGTGAGGAGGGATTGGCAATGACCGCACCGAAAACGAATTCGACCATGACCGCCGGCCTGACGGCTCTCCTGGCCGCGACGGTCCTGAGCGCGGCCGCTTTGTTCGGCACGATGCCGGCTTTCGCGGCCGATGATGTCAGTGAGGATCAGATCGTCCGCGCCCTGGCCGGGCAGAAGAAGCCGCTGACGCGGGGACTGTCGATGTCGCCGCCGTCGGAGGCCACACCCGCGGTCGCGCCGGAGCAGGACAAGTTCCTGCAGAGCATTCGCGGCCGCTCGACGCGGTCGCTGTCCACTGCCGAGCGCGAGGAGATCGCGGCGGTCGCCAAGACCAAGCCGAACATCGACCTCGAGATCACCTTCGACTACAACTCCGCCAACATCAGCCAGAAGTCGCTGCCGTCGGTGCAGGCGCTCGGCCGGGCGCTGACCAACGCCGAGCTGAAAGGGTCGACCTTCGTCGTCGCCGGTCATACCGATGCCGCCGGTGGCGAGGCCTACAATCAGGATCTCTCCGAGCGCCGCGCCGATTCGATCAAGCGCTATCTGGTCGAGAAGTTCGGCATCGCCGGCGCCGACCTGGTGACGGTGGGCTATGGCAAGAGCAAGCTGAAGGATCCGAGCCAGCCGCTCGCCGAGGTGAATCGCCGCGTTCAGGTCGTCAACATGCAGAGCAAGACGGCGGCGGCCAAGTAGCGTCGCGTCCATCAAGCGCCGTCGGAGGTCGCGTGGCCGGAGATCGAGGTGGCCGGATGCGTCCCGCAGGATTGCGGGGCGCATCGCCTTGTCGGGGCGCCCCGTGCCAAATTCGCAGCATCCATAACCCGCATCTCGCGCCGACCGGATCACCCTGCCGATGAAGCTGCCAAAATCCCTCAAGTCCGCGGCCAGTGCGGTCGTCTTCGTGGCCCTGTTCGCCGGCTATTACTGGTATGAGCATCGTCCCCATCACACCGCCGAGGAGCCGCCGATGCAGGCCCAGGTGCTGGTGACCAAGGCGGTGAAGGCCTGCTTCTCAGATCTGGTGCGCGTCACCGGCTTCGTCGTGGCCCGCCGTGAGGCGGTGGTCGGCGCCGATCAGGAAAGCTCGCGGGTCATCGACGTCCTGGTCAAGGAGGGCGACACCGTTACCGAGAACCAGGAGCTGGCGCGCCTGACGCCGTCACCGCCACAGCCGGGAGCGCCGGCGGCGGCCGCGAACCGGCCGGTGTCGCTGCGCGCGCCGGCCGCAGGACTCGTCACCGAGGTCCGCACGATCGCCGGTGCGCCGGCCTCGCCGCAGGCCGGTCCGATGTTCCGCATCGCCGTGAACAACGAGCTGGAGCTCGACGCCGAGGTTCCGAGCGTTCATCTCCTGAAGCTCGGCACGGGCGCGCCGGTGCGCATCACTCGCGACAACCTACCCGACATTGTCGGCCGCCTGCGCGTGGTGGCGCCGCAGGTCGACCGGACCACCCAGCTGGGCCATGTGCGCATCGCGCTGACCAGCAATCCGTCGCTCAAGCCCGGCATGTTCGCGCGCGCCAATATCGATGCCCGGCGAAGCTGTGGCGTCGCCGTGCCCAATACGGCGATCGATCATCTCACCATCCAGGTCGTGAAGGGCAACACGATCGAGACCCGCCGGGTGCGGGTCGGCCTGGTGTCGGATACGGCGAGCGAGATCCTCGACGGGCTGACAGAGGGAGAAATCGTGGTGGCCGACGCCGGCAGCTCGCTGCACGATGGCGACCAGATCAAGACCATGTTTGCCGAAGACATCGATCGCACGCGGGTACGCTGATGGCACTGAACATTTCGGCATGGTCGATCAGGAACCCGCTGCCGTCGATCCTCTTCTCCATCATCCTGCTGATCCTGGGCTGGATGAGCTTCACCAAGCTCGCGGTCACCCGGCTGCCGAACGCCGACATTCCGGTGATCTCGGTCGCGGTGGCGCAGTTCGGCGCGGCGCCGTCGGAGCTTGAATCCCAGGTCACCAAGATCATCGAGGACGGCGTCTCCGGCGTCGAGGGCGCGCGCCACATCCAGTCGCTGATCACCGACGGCCTGTCGGTGACGACGATTACGTTCGCGCTCGAGACCAACACCGATCGCGCCATCAACGACGTCAAGGACGCCGTCACCCGGGTTCGTTCCGACCTGCCGCAGAACGTCACCGAGCCGCTGATCTCGCGCGTCGACAAGATCGGCCTGCCGATCGTCACCTATGCGGCGATCTCACCGGGCAAGACCCCGGAGCAGCTGTCGTTCTTCGTCGACGACGTCGTCAAGCGCGAGCTGCAGGGCGTGCGCGGCGTCAGCCAGGTCGAGCGCATCGGCGGCGTCGAGCGCGAGATTCTGGTCTCGCTCGATCCCGACCGGCTGCAGGCCATGGGTCTCACCGCCGTCAATGTCAGCCAGAGTCTGCGCGGCACCAATGTGGACGTCGCCGGCGGCCGCGCCGAGATCGGCAAGAACGACCAGGCGATCCGCACGCTTGCCGGCGCCAAGACGCTGAACGAGCTGTCCAACACGATGATTCCCTTGTTCGGCGGCGGCGAGGTCCGGCTCGCCGATCTCGGGACGGTCACCGACACGATTGCCGATCGGCGCACCTTTGCGCGCTTCAACGGCGAGCCGGTGGTCGCGCTTGGCATCAAGCGCGCCAAGGGCGCCAGCGATGTGGTCGTCGCCGCCGCGGTCCAGAAGCGCATCGACCAGGTCAGGGCCGCCCATCCCGACGTCGAGCTGAAGCTGATCGATACGTCGGTCGATTTCACCAAGGGCAATTACGAAGCGGCGATCTCGACCCTGTTCGAGGGCGCGATCCTGGCCGTCATCATCGTGCTCTTGTTCCTGCGCGACTTCAGGGCCACGGTGATCGCGGCGATCTCGCTGCCGCTGTCGATCTTTCCGGCCTTCTGGGCGATGGATATTCTCGGCTTCTCGCTGAACATGGTGTCGTTCCTGGCGATCACGTTGTCGACCGGTATTCTCGTCGACGACGCCATCGTCGAGATCGAGAACATCGTGCGCCACATGCGGATGGGGAAGTCGCCCTATCGCGCGGCGCTCGATGCCGCCGACGAGATCGGGCTCGCGGTCATCGCGATCAGCCTCACCATCATCGCGATCTTTGCGCCGGCGAGCTTCATGTCCGGCATCGCCGGACAGTTCTTCAAGCAGTTCGGCATCACCGTCTCGGTGCAGGTGTTCTTCTCGCTGCTGGCGGCGCGCTTCGTCACGCCGATGCTGGCGGCCTACTTCCTCAAGGACCACAAGCACGACGATCCGCCGCCGGGGTTCATCCTGCGTGCCTATCAGCGCATCGTGACGTGGTCGGTAAAGCACTACTTTGTCACGGTGCTGCTCGGCATCGGGATCTTCGCTGCCTCGATCTGGAGCACGACGCTGCTGTCGCAAGGGTTCTTGCCGGCGCAGGACGCGGCGCGATCGCTGCTCGCGATCGAGCTGCCGCCAGGCGCGCAGCTCGCCTACACCGAGAAGGTCACCGAGGACATCGTCGCGCGCCTGCGCAAGCGGCCCGAGGTCCGCAGCGTGTTCGTCGACGGCGGCCGGCTTCAGGGCGCGATGGAGGTTCGTCGCGCCGGAATGATCGTCAACTACACGCCGAAGACCGAGCGCAAGATTACCCAGAAAGAGCTCGAGCTCGAGATCACCAAGGATCTCGAAACCATTCCGGACATCCGTTTCTGGTTCACCGACGAAAATGGTCTGCGCCCGATCAAGCTGGTGCTGACGGGCTCGGATCCCAAGCTGGTCGACAACGTTGCGAGCGAGCTCGCCTCGCAGATGAAGCGGATTCCGATTATCTCCAACGTGGTGTCGGACACTTCGCTCGACCGGCCGGAGTTGCGGGTGCAGCCGCGCGCGGATCTGGCGGCACGTCTGGGCGTGTCGACCGAAAGCCTGTCGCAGACGATCCGCGTCGCCACGATCGGAGATGTTGGACCTGCGCTGGCGAAGTATGACGCCGGCGGCCGGCTGGTCCCGATCCGGGTGCAGCTCGAGGACGCGGCGCGCAGCGACGTGAAGATCCTCGAACAGTTGCGGGTGCCGCTCGGGCAGTACGGCGAAAAGGGCGGCGTGCCGCTGGCCGTCGTCGCCGACATCAAGCTCGACCAGGGCCCGACCAGCATCAGCCGCTACGATCGCGGGCGGCAGGCAACCGTCGCCGCCGACCTCGTCGGACTTGCGGCGCTCGGCGATGCAACCAAGCAGATCGACGAGCTGCCGGTCAGAAAGAGCATGCCGGCCAGCGTCAAGCTGATCCCGTCCGATGATGCCGAGAGCCTGAACGAGCTGGCGTCGGGCTTCATCACGGCGATCACGGCGGGCCTGATGATCGTCTACGCCGTGCTGGTGCTGCTGTTCGGCACCTTCCTGCAGCCGATCACGATCCTGTTCTCGCTGCCGCTGTCGATCGGCGGCGCGATCGCCGCGCTGATGCTGACGGGCAAGCAGCTCACCATCCCGGTCTATATCGGCATGATGATGCTGATGGGCATCGTCACCAAGAACGCGATCATGCTGGTGGAATTCGCGGTCGAGGCGATTCATGCCGGCGTCAGGCGTGATGAGGCGATCATCGATGCCGGCATGAAGCGGGCCCGTCCGATCGTGATGACCACGATCGCGATGGTCGCCGGCATGATGCCGAGCGCGCTCGCGGTCGGTGCCGGCGGCGAGTTCCGCTCGCCGATGGCGCTCGCCGTGATCGGCGGCCTGGTGTTCTCGACCGTGCTGTCGCTGTTGTTCGTGCCGGCGATGTTCCTGGTGATGGACGATGTCGGCGCGTTGTTCGCCCGCCTTGGCCGCAAGCTGATCGTCTCTTCCGGCGATGCCGCCGACGAGGCGCAGTCCGGCCATGGGTCGGAGCCGGCGCATCAGCCAAAGCCGCCGCCGGCGATGTCGCCGGCAGCGGAATGAGATGACGTACCAGAACGAGCTGTTTCAGTTCGCGGTCGAGGGCATGCGGCGGCGTGCGCTGAGATCGAGACCCCCGCTCGGGGCGCCGTCGACTGGCGCGGCGGTCTCAGGCGGCACGATCAGGGCAACGAAGCCCTGGCTGGCGCCTTCCAGGCCGAACAGCTTGGTCCGGAGCGTGAAATCGGCCCGCACCGAACGCCGCGCCTGCGCCGCCGCGGCTTGCATGCCGGAGATGCAGGAGATGTCGGTGTCGTAGCACAGCGCCGCCCAGCCCTGCGCAGTCAGCGCTTCGGACGGAGGTTGCAGCTCATGCGGGTGCACCAGCGCCATTTCATAGTGCGGATGGTCGGGACTGTAGAACGCTGCGGCAAAGGCGAGGCCGTCATCGCCGCCGACGGCGGGAAGGACGCCGTTCGATGCCGTCTGCCACAGGCGGTCCAGCTCGGTCACGGCCGGCTCATAGAAGTTGCGACCCTCGTTCAACGGAACGTAGTTCCGGTACACTGCATGGAGGGGCGCCACGACGGTGGCCGCGAATGCGGCGATCGCGATCGTCGCCACGGCGAGATTGATAGTGATGTCGCGGGGGGCGTGATAGCTCGCGCCACACACGATCACGATGACGAACAGGAAGACGCCCTGCAGGCCCCACAGCGGCGGCATGTCGGTGCCGAACACGATCGAGACCAGTGCGGGGAACACCACGGTCCCGATGCTGATCATCGCCAGCAGCCGGAGTCCGGAGTCGAGGCTGAGCGCATCGTTCAGCACGCGGGTGGGGCGAGGCCGCGTCATGGCGAGCCATATGAGGCCGGGGATACCGGCGATGCCGGCCATCGCCAACAGGAAGCCGCTGCCCTCGACCAGGGCGGCCACGGCGGTCTTGCCGACGTGATGCTCGATTGCATGCGAGAACGGCTGGGCGCCGGTCGTGGCCAGCCAATAGATATGAGGCGCCAGCGCGACCAGGCCGGACAGCGCCGCGATCCACGGCGCGGGCGAGGTGAAATAGGCCCGACGCTCGCCGTGGCACAACGCTGCGACCGCAAAGCTCGCGATCAGGAAGACCGAGTAGTACTTGCCGAGCATCGCGAGCGCCCCGGTCAGGCCGACCGCGATGGCCCAGCCGACGTGACGCGTCTCGAACGAGCGCAGGAAACACCACGTCGAGAGCGGCCAGCTCGACAGCAGCACGGCGTTGGCGTTGAAGCGCTGCGCATGCAGTTGATAGACCGGCAGCAGCATGAGCAACAGCAGTACGACCAGCCGCTTGTCACCGCGCGCGAAACGCCGGGTGATGAGGTCGACGGCGAAGAGGCCGACGGCTGCGTTGGTCAGCGCCAGCAGGTTGAACGACCAGTTGGTCAGCGGAAACACGGTGGTCCAGGCCCACGCCGCCCAGCCCATCAGCGGCGGATGCTTGGTCGAACCCCAGTCGAAGCTGCGTCCAAGCGACCAGGTCTCGATCACGTCCTGGTGGAGATCGCCCCCGAGATAGGCGATCGAGAAATACACCATCCAGACCGCGACGAACCCGATGATCAAGGCCGGAACGGCCCAGCCGTCCTCCACGGCGTCGATCCAGACCGCGAGAGCTCTGCGCCAACGGCCAACAGAACCACTGGCCTCGATGGCGATTGCCGGCAACGCAAGACTCATGACGTCACTTCCAACCACGCTTGCCTGGCGCGCAAAGCTCCACCCCGCGCGCCGCCGCGCGCGAGCAAATGGAACTCTCCGCTGCCGGATTGAACCCTGTTAGAATTGTTAAAAAGAGTTCATGTCGCAAATTGTGAGGCGTGGTGGCCCAATTGCGATCATGTTTGGCCGATGCTGATACGAAACGATGCATGGCGGGCGGTTCCCGCCATGGACCGGACCCGCAATCGACAAATTTGCGGTGAGCGACGCTGCGCGCTCGGCCAATTAGTCGTTGCGTGCGATCGTGTTCAGCTTGGTCAGGTCATGCAGAAGGATGCGGCCGCGTTGCAGATCCAGGATCTTGTCCTTGCGCCAGGCCTGCAACTGGCGGTTCACGCTTTCACGCGCCGCGCCGACGAAGATGCCAAGCTGTTCCTGCGAGATATGAACCTCGGAGCCGAAATCCTCCGCCAGGGCGCACAGCCGGCGTGCCAGCCGGACCGGCAGCGGCTGCAGCACCGATTCCTCCATTCGCTCGCTCTGCCAGCGGATGCGCTGGCACAGCAGCTGAATGATCCTGATCGCCACCTTGGGCTCACGTTCCAGGAAGCTGAGGAAATCCTCGCGGCGAAGCACGAACAGTTCGGTCGCTTCACCGGCGGTGGCGTCGGCCGTGCGCTCCTGCCCGTCCAGCACGGCGACCTCGCCGAACAGATCGCCGGGCCCCATGAAGTTAAGCGTCAGCCGGCTGCCGTCGGTGGCACCGGTCTCGATGCGAATCTGGCCGCGCCGCACCCCGAACAGGGCATTGCCGGGGTCGCCCTTCTGGAACAGCACCTCGCCCGCCGACAGATGCTGGGTGTGGCAGAGGCTCGAGATTCGCTGCAGCTCGTCCGCGCCGAGGTCGGCGAACATCGGGTTCATCTTCAGAATGACCGCAAATTCGGCCTGCTTGCTCATCACTATACCTTCGGCAACGGTTCAAAGCCTCAGTTACAGAAACCCCCCGGGCGGAAGTGTGTCATAAGTCACATAATGACGCACGGGCTTCCGACTATTTTGGTCGCGCTGGGAGCGGTCTTCGTTCCGAGAAAATTTCGGATTGAACCGGGTCGGCATTGCCGCACGCTAACCCGTGGAGACCGCTCGCGCCTCGCGCTTGGGACATCGACATGAAGGCATTGAAGATCGCAGGCGGTTTGATTGGCGCCGTCATCGTCGTGCTGGCTCTGGCGCTGGCTTTTGGACTTCCGGCGAGCTTCCTCACGGTGGCCATCCAGGACCGCGTCGAGCGTGACACCGGCTATCGCCTGAGCATCGCCGGCTCGGCGAGCGTCAGCCTGTGGCCGTCGCTGCATGCGACCCTGACGGACATCACCCTGCAGGATCCGAAGGAGCGGGACGGCAACAATCGGCTGACGATCGGCAAGCTGCAGGCCGACATGGCGCTGTCGAGCCTGTGGTCCGGCCGGCCCGACATCGGCGAGATCATCATCGACAAGCCCACACTTTATCTGCCGCTGCTGCGCGAACGGCTGCGGGACAATGCGCCGCGCAGTCGTGCCTCGGCGAAGTCGGAAGCGGCGCCTGCGGCCCGGATCGAACGGATCACCGTCAGGGACGGCGCCGTCATCCTCTCCAACCCGCGCGACCGCGTCGAGAATCGACTCGAGGGCATCGGCGCGACGGCGTTTCTGTCCGATGGCAAGGTCAAGATCACGGGTACGGCCCGGGCCGGCGACCGTCCGGTGACCTTCGACCTCACAGCGGCCGCGCCCGCGCTGCCTATTGAGCGCCAGACGCTGCCGGTCGATTTCAAGATCGACATGGCTTCTGCATTCCGCGGGAGTCTTGCCGGCCGCGCCGACGTTCGGCTGAATGGCCCGGTGGTGATGATCAACGGCCTCAGCGGCACGCTTGGCGACGGCGATTTCAACGGCTGGGCCTCGGTCGATCTGGCGAGCAAGCCGCTGGTGAAGGTCGATCTCGACGTTCGCCGGCTCGACTTGGGAGCGCCTGCCGCGCAGGGCTCTGCCGCCGCGTCGGGATGGAGCACGGCGGCAATCGACTTGCGGGGTCTGAACTACGTCGATGCGCGCGTGAAGCTGTCGGCGACGGATGTCGTTCTCTCCGGGGCTCGCCTCGGTCCGCTCGATCTCGAAGCCTCGCTGGCCGGCGGCCTGCTGAAGGCGACCGTCGCCAATCTCGGCGCCTATGAGGGGCAGGCCAGTGGCGAGGTCGTGATCGACGCCTCCACGGGCAATCCGGCCTATGCGATGCACTGTGATCTCGTCGGCATCCGGGCGCTGCCGCTGCTCTCGAGCGTCGCCGGATTCGACAAGCTCGAAGCGCGGATGCAGGGCAAGCTGGCCTTGCGCTCCAGCGGCGCCAGCCAGCAGGCTCTCATGAGCAACCTGAGCGGCTCGGCGTTCCTGCTGTTCCAGGACGGCGCGATCCGCGGCATCAACGTTGCGCAGATGATCCGCTCACTGACGTCCAATCCGCTGTCGGGATGGCAGGATTCGAAGGAACTGACGACCGATCTCACGCAGCTCTCGGCCTCGTTTCAGGTCGAGCGGGGACAGGCCGCCACCAGTGACCTCAACCTGGTCGGACCGCTGGTCAAGGTCGCCGGTACGGGGACGATCGATCTGGGGAATCGGGCGCTGGCGATGCGGGTCGAGCCGAAGCTCGTGATGACGACCGAGGGGCAGGGCCGCACCTCGGAGCCGATAGGCCTCGGGATTCCCGTCGTCATCGACGGCCCCTGGAGTCAGCCGCGCTTCTACCCCGACATGGCCGGCATCCTCGACAATCCGGATGCTGCCTACGCCAGGCTCAAGCAGATGGGCCAGGGCCTGTTCGGCAAGGACGGGGTCGGGCTGAACAATTTGATCAACGGCATCGGCGGCCTCATCGGAAATTCTGCGCCCACCGGTGCTGCTGGTCCGAACGGCGCGCCGTCAACGGCAGCCCCGAATGCGCAGGCCCCGGCGGCCGGCCAATCCGACCTGCTCGGCGGCGATCTCGGATCGGCGATCGGCAATCTGATTCAGCAAGGACTGCAGGCCGCGCAGCCGCAAGCCAAGAGCCGCGGCCGTACGCTGGTTGCGCCCCAGGACGGCGCTGTTTCTCGGCCTCCGGGCGACGCCGGCCGGGGCGCGGCAGAGGCCGCTCCCGCCGAGCCCGTGCAGGACGGTGCGCAGGACAGCCAGCCGATGAACGACGTTCTGAAGCGCATCTTCAATAGGTAATATATAGCCGCGATCGACCGAGCCCGCGGAGGACCTCCCCGAGCGGTGGATGCGATTCAGGGCCAGCCGAGCAATAACGAGTTGGCGCGGGGGCGCCCGGCATGGGCGCCGCTGTGCATGCCATTCTGTGCTAAACGGGTGCCGGCGACGGAGCGTCTCGCACCCGAGCGGCCCCGCCTCCAAAGTGTTGCTGCCGCGAGGACGGCAGCGGACGCGCTTGTCCGAGGCTGACCTCGGCGATGATGCGCGTGAGGGGTCCGGATGAACGAGGTCGAGAACAGAGGCTGGTCGTTGCGGCAGGGCCTGTTCGCCAAATACGTCGTGTCGCTGGTCGGGCTCGTCGTGTTCGTCCTGGCCGTGAATGGCGCGACCGAAACCTGGATCAGCTATCAGTCCACCAAGGCGAGCCTGACCGCCGCCATGGCCGAAAAGGCCAACGCCAGCGCCCGGCGGATCGATCAGGCGCTCTCGGATCTGCAGCGACAGATCAGCTGGGTGACGCGGGCGAGCGCCAATACGCTGGAGCTCCGCCGCGCCGACTATGTACAACTGCTGAGTCAGGCGCCGGCTGTGCGGCAGCTGTATCAGCTCGACGGCCAGGGCCGGGAACAGCTCCGCGTGTCGCGCACCTCGATCTCGTTTGCCTCGGGCAACGACTTGTCACGCGATCTGCGCTTCACCGACACCGTCACGCACGGAAGCAATTTCTCCGCCGTGACCTTCAAGGGCGCGCAGCCGATGATGTCGATCTCGGTCGCGCATTCCGGCTTCAATGCCGGTGTGACTGTGGCCGACATCGACCTCGACTTTCTCGAAGACTTCATGACCGAGGCGCAGATCGGCAAGGTCGGCACCGCCTACGTGATCGATCCGCGGGGCCAGGTGTTGGCGAGCTCGGCGAGGGGACCGGCGGTCGGTCAGGACCTCTCCGAGCTGCCGCAGGTCGCGGCGGTGCTCACGCCGGATGGCGAGCCGCTGGCCTCCGGCACCGACGGCGAGGGGCACGCGGTGCTCTCGGCGGCCGCGACGCTGCCCAAGCTCGGCTGGGCCGTGTTCTTCGAGCAGTCCACGGCTCACGCGCTGGCGCCGATCCGCGATCAGCTGTTGCGCGGTGCGCTGTTGATCGCGCTCGGCCTTGCGGTTGCGATCCTCGCGGGCTCGGTGCTGGCGCGACGCATGCTCGTCCCGATCACCGCGTTGCGCGCCGGCGCGCGCAAGCTCGGCGCCGGCGATTTCGCCCAGCGCATCGAGGTGAGGACGCATGACGAACTGGAGGAGCTCGCCGATCAGTTCAACAGCATGGCCGGCCAGCTCGCGCAGTCCTATGCCGTGCTGGAAGCCAAGGTCGAGGAACGCACGCGGGATCTGGCCCAGTCGATCAATGAGCTGAAGGTGCTCGAGGAGGTTGGCCGCGCGGTGGCCTCCTCGCTCGATCTCAATGCGGTGCTGCCGACGGTGGCGGCCCGGGCACTGGAGATCACCAAGACCGACGCCGTGCTGATCTATTCCTATGAGGCCGCCGAACGCCGCTTCAGGCTGGTGGAGGCCAAGGGCGTCGACCGGGACGGCCCGCACAATGTGCTGGACGAGCGGACGAGCCTGCTCTCCGACTCCGTGCGCAGCGGCGAGCCGATCGCGATCGCCGAGCTGGAAAACGCGCCCGATCACCCGCTGCGCGACGTCGCGGTTGCCGCCGGCTTTCACGCCGTGCTGTTCACGCCGCTGGTCGATCAGCAGGGCGTGCTCGGCGCGCTCGTGGTGCTCCGCCGGTCGGCCGGTACGTTCCCGCCGAACCTGATCGGACTGATGCGAACGTTCGCCAACCAGGCCGTGCTGGCGATGCGCAACGCACGACTGTTCACCGAGGTCGATCAGAAGGGCCGCGAGCTCGCGCTGACCCACGCGACGGTGCAGCAGCAGGCCGAAAAGCTCACCGAGCAGACCGAGCAGCTGCGCGAATGGAACAAGTCGCTCGAGGAGCGCGTCGAGAAGCAACTGGCGGAGATCGAGCGGATCAGGCGGCTGGAGCGCTTCCTGGCGCCGCAGGTGGCGCAGATCATCGCGTCGTCGGACGGCCATGATGCGCTGCTGGAAAGCCACCGCCGCGAGGTCACGGTGGTGTTCTGCGATCTGCGCGGCTTCACAGCGTTTACCGAGACGACCGAGCCCGAAGAGGCGATGAACGTGCTCCGTGAATATCACGCCGCGCTCGGCAAGCTCATCTTCAAATATGAGGGCACGCTCGATCGCTATGCCGGCGACGGCGTGATGATCCTGTTCAATGCGCCAATCCCGTTCGAGGACCACACGACGCGCGCGGTGAAGATGGCGCTCGAAATGCGCGACGAGATCGGCCAATTGACGGAGCGCTGGAAAAATCGCGGCCACAGCCTGGGGTTCGGCGTCGGCATCGCACTGGGATATGCGACGCTCGGCCAGGTCGGCTTCGAGCACCGGCTCGAATACGCCGCGATCGGCAGCGTCACCAATCTCGCCTCGCGGCTGTGCGACGAGGCAAAGGCAGGCCAAGTGATCGTGTCGCGCCGGGTGTTCGGCGTCGTCGAACAGTCGGTCGATGCCAGGCCGATCGATGACCTGCATCTCAAGGGCTTCAATCACCCGGTGCTGGCGATGGAGATCTTGCGCTGGCGGGGGGAGGGCGCCGACGTGGTCGAAGTCGAGGAGCGGCGGCGATCGTCGGCGACTAACAAGTAGGGCGGGCAAAGGCGCGTGGCGCCTTGCTCGTCGTCGACGGCAGTCTCGCGCGCCCCCGTGCCCATCGCTGTCATTTGACGAAGGGTGGTGGGCACCGGTCGCCTTCGGCGCTTTGGCCACCCGACGAAGCTCGGCTCAATAGGCCTGCTTCGCATCGGCCTCCTCGCTGGTCTGGATCAGATCGAGGCTTGCCTCGATCTTGCCGATCAGGCGGTCGAACGTCTTGCGCTCGTCGGCGGACAGGCATGCCATGATTTCGCGCTCGCGCTGCTGCAAACGCGGGATCAGCTCCTCGTACAGCGTCTTGCCCTTACGTGTCAGGCGCAGACGGAACTCGCGGCGATCCTCGGCGTTCTCGACGCGCTCGATCAGCCGCCGCTCCAGCAACGACGTCACGGCCCGGCTGATGGTCGATTTGTGCGTGCGGGTGCACGCTGCGACATATTGCGCGCTGCAGGCCTCGCGGCGGAAGCCGAGCGTCGCCAGCACGCGCCATTCCGGAATGTCGAGCCCGTAGCGCTTCCGATACTCGACGGCGAGCGCCGCGCTCACCTCGGCGGCCAGACGGTTGAGCCGAAATGGCGCGAACTTGAACAGGTCGAGCCGCTCGTCGTCCTGCGGCACTGCCGCATTTCGGTCATCCTCGACCGGCTTCGCCTGCCGCCTGGACGCCGCGGTAGATGGCTTCGCCAAGATCGCGCTCCGATTTTTGAGTTGACGCGGCCGAAGCCGTCGGCTTTAGAATAGTTGCAGGTGAGACTATCTGGCAAGACGGCCAGATGCCTCGCCCGAGGAAATGTCGGTCGCTTCGAAAGTCGTCGCTTCGAAAGTCCAAGAAAACCACAAGGCGAGCAAGCCATGGTGCAGGCCAATCCGGGGCAGGGCGCGAGCCAGGCGAAGGTTCAGTTCGGCTATCATCGGCACGAAGACCAGGATCAGGCCACGCCGGCCGCGCATCCGGTCGTCGTCGTGGGTGCGGGTCCCGTCGGGCTGTCGTTTGCCATCGATCTTGCGCAGCGCGGCCATACGGTCGTGGTGCTCGATGATGCCGACCGGATCGGCGAGGGCTCGCGCGCGATCTGCTTCTCCAAGCGCTCGCTGGAATATTGGGATCGCCTCGGCGTTGGCGACCGGATGGTCGACAAGGGCGTGGTGTGGAACGTCGGCCGCATCTTCCACGGTCCGTCCGAGCTCTATCAGTTCAACCTGCTGCCGGAGCCCGGGCACAAGCGGCCGGCCTTCATCAACCTGCAGCAGTTCTACGCCGAGGCCTATCTCGTCGATCGCGTCAACGCGCTGCCGGCGATCTCGCTGCGCTGGCGCAACAAGGTCAGCGCGCTCGAACAGCGCAACGATCATGTCGTGCTGACGATCGAGACGCCGGACGGCCCCTATCGGCTGTCGGCGCAATATGTGATCGCCTGCGACGGCGCGCGCTCGTCGCTGCGCCAGATGGTCGGCGCGGGTTTTTCCGGCAAGGTGTTCGAGGATCAGTTCCTGATCGCCGACGTCAGGATGACGGCCGAATTCCCCACCGAGCGCTGGTTCTGGTTCGATCCGCCGTTCCATGCCGGGCGCTCGGCGCTGTTGCACCGGCAGCCGGACAATGTCTGGCGCATCGACCTGCAGCTCAGCCGCTATGCCGATCCCAACGTCGAGAAGCAGCCGGAGAATGTGCGGCCCCGGATCGCGCGCATGCTCGGCCATGATCAGTTCGAATTCGAATGGATCTCGCTCTACAAATTCCAGTGCCGGCGCATGGAGCGCTTCATTCATGGTCGCGTCGTCTTCGCTGGCGATTCCGCCCATCAGGTCTCGCCGTTCGGCGCACGCGGTGCCAATTCGGGGCTGGAGGATGCCGAGAATCTGGCCTGGAAGCTCGATCGCGTGCTGCGCGGAACCTCGCCCGCGACGCTGCTCGAAACCTACCATCTGGAGCGAAGCGCGGCCGCCGACGAAAACATTCGCGAATCCACGCGGGCGACGGATTTCATGGCGCCGAATTCGCACCAGGAAGCGCGGCTGCGCAAGGTGGTGCTCGCGCTCGCCAGGGACACCGAATTCGGCAAGCGCATGGTCAATGGCGGCCGGCTGTCGGTTCCCTCGGTCTACCAGACGCCGTTGTCGACCGAAGACGACGAGGCCTGGCACAGTGGCCCTCGTCCGGGAACATCGATGCCGGATGCGCCCCTCGAGACGGCAGACGGACGGCACCTTCACCTTACCGATGCATTCAATGCTCAGGGCCGGCGTTTCACCCTGCTGTCTTTTGCCAATGGTGAGGCGATCGATGTACCCGACGATGTCGGTGTCGTCAGCATCGGCGGTCCGAATGGACTTGCCGATGGCGAGGGTTTCGCGGGCAAGCGTTACGGGGCCGAACCCGGCACCTCCTATCTGCTGCGTCCGGATGGCTATGTCGCGGCGCGCTTCCGGCACCCGAGCCGCGCCGCGATCGCGGCGGCGGTCGCACGCGCCTCCGGCCTGAACTGAGGAAGCCGCAACGATGACGCTCTCGACCGCTTCCAATTTCGCCAAGCCCGACGATGCCTTCCGCGCCATTGTCGAAGCGCATCGCGGCCTCTCGGACCTCGAAAGCGCCGATCTCGATGCGGCGTTGGTCCTGATCCTCGCCAATCACATCGGTGACATCGGTGTGCTGGGCGAGGCGATCGCGCTGGCGAAACGCAGCATGGCGGATGCCGGCCAACAGCAACAACAGCAGCAGCAATAGGCTGCTGCACACACAAGGAATGAAGTGATGGCGAAGGGTTTCGCATCGACCACGGATCTCGCCGAGAAGAAGGTCACCTTCTCGGAGATCGGCCCGGATCTCTATGCTTTCACGGCGGAGGGCGATCCGAACTCTGCGGTGATCGTCGGCGACGACGGCTGCATCGTGTTCGACGCGCAGGCGACGCCGGCGATGGCGAACAAGGTGATCGAGCGGGTCAGGACCGTGACCGACAAGCCGATCAAATATGTCGTGCTGTCGCACTATCACGCCGTGCGCGTGCTCGGCGCCTCGGCCTATCATGCGCAGGGCATCGTCGCCTCGCAGGAGACGCGCCGGCTGATCGTCGAGCGCGGCCAGCAGGATTGGGACTCCGAATACGGCCGCTTCCCGCGCCTGTTCCAGGACGCCGAGAGCATTCCCGGCCTGACCTGGCCGACGCTGACCTTCGAGGGCGAGATGACGATCCATCTCGGCAAGCGCGAGGTGCAGCTGATCCAACTCGGCGCCGGCCACACCTCCGGCGACATCGTCGCCTGGGTGCCGGACGCCGAGGTGATGTTCTCCGGCGACCTGATCGAATATCACTCGGCCTGCTATTGCGGCGACGCCTATTTGCGCGAATGGCCGTCGACCTTGAACGAGATCCGCGACTTCAATCCCAAGGCGATCGCGCCCGGTCGCGGCGATGCGCTGAAGGGCGAGGCCACCGTGCGCGAGGCGATCGCCATGACGCGCGACTTCGTCACGTCGCTGTATGGCGCGGCCGAGATGTCGGTCGCGAAGGGACGCAGCCTGAAGGAGTCGATGGCGGCGACGCGCGAGGTGATGGATCCGAAATTCTCGAGCTTCGCCATCTACGAGCACTGCCTGCCGTTCAACGTGTCGCGCGCCTATGACGAGGCCAGCGGCATCGACGATCCCGTGATCTGGACCGCCGAGCGCGACCGCGAGATGTGGGCCCGCTTGCAAGGAGAAGGATGATGAACGTCAACACATCGCCTGACCAGCTCAACCGCGCCACCGGGCAGGT
This sequence comes from Bradyrhizobium sp. SZCCHNS1050, assembly GCF_032484785.1. NCBI lineage: Bacteria > Pseudomonadati > Pseudomonadota > Alphaproteobacteria > Hyphomicrobiales > Nitrobacteraceae > Bradyrhizobium > Bradyrhizobium sp. SZCCHNS1050. The sequence continues at coordinate 2,338,761 of NZ_JAUETR010000001.1, read as the reverse complement.
GACGCCGGGCTACATGTCCGGCTTCGGCAATTCGTTCGAGACCGAGGCGCTGCCCGGCGCGCTGCCGATCGGGCGCAACTCGCCGCAGCGCTGCGCCTACGGGCTCTATGCCGAGCAACTCTCGGGTTCGCCGTTCACCGCGCCGCGCGGGTCCAACGAGCGCTCCTGGCTGTATCGCATCCGTCCGTCGGTGAAGCATTCCGGCCGCTTCGCCAAGGTCGATGCCGGGCTGTGGCGCACCGCGCCCTGCCACGAGCAGGAGATCACGGTGCAGCAACTGCGCTGGGATCCGACACCATTGCCATCGGGCGATGTGACGTTCCTGCAGGGCGTGCAGACCATGACGACGGCCGGCGACGCCGCGACGCAGGCCGGCATGGCCGCGCATGTCTACGTCATCACCAAGTCGATGGTCGACCAGCATTTCTACAATGCCGACGGCGAGCTGATGTTCGTCCTGCAGCAGGGGCGCCTCAAGCTCGTCACCGAGTTCGGCCGCATCGATGCGGAGCCCGGCGAGATCGTCGTGATCCCGCGCGGCGTCAAGTTCCGAGTCGAGATCCCGGCGGGGCCGGCGCGCGGCTATCTCTGCGAGAACTATGGCGGCGCCTTCACGCTGCCGGAGCGCGGACCGATCGGCGCCAACTGCCTCGCCAATGCCCGCGACTTCCTGACGCCGGTCGCCTCCTACGAGGACAAGGACACCCCGACCGAGCTCTACGTCAAGTGGGGCGGCGCGCTGTTCAAGACCGAGCTCGAACATTCTCCGATCGACGTCGTCGCCTGGCACGGCAACTACGCGCCCTACAAATACGACCTGCGCACCTTCTCGCCGGTCGGCGCCATCGGCTTCGACCATCCCGATCCGTCCATCTTCACCGTGCTGACCTCGCCGTCGGAGACGGCCGGCACCGCCAACATCGACTTCGTGATCTTCCCCGAGCGCTGGATGGTGGCCGACAACACCTTCCGTCCGCCGTGGTATCACATGAACATCATGTCGGAGTTCATGGGGCTGATCTACGGCGTCTACGACGCCAAGCCGCAGGGCTTTGTGCCGGGTGGCATGAGCCTGCACAACTGCATGCTGCCGCACGGGCCGGATCGCGAGGCGTTCGATCACGCCAGCAATGGCGAGTTGAAGCCGGTCAAGCTCACAGGCACCATGGCCTTCATGTTCGAGACGCGCTTTCCCCAGCGCATCACGAAGCATGCGGCGGAGTCCGGCACCTTGCAGCCGGACTATGCCGATTGCTGGAACGGGCTCGAAAAGCGCTTCGATCCGAACCGGCCGTAGCCACGACCTCCGCCGTCATTCCGGGGCGCCGCGCAGCGGCGAGCCCGGAATCCATAACCACGATCGGCCGTGGGGATGCAAAGCTCGGCCACAACCACTGTGCCCCACACATCTGCCCGTTGCTATGGATTCCGGGCTCGCGCTGCGCGCGCCCCGGAATGACGAGCGGAGACATGGTCCGAACTCAGGAAGACAACTGTGCCCCACCCCAACGATCCCTCGCTCCGCTCCTTCATCCCGGTCGATCCGGCCTCGGACTTCCCGATCCAGAACCTGCCCTACGGCGTGTTCTCCGCCGCCGACTCGCCGAAGCCGCGCGTCGGCGTGGCGATCGGCGACGTCGTCCTCGACCTCGCGGTGCTCGAGGACGAAGGCCTGCTCGATCTGGCGCCGGCCTATGAGGTGTTCGCGCAATCCTCGCTGAATGCCTTCATGGCGCTCGGCCCCGCCGTGTGGTCGAAGACGCGGGCTGCGATCAGCGCCCTCTTGCGCCAGGACAATCCGCGGCTGCGCGACGACAAGCCGTTGCGTAGCCGGGCGCTGCTGCCGCGCTCCGACGTTACGCTGCATCTGCCGTTCCATGTCGCCGGCTACACGGATTTCTATTCGTCGAAGGAGCACGCCACCAATGTCGGCGTCATGTTCCGCGGCAAGGACAATGCGCTGCAGCCGAACTGGCTGCACATGCCGATCGGCTATAACGGCCGCGCGTCGACCGTGGTCGTGTCGGGCACCCGAGTGCGTCGGCCGCGCGGACAGCTGAAGCCGCCGGGCGCTGACGTGCCGAGCTTCGGGCCATGCAAGCGGCTCGATTTCGAGCTGGAGATGGGCGTCGTCATCGGCCAGTCCTCGCCGCTCGGCGAGATGCTGACCGAGGCGCAGGCGGAGGCGATGATCTTCGGCTTCGTGCTGCTCAACGACTGGAGCGCGCGCGACATCCAGCAATGGGAATATGTGCCCCTCGGCCCGTTCCAGGCCAAGGCGTTTGCGACGTCGATCAGCCCGTGGGTGGTGACGCGGGAGGCGCTGGAGCCGTTCCGCGTGTCGGGGCCAACGCAGGATCCGACGCCGCTGCCCTACCTGCGGCAGAAGGAGGCGCAGAACTACGATCTCTCCCTCGACGTGGCCTTGCGCGCCTCCGGCAGCAACGCCGCGCAGACCATCGCGCAGACCAATTTCAAGTACATGTACTGGTCGAGCGTGCAGCAGCTGATGCACCATGCCTCGTCCGGCTGCGCCATGAGTGTCGGCGATCTCCTGGGGAGCGGCACCATCTCCGGTCCGGAAAAGCACCAGCGCGGCAGCCTGCTGGAGATCAGTTGGAACGGCACCGAGCCGGTCGAGCTCGCGGGTGGAATCAAGCGCACATTCCTGGAGGATGGCGATTCGTTGGTGATGCGCGGCTGGTGTCAGGGCGAGGGCTATCGCGTCGGCTTCGGCGAGGTGGAAGGGACGATCGTCGTAGCCGAATAGCCGCCATACCCTCCGCAGTCATTCCGGGGCGGCCCGCAGGGCCGAGCCCGGAATCCATAATCACGATCGAGAGTGTGGATGGAGGGCATAGCCACGAATAGCTCGAGCTACACGTTCGCTTGTGAGTATGGATTCCGCGCTCGCGCTACGCGCGCCCCGGAATGACGGGGGGAAGGGCCTAGCGCTCCACCGGCGGCACGTCCTTCACGCCAGCGACGAAGGCAGTTACATCCTCGGCCGAATATTTCAGATGCACGCGCTTGTCCGACGGCACTTGTTTCACCGCGCAGACGCCCGGCCGCCATTCGTGTTCGGGGCGGATCGGCCGCGGCGCGAAGCCGCCACCGCAATTCGGGCAGACGTTGAATAGCTTCGTCTCGACGCAGTTGGCGCAGAAGGTGCATTCATAGGAGCAGATGCGCGCGTCCTGCGCCTGTGGCGGCAGGTCCTTGTCGCAGTACTCGCAGTTGGGACGAAGCTGCAGGGCCATGGTCGTCTCGCCGGGTGATTGAAACAGGTGAGTGTCGCAGAGGTGCCAGCGATGTTGAATGGCGGATTTCCCTCGATTTGCGCCAGGCCGGATCAGCTCGATGGCAGCAACGCCAGCGGCAGCCTGGTGCTCTCCTTGAGACGGTCGAGTACGATCGACGAGCGGACATGCGCCACGCTCTGGTGCGGCATCAGCACGTTGTTGACGATGTCGGACAGGCTCTTGAGATCGCGCAGCACGACCTTGAGCAAATAGTCGGAATCGCCGGTCAGCGCGTAGGCCTCCTGGATGTCGTCGACGCGGTTGACCAGCGCGCGAAACTTCTGCGCATTGTCGGGCGAATGCGTCGCCAGGGTGATCTGGATGAAGGCAATCAGCTCGAAGCCGAGCGCCTGGCTGGCGAGCTGCGCGCGATACCCCGCGATCACGCCGTCCTGCTCCAGCCGCATCCGGCGCCGCGAGCACTGCGAGGCCGACAGGCCGGCGATGTCGGCCAGCTCCTGGTTTGTGAGCCGGCCGTCGTCCTGCAGCGCGGCCAGGATACGGAGATCGAAGCTGTCGACCGAAATCATGCGCCATTTCCTCTGGTCGTGCATGGATCGTGCATATCCAGGCGAAAATGACAATGGTTTGCATGCCCTGTGCGCGGAATTCGGGAGATGATCGGCACATCAAGCTGAAGGAGCTTCCCCCGATGGGTCCATTTCCGCACGATGCGCCTCCTGCCACCATCTCCGCCGACAACCCGATGGGCACGGACGGCTTCGAGTTCGTCGAATATGCGCACCCCGAAGCAAGCGAGCTGCACGCGCTGTTCAAGCTGATGGGCTTCGCCGCGGTCGCGCGCCACAAGACCAAGGCGATCACGCTGTACCGCCAGGGTGACATCAACTACCTCGTCAACGAGGAGCCGGGCAGCCACGGCCACGACTTCGTCGCCGCGCACGGGCCGTGTGCACCGTCGATGGCGTTCCGCGTGGTCGACGCCAACAAGGCTTACGACCGCGCGATCGCGCTCGGTGCCGAGCCGGCCGACCTGCCTGCATCGCAGAAGACCTTGGACGTTCCTGTCATCAAGGGCATCGGCGGCAGCCTGCTGTATCTGGTCGATCGCTACGGCGCCAAGGGCTCGGCCTATGATCTCGAATTCGAGTGGACCGGCGCGCGCGACCCGCGCCCCGTAGGCTCCGGCCTGTACTACATCGATCACCTGACCCACAACGTGCACCGCGGCCGAATGGATGTCTGGGCCGGCTTCTACGAGAAACTGTTCAACTTCCGCCAGATCCGCTTCTTCGACATCGAGGGCCGCGCCTCCGGCCTGTTCTCGCGCGCGCTGACCAGCCCCGACGGCAAGATTCGGATTCCGATCAACGAGGATGCCGGCGATTCCGGGCAGATCGAGGAGTATCTCAAGATCTATTGCGGTGAAGGCATCCAGCACATTGCTTGCGGCGCCCGCGACATCTACGCCACCGTCGAGGGCCTGCGCGCATCAGGCCTGCCGTTCATGCCGTCGCCGCCCGACACCTATTTCGAGCGCATCGAGTCTCGCCTGCCCAAACATGGCGAGGACCTCACCCGCCTGCAGAGAAACGGCATCCTGATCGATGGCGAGGGAGTCGTCGCTGGCGGTCACACCAAGGTGTTGCTGCAGATCTTCTCGGCCAATGCGATCGGGCCGATCTTCTTCGAGTTCATCCAGCGCAAGGGCGACGACGGTTTTGGCGAAGGCAACTTCAAGGCGCTGTTCGAGTCGATCGAGGAAGACCAGATCCGCCGCGGCGTGCTGAAGGTGGAGGCGGCGGAGTAGGCGAAGGAAGCAGGCCGTCATTGCGGGAAGCGGAGCGACGAGCAATCCAGACTTCCGTCTGTCCCTGGAATGCTTGGCTTCGCTGGCAATGACGGCGTGATTGGAGGCAGTTTGCCGCCAAACTCTCAACTGTCGTCCCGGGCCAGCCCGACGGCGCGTAAGCGGCGTTGGGCACCGACTCGGGACCCATACCGCAGGGTGCGTCGATGAGGCACGGCGACAGATAATCGTCGTTTCAGGACGGCCGGTGGTTATGGGTCCCCGCGTTCGCGGGGACGACACTGAGATTGAGGCGACGGCGTAGCCAACTCGTTGACATCGGAACAGTCGAGCAGCGCTCGATCGGCGCTGCTGCAGCGATCGAGCTTTACCGCCCTGCCTGCCAAGCGCTCACCACAGCGCCGATCTCCGTCACCTCCGGCTCGCGGATATTCGACGGCGTCCGCGAGAACCTTGGCGCCGGCGCGGGCTGCGTCACGCCGTGCCGCTCGACGAACACGCCACGCGCGGCCATGTGCGCATGCTTCGGTGCCTCCGACATCGTCAGCACCGGCGCGAAGCAGATGTCGGTGCCCTCCATGATCGCGCACCATTGCTCGCGCGTCTTGCTCTTGAACACCGCGACCAGCTTCTCCTTCAGCGCCGGCCAGGCGCGCGGGTCCATCTGCGCGTCGAAGGCGGGATCGGAGAGGTCGGCATGCTGCCGCAGCAGCGCGTAGAACTGCGGCTCGATCGAGCCGATGGAGATGAAGTTGCCACAGGCGCATTCGTAGACGCCGTAGAAGTGCGCGCCGCCGTCGAGGAAGTTGCGCTCGCGCCCCTCGGTCCAGCGGCCCATCGCGGTGAGGTCGAAGAACATCGCGAGCAGCGAGGCCGCGCCGTCGCACATCGCGGTATCCACCACCTGCCCCTTACCGGACTTCGAGGCTTCGAGCAGTGCGGCAAGCACACCGACGACCAGATAGAGCGCACCGCCGCCGAAATCCCCGACCAGGTTGAGCGGCGGCACCGGCCGCTCCCTGGGTCCGATCGCGGCCAGCGCGCCGGTAATCGAGATGTAGTTGATGTCGTGACCGGCCGCATGCGCCAGCGGTCCGTCCTGGCCCCAGCCCGTCATGCGACCGTAGACGAGCTTCGGATTACGCGCGAGCACGACCTCGGGGCCGAGGCCGAGCCGCTCCATCACGCCGGGCCGGAAACCCTCGATCAGCGCGTCGGCGCCGGCGAGCAGATCGAGCACCTGGGGGATGACCCCCTTGTCCTTGAGATCCAGCTCGATCACCTTGCGGCCGCGGCCGGCGACCGACTTCATGGTCTTGCGCGCACCGACGCGATCGAGCGTCACCACCTCCGCGCCCATGTCGGCCAGCAGCATACAGGCGAACGGACCCGGTCCAATGCCGGCGAACTCGACGATGCGGAAGCCCGCGAGCGGTCCGGTGGCGCGGGTCTCGGTCTGTGGTGCGGTCTTGTCGAGCACGTTGTCTTGTCCCTGCGGTGCTTCGCGCGTGATGAGGTCGATCGGACAGCGGTGGTCGCCGTGACCTTCACCCCTCCGCCTCCAGGGGAGGGTGGGTGTGCTTGGCTGCTGTCCGCATCAATCAAACATCATCGCGCGCGATGCGTTTCCTGATCCTTTGATTGTCCCGCGTGCATCAGGCCAACGCAAGCACGCCGTATGCCGCAAAGCAAAACGGCGCGCATCGCTGCGCGCCGCATGGAATTTGTCGTGCCGTTGCGCGGAATGATCCGCGTCGTGAGGTCAGCCCGCGGCTTGCACCGCGCGCTGCGCCATCACCTTCACCAGATTGGCACGGTAATCGGCGGAGCCGTGGATGTCGCTCAAGAGACCTGACGCCGACACCGTGACCCCGTCGATCGCCGAGGCCGACCAGTTCGACTTCAGCGCCGCCTCGATCGCCGGCACGCGCATCACGCCGCTCTGCGAAGCGCCGGTGGCCGCAACGCGGACGTCGCCGCCCTTCGTCTTTGTGACGAACACGCCAGTGAGCGCGAAACGCGACGCCGGGTGGCGCATCTTGGCGTAGCCGGCCTTTTCCGGCACCGGGAACGACACCTGGGTGATGATCTCGCCGTCCTCCAGCGCCGTCGTGAACAGGCCCTTGAAGAAATCATCCGCCGAGATCGACCGCTTGTTCGTCTTCACGGTGGCGCCGAGCGAGATCAGCGCCGCCGGGAAATCCGCCGCCGGATCGTTGTTCGCGATCGAGCCGCCAATCGTGCCGCGGGCGCGCACCGCGGGATCGCCGAGCACCGAGGTGAGATGGGCGATCGCTGGGATCGCCTTCTTCACATCGGCATTGGTCATGATGTCGTAGTAGGTCGTCGCGGCCTTGATGACGAGCGTGTCGCCCGACAACTGCACCCCGATCAGGTCCTTGATCTTGCCGATGTCGATGACATCGGACGGAGCAGCAAGGCGCTGCTTCATCACCGGGATCAAGGTGTGACCGCCGGCAAGGAACTTGGCTTCGCTGCCCTTGGCGAACAGCGCCGCCGCCTCGTCGACCGAGGAGGCACGATGATAAGTCGTCTGATACATGGTTGCTCCTCCGTTCGATCAGGCGTTGCCGTGGATCGCGTGCCAGACGCGGTCTGGCGTCGCCGGCATTTCCAGCTTGTTGTTGCCGATCGCATCCGTGATCGCGTTGATCACGGCGGCGGATGCGCCGATCGCGCCGGCCTCACCGCAGCCCTTCACGCCGAGCGGATTACCCGGGCACAGGGTCGTGGTGTGGCTCAGCTTGAAGGACGGCACGTCGTCGGCGCGCGGCATCGCGTAGTCCATGAACGATGCCGTCACCGGCTGGCCGTTGCTGTCATAGATTGCGTGCTCGAGCAGCGCCTGGCCAATGCCCTGGACCAGACCGCCATGGACCTGGCCCTCGACGATCATCGGGTTGATCAGCCGGCCGAAATCGTCCGCCGCGACGAAGTTGACGAACGACGTCTTGCCGGTGGCCTCGTCGACCTCGAGCTCGCAGATATAGGTGCCGGCGGGGAAGGTGAAGTTGGTCGGATCGTAGAAAGCAGTCTCCTTCAATCCGGGCTCCATGCCGTCCGGCAGGTTGTGCGCGGTGTAGGCAGCGAGCGCGACCATCGGCAGCGCGATCGACTTGTCAGTGCCGGTCACCTTGAACTCGCCGTTCTCGATGACGATGTCGCCTTCCGAGGCCTCCAGCGCGTGGGCTGCGATCTTCTTGGCCTTGGCCTCGACCTTCTCCATCGCCTTGAGGATCGCGGTGAGGCCGACTGCGGCCGAGCGCGAGCCGTAGGTGCCCATGCCGAACTGCACCTTGTCGGTGTCGCCATGAACGATCGAGACTTGGCTGATCGGCACGCCCAGGCGCTCGGCGATCAGCTGGCAGAAGGTGGTCTCGTGGCCCTGGCCGTGGCTGTGTGATCCGGTGAGCACCTCGATGGTGCCGACCGGGTTGACGCGGATCTCGGCCGATTCCCACAGACCGACGCCGGCGCCAAGGCTGCCGACTGCCTTTGACGGCGCGATGCCGCAGGCCTCGATGTAGCAGGAGAAGCCGAGGCCGCGCAGCTTGCCCTGCGCCTTGGCGGCCGCCTTGCGCGCCGGGAAGCCGGCGTAGTCGATCGCCTTCATCGCCGCGTCGAGCGAGGCGTTGAAGTCGCCGGTGTCGTAGGCCATGATCACCGGGGTCTGGTGCGGGAACTGGGTGATGAAGTTCTTGCGCCGCAGCTCGGCCGGATCGACCTTGAGCTGCCGCGCTGCGGTCTCCATCAGCCGCTCCAGCAGGTAGCTCGCCTCAGGGCGTCCGGCGCCACGATAGGCGTCGACCGGCGTGGTGTTGGTGTAGACGCCCATCACCTCGGCATAGATCGCCGGGATGTTGTACTGGCCCGACAGCAGGGTCGCGTACAGATAGGTCGGCACCGAGGACGAGAACAGCGACATGTAGGCGCCGAAATTGGCGTGGGTCTTGACCCGCAGCCCCAGGATCTTGTTGTCGGCATCGAGCGCCATCTCGGCCTTGGAGATGTGGTCGCGGCCGTGCGCGTCGGTCAGGAACGCCTCGGTGCGATCGCCGGTCCACTTCACCGGACGGCCGACCTTCTTGGAGGCCCACAGCGCCACCATCTCCTCGGGATAGATGAAGATCTTGGAGCCGAAGCCGCCGCCGACGTCGGGCGCGATGACGCGCAGCTTGTGTTCTGGTGCGATGTTGTAGAACGCCGACAGCACCAGGCGAGCGACGTGCGGGTTCTGCGACGTCGTATAGAGCGTGAAATGCTCCTCGGCCGCATCGTACTCGGCGATCGCCGCGCGCGGCTCCATCGCGTTCGGCGCCAGCCGGTTGTTGGTCAATTCCAGGGTGACGACGTTGGCGGCCTTGGCGAAGGCGGCGTTGACCGCCCCCTCGTCGCCAATATGCCAGTCATAGACGACGTTGCCGGGGGCCTCCGGGTGAAGCTGCGGCGCGCCGGGCTTCAGCGCGGAGGGCATGTCGGCGACCGCCGGCAGCTCCTCATATTCGACCACGACGGCCTCGGCGGCGTCACGGGCGAGGTTCTTGCTCTCGGCGATCACGACCGCCACGGCCTGGCCGACGAATCGCACGGTCTCCGGCGCCATCGCCGGCCATGCGCCCATCCTCATCGGCGAGCCGTCCTTCGAGGTGATGGCCCAGCCGCAGATCAGATTGCCGACCTTGTCGTCGACGATCTGCCTGCCCGTGAGCACCGCGACCACGCCGGGCATTGCCTCGGCGGCCGAGGAGTCGATGCTCTTGACCTTTGCGTGCGCGTGCGGGCTGCGGATGAAATGGGCAAAGGTCATGCCCAACAGCTTGACGTCGTCGACGTAACGGCCCTTGCCGGTGATGAAACGCTTGTCCTCCTTGCGGACGACGCTGGCGCCAATGCCTTCCATACCCATGCGAATCTCTCCCCTACCGGAGTTCTATTGTCCCGCCGCGGCCATCGCGCGCAGCGGTCGTGGTCTCGGTATTGCGGTAAACGGCGGCTCTCGCCGGCCTTATTCGGCAGCTTGCGCGACCTTCATCCGTCCGGCAGCGTCGAGCACGGCCTTGACGATGTTGTGATAGCCGGTGCAGCGGCAGATGTTGCCTTCCAGCTCCTCACGCACCGTGCTCTCGTCGAGCTCGCCTCCGTGGCGGTGCACAATGTCGATGGCCGACATGATCATCCCCGGCGTGCAATAACCGCATTGCAGGCCGTGATTGTCGCGGAAGGCCGCCTGCATCGGGTGCAGCTCGTCACCCTTGGCGATGCCTTCGATGGTGGTGACGTTGGCGCCCGCGGCCTGGCCGGCCAGCACGGTGCAGGATTTCACGGCACGGCCGTCGATATGGACGACGCAGGCGCCGCATTGGCTGGTGTCACAGCCGACATGGGTGCCGGTGAGGTTCAGATGATCCCGCAGGAGGTGAACGAGCAGGGTGCGATCCTCGGCCTCGACCGAGACCGCCTTGCCGTTCACCGTCAGTTTGACTGTCGACACGAGTAACCTCCCGATGAATTTTTCTTATTCTGATTAGAAACAGCGCCCTCAGGACTTTGCAACTCGAATTTTCGTCTCTGATGTCATTGCGACGTCTTGCGCGCGGCCTCGGCGATTCGGTCGCATGTGGCACGCCACGCGAGGCGGCACCGGCGCGGGTGAGCGCAGGCCGCAGGCCGATGCCGCCCATTTACCGCCCCTTAGCCATTGTGACGTAGTTTTGATCACGCTCTGGTGCGTTGCTGCCGGGCGGTTGGTTTCTGGCCAATATAAAGAATGGCGTGTCGGGGGTGGGAATGTCTGCGCAGCTTGCGCCGCAGTCGCGGCGTGCCAATTTTCTGACCCTGCGATTTCGCGGCAAGATCTTCCTGGGCTTTGCCGTGGTGCTGGCCATCTCCGCCGTCAGCATCGGCTTCTCCTATCTGGGGTTCGAGCGGGTCGCCGCGGCGGTGGCGGCCTATCGCAGCAGCGTTGCGGAAGCCGACACCACCCGCACCATCGATCGCGAGCTGGTCTCGTACCAGGCTCTCGCCCGTTACTATGCCCTGACCGGCAAAGCCGACGACGAGGCGGCGGCCACCGCTGCCCAGCAGGCGCTCCAGGCCGCGATCGACAAATCGATGGCCGCGACCGGCGCCGAGCGGCGGGCGCAGGTCGGCAAGCTGCAGGCGCAGTTTCAGGCCTTCGCCAAGACATTCTCGAGCATCGTTGCCCTGACCCGCGAGAACGCGAAGCTGGCGACCGACCAGATCGGCATCATCGGCAACAAGATCCGCTTCAAGTTCGATGATCTGGCGGACACCGCCGCGCTCGCCGGCCTGCCGTCCGTGCAGACGACGGCCAAGGACCTCACCGGCCAGTACCTGACCGTGTCCGCGCTGGTCGGGACCTACATCGCCAAGCCCGATGCCAAGACGGCCGACGGCGCCATCGCGCGCACGCGCTTCCTGGAAACCTCGCTGGTGACGATCTATGCCAATGACGAGAAGATCACCCAGCGCGTCGCCGAGCTCGGCGACCTGATCAAGCAGTACCGCGCCGCCTTCATCAAGCTGTCGGAGAACATGAAAGCGCTCGGCAAGCTCGAACAGGAGATGGGCGTCGTCGGGACCGAGATCATCGCGCTGTCGAACGGGCTGAAATCCGAGGTCGCCTCCGACCAGCAGCGCATCGAGGCCGCCGCCAACACCACCATCGCGGACATCGAACGGCTGATCGCGATGCTGGCGATCGGCGGGCTGACGCTCGGCGCCGTGCTGGCGCTGATGCTCGGCAACGGCATTTCCAGGCCGATGATCACGATGTGCAAGGCGATGCGCGAGCTCGCCTCGGGCAATTTCGACGTCCGGCTGCCCGGCCTCGGGCGCGCCGATGAGATCGGCGAGATGGCGGCCGCCGTCGAGGAGTTCAAGGTCCAGGCGGTGGCCAAGGCCGAGCGCGACGCCGCGACGCAGGACGCCCAGAACAAGGCTGCGGGCGCCGCGCGCCGGGCCGAGCTCATCCGCTTCGCCGACGAGTTCGAGACCGCCGTCGGCTCGATCGTGTCCAACGTCTCGAGCTCGGCCGAGCACCTCGAGCAGGCGGCTTCGACCCTGACGCGCACCGCCGAGACCACGCAGTCGCTGGCGAGCCGCGTGAGCGGCACCTCCGACCAGGCCACGGGCCGCATCCACTCGGTGGCGAGCGCGACCGACGAGCTGTCGGCCTCGGTCGACGAGATCGGCCGCCAGGTCCGCGAGTCCAGCCGCATCGCGGAGTCAGCCGTGGCCCAGGCCGAGGAGACCGACGGGCGCATCGGCAAGCTGTCGCGTGCAGCGCAGGAGATCGGCGACGTCGTCAAGCTGATCACCGCGATCGCCGAGCAGACCAACCTGCTGGCGCTGAACGCGACCATCGAGGCCGCCCGCGCCGGCGATGCCGGCCGCGGGTTTGCGGTGGTGGCTTCCGAGGTCAAGTCGTTGGCCGAGCAGACCGCCAAGGCGACCGACGACATCTCCAACCACATCTCCGGCATGCAGGCGGCGACCCAGGAGTCGGTGACGGCGATCAAGCAGATCGGCGGCACCATCCGCCAGATCTCGACCATCGCCTCGTCGATCGCGACCGCGGTCGAGCAGCAGGGCGGCGCGACCCAGGAGATCGCCAGGAACGTGCAGAGCGTCGCGGCAGGCACGCAGGCCGCGGCAGCCGATATCACCCAGGTCAATCGCGGCGCGACCCAGACCGGCGAGGCCTCGGAGGAGGTGCTGCGCTCGGCCCAGTCGCTGTCCTCGGAAAGCGCCCGCCTGCGCGCGGAGCTCAACCGCTTCATGGCGAACATCCGCGCGGCGTGAGTTTTGCGGCGACAGGCTGGTCTTCACGCCGCTCGCAGATGCGTTGGCGAGCCCGCGGCCAACCCCTCCGCTGTCATCCCGGCGAACGCCGGGATCCATACGCCGCGGCAGATGTGTCGCGGGCGGTATCGATCGCGTGCCCCAATCTTGCACCACGCGGTATGGATCCCGGATCGCGCTCGCTCCGCCCGCTTGCCCGGGACGACACCTGAAATGAGGCGCGCCTGGGCCTCACCCCGGAAACGCTGCGCCCCCCCGGGGCGGGTCGAGCGCCGAACCCCGCCCCACTTCCGGGAACCCAGCGCGCGGCGAGACGTTGGGTCGCAGCGGCAGGGTTTCATTGCCGCATTTGCTTCATCCTCTCGGTCGAGCATGCGGTGCGACCCGCGCCGTCGCATTGGGATTCCATGGCACCCCGACAGGCATCCTTTCCGCACCTCCGCGTCATCACGTCAGCGCCGCAATCCAGCGCGCCGCCGGGCGACACGGCTGGCCAGGATCGAATCATCGAAACCAACATCCCCGCCCGGCTCGACGACCTCCGCTGGAGCGCCTTTCACACCCGCGTCGTGCTGGCGCTCGGCATCACCTGGGTGCTCGATGGGCTCGAGGTGACGCTCGCCGGCGCCTTGTCGGGCGCACTCAAGCAGAGCCCGGCGCTGCATTTCTCCAATCTCGAGATCGGGCTTGCCAACAGCGCCTATCTCGCCGGCGCCGTGCTCGGCGCGCTCGGCTTCGGCTGGCTGACCGACCGCATCGGCCGCCGGAAGCTGTTCTTCATCACGCTCGCGCTCTATCTGTCCGCGACGGCCGCCACCGCCTTGTCGTGGAATGTCGCGACCTACGCGCTGTTTCGCTTCCTGACCGGCGCCGGCATCGGCGGCGAGTATACCGCGATCAATTCGACGATCCAGGAGCTGGTGCCGGCGCGCTATCGCGGCTGGACCGATCTCATGATCAACGGCAGCTTCTGGCTGGGGGCCGCGCTCGGCGCCGTCGGCGCCATCGTGCTGCTTGATCCTGATGTCGCCGGCCCGGATGTCGGCTGGCGGCTGGCCTACGGCATCGGCGCCTGTCTCGGCCTGGTCGTGCTGGTCATGCGGATGTGGATTCCGGAAAGTCCGCGCTGGCTGATGATTCACGGCCATCCCGAAGAGGCGCATCGGATCGTGGCGGAGATCGAACGCGACGTCACCGGCCACGACCGCGAGGCGCGCGCTAAGGAATTGCCGAGGATGCGGCTGCGGATGCGTAGCCACACGCCGTTACGAGAGGTCGCGCATACGCTGTTCTCGGTCTATCGTCAGCGCTCGCTGGTCGGGTTGACGCTGATGATCGCCCAGGCGTTCTTCTACAACGCGATCTTCTTCACCTTCGCGCTGGTGCTGACCGACTTCTACGGCATCAAGTCCGATCATGTCGGCTGGTACATCCTGCCCTTCGCGGCCGGCAACGTGCTCGGACCGCTGCTGCTCGGCCGTCTATTCGACACGCTCGGGCGCCGCGCCATGATCACCTTCACCTATGGCGTCTCCGGCGTGCTGCTCGCGCTCACCGGCTATCTGTTCTCGATCGGAGTGCTGAGCGCCGCGACGCAGACCGCGGCCTGGATGGTGATCTTCTTCTTCGCGTCACCGGCGGCGAGCGCCGCCTATCTCACCGTGTCGGAGAATTTTCCGCTGGAAGTGCGCGCGCTCGCGATCGCGCTGTTCTACGCCATCGGCACCGGGATCGGCGGCGTGGCGGGACCCGCGCTGTTCGGCGCGCTGCTCGACAGCGGGGCGCGCGGCGCGGTGTTCGGCGGCTATCTGTTCGGTGCCGCGCTGATGCTGGTGGCGGCGCTCGTCGCTTGGCGCTATGCCATCGCGGCCGAGCGCAAATCGCTCGAGCAGGTGGCGCGCCCGCTCGCTGTCATGGAGTAGATGATGATGTCCGACAACTCCGATCTGATCGGTTCTCCTGCGGCGGAGCCCGCCGAGATCGTTCCGACGCCGGTGAGTCTCGTGCCGCATCTTCGCGAGGTGGCGATCCTGCTCGATATCGACGGCACCCTGCTCGATCTCGCGCCGACACCGCGCGAGGTGTGGGTCCCGCCGGGCCTTGCCGAGGCACTCAACGCGTTGCTGCAACGAACCTCCGGCGCGCTGGCGCTGGTCTCGGGCCGCTCACTCAACGACATCGATCTCATCTTCGCGCCGGAGGTCTACCCCGCCGTCGGCGGTCATGGCGCGGAGATGCGGCTCGGCGGCGGCGGTGAGGCGGATGCGATCAAGGCGCCGCCGCTGGACAAGGAGCTGAAGCGCAGGCTCGCTGCGATCGCCAAGCTCAGCCCCGGCATTCTGCTCGAGGACAAGGGGTACTCGCTGGCGCTGCATTATCGCCTCGCGCCGCAGGCGGAGAAGGCGATCTACGAGGAGGTGTCGCGCATCCGCGCCGAGTTGCCGGAGGCGCCGATCGAGGTGCTGCCCGGAAAATGTGTGTGCGAGATCAAGCATGCCGGCTTCACCAAGGCGAGCGGCGTGCGCGAGCTGATGCGGCACGCGCCCTTCAAGGGACGCAAGCCGTTCTTCATCGGCGACGACGTCACCGACGAGACGGTGTTCGCGATCATGCCGGATTTCGCCGGCCTGTCGTTCTCGGTCGGCCGTCGGGCGCTCGGTGTCGACGGACATTTCGACGCTCCGGACGACGTGCGCGCGTTCCTGGCGCGCCTCGCCGACGGCGGAACTAATTCATCGACCTAGCGGTCCGCGCAGTGGCTCGGTATCGCCGCGTTATTAGTTCCATCCGCCATGCATTCGCATGTTGCATGCGTCGCTCTTGATTAGAAACGTTCTGACTTGATTGACGCTGTGATTACACCGCGCGAATGCCCGAATTTGGTTTCATTTGGTTGAAAGGGTGGCCTGGAACCATATTGATGAACAGCTGTTAACCGACATGACCAACAGGAGGGAGCTGTGAACCTCGTCGTGGTTTCGAATCGGGTGGCACGTGGCAAAGCCAACGAGCCAATGACCGGCGGACTTGCGGCAGCATTGCTGCCCATCGTGGAGAAATCGGGGGCAGTATGGGTGGGATCTTCGGGACGTGTGCGCGACGGCGCGCAGACGGAACCGATCGCGGAGATCGAGCAGATCGGTGAAGGCGCGCTCGCGCTGCTGGATCTGCCGGCTGCGCACTATGCCGGCTACTACGAAGGCTTCGCCAATTCGGCGCTGTGGCCGGCGCTGCATTCACGCAGCGATCTGATCAGCGTCTCGCATGATGACTATCGGTCCTATCGCGAGGTCAACGCCTTCGTGGCGCGCGCGCTGCTCCGGTTCCAGAAGCCGGACACCTTGTTCTGGATCCAGGACTATCACTTCCTGTCGCTCGGCGCGGAGTTGCGCACGCTCGGTGTCAAGAGCCCGATCGGTTTCTTCCTTCACACGCCGTGGCCCGCGCGCAGCGTCATCGACAGCGTGCCGAATCACCGCGATCTCGTCACCGCGATGCTCGCCTATGATCTGATCGGCTTCCAGACCGAGGACGATCGCGAGAACTTCACCGCCTGCATCCGCGCCGATCTCGGCTTGCAGGTGCGTGACGGCGTGGTCAGGTCGCTGCACGGCCGCACCCGTCTGGCGGTGTTCCCGATCGGCATCGATGCCGACAAGTTTGCGCAGCAGGCGGCGAAGGCGGTGGCGCATCCGGACGTGTCGCGGCTGCGCCGCAGCCTGCACGGCGAGAAGCTCGCCATCGGCGTCGATCGGCTCGACTACTCCAAGGGCCTCGTCAACCGCATCAACGCGTTCGACCGGATGTGGACGATGCACCCGAGCCTGCTGCGCGCCGTGTCGCTGCTGCAGATCGCAACGCCGTCGCGCGAATCGATCGAGGCCTATGGCAATCTGCAGAGCGAGGTCGCGCGCCTCGTCAGCGAGGTCAATGGCCGCCACGGCGAGGTCGACTGGACGCCGATCCGCTACCTCAACAAGGGCTATGGTCAGGGCGTGCTGGCCGGCCTCTATCGCAGCGCCCAGGTCGGCGTCGTCACGCCGCTGCACGACGGCATGAACCTGGTGGCGAAGGAGTATGTCGCCGCGCAGAGCCCGGTCGATCCCGGCGTGCTGGTGCTGTCGAAATTCGCCGGCGCCGCCAACGAGCTCGACGCGGCGCTGATCGTCAATCCGCATGACATCGACGGCATGGCGCGGACGATCGCGATGGCGCTGTCGATGCCGCTCAACGAGCGCCGCATGCGCTATGAGATCATGATGACGAAGCTGCGCCGCCATTCGATCCAGCAATGGTTTGCCGACTTCGTCGAGACCCTGCAGGACGGTGACTCGGCCGAGGTCGAGATCGAGCCTCTGCCTGCAGCGCCGGCGGGTTTTCTGGCCGGCCGCATGCTGTCGCCCGGCGCGCGCTATCACTGAACCGGGCGTTACACCTCGCCGCCGCACGGCGGCGAGGCTCAATGGCAGTAGGAGACGCCGTCGAGCACGGCGCAGCGCAGCTTGTTCGGCGAACTCGGATTGTCCATCGGCACCATCCCGTTGCCCTGTCCGACGAACACGCCGGGTCCCACCACCACCGATGCCTTGTTGCCGACGATGACGGACGGGTGCGGCTTCAGGCTGGACTTGGTCCCGTCCGGCCACAGGATCGCATCGCCCTGCCAGATCCCCTTGCGGCCGTCGTCGCAGGTCACGTCGACGCCCTGCTTGGTGCATTGATCGGCGCGCGCCGGGCCGGCGGCAGTCAGGCTGAATGCTGCCGCCAGCAGCACGGCGAGACGGGCAGGGGTGGATGACGGCATCGCGAGGTCCCTCGTGCGCAGCCGGACCGACGGGCTGCAAATCAGTGGTCGTGCCGCCCGGCCGGCCGGTTCATCGATCGGCCGGCGAGCGGCGGCGGCCCCCGGCCGAGCCCGCAACCAGGGCGGATTGATGATTTTTATCAGCGATTTGGGGGAAATTTGCCGCCGAGGCCCCCGCCCGGCTTGCAAAACGGCGCCGACCCCGCCAAGAGAGGGCCGCCGGAGAGATGGCCGAGTGGCTTAAGGCGCACGCTTGGAAAGCGTGTGTGCGGGAAACCGTACCGTGGGTTCGAATCCCACTCTCTCCGCCACTCCGCCAGATGGCTATCTCACTTAACAAAATCAATAACTTAGGTGGGCGCGGGATCGATGTGTCCCCCATGGAGCCCCCCAATGTGTCCCCCACGGCGACCGCTATGAACCCGGTTGCGGCTGATCGCGCTGCTCCAAATCGAATAGGTCTGGGTCTCGGGGCTTCGGGGCTGGAGGCAACGGAAGAGCCGCGATCCCGATGACTGCGACTGAAGAGCCTGACATCTTCGCGATGTCGGCATCGTCCGAGTAGATGACCGATGCCCTCTCAACTCGGGCAATGGCGACGATCTGGTCATCGAACTTGGCCTTAGTCCGACTTGCAGTAGACTTTGTCGTCCGCGTGGATTGCATCAGCGAAAATTCGACAGCGGCCTTCTCGTCGAATGGAACGACCTTGAAGTGCTTCGAGGAGGTGAGCTGGGTCAGTATCTTGGAGGCGTTTGCAGCACGCACCAGAACCTCACCGAGGGCCGGTGTCGGAATGATGATCTTCGCGCCATCCTTCTGCAGCTCGTTGATGAGATGCTCAACCCGTTCCTTACACTGCGGCACACTCTGCCCTGTAGCGGTGTCGATAGGGGCAGGGGCGTTCGGGTCAATGATGTAGATCAGGACGGAAGCGTCGAAGACAACAGTCATTGAAGGTCGCCCTCGTCGCGGCGCTGCTCCATCAAGAGCCGCACGGGATCGGGCAGTTCATTCCACTTGCTGCCGCTCTCCGCTCGAATGTTGCGAATGACATCGGCGAGCGGCTCGTCACCGAGCACCTCGAACTCTGTGATCCGAAACGACCTCAGTTCCCAGATGCCCTCTGCAGTCCGAAACCAAGTGCCTGTTCCGTGAACCCGCACTGTAGGCCCGAACAGGTGCTGCGCGATCCTGCGAGCGACGTCGGTGGAGCCGTAGAGGTGCGAATGGATCGTGTCGCCGTCGCGCAGGTGAACAGGTATCGTGTCGCCCGTTCCTCCGACCCGGATGACCTGTCCGTCTACAGTGCCGTCCTGCTTAAAGGGGCCGAAGACGACTGGCTCGGGCCGGTCCTTCCCCCGGAACGGGATCACAATGCCCATCTCCTCGCTGACGAGGGTGGCTGTTGCACCGTCCTGCCACAGCAAGGCGTCGAGCTGCCCGTAAGCCTTCAGGGCATCGGAAGGGCCGTGCCCCGCGTGAACCGCTCGAACCCGCTCGACAACCGTTTTGGTGGCGGCGTCATCGACTTTGACCGCGACTATCGCGGAGCCAGTGATTAGGTCCGAGAAATGGACGTTGGGGGGTTCTCCGAGCAACTTGGCCAGTGCGGACAGATACTCGCCCAGCCGTTCCATCGGGAAGGTGGCAGGCGTCAAGTCACCGTCGATGCGAAGGCGATACTCAGTGCTCATGACCTGCTTCCTCGGAAGTCGAGCCTACTCCTACGCGAGCATTGTTGAGCAAGAATTATGGTCGTGCGTCAGCTTTAAATGGGAGGCGTGTACCTAGGAGGGCGGGCTTTCTTCCAAGATGGAAAGGAGTGCGACCGCGCCGGCCACCGAGAGTATGATCTTGTGAGAGTGGAGAAGCGCGTCTAGGGCGTGACTCGATACGCTAGCCCCCATGAGGAGCACCAAAGGAAACAGGGCGGCCCCATGAGCTACAGCCTGACCGGTCTCTCTCGAGATATATCGTTGACCGGGCTCACGGTGACACTCATAGGCAGCGTAAGCGACGGCAACAAGTAGGGTCAACACGTCAACCCAGTTGCCGTCAAATACACCTACGAGGTCAGCCCACCACGCAGCCACGTTCAGGCACGATGCACGGCCTTAGCGGCGATAGCTAATGCGGCTCCGCCGAGTGCCCCAAAGATTCGCGGGTCAAATGGCAAATGATCCATCCAGCCGACTCCGATGCCGCTGACAACCGCGCCGAGCAGCGCAAAGGACGCCACAAACCTAAGGGTGTGTACGCCGGGGAGCATCGAATCGTCTTTGCCAGACATCGAGATCAGCCGCATTGTTGCACCGTTAGAATGTCCGAGGATGGGTAAAGGTTCGGGGAGGAAATATGGTTAATTAAAGGTTAATTCCAAGTTAAGGCTCTTGTACAGCCGGATGATGATCTAAGTCACGGTTTTAGTTCCAATAGAAGGAAGCTAGGTCCAAGGCGGAAAGAGGTGCTTAGGCACCGTCAGGAGGCGTGTGACCTGGATGGCGAGCAAATCAGGGGGTTGTCGGCTGTCGCATTGTGGCGTCCCCCAGGCTCAGTCCCAATGTGTCCCCCAGGACGCAGGCGGCTACACCTTCGGGACGACCTGTATGGTATAACCCTGCGCGTACCACGCGAGCCGAGCACCATAGCGGTCTTCGTAGTCCTGGCGCCTTGCTGCTGTCCGGTCCCACATCGCGAGCTGGGCTGCGCAGCCCTCTAGATCTTGGAACATGTTAACGGGGATGTAGGCGCCCTTCCAACTGATGATCTCGCCCGTATCGGAATTCACGATCCGAAGCCGCCCGTTCCCGAATAGCTCTTGCTCGAATCGTCGCACCTCACGCACACGTCGTGCTGATGCCGCACTTCCGGTGTCCATGATGCCAACATCGGTGAATGGCGAGAACAGCAGCCGTTCTTCTGCGAAATCCAGACCCAGGCGGAACCGAACCGTCTCGTCAGCGGAGCTGAACAGGATGTAGAGCCTCGACTTGTCGTCACGCTCCATGACGCGCGGGGTCAATTTCTTGAGCGGCTCGTAAGGTGGCTTGTCGAACAGCTCGACGTTGATGTCGGGAATGTCGATCATCCGCTGCACAGCGTCTTCCTTGTTCTTCTGCAGCAATTCGATCACCTCGGCGCCGAGTATCTTCTTGAACCCAGCAAGCTCGTGTAGGTGATTGCGATAGACCGTGTTGCGCGTTTCGACGCCTAGTCCCTCTTCGATGGCCTTCTGTGCCAGGGCGCGAATGAGAGGGGCTTCGGAGGTCAAGCGTCTAAAGTCGTCGGGCTTATCCGGGTCTACGATCGGCTGCTCGCTCGCATGGGCAATCGCGCACCTTCCTGACTTGTAGAGGTGGTTGCCTATGTCCTGAATGCCTTTCGCGCGGAGCATCCGCACGACCTCCTGGGCACCGTAGCCGTTCACGGTGTCAATGGCTGCTTCAACCCATCTCTTCCACTTGTGGCGGCCGAAGACGACTTCAAGGACACGGAAGAACGACAGGAAGGAATAGGCAGGGTGATTCAAGCCCCGCCCCTCACGCATTAAGGCCAGCGCCAACGGGGCCCGGCTGTCGGTCGGGGTCGGGAAATAGGAAAGATCGAAGCTCTCGCAGGTCACCATGCCCTTTTCCCTAAGCAGGACAAGTGGAGCAGGCAGGTTGCTGCGTGAAAGCTCGACGACAATGTGACCACAGCTCTCGACCCAGGACAGATTGCTTACGAAGCGCATCAGCAACTCTTCGCAATCAGATCGGCTAACCCCCGGCACTACCTTCATCGCTACGGCAGGATAGTGCTTCTTCATCAGCGGGATGATCCAGATCGCATGCCCGCGCCACTCAACTCGCTGCGCATTGACCGGCCAAGAGCCATCGGGCTGAATGTTTGCGACGACCCATTCACCGGGTTCAGCGAGTTCGCCCTTGATCACGTCGTTAGACGTGGGGAGTTCTCTTGACCAGAACGGTTTGTCGATCTTCGGAGAAGCTTCCGCTTGGGGCGCTGATGCGTTCACGGTCTGCTGCTATTTGTTGTTATGCCGAATCGCTACAATCTCAGATGATAGCCGGGGCACCGAGCACAGCCGACAGAAAACACTGATCGGGACCGAAGGATTGGAATGTTGCGCGAGTGTTCAGGCCGCCCAGTTCGACAGAGACGCCTCCGCCGCTGCTCGGTCATCTCTGATCCTGTAGATGGTCTGGCGGCTCAGGCCGGTCGCCGCTGCAATCGCTGCGATGCCTGTGCAGAGGTCGAGCATGTCACAGACCGCTAGGAACTGATCCCTTGTGAAGCTCGGCTTCCGGCCCCGGTACTTGGTCTCTGCCTCGGTCGCCTTCGCGAGCGCGATCCCGCCCCGCTGGGCTTCCTTAATTGCCTCCGCATTGGCCTGTGCCGTTGCTGCCATGAAGGCAATCAGCGCGTCTCTGACGGCCATCTGCATAGGGTCCTTGGTCGCGCCGTCGAAAGTCATGTTGTTGATCACCGTGCGGATGATGACGCCCCGTCGCATAAACTCGCGGATCGCATCGCAAACATCGCTGTAGTTGCGGCCTAGCCGATCAACCCACCGCACCACCAACGTGTCGCCGCTTCGCAGGATGTCGAACAGGCGCTTGCCTTCAGGGCGGTCAGCAAGACGGGTGCTGATCCCCGAGACCCCATGGTCTGCCAACTCTTGGTCGATCTTAAAGCCTGCGGCCTCAGCCTGAATGCGCTGATGTTCGAGGGTCTGGTCCTTGGTCGAGACACGAGCGTAGAGAACGATAGCCACTACAGGCCTCCATGTACGATAGGGTAATGTCCGTTGAATAGGGCGTCCGTTGAGGTATGTCAACCCTATCGGACGCGGTTTGACCAACTTGGTTTGTGTCCGCAAGCCTAAACCCTAGCGGACAAGCTGCGACAGACCCCACTGCAGGAGGCGCTGGACGGGCTAGCGTGGTAGCTAGCGCCGACTGGCGATGTTCAGGATTGTCGTCGGCAAAGCGACAGATCGGACTCATCGGCGGCGGCTCGTAGCCGCGCCTTCTGCGACCGCCGCCATGGCTGCGCCACCTGTTCGGGCTGCGGCATTGTCGGACGAGGCAACGACCATCGGGCGGTTCGTGCGAACAGCCAACGGCGGGGCATAACGAAGGTCGATCGACCCAGCTGAAGCAAGACCGGTGTGATACCGGCCGGGGCGGGGGACATTAGACCGAAATTGCAGTCGATGTGCCCCTTCAAAGATTTTCGTCAGAAAGTCGGGCGTCTTCAGAGGCGCTGCGAAGGCCGTAGATGCGGAGAGACTAAGCGGCGGCAAAACCGGGCGGCTACTTCGGGAGAGCTTCCCAGCGACTCTGTGGGGGGCATGCAGCGGCCCTGAAGCGGCGTCGGGGAGGTCGGGGTCTAGGCGTTGCCCCTGATGGCGCTCATTCTACGAGACCCCTTCGAGGGTTGTCTCTCGATGGGCATCTACTTGGCTTGGCTTCTAATGGGGGATGATGATCTAGGCCGACATCAAGATCGCCTTCACCGACCAATCACCCCCCTCCACCCTGCACTTTCGGTTACCCTATAGGGTGTAAACCGGGGGCGCATATGCAGTAGTGCAACCTATTTATCAGGGTTGTGCCCCTCGCGTCTTACACGTCGATGGAAATTGCAGGACGGGGGAGGGACCTTCCCTCGCTGCTTGTCGAGGGGCGGCGCCGTCCTTGCTTGACCAAGACGAAGTCGTGCCGCTCCGCTAGGGTATCCTTGGGCAGCGTGACGGCGTGAACGCATGCTGTCATCGCCTCCCATGAAGCCGCCCCAGCGTAGACGCCCATCGTCATCCCTAGCGGCAGCGCTTGACCTTCGATCGTGCCGTCCTCCACCTTGTGGCCGACAACGTGGGCGATGGTCCACGGTGTGTACCCGACGCCGCCCCTCTCCAAGGCCTCAACGGCCCGGCGAACGAACCACCGCCGCCAGCTGTGGAAGTCGATATTGGACTGTCGTTGCTTTTCGCTTCCCTTTTCCTCGATCCCGAGTCGTCGTCGTTCGCGGGTGAATGCTTGGCTCACCGGCGCTGAACGCTCTCGCTTGGAGCCGTGGCGTTGCTCCGGCAACTCATCAAAAAGGTAATCAGTGGGCTTCTTGCCCTCGGAGCGCCGCTCGATGATTTTGGTCAACAGAGGGTGTGCGGGGATGGTTCGCACGCCACTCGGCGTTTTGGACTTGGTCACGGCGATCCTGCGCTCGGAGCAGTCTTTGACGCGGAGGGCAGCGATCTCATGAACGCGCAGCCCGCTGAGCGCCGACAACAGCGACATATCCCACTCACGTCGAAGACGTATTCCGCCAAGTAGGGTCCGAACCTCGTCGTCCGTGAACGGACGCTTATCGCTATCCTGCTCCGCTGCCTCTCTCGAATTCTTTTCCGCGAGCCGCTGTCCGATCCAAGGATTTTCTTGAATGCCTGCCCGCTTCTTCATCCATTTCCAGTACGAGTGAAGACAAGAGATTTCCTTGTTGGCCGTTCCGACGTCGGCTCCCGACAGCACATAGTGCTCATGGACGAATAACCCAGCCACCTCTGTTCCTATCGCTTCGATGGTGGCTGGCCTTGCGGCTCCGAGGCACCACGTTTCCAGACGAGCGACAGAGCGGCGGATGTCTTGTTCGTATCCGATCGAAAGCTTCTTCTCTGCAAACATGCGGTCCAGCAACGCGGCAACGGGCGTAGCTGCGCCCGACGCAACGGATGCGAATGCCGCCGCAGCGTCGTGGCCGTGCTCGGCCCTGACGAGATCGACACGAGCATCCAGCGCGAATCCGATCGTTCCTTCGCTACCGCTTGCCTTCGCTCGCCGTATCTCCTCCCTCCACGTCAGTGCCTCTTCGGCAAGTGGTTTCTGGACGATCGTTACGCGCTCGCCCCGCAGTTCGCCTCTCAGCCGCCGGATCACGTCCACCTTCTCGCGCTCGGCTTCCAGCGGGTCGTTGGTCGCGAGCGTCTCACGCAACTTGGTCCGCTTAATCGTCGGCACAAGCGATGGGGGTACCCTTACGACCACGCGAATACGGTTGCCGTGCCATTCGAGGTGTCTTCCCAGTCGGGGCTTGGTGCGCATTCGGTACCTTGGAGGATTCGGGATGTGTCCCCCAAATTGTCCCCCAATATGTCCCCCAATTTCAAGTCAATAACCATCTGAAATCATGCAATTTCATGGGGTTGGCCGTGCATTGGCGGATAGTCCCACTCTCTCCGCCAGTCACCCATCCCAGCCATTCCGTTCAGTTGCGAGAAGATGAAATCGCTGCGGGCCGTCAGCCCTCCGGCCTCTTCCGCACGAGCGTGCGCGGGGGCACGCCATATCGACGGCGGAAGAGGCGGCTAAAATGCGAGGGGTCGTTGAAGCCCCAGCGCAGGGCAATGTCGGTGATGCTCTCGGCTCGGCGCGCGGCTTGGAGGTCGCGGCGGCAGCGGTTGAGGCGGCGCTGGCGGATGCATTCCGAGGGCGTGGTGCCGTGCTCGGCGAACAACAATTGTACGGAGCGGACGGATAGTCCGAAGTGGGCGGCGATCTCGGCGCTGTCGAGATCGGGGTCGTGCAGCTGTGCGTCGATGTAGCTCATGATGCGCGCGAACCGCGCGGATGAGCGGCGCGGTGCAGCGTCGCGGCGCACGAGGCGCACAGCCCTGGCGACGATCTCGAGCCCGGTATCGACGGCGGCATGGGCCTCGCGGTCGTCCATCTCGGCCAGCGTGCCGGCGAAGCCCTCGAAGTAACCGGACACGGCGGCGCCGAAGCCGTGCCGGCCGGGCAGATGCAGGGGGCCGCGTCCGATCAGGTCGGGGTGAAAATTCCGGATCACGGCTTCAGGGCAGGCGATCATCATCTTGCGCAGCGGACTGAGCGTGGCGAAGGCGAGCGTCTCGCGCGTGTTCCAGACGATCACGTCGCCCGCTTCGAACAGCACCGTGCCCGTTGAGTCCTCGCCGCGCTCCCGGCCTTCGATCACGGTCATCACGACCACCAGACCGGCATCGGAAGCGCGGCGCATCCCGGCGCAGCCCTGTGCGACCTGCGCTTCGATCACGAGAGCATCGCCTAGCTGCCTCAACTGCTGACGGAGCGAGATGGCCTCGTGAATGGTCCAGCCGAGCAGTGGGTCGAGGGACGTCGTGGGCGCGGTCAGCGAGGCAAACCCTTGCACGTTCGGCATCTGCAACGCTTTCCCTTGGCCGCCCGGAGGCCCTCGCTTGCGGCGGCTGCGTCCGCCCGCGTTTCGCCGTCGTCCGGGTTCGCTTTCGCTGCCGTCCGGGACGTCGGTGCCGCGCTTGGACTAGAGCCTAGGCTGTGACCGCCGTGCAGACAAGGCGGAGAGACGAGAGCAAAGGGAGGTTGCAATGGTCGGTTCGGATCTGCGGGCTGGGTTCGAGAAGGTGGCCTTCAAGGCCGACGATGGTACGGTGCTGCGCGGCTGGCACGTGCCGCCGCAGGGGGACGCGCCGACAGCGCCCATCGTCGTGCTTCATCACGGCTTCAGCGGGCTCAAGGAAAGCTATCTCGACAAATATGCCGCCGCGTTCAGCGCAGCCGGTCTCGGCGCGCTGGTCTATGATCCCCGCAATTTTGGCGAGAGCGAAGGGCGCGTCCGGCAGGAGATCGACCCGATGCAGCAGCTGGCCGACTACCGCGATGCCATCACCTTCGCAATGACCCTGCCGCGCGTCGATCCCAGAAGGATCGGCGCTTGGGGCTCCAGTTATGGCGGCGGTGTCGCCATCCAGGCGGCGGCGATCGATCAGCGCATCCGCTGCGTGGCAGTGCAGGTCTCGTTCCTCAGCGGCGGCGCGATCTGGAGCCACATTCCGGCGGAGACGAAGGCGCAGCTGTCGCAGCTGTTCGTAGGCGAGCGATTGGCCCGTGCCGCGGGCGAGCCGCCGACGACCATGCAGGTTGTGGCGCAGGATCCGGCGACGACGCCGTGCATCCTGGGGACATCGGACGCCTACGACTGGTGCATGGAGGCGGCGAAGATCTCGCCGCTGTGGCGCAACGAGGTTACCGTGCGCAGCCTGGAGCTCACCTTCAGCTTCGAGCCGGTCGCCTTCTTGCATCGCATCGCGCCGCGGCCCCTGATGTTGATCGCGGCCGAGGGCGACATGCTGATGCCGATCGAGGCGTCGCGGGAGGCGTTCGCGCGCGCCGGCGAGCCAAAACAGTTTGTCAGTTTGCCTTGCGGGCATTTCGCGCCCTATGTCGAGCACTTCGAACGATCATCCTCGGCTGCGCGTGACTGGTTCCGATCACACCTCCTTCAGACGCGCGAAGCTTGAGCTCCGCCGATAGGGTGGGGCTATCGCATATGAGGCGACAAGCTGTGGCGAGCGCTCGTTTCGCGGCCATCCTTCGCGATGGCCGCCTAAGGCGGCCTCTCGGGATGAGGGTCTTTTTCGCGGCCCTCATGGTGAGGAGCGCCGCTCTGCGGCGCGTTAGGCGATGCTCTTGCTTCGCCTTGAGACCCATGGGGGCTGACGATCGGCTGCTCCCGTGCGGCGCTGCTCATGCTGTTCCTGCTCGGGCCGGCGGCCGTGCGTGCAGTTGCCGGCACTGGCACGAGCACCCCGCCGGTGGCGGGGCCGCAATTCCGAAACAGCGGGGCTGATTCGGCGCGAATGCTCTAGAATTAGGATTGCAACGCGCGCCGCGCGTCACCTCCGTGCAGTGCCCCCGTCCGAAATGCCCTCCGTCATCGCCGACCCCTCCCTCCTGCGCGTCCTGATCGTGCTCGCCATCACCCAGCTGATCGCCTGGGGCACGCTCAGCCTGCCGGCGGTGATCGGCCGGGCCATGGCGGCGGATCTGGAGATGGAGCTGACGGCGATCTTCGCCAGCACGACGGTGCTGTACATGTCGATGGGGCTGTGCTCGCCGCTGCTGGCGCGACCGTTCGTCAAGCATGGCGGGCGGCGGGTGATGATCGCGGGCACTCTGCTGGCGGCGCCGGGCTACGCGCTGCTGTCTGCGGCGCAGGGGCCGCTCTCTTATTATGCCGCCTGGCTGCTGCTCGGCGTGGCCGGCAGCGCCACCCTCTCGACCGCCTCCTACATCGTGCTCAACGAGATCGCGGGCCTGCGCGCGCGCAGCGCCATCGGCGCGCTGATGCTGGTCACGGGCCTGTCGAGCAGCATCTTCTGGCCGGTCACCTCGGCCCTCTCCGCGCATATCGGCTGGCGCAGCACCTGTCTCGTCTATGCCGGCCTGCTGCTGCTGGTCTCGCTGCCGCTGTTCGTGTTCCTGCTGCCGCGGCGCGTCCATGATCATCTGCCGCCGTCGTCGGATCCGCCGGCGTCGGCTCCCGCATCGACGCCGTCGCGCGGCACGTTCTATCTGCTGGTCGGCGCCTCCGGCCTCAACGCCTTCGTCGCGTTCGGGATGGGGGCCGTGCTGATCGAGCTCCTGAAGGCCAAAGGCCTGTCGGCGGCCGAGGCGGTCGGTTTCGGCTCGATGCTGGGGGTGATCCAGATCAGCGCCCGCGCCATCGATTTTCTCGGCGGCGGCCGCTGGGACGGCATCACCACCGCGATCGTCGCCGGACTGGCGCTGCCGGTGGCGATGCTGCTGCTGATGCTGAGCGACGGCTCGCACGCCGCGATCGGCGGCTTCATCCTGATCTACGGCCTTGGCAGTGGCGCGCTCGCCGTGGCGCGAGCCACGATGCCGCTGGTGTTCTACGACAAGGCGGCGTTCGCCAAGGCGTCCGCCCAGATCGGACTGCCGCTCAACCTGCTGTCGGCGGTGTCGGCGCCCATCCTCGTCGAGCTCTTGACCCGCTACGGCAGCAAAGCGCCGCTGGCGCTGAGCCTGGCCTGCTCGTGCGCGGCGGTGGTCATCCTGCTGCTGCTGCGGCGGCGCCGTCCGGGCCGAGCGATGGCTGGCGGGTAGTTCCCGCATTCAGTTCTTGGTAGTTTAGTCTGAGGGATCGAGACAAGCTTTAGCGTAACGGCTCTCACCATTGCTTTTGATGGTGCTCGTAAATTCTCGATTGCGAGAAGGTCGTTATTCCCGTATTAATCGAGCTCCATTTTTTAATCGGGGCTGATTGTGAAGTTCGGTATCAAGAATGTTCGCCGTCTGCGCGATGTTCCCCCAATCGATTTGAAGCCCATAACTCTATTGGTTGGCAGGAATAGTAGCGGAAAGAGCTCCTTTCTCCGTCTATTCCCTTTGCTGCGACAATCTCTGATGACAAGAACAAGTTCGCCGATACTTTGGTACGGCGATCTTGTCGATTTCGGTACCTACTCGACCGCTGTCTCCAATAATTCGAAGTCCAATGAAGTGTCTTTTTCGTTTGAGCTTGATAGCGTAAAAATTGATTCAGAGTTCTTTTGGACTGAGGATGGTCATTATGAGTCGTCCGAGCGGGAGCACTTAGGCGTCTCATTTGAAATAGTTATTGGGCCTAATCCGATTGAGCATACAATTTCACGTCCACCTGAGGCAGAGAGGACCGCTGTCAGGCGACTTATTCTTAGGAGCGTCGTTCCGGAGATTAGCTTTGAGATGTCTATCGATTCTCGTCAAAGAATCACGGAACTCAGTATCGATGGGTTCGATGTGATCGAGCATTTTCCGGGCCTTTCGTTGCAAATTGCTCAAGGAACAATCTTGCCCGAGCTTCTGTTTGTAACGAAAGAAGAAGAGTCTCGTACTTTTGCTCGTAGACGGAAGGGTGATGGCACAATTAGTCGTGCGTTGCTGGAGTTGATACTTCCTAGAATGGGAGTTGCAGACGAATCTGAACTCTCCGATCAAATCCTAAGCTTGTTGGCGAGCAGGTCTCTGACAAAGGAAGAGATTCGATCGGCTGTCGCGTCGCAGAGTAAAAGTTGGAAAAACTTCGTTTATGCGATGATTTCTAATGAGGCAGACAGTATTTTCTATAAAAAGATGCGAAGCCTTATCGGTGTGGCCGTTTTGTCCGACTTGCTCAGTCGCGTTGATCAGCAGCTAAGAAATATTCTCGCAGGTGTCCTGTATATCGGGCCGGCCCGCGCTCGAAGCGAGAGATATTATCGATATCAGGATCTTTCTGTTTCCGAGATCGATCCAGATGGGAAGAACTTCCCGATGTTCCTAAACTCTCTTTCGTACTATCAAGTACAAAGGTTGTCCGATTGGATCAGGGGCCTATTTGGTTATGGGATCTCCATTAGGAGAGAAGGCGGTCATATAAGCATTGATCTTATGTCTGATGGGCATAGATCAAACATCGTTGATACCGGATACGGTGTTTCGCAAATTCTGCCTGTGCTCGGGCAGATCTGGTGGGCGCGATCGCGGCCGCCGTTGCCCGCATCGCGCCAGCGACAGGTCTCCTTGTTGGCTATTGAGCAGCCAGAATTGCATTTGCATCCTGCTCATCAAGCTCTCTTGGCTGATGCTCTTGTCGGTGAAATTCAGTCGTCCCCTGATGGACGCCCGCCGGACTCAAGAATACGTTTTGTGGTAGAAACTCACAGCGAAACACTCGTGAATCGTCTGGGGGAGTTGATTGGAAATGGTAAGATCAGCCATTCTGATGTACAAATTGTGTTGTTCGAAGCTGATGGCTCCTCAGAGCATGTCACTACTGTGCGGACGTCCTCCTTTAACGAGGATGGAGAACTAGTTAACTGGCCGTACGGATTCTTTCAGCCATCGATGCTGTAAATGTTATTCTATCTCAATTGCGATCTGCCGAGTCTCGAAAGTTGCGATCAATCTGCTCGCGACGAAGCCTTGCGCGCAATGCTGAAAGCTTATCGGCTTGGTGATCACGCTATAGTAATCCCACGCAAGATCTGTAAATTTTTGATTGATAGTGCTGACCTATCTAATGCGGAAAGAGCGATTTTGGAGCGTATTGGACTAGAGTTTACTCAGAGAGCTGATCTTCCAAGGCGCGCGAGCAGGTTCGTTCTTGTCTCGCCTGCTAAGCAGGTAGGGCAAAATCAGAGAGAAATATCTGTTACATTCGACGAGCTAATTCAATCCCGCGTCCTGGATAGGTCTGTGCTTTTGGTTGAAAATGTTCGTCGCGA
Source organism: Bradyrhizobium sp. SZCCHNS1050 (assembly GCF_032484785.1). NCBI lineage: Bacteria > Pseudomonadati > Pseudomonadota > Alphaproteobacteria > Hyphomicrobiales > Nitrobacteraceae > Bradyrhizobium > Bradyrhizobium sp. SZCCHNS1050. The sequence continues at coordinate 2,307,970 of NZ_JAUETR010000001.1, read as the reverse complement.
CGGACTATTGTACAGCGAGCTGATGAGAGGGCATTTCGATTTGCATGGCTGTCCTCAGCCGGCGTGTGAATCAATGCATGGGGGAGGTGCAGATCTGAAGGCAGTTTTTGTCGAGCAGATTAAAAACCGGCGGATCGTGTGCGGTATTGTTGATACAGATCAACATTCGCCGCTATCTAATTCGTGCTCCAAGCGCGACTCGATGGTTCGAATTGCAGGTGCAATGGATTGGCCTCTTGCTTTCGCTCTTTCTCCTCCTTGTCGAGAGGCGGAGAACTGCCTGCCAATGCAAGTCGTAATGGGTCTTCAGAGTGGACAGCTAAACTCAAGCAACAAGCATTTTATTGAGATTTTCGACGCAGAGCGCTCTCTGGGTCAGGAAGGCGTAACCTCTTTTTGGCTTTTCGTTGATTTGAAGGCAGGGATCTCGGAGGAGATCCTGTCTAACATCCCGAATGGCTATGACAGAGACTGGCTGGAAACGAAACTAAGGCTTATCGGCTTCGATATCGGCCAGCTATCAATTCAAGGATACGGAGACAAAATTTTCGATCAGATCGCATCCAACGGCAGGCATCTTTCAGACCTTAGAACTCATACAAGGAAGAGCGACTGGCGAGCCATATTTGCCGACTTTATGGAGCAGTTACTTTGGATATTTGCAGGTGGACGTAGGATCGCGACCTGAGTTCCTGCTGGTCGGCGCCTCCGGCCTCAACGCCTTCGTCGCGTTCGGGATGGGGGCCGTGCTGATCGAGTTCCTGAAAGCCGAAGGCCTGTCGGCGGCCGAGGCGGTCGGCTTCGGCTCGATGCTGGGCGTGATCCAGATCAGCGCCCGCGCCATCGATTTTCTCGGCGGCGGCCGCTGGGACGGCATCAGCACGGCGATCGTCGCCGGGCTGGCGCTGCCGGTGGCGATGCTGCTGCTGATGCTGAGCGACGGCTCGCACGCCGCGATCGGCGGCTTCATCCTGATCTACGGCCTTGGCAGTGGCGCGCTCGCCGTGGCGCGAGCCACGATGCCGCTGGTGTTCTACGACAAGGCGGCGTTCGCCAAGGCGTCCGCCCAGATCGGACTGCCGCTCAACCTGCTGTCGGCGGTGTCGGCGCCCATCCTCGTCGAGCTCCTGACCCGCTACGGCAGCAACGCGCCGCTGGCGCTGAGCCTGGCCTGCTCGTGCGCGGCCGTGGTCATCCTGCTGCTGCTGCGGCAGCGCCGTCCGGCGCGCGCGCCGGTCTCGTCCTAAGGCGTTCGACCGAGTCGCCCGTCGGGCCGGTCATGGGCTCGCGGGAGCGCCGGGCCGCGGGGACAGGCCGCATCCGTCCTGCGCAAAAACAAGAAGTTCGTTCGTTGCCTCAACGGCATCGCCGCAGCCACGCCCGCCTGCGCAAATTTTGAGCTTTCGTTTTATCGGAATTCGTGGTTCTCTATCACCGTCCCGCCTCATCGACGAGGGGCGCTGCGCATCGTCAGGAGCGTTGGGGTGGGATGTGATGGACGGGCAGGCGCCGACTGACGAGCGGCGCCGGCACGGACGGTCAAGTCGCATGGTCCTGGCATCCCGACGCTGATGCCTGCGTGGCGTGCCATTGGCGCGTTGTCGCAAACGGGGGCAAGAACGCCGGTCCCCGGGGAGAGTGCGAAGCAGCCGTAACACCATTGCGCAGGGAAGGCCGGGCAAACCCGGCTGAACCTGTGGTTCCTGCCCCGTGCATTCCTTTCCGCACGGGGGCCGCAGGAATCAGCCGATGCCTGGTCTTCCCTGCGCCCTCGATGAGGTGAGGGCTGAGCTGCACAAAGCTCGGGCGCCTGACGCGTCGCGACGACGAAACTCCGTGGGAACTCGACACCTAACCCACTGGAACTTCGCAGGGAACCACGCCGTCCCCTTGGATGATACCTCGATTATCGCATGTTATTCGAACGATCGCCACCCCAGCTCGGGTTGGTTGTTCTCAGGCTTGAGTTCGCGTGAGTGGACATGATCTGTCCAAAAACTAATTAGTTCGCCAGTGTTCGGACGGCACGGATAGCAAACCATTAATGTACGGTTGGTATCGTGCATACAGTCCACGCAACGAGAACCAGAAAATGCGACACCTGACTGTCTATCAGCGTCTCGCGGCGATCATCGCCGTGATGTCGATCGCACTGTTCGCCGTCTCCGCCATGCAGATCCTGATGCTGCGCGGAACCGTTCTCGAGGAGCGGCAGACCATGGTCCGCAACCTCGTCGAGTCCGCCGTCAAGGTGCTGAGCTATTATGACGCCGCGGCAACCGCCGGCAAGATGGCGCCGGAGCAGGCGCGGCAGCAGGCCTACGCCGCGATCGGCGCAATGCGCTGGGGCCAGTACAACGACTATCTCGGCGTCTACGGAACCGGATCGTCGGATGCGGGCGTGACCTATGTCCACGCCAACCCGAAATACATCAACGTCAACCGCTGGGACTTCAAGGATTCCACCGGCAAGCTCCTGATCCAGGACATCGTGCGCATGGCGCGCGCCGGCGGCGGCTTCGTCGAGTACAAGGTGCCGCGCGCGGGGGGGACGACCGAGCTGCCGAAGATGTCCTACGTCGGCGCCTATGGCAGCGGCGACAAGATGCTGGCGATCCAGGCCGGCGTGTATGTCGACGACGTCGATGCGGTCGTCTATCAGCGCGCGCTGTGGGCCGGCTTCGGCGCGCTCGCAGGTCTGCTGGTGGCCGCGGTCGTCGCCTTCTGGCTCGGACGCAGCGTCGTCGTTCCGCTCGACCGTACCTGCGCCGTGATGGACGAGCTGACCAAGGGCAATCTGGGCCTCGAGGTGCCGTTCACGGATCGCAGGAACGAGATCGGCCGCATGGCGCGCAGCCTGCAGATCTTCAAGGACCATCTCGCCGAGAGCGAGCGTCTCCGGGCCGAGCAGGAGCAGTCCAAGCAGCAGGCCGCCGAGGAGCGCCGCACGGTGCTGGTGCGGATCGCCGACGAGTTCGAGCGCTCGATCGGCGGCGTGATCCAGACCACCGCGACCGCCGCCGGCGAGCTGCAGACCTCGGCGCAATCGATGTCGAGCATCGTCGCCGGCACGACCGACCAGAGCGCGAAGGTGGCCGCGGCCGCCGAGCAGACCGCCAAGAACGTGCAGACGGTGTCGGCCTCCGCCGAGCAGCTGTCGTCATCGATCCAGGAGATCGCCAAGCAGGTCACGCAGTCGTCCTCGATCGCTCAGAACGCGGTCGGGCAGGCGACGCGGACGGAGGCGATGGTCGACCGGCTGGTCCACGCGTCGCAGAAGATCGGCGAGGTCATGGCGCTGATCCAGACCATCGCCGGCCAGACCAACCTGCTGGCGCTGAACGCCACCATCGAATCGGCGCGTGCCGGCGAGGCCGGCAAGGGCTTCGCGGTGGTCGCCAACGAGGTCAAGGCGCTGTCGGCGCAGACCGCCAAGGCAACCGAGGAGATCACCAGCCAGATCGAAGCCATCCGCGACGCCACCGGCTCCACCGTCAACGCCATCCGCGAGATCGGCGCGACCATCGGCCAGATGAACGAGATCACCGACGCGATCGCAGCCGCGGTCGAGGAGCAGGGTGCCGCGACCAAGGAAATTGCCCGCAGCGTCCAGCAGGCGGCGCAGGGCACCCAGGGGGTCATGCAGCACATCGTCGGCGTGCGCGAGGCGTCCGGCCAGGTCGGCGCCGCGGCGGCGCAGGTGCTGAGCGCGGCCTCCCAGCTTGGCAGCCAGTCGGATCAGCTCAAGACCCAGACCGGGCGATTCCTCGGCAACGTCCGCGCGGCGTGACGTCGGCGGCGGATGGTGACAGTTCACCCTCCGCCGATCGCCACGACACGGTCGAGCAGCGCGGCCTGGGCTGGATTGATCCGGACCCTCGCCTCGGCGAGATCGAACCAGGCGGCGCGGTCCACCTCGGGAAAGCGCCTGACGTGGCCGCTACGCGGCGGCCATTCGAGCTCGAACGCGTTGCTGGTGATGCTGTCGGCATCGAGATCGATTTCGGCGGCGAATGCCTCGACCACCTTGCCGCCGCGCTGCTTGATCTCGCCGAGCGGCACGAGCGGCGCCGTCAGCGTCGTGCCGAGCTCCTCGGCGAATTCGCGCCGCGCCACCGCCTCGGCCGCCTCGCCGGCACCGAACTCGCCCTTCGGGATCGACCAGGCGCCGAGATCCTTGTTGCGCCAGAACGGGCCGCCGGGATGCACCAGCAGCACCTCGAGTCCATCGGCGGTGCGGCGAAAGGCGAGCACGCCCGCGCTGCGCGCCGGCATGCCGCTACGCCTCGCCGGTGCGCTGGATGAGGTCACGCTCCCAGCCGAACACCGAACGGCCGTCGAGCTCTGGCGAGGCGGCGCGCTCGGTCGCGATGTAGGCATCGAGCGAGGGGCCGGTCGCGCTGCGCTCCAGCCGGCGGGCCTGGTCGTCGAGCCGCTTCAGCGCCGACAGCGCCTCGTCGCGGCCGAGCTTGGCGTTGCCGACGGCCGATTTGAGCACGCGGATGGTCTCGTCATAGACCTTGATCGGCACCGGATAGGGATGCCGGTCCTTGCCGCCATGCGCCAGCGAGAACCGCGCCGGGTCGCCGAATCGATACGGCGCGCCATGCACGACCTCGGCGACCATGGCGAGCGAGCGCACGGTGCGGGCGCCAACGCCCGGCGTCAGCAGCAGGTCGGGGAAGTCGACCGGGCCGCGCTCGGCGGCAGCCGCCAGCGTGCCATGCAGCCGGCGGGCGAATACGTCCTTCGGCCTGACGTCGTGATGCGACGGCATGACGAGATGCGGCAGCAGGCCCTGCGCCGGCTCTGGCGTGCTCAGCCGCGCGAACTCGGCGACGACGCGGTCGGGGCCGAGCTCGGTGAGCAGCTCGAGCTGGGCGTCGCGCGACGGCGCGGCGCGCTTGTCGGTGAGGTTGACGATCTCGCCCTGGACGGGACCGTCGATGGCGCTGTGCGGAGCGTCGACGAAGCTCGCGAGCTGTTGCGAATGCCAGTGATAGCGCCGGGCCTGGCGGGCGTCGCCATTCATGCCCTGCTGCACCACGGTCCATTTGCCGTCGGCGGTGACGAAGAAGCCGTGCAGATAGAGGTCGAAGCCGTCCTGCACCGCGGCGCTGTCGACCTTGGCGACGAGCTTGCTGGTCCGCACCAGCTCCTCGCCGTCGAGGCCGAGCCGGTCGCCGAGCAGGCGCAGCTCGTCGGGCGTCTTGCGCGAATGCTCGCCGCGGCCGCCGCAGACGTAGATGCCGAGCTCGCCGGACAGCGGCTTCAGCCCGCGCTTCAGCGCGCCGATCACGCTCGTGGTGATGCCGGAGGAATGCCAGTCCATGCCCATGACGGCGCCGAACGACTGGAACCAGAACGGATGCGACATCCGCGCCAGGAATTCGTCGCGGCCGTAATGATGCACGATCGCCTGGGTGATGATGGCGCCGAGCGAGGCCATGCGCGTGCCGAGCCAGGCCGGCACGCGTCCGGAATGGAGCGGAAGATCGGCGCTGCCGGTGCGTCGGGCCATCGGAACCTTGCAAGCGAAGTGTGCCGTGCCAATCTAACAGATAGCGCGCCATTGCGCGATCGCCCCGATGAAAGGCGGGCCTTGGCGCTATCCGGTTTGCCCGAGATGACCGATCCAGTTGCTGAACAGCGTCTGGGCGGCGCTTTCTGCGGCGAGATCGGGCCGCAGCGTCAATCCCGGGAGCTCGGCCGCCAGCGTCGGGTCGCGCCTTTCCTTGGCCCGCCACTCGAACGCGTTGAGCACCGCCTCGCTCTCGGCGCTGAAATAGGATTTCGGCAGCCGTGGGTAGTCGTCGCGCTGCCCGGCGAGAAAGCGCGCGATGTCGCGCATGTATTCGCGCTGCAGGGAGAGCGCGTCATACTCGGGATGGCCTTGAAAGAACACGAACCGGCTCGGCGTCGAGCGCGCGAAAATGTCGACGCCGACTTCGTCCGAGCGGGTCAGGATGTCGTAGCCGCGCTCCGCCAGCAGCGGCTCGTTGACGGCGTTGAGGCGCGAGTGCGGCACCTGAAGCGGCAAATGGATGCCGTGCGTGAGCCAGTCGTCCTGGACCTTCACGCAGTCGAAGATGCCGGAGCATTTGCTCGCCAGCCGCTGCCGCTCGATGTCGTCGAGATGCAGCACGGCCGCGTGGGCCGCGAGACACGACCAGATGGTCGAGCGCGTGTTGGTTCTGGCCCAGTCGATCACGGAGGTGAGGTCCGACCAATAGGGCTCGTCGCGCAAGGCCGCGGCGACAGGCTCGGCGCCGGTCACGATCAGGCCGTCGATGCCGAGCCGATCGAGCGACCCGATGTCGGCGTAGGACTGGGCGACGTGGCTCCTGGCCGCCTGCGAGCGAGAGATGGAGGGCAGCGAGAAGCAGTGCAGGCGGATGCGGACGTGCCGCGGCGCGCACTGCCGCAGCAGGCGGCCGATCTGGAGATCAGTCGCCTTCAGGGCGCTGTCCGGCATGTTGTTGACGAGGCCGATCGAAAGCTCGATCGGGCGTCGGCCGCGGTCGTCGAATTCAGCGGGCGCGAGGGCAGGGCTCGCGATCCTGCGATGTCGGTCGAACAGCAGGGTCATCGGCTGATCGCTCTACTCCGCCGCATCCAGCTGACGCGTGCGAGGGCAGGCCTGGGCGAGCGCCTGGTCGAGATCCTCGATGATGTCGCTGACATGCTCGATGCCGATCGACAGCCGGATCGTCTCCGGGAGGACGCCCGCCTTGCGCTGGTCGTCCGGCGGCATCTGCCGATGCGTGGTCGATGCGGGATGGCAGGCCAGCGACTTCGCATCGCCGATATTGACCAGCCGTGTGACCAGCTTCAGGGCGTCATAGAACGCCTTGCCCGCCTCCATGCCGCCCTTGATCCCGAATGTGAACAGCGACGACGCCCGGCCGTCGAGATATTTCTGGACCAGGGGATAATAGCGGCTGTCGGCGAAACCGGCGTAGTTGACCCACGCGACGCGCGGATCGTTGCGCAGGAATTCGGCGACCTTGCGCGCATTCTCGACGTGGCGCTCCATGCGCAGGGCGACCGTTTCGATGCCCTGCAGCAGCAGGAAGGCATTGAACGGCGACAGCACCGCGCCCATGGTCCGCTGATAGACGCTGCGCGCGCGCTGGATATAGGCGCTGCGGCCGAAATGATCGGTGTAGACCATCCCGTGATAGGACGCGTCGGGCTGGGTGAAGGCGGGAAAGCGGTCGGCGTGATCCTTCCAGGGGAAGTTGCCGCTGTCGACCAGCATGCCGCCCAGCGTCGTGCCGTGACCGCCGAGAAACTTGGTCAGCGAATGCACCGCGATGTCGGCGCCGTAATCGAACGGCCGCAGCAGGATCGGTGTTGCGACGGTGTTGTCGACGATCAGCGGGACGCCGTTGCGATGCGCGACCTTCGCCAGCGCCTCGATGTCGCAGACATTGCCGGCGGGATTGCCGATCGTCTCGGCGAAGACGGCCTTGGTGTTTTCGTCGATGAGACGCTCGATGGCGTCGGACGCATCGCTTTCGGCAAAGCGTCCGGTGATGCCCTGGCGCGGCAGGATGTGACCGAGCAGCGTGTGCGTGGTGCCGTAGAGCTGCGGCACCGAGACGATATTGCCGCCGCCATCGGCAAGATTGACGAATGCGAAGTGAAGCGCCGCCTGCCCGGTGCCGACGGCGAGCGCGCCAACGCCGCCCTCGAGCTCGGTGACGCGCTTCTCGAGCACCGCCGTGGTCGGGTTCGAGATCCGGCTGTAGCGATAGCCCTCGGCTTCGAGATTGAACAGCGCGGCGCCGTGATCGGCGCTGTCGAAGGCGTAGGCGGCGGTCTGATAGATCGGAACCGCGACGGCCTTGGTGGTCGCCTCCGGCTCATAGCCGGCGTGGATTGCAATCGTCTCGTTGCGCATCGGCGATCTCCCCGCTCGCTTCGATCAATGCGGCGAGCTGCTCGTATTCCGCGAGTGGTGTCGTTGTAGGAGCGCAGGCGTAAAGCGGGCAATAATTCGCGACAAGAACGACGAAATAACCCTAACGATATGTGGCCGAAGAGCTTCGAATTAGCGCGCAACAGGGACACGCAGGAGCGACCGGATCTGCTGCCCGACCAGATCCAGTGCGACCTTCGCCTGCGGCAGGATCGCACCGAGGGCGTGGAAATTGTGAACCATGCCGTCGTGACAGACATGCGCGACCGTGACGCCGGCCTCCGCGAGTCGTGCGGCATAGGCATTGCCCTCGTCGCGCATCGGATCGAACTCCGCGGTGTGGATCACGGCGGGGGGAAGCCCAGCCAGCGTCTCGCGGCACAAGGGCGATATCAGTGGATTGGCGACATCGACCTCGCCGGCCAGATAGTCGGCGAGGTCGGCCTGCCAGGTCGCCCTGTCGATCAGATAGCCGGTCCCGAACAACTCGCGCGACGGCCAGGGGTTGGAAAAATCAAGCACCGGGCAGATCAGGCATTGCAGCGCGATCCTGAGACCGGTGCTGCCGGCAGCCTGCTGACAAACCGCGGCGGCGAGCGTGGCGCCCGCGGAATCGCCGCCGATCACAATGCGATTGCCGTCGATGCCGAGCGCGGCCGCGTGATCGATGGCGAAGTGAACCGCAGCGATCGCATCCTCGATTGCTGCGGGGAACGTGTGCTCGGGAGCGAGACGGTAGTCGATCGAGAGCAGCCGGCAGCCGGCGGCGGCGGCAAGCGCGGCGGCGACCTTGTCGTGCGTGTCGATGCTGCCTGCCACGAGACCGCCGCCGTGAAAGTATACGAAGCCGGGCGGCATCCCGGTATCGTCCAGGCCTGCTGCAGGCGTATACAGGCGATAACGAAGCAGCCCGGAGGGACCGGAGAAATCGCCGTCCCGCGTGATGACGGCGCCGCAGTCGTTGCGCGCGAACTGCATCAGCTTCGCCAGCGACTGCCGGCGTTGCCGGGGACTCGGAGGCTCCCGGCTTTCCGTCACAACGGCCGCCACCATCGAAAGCAGGCGCTGGGCGCGAGGGTCGAGCGGCATGACAGCTCCAGTTAACCAAGGCATCGGGCATTGTGCCCATCAGCAGTGAATCGATCATGAGCGGCAGGTCGCGACCGGGAAATCCTTAAAATATTCACGCCAGAAGTGCAGATACGATCGATGCCGAACGGGAGCGCCGCCATGACCCACATCGTCAAGCCTGTCAGTTACTCGCAGACCTGGACCTTCTTCGACGGCGAATGGCGCGAGGGCAATGCACCGATCATGGGCGTCCGGACCCACGCGACGTGGCTCGCATCGACCGTGTTCGATGGTGCGCGCGCATTCGAAGGCGTGACGCCCGATCTCGATCGCCACTGCGCGCGGGTGAATCAGTCCGCGATCAATTTCCGGCTCAAGCCCGTGGTGGACGTCGAGACCTGGATGGGGCTGGCGCGGGAGGGCGTCGCGCGCTTCGCAGCAAGAGCCGAGCTCTACATCCGCCCGATGTACTGGGCGCAGCACGGCGCCGGCGGTGGTGTCCTGTTCGATCCCGAGACCACCAATTGGTGCCTGTGCATCTATGAGGCGCCGATGCCGCAGCCGACGGGCAACGCCATCACGCTGTCGCCGTTCCGGCGGCCGACGGCCGAATGCGCGCCGGTCGACGCCAAGGCGGCGTGCCTCTATCCGAACAATTCGCGCGCGCTGATCGAGGCGGCCTCGCGCGGCTTCAACAATTGCCTGATGCTGGATCTGCTCGGCAATGTCGCCGAGTTCGGCAATGCCAACGTGTTCATGGTCAAGGATGGCGTTGTCTTCACGCCGGTGCCGAACGGAACCTTCCTCAACGGGATCACGCGACAGCGCGTGATCGAATTGCTGCGAGGCGACGGCGTCAGTGTGGTCGAGACGACGCTTCGATATGACGATTTTCTGAACGCCGACGAGATATTCTCATCGGGCAACTTCGCCAAGGTCGCGCCGGTGATCCGCATCGACGAGCGGACGATGCCGATCGGTCCGGTGTTCAGCCGTGCGCGCAGGCTGTACTGGGACTATGCGCACCAGGCCAGGGCGGCGGCATAGGTCAGGACCCGTAGATCGGAAGCTCGGTGTCGCTGAGATCGCCGAGCCGCGCCGGCTGCGGCCCCTTGATGTACTTGCGGCCGCGGCGTTCGGTGTAGACGCCGTACAGCCCGGCGACCGGTCCGTTGGCGTCGACGATGACGGACACGCGGCCCCGCAGCAGCAGGAAACGGCCGACGGCGCCGGCGCAGGCGACATAGTCTGAGATGTCGCGGCAATAGATCAGCTGCATGGCGGGCAGTGCGAACCGTCCTTGCCGGATGCGCGCCTGCTGCAGCACCAGGGGAATGCTGCTCTGCTTCGACCTGACCACGATGCTGAGACAGCCATGGCCGGCGTGGCGGATCAGCAGATCCGCTTCGTCGGATGGAATGCCGTCTACAGCGTGCGCATCTGCCGCGACCTGTTGGACTCGAGCGCCCTGGCCCGCAGCCGAGAGTACCGGAATGGAAAACAACAGGCCGCGACAATAGGCACGAAACCCCTGAGCCTCGATGATCGGCCAGGTCCGGCGCGCGGCGCTGATGTTGACGTAGGTGACCTCGGGCCGCCGCTGGGCGATCGCGGTGAGCATCGTCGCGTAGTTGCGGAACGCCGGCTCGACATACCAGCTCGAGAGATTGCACCAGATCCGGGGCTGCGCTGGTGTGCCTCGATTGCTGTAGATCAGCAGCAGGACGCCGACCGCATTGCCGCCCTGCTCGAGCAGGTAGCCGTAGCGTGGATAGCCCTCGGGCGTCGGGCGCGCGGCCTGTCGCTGCAGGCCGCTCGACCAATAGCGGCAGGGGCGCCGGGGAAAGCCGCGCGCCAAGAGATCGGCGACCGCGTCCAGATCGGAGGCTCCGATCTCGCGGCACCGGATCGGTGGCTGGAGCGCGCTCATGAGATGGTCTGCCGATCCCTCGCCGGCGGCTTGGTGGCGTCAGCCGACGGTGCTTGCCTGGCGCTCGAATTGCAGCGCTTCCCGCACGCGCGACGGCCAGCGCGTCGGATCGATGCCGTGGGTGTGGAACAGCGCGACTGCCAGGCGGTCCATGCCGAAGGCCACGCAACCGGTGTGCGCCGGCGCACCGTCGGCATCGTCGATGCCCCAGGTGGTGCCGAAATGCTCGCGATGATAGTTGAAGCTCATGCAGGCGGTGGGCTGCTCCTCCGAGCGCAACGGCACCAGCAGCTCGAATTTCAGCGCCTGCTGCTTCTGGCTGACCGCCTTCATCTGGCCGACGCGGCCGAAGAACGGGTCGCTGGCATGATCGACGCGGAACGACAGGCCGAGATCGCGCGCAATCGCCTGTGCCTTTACCATCCAGCGGTCGCGGAATGCCGAGACGTCGTCGGGCGTGCCGATACAGACATATTCGCGCATCCGGAACGACTGCAGGCGGTCGAGATGACGCGACGGCTCGCGGCGGAAGCAATCGGCCGCGACGTCGAAGCGCAGGCCGCCGACCGGCAGCGCGCCGCGGCTCGCCGCGATCGGATAGACCGGATAGCAGGCCGCGGGCGACAGCACGAGGTCGGCTGGTGACAATGAGGTGGTCCAGTCGCCGCCCTTGTCGAACCGTGCCACGGCTTCATGGATGTCCCGCTCGGTGCCGTGCAGGCCGCAGACGCAGCCGAGCAGGTTGGGGAAACTCTTGAGATAGCCCGACTTTTCGAGCTGGGCGCGGCTCATGACGGGCGGAAAGCGCATGACCTCCGTGCCGGGCTCGCGATGCCGCGTGATGAGCGTCGCGAGCCGCTCCACCACGCCTTCATACAGCGCGGTCCGCGCATAGACGCCATCCGCGCCCATGCGATGGAACAGCGCGCCGGTCAGATGATCGAGCGCGTCGGCCGGCTGGGGTGCAATCTCGGGCGACTGCGGGAGAACGGGAATCGTCATTGTGCAAATCCTGGGTCGAGGCAATGGCTGCAATCGGCGCGATCATTCATGGAGCGAAGTCGGTACCGTGCTCATCAAGTTGGCCGTGGCAATGTTTGCGAGAATACGGTCGTTGTTGATCATGATCGGCGCCGACAGAACGTCGCGCAGGTGGCGGCCGATCGAGAACTCGCCGTCGTTGCGATAGCCCGAGAGACCGCAGGCGCGCATGGCATGCATCACGGTCTCGACGGCAAGTTCAGAGGCCTGCACCTTCAACAGCGTGATGGAGGATTGGAAGTCGAGCGAACCCAGCGCCCGCTCGTCATACTCATGGGCGACGAAGGCATCCATGTTGGTGACGATCATCGCGCGCAGCCGGGCCAGCGCCATCTTCGCCGCGGTGTAATGCGCAGCTGCCGGCGGCATCTGTCCGCCGGCGCCGCGTGCGGCCTTGCGCAGGAAGCGCTGAGCGCGCTCCACGGCAGCCGCAGCGATGCCGGCCCAGGCCGACGACCAGCACAGATGTGCGAACGGCGTCATCGTCTGGCCGTGGATGCGCTCATAGGGCTCGGTGAACATGCGGTCGGAGGGACAACTCACCTCGAGCGCGAATCCTGTTGAGCAGGTGCCGCGCATGCCCAGCGTTTCCCAGCCAAGGGTGCGCGAGATCGTGTAGTCTTCCCTGGTCAGCGCCAGCAGCACCTGATCGGAGGCGGCGGCGCCGTCGGCGCGCCGTGCAATCGTGACGAGGCCATCGGCTTCCGCGCCATAGGAGATGACCGTGGCGTCGCGCTTCAGCGAGATGCGGCCATTCTCGTGGCCGACGGCCGCAGCGCTTGCGCGGATGTTGCCGCCGTTCTGTCCCTCGGTGGTGGACGAGGCCATCAGCAGCTGCTCGGATGCGATACGGCGCATCAGGGATTCCATGTAGGCGCTGCCGCGGCCGTGACGCACCAGGCAGGCGACCTTGGTCTGGTGCATGGCGAAGATCATGGCGCTGGAGGCGCAGGCGCGGCCGAGCGCATAGCAGGCATCGGCAATGTCGTGAATCGAGGCACCGAAGCCACCGAACTCGACCGGAATCTGCATCCCGAGCAGCTTGTGCTCGCGTGACGCATCGATTGCGGCCTTGGGGAAGCGGCCGTCACGGTCGACCTCGTCGGCTTCCGCGGCGGCCCGCGCGGCAACAGCGGCGGTCCGCTGCAGGAACAGGTCGCTGCGATCGAGCAGGAGGCTCTCGCCGTCGTCGGGGATCGGGTTTCGAAGCGCGGTTCCCTGGAGAGTCATGACCGATCGATACTCCGGATTTTGTCTCGTTGAGAGATCGGCACGTGCGTCCTCGCAAGATCAGGACAGATGCACTGCGCCTTCTTTGGGCTGCACGCAGGGTATGGATTTGATTCAAATACGTCGACGAAATTCAGGGTAAACGCCGCGCCATCGACGGGTGGGGGTTAATTCCTGGTTGTTTTGGTCCGAGAATTCTAGACCAAGCCGTTAGCGTTAAGACGAGTTCAGACTTGGAACGGGATGCGGCGTAACTCTTTCGACGCCGAATTGCATTATCTCCCTGCGCGAGCGTCGATCAGATCCGACGTGCCCGAACAAGCCGCGAGTGAAGAGGTCCCCATGCCGAGTTTCGATGTCGATGTCAGTCACAGGATCGTGGCGCTCGTGCGCGATATCCTCGCGCAGAACGCCACGGCCGCCGACGTGACGGCGGATGCAAAGCTCGTCGACATCGGGCTGACGTCCATGGACATGGTCAACCTGATGCTGGCGCTTGAGGCGGAGTTCGATTTCACCATTCCGCAGGAGCTGATCACGCCGGAGAACTTCCAGTCTGTCGCCACGCTGGAGCGTCTGGTGAGCGGTCAGCTGGCGGCAGCCAAGGCTGCCTGATCCAGTTGCCACGCCCCACGGATCATCGCGTCGCTGTTTTCAATTCGTCGCAAAGCTGGCATTCTCGTCTCCGTTGGAGATGGGGACGTCATGACGAAGGCTGTGCTTGGCATTATCGGCGGCTCGGGCATCTATGATCTGCCGGGACTGGAAGATGCCCGCGAAGAGGTGATCGCGAGCCCCTGGGGTGAGCCGTCGGCGCCGGTACGCCGGGGGACGATCGCGGGCCTGCCGATCGTGTTCCTGCCGCGCCATGACAAGGGACACCGGCTGTCCCCCTCCGACATCAATTATCGCGCCAACATCGACGTGCTGAAGCGCGCTGGCGTCACCGACCTGGTGTCGCTGTCGGCCTGCGGCTCGTTCAAGGAAGAGCTCCCGCCGGGCACCTTCGTGCTGGTCGATCAGTTCGTCGATCGCACCTACAAGCGCGAGAGCTCGTTTTTCGGCAAGGGGTGCGTCGCCCACGTGTCGATGGCGCATCCGGTTTCGCCGCGGTTGCGCATTCATCTGGCGGCGGCGGCCGAGGCGGAAGGCATCGCGATCGTGCGCGGCGGCACCTATGTCTGCATGGAGGGGCCGCAATTCTCGACCTATGCCGAGAGCATGACCTACAAGGCGTCAGGCTATTCGGTCATCGGCATGACCAACATGCCGGAGGCGAAGCTCGCCCGCGAGGCCGAGATCTGCTACGCGACGGTCGCGATGGTGACCGACTTCGACTGCTGGCATCCGGATCACGACGCCGTCACCGTGCAGGATATCATTCGCGTGCTCACCACCAACGCCGACAAGGCCAAATCACTGGTCTCGCGGCTCGCCCGCGAGTTTCCGCGCGAGCACGAACCGTGCCCGATCGGCTCCGACCGTGCGCTCGACACAGCCTTGATCACTGCGCCGGAGGCGCGCGATCCCGAGCTTCTGAAGAAGCTCGATGCGGTCGCAGGCCGTATCTTGCGCGGCTGAGGGGGGCGAACATGAAGGTGGACGGACGGCACTATCGCAGCATCTGGCTCGACTCCGACGGCTGGTCGGTCTGCGCGATCGATCAGCGCCGATTGCCGCACGAGTTCGTGGTGGCGAAGATCACGACATGCGAGGAGGCCGCTGACGCGATCCGCGGCATGCTGGTCCGTGGTGCGCCGCTGATCGGCGCTACCGCCGCGTTCGGCGTGGCGCTGGCGATGCGCGACGACCGCTCCGATCCCGGCATCGACCGCGCCTACCAGATGCTGATCGCTACGCGGCCGACGGCGATCAACCTGAAATGGGCGCTCGACACGATGAGCACCATGCTGCGCCGGCTGGCGCCGTCGGAGCGTCGCGATGCGGCCTATTCCCGCGCCGTCGACATTGCCGGCGAGGACGTCACGATCAACCAGGGCATCGCCGCGCACGGCTTCGCGCTGATCGAGGCGGCCGCGGCGCGCAAGAAGCCGGGCGAAGTCGTGAACGTGCTGACCCACTGCAATGCCGGCTGGCTTGCGACCGTTGATTGGGGCACGGCGACCGCGCCGATCTATCTCGCGCACGATCGCGACATTCCGATCCATGTCTGGGTCGACGAGACCCGGCCGCGCAATCAGGGCGCCTCGCTGACTGCCTGGGAACTCGGGCATCACGGCGTGGCGCATACCGTCATCCCGGACAACACCGGCGGCCATCTCATGCAGCATGGGATGGTCGATCTCGCCATCGTCGGCACCGACCGCGTCGCCGCCAATGGCGACGTCTGCAACAAGATCGGCACCTATCTGAAGGCGCTGGCCGCGCATGACAATGGTGTGCCGTTCTATGTCGCGCTGCCGTCGCCCACGATCGACTTTGCCGTTGCCGAGGGACGGCAGATCCCGATCGAACAGCGCAGTGCGCAGGAAGTGACCGAGATGACCGGCCGCACCGCCGACGGCCGCATCGAGACCGTGCGCATCGTGCCGCCGGGATCGCCAGTCGCGAACTACGGCTTCGACGTCACCCCGGCCCGGCTGGTGAGCGGGCTGATCACCGAGCGTGGCGTGCTGCGGGCCGACGGCGCAGCACTGGCGGCGGCTTTTCCGGAGCGGGCCAAACAGACGAACTATTGAGATCAGCGTCGCTGCGAGCGCAGCGACGCAATCAAGAATCCCACGAAGCCTCCGGATTGCTTCGGCGCAAGTTCGCCGCGCAATGACGATCAGCGCAGGCTCAATCCCGTCGCCGCTTCCAGCTCCGCGATCGCCTGCGATGCGCTGACGACCTTGATCGTGGTCATGCCCATCTCGCGCGCCGGCTTCAGGTTGATGCCGAGATCGTCGAGGTAGACGCAGTCCGCGGGGCTGACTCCGAGCGTCTCGGTCATCATCTGGTAGATCCGGGGATCGGGCTTGCGCAGCCCGATCTTGGCCGATTCGATCACGTGATCGAACAGCACCATCACCTCCGCGACGTACAACGAGCGGCCGCCCTGGCTGCCGGTTGCGTTCGCCGGGAGATTGTTGGTGATGCAGCCGGTCTTGCATTCCGTCTTGATGCGTCGGAGCGCCTCGACCATGTCGGGCCGGAGATCGCCGGCGAGCAGCGGCAGCACCTCGCGCCCGCTGACCGCTGCGCCACCGAGTGCCAGCGACTCCTCGGCGAACAACCTGTCAAACGTCTCGAGGTCGATTTCGGCGCGCTCGAATTTCGCCCAGGCGTTCTCGAGATGGTTGGCAGCATTGGTGTTGCGGATGATGTCGACGGGATAGCCGCGCTCCTTCTCGAACCGCGCGAATGCCTCGAACGGCGATGTCGTCATCACGCCACCGAAATCAAAGATCACCGCCTCGACCATGTCAGTCCCCGTCCTCCCTCGATCCCTTGATGATCGCTAGCACGGGACGCCGCACTTGGCGACCTCGGCGGCAGCCGCTATTGCTGCCGCGATGAAGCCGTCTCACGCAATCATTGCAGCCGCCGTCCTGCTGGCGCCATCGCCAATCCTCGCCATCGTCGGCAACGCGCCGGCGCTGAATGACGGCATCGGCCGCTCCGTGGTCACGATCGTCGGCTCGCGCGGCAATTTTTGCAGCGGCGCGCTGATTGCTCCGAAGCTGGTGCTGACCGCCGGGCATTGCGTGCCGCCGGGGCTCGATTACCGCATCGTGGAATACGATCGTGACCGCAAGCCGGTTCTCAAGACGGTCCGGCGGGTGGCGGTGCATCCGAGCTTCAGCGTGCAGGCCATCCTGGCGCATCGCGCCACCGCTGATGTCGCGCTGCTGGAATTGGAGGCGCCCGCGGAGGCGCGCGTGCCGGTGGCGCTCGGCGTGCCGCAGCCGCCGCTTGCCGCCGGCAACGCGTTCACGGTCGCAGGGATCGGCGTCGCGATTCCCGGCGACGGCAAGAGCGGCGGCGTGGTGCGTGGGGCTGCGTTGGTTGCGACGGGCAAGCCAGGCACGTTGCAGATCCGGCTGGTCGATCCGGCGACGCAAGGCGCGCGGTCCGGACTGGGCGGATGCACCGGCGACTCCGGCGGCCCTGCGTTCGAGACGCAGCCGCAGGGTCAGGTGCTGATCGGCGTCATCTCATGGTCGACCGGACCGAATCTCGGCGCCGGCTGCGGCGGCATGACCGGCGTCACGCCGCTGACGCTATATCGCGATTGGGTCGCACAGACCGCGCGGCAATGGGGCATACCGCTCAGCGGAAATTGAGATCGTTCAGGGCTGGGTTGCGGCTCGCCGTCGCGGGTTGACCATCGTCGTGATCGGGTTCAGCCTGTCACGCGAGGAAACACCATCAAGACCAAAGCCCAGGGACTCACATGAACGTCATCGCGCCCATCCGGGAGGCCGCGTCCTCGCACGCGACCGAACATTTCGACGTGCTGATCGTCGGCGCCGGCATCTCCGGCATCGGCAGCGCCTATCAGCTGAGCAGGCAGATGCCCGACAAGCGTTTCGTGATCCTGGAGAGCCAGGACAGCTTCGGCGGCACCTGGCGGACGCACCGCTATCCCGGCATCCGCTCCGACAGCGACCTGCATACGTTCGGATACAGCTTCAAGCCATGGGTCGGCCCGCCGATCGCGACCGCGGAAGAGATCCTCAAATACATGGGCGACGTGATCGAGGAGAACGGTCTCGGCCGGCACATTCGCTACGGCCACCGCATCGTGTCGGCGAGCTGGTCGAGCGCGACCGGTCTCTGGACGGTGCAGGCGGTGAAGGGCAGGGATCAGCAGCCCGCCACCTTTACAACGAATTTCCTCTGGA
Organism: Bradyrhizobium sp. SZCCHNS1050; assembly: GCF_032484785.1. Classification (NCBI taxonomy): domain Bacteria; kingdom Pseudomonadati; phylum Pseudomonadota; class Alphaproteobacteria; order Hyphomicrobiales; family Nitrobacteraceae; genus Bradyrhizobium; species Bradyrhizobium sp. SZCCHNS1050. The sequence continues at coordinate 2,289,927 of NZ_JAUETR010000001.1, read as the reverse complement.
TGTGCCAGGGCTACTACCGCCACTCCAAGGGCTACACGCCGGAGTGGCCGGACATGGCGGAGTTCAAGGGCCGCATCGTGCATCCGCAGGTGTGGCCCGAGGATCTCGATCTCACGGGCAAGCAGGTCGTGGTCATCGGCTCCGGTGCGACCGCCGCGACCATCCTGCCATCGATCGCGGGCCAATGCGCACACGTGACCATGCTGCAGCGCTCGCCGACCTACTTCCGCATCGGCCGCAATGCGATCGAGCTGGCCGAGGAGCTGCGGAGACTGCAGGTGAAGGAGGAATGGATCCATGAGATCGTCAGGCGCAAGATCCTGTTCGAACAGGATTGGTTCACCAAGCGCTGCCTGACCGAGCCCGACCAGGTGAAGAAGGAGCTGATCGGCCAGATCAGCGCCATCCTCGGACCCGACTACACCGCCAAGCACTTCACGCCGAGCTACCGTCCGTGGCGGCAGCGCATCGCCTTCGTACCGGACGCAGACCTGTTCGAAGGCATCAAGAGCGGAAAGGCTTCGGTCGTGACCGACGAGATCGAGCGGTTCACGCAAGACGGCATCAAGCTGAAGTCCGGCGACGAGCTCAAGGCCGACATCATCGTCACCGCGACCGGCTTCGATCTTTGCGTGCTCGGCGATATCGCATTCTCGATCGACGGTAAGCCGCTCGACTTCGCCGACACCGTGACCTATCGCGGCATGATGTTCACCGGCGTGCCGAACTTGGCCTGGGTGTTCGGCTATTTCCGCGCCAGTTGGACGTTGCGCACGGACCTCGTCGCGGATTTCGTGTGCCGCCTGCTCGCGCACATGAAGGAAAAAGGCGTGAGCAAGGTCGTGCCGGCGCTGCGCCCGGAGGATCACAACATGCCGCTGCTGCCATGGATCGACCCGGAGAACTTCAACCCCGGCTACATGATGCGCAACATGCACCTGCTGCCCAAGCGCGGCGATAAGCCGGAGTGGCAGCACAGCCAGGACTATTGGAGCGAGAAGGACCAGATCCCGGCAATCGATCTGGATGATCCGGCGTTCGTGTATGGGTGAGCTTTTGACGGCCGGTGTGCCGCTCCAAAGACGGCGTCGTCCCCGCGAAAGCGGGGATCCATAGCCACCGGCAGGTGTGTTGGGCACAACGTCAACTTTCGTCCCGCCTCAAGCAGCATCACGCGGTATCGGTCCCGGGTCGGCGCCCGCCGGCGCTTCGCGCCGCAGGGCTTGCGCGGGACGGCAGTGATGGTTGGGGCACGCTGGTCGGCCCGCCTCATCCCTCCCGCCGCGTCACCCCCGTCGCGACCGCCGCGGCGGCGGTGCGGTTCTCGACGCCGAGCTTGGCGTAGATCTGCTCAAGGTGCTTGTCGACGGTGCGCGGACTCAGTCCCAGAATCTGCGCGATGTCGCGGTTGGTCTTGCCCTTGGAGAGCCATGACAGCACCTCGCCCTCGCGCGTGGTGAGACCGAACTCGCTGGAGAACTCCTTGGGCAGCTCACCGGAGGACTCCTTGGCGAGCCGCAGCAGGAACTCGTTGGGCCCGGCTCCGCCCATATAGTAGAGGCGCAGTTCGGGATGATCCGGGATCGAAGCGGCGGCCTTCGCACCGCCCTTGCCGTTCTGCGCCTGATCCAGCCACAGCCGCAGCGCCTCCGGCAGCACGACGTCGTCGGCGGTGCCAAGACTGTCCGACAGCAGCTTCTGCGCCTGCGGCGTTGCCCACATCAGCCGTCCCTCACGGTTGACGGCAAGCAGGAAGCGGCCGGAGACATCGAGTGCGGCGCGCGCGCTCTGCGTCATCCGGGCGTTCGCGAGATGCACGCGGATGCGCGCCAGCATTTCCGAGACCGCGATGGGCTTGGTGACGTAATCGACGCCGCCGGCCTCCAGTCCTTTCACGATATGCTCGGTATCGGCGAGCCCGGTCATGAAGATCACGGGGACGTTGGAGAGGCCGGCCTCGCGCTTCAGCTTGCGGCACGTTTCGAAGCCGTCCATGCCCGGCATGACCGCGTCGAGCAGGATGATGTCCGGCGTGATCTGGTCGACGATGCGCATCGCGGCCGCGCCGTCGAGCGCCACCATCACGGTCATGCCGGCGCTATCCAGCGCGTCGGTGAGCAGCCGAAGCGTTTCTGGCGAGTCGTCGACCACCAGCGCGACGTCACGCTTCCTGCTGTCAGTGCTCATAGGCATGCAAGGTCTTCAGAGTTGCCATGTACTGATCGAGATCGAAGCGGTCAACGAGCGTGCGCATATGTGCGACGAAGTCGGCATGCTCCGGATGCGCATTGCGGATCTCGTCGAGCTTGAGCTGAATGGCCCTGATGTAGCCGATCTGGCCGAGGCTCATCAACTCCTCGACATAGTTGAGCGGGGGCCTGGATCCGGTGTCCGGCCGCCAGCGTGGCGAAACCACGGGGATATCGGTCTGGTAGCTCCATTCGAGCTTCAGCAATTGACGTATCGCCTCCAGCAGCCTTGGGATGTCGATCGGCTTCATCAGGTAGCTGTCGTGAAATGGTTGCGCCAACGGCCGGCCGTGCGCTTCGAGCGCGCTCGCAGATGTCATCAGGATCCGGGCCTGATGATGACCGCTGTTGCGCAAGGTCTCGGCCACTGTCCAGCCGTCCATGCCGGGCATCGAGATGTCCAGAACGAACAGATCCGGCTGGCAATGTTGTGCAAGCGCGAGGCAGGCGGGACCGTCGGGCGCGCTCAGCAGGATGAAGCCGAGCGGCGTCAGCACCTCGCGCAGGAGGTCGCGATGCACAGGATCATCGTCGGTGATCAGAATCGTCCTGCGCGGCCCGAGATAGCCGGCCACCGGCGCCTTCACCGGTGGATGCCGTGTCGGGTTGGTGACCTCCGACAGCAGGATCTTGACCTTGAACGTGCTGCCCGCGCCGACTTTGCTCACGACCTTGATGTCGCCGCCCATGACGCCGGCGAGCAGACGGCTGATCGTCAGGCCGAGCCCCGTACCTGTCTGCGGCTGCGCAACCCCGAGCGCGCCGCGCTCGAAGGGCGCGAAGATGCGCTCCAGATCGTCAGGCTGGATGCCCGGACCGGTGTCGATCACCTCGAATTCGGCCACCGGGCTCCGATAATGCACGACGAACTGGACGCTGCCTTCCCCAGTGAATTTGATGGCATTCGACAGCAGGTTGATCAGGATCTGGCGCAGCCGCTTCTCGTCGGCATAGACGACCAGCGGCAGCACGGCAGGCCGCTTGAACACGAAGTCGACGCCCTTCGCCGCAGCTTGCAATCGGAACATGCCCACGAGCTGATCCAGGAATTCGCTGAGACGGACCTCGTCGCGCGACAGATACAGCCGCCCGGCCTCGATCTTGGAAATATCGAGAATGCCGTCGATCAGGCCGGACAGATGATCGGCGCTGCGGCGGACGACGCGGACCTGGTCCCGCGGCTTCGGCGCAAGGCTCGTGTCCTGCTCGAGCAGTTGCGCATAGCCGGAGATCGCGTTCAGCGGCGAGCGCAGCTCATGGCTGAGGCCGACGACATAGCGGCTCTTGGCGAGATTGGCCGACTCCGCCACCTCCTTGGCGCGTTGCAGCTCTGCGTCAGTGCGCTTGTGCGCCTCGATCTCCTGAATCAACAGCTGCGTCTGCCGGCGTGTCTCGGCCTCGGCGGCGCGACGGCTCTGCTGCGCCAGCACGAACAGCCAGGTCACCACGCCGATGATGATGGACAGGGCGAAGAACACCTTCCACAGCACGTCGGAGATGATGCCCTTGAAGCCCGGGAGCGCCGCCGAGGTCTCCAGATAGATCATGCCGAGCGTCAGTGCGACGAGCCCGGCCGATGTCAGAAATACACCGACATAATGACCGAGCTGCGAGTTGATCTTGGCCAGCAACGGCTCTGGCAGCATGCCGCTGAGCGCCGCTGCGACCTGCGCCTGTGCCCGCGCGTGCGGCTTGCACAGGTCGTGGCAGCGGGCGTCGAGCGAGCAGCACAGCGAGCAGATCGGACCCGCATAGGCCGGGCAAGAGGCGGTGTCCTCCGGCTCGAACTGATGCTCACAGATGCAGCATTGGATCCGCTCGATGTTCTGCCAGCTCCGCTTTGGCTTGCGTGCCAGATAGTATTTGCCGTCGGTCAGATAGGCGATCGCAGGCGCGGTGACGAGCGCGACGCCGAGCGCGACGAAGGTCGACAGCGCCTTTCCGGTCGGCCCGAACAGGCCATAGAAGGCGCTGATCGAGACGATCGTCGCGATCGTCATCGCGCCGACACCGACCGGGTTGATGTCGTAGAGATGGGCTCGCTTGAACTCCATCTGCGGCGGGCGCAGGCCCAGCGGCTTGTTGATCACGAGGTCGGCCACTAGTGCGCCGACCCAGGAGATCGCGATGTTGGAGTACAGCGCCAGCGTCTGCTCCAGCGCCTTGTAGACGCCGATCTCCATCAGCAGCAGCGCGACGACGACGTTGAACACCAGCCACACGACGCGCCCCGGATGGCTGTGCGTCAGACGCGAGAAGAAGTTCGACCAGGCGATCGAGCCGGCATAGGCGTTGGTGACGTTGATCTTGATCTGAGAGACGATCACGAAGGTGCCGGTCAACGCAAGCGCCAGGTCCGGCCGGGCCAAGACATAGCGGAACGCCTCCAGATACATGTGCGCGGGTTCGGCTGCGTGGTCGGCGGAGACTCCGTGGCTCAGCGCGAAAAAGGCGAGGAACGAGCCTGCCAGCAGCTTCAGTGCTCCGAGCACGATCCAGCCGGGGCCAGCCGACAGCAGCGCGATCCACCACGAGCGCTTCGATGTGCGGCTGTCGCGCGGCAGGAAGCGCAGGAAGTCGACCTGCTCGCCGATCTGGGCGACCAGCGAGAACACGACCGCCGCCGCGGTCCCGAACAGCGCCAGATCGAGATGGCCCATGGGATCGCCGTGCTCGCCGGGAAACTGCTGCCATTCGACAAAGGAGTGCGGGCTGGCATAGGCGATTGCGGCAAAGGGCAGGATGTGCAGCACGACCCATAGCGGTTGCGTCCATAGCTGGAAGCGACTGATCAGGGTGATGCCGTAGGTGACGAGCGGGATGATGACGACGGCGCTGATGAGATAGCCGATCGGCCGGGGAATGCCGAAGCACATCTCCAGCGCCGAAGCCAGGATGACCGCCTCGATGGCGAAGAAGATGAAGGTGAACGACGCGTAGATCAGCGAGGTGACGGTCGAGCCGATATAGCCGAAGCCGGCGCCGCGGGTCAGCAGGTCGATGTCGATGCCGCATTTGGCCGCATGATAGGCGATCGGCAGGCCGCAACAGAAGATGATGACGCTGGCGACCAGGATCGCGGCGGTCGCGTTGGTGACGCCATAGTTCAGCGTAATGGTGCCGCCGATGGCCTCGAGTGCGAGGAACGAGATCGCGCCCAGCGCGGTGTTGGCGACGCGGGCGGCCGACCAGCGCCGTGCGCTCTTGGCCGTGAAACGGAGCGCATAGTCCTCCAACGTCTGGTTGGCGACCCACTGGTTGTATTGGCGCCTGACGCGGTCGATCCGCTGCCGCCCTGCCACTCTCGAACTCCTCACCCGCGAGCGCTTGTCCGCACGCTCGTCCTGCCCCTCGCAAGACTTACGCAGAGCCTACGTCGCGCTTTTGCGGTGCAGTATACGCAATCTTGCGTATCCGTGCGTTGCACAAAGCGCGCCATCCTTCGTCTGACCCAACGCGTGTCCTCGAACCAAATAAATGGGGTGCTCATGTCAGACGAAACGAAAAAGGGCCTGAAGTCGCCGCTTCGGCGCCAATTGCTGATGGGAATGGCCGCGATCCCGGCGCTGGCCATGATGCCGCGGCCGTCCTTCGGCGCCGGCCCCGCAACCTCCGCTGTCAACACTACCGGCCTTGCAGTCACGGATAGCGAAGTCACCGTCGGTATTCTGCATTCGGTCACAGGCACCATGGCGATCTCCGAGACCGGGTCAGTGCAGGCCGAGAAGCTCGCGATCGAGCAGATCAATGCCGCGGGCGGTGTGCTCGGCCGCAAGATCAAGTACATCCAGGAAGACGGCGCGTCCGACTGGCCGACCTTCGCCGAAAAGGCGAAGAAGCTGCTGGTCAACGACAAATGCGCCGCCGTGATGGGCTGCTGGACCTCCGCCTCCCGCAAGGCGGTGCTGCCGGTGTTCGAGCAGTACAACGGCATGCTATACTACCCGACCTTCTACGAAGGCCTCGAGCAGTCCAAGAACGTCATCTACACCGGCCAGGAAGCCACCCAGCAGATCATCGCCGGCCTCGACTGGGTCAACAAGACCAAGGGCGCGAAGACCTTCTATCTGCTCGGCTCCGACTACATCTGGCCGCGCACCTCGAACAAGATCGCGCGCAAGCACATCGAGGGCCATCTGCAGGGCTGCAAGGTCGTCGGCGAGGAATACTTCCCGCTCGGCCACACCCAGTTCAATTCGGTCATCAACAAGATCAAGCTGACCAAGCCGGACGTGATCTACGCGATCATCGTCGGCGGCTCCAACGTCGCGTTCTACAAGCAGCTCAAGGCGGCCGGCATCGACATGTCGAAGCAGACGCTGCTCACCATCTCCGTGACCGAGGACGAAATCGACGGCATCGGCGGCGAGAACATCGCGGGCGCCTACGCCTGCATGAAGTACTTCCAGTCGCTCGACAATCCGAACAACAAGACCTTCGTCGCCGAATTCAAGAAGATGTGGGGCGAGAAGACCGTCATCGGCGACGTGACGCAAGCCGCTTACCTCGGTCCGTGGCTGTGGAAGCTGACGGTGGAAAAGGCCGGCAGCTTCGACATCGACAAGGTCGCCGCCGCCTCGCCTGGCATCGAGTTCAAGGGCGCGCCGGAAGGCTACGTTCGGATCCACGAGAACCACCATCTCTGGTCCAAGACCCGCGTCGGCCGCGCCAAGGCGGATGGTCAGTATGAGCTGATCTACGAGACCGCCGACTTGGTCGAGCCCGATCCGTTTCCGAAGGGCTACCAGTGAGCTGATCTGTCGCGTCTCATAGCAACAGGCGAATGAGATCGCTGATGCTGCTGCGCGGGAAGTGCGCTCCCTCCCCCCTTGTGGGGGAGGGCTGGGGAGGGGGGTACCCCACCCGCAGCTCGGCGCGGAGGCCCCCCTCCCTAGCCCTCCCCCACAAGGGGGGAGGGAGCGATCTTGGCTGCGGACACACTGTGCCGGCGCCGATCCATTTTGCAGCAGGGCATCACGAGAGGACGGATCATGTTCGGTGACTATTCCATCGGCGACCTCGGGGCCATCTTCGCGATGCAGGGCTTCGCGGGCCTCATCCTGTTTTCGGTCTATGTGCTGATGGCGCTGGGGCTTGCCATCATCTTCGGCCAGATGGGCGTCATCAACATGGCGCATGGCGAGTTCATGATCCTCGGCGCCTACGTCACCTGGATGACGTCGAACGCCTTCCAGCATTTCCTGCCCTCGTTGTTTCCTGGCTACTTCTTCGTCGCGATGATCTTCGCCTTCATCGCCTCCGGATCCCTCGGCATGCTGGTCGAGTGGGCGATGATCCGCCGTCTCTACAGGCGGCCACTCGACACGCTGCTCGCCACCTGGGGTCTCAGCCTGATCCTGCAGCAGGCCTATCGTTCCGTGTTCGGCGCGCGCGAGGTCGGCGTCGAGTTGCCGGATTGGATGATGGGCTCTTGGCAGGCGACCGACGCCATCCAGATCCCAATCAACGGCATGTTCGTGATGTGCTTGACCATCCTGATCACGATCGTCGTGGCCTACGTGCTGTTCCTGTCGCGCTGGGGCAAGCAGGTGCGCGCTGTGGTGCAGAACCGCGTCATGGCGGGCGCCGTCGGCATCAACACCGAGAAAGTCGACCGCTACACCTTCGGCCTCGGCTGCGGCATCGCCGGGGTCGCCGGCTCCGCCTTCACCATGATCGGCTCGACCGGTCCGACCGCCGGACAGCTCTACATCGTCGATACGTTCCTGGTCGTCGTGTTCGGCGGCGCCGCCAGCCTGCTCGGTACCATCGCATCGGCCTTCACCATCTCCCAGGCGCAGTCGACCATGGAGTTCTTCATGTCCGGCTCGATGGCCAAGGTGCTCACGCTGTTGGCGATCGTCGCGATCCTGATGCTGCGCCCCCAGGGGCTGTTTGCCCTGAAGGTCCGCAAATAGCCGAAACGCGCAGGGAATAGGGAATCAGAAGGCACGGTCATGATCATCCACACGCGCTTCTTCAACCGCTCCGAGCTCATCGGCTTCGCTTCGCTGCTGCTGCTGCTCGTCGTCATCCTGCCGCTGGCACTCGACATCTTCCGCCTCAACCTCGTCGCGAAGTATCTGACGTATTCCTTCGTCGCGATCGGCCTGGTGCTGTGCTGGGGCTATGGCGGCATTCTCAGCCTCGGGCAGGGCGTGTTCTTCGGCCTTGGCGGCTACTGCATGGCGATGTTCCTCAAGCTGGAAGCCTCCAGCGTCGCCAACACCAAGATCCAGTCGACGCCGGGCATTCCGGACTTCATGGATTGGAATCAGCTGACGCAGCTGCCGTTCTTCTGGAAGCCGTTCCAGAGCTTCCCGTTCGCGCTCGCCGCGATCATCCTGGTGCCGGCGATCTTCGCCTTCATCATCGGCGCTGCGATGTTCAAGCGGCGGGTCGGCGGCGTGTACTTCGCAATCATCACCCAGGCGATCGCGGCGATCATGACGATCCTGATCGTGGGACAGCAGGGCTACACCGGCGGCATCAACGGCATCACCGACCTGCGCACGCTGCACGGCTGGGACATCCGCACCGACCACGCCAAGTACATCCTCTACTTCGTCGAGGTGTTCTTCCTGTTCGCAGCGATCCTCGTCGCCCAGTTCATCCGGCTGACCAAGCTCGGCCGCATCCTGGTGGCGATGCGTGAGCAGGAGGACCGGGTCCGCTTCTCCGGCTACAGCGTCGCCAATTTCAAGATCTTTGCTTTCTGCGCGGCCGCCGTGTTCGCCGCAGTCGGCGGCGCGCTGTTCACCTTGGAAGTCGGCTTCATGTCGCCGTCCTTCGTCGGCATCGTGCCGTCGATCGAGATGGTGATCTACACCGCGGTCGGCGGCCGGCTCTCGATCTTCGGCGCGGTCTACGGCTCGCTCCTCGTCAACTTTGCCAAGACCAGCCTCTCGGAGACGTTCCCGCAGCTCTGGCTGTTTGGCCTGGGAGCGCTGTTCATCGCCGTCGTCCTCGCTTTCCCAAACGGCCTCGCCGGCATCTGGGGCGACTACGTGCAGCCGCGCATCGACAAGCTACTGGCCTCCCGCACCAAGAAATCCGGCAATGGCGGCCTCGTCGCCAACGGCGCCCCCGCAGAGTGAGGACACAGCGATGCTCATCGGTCATCAGCCCAAGGAATTCCTGCTCGCGGTCGAAGCGCTCACCGTGTCGTTCGACGGCTTCAAGGCGGTCAACGATCTCTCCTTCTATGTCGAGGAGAACGAGATCCGCGTGATCATCGGCCCTAACGGCGCAGGCAAGACCACTGTGCTCGACCTGATCTGCGGAAAGACCAAGGCGACCTCGGGCTCGATCCAGTTCCGCGGCAAGGAGCTGACGAAGCTGCGCGAGAACGAGATCGTCAAGGCCGGCGTCGGCCGCAAGTTCCAGACGCCGTCGGTGTTCGAGGATCTCACCGTGTTCGAGAATCTCGAGATCTCGTTTCCGCGCGGTCGCACCGTTTTCGGCTCGCTGACTTTCCAGCGTGACGCCGCAGTCAAGGATCGCGTCGAGGAGGTCGCCGAGATGATCTTCCTCAAGGATCGTCTCAAGACCTCGGCGGCCGTGCTCAGCCACGGTCAGAAGCAGTGGCTCGAGATCGGCATGCTGCTGATCCAGAACCCGGACCTTCTGATGCTCGACGAGCCCGTCGCCGGCATGAGCGTCAGCGAGCGCGCCAAGACCGCCGAGCTGCTGAATCGCATCATCAAGGACCGCTCGGTGCTCGTCATCGAGCACGACATGAAGTTCGTCGAGGACATTGCTCACAAGGTCACCGTGCTGCACCAGGGCCAGATCCTGTCCGAGGGCACGATGGAGCGGGTCAAGAACGACCCCAAGGTCGTCGAAGTCTATCTGGGGCACTGAGCCGATGCTCGGGAAATCGCTCGATCCACACCCTCGCTGCGCCCCCCCTCCCCCTTGCGGGGAGGGGTCGGGGGTGGGGGTCCACACGGGCAGTCTCGCCCGGAGCCCCCCCTCCCCAACCCTCCCCCACAAGGGGGGAGGGAGCTTAGTGCCAATGCCGCTCGATCGGCCGTCTCACTCCCTCTTGCATAGGAAGATATCCGATGCTCGCAATCTCCGATCTCCATGTCGCCTATGGCCAGAGCGAGGTGCTGCATGGCCTGAACGTCAAGGTCGCGCCCAACGAGATCGTTGCGATCATGGGGCGCAACGGCATGGGCAAGACCACGCTGATGAAGTCGCTGATGGGCATCCTTCCGGCCAAGAGCGGTTCGATCGCGATGGACGGCGCCGAGCTCGCAAGCCTGAAGAGCTATGAGCGTGTCGCCAAGGGCCTCGCTTACGTGCCGCAGGGCCGCATGATCTTCTCGACCATGACGGTGAAGGAGAACATCGAGACCGGGCTCGTCGTGTCCGGCGGGTCCGAGGTGCCCGGCGACATCTACGAGCTGTTCCCGGTGCTGCTGGAGATGAAGGGACGCCGTGGCGGCAATCTCTCCGGCGGCCAGCAGCAGCAGCTCGCGATCGCGCGCGCGCTCGCCACCAAGCCGAAGGTGCTGCTGCTCGACGAGCCGACCGAGGGCATCCAGCCGTCGATCATCAAGGAGATGGCGCGCACCCTGAAGCGCATCCGCGACGAGAAGGGGCTGTCGATCGTCGTCTCCGAGCAGGTGCTGAGCTTTGCGCTCGACATCGCCGACCGCGTGCTGGTGATCGAGAACGGCGAGATCGTCCGCGACGATCCGCGCGACCAGGTCGATGCTGCGCAGGTCTCGAAATATCTGTCCGTCTAACCACTCCGTGCAAGCAAGTAACAAGGGGAGCTTCTGATGCCTGACACACTGATCAAGGTCGATCTGACCAAATCGGCCTACGAGAACGACAAGGTGCACAATCGCTGGCACCCTGACATTCCGATGGTGGAGTGGGTCAATCCGGGTGACGACTTCATCATCGAGACCTATGACTGGACCGGCGGCTTCATCAAGAACAACGACTCCGCCGACGACGTGCGCGACATCGATTTGTCGATCGTGCACTTCCTGTCGGGCCCGATCGGTGTCAAGGGCGCCGAGCCGGGCGACCTCCTGGTCGTCGACCTGCTCGATGTCGGTCCGCTGAAGGAGAGCCTGTGGGGCTTCAACGGCTTCTTCTCCAAGCAAAACGGCGGCGGCTTCCTGACCGACCATTTCCCGCTGGCGCAGAAGTCGATCTGGGACATCAAGGGCCTCTACACCTCGTCGCGCCACGTGCCCGGCGTGAACTTCGCTGGCCTCATCCATCCCGGCCTGATCGGCTGTCTGCCCGATCCGAAGCTGCTCGCGACCTGGAACGAGCGTGAGAATGCGCTGATCGCCACCAACCCGACCCGCGTGCCCGGTCTCGCCAACCCGCCGTTCGCGCCGACCGCGCATGCCGGCCAGGCCAAGGGCGACGTCAAGGCCAAGATCGGCGCCGAGGGCGCCCGCACCGTGCCGCCGCGCGAGCATGGCGGCAATTGCGACATCAAGGACCTGTCGCGCGGCTCGAAGATCTACTTCCCGGTCTACGTGCCCGGCGGCGGCCTCTCGATGGGCGACCTGCACTTCAGCCAGGGCGACGGCGAGATCACCTTCTGCGGCGCCATCGAGATGGCGGGCTGGCTGCACATCAAGGTCGACGTCATCAAGGATGGTGTGGCGAAGTACGGCATCAAGAACCCGATCTTCAAGCCGTCGCCGATCACGCCCAATTATCGCGACTACCTGATCTTCGAGGGCATCTCGGTCGATGAGACCGGCAAGCAGCACTATCTGGACGTCCACATCGCCTATCGCCAGGCGTGTCTCAACGCCATCGAGTACCTGAAGAAGTTCGGCTACTCCGGCGCCCAGGCCTATTCGATCCTCGGCACCGCGCCGGTGCAGGGCCACATCTCCGGCGTGGTCGACGTGCCCAACGCCTGCGCCACCTTGTGGCTGCCGACCGAGATCTTCGACTTCGACGTGATGCCGTCGTCGGCGGGTCCGATCAAGCACATCAAGGGCGACATCCAGATGCCGATCTCGCCGGACAAATAGCGGTCTCCCTGCGCGATGGGTGCGGGACGGCAGCGTATCGGCCGCCCCGCATCCGCCGCGTGAGATGGAGATGATTGTTGCGCAGGAGAAGAGACGATGCCGGTCTATGAATATCTCTGTGATGCATGCGGTCCGTTCACGGACATGCGTCCGATGGCGGAATGTGATGAGCCGCAGGCCTGTCCGCAATGCCAGGACATGGCGCCGCGCGTGATCCTCACCGCGCCCGCCTTCGCCTGCATGCCGGCGGAGCGGCGCACGGCGCATGCCACCAACGAGCGCAGCCGTCACGCGCCGCAGACGGTGGCCGAGTACAAGGCCAAACACGGTGCAGGCTGCGGCTGCTGCGGGCCTAAGAAATCGCCGCGGCTGATGACCAAGACCAGGAGCGGCGCCAAGGGCTTTCCGACGGCGCGGCCCTGGATGATCAGCCACTGAACGAACGCGAGGGGCGGCGCGTCCGCCCCTCAGCGTGACGCCGGCACGCGGCGCGGACCCGGACCCGCCGGCTGGCCGCCGAACTTGACGGTCATCGCATTGGCGCCGTCGCTGATGTCGACCAGCGTCTTGCGGCTGTCGTCGATCACCTTGGCAGATTTGCGCTTGAAGCCGTCGACCAGCTCGCGCATCGACTTGATCTGGTCGAACAGCTGGCCGGGATTGCCGTCGGCAAATCCGGGAATGGCGCCGTCGATCTTGGTCACGAGCGTGTCGAAGCCCTTGAAGATGTCCTCGGCCTTGTCGATCGCGGAATCGAACGCCGCGGTCTTGGCCTGCAGCGAGGCGGTCTCGCTCTCGAAGCTCTGTAGCGCCTCCTTGATGGCCGGCGCATTGCTGACGACGTATTTGTCGATGTTGTGCACCGTCTCGACCATCGTCTCCTGGTCCTTGAGATCGGCCGTCAGCACCGGCACGCCGTCGCGATCGAGCGGCACCGGCGGCGCCGTCGGCGCGCCGCCGACCAGCGAGATCGCGGCGATGCCGGTCAGGCCCTGGAACTCGATGCCGGCGGTGGTGTCCTTGCGGATCGGCGCGGACTTGTCGAGCGTGATCATGGCAACGATCTTGCGCGGGCTTTCCAGATTGATCGACAGGATCTGCCCGGCCTGCACGCCGTCGAAATTCACCGGCCCGCCCTTGCGCAGGCCCGCCGCCGAGCCGCCGTCGAACACGACGCGCATCATGCTGCGCTGCTCGGCAAGGCGATGCTTCTGCTTGATCAGGACGCCGCTGATCCCGGCCGCGACGGCCGCGATCGTCAGGGTTCCCACGATGAGATTGATCGCGCGCATTCCGTGCCCACTGCTGTCTCGCTCGATTTTAGCCGCTATGTCTCCCGGTTGAAAGCTCAGCGCGCAAGGCCCGGCCGGGAGGGCGCGGCGAGGCCGGCCAGCAGCACCGCCAGGATACCGGTGAGAAAAATGCCATCGAACGTCCCGGCACCGCCGATCGAGGCCACGGGCGCGCCGAGGCTGCCGATCTTGTCGAGGTTCATCAGGTCGGCGCCGACCAGCGTGCCCATCGAGCCGCCGATATAGGCCAGCGGCGCGGCATATTCGCGCGACAGCAGGAACGCCAGGATCGCGGTCACGACAACCGGCGCGAACACCGGCACGGCGATGCCGACGCCCTGCACCGGCGTCGCCATCGCGTGGATGATCACGGCGATCACCAGCACCGCGATCGCGGCGCGCAGCCAGAGCTGGTAGCGCAGCATGAGATAGGTCGACATGATCGTCGGGATCACGGCGCCGCCGACATTCACAGCGAGCAGCGTGCCGGGCCATTGATGCACCAGCGGCACGACATATTGCATGCCGAAAAAGTCGATGATCTCGCCGGAGCGCGCGACCTGCCCGGGCAGCATGGTGATCGGAATGTTGAAATAGCTGCCGACCAGCGAGCCGAACAGCAGCAGCATCGCGGTGCCCGAGCTGACGCCGAGCTTCATGTAGGCGTAGCGCAGGATGCCGAGCTGGATCAGGACGATCAGGACGCCGAACGCCAGCACCAGGATGGCGAAGAAGACCGGCGTGATTGGCAGATATTGGACCTGGGAATGCATGTCGGAAGCGCTTGGATGTGAGCCTTGCTGAGCCCGTGGGATCATCCCACGGGAGCGGCAGGGTGACAAATGGGCATTCGTCGCCTGGTTCCCAAGAACGGCCATGCTCGTGTTCATTTGCCCGCAGCGATCATTGTGGCGTGCAGCACATAACGCTCCGGCCCCTGTGTCAGGGCGTCGAATGGCCAGCAGGTCGACAGCACCAGTTCGGCGCTCTCGGTCCCTGGATCGATCCCCGAGGCATCGAAGCGCACCACACGGGCGGCGTCGGCGCGATAGCGGAACGTCTTGCCGTCGCGCCTGACGATGTCGATCTCGTCGCCGATTTTGATGTCGCGCAGGAAGCGGAAATGCGTGTCGCGGTGCGCGGAGTACACCGCGACGCCCGGCTCGCCCGGCTCGGCGCTGCCTTCGACATGGCCGGCACCGAAGGCGAGCGCCTGGCCGCTGGAGCCGGCCAGCGCGATGGTGGAGACGCCGAGGCGCTTCACCTCGATGAGCGCCACCGGGACCGTGTCGGCCCAGGACCAGGGCTTGGCGGCATGGCCGGTCGCAACGGTCTGGCTGAACGCGCGGTCGAGCAGCACTTGCGCGAGAACGGCCTTGGCGTGGATGAAGGCGCCGTGGCCGAACAGGATGAGACCGACGAGCGCGACGGCGAGCGGGGTGACGAAGCGGGGCATTGTCTCTCCTCCCGTCATTGCGAGGAGCGAAGCGACGGAGCAATCCAGAGTCGGGTCCTGAGCCCTGGATTGCTTCGTTTCGCTCGCAATGACGTGCTCCTTAGTTGGCAACTCGCCGCCTGATCGCGACCAGCCAGATCAGTTCGAGCATCAGCACGCCCAACCCGAGCAGCATGCTCAGCTCGGCATCGGTCGCCGTCTTCGGCAGGGTGATCGTCGCGGGCGACGCTGGCACCACCGGTCGCTTCACCGCGGCGAGCTGGACGTCGCCGTTGGCCTCAGCGCGGCGCTCGTTCTGCATTGCCGGCACCCGGCCGTGCTCGCCGAACACCTTCTCGAAGTCCCAGCCGGCCGGCAGGTTGATCGGCAACTCGGCGAGCCTCAGCGGCTCGCCGTCGGGACGGCGCGGCGTCTTGTCGACGGCGACGAGGCTGGTCAGGCGCGTCACCAACTGATGCTCCAGCGCCAGCTTGAGAATGGCGCCGTCGGCTTCCTCCGGCGTCATCTGCCGCATGGTCCTGGCCACCTCGGCGTCGCCGATCTTGCGCCGCGCCCACAGCTTTGAGAGGCCCTTGCCCTCGGCGGCGCCGGACAGCGGCAACGTGATGGTCCATGGCTGGTCGCCGATGCGGCCCTTGAGCTGCAGCGATCCGGCGAGACGGTCGATCTTGGCGGCGAGCACGAGCGGCTCGTTGCGATAGACGTCCGGCAGCACGGCTGGCGTGAGATCGGCGGAGGCTTCCGAGAAGCTCGCGCTGAGCCCGGTCACGATCGGGTTCTCGAGCTTGGCGAAGAGATCGCGCATGCGCCCCTCGACCTGCTCGACCGAGCCGATATGGGTGAAGGCGCCGCGGCCAAGCTCTGAGGCGCGGGTCATCAGATAGGTGTTCGGCGCCGAGCCGATGCCGACCATGAAGATGCGCGAGCGGCCGCGCATTGCGGTAATGGTCTCGAATAGCTGCTGCTCGTTGCCGATGGCGCCATCGGTGAGGAATACCACCTGCCGCACGCGGTCGCTTTCGCTGCCATCATCGGTCAGCGCCGCGCGCATCGCCGGCACCATCTCGGTGCCGCCGCGCGCGTCCAGCGAACTCACGAAGCTGGTGGCGCTACCGACATGCTTGGCATCGGCCGGCACCGAGGCGGGGAAGAGCACCGTCATGGTGTCGTCGAAGCGGATCACGTTGAAGCGATCGTTCGGCTGCAGCCGTCCCAGCGCATAGAGCAGGCTGGCCTTGGCTTGGCGGATCGAGGTGCCGCCCATCGAGCCGGAATTGTCGATCACGAAGATGACGTCGCGCGGCTGCGGGCGCTGCGCCGTTGCAGCCACCGCCGGCGGCGTGACGAAGGCGAGCAGATAGTCGGCGTCGCCGACCTGCTCGTGAAACAGCCCGACCGACGGCATCGTCGCAGCGGCCGGCTTCCAGGTCAGCTCGAAGTCGCGGTCGGCCGGCACCACGCCCTCGGCCAGGGTGACGACTCGCGTCTTCGCATCGGGGCTGTCGATCGTCACTTGGTGATGGTGGCTCTTGACCTCGCCGAGCGCAAAGCCGGCCTGCAGCCGCACCGCGATCCTGGTTGGATTGACCGGATCATTCTTGGCCGGATCGAGCACCTCCGGGGAGATGCGTTTGCGGTCCGGTACCGGATCGTTCGCAGCGGCGCCCCACCCGTTGCTATCAGGGCGCAAATCGACGCTCTGCACGATCGGCGCCGGATTGTAGCGCGGCGCGACGACCAGCGGCACCCGCAGCGAGAATTCGCCGGCCGCCTGCGCCACCGGCTGCTGATATTCGATCTGCACCAGCACGGTTTCGCCGGGGCCGATATTGGCGAGCGAGTTGGTGAAGATGTTCGGCCGCTCCTGCTCGGTCAGCGCCGCGGTCTTGCCGTCGCGCTTGGCCTGCTCGTAGATCACCTTGGCCTGTTCGCGCGGCTTGATGTCGCCGACCACGACGCGGTCGCCGACGATCATCTTCAGCGTGTCCACCGCGCTGTCCGGCGGCAGCGGATAGACATAGACCGCCTCCATCCATTGCGAACTCGTGTTCTTGAACAGTTGCGTCACGCGCGCCCGCGCCGTCGGCCCCGACACGACGATATCGACGTCGATGCCGAGCCGCGGCGCCTCGGCGTAACCGGCGTCGCTCTTGAACAGCAGCGCCCCGGAGCGGGCATCGCCCGGCCTGGTCAGGGGCGCCAGCGGCCCTTCGGCGGACCAGCCAGGGGTGACGCTGAGAAACAGCGCCGTGAAGCCGACCAGCAGCACGGCGGCGGCCTGCAGCAGCAGGAATAGCAGCATGGTCACGATCCACGACCGGACCGGATGGGTGCTGCTTCTGATATCGTGGTCCATCGTCTCGCTCATCATTGGCTCCGCAACGAACAATTTCGGCATGCCGACACTGAGCGCAGCCCGCCAGCGCCGCGAGCGGAATGGTCGGTCTTGTTCGGCCGCCGCCCGCCCGCGCATGTCCGGTGGTGGTCGAGAGCGCGGCTGATCTGTCCGGGTTTGTGCTGATTTGTCCGTCTGCTAGAAGAGGTGCGCACCACGCGGCAGGGGACAGGATGTCGATACCGGACAACAGCGAGCTTTCCGACGAACAGAGCCGGCAGGTCGCGGAGACCATCCGCGAGGAGATTGCGCGGCGCCGGATGTCGCGGCAGGCGCTGGCGGAGCAGGCCAAGCTGAGCCTCTCGACCCTGGAGAAGGCCCTCGGCGGCCGCCGCCCGTTCACGCTCGCTACCATCGTCCGGCTCGAGCAGGCGCTCGGCATGTCCCTGCGCAAGCCGCCGAGTGCACCTCTCGCCGCACCTGCCGCAAGCGGCGGCATTGCGCCCGACAGCCTCGGCTCCTATTCGCGGCGGGCTGTGGAGTGGATCGAGGGCACCTACGTCACCTTGCGGCCGTCATTCGGCGACAAGGACGCCGTCTATGCGTACCGCACCGACATCGTCTGGGACGATGCGGCGTCGTCGCTGGTGTTTCGCGAGGGCGCGCGGCTCGATGCGGCGTTCACGCAGTTCGGCGAGGTCGCCGTGCCCAACCAGTCCGGCTTCGTCTACCTCGTCACCAACCGCCACGGCCAGCACCGGCTGATCACGGTGTCGCGTCCCACCATTACCGGCGAGATGTACGGCATCATCACGACCTTGCTCGCCGGCCGCGGCTCGCTGCTGACACCGATCGCCGCGCCGATCGCGCTGCTGCCGCTGCGCAATGTCGATGAGCCGAGCTTCGGCCGGCTCGGCGCGGATGACCGGCACTACCCGCTGTATCGCGAGCACCTGCGCAAGACGGTCGAGGAGCCGTTCGCGCTGTTCGTGCAGGGCGTGCCGTGACGTGTTGGGCGCAAAACTCACCACCGTCATTGCGAGGAGCGAAGCGACGAAGCAATCCAGAGTCTCGCACTCAGCCTGGATTGCTTCGCTTCACTCGCAATGACGGAGCATGTTGGGGGGGGCGGCATCGCCTCAACGCACCCCCGTCATCCCGGCGAACGCCGTGATCCATAACCATAGGGCGTGGGTTGAGGCAGGATAGTCATGAGCATCTCGCCCCTCATGTCTGCTGCGGCGTATAGGTCCCGGATCGGCGCCGCGGCGTGCTGGCGCACGTCACGGCTTGTCCGGGACGACGGGAGGGGAGATCGGATTCACATCTCAAACAGCGCGAACGTTGCGAGCAATTCGGGTCTCAGCAACGCTCGGAAATTGTGAAAGAGGGGCATAAAGATACAGTCTCGCGGCGGGTGACGCCCGAGCTATGCGACCGGTTCGTCCCTCCTGAAAGTGCAGAGGGCGCAGGGAATGCCGGGTGAAGGCCTCACCCATGGCCCGCCTGCGAAAAGAATGCAGGCGGCAGGTACCACAGGCAAAGCCGAGCACGCCGGCATTCCCTGCGCGATGGGTTGAACGCTTATACGCAGTCTCCCTGGTGCGCCGGCTTGTTGGCCACCATGGCGACAATGCGCTTGCGCGCATTGCGCTGGACACCAGCTTCGGGGTGTCAGGACGCTGCGACTTCACGTCCGCGAGCGATCGTTCGTCCGCGCCCTCGTGAGAAGACGCTGCGATCTCTCGCGGCCACCGCATCCCCGCCTCGCGTGTCGTGACGATCGCGCGCAACGCCCCTCTGCGGTGAGGCGGGATGTCGAGAGATGATCATGGATTCGGAAAAATAGCAATAAGTTTTTGGATGGCAGAATGTTGCGTCACGGGCAGTCTGCTCCCCTCCCCCTTGCGGGGAGGGGTCGGGGGTGGGGGTCCACGAAGACCGCTCGAAGTATTGGGGTGATGAGAAGGAATTGTTCTGGGGGGGTGGTTGCGGCGCCGAAATGCGCTGTGCCCTTCACGGCCTTTGGAGTGCGGAGACCCCCACCCCCAACCCCTCCCCGCAAGGGGGAGGGGAGCCGATCGTCGGCGTAGAGAGAGGGGGGCTCAAGCGATGCGGCGCGTCGTTGGACGATTCCGAGTGAGGCGCCGCAGCGACGCTGCTATCCCCCGACGTCCGCGCTGATGATGTCGCCGAACAGGTCCCATTTGCCGCCCTTGAACTGCATCATCTTGAGCTGCTCGATCGGGGCGAAGTCGTTGGGGCCGGTGTTGACCTTGATGCCCGGGATCAGGGTATCCGGCGCGAAGTCCTTGAGGCTGGCGGCCTGCTTCATGACGTTGTCGCGGGTGAGAGTGTCGCCGCACTGTTTCAGGGTCTGCACCATGGTCTGGGCCGCGGCATAGCCATAGGCGAGGTTGGCGTCGGAGATGTTGGCGCCCGGCATGTACTTGTCGATGAAGGCCATGAACTTCTTCATGCCCTCGTCGTCCTTCCACTGGGGGTCCGACGGATCCTTGAGATAGCCGGCGGACAGCACGCCCTCGGACGCCTCGAGGCCGGCCGGCTTCATCACCGCGCCGATCGAGATCGAGACGTCGGTCATCAGATGCATCGGCTTCCATTCCAATTCGGCGATCTTCTTGATCGCCTGCGCCGCGAATTTCGGCGTCGAGATGTTGACGAACACGTCGGCGCCGGTGCCCTTGAGCTTGACGATGTGGGAGTCGATCGACGGCTCGG
This sequence comes from Bradyrhizobium sp. SZCCHNS1050, assembly GCF_032484785.1. Taxonomy (NCBI): domain Bacteria; kingdom Pseudomonadati; phylum Pseudomonadota; class Alphaproteobacteria; order Hyphomicrobiales; family Nitrobacteraceae; genus Bradyrhizobium; species Bradyrhizobium sp. SZCCHNS1050. The sequence goes on along the minus strand of NZ_JAUETR010000001.1, from coordinate 2,269,831 downwards.
TGGTCTCGTAGCTCTCCTCGGCGACGATCATGGTCTTGGCCTTGTCGCCGAGCACCTCCTTGATGCCGAGGACGTAGTCCTTGCCGAAATCGTCATTGGCATAGAAGATCGCGATCTTCGCGTTCGGCTTCTCCTTGAGGATGTACTTGGCGAAGATCCGCGCCTCGACGCGGTAGCTCGGCTGGAAGCCCATGGTCCAGGGGAATTCCTTCGGGTCGTTCCATTTGCTGGCGCCGGTGGCCAGGAACAGCTGCGGCACCTTCTTGGCGTTGTGATATTTCTGCACGGCGGTCTGGGTCGGCGTGCCCAGCGCGTTGAACACCAGGAACACCTCGTCGCTCTCGATCAGCTTGCGCACCTGCTCGACCGTCTTCGGCGGGCTGTAGCCGTCGTCATAGGAAATGAAGTTGATCCGGCGGCCGTTGATGCCGCCCTGATCGTTGATCATCTTGAAATAGGCCTCCTCGGTCTTGCCGATGATGCCGTAGGCCGAGGCCGGGCCGCTATAGGCCTCGACGTTGCCGATCCTGATCTCGGTGTCGGTGGCGCCAGTGTCGTATTTCTTTTGCGCAAGCGCGCTCTGGCTCGCCAGTACGGAAAAGGCGGCCGCGGCCGCGAATGAGAGCAGTGTCCTGGTCGTCATCGGCAACATTCCCTGGGCTTCCTCTGGTTGAATTTTCGTGATTGTCGTTCTTGTTCTTGGCTTGCGGCGATGGCGACCATGGAAGGCCGCTCACGGCAACGAGTGGGCAGATGTGTGCAATGCACTGTCTTGCGTCCAGGCGCTGGCCCCGGGAGGCCGGCCGGGCCGACCGGGCGCGCCGCAGGTGATTTTGCCGGTCAGCCACTCCACGCAAGTTGATGCGGGCGTTTCCGGCGCATCTTCGGAAGCGCACGAAGCAGGATGCTCCCGGCACCGCCATGACGAAAAGCCCGTTCTACACGGCCGAGCACGAGGCCTTCCGCGACGTCATCAAGCGCTTCGTCGACAAGGAGATCGCGCCGTTCGCGAGCGCGTGGGACGAGGCCGGAGAATTTCCGCGCGCGCTATATCTGAAGGCGGCGGAGATCGGCCTGCTTGGGCTCGGCTTCCCGGAGGAATTCGGCGGCGTGCCGGCCGACCAGTTCATGAAGATCGTGTCGTCGCAGGAACTGGCGCGTGCGGGTGCCGGAGGCATCAGCGCCAGCCTGATGAGCCATACGATCGGCGCGCCGCCGATCGCGCGCGCCGCGCAGCCGCAGGTGAGGGCGCGCGTGCTGCCGGAGATTCTGGCTGGGCGCAAGATCTCGGCGCTGGCGATCACCGAGCCGAGCGGTGGCTCAGACGTTGCCAATCTCAGGACCAGGGCCGTCCGCGACGGCGATCACTATGTCGTCAGCGGCGAGAAGACATTCATCACCTCCGGGATGCGGGCCGACTACATCACGGTCGCGGTGCGCACCGGCGGACCGGGGCCGGCTGGCGTCAGTCTGCTGCTCGTGCCGGGCGACACGCCGGGGCTGACGCGCACCAAGCTCGACAAGATGGGCTGGTGGGCGTCGGACACCGCGACCCTGCATTTCGACGGCTGCCGCGTGCCCGTCGAGAACCTGATCGGAGAGGAGGGGCAGGGCTTCAAGCTGATCATGCACAATTTCAACAGCGAGCGGATGGGCATGGCGGCGAGCTGCACGGCCTACGCCCGTGTCTGCCTCGACGATGCGATTGCCTACGCCAAGGAGCGCCAGACCTTCGGCAAGCCGCTCGCGCAGCACCAGGTCATCCGCCACAAGCTGGTCGACATGGCGCAGCGCGTGGCGGCATCGCAGGCGATGCTGGAAATGCTGGCGTGGCGGCTCGAACAGGGTGACAATCCGGTCGCCGAGATCTGCATGATGAAGAACCAGGCGACGCAGACGATGGCCTACTGCGCCTCCGAAGCCGTGCAGATCTTCGGCGGCGCCGGTTTCATGCGGGGTGTCCGCGTGGAACGGATCTATCGCGAGGTCAAGGTCAACGCCATCGGCGGCGGCACCGAGGAGATCATGAAGGACCTGGCGAGCCGGCAGATGGGATTGTGACGCGCGCCTTCTCAGCGCACGTCATTCCGGGGCAGGGCCGCAGGGCTGAACCCGGAATCTCGAGGTTGTTGGAACGAACGCAAAGCAATCTCTGGATTCCGGGTTCAAGGCCTGCGGCCTTGCCCCGGAATGACGAGCGTGACTCAGTCAAATGAGACCATATCGAGATTCCCGGTTCGGTCGCTCGCGATCGCTCCGGAATGACAGGGAATGAAACATGCTCTTCTCCGCCGACCACGACGAACCGCGCCGCATCCTGCAGAAGTTCATCGCCGCCGAGATCAATCCTCACGTCGACGAATGGGAGGAAGCCGGCATCTTCCCCGCGCATGAGCTGTTCAAGAAGCTCGGTGACCTCGGCTTTCTCGGCCTCAACAAGCCGGTCGAGTTCGGCGGCCAGGGGCTGGACTATTCCTACGCGCTGATGATGGCGGAAGAGCTCGGCGCCATCAATTGCGGCGCGATCCCGATGGCGATCGGCGTGCAGACCGACATGGCGACGCCGGCGCTGGCGCGGTTCGGCTCCGACGAGGTGCGTAAGGAGTTCCTGGCGCCCGCGATCTCAGGCGACTACGTCGCCTGCATCGGCGTCTCCGAGCCCGGCGCGGGCTCCGATGTCGCCTCGATCAAGACCCAGGCGCGCGGCGATGGCGACGACTACGTCATCAATGGCGGCAAGATGTGGATCACCAACGGCACCCAGGCCGATTTTATCTGCCTGCTCGCCAATACCAGCGACGGACCTGTCCATCGCAACAAGTCGCTGATCTGCGTGCCGATGAAGAGCAAGGGCGTGCAGGTCGCGCGCAAGCTCGACAAGATGGGCATGCGCTCGTCGGATACCGCGCAGATCTTCTTCGACAACGTCCGGGTGCCCAAGCGCAACCGCATCGGCGAGGAGGGGCAGGGTTTTACCTATCAGATGATGCAGTTCCAGGAGGAGCGACTGTGGGCGGGCGCCGCCTGCCTGAAGGCGCATGAGTCCATCATCAACGCGACCATCGAGTACACGCGCAACCGCAAGGCCTTCGGTCGCTCGATCCTCGACAACCAGGTCGTCCATTTCAAGCTCGCGGAAATGCAGACCGAGGTCGAGCTGCTGCGCGCGCTGACCTACCAGGCCGCGGAGGCGCTGATCGCCGGCGAGGACGTGACGCGGCTCGCGACCATGGTGAAGCTCAAGACCGGCCGGCTCGGCCGCGAGCTCACCGACGCCTGCCTGCAATATTGGGGCGGCATGGGCTTCATGAACGAGACCCCGGTCAGCCGCGCCTATCGCGATTCGCGCCTGAGCTCGATCGGCGGCGGCGCCGACGAGGTCATGTTGACCATCCTGTGCAAGATGATGGGGACTTTGCCCGGCACCGGCAAAGCTGGGAGCGCCTGATGATCACGCTGTATCATTGCGACGGCGCCCGCTCGTTTCGCCCGTTGTGGATGCTGGAAGAGCTTCGACTTAACTACGAGTTGAAGATGCTGCCGTTCCCGCCGCGGGTGCTGGCGAAGGAGTATCTGGCGATCAATCCGCTCGGCACGATCCCGTTCATGATCGACGGCGAGACGAAAATGACGGAGTCCTCGGGCATCTGCCATTATCTCGGCATCAAGCACGGCCCGACGCCGCTGATGGTCGGGCCTGAGGAAAAGGACTACGGCGCGTTCCTGAACTGGATGTATTTCTCCGACGCGACGCTGACGTTCCCGCAGACGCTGGTATTGCGATACACTCAGCTCGAGCCGGAGGAGCGTCGCTCGCCGCAGGTCGCCACCGATTATGCCAAGTGGTTCCTGGGACGGCTGCGCGCCGTGGAGGCAGCAACCGCGAATGCCGAGTTCTTGTGCGCGGGTCGTTTCACCGCGGCCGACATCGTGATCGGCTATGCATTGCGTCTCGCAGACACGCTTGGGCTCGCCAAGGATTTTGGGCCGAATGTGGCTGCCTATTGGGTGCGATTGCAGCAGCGCGAGGGCTATCAGCGGGCACGCGCCGCCGAGCAGCGTGCGGGCGTGGAGCAGGGCATCGAGCCGCGGGTAAGGCCGTAGCTTTAGGCACGTCATTCCGGGGCGATGCTCACGCGCGCCCCGGAATGACGATCATCTCGGATCGGTGAGTTAACCGCGACAAAAATCGGCAATCGTCGCCGATGACAGGGCCGCGAATTGCGCTATGGTTCTTCTCCAAAGAAGCGGCCGACAGAGCCGCGCCTCAGGAGGAAGACCATGGATGTGACCCGCCGGGACTCCGGCCATCTCATGCTGATCACGCCCGAGCGCGTCTTCTACGCCGGGCTGCTCGGCCGTCCGCGCCAGCGCTGCTCGGGCGCGTGCCATATCTACGTCGCGCTCACCGGCAGCCTGCGGCTGATTCCCGACGGCGGCGAGGAGCGTCGCGGCGAGCTGCTGGTCGTGCCGCCCAACAGGCCGCACACGATCGAGAGTGACTATCGGACCGTCATCGTCGTAACGATCGAGCCGGAGAGCGTGCCGATCGGCACCTTGGATCGCTTCGCGAGCAAGGTCACCCGCGAGGCGGAGGCCTATGCTGGCCGCATCCGCGCCGCCTATGAGGAGCTGGTGCAGCGGCCGCTGAGCGGCGACGTCACCAGCGCCGTGTTCGACCGGCTGTGCTTCGGCGAGGTGCTGCCGCAGCGGACGCTCGATCCGCGCGTGGTCAAGGCGATCGCGCTGATCAGCCGCTTCTCCGGCGAGCCGGCGACGGCCGAGAGCTGCGCCGCCGCCGTCGGGCTCTCGACGTCGCGCTTCCTGCATCTGTTCAAGGAGGAGACCGACATCTCCTTCCGCTCGTTCCGCGCCTGGAAGCGCGCGCGGCATCTGCTCAACTACGCCAACCAGGACCTCAACCTGGCGCATCTCGCGCAGGACATCGGTTATCCGGATTCCACGCATTTCAGCCACTCGATCCGGCGCTTCTACGGGCTGAAGCCGCGCGCGATCTTCTCCGGCTCGCGCGATCTCGCGATCTACCGCGCCGGCGAGGTCGCCTTGACCTGACCTTTCCTGGCTGCGTGCCGCGCGAGCGCGGCGCGCAGTGGGAACTTCGACAGTTCGAGCATGATCAGCGTGGTCAGCGCGGCTGTCGCGGTCAGCGCGAGATCGTCGGCGTGCAGCGGTCCGAACCGGAACAGCGCCGCGGCGGCGGGCAGCGTCAGGCTTGTCGCGAGCACGGCGACGACGAAGCCGATCACCAGCAGCAACATGCGGTTCGGCCGCAGCAGCGCCTCGCGCAGCGAGCTCGAGAACGAGCGGTTGACGAAGATCAGGCTGACGATCACCGACACCAGGGTGAAGAACACCAGCGCGCGGAGCTCGTCGTCCGGCATGCCGTTGCGGTGTGCCAGCAGCAGGACGCCGCCCGTGGTGAGCATCGCCAGGATGCCCTGCAGCGCCCCCCACAGCACCAGCGGCCGCGGCAGCAATGGCTCCTGCGGATCGCGCGGCGGCCGCCGCATGATGTCGCTTTCCTCGGTCTCGGCCTCGAACACCAGCGAACAGACGGGATCGATGATCATTTCGAGAAAGGCGATGTGCACGGGTCCGAGCAGCAGCGGCAGGCCCGTGACGAGCGGCAGCAGCGCCAGCCCGGCGATCGGAAAGTGCACGGCGAGGATGAAGCTCATCGCCTTGCGCAGATTGTCGTAGATGCGCCGGCCGAGCCGGATCGCCTTGACGATCGAGCCGAAATCATCGTCGAGCAGCACGATCGCCGAGGCCTCGCGCGCGACGTCGGTGCCGCGGCCGCCCATCGCGATGCCGATATGCGCGGCCTTGAGCGACGGCGCGTCGTTGACGCCGTCGCCGGTCATCGCGACGATCTCGCCGTCGGCCTTGAGCGCGGTGACGATGCGCAGCTTCTGCTCCGGCATGATGCGCGCGAACGCCGTCGGCGCGCGCGCCGCAAGCGCCAGGGCGTCGTCGTCGAGATCGGCAAGCTCGGGGCCCGCGATGACGCGCTCGGGATCGATCCCGGCCTGCCGCGCAATGGCGGTGGCCGTCGCGGGATAGTCGCCGGTGATCATGATGACGCGGACGCCGGCGGAGCGGCACTCGGCGACGGCATCCTTCACCTCCGGACGCAGCGGGTCGGCGAAGCCGACGAGACCGCGGAACGAGAACGCGAAGTCCTGTTGCGTGTCGGGGAGCGCCTCGCCGCTCCAGCTCGCCTGGGCGACGCCGAGCACGCGCAGGCCCTCGGCGGCGAGCGTCTCGACGCGCGCCTGCAGCGCCGCCAGCTCGTCACCGTCGACGCCGCAGAGCGATGCGATCGCTTCCGGCGCGCCCTTGGCCGCCACGACGCCGGCGCCGTCGCGCGACCAGACGTTGGTCATCGCCAGCAGGTCGGGGCGCAGACCGTAGCGCCGCTGCAACGTGGCGCCCGCGGTGGCGTCGGCGCCGAGCGCGTGCAGCGCCTGCTCCATCGGATCATGCGACTGCGGGTCGCAGGCGAGCACGGCGGTGGCGACGAGATCGCGGAAGGGCGGTGCGATGGCGTCCGGCGTCGCCGTCGCAGGCTGCAGCGCGCCGCCGTCCGGCAGCACCAGCCTGGCCACCATCATGCGGTTCTGCGTCAGCGTGCCGGTCTTGTCGGAGCACAGCACGGTGGCGGCGCCGAGCGATTCGATCGCCGAAGCGCGCCGCGTCAGCACCCGCGCCTGCGAGATGCGCCAGGCGCCCATCGCCAGAAACACCGTCAGCACCACCGGGAATTCCTCCGGGAGCATCGACATGCCCAGCGCGATGCCGGCGAGGATTCCCTCCAGCCAGCCGCCGCGGTACACCGCATAGAGCACGACCGTGACCGCAACCACGATGGCGCCGGCGATCGCGAACGCCAGCACCAGGCGCCGGGTCTGCTGCCGCAACCGCGGCGTCTCGGTCTCCAGGGCGGTCACCGACTGGCCGATCCTGCCGATCGCCGTGTGCGGCCCGGTCGCCATCACCTCGGCAATGCCGCCGCCGCGCACCACCAGGCTGCCGGAGAACACGAAGGGCTGGTCGTCGCCGCCGGCCACGGTTGCCGCGTCCATCGCTTCGCCGGCGGCCGGCCGCTTGCGCACCGGCACGGATTCGCCTGTCAGCAACGATTCATCTGTCAGCAGATCGTCGCATTGCCGCAGCACCGCATCGGCTGCGACGCGATCACCTTCCGCCAGCACGATGAGATCGCCGCGCACCACCTCGCGGCCGGCGATGCGGATGCGCTCGCCGTCGCGGATCACCAGGGCGCGCGGGCTTGACAGGTCGCGCAGCGATTCCAGCACGCGCTCGGTCCGCGCCTCCTGCACGATGGTGATGAAGACGGAGGCCGAGGCGAACACGCCGAGCAGCATCGCTTCCGCCGCGTCGCCCAGCGCGAGATAGATGCCGGCGCCGCCCAGCAGCAGGAGAAGCATCGGTTCCTTCAGAACGTCGGCGACGAGGCGCAGGATCGAGCGCGAGCCCGGTTGCGGCAGCTCGTTGAAGCCTTCCGTCCGCAGCCGGCGCGCTGCCTCCGCCGCGCTCAAGCCATTGGGAAACATCGGCGCAGGTTGTGGGTCGATCGACATTGCACGCCCGTGAGGAGAAGCAGGAACCGCTTAGCGCCGTTTCCGGCCGCGGACTTGATGCAAAGCAATATCCGGTTGCGCCGCATGTCACCAGCGAGTCAACGCAAGCAGATCCCGGCGTGCGGCCGTCATATACGGATCCTGTCAGCACAGCGCCGCCTGCGCGCAGCCCATCGAACGAGTGCCATGAGCGACAAAGCCGTCATCACCTGCGCGCTGAACGGCGTGCTCACCGATCCCAGGCAGCATCATGTGCCGGTCACGCCCGAGGAGATGGCGCGCGAGGCGCGGCGCGCCTATGACGCTGGTGCTGCGATCATGCACATCCATCTGCGCCAGCAGGCGCCGGGCAAGGGGCATCTGCCGTCCTGGGACGTCGACGTCTCCCGCGAGATCCAGCAGGCGATCCGGGAGGCCTGTCCCGGCGTGATCATCAATCACACCTCGGGCGTGTCCGGACCGAACTATCAAGGCGCGCTCGACTGCATCCGGCAGACCCGGCCGGAGATTGCGGCCTGCAATGCCGGCTCGCTGAACTATCTGAAGGTCAAGGCCGACAACAATTGGGCCTGGCCGCCGATGATGTTCGACAACTCGGTCGAGAAGATCCAGGACTATCTCGACGCGATGAAGGACGCGCACACGATCCCGGAATTCGAATGCTTCGATGTCGGCATCGTCCGCTGCGTCGGCATGTATCGCCAGGCCGGCATGTATGACGGCCCGCTCGAATACAACTTCGTGATGGGCGTCGCCTCCGGCATGCCGGCCGATCCCGAGCTGCTGCCGATCCTGCTCAAGCTGAAGCTGCAGGAAGCGCACTGGCAAGTCACGGCGATTGGCCGGGCGGAGATCTGGCCGCTGCACCAGCGCTGCGCCGAGCTCGGCGGCCATCTCCGCACCGGGCTGGAAGACACGTTCTATCTCGCCGACGGCACCAAGGTGACCTCGAACGGCCAGCTGATCGAGGCCATCGCGGCGTGCGCGCGGCGCGCCGGCCGCGAGATCGCAAGCCCGGACGAGGCGCGGCAGATGTTCGGCACGGTGAACTGACGCAGGCAGACGCCGTCATTGCGAGCGCAGCGACGCAATCCAGAGTTCTGCATGACGCCCTGGATTGCTTCGTCGCCTTCGGCTCCTCGCAATGACGTGAATGGGGAGGGAACAGACCAATGACCAATCTCGACGCCACCGGCGGCGTGTCCGGTCCCGGCCGCATCGGCCGGGTTGCGATCGGCGACCTCCTGAAGCGCGCGGCGCGCCGCTTTCCCGAGCGGGTGGCGATCACCGATGGCGCCCGTCAGGTGACGTTCACCGAGCTCGAGCGCGATGCCAATCGGTTTGCGAACCATCTCGTCGCCAAGGGGCTGAAGCCGGGCGAGAAGATCTCGACCGTCTGCAACAACTCGATCGAGTTCGTCAAAGCGCTGTTCGGCATCCATCGCGCCGGTCTCGTCTGGGTGCCGATCAATACGATGCTCGGGCCCGCCGACATGGATTACATCCTCGGCCATGCCGAGGTGCGCTTCGCGCTCGTCGATGACAATCTGTTTGCGCAGCCGGAGCGGCGGGCGGCGCTGGAACAGCGCGGCGTCGAGCTGGTCGCCGTCGATCTCACCGGCACGGCGAGGACCGCGGGGCTCGCCAGCTTCACCGACCTCATCCAGGGGCATTCGGACGTCGAGCCCGAGATCGAGATCAACGATCGCGATCTCGCGATGATCATCTACACGTCGGGCACGACGTCGCGGCCGAAGGGCGCGATGCACTGTCACCTCGCCGTGGTGATGGCCGTCATGAGCAACTGCATCGAGATGCAGCTCTCGCGCGACGACGGCATCACCGGGCAGTTCCCGCTGTTCCACTGTGCCGGTCACGTGCTGCTGCTCAGCTATCTCTCGGTCGGCGGCCGCATGGCGCTGATGCGCGGCTTCGACCCGGTCGCCTGCATGGAGGCGATCGTACGCGATCGGCTGACCGTGTTCGTCGGTCTGCCGCTGATGTACCAAGCCATCCTCGATCATCCGCGGCGGAAGGAGTTCGATCTTTCGCATCTGCGCACCTGCCTCTACACCATGGCGCCGATGGGCCGGCCGCTGCTGGAGCGCGCGATCAAGGAGCTGTGTCCGAACTTCGCGCTGACCAGCGGTCAGACCGAGATGTATCCGGCGACGACGATGTCGCGGCCCGAGGTCCAGCTCGACCGCTTCGGCAACTACTGGGGCGAGTCGCTGTTCGTCAACGAGACCGCCATCATGGACGATGCCGGAAATCTGCTGCCGCCCGGCGAGATCGGCGAGCTGGTGCATCGCGGGCCCAACGTGATGCTGGGCTACTACAAGGATCCGAAATCGACCGAGGACGCCCGCAAGTTCGGCTGGCACCACACCGGCGACCTCGCGGTCATCGACAAGGGCGAGGTGCTGTTCCTCGATCGCAAGAAGGACATGATCAAGTCCGGCGGCGAGAACGTCGCCTCGGTCAAGATCGAGGAGACCCTGCTGGCGCATCCGGCGGTGCAGAATGCCGCCGTCGTCGGCCTGCCGCATCCGCAATGGGGCGAGGCCGTCTCGGCCTTCGTCAAGCTCAAGCCCGGCGCGCAGGCCAGTGAGACCGAGCTGCTCGAGCACTGCCGCAAGTCGCTTGGCGGCTTCCAGGTGCCGAAGCTGGTGCGGGTGCTCGAGGAGATGCCGATGACGGCTACCGGCAAGCTGCGCAAGGTCGAGCTGCGCCAGGCCTACGGCGAGCATTTCGCGAAGAGCGCGTGAGCCGTATCAACGACTTCCGCCGTCATTCCGGGATGGCCCGAAGGGCCAGGCCCGGAATCCATAACCACCATCGGGAGTATGGATTCCGGGCTCGCGCTCCGCGCGCCCCGGAATGACGGCCAAAAGAGAGAACCTCGTTCGTGGCAGTGATCGACAACACCATCTCTCCCGCCGGCGCGGCCTTCCAAGCCAACCGTGACGGCATGCTCGACCTGATCGCGCGGATGCGCGATCTCGAGGCGCGCACGCGCAATGCCTCGGCGGCGGCAAAGGAGCGCTTCCATCAGCGCGGCCAGTTGTTGCCGCGCGAGCGCGTCGCCTTGGTGCTCGATCCCGGCGCGCCGTTCCTGGAGCTATCGACGCTTGCCGGCTACATGTTCGATACGCCGGACCCGGCCAAGAGTGTGCCGGGCGGCGGCGTCGTCGCCGGCATCGGCTTCGTGTCCGGCGTGCGCTGCATGGTCTCGGCGAACGACGCCGGCATCGATGCTGGCGCGCTGCAGCCTTACGGCCTCGACAAGACCCTGCGCGTGCAGGAGCTGGCGCTGGAGAACAAGCTGCCCTACGTGCAACTGGTCGAGAGTGCCGGTGCCAACCTGCTGCGCTACCGCGTCGAGGATTTCGTCCGCGGCGGCAACATCTTTCGCAATCTGGCGCGGCTCTCGGCGGCGGGCCTTCCGGTCGTCACCGTGACGCATGGTTCGTCGACCGCGGGCGGCGCCTATCAGACCGGATTGTCCGACTACATCGTGATGGTGCGCGGACGCACCCGTGCCTTCCTCGCCGGGCCGCCGCTGTTGAGGGCCGCGACCGGCGAGATCGCCACCGAGGAGGAGCTCGGCGGCGCCGAGATGCACACCTCGATCTCCGGGCTCGGCGACTATCTCGCCGAGGACGATCGCGACGCGCTGCGCATCGCGCGCGAAATCATGGGCAAGCTCAACTGGGACCGGCCATCGCAGGAGTCGTCGCCGGTACAGCCGCCGCGCTACGATCAGGAGGAGCTGCTCGGCATCATGCCGCTCGACCACAAGCGCCCCGTCGACATGCGCCAGGTCATTGCGCGCATCGTCGACGACAGTGACTTCGTCGAGATGGCGCCGAACTACGGGCCTGCGACGGTGTGCGGCCATGCCCGCATCGAGGGCCAGGCGATCGGCATCGTCACCAACAATGGCCCGCTCGATCCGGCGGGCGCCAACAAGGCGACGCACTTCATCCAGGCCTGCTGCCAGACGCGCACACCGATCCTGTATCTCAACAACACCACCGGCTACATGGTCGGCCGCGCCTATGAGGAGGCCGGCATGATCAAACACGGCTCCAAGATGATCCAGGCGGTGACGTCGGCGACCGTGCCGCAGATCACGATCTATTGCGGGGCCTCGTTCGGGGCGGGCAATTACGGCATGTGCGGCCGCGGCTTCCACCCGCGCTTCTGCTTCTCCTGGCCCAACGCCAAGACCGCCGTGATGGGTGGTGAGCAGGCGGCGGAGACGATGGCGATCGTGACCGAAGCGGCCGCAGCGCGCCGCGGCAAGCCGGTGGAACGCGAGAAGCTCGACGCCATGAAGGCGCAGATCATCGGCGTGTTCGACAGCCAGATGGACGTGTTTGCGACTTCGGCGCGCGTGCTCGACGACGGCGTGATCGATCCGCGCGACACCCGCGCGGTGCTGTCGGAGGTGCTGGCGATCTGCCGCGAGGCGGAGGCGCGGCAGCCGCAGCGCATGCAGTTCTCGGTGTCCAGGCCATGAGCGGAGAGATGACGGGAATGCAACGCAGGCCGTTCCACAAGGTGCTGATCGCCAACCGCGGTGAGATCGGCTTGCGGATCATGCGCACCGCGCGCCGGCTCGGCTACGGCGTGGTCGCAGTCTATTCCGATGCAGATTTTGAGGCGCCGCATGTCCGGCTCGCCGATCAGGCGGTCCGCATCGGCGCGCCGCCGCCGGCACAGTCCTATCTCAACATCGCAGCGATCATCGCCGCGGCAAAGGCGACGGGCGCGGATGCCGTGCATCCCGGTTATGGCTTCCTCGCCGAGAACGAGGATTTTGCGCAAGCGTGCAAGGAGGCCGGTCTGGTGTTCATCGGGCCATCGCCCGAGGCGATCAAGGCGATGGGCAACAAGGCCGGCGCCAAGGTGATCATGAGTTGCGCCGGTGTGCCCTGCGTACCCGGCTATCAGGGGGAGGACCAGGGCGACGACGCAATGCTGCGCGAGGCGCGCCGCATTGGTTTCCCGGTAATGATCAAGGCCGTCGCCGGTGGCGGCGGCCGCGGCATGCGGCTCGTGGCAGACGCCGGCGCGTTCCCCGATTTGCTGCGCAGTGCGCGCTCCGAAGCGGCCGCCGCGTTTGGTGACGGCACCGTCATCCTGGAGAAGGCGATCGCCAATCCGCGCCACATCGAGATCCAGGTGTTCGGCGATCGGCACGGCAATGCCATCCATCTCGGCGAGCGCGACTGTTCGGTGCAGCGCCGGCACCAGAAGCTGATCGAGGAGGCGCCGTCGCCCGCGGTCGGGCCGGAGCTGCGCGCGCGCATGGGCGCCGTGGCGGTGCAGGCGGTGAAGGCGCTCGGCTATGAGGGCGCGGGCACCCTGGAATTCCTGCTCGACGGCGACGGCCAATTCTACTTCATGGAGATGAACACGCGGCTGCAGGTCGAGCATCCCGTGACAGAGGCACTGACGGGACTCGATCTCGTCGAATGGCAATTGCGCATCGCCGCCGGCGAGCCCCTGCCGTTGCGCCAGGAGCAGGTCAGCTTCTCGGGGCACGCGATCGAGGTGCGACTGTGCTCCGAGGATGCGGCGCACGACTTCATGCCGCAGTCCGGGCGGATGACGCTGTGGCAGATGCCCGGGACGATCCGGGTCGAGCATGCGCTGGAGTCCGGCGCCGACATCCCGCCCCATTACGATTCGATGATCGCCAAGCTGATCAGCCATGCTGCGACTCGTGAGGAGGCGCGCGCAAGACTGATCGCCGGATTGGAGCAGGCCGTTGCCTTGGGCGTCCCGACCAACCGGGCCTTCCTCATGTCCTGCCTGCGGCATCCGGCCTTCTCCGCGGGCAAGGCGACCACCGCATTCATCGCGGCGCATCGTGACGAGCTGCGTGCGCCGGCGGTCGAAGCGGCAGACCTCGCGCTGGGTGCGTTGCTGCTCTCCGTCAGCCATCCGCTCGCGCATCCCGTCCGCCGCGGCCGCTCGCTCGCGGCAGCCTTCGCGACGCCGCTCCGGTTCGAGATCGCCGGTGAGGTGGCCGAGTGCGAGCTGCTGCGCGAGCGTGACGGAATCTATCGCGTGACGCGTGGCGATGCAGAGCATCGCTTCGAGATCGTGTCGCTCACGGATGATGCGATCCGCGTTCGTCACGCCGGGATCGTCGAGAGCGCCCGCTTCGTCCGCGACAACGATCGGCTGTTCGTCCAGCATCGCGACCAGACGCTGGCGCTGCGCGACGTGACGTTGGCGAGGCCGCAATCCTCAGCCGCTGGCGGCGGTGATGGCAGGGTTCGCGCGGCGTTGAATGGTCGTGTGGTCGCGGTGCTGGTGAAGCCGGGCGACAGCGTGGCTGTGGGACAGCCGGTGGTGACGCTCGAGGCGATGAAGATGGAGCACGTCCACACCGCCGGCATCGCCGGAACGGTGACCGCGATCGAGGTCGCCGAGGGCGACCAGGTGACGACGGGGCGGATCGTGGCGGAGATTGCGGCCTGACCGTCGGGCAGGTGGGCGTGAGTTGCCTGCCTGCGTCCTTTCAGGGCGCGACGTCGATGTGGATGGCCGGGACAAGCCCGGCCATGACGACGTGGAAACAGACGGTCGAAAGACGGAGACCGCCACAAGCGATTGCGCTGGCAGTTGCGGGGAGAGGTCGGCTTGTCTCGAAGATGCAACCGCTGCAGCCACGTCACGCGGAAGCTCGTCTCCCGCTGCAACAGACTTCACTGATGCAATTGCCGCTTCAGTGCGGCTACCAGCCGCGACGTCTGGAACGGCTTCGACAGCAGCGGTGCCGTGGCGAATTCTTCCGGGCATTGATCGACGGAATAGCCGGTGACGGCGACGAAGGGCACGCCGGCCGCGACCAAAGCGCGCGCGATCGGCGCCGATGTTTCCTGCCCGAGATTGACGTCGAGCACGGCGAGATCGCAGTGATTCCGCTCCAGCAGATGGAGGGCTTTGTGCACGGTCGCCGCCACGCCGACGACCGTGAATCCGGCGGCTTCGAGCTCGACCGCGAGGTCGAAGCCGATCATGGGATCGTCCTCGACGATCAGGAGATGAGTCTTCTCACTGTCGCGCATGATGACGGTCGCGGCAGAGGCGTTGCAGGGGGCACCTCAGGTGCCAGCGTAGTCCGGTCGGCAGGAACTCGACCTCGACCGTTCCATCCAGGCCGGCGCGTACCAGATCGGAAATCACCCGGCTTCCGAAGCCGGTGTGCTCCGGCGGCGCGACCTCAGGTCCGCCGCTTTCGACCCACGTCATGTCGAAGCTGTCGTCGATGCGCGTCCAGCGGACCGCGATCCGTCCCTCGTCGTTCGACAGTGCGCCATATTTGGCGGCGTTGGTGGCGAGCTCGTGGACTGCCATGCCGATCGACTGCGCGGCCTCCGGCGTCAGCTCGATCGGCGGCCCGTCGATCGCGATGCGGTCGCCGATCAAGTCGCTGAACGCCCCGAGCTGCGAGCGGACCAGGCCGCCGAGTGGAATGAAACGCCAATCGTTCTGGATCAGGAGATCCTGATTGCTCGCGATCGCCTGCAGGCGCTCCAGAAAGCGGTTGAGGTCGAGCTGGCGGCCGTGACGGGTCATCTGCCGGGCGATCGCCTGCACCAGCGACAGCAGGTTCTTGCTGCGGTGGTTCACCTCGGCCAGCAAGGTGCGCAACTGCTCCCTTGTCTGGCGCTTGTCGGTGATGTCACGCACGATCTTGGAGGCGCCGATGATGCGGCCGCTGGAGTCCCGGACCGGCGAGACCGTCACCGACACGTCGATGAGCGCCCCATCCTTGCGCAGGCGGATGGTCTCGAAATTGTCGATGATCGCGCCGGATAGGACGGTGGCGAGGATCCGGTCCTCCTCGGCCTGGCGCTCCTGCGGGATGATCGTGCGGATCGAGCGGTTGATCATCTCGCCTTCCGAGAAGCCGAAGATGCGTTCGGCGCTCTTGTTCCAGCTGGTGATCGTGCCGTCCAGCGTCTTGCTGACGACGCCGTCCGAGGACGAGGCGACGATGGCCGCGAGCATCGCCGCCGCACGCTCGGTCTTCTTCGACAGCGTGACATCGCGGATGACTTTGGAGATGCCGACAATCACGCCGGTGCTGCTGCGGATCGGCGAAAACGTGATGGAGACCTCGATCGGGCGTCCCTGCTTGGTCAGCCGGACGGTCTCGAAGCTCTCGATCGCTTCGCCCGCGTTGACCCTGGCGCGCAAGGCGCTCGCTTCTTCCGCCAGCTCGGGGGGGATGATCTCGGAGACGGATCTGCCGATCATTTCAGCCGCGGTGAACCCCAGCATCCGTTCGCTGGCCGCGTTCCAACTGCGGATGACGCCGTCGGCGGTGGTGCCGACAATGGCGTCGGCCGAGGACTCCACGATCGCCGCCAGATAGGCCGTATCGTCGTCGGTTACGCGTGGGGCGGGGGAGGCGCCGGGCATTCCGTGCACGTCGCAGGCTCCTTGCTAACAGGTCGGCAGAGAAGACGCCGTGCACCGGATTACCAACTTGTTTGTGTACAAATGCAAGGGCTATCTCGATCGCTGCTTGTTGTTGGTTTTTCCGGCAACGAGGACAGGACGATTTGCCGTCGGCAGACCCCCTTGGGGCCGTGCGACGTGCTCCAGCTCACGACGGCGAACACGGAGAACGCAGGCATGGGCGTTTTGTTCCAGGAGATCCTGCTAAATTGCCGCCGAACGTTCGGCGCCAGGGGTCCGCTTGCATCCGGACGCCGCCGACCGGGGGGGCGGCTCAACCCATTGGCGAATGTCGCATCAACTACTTCCTCAGGCTGAGGATGTAGCCTGCCAGGTCGGCCGCATCATTCGCACTGAGCGGATTGTTGGCCATCGTCGCGTGGGGAAGCAGGAGGAACTTGGCCAGCATCTCCTTCGTCACGTCATCCCTGGCCGCGATGGCGACGAACGGCCGGGCGCGCCGGAACTTGGTCGGCTCTGTGGCCACGGCGTGGCAGGCGGCGCACCAGCGCTCGGCGAGCTGGCGGCCGTGATCGAGATCCTCGGCGGCCGCCGGGGCGGACAGCAGGACCAGCAGCAGCAGCGATGGTACGGAGGCACGTCGCACGCCCGGCTCTCCTCACAGCGGCTGGTCGTCGTCGGTCGACGGCTGGTCCTGCAGCGAGACGATGTCACCGCCGCCGAACTCGTCCTCTGGCGGCGGATAGACCCACATGTGGTCGCGCACGTTCCTGACGCCCTGGACGCTCTTGGCCGCCACGATCGCCGTGGCCCGCTCCTTCTCGCTGCGCACCGCGCCCGTGAGATGCGCGATACCGTTGCGGACGACGACGTTGAAGCGGCAATGCTTGCAGGCGGCCTGGTCGAGTGAATCGAGGATGGCGTTGCGGATCCCGTCATCGTCAGGGGTGGGGCCTGGAACGGCAGTGGCGAGGTCGGCCACGGTTTGCAGGAAATCCGTATGGGTCACCACGCCGGCCAACCGGTCGCCACTCATCACAGGGAGACGCTTGATGTTGCGCTTCTCCATGATCTCGGCGATCTCCGCCAGGCTGGCATCGACGCTGACCGTGACAGGAGGCTGGCTCATGATGTCGCCAACCGTACGGCCGTGGGAATGGACGAAGTCGGCGCCGATGCGGCCGCGGCCGACCAAGAGGTCGAGCCAGCGGCCTTGCCTGCGTTCGGTGCCGAGCTCGGCGCGGCGCAGGAAATCACCGTCCGTGACCATGCCGACGAGCGTGCCGGACGCGTCGACCACAGGCAGCCCGCCGATGTGGTTGCGCAGCATGATCCGCGCTGCCTCGGCCACCGGGGTTCCGGGCGTCACCGCGATCACGGATCTGGTCATGATTTGATGAGCGCGCATGTCGTCGTCTCGTGCTGCGATCGCAATTGGCGGAGAATAGCTGCGCGGCACCGCGCGCGCTTGACCAGGATCAATCCGAGGTCGTGCCGCCCTATACGATCCTTGACGTCTTGTTGCCCCAATAGCGGTCGCGCAGCAGGCGCTTGTAGAGCTTGCCGGTCGGCAGCCGCGGCAGCTCCTTCTCGAAATCGATCGAGCGCGGCACCTTCTGCCGCGACAGCGACTGCCGGCAGAACGCGATCAGCTCCTCTTCCAGCTCGGGCCCAGGCATGATGCCCGACATCGGCTGGACCACCGCCTTCACCTCCTCGCCGAGATCGGGGTTGGGCACGCCGAACACGGCGGCATCGGCGACCTTCGGATGCGTGATCAGCAGGTTCTCGCATTCCTGCGGGTAGATGTTCACGCCGCCGGAGATGATCATGAAGGTGGCGCGGTCGGTGAGATAGAGATAGCCGTCGGCATCGACATAGCCGACGTCGCCCACGGTGCTCATGCTGCCGTCGGCCGAACGGGCCTCCTTGGTGCGCTCGGGGTCGTTGAAGTACTCGAACGGCGATCCCGTCTTGAACCACACCGTGCCGGCCGTTCCTGTCGGGCACGGCTGCATGGTCTCATCGAGAATGTGCAGGTCGCCGAACAGCACCTTGCCGACGGTGCCGCGATGCGCGAGCCATTCCGCGCTGTCGCAGGCGGTGAAGCCGAGGCCTTCGGTGGCGCCGTAATATTCGTGGATGATCGGCCCCCACCATCTGATCATGTCCTCCTTGACCTGTGCCGGGCAGGGCGCGGCGGCATGGATCGCGACCTCGAGCGAGGAGAGATCATAGCGCGTGCGGATCTCTTCCGGCAGTTTCAACATGCGCGAGAACATCGTCGGCACCAATTGCGTATGCGTGATGCCCCATTGCTCGACCAGTTGCAGGTAGCGCTCGGGGTCGAACGTCTCCATGATGATGGCGGTGCCGCCGACGCGGATGGTGAGGTTGACCGCGGCCTGCGGCGCGGAGTGATAGAGCGGCGCCGGCGACAGGTAGATCATGCCTTCGCGGTAGCGCCACAGTCTTTCCAAGAAGTCGAAGATCGGAAGCTGCTGAACCGGCGGCTGCTCGGGCAGCGGCCGCAGGATGCCCTTCGGCCGGCCCGTGGTGCCGGAGGAGTACAGCATCGCGGTGCCGACGCATTCGTCGGCGATCGGCGTCGCCGGCAGGCCGGCCGTGGCCTCGGCGAGGCCGACGATCCGCTCGCTCTCGCCAAGTTCGTCCCGTCGGCCATCGGCGACGATGCAGAGCTCGATGTCGGGCGCCTCCTTCAGCGCCTCGCGCGCGACGTCGAGCTTGGCGAGGGAGGTGATCAGAAGCCGCGACCGGCTGTTATTGAGGATGTAGGCCAGCTCGCCGGGCGTAAGGTAGGAGTTCACGCAGGTGAAATACAGCCCGGAGCGCTCGCCGGCGCCGCACGCCTCCAGATAGCGGCTGTTGTTCTCCATGAAGATCGAATAGTGGTCGAGCCGCTTCAGGCCGCGTTGGCGGAACAGATGCGCCAGCCGGTTGCTGCGCGCCTCCAACTCGCGATAGGTCACCGCCTCGCCGGTCGAGGCCATGATGAAGGCAGGCTGCAATGGGCGCAGCCGGGCGTGCTTGCCGGTGTACATGTGTCCTCCTGCCGATGCGCGCAGCTCGCCGCGGCGCGGCGCGCAGGCGGGAGGAAGGCGCCTGCCGCGGCACCTCGGCATGGCGACGCGATGCAGACGGTGCTGCCTCACGCGTCCAGGCGGTTTCCTTCCCTGCGCACCATCCCGGCGGGACGGCTCGTTGTTTGGACGCGAATGTAGCGGAGGAGCCTGCGTCTCTCAACATGGCTGTCAGCCGATTGGCTGAGGCGGGAAGGGATGGGCGTGGCCGGGGTTCTGGCATAACATGAGCGCGCATTCCAACGAATGACATCTCAAGACCAAGACATGCGGGGAGAGACCATATGAAATCGGGTTTGCTGGCTTTTGCGGCCGTCGGTGCGCTGCTGGCGGCGGCGCCGGCGTCGGCGCAGGTCAAGATCGGCATCCTCAACGACCAGTCCGGCGTCTATGCCGACTACGGCGGCAAATATTCCGTCGAAGCGGCCAAGATGGCGATCGAGGATTTCGGCGGCGAGGTGCTGGGGCAGAAGGTCGAGCTGGTCACCGCCGACCATCAGAACAAGCCCGATCTCGCCTCGTCGATCGCGCGGCGCTGGTACGACACCGAGGGTGTCGACATGATCACCGAGCTGACGACCTCCTCGGTCGCGCTGGCGATCCAGGATCTGTCGAAGGAGAAGAAGAAGATCGACATCGTCGTCGGTGCCGCGACCTCGCGCATATCGGGCGATGCCTGCACGCCCTACGGCTTCCACTGGGCCTATGACACCCGCGCGCTCGCGGTTGGCACCGGCGGCGCGCTGGTCGAATCCGGCGGCGATACCTGGTTCTTCATGACCGCCGACTACGCCTTCGGCTATGCGCTGGAGAAGGACACCAGCGACATCGTGACGTCGAAGGGCGGCAAGGTGCTGGGCTCGGTGCGCATCCCGCTCAACTCGTCGGACTTCTCCTCCTTCCTGCTGCAGGCGCAGAGCTCGAAGGCCAAGATCATCGGGCTTGCCAATGCCGGCCTCGACACCACCAACTCGATCAAGCAGGCGGCCGAGTTCGGCATCGTCAAGGGCGGGCAGAAGCTCGCCGGCCTGCTGATGACCCTGTCCGAGGTGCATGGTCTCGGGCTGGAGGCGGCGCAGGGCCTGATCCTCACCGAAGGCTTCTACTGGGATCGCGACGACAAGTCCCGCGCCTTCAGCGAGCGCTTCATGAAGCGCACCGGCCGGATGCCGAGCATGATCCACGCCGGCACCTATTCCGCGACATTGTCCTATCTGAAGGCGGTGAAGGCCGCCGGAACCAAGGACTCCGACGCGGTGGCGGCCAAGCTGAAGGAGCTGCCGGTCGACGACGCCTTCGCGCAGGGCAAGGTGCTCGCCAACGGTCGCATGGTCCACGACATGTACCTGTTCGAGGTCAAAAAGCCGTCGGAATCGAAGAAGCCGTGGGACTACTACAAGCAGCTCGCCACGGTGCCCGGCGACAAGGCGTTCTTCACCGCCAAGGAGAGCGGCTGTCCGCTGACGAAGTGATCGTCACACCATCGCCGCCGTCGCGGCGAAAGCCGGGGCGACGGCGATGGGTGCAGCAATCAGCCGTGCAGCATCCGCCACAGGATGGCGATCAGCGCGCCGGCGAGGAGTACGGATGCGGCGAGCGCCTGCACGCCGAAACCGGGGCCGCGCTTCTCCGCGGCCTTCGCATAGGACACCATGTACATCGCGCGACCCGCGATCCAGACGAGGCCGATCAGGGCCGCGATCGGGTCGCTGATATAGATCGCGAACAGCCACAGCGCCGGCAGGAAGATCGGCATCCATTCAAGCGTGTTCACTTGCACGCGATAGGTGCGCTCGAAATCGAGATTGCCGGTGACGGCCGGCGCCTTGACGCCGAACCTGGCGCGCGCTTGCGCGACGCGGACCCCCATGTAGAAATACAGCATGAGCGCGAGCACGGTGACGAGTGCGGTGAAGTGATACATGCGCGGTTCCCCCCTGATGACGGCTTTTCAATATCCCGTCAGCTCGAGATAGCCCATCCCGGTGTGGCTGCCCTTGAAGCTGATCGGTCCCTCCCAATAGGGCACGCGGGTGCCCATCCAGGCCTTGGAGTTGAGCGGCGCGGTATCGATGGCGATGCCGAGCGCTGATATCTCGACGCGCCAGCCGACCGGCAGCCTGCGCTCACCGATCGCAACGATATCCTTTGGCGTCATCACGATGCCCCCGGGGCCGAGCGCGCGCGAGACGCCGTCCGCCGTGATCCAGGTGCCGGACGTGTAGTCGCCATTGCCCTGCCGCATCCGGTACAGCATTAGCTTCTCGCCGCCGGAGAAATGCAGCGCGAACCAGTCCCAGCCGCTCTGGTCGGCGGCCAGCGGCTGGCTGCTCCATTCGCGGTCGAGCCAGGCCACGCCTGTCACCTCGACCGGCGTGTCGTCGAAATTGATCTGGCCGCGGGCGCGGTAGAACGGCTGGCTGTAATAGTAAGACGCCTGGCCGCGCTCGGATTTGCGGCTGTAGCCGCCGATGCCCTGCAGCACCACCGGACGGTCGGCCTCCAGATGCAGCGCGTAGGAGAAGTCCGGCCCGGCGGCCGTCATGTCGAGCGGCGCCAGCGATCGATCGTCGGTCGCGGCGGTGCCGCGCAGCTGCCAGTCATCGATCCAGGCCTGGAACGGCTTGGCCTCGACGCCGGCCTGACCGACGCCGCCGCGCGCGAACTTTTCCGTCGATCGGTGACTGTCGGCACGCGTCACCGCGGCATGCGCCATCCAGAGCTGCTGATTGTCGAAACCTTCGCCCTGCGGTCCCGGCCGGGCCGCCGAGCGGAACAGGGTCCATTGCAGGCCATAGGCCTTGCCGCTGCTATCGCTGAGGTTTGCGGTGACGTACCACCACTCGATGCGGAAATCGTCGTGCGGCCCGTGATCCGCAGGGAAGCCGAACGCTCGTCCGGGCGTCACCGGCGCAAAGCCGTCGGCGCTGTCGCTCAGGCCCGCAAAGCCCTGTGCATGTGCGAGGCGCGGCAGGGCCAGCAGGCCGAGCCCGCCGATCAGGCCGCGCCGCGTGATCGTCGTTCTAGCGCTCAATGGTAAAGGTCCTGACCAGATCGGCCGGCTGCATCCGGGCCAGCCGCAGCACCGGCAGCAACGAGGCGATCACCGCCGCGACCAGCGTGACGACTAGCAGCCGGATGAGCTGCAGCGGGAACACGTCGAACGGCAGCCGCCAGCCGAACGCTTTGACATTGACGATCGCGATCAGGCACCACGCCACGACGAGCCCGAGCGGCAGCGCGAGCAGCGCGGTCAGGCCGGCGAGCGACAGCGTCTTCAACAGCTCGACTTCGGCGAGCCGCCGCCGCGTCAGCCCGATGGCCCATAAGGGTGCGAGCTGCGGCAGCCGCGAGTTCGCCAAGGTCAGCAGGCTGGTCAGCAGCGCGATCGCGGCGACGCCCAGCGTGAAGGTGTTGAGCGCGCCGGTGACCGCGAAAGTGCGGTTGAAGATCTGCTTCGACTCCTGCTTCACGGTGGCCTGGTCGATGACGTTGCGGCCGTCCAGGCCGAATTTGTCGGTCAGCGCGCTGATCAGTCCCGGCACGTCGGGCGGCGCTGCGCGCACGGCCATGCGCGTGATGGGCGTCGCCGGGAAGCGGCGCGTCAGCGCGGCGACGTTGACCGTGATCTGGCCCTTGGGATTGCCGTAGTCGGCATAGATGCCGGCGATCGTGATGCGCCAGTCGCCGCCGGATGCGGGGAGGTCGATGCTGTCACCGACAGACAGATGGAGCCGGCGCGCCAACTGCTCGCTGACGAAGCCGGCGTCGCCGCGCACCAGCTGCTTCCAGGCGCTGTCGCCGGCCTGCAGCAGCGGCCAATGGTCGCGATAGGTGTCGTGATCGGGCAGGCCGAGAATGTCGATCGGCGCGCCCGCCAACTGCGTTTCGGCGCGTCCGCCCGGCAGCACGGCCTGGACATCGGGCCGCGCGCGCAGCCAGGTCTGGATGTCGCGCGCCTGCGCTTCATCCGCGGCGCTGACGTAGACGTCGGCGGCGAGCCGGCCATCGAGCCAGACCAGGAAGGTGCGGCTGAAGGTCTCGACCATCGTGGCGACGCCGACATTGACGGCGAGCGCGAGCAGCAGCGCCATCAGCGCCAGCGACAGGCCCGAGATCTGCTGGCGGCTGTCGGCCCAGAACCATTGCGCCAGCGCCGCGCGCGCGCCGCGCTCGCCGAGCCGCAGCACCAGCTCCAGGATCGCGGGCAGCAGCAGCGCCGCGCCGAGCATCATCGCCGCGAGCACGCCGAAGCCGGCCAGCAGCGACTGCCCGAGCCACAGCAGCAGGCCGGCGGCGACGAAGAAGGCGAGCGCGACCGCGCTCTGCAAGCGCAGCCAGCGCCGCTGTGCCTCCTGCCACGCATAGGGCTGCGCGGTGGAGAGGATCGGCAGCCGCATCGATTTGACCAGGCTGGTCGTCGCGGCTGCGAGCGCGCCGGCGATGCTGATGAGGAGGCCCGCAAACCACCATTCCGGCTGCAGGCTGAGCTCGCCCGGCACCTGCGCTCCATACAGGCCGCGCAGCGATGCCGCCACGTTCGGCAGCAGCGCGGCGGCGATGACGTAGCCGCACACCAGCCCGACGAGCCCTGCCACCAAGGCAAAGGCGATGAGCTCGCCGATCAGCACGCCGTTGAGCTGGCGCGCCGACACGCCGCAGGCGCGCAAGGTGCGCAGCACCGGCAGGCGCTGCTCGAAGGCGAGGCCGATGGCGGAATTGACGATGAACAGGCCGACGACGAAGGACAGCAGGCCGAAGGCGGTGAGGTTGAGGTGGAAGCTGTCGGTCAGTCGCTCCAGGTCGGTCTCGGCCTCCGGCTGCACGAGCTGTAGCCGGCCGCCCGCGAACGACTGCAACGGCGGTCGTTGGACCGACGTCTTGCCGACCAGCAGCCGCGAAATCTGGCCGGGCCTGTCGAGCAGCCGCTGCGCGTCGCTGATATCGACCACGAGCACGCCGGGCGCGAGCTGCTGCTGCGCCATCAAGGGTGGCAGCAGGGCGTCGTTGCTGAGCCGCGGCGCCGTGCCGTCTTTCAGTCCGAGATCGGCCAGCGTCTCCGGCGAGATCAAGGTGCGATGTGGCGGTGTGAGAAAGGCCTCGAGCTCGCTGCGCCCGACCATCGGCGCATTGCCGACCTCCCGGGGGATGCTGAACGGCTCGATGCCGAGCAGCCGCACCGAGTGGCCGTCGATCTGCACGCGGCCCTCGAGCACCGGCGACACCGGCCAGCGGGCGCGGCGCAATTCCGCGAACACGCTCTGCGGCAGCATCTTGCCGTCGGTCGCGACCAGCATCGGCGTGCGCGCGCCGCCGAAGATCGCCGCGGCGCGATCATAGGAGCTGCGCGCCTGCTGGTTCAGCGCCTGCACGCCGCTCCACAGCGCGGTCGCCGAGATCAGCCCGATCAGCAAGGTCGCGAGCTGCATCGGATGCCGGCGCCAGTGGCTGAGCAGCACGGCGAGAATCCACAGCGCGCGCCTCATGCGATGCGCCCGCCATGCAGGTGGACGCGGCGGTCGAGCATCGCCGCGAGCCGCGCGCTGTGCGTCACCATCAGGAAGCCGCAGCCGGTGCGCGCGACGAGGTCGCGCGTCAGCGCCATCACCTCGTCGGCGGTGTCCTCGTCGAGATTGCCGGTCGGCTCGTCCGCGAGCAGCAGGGCCGGCTTGACCGCCAGCGCGCGGCCGATCGCGACGCGCTGCTGCTGTCCGCCCGACAGTTGCTCCGGATAGCGCTTGAGCAGCGACTTCAGCCCGAGCCGCTCGACAAGCTCGGCGTGCCACGCCGGATCGTGCCGACCGGCCAGCCGCGCCTGGAAACTGAGATTGTCCTGAACCGACAGGCTCGGCACCAGATTGAACTGCTGGAACACGAGGCCGAGCCGCTCGCGCCGGACCGCCGCGCGTGCCGAATCGTCGAGCGCCCCGACCGAAACGCCGTCGAGCAGGATGTCGCCGCTGTCGGCGGCATCGAGCCCGGCGATGAGATGCAGCAGCGTGCTCTTGCCGGAGCCGGATTCGCCGGTCAGCGCGACGCGCTCGCCGGAGGAGACGTCGAGGTCGACGCCACGCAGGACGTGGATCGGCTCGCCGCCGGATCGATAGGACTTGGTGAGATGACGGACGCTGAGCACGAGCATGATCGGGGTTGTTGCGTCACAACATAACAAGGGCCAGCGCGAACATCACGCGCTCGTTCTTCATGACGCCCCTGATGTGATGCCGGCCGCGCGCAATCAGGTTGCGAGGGTATCGCGATGCAGCCCAAGAGGGCGGATTCCCGCGTTGCAGCAATAACTTAGCGCGCCAGCCGGTTGCCTGCGAAGCCGCTTCGTGGGTAGCATCGTCAAAACGCCCGGACGACAGGGGCGGATCATGACAGAATGGGGAAGGACCATGGCCGCGCCAACGACGCTGAAGGGCACATCCCGCGCAAGCGCGACGCCGAAAGGCGCCTGGAAGATCACCTTCCTGCTGTTCCTGTTCATGCTGGTGAACTTCGCCGACAAGATCGTGGTCGGGCTCGCCGGCGTGCCGATCATGACCGAGCTCAATCTGAACGCCGAGCAGTTCGGCCTGCTTGGATCATCCTTCTTCTTCCTGTTCTCGATCTCGGCGATCGTCGTCGGCTTCGTCGTCAACAAGGTGCCGACGCGCTGGGTGCTGCTGGTGCTGGCGCTGATCTGGGCGCTCGCGCAATTCCCGATGGTGGGCACCGTCGGCTTCACCACGCTGCTGATCTGCCGCATCATTCTCGGCGCCGGCGAAGGTCCCGCGGCGTCCGTCGCCGTTCACGCGGTCTACAAATGGTTCCCCGATGAGAAGCGGGCGATGCCGACCGCGATCCTGTCACAGGGATCCGCCTTCGGCGTCATCCTCGCCGTGCCCGCGCTGAACTGGATCATCGTGAATCACGGCTGGCACTATGCCTTCGGCGCACTCGGCGTGGTCGGGCTGATGTGGAGCGTGGCGTGGCTGTGGCTGGGCAAGGAAGGGCCGCTGGCGGAGGTCGAGCTCGCCGGCTTGCGCGAGCGGCGCGTTCCCTATCTGCAACTGCTGACGTCGCGGACCTTCGTCGGCTGCGTCGCCGCGACCTTCGGCGCCTATTGGGCGCTGTCGCTCGGGCTGACCTGGTTCACGCCGTTCCTGGTGAAAGGCCTCGGCTTCTCGCAGCAGCAGGCCGGCTTCATCTCGATCCTGCCCTGGATCTTCGGCGCGTGCGTGGTGCTGACCACGGGCTTTGTGTCGCAGACGCTGATGGCGCGTGGCGTCTCCACACGCATGGCCCGTGGCGTGGTCGGCGCGACGCCGCTCGTGATCGGCGGCGGGCTGATGGCGATGATGCCGCATGTCGACGCCGCTTCGGCAAAGATCGCGCTGCTCGTGGTCGGATCAGGATTGTGCGGCTCGATCTACGTCGTCTGCCCGCCGATGATCGGCGAGTTCACCCCGGTCACGCAGCGCGGCGCCGCCATGGCGATCTACGGCGCGCTCTATACGCTCGCCGGCATCGTTGCGCCCCTCGTGATGGGCAAGATGATCCAGGCCTCTGGCAGCCTGCTCGAAGGCTACATGTCCGGCTTCACCATCAATGCTGTCATCATGGTGATCTCCGGCCTGCTGGGTCTGGCGCTGCTCTGGCCCAACAGCGAGCGTGCGCGCCTGCAGGCGCAGCAGGGTGTGGCGCCGGAATTTGCGTGATACAACCCCCGCCCGGGGTCATCAGGAGGCGGCCTCGCATTCACCCGCGTGAGGTCCCGCATGATGCGCCTGTTCTCTCATATGCTGCAGTACTGGCGCGGCGTGCGATGCCTGACGATCGAGGACTTCTCGGGCGCCATCTTCCACTTCAGCAAGGTGGTTCAGCTCAATCCGCGCAACCATTACGCTTACCACAATCGCGGCGTGGCGCTCCAGGGCATGGGCAGCTACGCCAGCTCGATCGAGGATCTTGGTCTCGCGCTCAAGCTCAAGCCCAACGCGCAGACCTACGGCGCCCGCGGCGTGTCACGCAAATTCCTCGGCGACTTCGACGGCGCCATTGACGACCAGACGCGCGCTCTCGCGCTCGAGCCCAGGCTCGCGGCGGCTCATGGCGAGCTCGCGTACCTTCATCATGTGAAGGGCGATCTGGATCGCGCGATCGCCCAGAGCACGACAGCAGTCGGCCTCGCGCCCAAAGACCCGGTCATGCATCGGGGACGTGGCTATATTCAGTTCTGCCGCGGCAGGTTCGAAGCCGCGGCAGCTGACATGGAACGATCGCTCGCGCTCCAGTTCGAGCCCTATGCGGCCCTGTTTCGTTACCTGTCGCTGGCTCGGTTGCCGGGGCGCGCCAAGCCAGATCTCGCTTCTTTCGCGGCGTACTGGGCGGCGGGGCAGTGGCCCTGGCCCGTGTTCGATCTTCTCATGGAGCGTTCGACGGCGCAGCAGCTGTTGAACGCGGCGGCAACGGCTCCAGAACAGGCTGAAGCCTATTTCTACATCGGTGAGTGGCATCTCCTGCACGGCCGCAAAGACGAGGCCGGCAGGGCACTCGAGATCGCGCTGCGCTCGTTGCCACCCTGGTTCAACGAGCATCCCGCCGCGCAAGCCGAGCTTGCAAGGCTTGCCGAGACAGTCGCCGCGGCCAGTTGACGTCTCAGCTCAGCTGGCGCGCACCCCTCACCAGCCGCCCGGGCCGTGCGCCGGTGGCTTCGCCATGCCGGCGTGTCACCACGCCCGATACGATCGTCGCCTCATAGCCGTCGACCTCCTGCATCAGGCGGCGGCCGCCGACCGGCAGGTCGTAGTGCACCTTCGGCGGATGCAGATGCAGCCGGTCGTAGTCGATGACGTTCACGTCGGCCTTGTAGCCTGGCGCGAGCAGGCCGCGATCGTCGAGGCCGACGGAGAGCGCGGTCTTGCGCGACTGCGCGGCGACGACGAACGGAATGGAGAGCTTGTCACCGCGCCTGCGGTCGCGGGTCCAGTGCGTCAGCAGATAGGTCGGGAAGCTGGCGTCGCAGATGATGCCGCAATGCGCGCCGCCGTCGCTGAGGCCGGGCACGCTGCGCGGGTCGCGCAGCATCTCGTAGGTGGCATCGAGATTGCCGTCGGAATAGTTGAGGAACGGCACGTAGAGCATGCCGCGCCCGCCATCCGTGAGCATCGCGTCATAGGCCAGTTCCTCGGGACGACAGCCGCGCGCGCGGGCCTGGGCGCCGAGTGACCGCGCCGGCGGCTGCTCATAGTCCGGCGGATCGCCGAGCAGATACATCTTGTCGTAGTTCGGCTTGAAGAACAGCGGGTCGTCGGTCGCGCTGGCCTGCTCGCCTAGGATGGCCGCGCGCAGCGCCGGATCGCGCATCCGCGCGACGCGCTCATCCAGCGGCAGATGCGCGATCGCCTGGTAGCTCGGATGCGTCTGCAGCGGGTTGCGCGACAACTCCAGCCCAAGCAGCAGCCCAACCGGGCGCGCCGCGATCTGCGCCGTCACCGACAGGCCGCGCGCGGCGGCGGCGTTGATTTCGGCCAGCGTCTGCCGCCAGCGTTGCGGCGCGCGGTCGTTCTGCGTCACCGAGAACGAGATCGGGCATTTCGTCGTGTCGGCGATGCGCAGCATCATCGGCAGGTCTTCGTGGATGGTGGAGATGTCGAGCACGAATTGCAGCACGCTGCGGCCGGCGCCGTGCATGGCCTGCGCGATCGTCGTCAACTCGTCCTCGCCCGCCTTGAGCGTCGGCGTGTAGTCACCGGTCGATGTCCGATGGTTGAGCGTGCGCGAGGTCGAGAAGCCGAGCGCGCCGGCCTTGACCGCATCGCGTGCCAGCGCCGCCATGGCGCGGTTGTCGTCGGCGGTGGCCGGATCGCGGCGCGCGCCGCGCTCGCCCATGACATAGACGCGCAGCGCTGCATGCGGCAGCTGCGCGCCGATGTCGAGATCGAATTCACGCTTGCCGAGCCACTCCATGTAATCCGGAAAGCTCTCCCATTCCCAGGGAATGCCGGCTTCGAGCACCGGTTCGGGGATGTCCTCGACGCCCTCCATCAACTGGATCAGCCGCTGATGATCGGCCGGCCGGCACGGCGCGAAGCCGACGCCGCAATTGCCCATGATCGCGGTGGTGACGCCGTTCTGCGACGACGGCGAGATGTCATGGCTCCAGGTCACCTGGCCGTCGTAATGGGTGTGGACGTCGACGAAGCCTGGTGTCACGAGTTTGCCGCGTGCGTCGATCTCCTCGCGGCCGGATGCGTTGACCTTGCCGACCTCGACGATGCAGCCGTCCGCAATCGCCACATCAGCTTCGTAGAGTTCGCCGCCCGAGCCATCGGCAATGGTTCCGCCGCGGATCACGAGATCTGGCTGCGTCATGGCGTGTCTTCCCCGGGTGTTGTTGTTGGCCGCATCATCGGCCAGGGAACGGTGATGTCAACACGCCGGAAGTGGGGGCAGCGTTGCGAGAGAAGCCACCGCCGCAGTCATGGGGACTGCGCTCATCTCCTGTGTCCGGGCGCTTTGACGATAAGCTTGATAGTTGCGACTAACAGCTACGCCTTGGCCTTCTTCGGCTCGGTGAAGAACGCGAGCACGATCGTCAGCAGCATGAACACGACGGAGGTGCCGAACACCCAGCGCGGTGCGTTCATGTCCATGATCCAGCCGAACAGCAGCGGGCTGACCACGCCGGCGAAGTTGAAGCCGGTCGACACGATGCCGAAGGCGCGGCCGGCGGCACCCGGAGGGGCGGCGTTGCGCACCAGCATGTCGCGCGACGGCGCGATCACGCCGCTCATGAAGCCCGCGACCAGCATGATCGCCGTGAGCAGCACGGTCGGCAGGTTGATGAAAGTGATCATCAGCACCAGCACGGCGTTGATCGCATAGGCGACGGCCGCGACCAGGTTGTGATGGCGGATGCGGTCGGCGAGCTGGCCGCCGGCGAGCACGCCGACGGCGCTGGCGCCGAGGAACGCGGTCAGTGCGATGTTGGCGGTCGAGAACGAGATGCCGTAGCCGTTCATGAGCGCGACAACGCCGAAGCTGGCGATGCCGGCGTTGGACAGGCTGAGCAGCATGAAGAACACGGTCAGCAGCATCAGCATCGGCGTCAGCAGGCTGGGCTGTTTGACCTTGCTGCCGTCGGCGCTGGCGTGATGCGGATGCGGCGGCACCTCGGGCACGTTGCCGACGAGCAGCAGCAGCGCGGCGAGCGGTCCGACCAGGCCGGCCGCGATCAGCGCGCCGGAGCCGCCGACGGTGGTGACCAGCGCCGCCATCACGGCGGGCGCGACGGCGCCGCCGAGATAGCCGGCGAAGGTATGCACACCGAACGCGCGGCCCATGCGCTTCTCGTCCATGTGTGCGGCCAGCAGCGCGTAGTCGGAAGGATGGTAGACCGCGTTGGCGAGGCCGAGCAGCACCGCCGAGACGACAAGGCTGGCATAGCTCAGGTAGACGCCGAGCATCGCCAGCGACAGGCCACCGAGCGTCAGGCCGATCAGCAGGATGCGGCGGGCACCGGCGCGGTCGACCAGATAGCCGACGGGCGCCTGGGTCAGGGCCGAGACGACCGCGAACACGGTGAGCGGAAAGCCGAGCTCGATGTAGCCGACGCCGAGCTTCTCCTTCAGGTAGGGAAACAGCATCGGCAGCACCAGCATGTGCAGATGGCTGACCCAGTGCGCCAGCGAGATCAGCGCCAATGTGCGCAGCGGCGAGGCGGCCCGGACCGGAGCATGTTGCGGTGCGGCGAGAACGTCAGCCATGGTCGATCCGTTGGCCCCCGGCGTCAGCGATGGAAAGGAGGGCGCGTTGCCGGCAAACCGCCGATGCTCCCGAAATCAGGGGCGCGCGCGACACAACGCCACACTATCGTAATGCGGTTCATTGTCCATGAACGCCCGCGCATGGCACCTGCGCGGGATGGCCGGCGGCCGAGGGGCGGCTTCCCTCCGCGGATGACGTTCCAGATGACGTGGGGCGGAGATGTAGGGTGGCAGCTCCAACACCGGTGTCGTCCCTGCGAACGCAGGGACCCATAACCACCGGCGGACGTTTGTTGCGCGACTCGTGCAACGGGCAGCCTGCCTCAAGTGAGATCACGCGGTATGGCCGGGTCGGCGCCCGCTGACGCTTCGCGTCAACGGGCTTGCCCAGGACGACAGCGAGAGAGCGTGACCTCCTACGGCACCACCGGCCCGCCGGCCTTCTTCCACGCGTCCAACCCGCCTTCAATATGCGCCGTATTCGCCAACCCCGCCGCCTGCGCCGTCTGCACGGCCATCGCCGAGCGCTCGCCATAGGCGCAGAAGAACACGATGCGGCGGCCGGTGGCGGCGGCGACCTCGCGCAGCATGCCGCCCGGCTTGAGATTGTCCTCGATCGCAGGATAGGGCGCGTGCAGTGCGCCGGACAGCGTGCCGTGCTTGGCGCGCTCCGCGGCCTCGCGCAAATCGACCAGCAGCACGTCGGGGCGTCCCAGGCACTCGATCGCCTCGCGTGCCGACAGCGACAGGCCCCGCTTCGCCAACTCCTCCTGATGCAGCCCGACGCGCATGTTGGCGGGCACCGCGACATCCATCATCTTCGGGTTCGGCAACTTCAGATTCGCCATTAGCGCGACGTAGTCGTCGACCGACTTGACCTGCAGGCGCGGATTGTAGCGGCGCTCCTCGCCGATCGTGGAGACGGTGTCGCCTTTGTAGTCGTGTGCGGGATAGACCAGCGTGTCGTCGGGCAGCCGCAGCAGCTTGTTGAAGATGGAGTCGTGCTGCTGCCGCGCATCACCGTTCTGGAAATCGGTGCGGCCGGTCCCTCGGATCAGCAGCGTGTCGCCGGTGAAGACGCGGTCGCCCAGCGAGAAACTATAGGAATCGTCAGTGTGCCCGGGCGTGTACATCACGTCCAGGCTGATGCCCTCGATGGCGATCCGGTCGCCCTCGCTGACGCGCATCGCCACCACGTCGGCCTTGGTCTGCTCGCCCATGATGGTGACGCAATGGGTTCGGTCGCGCAAAGCGCCGAGGCCGGTGACGTGATCCGCATGCAGGTGGGTGTCGACGGCCTTCACCAGGCGCAAATCGAGCTCGCGCAAAAGCTGGCAATAGCGCTCGACCTTCTCCAGCACCGGATCGATGATGACGGCCTCGCCGCCGCTGCGGCTGGCGAGGATGTAGCTGTAGGTGCCGGAGACGCTGTCGAACAATTGGCGGAAGATCATCAGCGCCTCCTTCCGATCTGGATCATCGTGGCATTAGCACGACCGGCCCGATGTCACCAATGCGGCGAACGCTCGGTAGGTCGGATTGCATCGCGCAATCCGCTGTCACGATTGCGATGCAAATCCGGGATTGCCGTCGACACCCGAGAGCGTGACCTTGTTCGTTCCGACCAGCACCAGTTGGCCGTTGCGCAGGTGGTTGGCCACCACGTCCCACACCGGCTTGCCGTCCTGCGCGTTCATCGAGGCCCAGCCGGCGACCTTGTAGCTCTTGCGGGCGTCCAGCGGCCGGCCATCGTCGAGCGTGAGATCGGAGATGCGGCGGCCGATCGGCTCGGCGGGCGCGCAGCGGTAGGATAGCCCTCCGGTTCGCACCATGTCGCCGCCCTGCTGCAGATAGGGGTCGGCGTTGAACAGGTTGTCGCAGACGTCCTCGAGCACGTCCTTGATCTCTGCGCCGGACATCCGCTGCACATAGGTCTCGGGATAGGTGATGGCGGTCTGCGCCAGCACGTCCTCGAGCAGGATGGATTGGTTCGCGAGCAAGGTCGGGCCCCAGCGGAATCCGGGCGACAGCGCGATCTCGGCATCGAGCTCGCGGCGCAGCGCCGCGCAGATCAGGTCGTCGGTCGCGCCTTCGAAATTGCCGCGCCGGTAAAGCAGCCGGTCGGACGTCGCGAGCTTCTCGCTCCAGGCCGCGACCTGCGGCTGCTGCGTCTGATCGATCAGCGCCTGCATTGCCGGGTCCGGCTTCAGCAGCTCCGAGTAGACGGGCAGCAGCCGGTAGCGCACATCGGCGACGCGGCCCTTGCCGACGTCGAGATCGAGCACGGCGAGGAATTTGCCGTTGGAGCCGGCATTGGTGACGAGCGTCGCGCCCTTGGAATTGCTGACCGCGACCGGCTGCGGAACCGCGTCATGGGTATGGCCGCCGAGGATGACGTCGATGCCGGTGACGCGGCTCGCCAGCTTGAGGTCGACATCCATGCCGTTATGCGACAGCAGGATCACGGCATCGACCTTGTCGGCGCCGCGGAGGCCATCGACCAGCTTCTGCAGCTCCTCCTCGCGGATGCCGAACGTCCAGTCCGGCGTGAAGCGGCGCGGATGCGCGATCGGCACGTAGGGAAAGGCCTGGCCGATCACGGCAATGCGGGCGCCGCCGATCTCCTTGATGGTGGCCGGCTTGAACACGCGGCCGGAGCCGGGATCGAACGCCTTGGCGTCGTTGAACGCCGCCTCCTCCGTCAGGAACACGTTCTGCGCCAGGAATTCGCCCTTGAAGCGGGCGAGGTTGGTGCGCAGCGCCTCCTCGCCATAGGTGAACTCCCAATGCCCGGTCATGGCGTCGATGCCGAGCAGGTTGGCGGCGCTCACCATGTCGGCGCCGCGCATCGCATTGGCGAGCCCGGTGCCCTGCCAGAGGTCGCCGCCATCGAGCAGCACCGAGCGATGGTCGCCGGCATCGGCGCGCAGCTTGTCGACCAGGGTCTTCAGATGCGCGAATCCACCCATCCGGCCGAAGCGGACGGCGTACTTCTCGAACTCGAACGAGGTGAACGCATAGGCCTCGGCGCTGTCGGGCCGGATGCCGTAGCGGTCGAGGAAGGCGCGCTCGACCAGATGCGGCGGCCGTCCCCACATTTCGCCGATGCCGAGATTGACGCTGGGCTCGCGGAACAACAGCGGCCGCAACTGCGCGTGCGTGTCCGTGATGTGCAGGATGCGCGCGTTGCCGAACTTCTCGATGTCGTAAAGGCTGACGGTGTCAGCGGCGCGGGCGCTGCGCAGCAACGCCGGCGCGGCGAGCGTGGCGACAACTGATGCCTTCAGAAAGTCCCGGCGCCGAATCATGGCTCGCGTCCTAGATCATGATGCGATTCCACGGAATCGCATCATGATCCATCCCTTTGTTTGAGCATGATCTCCGCACAAACGCCTTCGGCGTTCGTCGCGAGGGAAAACCGGTTGCCACTTTTCCGGATCATGCTCTAGCGGATCTCCATGTCCTTCCAGCGCTGCTTCTCGCTGGTGGCCTGGACGACCGAGGCCTTGGCGAGCGCCTCGGCCTCCTGCGCCGACTTCAGCGCAGAATCGAAATTGCCGGAATCCGCTGCCTTCTTCGCAGCGGTGAGTGCGGCCTGGGTCACGGTCCATTGGTTGCGCAGACGTCCGGCTTCCTTGTTGGCGCTCTCGGCCGCCGCGACAGCCGCGAGATAGTCGGCCTCCGACGCGGCCCGCGCGGAGCCGGCGCCGACCGCTGATACCATCATGGCGAACACGATCTTTTTCATGACGCTTGCTGTCGTGACGTTTTTCATGGCCGTGCTCCAGGTCCTGAAACCGGCAGGCCGTTCGACACGTAGGACAGGTAATATTCGAGGTTGCGGTATTCGTCCGATTGCGGCTCCAGCGGCACGGCGCGTGTCTGGCTGTTGCAGGTGACGAAGCGCCGGCTGATCGTGCCCATGCCGCTCCATTCCGAGCGGTAGATCGGCATCGCGTTGAGGATGCCGAGCGCCGGCGCCAGGATCTCGGCGCGGATTCGTTCCCCCGGGCTCTGCACGTGGCAGCTCGCGCAGGAGAAGTTCAACTGGCCGCGGCGGGTGTAGAAATACTCCTTGCCCTTTTCGAAGGCCTCGAGCGCACGCGGGTCGTCGGGGATCTTGATGTCGAAGCGCTTGCCGCGCGACGTGTACGCCATGTAGGCGGTCAGCGACGCCATCTCGTCCTTGACGTAGGAGTAGGGCTGCTCGCCATTGGCCTCGCGGCAGCGGTTCAGCGCCAGCTCGAGGGTGATGACCTTGCCTTCCTTGTCGTCGAAAGTGGGATAGTTCTGGCGGATGCCGATGCCGCCGTTCGGGAAGCAGTCGGCATAGGTCTTGCCGTTCTTGAACGGCTTGGCGAACATCTCCTTGCCGGCATCGAGCGCGAACTCGTAGGGCGGAAACTGCTCCTTCTCCTCCCATTGCTTGCGCATGTCGGCGTTCATCGAATACGGCCCGTTGACGAAATCGTCGAACGCCACCTTCGGAAACTTCTTGACGAAGTAATCCTGGAACGCCTTGGCGTCGGCCGCCGGGTTCGGCTTGTCCGCGGCCGCGGCGCCGGAGGCGCCGAGAGCGAGCGCGGCCGCCACGGTCAGCGCGAGGCGCGGCACCCTCATTGGATCGTCGCCGTCAGGCTGTCGGTCGCGCCCTTGCTGTCGACCCAGCTCACCTTGAGCTCGTCGCCCTTGGCCGCGCCCTTGAAGGCGAACTTGACATAGGGGTCCTTCGACACCGCGGTGCCCCAATCGGCCAGGAACACCGTCTTGTCCTTGTGCACGAAGGTGACCTGCTGGATGTAGTGCGCCGGGATCACTTCGCCCTTGGCGTCCCTGACCAGGCCCGTATCCATCGGGTGCTGGATCAGTGTCTGGACCTCGGCGATGTCGCCATTCAGGACGGCGCGGACGCGGATGCTCGATGCCATGATGATCTCCTGACCTTAGCCGCCGCAGCCGCCGACGGTGACCTTGACCTCCTTGGTCGCGCTGTAGAGCTTGCCGTCGGATTCGACGAGCGCGATCACGTTGGAGGTCTTGGCCATCTTGAGCCGGTTCGCCACCGCGGGCACGGTGCCCTCGGGGATGTGGTACGACGCCGCCAGCGCGAACGGATTCTCGCTGACGATGAAGGCAATCGAGGTGACGTTCGGCAGCGACGTCGTCACCGCGATCGGCACCACGCCGCCGTTCTCGGCGATCTCCGGCGCGTCGAGCTTGATCTTGTCGGACGCCTCGTGGTCGCGGCCGTACAGCGCCTTGACCGCGTCGCCCGCATTCTTCTGCTTGAAGGCGTCTTCCGGATATTTGTTGTCATTGGTCGCGGCAAACACGGGGGTCGCGTGCAGCACGGCGTTGCCGAGGCCGATCAGCGCGACGAGGCCGGCGCCCTTCAGGAACAGGCGGCGGTGGGCCAACGGGCCGAACGAGGCAGTCATGGCGGTCTCCAAACGGAATCAGAGGGTCTGCAGGAAGTCGACGATGGCGCTGATTTCCTGCTCGGTCAGGATGCGGTTGCGGCCGAACGGCGGCATCACCGTCAGCGGATTGCGCCTGGTCTCGTCGTTGAGAATCGCGATCAGCTCGGCGCGGTCGTATCTCGCCTTGAGGTTCTCCAGCTTCGGGCCGATCGAGCCCGGCAGGTCGCCGCCCTTGATCTCGTGGCAGGTCAGGCAGTTGCCCTTGCCGCGGTCGAAGGCGAGCTTCTGGCCGTCGACGGCACCGGACTGGGCGTGAGCGGCCATGGACATGGCGAGCGAGAGCCCCATCGCCAGGGCGGTACGCAGGACAGGTGTGATCAAGGTGGAGTTCCGATGTCTCGGTGATCTCGGCAATATAGGCGCTGCAAAGCATAAAGACCATCGGCTGACAATGCAGCTATGGTGGCCGCCGCAACGCGGTTAACGAGGGCCGTCCATGGGGCGGCCGGGAGAATGGTCATGGCGGAATATGTCGTGGAGTTCGGCCGGGACGGCCGGCCGGTGGAACCGGACGGACGGCTGGACGCGGCCGCGTTCCACCGCAACCATCAGCCGATCTGGACGGTGCTGGAACGGTTGCTCGCGGGCAAGACCGGCGATGTGCTGGAGGCCGGCAGCGGCACCGGCCAGCACGTCGTGCATTTCGCCTCGCAGCGGCCGGACATGACGTGGTGGCCGAGCGATCTCAACGCCAACCACCTCGCCAGCATTGCGGCGTGGCGCAGCCATGCCGGGTTGTCCAACATCCGTGATGCCCAGCGCATCGACCTGTCAGATCCCGGCTGGCCGGCGGCGTTCCGCGCCGCGGGCGGGCCGTCGCAGCTCGCCGCGATCTTCTGCGCCAACGTGATTCACATCGCGCCGTGGTCGGTGGCGGAGGGACTGTTCGCCGGCGCCGGGCAGGCGCTGTCGGCGGACGGCGCACTGGTGCTCTACGGCCCGTTCAAGCGCGACGGCAAGCACACGGCGGTGAGCAATGCCGTGTTCGATACGTCGCTGCGCGAGCGCAATCCGGAGTGGGGCGTGCGCGACATCACCGACCTCGAGGCGCTCGCCGCGCGCCACGGGCTCGTCTTGCGCGAGAGGGTGGAGATGCCGGCCAACAACATGATCCTGGTGTTCGGTCGGACTTCGTAGGTTTGCGACGGCGCCTCGCCGATCTCCGTCATTGCGAGCGAAGCGAAGCAATCCAGGGCCGCGTTGGGACTCTGGATTGCTTCGTCGCTTCGCTCCTCGCAATGACGGAAGATGGGCCGCTCACTTCGCCTCCAACCCGACATGCCGCGCCAGAAACCGCGTGCCCAGCGTGATGAAGCTGGCGCGCTCACGGTTGTCGGTGCCGTAGCCATGGCCGCCGGCGGCGGGTTCGTAGAACCAGGCGTCGTAGCCCATGGCCAGCAGCTTGGCGGTCATCTTGCGCGCGTGGCCGGGATGGACGCGGTCGTCGCGCCGCGTGGTCGCGATCAGGATCGGCGGATAGGGCTGGCCGGGCGTTGCGGTGTGATAGGCCGAGTAGGTCGACAACCAGCTCCAATCCTGGTCGCTGTCGGGATCGCCATATTCGGCGATCCAGCTCGCGCCGGCGAGCAGCTTGGTGTAGCGGCGCATGTCGATCAGCGGGATGGTGCAGAACAATGCGCCGAAGCGCTCGGGGTAGCGCACCAGCATGTTGGTGATCAGGATGCCGCCATTGGAGCCGCCTTGCGCCGCGATGCGCTTCGGCACCGTGACGCCGCGGCGGACGAGGTCGGCGGCGACCGCTGCGAAATCATCATGCGCGAGCCGCTTGCCCGCATAGCGGCCGGCATCGTGCCAGGCGGTGCCGAACTCGCCGCCGCCGCGGATGTTGGCCTCCACGAGCGTGCCGCCACGCTCGAGCCACAGCTTGCCCAGCGCCGCATTGTAGGCCGGACGGAGCGTGTGACCGAAGCCGCCATAGGCGCTCATGTGCACCGGCGCGTCGCCTGTCAGCTCGGCCGGCCCGGTCTGGGTGTAGGGAATGCGCTCGCCATCCACCGAGATCGCCTCGTGTCGCGTGACGACGTGCCCCTCGGCGCTGAAGGTGCGAGGCGCCTGCTTCAGCACGATCGGCGCGGCCAAGCCCTCGATCAGTAGCAGCGACGGCGGCGTCAGCGGATCCTGGATGTTGGCGAGCAGGTCGCCGTTGCTTTCGGCCTCGTCGGTGTCGAGACGCCAGACGTCCACCGTCGCGATCTCCGGCAGGCCGGGAAGCCGCTCGCAGCTCCACTCCCCCGGTGACGGCGTCCACACCTCGAACCTTGCCCTGAGCTCGTCGAGGATCGACAGCACCAGCCGGTCGCCGGCCCAGGACAGGCCCTGCAGCGCGCGTCGCGGCGCGGGCTCGAACACGCGGGTGAAATCGCGGCGCCCGGCAAGGAATGCCGAGAGCTGGAGACCGAGCACCACATCCGCGGGATGGGTGACCTCGCCGACGGTCCAGGGCTGGCGCAGCTTGATGGCCATCCAGTCGCCATGCGCTGACATCCAGCAGTCGGTCGGCAGGTCGAGCCTGGTCCGCGCCCCGCCGCCGTCACCGAGCCATAGATATTGGTTGAAGAAGTCGATGCCCTCGGCAAACCACACCCGCGCCGGCGCGACGCTGCGATCGACACCGACATGCACCCATGTCGACTGACTGCCTTCGGCGGCGAAGATCACCTCCGCCTGCTCGACCGGCTGGCCGCGCCGCCAGCGCCGCACCGTCCGCGCGTAGCCCGACGGCGTCGCCATGCCCACGCCGAACGCGCTCGCCAGCAGCAGGGTGTCGGCATCGAGCCAGGCGGCGCCGCCCTTGGCCTCCGAGAGCGTGAAGCCGCCCGTCACGAAGCGCTTCGTCGCGAGGTCGAACTCGCGCAGCACCACGGCGTCGCTGCCGCCCCGCGACAGGCTCAGGATGGCGCGCTCATGCGCCGGCGGCAGGCTCGAGACCCCGTTCAGCGCCCAGTCCTCGCCTTCGTCGGCAGCGAGTCGGTCGATGTCGAGCAGGTCCTCCCATTGCGGTTGCGCCTTGCGGAACTCCGCCATCGTCGTGCGCCGCCACAAGCCGCGCGGATGCGCCGCGTCCTTCCATTGATTGTACAGCAGCCCGCCGCGGCGGCTGACGAACGGGATGTTGTCCGGCCGATCCAGGATGGCGGCCAGCGTGTCGCGGTCGCGTTCGAAGGCCGCATCGCCGAACGCGGCGAGCGTGCGCTGGTTCTGCGCCGCGACGAAGGCGAGCGCGCGCTCGCCGTCGATCTCCTCGAGCCACAGATACGGATCGTCATCAGGCGCCGCGATGGTCGGACGATCGTCGATTGACATGGCTCAAGCTCCGCGGGCGCCGTTGACGCGAGAATACCGCCGGCTTGATTAGCCGGGCAGGTCGGGAGTGTCGAATCACGCTCCGTGGCGCGTTCGCTGCCGCATGGCTTGTCTCCGTTCGCGCCCGTTGCCTCGGGCGCGCGCTTCCCGCAATAGTGCGGCTGAACCAGCAAGGCGGGAGCGTGCGCCCCACGCCTCCGGATACCTGAGATGATCGATCTGACCGTGAGCGAAGACACCTCCGATGATGCCCGCGCTCGCCGTAACGTGGCGCGGCTCGCGGCCGCCCAGGCGCTGACCGGCGCCAACTCGGCCGTGATCTTCGCCACCGGCGCGATCGTCGGTGTCACCATTGCCCCGAACATCGGGCTCGCGACGGTACCGATCTCGATGTACGTCGTTGGCCTCGCCGCCGGCACCTTGCCGACCGGCGCGATCTCGCGCCGCTATGGCCGCCGGGCGGCCTTCCTGATCGGTACCGGCTGCGGCGCCGTCACCGGCGCGCTCGGCTGCCTCGCGATTCTGCGCGGCTCGTTCGCACTGTTCTGCCTGGCGACGTTCCTCGGCGGCGTCTATGGCGCCGTCGCGCAATCCTATCGCTTCGCGGCGGCCGATGGCGCCAGCGCGACGTTCCGGCCCAAGGCGGTGTCGTGGGTGATGGCGGGCGGCATCTTCGCCGGTCTGCTCGGTCCACAGCTCGTGCAATGGACCATGGACGTCTGGCAACCCTATCTGTTCGCGTTCAGCTATCTGGTCCAGGCGGCGGTCGCGCTGGTCGCGATGGGGATCGTCGCCGGCGTCGATCTGCCGAAGCCTGAAGCTGCCGATCTCCATGGCGGCCGGCCGCTGTCCGAGATCGTGCGCCAGCCGCGCTTCATCGCAGCTGCCCTGTGCGGCACCATCGCCTATCCGGTGATGAACCTGGTGATGACCTCGGCACCTTTGGCGATGCAGATGTGCGGGCTCACGGTGTCGGATTCCAATTTCGGCCTGCAATGGCACATCGTCGCGATGTACGGCCCGAGCTTCTTCACGGGATCGCTGATCGCGCGCTTTGGTGCGCCTGCCATCGTCGCGGTGGGGCTGGGGCTTGAAGCGGTCGCGGCCGTCATCGGCCTGTCCGGCCTGACCGCGATGCACTTCTGGGCCACCCTGGTCATGCTCGGCGTCGGCTGGAATTTCGGCTTCGTCGGCGCCTCCGCGCTGGTGCTGGAGACACATACATCCGCCGAGCGCAACAAGGTGCAGGCGTTCAACGATTTCCTGATCTTCGGCCTGATGGCGCTGGGCTCGTTCTCCTCGGGCCAACTGCTCGCCAATTTCGGCTGGTCGGCGGTGAACCTCGTGGTGTTCCCGCCGGTGCTGCTGGGATTGTGCGTGCTTGCACTGGTGTGGTCGTCGAAGCGGCGCGAGGCAGCGGCGGGCTGACTAAAACGGGCGTAGTAGTAACGAGGTCGCGCCGCACCCACGGTGCGCTCCCCTCCCCCTTGCGGGGAGGGGGCGGGGGTGGGGGTCCACGAACCGTGCTCTCTCAGATTACAAGGATCAAAGTCTCTCGCTCGGCCGAGCGGTGGATGCCCAGCCTTGAGAGCCGATAGCAGTGCAGATTGATAAGGTCGCACCTCACTTCGCGCAGCGCCCGGAGACCCCCACCCCCGACCCCTCCCCGCAAGGGGGAGGGGAGTGCACCGGCATCGTGGCGACAGCGGCGCATCGCAGCTCACGCGCTTCTCACTTCAACTCCGACACCTCGCCCTCCGGCAGGTCGAACTCGAACGCGTTCAGCGTCATCGACACCATCGTGTAGTAGCCGCACAGGCCGATGATCTCGACCAGGCCGCGTTCGCCGAGCAGCGCGATCGCCTCCTTGTAGAGCGCATCCGTCAGTCCATGACCCTCATGCAGCGACTTGGCGACGTCGTAGATCATCTGTGCCTTGGGCTCGGAGAATTCCGGCGTGCGACGGTCGCGGATGTCCTCGATGATCTTGATGTCGAGCCCGCCGGCCAGCGCCAGACGCTTATGCGCGTACCATTCGTAATGCGCGGTCCAATGCCGCGCCGTCACCAGGATCGCGATCTCCGAGAGTGCTGCCGGAAACACCGTGTCGTAGCGCAGGAAGGCGCCGAGCCGCGTCGCGTGCCGCGCCATCTCCGGGCTGTTCAGCCAGGCGATCATCGGCGGCGGCGGCGAGCCGCGCTTGCTGGCGATCGACTCGTCATAGGTCTGGCGCTGGTCGGCGCTCATTTCGCCAGGCGAAAGAAGTTTCAGGCGCATGTTCGTTTCCTCGTATTTCACGCGGCGGCATCATGACCATAGAACGCTTGGCAAGGCGAGGGCGCCCGCGGCGACATCGATGTTGAATTCACTGACGGGCTGAGGTTAGGTCGTTTCAAAGACAGCAATCATGGAAACGCGTGAGGACTTGGCATGGCCGATCTCGACACATTCCGCCGCGAAACCAGGGCCTGGCTGGAGGCCAATTGCCCGCCGGAGATGCGCCGGCCGATGACCTCCGAGGAGGACACGTTCTGGGGCGGCCGCAATGCAAAATTCTCCTCTGAGCCGCAGCGCGTCTGGTTCGAGCGCATGCGCGACAAGGGCTGGACCGTGCCGCACTGGCCCAGGGAATATGGCGGCGGCGGTCTCGACGGCGAGGAGGCCAAGATCGTGCGCCAGGAGATGGCGGCGATCGGGGCGCGCGCGCCGATCACCTCGTTCGGCATCTCGATGCTCGGGCCGGCGCTGCTGAAATACGGCACGGACGACCAGAAGCGCGAGCACCTGCCGAAGATCACCGCCGGTCTCATCCGCTGGTGCCAGGGCTATTCCGAGCCGAACGCCGGCTCCGATCTCGCCTCCTTGCAGACGCGGGCCGAGAGCGACGGCGACGACTACATCATCAACGGCCAGAAGATCTGGACCTCCTATGCCAACTACGCCGACTGGATCTTCTGCCTGGTGCGCACCGATCCGGCGGCGAAGAAGCATGACGGCATCAGCTTCATCCTGTTCGACATGACGTCGAAGGGCGTGTCGACCAAGCCGATCCTCCTGATCTCCGGCCGCTCGCCATTCTGCGAGACCTTCTTCGACAATGTCCGCGTGCCCAAGGCGAACGTGCTGGGTACCGTCAACCGTGGTTGGGACGTTGCGAAGTACCTGCTGCAGCACGAGCGCGCGATGATTTCCGGCATGGGCGAGCGCGGCGGCAGCCGGCCGCTCGGCCAGGTCGCGGCGGATTCCGTCGGCAGCGATGCGCAGGGGCGACTCGACGACGCGCTCTTACGTGCGGACATCGCGACCTTCGACGTCGACGAGGCCGCGCTTGCCGCCGCCGCCGAGCGCATGGTCGATCTCGCCAAGGCGGGACAGGGGCATCCGGCGTTCTCGTCGGCGATGAAGTACTACGGCACCGAGCTCAACAAGCGTCGCCACGAGCTGCTGATGGCGGCCGGCGGCATCGACGCGCTCGAATGGGAGAGCGAGCGCTCCCACGAAGGCGCGCGTCCCCGCGCCTGGCTGCGCACCAAGGCCAACTCGATCGAAGGCGGCACCTCCGAGGTCATGCTCGGCATCGTCGCCAAGCGCATCCTCGATCTGCCGGGGGCGTAGTTCGCACCCACGCCGTCATTCCGGGGCGCCGCGACGCGGCGAGCCCGGAATCCATAACCACGATCGTGAGTATGGATTCCGGGCCCGGCCCTTCGGGCCATCCCGGAATGACAAGACCAAAATTGATTGCCATCGTTGCAACGGGATCTCCCATGCCTCTCCTCCTCAC
Organism: Bradyrhizobium sp. SZCCHNS1050; assembly: GCF_032484785.1. Classification (NCBI taxonomy): domain Bacteria; kingdom Pseudomonadati; phylum Pseudomonadota; class Alphaproteobacteria; order Hyphomicrobiales; family Nitrobacteraceae; genus Bradyrhizobium; species Bradyrhizobium sp. SZCCHNS1050. The sequence goes on along the minus strand of NZ_JAUETR010000001.1, from coordinate 2,226,316 downwards.
CGAAGAACAATCCATGCTGCGCGACAGCGCGCGCGGCCTCATCAGCGATCACGCACCGATCGCGCACCTGCGCAAGCTGCGCGATGATCGCGACGCGACCGGCTTCTCGCGCCAGCTCTGGGCCACCTTCGCCGAGATGGGCTTTGCCGGACTGCTCGTGCCGGAGGAGCACGGCGGCTCCGGCCTCGGCGCGGTCGAAGCCGGCGTCGTGATGGAGGAAATCGGCCGCACCTTGATGCCGTCGCCGTTTCTGGCGACGTCGGTGCTGTCAGCCTCGGCGCTCGCCCGCGCCGGCTCGGCGGCGCAGAAATCCGAGTATCTGCCGAAGATCGCCAGCGGCGCGCTGCTCGCCGCGCTGGCGCTCGACGAAGGCGCCAAGCATCGTCCTTTGCACACCGCCCTGCAGGCCGTGCGCTCCGGCAACGGCTTCAAACTGAACGGCGCCAAGGCGATGGTGGTCGACGGCCACGTCGCTGATCTCCTGCTCGTCGTCGCGCGCAGTGCGGGCGCGCCTGGCGATCGCGATGGCCTCACGCTGTTCCTGGTCTATCCCAAGGCCAAGGGCGTGGCGATCGAACGCACCATCATGGTCGACGCGCACAACGCCGCGCGGGTCACGCTCGACAACGTCGAGGTCACCGCGGATCACGTGCTCGGCGAGGTCGATGGTGGCGCGGCCACGCTCAGCGCCGTACTCGATCTCGGCCGGGGCGCGGTTGCCTCCGAGATGGTGGGACTGAGCGAGGAGGTGTTCGGCCGCACCGTTGCCTATCTCAAGGAACGCAAGCAGTTTGGCAAGGCCATCGGCGAATTCCAGGCGCTGCAGCACCGTGCCGCGCAGCTCTATATCGAGATCGAGATCACCCGCGCCGCGGTGCTGAAGGCGCTGCAGACGCTCGACGCCGATTCCGCCGGCGCGACGGCCGCCGTGGCCGTCGCCAAGGCCCGCGCGGGCGCGACCGCGACCCGCGCGGTGCAGGAGGGCGTGCAGATGCATGGCGGCATGGGCATGACCGACCAGTTCGACATCGGCTTCTTCATGAAGCGCGCCCGCGTCTGTGAGGAGCTGCTCGGCGATGCGAACTATCACGCAGCGCAGCTGGCTCAGCTCAGGGGGTACTAAGCAAGGCCGCTTGTCGGCACCTGCCGTCTCCCCACGCTCAGCTGTCATCGTCCGCGAAGGTGGGCGATCCAGTACGCTGAGAGAGTTGTGATTGACCGACAAGCCGCAGCGTACTGGGTACCCCGCCTTCGCGGCGTACGACAGTAACTATCGACGACAACAGCAGAGTTTGCAAAAAAGGAGCGCGCCATCACCGATGGCGCGCTCTCATTCGATCAATGATGCATCGCGGTCTTGGCCGGTGGCAGCAGCACCTTGTCGATGACGTGGATGACGCCGTTCGAGGCCATGACGTCGGCCTGCACCACATGCGCGTCGTTGACCTGCACGCCGAAGAAGGTGCCGTCGACGGCCACCGGCTGGCCTTGCGCCGTCTTCACGCTCAGCTTCTTGCCGGCGACGTCGCCGGCCTTCACCGCGCCGGGGATCACGTGATACTTCAGGATCGCGGCGAGCTTGCCCTTGTTCTTCGGCTTGAGCAGATCCTCGACGGTGCCCGGCGGCAGCGCGGCGAACGCCGCGTCGGTCGGTGCGAATACGGTGAAGGGACCCTTGCTCTTCAGCACCGGCACGACACCTGCGGCCTTGGCGGCGGCGACGAGCGTCTTGAACTGACCGGCGCCGACGGCGGTGTCGACGATATCGGCGGCACGTGCCGCGGCTGCTGACATGGAGAGCGCGCCCAGCATCAACGCGCCGGCCACGAACGAACGGAATCCCAGCGTCATTCGAGTTTTTCCCTGTGAACTGAACTGATGAGTTGGCTGATGCGCAAAGGGATTTTGGTCCCCCTTGTTCTCCCTGTTGTGCAGGGGCGCATCACCCGACCGGATTGGTCAGGCTCGTTACGATCGCTGCGATTGGCTGGATTTGAGAATGAGTTCACGAACTCGTGAGCGGCTCCCCGAGCCTCCCGGACAGATCGCGCGAGAGCCATGAATCCGCGGGACTAATTGCTTTGCGGGAGCATCCGCAGTGCCCGTCGGGCCATTTTGTCGCAACCCGACGGGCGTTGTCTCGTCGGGCAAATCAGCCGCACATTCCCCGCCGTCACGGCCCGCAAGAGGGACGCTTCGCGATCGTTACGAAACGTGGGCCAGTGACGCGATGGACGCATCGGATCGCAGCGCGAGTGATCGCGCCGACGAACGATAGCGATGCGGACGTGAAAGCGCGTGGTCCTGGCGCCCCGATGCTGGCGTCAAGTCGACGGGGGATGATCCCGGGCGGCGACGGTGGCTAACAAGCCGGACACCGAGGAGAGCGCGCCATAAGCGTTAACACCATCGCGCAGGGAAGGCCGGGTTGTCCCGGCTGAGCCTGTGGTTCTGCCGCCTGCATTTTTTTAAGCAGGCGGACCGCAGGTGCCAGTCGGCACCTGGCCTTCCCTGCGCCCTCGATTTTCGGAGGGTGGAGAATTTGGCAAAGCTCGGGCGCGGAAGACGTCGCGGGGATGATGATGTTTGTTCTGCTCTAAGCACCGGAAAATCAGCCCTCGCGGTGCATATGAATGCGCCTCTCCCCTTGTGGGAGAGGGCTACACAGAAGCCAACTCCAAGCTTGCTTGGGTAAGGGCCTGGTGCGGCAAATGCAGGTCTGAGTTCGTGGCAACCCCTCACCCGGTTTCGATGCTGCGCATCGAAACCACCCTCTCCCACAAGGAGAGAGGGTGCACCGTTCGTGTCGCGAGAGGTGTGAGACCCGTCGAAGCGAAGCCGACAATTCCGACCGGCGTCCTACCTGATCGGCGGCGCGTACTGGACGCCGCCGGCGTTCCACAGCTGGTTCATGCCGCGCGGGATCTTCAGCTTCGACTCGCTGCCGACGTTGCGCTCATAGACCTCGCCGTAATTGCCGACGTGGCGGATGATTCGCGCCGCCCAGTCCTTCGTCAGCCCGAGATCCTCGCCGTAGCTGCCCTCGTTGCCGACCAGCCGCATCACGTCCGGCTTCTTCGACTTCAGCGCCTCGTCGATGTTCTTGGAGGTGACGCCGAGTTCCTCGGCATTGATCATCGCGTACAGCGTCCACTTCACGATCATCATCCAGTCGTCGTCGCGCTGGCGCACCACGGGCGCGAGCGGCTCCTTGGAGATCAGGTCGGGCAGGATGTCGTGATCGCCGGGCTTCGACAGCGTCAGGCGCAGCGCGTAGAGCTGCGAGACGTCGGCGGTGAAGGTGTCGCACTTGCCACTGTCATACGCCTTGATGACGTCGTCGAGCTTGGGAAACTTCACCTCCTCGTACTTCATGTTGTTGGTGCGGAAATAGTCGCCGAGGTTAAGCGCGTTGGTGGTGGAATCCTGCACGCAGACCCTGCTGCCGTTGAGGTCGAGCGCCGTCTCCAGCTTGCGCGACCGCGGCACCATGAAGCCCTGGCCGTCGTAATAGGCGACCGCCGGGAAATACAGGTCGTAGTTCTGCTCGCGCGCCATCGACCAGGTGGTGTTGCGCGACAGGATATCGACCTTGCGGCTCTGCAGCTCCTTGAAGCGCTCATTGGCGTCGAGCGGCACGAACTTCGCCTTCTTCGGATCATCGAAGATCGCGGCCGCCACGGCGCGGCAGAAGTCGACGTCGAAGCCGCTCCAATTGCCCTTGTCATCGGGAATCGAGAAGCCGGGCAGGCCGGCATTGACGCCGCACAACACCTCGCCGCGGCGGATGGTCCGCTTCAAGGTGCGGGTGTCGTACATCTCATAGGTGACGGCGAGCGCCGCGACGAGGACGGCGACGGCGAGCCCGATCAGCAGGCCGCCTCGGAAAGTGCGCATGGTCAATCTCTTTCGAAAAATCTCAGGACAAAGCGATGGCTGAATGTCCGGCGGCGGGCGCCGGCGTCACAGTTCCGGCTTCTGCCGCACGACCACCTTGGTGCCGACCGGGACGCGGTCGAACAGGTCGGCGACATCGGCATTCACCAGCCGGAAGCAGCCGGAGGAAATCTTGCTGCCGATCGTCCAGGGCTGGTTGGTGCCGTGGATGCGGTACACGGTGGTGCCCAGATACATCGCGCGCGCGCCCAAGGGATTGCCGGGGCCGCCGGCCATGAAGCGCGGCAGATAGGGCTGGCGCTGGATCATCTCCGGCGGCGGCGTCCAATCCGGCCACTCGGCCTTCTTGGTGATCGACAGCAGCCCCTGCCACTGGAAGCCGTCACGGCCGACGCCGATGCCGTAGCGGATGGCACGTCCGCCCGGCTGCACCAGATAGAGGTGGCGTTCGGCGGTGGACACGATGATGGTGCCCGGCGGCTCGGTGGTGCGGAAATAGACCACCTGCTTGCGCCATTCGGGATCGAGCTCGTAGCCGTCATCGGCGACGAGACCGGGCTGATCGCCGGGGTCCTCGGACTGGGCAAAACTATGCGATGTGGACAGCGCCAGCGCGATGATGGCGCTGGCCGCACAAAGCAGGCGACGGAAACTCGGCATTCAAAGCTCTCCTCAACGGACCCCTGCGAAGCTTGCCCGATCAAATCCACCCGTCAAATTTCAGGAGCATATTCGCAGCAAAGTCAAGGTGAGCGCAGGGCGCACCCGTTGTCATCCGAGCTTCATCCAGAGCCGCAGCAGGAAGGCCACCGCGCCGACGGTCGCCACGCCGGCGAGCCAGAGCGCAACGAACCAGGCGAGGCGCTTCGCGAGGGACGCGGGCTCGGGAGCGGGCATCAATGATAGCCGCTGTCGTGCCCGACCTTGCCGCGAAACACCCAATAGGCCCAGCCGGTGTAGCCGAGGATCAGCGGCACCAGCACCAGCACGCCGGGCAGCATGATCAGTTGGCTGCGTTCGGGTGCTGCCGCCTGCCAGATCGTGATGCTCTGCGGCACGACGTAGGGATACATGCTGATGCCGAGGCCCGCGTAGGAGAGGAAGAACAGCGCGAGTGCGAGAAAGAACGGCCAGCTATCGTGCCTCTGGGCGAGGTTCTTCATCATCAGCACGGTGACGCCGACGACGGCGAGCGGCACCGGCGCGGTGAGAATGATCGCCGGCCACCTGAACCAGCGGTCCGAATATTGGATCGTGAGCAGCGGCGTCCACAGACTGACGGCGGCAATGGCGAGCAGCATCGCGAACAGCAGGACCCAGCTGATGCGATAGGCCTTGTCGCGCAGGTCGCCCTCTGTCTTCAGGATCAGCCAGGTTGCGCCGAGCAGCGCGTAGCCGACCACGAGCGAGACGCCGGTGAGGAGGCTGAACGGCGTCAGCCAGTCCCACCAGCCGCCGGCATAGTGCCGGCCCTCGACATGCACGCCCTGCAGGATGGCGCCGAGCGCGATGCCCTGCGCGAGCGCCGCGACCCATGACCCGCCGGCAAAGGCGATGTCCCACAGATTGCGTGTGGCGCGGGTGCGCCAGCGGAATTCGAAGGCGACGCCGCGGAAGATCAGGCCGACCAGCATCGCGATCAGCGGCGCATACAGCGCCGGCATCAGGATGGAATAAGCGAGCGGGAACGCGGCCATCAGGCCACCGCCGCCGAGCACCAGCCAGGTCTCGTTGCCGTCCCACACCGGCGCGACGGTGTTGGTGATGACGTCGCGGTCCTGCTTGCCTGGAAACAGCGGGAAGAGGATGCCGAGGCCGAGATCGAAGCCGTCCATCACGACGTAGATGAACACGGCGAGCGCGATGATGAAGGCCCAGAGGGTGGCGAGATCGATGGCGACGCTCATGATCCGACCACTCCCTGCACGACGCCGGCGGCCGGCGTGATGCCGGCAGTGCGGACCGGCTGCTCGCTGCTCGGGCCCGGCTCGCCGGGATGCGGCGGCTCGGCCATCAGGCGCAGGATGTACAGCACGCCGGCAGCGAAGATGATGAAATACACGATGATGAAGGCGAGCAGCGAGGCACCCACGGCCGGGGCCGCGAGCGGCGAAACGGAATCGGTGGTGCGCAGCAGCCCGTATACGGTGAACGGCTGCCGGCCGGTCTCGGTGGTGATCCAGCCGGCCATGACGGCCATGAATCCCGCAGGTCCCATCGCAATCGCGAAGCGGTGCAGGCCGCGATTGATGTACAGCCGCCCGCGCCAGCGCTCCCACAGGCTGAACAGGCCGAGCGCCAGCATCAGCAGGCCCAGGCCGACCATGATGCGGAACGACCAGAAGGTGATCGGCACCGGCGGCCAGTCCTGCCGCGGCACGGTGTCGAGCCCGGCCATCGGCGCGTCGATCTGGTGCTTGAGGATCAGCGAGCCGAACTTGGGGATCCCGAGCGCCCATTTCAGTTCGCCCTTGGCCTGGTCGGGCCAGCCGAACAGGTATAGCGGCGCGCCGTCCTTGTGGCTCTCGAAATGGCCTTCCATGGCCATGATCTTCACCGGCTGGTGTTCGAGCGTGTTGAGGCCGTGCTGATCGCCGACCAGGATCTGCAGCGGCGCCACCAGCGCCGCCATCCACATCGCCATCGAGAACATCACGCGCGGGCCCGGCAGATGCGGATTGCGCAGCAGATGCCAGGCGCCGACCGCGCCGACCACGAGCGAGGTGGTGAGATAGGCCGCCAGCACCATGTGCACGAGGCGGTAGGGGAAGGACGGATTGAAGATGACTGCGAGCCAGTCGACCGAGACGAACTGGCCGTCGGCGTTGACGGCATAGCCCGCCGGCGTCTGCATCCAGGAATTGGCCGAGAGAATCCAGAATGCCGAGATCAGCGTGCCCACGGCGACCATCAGGGTGGCCAGGAAATGCAGCTTCGGGCCGACGCGCTTCAGGCCGAACAGCATGACGCCGAGAAAGCCGGCCTCGAGGAAGAACGCCGTCAGCACTTCATAGGCCATCAGCGGGCCGATCACCGGTCCGACCTTGTCGGAATAGACCGACCAGTTGGTGCCGAACTGGTAGGACATCACGATGCCGGAGACGACGCCCATGGCGAAGGTAATGGCGAAGATCTTGAGCCAGTAATTGAAGACGTTGAGATAGACGTCGCGGCCGGTCCACAGCCACAGCGCCTCGAGCACGGCGAGGTAGGACGCGAGCCCGATCGAGAAGGCGGGGAAGATGATGTGGAAGGTGACCGTGAAGGCGAACTGCGCGCGCGCCAGCTCAACCGCATCCAAACCGAACATCAGCACCGTCCGTCATTGCCGTGGGGCTTGTAGCACCGCCCCATGACGGAAGATTGCACCGGCAACGCGCGATATCAAATGGTCAAATCGCCCTATTGGCGGGGTGAGCGGTCCCAAACGACGAAGACCCGGCGGGGGCATCCGCCGGGTCTTCGGAGCAACCTTGGAAGGTGGAGGTATCCTTGAATTTGCTCGCTCCAAACCGAGATCAGCTGGGGGACTGAGGCTCGGCTGATGGATAACGTTCTAGCGGCGGAAATTTTCCAGGTGATTTCGCCGATTGTTTCAATTGTTTCGTTCGGCGATTTTCGTGCGTCGTCGTCTTTGGAACCCGCCGGGACCGCAGCCCCGACGAGAATGAAGCTTGGTCAGGCGGCGAGGCTGTGGACGCCGGCACAGCGCAGGAGCTCGGCCAGGTGCTTGCGGGCATAGAACATGCGCGTCTTCACCGTGCTCTGCGGAATGCCGATGATCTGCCCGACCTCCTCCACCGACTTCTCATGGTAGTAGATCAGGGTGATGATCTCGCGATGCGCCGGCGACAGCTTGGCGACGCAGGCGCGCAGGATGGCGCTGGTGGTGGAGCGCTCGAGCGAGGTCTCCGGGGTGTCGGAGTCGTCGGCGATCTCGCGCACCTCGTCCTGGTCGATGTCCTCGAAGCGGCGCTGGCGCAGCGCGGTCAGCGCCTTGAAGCGGGCGATCGACAGCAGCCAGGTCGAGACCTGCGAGCGGCCCTCGAACTGCTTGGCGGTGCGCCAGACGTCCAGGAACACCTGGCTGACGAGGTCCTCGGCGATCGTGGTGTCGCGGACGATGCGCAGGATGAAGCGATAGACCCGCACATTGTGACGCGCATAAAGCGTGTGCATCGCGGTGCGATCGCCATCGGCAATGCTCTCCAGGAGCATGCCGTCCGTGGTCGCCTGGGCGGCGATGATGCCCTGGCTGGCTGCGGAATTGATGGCAACGACGTTCTGCATGGCACTCTCCCGTTCCGCCGCCCCCTTGCGGCGTTTCGACGGGATGGATTGTTAAGGAGTGCCCGTTTCGGGACGTCTGCACGAAAACAGGAAAATGGTTTCGTGCGCCTGCGGAAATGTTTCGTCGCGCCGCACATCGCGAAACAGTCGTGGCGGAATTGTGCCCAATTCCAAGAGACGGAACGGAATGCGGGTACAGAGGCTGCTTTCGCCGCCGCCGGCCGGCTGTCCTCAGGCCTTCTCGCCGGCCGGGGAGAACAGGTAGCCGCCGCCGCGAATGGTCCGGATCACGGCCGGTTTGGTCGGATCGGGCTCGATTTTGCGACGGATGCGCATGATTCTAAGATCCACGGCGCGATCGAACGCCTCCGCATCGCGGGCATTGGCGAGCTCCAGCAGCCGCTCGCGCGACAGCACCCGCTTCGGGTTGGCGGCGAAGACTTTGAGCAGGCCGAACTCGGACGCCGTCAGCGGGTGCTCGTTGCCTTCGTCATCGCGCAGCGCCTGGGCATCGAGATCCAGCCATTTGGTGCCGAACCGCACCAATTGCGGGTCCTTGGCCTGGGCCGGAGCGGTCTCCGTGACGGCCGCCGCAGCCTTGGCCGGTCCGCTGCGGCGCAGCACGGAGCGGATCCGGGCCATCAATTCGCGCAATTCGCACGGCTTGGCGACGTAATCGTCGGCGCCAAGCTCAAGCCCGACCACGCGGTCGATCGGGCTGGCGGTGGCCGTCAGCATGATCACCGGGATGTTGGTGCGGCCCTTGAGATCGCGAATGATCGACAGGCCGTCTTCTTCGGGCATGTTGAGGTCGAGCACGACGAGATCTGCGGGGCCGGTCTCGATGGCGCTGCGCAGGCTCTTGCCGCCATCGCACAGCGTCACGCTGAAGCCGTGCATCTTGAGGTAATCACCCACCATTTCGCGGGCAGGGGCCTCGTCGTCGACGATGATGATGTGCTGGCTCTGACTCATGACAATTCGGCCGCCGGCAGTGTGATGGTGAAGGTCGATCCGGATCCCGGCCCTTCGCTCCTGGCCGTCACCTCGCCACCATGCATGTCGACGATGCGTTTGACAATCGACAGGCCGAGCCCGGTCGAGCTCTCGCCCGCGGTCGGTTTGGCCGACAGCCGCTGGAACCGGCCGAACAGGCGGCCGAGATCCTCCGGCGACAGCCCGGCGCCCTGGTCGGTGACGGCGATGATGGTGTTGTCGCCGTCATCGGCGGCGTTCACGGTGATCCTGCCACCGATCGGGCTGTACTTGATCGCGTTGCTCAGGAGGTTGTCGATCGCCTCGCGGATCCGGTCGATGTCGCACATGGTCGACAGATGCGGCGGCGCCGACACGGCAATGACCTGCTGCTTGTTGAGCGCGAGCGGCTGGTTGGCTTCGACCACCTCGTGGACCAGGGCAGCGATGTCGACCGGCTCACGGCGGATGGTGATGTCGAAGGCGTCGGCCATCGCATCCGAGATCAGGTGGTCGACCATCGACGTCAGCCGCCTGGCAGCATCTCGGATATGTCCGACCTGGCTGGTGATGCCGTCGGCGGAGGCGCCGGTCGCGATCAGCTCGGTCAGCATCTCCGTGCGGCCGAGGATGACGCCGAGCGGATTCTTCAGGTCGTGGGCGACGGTGCCCAAAATCTCGTTCTTGAAGCCGTTGGCGCGCTGCAGCCGCAGCCATTGCGCCGACAGCCGCCGGTTGGCCTGCATCAGCGCGCGGGTGCGCTGGGCGACGCGGTCCTCGAGCTGGGTGTTGGCCTCATGCAGCTGCTGATACAGGATCACGTTGTCGAAGGCGATCGACAGCCGGCTGGAGAAGATCTCTACCAGCGAACGGTCGGTCTCGGACAGCGGCCGCTCCGCCTGCAGCAGCACCACGACTTCGCGCCCCGAGCCGGTGCGGACATAGAGCACGGTGCGGTGGTCTGCGAATTCGTTGCTGCGCTGCCTGAAGGCGGCCTCGACCATGTCGCGCAGATCCGGATCGAGCGAGCGCGAGGTGACGGCGCCGGAGAAGCGGCTGTAGCAGCCGGAGCCGGCCAGCACCGAAAAATCGTCGGTCTGGCTGCCGTCGTCGCGCAGCACCAGGATCCCCGCGCAATCCACGTTCAGCAGCGACGCGATCTGGGTCAGCACGCCCTCGGCCAGCCGCTGCATCGACTTGAAATCATACAGCGTCGACGCGGCGTCGATGATGATCTCGAGGCCGCGGCGGGTCTGCACCATGCGCTCGAGCTGCTGGTAGCTGCGCAGCGCTGCCGTCAGCGAGGTGAACAGCTTGTCGGCGGTGAGCTCGGTCTTGGCCTTGTAGTCGTTGATGTCGTACTGGACGATGACGCGCCGCTCCGGCGCCTGGCCCGGCTGCCCGGTCCGCAGGATGATGCGGACGGTCTCGTTCTTGATCTCGTTGCGGATGTATTCGACGAGCTCGAGCCCGGCGACGTCGGTCTCCATGATGACGTCGAGCAGCACGGCCGCGATGTCGGTGTGCTCCCGCATCAGCGCGCGGCCTTCGGCCGCCGAATAGGCGGACAGGATTTCGAGCCCCTGGCCGTTCAGGCTGTAATCCGACAGCGCAAAGCGGGTGCCCTCGTGCACGGCATGGTCGTCGTCGATGACGGCGATCTTCCATTTCCGGGCCGAACCGTCGTCCTCGTCGAAACCGGTATCCTCGATCAGTTGGAGGACATCGTCCTGTTCGGCCATTGCGTCGTTCCGTCACCCATTGCTGTCTCGGCGCCGCCCTTGGCGACCCGCGGCATGATAATCCGAAAGGTGGTGCCTTGTCCCTCGCGGGATTCCAGCATCATGCGGCCACCGAGCTGCTGCGTCACCAGATTGTAGACGATATGCAGCCCGAGACCCGTTCCCCCTTCGTTGCGGCGTGTCGTGAAGAACGGATCGAAGGCCTGGCGCTGCACGTCGGGGGGCATGCCGGCCCCGTTATCGGCGAAAATGATCTCGATGTCATCCGCGCCGCGCGGCCGCGCCGTGATCGAGATGGTGCCCGCGCGGCCGTCGGCAAAGGCGTGGTTGACGGCGTTGAGGAACAGGTTGGTGAGAATCTGACCGTAGAACCCGGGATAGCCGTCGATGAAAAGCCCCTCGGGGACATCGACCGCCAGCGTGATCGGCGCGCGCTTGAGCACCGGCTTGAGGCTGGTGATGATCTGATCGGTCGCCTCGCTCAGGACAAAGGCCCGTCGCTCCGCATGGGAGCGGTCGACCGCGACCTGCTTGAACGACTGGATCAACTCGCCGGCGCGCTGCAGGTTGGCGACCAGTTGCTCGGACGCATCGCGCGACGAACGCACGAACTCCTCCAGTTGCGACCGGCGCAGGCCGCCTTCGGGCGACCGCAGCGCGGCCTCGAACATCTCGACGCGGCGTGCGAAGCTGGAGGCCACCGTCAGGCTGATGCCGATCGGGTTGTTCACCTCGTGGGCGACGCCGGCGACCAGCCCGCCCAGCGCCGCCAGCCGCTCGGCATCGATGAGATTCCGTTGCGCGGCATTGAGCTCGAGCAGCGCGCTCTCGGCCTTTTCCTTCGCGGTGCGCAACTCGTCCTCGGTCTTGCGCTTGGCGATCGCGTTCTCGCGGAAGGTCTCGACGGCGCGGGCCATCGCGCCGACCTCGTCGCGCGCCTCGGTGCCCTGGACCTCGCGGTCGTAGTCGCCCAGCATGATTGCGCGCATCGAGGCCATGATCTGCTGCAGCGGCAGCCGGATCGACAAGGCGATCAGCACGCCCGCGGACAGGATGACTCCCAGGAAGATCACCGCGATCGAGAGGACGCGGCGCGAGATGTCCTTCAACGTCCGATCGAACGTCGCCTGCGCCTTCTGCTCGTGCTGGCGCATCTTCACCGACAGGCCGTCGATGGCGCCGATGGTTTCGGCCTGGCTCGCATCGATGGTGTTGCGCAGCAGTTCGGTGCGGTTGGTGAGCTGATCGGTGAGCTTGGAGAATCCCGCGCGCAGCGCCGCGGTCCGGGCCGACAGCCGCTGCAGCGCCAGCCGCTGCAGATCATTGTCCGCAAGGCTCGACATCACCGGAATGGTCTTCTCGATCGTCTCCGTGTTGCGGCGCGCGTCCTCGGCGGAGGCGGGCGCGAGCGACAGGTAGTAGGAGTTGGCCGCGACCAGCATGGCGGTGAAGGCCTCGCGCGACTTGCCGAGTGACGGCCAGATCTGCGCGTCGCGATGGCCGGTCGCGCCTTCGATCACCGAATAGAGCCCGGCGATGTCGCGGGCGGGGCCGAGAACCTCTTCGTCATAGGTCTTGGAGATCGTCCCCTGCAGACTGCGCAGCTCGCCGAAGCCGTCCAGGAAACGCACGGTGACGCGCTCCAGCTCCTCGACCGACCCCGACAGCATCGGGTCGGTCGAGGCGCGCGTCGTGAGCGTCCCGAGCACGGCCTCGCGCAGCAGCAGGATCTCGGCGAACAGCTCCGGGCTCGGCTGATTGATGTAGCGATGAATGAGGTTCTGCAGCCGGCTCGTCTCGCTTTCGAGCAGGGCCAGCACCTTGTCGGATTCCCGGACCTGGCGAACGTCGTCCCAGGCCGTGCCCAGCACCGTCGCGCCGTTCCAGATCAGCGCCGCCAGAACGATGACGACAGCCGAGTTGAGCGCGGCGATCGAGAGGATGCGCCAGCGAATCGGAACCGCCCGCAGCGCGCGAACGATCCGTGCCCGCCCCAGGACCGCCAGACCGAGCGGCCGCGCGACGGATTTCCGCTGCTCGGATCGCGCCACGATCGCTACCTCGGGCCGGTCGTGCGGAGCCTGCCTGCGTCCGCTCTGCCGCGCGCAGCCGGGCCTGTATGCTGCGGCGCAGCCAGTCGCGCCGCCGAGCATGATGGGCGTGAAAGGGACGAGCGGTACCGCGCGCCCGCCTCAGCGCGCATCAGCACCGGCGTGACGTCCACTCTCGAGATCGACGAAAGATGGGCGCGGTACACAGGCAACACTTTTCCCCCTGATGATGAGGTCGGCCCGGACATGAAAAGGTTCAATGCACTCCCGAACAGGTGCTATAAGGCCATTCTGACGCCAAAGCGATACGCGTCAATGGTTTGCTGATAGTTTGTTGCAGCCTTGGGTTGCTGGGCCTGATTTTTCGGTCCGATTGCGATCTCAGCCCGGGCCTATTCATTCATCGGATTGGAGTTGCCTCCTGGTGACGGTCCTTCTGCGTTCTGTTTCGTTTGCAATCCTGCTCTGGACGGTTGTTGGCGCAAGCACGGCCAAGGCCGCGACCGAGATCGTGTGGTGGCATGCGATGTCGGGCGAGCTCGGCAGGCAGGTCGACAGGCTGGCGGCCGACTTCAACGCGTCGCAGTCCGACTACCGCATCGTGCCGAGCTACAAGGGCAGCTATACGGAGACCGTGACGGCGGCCATCTTCGCGTTCCGCTCGCGCAGCCAGCCGGCGATCGTGCAGGTCAATGAGATCGCGACCGCGACGATGACGGCGGCCAAGGGCGCGATCTATCCCGTTTACGAGTTGATGCGCGACGAGCAGGAGAGCTTTTCGCCGTCGGCCTATCTGCCCGCGATCGCCGGCACCTATGCCGACGCCGACGGCAACATGCTGTCGTTTCCGTTCAACGCCTCCACGCCCATCCTCTACTACAACAAGGATCAGTTTCGCGCGGCCGGGCTCGATCCGGGCGTGGCGCCGAAGACCTGGTCCGAGCTCGGCAAGGCTGCCCGGCGGCTGCGCGACAACGGCGTCGCCTGCGGCTTCACGACGTCGTGGCCGGCCTGGATCAACGTGGAGAATTTCTCGGCCTTCCACAATCTGCCGATCGCCACGCGGGCCAACGGCTTTGCCGGACTGGACGCCGTGCTGACGTTCAACAATCCGCAGGTCACGCGGCACATCGCCCAGCTCGCGGAATGGCAGAAGAGCAAGGTGTTCGACTATGGCGGCCGCGGTCAGGCTGCCGAGCCGCGTTTCCAGAAGGGCGAGTGCGGCATCTTCATCGGCTCCTCGGCAACGCGCGCCGACATCAAGGCGAATTCGAAGTTCGAGGTCGGCTACGGCATGATGCCGTACTGGCCTGACGTTGCGGCCGCGCCGCAGAATTCGATCATCGGCGGCGCGACGTTGTGGGTGCTCCGCGACCGTCCCGCGGCCGAGTACAAGGGCGTGGCCAAGTTCTTCGTCTATCTGTCGCGGCCCGATGTTCAGGCCGCTTGGCACCAGAATACGGGCTATTTGCCGATCACGCAGGCGGCCTTCGATCTGACGCGCGCGCAGGGCTTCTACGACCGCAATCCAGGAGCCGCGATCTCGATCGAGCAGGTGACGCTCAACCCACCCACGGAGAATTCGCGCGGACTGCGGCTCGGCTCGTTCGTGCTGATCCGTGATGCCATCGAGGACGAGATGGAGCAGGCCTTCAGCGGCCGCAAACCGGCGCAGGCGGCGCTCGATGCCGCCGTCGACCGCGGCAACCGTCTGCTGCGCCAGTTCGAGCGCGCGAGCCCGGATCGCTGAAAATGACGTTGCCACCGGTCGCCGATGGCGCGCAGCTCCGGCGCCTCCGTGCCGACGTGACGCGCTGGCTGCCGGCTGCACGCGATATTGCGCGCGGCCATGGCTACGACGACGCGCGGCTGGTTCCGTTCGCGGCGGGCACCAATCTGGTCCTCGCGCTGAACGACGGACTGATCCTGAAGGTCTTCCCGCCGTTTCATCGCGGCAAGTTTCAGTCCGAGCGGGCGGCCTTGCGCGTGCTCGCCGGTGGCGTCGGCGACGTCCGTACCCCCGACCTTCGACACGAAGGGGAGCGCGACGGCTGGTGCTATCTGATCATGACCAGGCTCGGCGGCATGCCTGCTTCGGATGTGTGGCGGCAACTCCCGGAGTGGGACAAGCAGCTCTTGCTCAGGCAGGTCGGTCGTCTGATCGCCGCCGTGCAGCGGGTCCCGCCTGGCGAGCTGCTGGCGCTCGGTCCGCGCTGGTCGGATTTCTTGCGGATGCAGATGGCCGGATGTCATGCACGCCATCAGCGGCTCGGCTTGCCGCCGACGCTTCTCGCCGGGCTGGACGATCTCCTGCGCGAGGCCGCAGCACTGCTGCCGCAGGATCCGCCGCCGGTCATCCTGACCGGTGAATACATTCCGGAGAACTTACTCGTCACGCGCAGCGGTGATGGCTGGCAGCTGAGCGGGCTGTTCGACTTCGGCGACGTCATGACCGGTTTTGGCGAGTATGATCTGCTCGGGCCGAGCGCCTTCATGGCAGCGGGTCATCCCGGGCGCGTGCGTGCCTTGTTCGACGGCTACGGATTTGCGCTGGAGGACATCGACCGGCAGCTGAAGCGACGGCTGCTGGTCCTGCTGTTGCTGCACCAGTACAGCGATCCGCTCCGCCACATCTGCATTCCGGATTGGCCGGCCAAGGTCCGCGACTTCGACGAGCTGCAGGCGCTGATCTGGCCGGAGTGATCCCAACCGGGGCGGCGGTCCAACAGGCGTTGCGTAAATCTGTCGCAGGCCAGCTGAGGTGATTATAAACTCAGCAAATATGCAGCTTTGTATGCAATTGGGGGCGCTGAGCTGTGCCGCTCGGTGAAGGCCCCTCGATATTTCAATAGCTTAGCTTTCGGCCGGGCTTGGCACGAAGCTTGCGACCACTGTTCCCGACAGTCGTTATCCTCGGGAGCATTTGATGAAGCGTCGCGATTTTCTGAAATCCGTGTCCGGTCTGGCTGCGGGGGCGGCGCTGCCAATGGCGCCGGCCATCATGTCTTCCGCCAAGGCCGACGCGCGGTCCGAGACGCTGCTGATCGTGTCCGAAGGCGGTCCCAACAACCTCGACATCCACGGCGTCGGCACCAACGTGCCGGGCTACGAGGTGTCCTGGAACTGCTATGACCGCCTGATCAGCCACGAGATGAAGAGCGGCCCGGGCGGGGTGCCGTACTACGACCGCGACAAGTTCAAGCCCGAACTCGCCGAGGACATGACCATCGGCGACATGTCCGCCACCTTCAAGCTGCGCAAGAACGCCAAATTCCACGACGGCACGCCGGTCACGGCCAAGGACGTGAAGTGGTCGCTCGATCGTGCCGTCAGCGTCGGTGGCTTCCCGACCTTCCAGATGAGCGCCGGCTCGCTGACCAAGACCGAGCAGTTCGTCATCGTCGATGACCACACCCTGCGCGTCGACTTTCTGAAGAAGGACCGCCTGACGATCCCCGATCTCGCCGTCATCGTCCCCTGCGTGGTCAACTCGGAGCTCGTGAAGAAGAACGCGACCGACAAAGACCCGTGGGGGCTCGAATATACCAAGCAGCAGACCGCTGGTTCCGGCGCCTACAAGGTGACGAAGTGGACCGCCGGTACCGAAGTGATCATGGAGCGCAACGACGACTGGGTGTGCGGTCCGCTGCCGAAAATCAAGCGTGTGATCTGGCGCATGGTGCCGCAGGCCGGCAACCGGCGCGCGCTGCTCGAGCGCGGGGATGCCGACATCTCCTATGAGCTGCCGAACAAGGACTTCCAGGAGATGAAGTCGAACGGCAAGCATACCGTGATCTCGCTGCCGATCTCGAACGGCATCCAGTATATCGGCATGAACGTCACCAAGCCGCCGTTCGACAATCCCAAGGTCCGGCAGGCGCTCGCCTATGCAATGCCCTATCAGAAGATCATCGATGCCGTGATGTTCGGCCTTGCCAATCCGATGTTCGGTGCGCCGGCGGATAAGGCGACCGAGGTGGCGTGGCCGCAGCCGACCAAGTACTTCACCGACATGGAGAAGGCAAAAGCGCTGCTGGCGGAAGCCGGCTACCCCAACGGCTTCGAAACCACGATCTCCTTCGATCTCAATTTCGCACAGGTCAACGAGCCCTTGTGCGTGTTGGTGCAGGAGAGCCTCGCCCAGCTCGGCATCAAGACCACCATCAACAAGGTGCCCGGCGCGAACTGGCGCACCGAGCTGAACAAGAAGGAGATGCCGCTCTTCACCAACATCTTCTCGGGCTGGCTCGATTACCCCGAATACTTCTTCTACTGGTGCTATCACGGCAACAATTCCGTGTTCAACACGATGAGCTACAAGTCGCCCGAGATGGACAAGCTCATCAACGGCGCGCGTGACGCCGCCGCGGCCGGGGACAAGGCGACGTACGATGCCGACGTGAAGGGCTTCGTCGATCTCGCCTTCGCCGAGGTGCCACGCATTCCGCTGTATCAGCCGTTCGTCAACGTCGCGATGCAGAAGAACATCTCCGGCTATCAGTACTGGTTCCACCGTAGGCTCGACTATCGGGCTCTGGTGAAGGGGTGAGACAGTGATGGGGGGATGTAATATGGGCCGAGCTCTCTCATTCCCTCCCCCCTTGTGGGGGAGGGGCAGGGAGGGGGGTAGCCACACCCACTGCCGTCTGGGTCCACCCCCCTCCCCAGCCCTCCCCCACAAGGGGGGAGGGAGCCGAGTGCGCCGCGCGGACAGGTCTGGGCCAATTCGGGCAGGGGGCTGCTCATGCTGAGCCTCATCGCCAAGCGCCTCGCGTTCGCGATCCCGTCGCTGATCGGCGTCGTGATCGTCACCTTCCTGCTCACGCGCGCCTTGCCCGGCGATCCCGCGGCGTATTTTGCCGGCCCCGCCGCCACCAAGGAGGCGGTGGAGCAGATCCGCAAGAAGCTCGGCTTCGACAAGCCGCTGGTCGAGCAGTTCTTCCGCTACACCGTCGATCTCGCCCATGGCGATCTCGGCAGTTCGCTGACCACAGGCCAGCCGGTCGCCAGCGAGATTCGCAACCGCCTGCCGGCCTCGGCCGAGCTGACCTTGCTCGGTCTGTTGGTATCCGTCGCGATCGCGCTGCCGCTCGGTGTGCTCGCGGCGACGCGGCCGGGGTCGTGGATCGACCATACCTGCCGTATCGTCACGACCGCGGGCGTCTCGCTGCCGGTGTTCTTCACCGGGGTGGTGCTGGTGTATGTGTTCTACTTCCGGCTCGGCTGGTCACCGGCGCCGCTCGGCCGGCTCGACGTGTTTTATAGCGCGCCGAACCCCGTGACCGGCTTCTACCTCATCGATACGCTGATCGCGCGTGACGGCGAGGCGTTCCGCTCGGCGCTGAGCCAGTTGATCCTGCCCGCCGCGACGCTGGCGATCTTCTCGCTGGCTCCGATCGCGCGCATGACGCGGGCCTCGATGCTGTCGGTGCTGTCGTCGGAATTCGTCCGCACGGCGCGCGCCTCGGGCCTGTCGCCCGCGACTGTCACCGTGACCTATGCGTTCCGCAACGCCATGCTGCCGGTCATCACCACGCTATCGATGGTGTTCTCCTTCCTGCTCGGCGCCAACGTGCTGGTGGAGAAGGTGTTCGCCTGGCCCGGCATCGGCTCCTATGCGGTCGAGGCGCTGATCGCCTCCGACTTCGCGCCGGTGCAGGGCTTCGTGCTGACGATGGCGATCATGTACGTCGTCCTCAACCTCGTCATCGACATTCTCTATGGCGTCATCGATCCCCGCGTGAGGCTGGAAGGATGAGCACTGTCGCGCCGACCGTCGAGCCTGCCGCCGTTCCCTCGCGGACGTCGGGACTGACAGCCCTGATCGGCCACACGCGCTATGTCCTGGCCGAGAACAAGGTGACGGGCTTCGCCTTCGGCCTCCTGGTCGTGATCCTGTTTGCAGCCATCTTCGGCCCGTGGATCGTGCCCTATGATCCGCTGGCCAGCGACACCGCGTCCGCGCTAAAGCCGCCGTCGGCGGCGCATTGGTTCGGCACCGATCAGCTCGGCCGCGACATCTTCAGCCGCGTTGTGGTCGCGACCCGGCTCGACACCTTCATCGCGATCGCCTCGGTCGCGCTGGTGTTCTTCCTGGGCGGTCTCGCCGGCGTCGCCGCCGGCTTCTTCGGCGGCTGGACCGATCGCATCGTCGGCCGCATCGCCGACACGATCATGGCGTTCCCGCTGTTCGTACTGGCGATGGGCATCGTCGCCGCGCTCGGCAACACCGTGCAGAACATCATCATCGCCACCGCGATCGTGAATTTCCCGCTCTATGCGCGCGTGGCACGCGCCGAGGCCAATGTCCGCCGCAACGCCGGCTTCGTGCAGGCGGCACGGCTGTCGGGCAACAGCGAGCTGCGCATCCTGCTCGGCCACATCCTGCCGAACATCATGCCGATCATGATCGTGCAGATGTCGCTGACCATGGGCTACGCCATCCTCAATGCCGCAGGCCTGTCGTTCATCGGCCTCGGCGTGCGGCCGCCGACGGCGGAATGGGGCATCATGGTTGCCGAGGGCGCCTCGTTCATGGTGTCGGGCGAATGGTGGATCGCGCTGTTCCCGGGTCTCGCGCTGATGATCGCGGTGTTCTGCTTCAACCTGCTCGGCGACGGCCTGCGCGACATCGTCGACCCGCAGCGCAGGACGTAAGGCGATGAGCGCACCACAAAACGACTCCGTCATTGCCGGGCTTGACCCGGCAATCCATCCCTTCAAGAACACCTTCGTCAGTGTGATGGACGCGCGGGCCTTCGCCGCGCCGAAGGGGCTTCGGCCCCGCAGGCGGGTCAAGCCCGCGCATGACGGTCGTAACAAGCGGAGCCACGGATGACCGCCCAGCCGCTGCTCGACGTTCGCGATCTCACGGTCGAATTCTCCACCCGCCGCGGTATCGTCAAGGCGGTGCAGCATGTCGACATCTCCGTCGCCAAGGGCGAGACGCTCGCGATCGTCGGCGAATCCGGCTCGGGCAAGTCGGTGACGTCCTATGCGGTGATGCGCATCCTCGACCGCGCCGGGCGCATCGCCGAGGGATCGGTGATGTTCTCCGGCGTGGACGTCAGGGCGGCCGAGGAAAGCGCGATGCGCGATCTGCGCGGCCGCGAAATCTCGATGATCTTCCAGAACCCGCGCGCGGCGCTCAATCCGATCCGGAAAGTGGGCCAGCAGATCGAGGATGTGCTGAAGCAGCACGTCCAGGCGGCCGCGACCGATCGCGCCGAGAAGGCGATCGCCGCGCTCGAGCAGGTCAAGATCGCGCGTCCGCGCGAGCGCTACCACGCCTATCCGTTCGAATTGTCCGGCGGCATGTGCCAGCGCGTCGTCATCGCGCTGGCGCTGGCCTGCAACCCGCAGCTCCTGATCGCCGACGAGCCGACCACCGGCCTCGACGTCACCACGCAGAAGGCGGTGATGGACCTGGTCCTCGAGCTGACCAAGAGCCGGGGCATGTCGACGATCCTGATCACGCATGATCTGGGTCTCGCCGCTGCCTATTGCGATCGCGTCGTGGTGATGGAGAAGGGCCGGGTGGTCGAGACCGCCAGGGCCGCCGACATCTTCGCCAACCCGCAGCATCCCTATACACGCAAGCTGATGCGCGCGACGCCGCGCCTCGGCGTGTCCTTGCGCGATCTGCTGCCGGAGGAGGATGTGGCAGCCCCGTCACACACAGCCTCCGTCATGGCCGGGCTTGACCCGGCCATCCATCCATCTTCGCAAGAGTCGCTCCAGGTGATGAACCCCCGGGTCAAGCCCGGGGGTGACGAGCGGAGTGCGGAGGGCGAGCGGAGTGCGAGCAGCGCCAAGCCGCTTCTCCTCGTCGACAAGCTGGTTAAGGAATATCCGCGCCAGGGCGCCTCGGCGACATTGTCGAAACTGTTCGGACGGAGGCCGGCGGTCGAGCCGGAGATGTTCCGCGCCGTCGACGGCATCAGCTTCACGGTCGGTCATGGCGAAAGCGTTGGCCTGGTCGGCGAATCCGGCTGCGGCAAGTCGACGGCGTCGATGATGGTGATGCGGCTGCTCGACCAGACCTCGGGGCGCATCAGCTTCGATGGCGAGGAGATCGGCAACATCCTGCCGCAGGCCTTTGCCCGGCTGCCGCTGCGCAGCCGGATCCAGATGGTGTTCCAGGATCCGACCGACAGCCTCAATCCGCGCTTCACCGCGGCGCGTGCCATCGCCGATCCGATCCTGCAGCTCGGCGACATCAAGGGCCGCGACGCGCTTCGTGCCCGCTGCGAGGAGCTCGCCACCATGGTCGGCCTGCCGCTCAATCTGCTCGACCGTTTTCCGCACCAATTGTCGGGCGGCCAGAAGGCGCGCGTCGGTATCGCGCGCGCCATCGCACTGCACCCGAAGCTCGTCATCCTCGACGAGCCCACGGCGGCGCTCGACGTCTCCGTGCAGGCGGTCGTGCTCAATCTCCTGCAGGACCTCAAGCGGCAGTTAGGTATGAGCTATCTGTTCGTCTCCCATGATTTGAATGTCGTGCGGCTGTTGTGCGATCGTGTGATCGTGATGCGGTCGGGTCGAATCGTCGAGGAAGGCACCTCCGAACGTGTGCTAGGTCATCCGCAGGATGACTATACGCGGGAGTTGCTGACGGCGATTCCGCACCCGCCATTGCCGGCGCATTGAGCGTGAAAGCTTGAGGAGAAAAGCTGATGGCGGAGCCATTGGACGATTACATCGACGCCGTCGGGCGTGCATTGGCTCTGCCGATCGAGGACGCGTGGCGCCCGGCCATCCGCGCCAATCTCGAGGTCTCGCTGAAGATGGCGGAGCTGGTCGACGAATTCTCCCTGCCTGATGAAGCCGAGCCTGCCAGTGTCTTCACCGCTTAGTTCTCCCGAGATGACCGCGAGCGCCATCGCCTCCGCGGTCGCCACCCGCAAGCTCTCGGCCGTCGAGGCTACCGACGCCGCGCTGGCGCGGATTGCGGTCCGCGATGGTGTGCTCAACTCGTTCACGGACGTGACCGCCGAGCGGGCGCGTGCGAAGGCGCGTGCGGTGGATGCCGACATCGCGGCGGGCAAGCCCGTCGGTCCGCTCGCCGGCGTGCCGTTCGCGGTGAAGAACCTGTTCGACGTCGCGGGGCTGTCGACCCGCGCCGGCTCCAAGATCAACCGTGATCGAGCGCCCGCGACGCGCGACGCGACGCTGATCGAGCGCATGGAGGCGGCCGGCGCCGTCCTCGTCGGTGCGCTCAACATGGGCGAATACGCCTACGACTTCACCGGCGAGAACGTGCACGACGGCCCGTCGCGCAATCCGCATGATCCGACGCGGATGAGCGGCGGCTCGTCGGGCGGCTCGGGCAGCGCCGTCGGCGGCGGCCTGGTGCCGATCGCGCTGGGCTCCGACACCAACGGCTCGATCCGTGTGCCGTCGTCGTTCTGCGGCATCTTCGGCCTCAAGCCGACCTATGGCCGGCTGTCGCGGGCGCGCTCGTTTCCGTTCGTCATGAGCCTGGATCATCTCGGTCCGTTCGCACGCTCGGTCGAGGATCTCGCGCTTGCCTACGACGTGATGCAGGGGCCCGATGCCGACGATGCCGCGTGCACCACGCGTGCGCCGGAGCCGGTCTCAGCTTCGCTGTCGCAAGGGCTCGATGGCCTGCGCATCGCCATTGCCGGCGGCCACTTTCAGAAGAACCTGTTTCCGGAGGCCGCCGAGGCGGTCAGCCGCGTGGCGACCGCGCTCAAGGCGACCGACGTCGTCGAGGTGCCCGAAGCCGCGCGTGCTCGCGCCGCGGCCTATGTCATCAGCACGACCGAAGGCGCCTCGCTGCATCTCGACCGCTTGCGCAAGCAGCCGCAGGATTTCGATCCGGCGGTGCGCGATCGGCTGATTGCGGGGGCGATGATTCCGGCACCGATGGTCGACCGCGCGCAGAAGTTTCGCCGCTGGTACCGCGCCCGGGTGCTGGAGCTGTTCAAGTCCGTCGACGTGCTGATCGCGCCCGCAACGCCCTGCGTTGCACCCAAGCTCGGGCAGGCGACCTTCGTGCTCGACGGCGTCGAGCTGCCGGTGCGTGCCAATATCGGCATTCATACCCAGCCGATCTCGTTCATCGGGCTTCCCGTCGTCGCCGTCCCGATTCCGCTCGCGCCGATGCCCATCGGCGTGCAGATCATCGCGGCGCCCTGGTGCGAACATGTCGCATTGCGTGTGGCCCACGCCTTGCAACAGCTTGGCGTCGCCGCTGCGCCGGCCCCGCGAGGAGTTCTGGAGAATGGAAGTCGATCTGCCTGACGTCGTCGCGGAAGTCACCGCGCAGTTCCAGCGCTACGAACAGGCGCTGGTCGGCAACGACGTTGCCGTGCTCGACGAGCTGTTCAAGCAGGACTCCCGTACGCTGCGCTACGGCATCGGCGAGAACCTCTATGGCTACGGCGAGATCGCTGCATTTCGCGCCGCGCGCTCGCCGGCTGGACTGATGCGGCGGACCGCGCGCACCGTGATCACCACTTACGGCCGTGACGCCGCGGTCGCCTCGACGCTGTTCTATCGCGACACCGCGCCCGGCAAGGTCGGACGCCAGATGCAGACCTGGGTCCGGTTTCCTGAAGGCTGGAGAATCGTTGCTGCCCATGTCAGCATCATCGATGAAGCAAAGGGCGGCTAAGGATGAGCCTGGACGATCTACCGCCGCGAACGCGCCAGCGGTCCGCCCGCGACTCGGAGATCAAGCGCATCGACCGCGCGCCGCCTGCCGTCGCGAAAATCACGCGCGCCGAGGAGCTGCGCCTGCAGCTGGCCGATGAGATCGTGCGCGGCGCGCTGGCGCCGGGCGCGCCGCTGGACGAGACCGAGATCGCCAAGCGCTTCAACGTCTCGCGCACGCCGGTGCGCGAAGCGCTGCGTCAATTGGCGACTTCCGGGCTGATCGAGGCGCGTGCACATCGCGGCGCTGTCGTGGCGCGGCCGTCGGCCGACCGTCTCACCGGCATGTTCGAGGCGATGGCCGAGCTCGAGGGCCTGTGCGCTGGTCTCGCGGCGCAGCGCATGACGCCGGTCGAGCGGCAGCGGCTGGAAGCCATCCACGAGGAGCTGCGCAATCTCAGCCACGCCGGCAACCCCGAGCGCTTCCACGAGGTGAACGAGCGCTTCCACAACGCGATCTATGCCGGCGCGCACAATGCCTACATCGCCGAGATCACCTTGGCGACGCGGGTGCGCGTGCAGCCGTTCCGCCGCGCCCAGTTCCGCAATCTCGGCCGCCTCGCCAAGTCGCATGCCGAGCACGACCGCGTCGTCGTGGCCATCCTGCGCGGCGACAAGGCCGGCGCGGCGAGTGCCATGAAGGCGCACATCGAGCTGGTGCGCGGCGAATACGAGATCTACGCGGTGTCGGTATAGCTAAGCTCGCCGTCTTCCGGGTTGCCGTCATTGCCCGCGCAGCAATCCAGAGGCCTGACCGCA
Organism: Bradyrhizobium sp. SZCCHNS1050; assembly: GCF_032484785.1. Classification (NCBI taxonomy): domain Bacteria; kingdom Pseudomonadati; phylum Pseudomonadota; class Alphaproteobacteria; order Hyphomicrobiales; family Nitrobacteraceae; genus Bradyrhizobium; species Bradyrhizobium sp. SZCCHNS1050. The sequence goes on along the minus strand of NZ_JAUETR010000001.1, from coordinate 2,201,925 downwards.
GCTCTGGGATTGCTTCGCTGCGCTCGCAGTGACGAAGTCGCGAGGCGATCAGCTTTTCTGCGCCATATACGCGCGCCAGCCGCCGAACTCCGAGATGTCGCGCGCGCCATCGAGGGCGGCAGGCTCGACAAGGAAGCCCTTGGCGCTGCGGCCGTTGGCGAGCCGGATGGTGCCGATCGACAATGGCGGCGGGATGAGGTTGACGAATTTGCCGAAGCTCGCGGCCGACAGCGCCCAGAGCTCGACGGCCATTGCCGTGCCCTGGCCGTCGTCGATCCGCAGCATGCCGGGCTTGGGCGGCGTGGTCGACAGCGCGTAGAGCTTGTAGTCAGGCGCGGTGGTCGTCGCCTCGAGCATACGTCCGCCGAGGCTCGTCAGCTCGTGGTTCAATGCCATCCCTGAGAGATGCGCGCCGACGACGACGACGGCGATCTCGTCGCCATGCAGTGCCGGAGACACGGGAGCGAGCGGCGGCAGCGGGACCGGCTTGGCGCCGACCGGCAGCGCCGTGTCGGCATGGAAGGCGCGCCCGAGACTGGCGAGCGCCGCATCGCGGCCGGCTGGCGCCAGTAGGGTGATGCCGAACGGGACGCCGTCGCTGCGCATCGCAGCCGGCACCGCAAGCCCGCAGAGATCGAGCAGGTTGACGAAGTTGGTGTAGGTGCCGAGCCGGCTGTTGAGCTCGATCGGATTGGCGAGCACATCCGCGGTGGTGTAGGCGGTCGGCGCCGTCGGCAGCACCAGCGCGTCGATATCGGCGAAGGTACGCTCGGCCACCTTGCGCAGCGCCTGCAGACGATAAAGCGCGGCAAAGGTGTCGGCCGCGCTGCCGCGCGCGCCGCCGATGGTGATCTCGCGCGTCACGGGGTGGATCGCATCGGGATCGGAGGCGAGCAGATCGCGGATCACGAGATAGCGCTCGGCGACCCAGGGGCCTTCATAGAGCAGCCGCGCGGTCTCGTAGAACGGCTCGAGGTCGAACTCGACCAGCTCGGCGCCAAGCTTGACGAAGCGCGCGGCGGCAGCGCCATAGGCGGCGTCCGCCGCCTTGTCGCCGAAGAAGATCAACTGCCCGGGGCGGGGAATGCCGAGCTTCACGCCCTCGGGAAATGCCGTCACGGCCCCAAGCGGCCGGTCGCGCGAGAACGGATCGAGCGGATCCGGCGCCGCCAGCACCGAGAGCGCCGCGACGGCGTCGTCGACCGTCAGCGAGAACACCGAAATGCAGTCGAGCGTGCGGCAGGCCGGCACCAGGCCGGACGTCGAGATCATGCCGAGGCTCGGCTTCAGGCCGACGATGTTGTTGAGCATTGCCGGCACGCGGCCGGAGCCCGCAGTATCCGTCCCGAGTGCGAGCGGCACGAGACCCGCGGAGACGGCGACCGCCGAGCCCGAGCTCGATCCGCCCGGAACGAGATCGGCGCGCACCGGATTTTTCGGAATGCCGTAGGGCGAGCGCACGCCGACGAGGCCGGTGGCGAACTGGTCGAGATTGGTCTTGCCGATGATGATCGCGCCGGCCGCGCGCAGCCGCGCCACCGCGGTGGAATCGCGAGATGGCGTGTAGGCGAAGGCGGGGCAGGCGGCGGTGGTCGGCAGGCCCGCCACGTCGATATTGTCCTTCACCGCGACGGGCACGCCGTAGAGCGGCAGCGATCTGTCCCGGTCGGCGAGGGTTTCGGCCTCCGCGAGCGCGTCCTTCTCGCCGCGCAGGCTGATGAAGATGGCGGGGTCGTTGTGCGCGCGGATCCCGGCGTAGCAGCGCGCGATCGTGTCGCTTGGCGTTGTCAGGCCGGCGCGATGGGCGGCGACGATCTCGGCAATGGTCTCGGTCACGCGGCGCTCCGCGTCTCGTCCGAGCCCAAACTCTGGCCTGCCATTTCCTTGCGCTCCGCTTCGCCCAATCCGGCTGCGAACGTAGCAAGCCATGTGCCATTGTGTACACGGCGAGGATGCGGGCCTGATAAGGAAAAATCTTGAGAGTCAGTGGGTTGCTGTGCCATCCGACAGGCCGTCGGGCGGTCGGATGTGGTTGCCGAAGGCGATTTGCCTAATTGGTGAGCAGGCCGGGCGCCGCAGCCGCCTAGTACCCGCGCCGATCGGCATCCCCGCCCGTGATGCGCGCAAGTCGTGCCTCGGTGGCCGAGCTGGCGCCACGGGCTGTCCGGAACGATGCAGACGTCGGGCGGGTCACCGTGGCTCCCGACGATGGCGCGTCGTCAGCCCCGCTGGGGAAGAACAGCAGCGCAACGCTGAGGCCGAGATTGACCAGGGCGCCCACCCACGTGCCGTGGTGCGATGATGTCGCCGCGTATTCGGGAAATCGGCCGGCGATCACGTAGTCCAGCACCATGACGGCGATCCAGGCCGGGATCACACAGACCGGGTCCCAGCCGATGTCGCGAAAGCGCATCGCCTGCAGCATCAGGTTCGCCACCAGGCACAGACCGATCAGCACCACGATCGGCAGGCTCACCGTCAGCTCCGACGTCTGCGGGGCGAGGGCGGCAAGACCGACGGCCACAACCACGATCAGGACCACCGAAACCAGCGCAAGACCGAGCGAGGCGAGAAAATATTGCAGACGGCCGAGACGCGCATTGAAACCGAAAATGAACCCCAACATCCGCCTCTCCCCGCAGGCCGCGCCGCAATCGGGAGCGCAGCCGACACGGCATATCAGGGCGAAATTGCCGCGCGCCTTCGCCGGTAGTTAGGATTTGAAGGACCGAGTGCGGCGGCGCTTTCGCGCTGCGGGATCTCATGCATTCGAAAATATATCGTTGCTAAAGCAACTAATCTGTGGAACGATCGACCCGATCAGCAACGGAGGCGCGGGATGATCCGCGTCTCGAAGAAGGGACGGGAACGTCATGCGCAGCCTGCTCGCCGCAGGCGCGGCCGCTTGCGCGCGCGCCAACAGATTGCCGCAGCGGACGGGTCAGCCGTTCGGCGGCTCGTGCCTGAGTGGCTCAGCTCGCGCCCGTGACGGCGTCGAGATTGTCGTGGATTCGGCGCAGCAGGGTGATCAGGACTTCCCGCTCATCCTTGTCGAGACAGGCGAGCAGACGCCGCTCGCGTTCCAGCGCGGCGACGATGACCTTGTCGTGGGTCGCGCGGCCCTTGGCCGTCAACGAAATCGAATGGCTGCGGCCGTCCTCCGGGTCGTTGCGGATCGCGATCAGGCCGCGGCTCTTCATCAGCGCCAGGGTGCGGCTGACCGGCCCCTTGTCGAAGCCGATCACGCTGCAGATGCGCGAGGCCGGGATGCCCGGCTCGATCGCCAGCAGCGACATGATCCGCCATTCGGTGACGTTGACGCCGAAATTGCGCTGATAGAACGCGGTGGCGCTGTTCGACAGCTTGTTGGCGATGAAGGTGATGAAGGCCGGCACATAGCGGTCGAGATCGAGCGTGAGGCCGTGCCCCTCAGCTTCGCGCGGCTGCGCCTTGCGCGGCGTCCCGGATTTCTCGCTCATGATCCCCAGCGTCCATGCATCGCCACTCATACGGATACGAAAAGCCGCATGACAAGGCCAAACTTCGGGAGCTCCGCATGAACCCAACAGGTCTTTCCCCCGCTGCCGGCGTGGCGCCGGTCATCCCGCACCTCGCCATCGACCCGTTCTCATATGAATTCTTCGACGATCCCTATCCAGCGCATCAGGAGATGCGCGAGGCCGGCCCCGTCATCCATCTGGACGCATGGAACGTCTACGGCGTCGCCCGCTACGCCGAGGTCTATGCCGTCCTCAACGATCCCCAGACGTTCTGCTCCAGCCGCGGCGTGGGCTTGAGCGACTTCGCCAAGGAGAAGCCGTGGCGGCCGCCGAGCCTGATCCTCGAGGCGGATCCGCCGGCGCATACGCGCACCCGCGCCGTGCTGAGCAAGGTGCTGTCGCCCGCCGTCATGAAGCGGCTGCGCGACGGCTTCATGGTGGCGGCCGAGGCCAAGATCGACGAGCTTGTAGGCCGGGGCTCGTTCGATGCCATCCCCGATCTCGCCGAGGCCTATCCGCTGTCGGTGTTTCCCGATGCGCTCGGGCTGAAGCCGGAGGGGCGCGAGCATCTCATTCCCTATGCGAGCCTGGTGTTCAACGCGTTCGGTCCGCCGAATGAGCTGCGCCAGCAGGCGATCGAGCGCTCGGCGCCACACCAGGCCTATGTCACGGAGCAGTGCCAGCGCGACAATCTCACGCCCGGCGGCTTCGGTTCCTGCATCCACGCCTTCAGCGACAGCGGCGAGATCACGCCGGCCGAGGCGCCGTTGCTGGTGCGCTCGCTGCTGTCGGCCGGCCTCGACACCACCGTCTACGGCATCGGCGCCGCGGTGTATTGCCTGGCGCGCTTCCCCGATCAATGGGCGCGGCTGCGCGCCGATCCGTCGCTGGCGCGCAACGCGTTCGAGGAGGCCGTGCGGTTCGAAAGCCCGGTGCAGACCTTCTTCCGAACCACCACGCGTGACGTCGAACTCGGCGGCGTCACGATTCCCGAGGGCGAGAAGGTGCTGATGTTCTTAGGTAGCGCCAATCGCGACCCGCGCCGCTGGGAGCAGCCGGACAGCTACGACATCACCCGAAAAGTATCCGGCCATGTCGGCTTCGGCTCGGGCATCCACATGTGCGTCGGCCAGCTCGTCGCGCGGCTCGAAGGCGAGGCGGTGCTGACGGCGCTCGCCCGCAAGGTCGGGAGCGTCACGATGAGCGGCGAGCCGAAGCGCCGCTACAACAACACGCTGCGCGGGCTGGAGAGCCTGCCGGTCACCTTTACTCCAGCCTGAGCTATACCATGACCACGATCACCTTCATCCATCCCGACAACCGCAGCGAAAGCGTGGAGGCCGAGGACGGCGCCAGCGTCATGCTGGCGGCGCTGACCCACGGCATCGACGGCATCGTCGCCGAATGCGGCGGAAACGCCGTCTGCGCCACCTGCCACGTCTATGTCGACGACGCCTGGACCGGGAAGCTCGATCCCGTGTCCGACGATGAGGATGCGCTGCTGGACGGCACCGCAGCCGAACGGCGGCCGAACAGCCGGCTGTCCTGTCAGATCAAGGTGCAGCCGGCGCTGGCCGGACTGGTGGTGCGCATTCCGGATCGGCAGAGCTGATTTCGCAACTGGAGACGACCTCCAGCCGCAACGACAACAATCAAACAAGCAACACACGGGGAAGGACATCATGAAGCAGCTGAATTCGTGCGCGCTGGCGCTGGTCGCAATAGTCTGCCTTGCAGGCGCGGCGCGGGCCGGCGAGATCTCGGACAATGTCGTACGCGTCGGCGTGCTCAACGACATCTCCGGCATCTTCCAGGACACCAACGGCATGGGCTCGGTCGAGGCCGCGCGCATGGCGGCGGAGGATTTCAACGGCGGCGGTAAAGGCATCAAGGTCGAGATCGTCTATGCCGATCACCAGAACAAGGCCGATGTCGGCTCGGCGATCACGCGCAAATGGCTCGATGTCGACAAGGTCGATGCCGTCGTCGACGTGCCCAACTCGGCCGTGGGCCTCACCGTCAACGAGCTCTTGCGCAACAGCCGGATGACGTTCCTGGCGTCGTCGACCGCGAGCTCCGATCTCACCGGCAAGGCCTGCTCGCCGAACACCATCCAGTGGGTCAACGACGCCTGGGCGACCGGCAACACCACGGCGGCTGCGATGATGGGCCGCGGCGGCAAGGACTGGTACTTCATCACGGTCAACTATGCGCTCGGCCAGGGCATCGAGGCGGAGGCCACCAACTACATCGAGAAGCACGGCGGCAAGGTGCTGGGCTCGGCGAAGCATCCGCTCGGCACGACGGACTTCGCCTCGTTCCTGCTTCAGGCGCAGGGCTCGAAGGCCAAGGTGATCGGCCTGGCGAATGCCGGCGGCGACACCATCAATGCGGTCAAGCAGGCGTCCGAGTTCGGCATCCAGCAGGGCGGCCAGTCGCTGGTCGCGTTCCTGCTGTTCATCAACGATATCCACGGCATGGGCTTGAAGGCGGCGCAGGGCCTGCAACTGCTCGAAGCGTTCTACTGGGACATGGACGACGATACCCGCGCCTTCGCCAAGCGCTTCGCAGCGCGCCCCGGCATGAACGGCAAGATGCCGAGCGGCAACCAGGCCGGCGTCTATGCCTCGACGCTTGCCTATCTCAACGCGGTCGCCGCCACCGGCAGCGATGATGCCAAGGACGTCGTGCCGCAGATGAAGACGGTGAAGGGCAAGGACAAACTATTCGGCGATGTGACGATCCGGGCCGACGGCCGCGTGGTGCACCCGATGTATCTGTTCGAGGTGAAGAAGCCGGAGGAGTCGAAATATCCGTACGACTACTATCGTCTGGTCTCGACGATTCCGGCCGAGCAGGCGTTCCGCCCGATCGCCGATGGCGGGTGTGCGCTGGTGAAGTGATGCGTTCGTGGGGTAGCGAGCAAGTGATATCCACGAGTGACATCTAGAAGTAGATGCCGCGAGAGCCGCTGCTCTTCAGTTGCTCCGTCATGCCCGGGCTTGTCCCGGGCATCCACGTCGAGCGGCGACTATCGAGCCGCGTGGATGGCCGGGACAGGCCGGCCATGACGGCGCGGGGAAGGCGACTTCCTCTCATGACCTTCTTCCCGACCCTGCCGTCTGCTGTGCTGCAGTATCCTTAACACGCACTATAGTTCTTGCCTTTGCCCGTTTCCGGGAATTATGGTGCATGGATCGATGGCGCGCAGGATCAGCACCGCGCGACGAATGCTGCGGCGAAACGCCGCCGCTGGTCGTGCTGCTGCGTGGCGGCGACAAAACAACGATAAGAACGATTTGTTTGAGGGGAGGGAAGACCATGAAGAGCTTCTGGCTGGCGAGCGCCGCAGCGCTGCTGTTTTCGAGCACCGCCTTTGCCGGCGACACCATCAAGATCGGCTTCGTCTCGACGTTCAGCGGTCCGACCGCCGTGATCGGCAACGACATGCGCAACTCGTTCGAGCTCGCGCTCGACCATCTCGGCCGCAAGATCGACGGCAAGCCGGTCGAGGTGATCTACGAGGACGACCAGCAGAAGCCTGACGTCGGCAAGCAGAAGACCGAGAAGCTGGTGCAGTCCGACAAGGTCGATTTCATCGTCGGCTACATCTGGTCGAACGTGCTGCTGGCCTCGCTCAAGACCGCGGTGGATTCCCAGACCTTCCTGATCTCGGCCAATGCCGGCCCGTCGCAGCTCGCCGGCGAATTGTGCTCGCCCTACGTGTTCTCGACCTCCTGGCAGAACGACCAGACGCCCGCCGCGATGGGCCTCTACATGAACCAGAAGGGCGTCAAGTCGGTGTTCCTGATCGGGCCGAACTATGCGGCCGGCAAGGACATGCTGGCCGGCGTGAAGAGCACCTTCAAGGGCCAGGTCGTCGGCGAGGAATATACGGTATGGCCGAGCCAGCTCGACTTCTCCGCCGAGCTCTCCAAGGCGCGCGCCTCGGGCGCCGAATCGATCTTCGTGTTCTATCCCGGCGCGGCCGGCGTGCAATTCCTCAATCAATATTCGCAGGCCGGCCTCAAGGAGAAGATGCCGCTCTACACCGCCTTCACCGTCGACGAATTGTCGCTGCCGCTGCAGAAGGACAATGCGATCGGCGTGCCCGGCGCCCAGGAATGGGTCAACGACCTGCCCAACGAGCAGAACAAGAAGTTCGTGGCCGACTACCGCAAGAAATACACCGGCCTGCGTCCGACCTATTACGGCGCCCAGGCCTACGACGCGGCCCAGCTGATCAACAGCGCCGTGGTTGCGGTCAAGGGCGACACGTCCAAGAAGGACGCGATGAAGGCCGAGATGGAGAAGGCCAACTTCAAGTCGCTGCGCGGCTCCTTCAAGTTCGGCAACAATCACATCCCGATCCAGAACTTCTACCTGCAGGACGTGGTCAAGGACACCGAGGGCCAGCTCTCGCTGAAGACGGTCGCCACCATCGTCGAGAACGACCAGGACCGCTTCCACGACAAGTGCCCGATGAAGTGAGCGAAAAGAATTCCGAGCCAGAGGACGAAACAGGCCTGGAATTTGCTTGAAGCTTAAAACATCTCCGGCCTAAGATCGGGACGGACATGGCGGCAGCGCCTGGAACGGGTTCTGCCGCCGTCTTTTTGAGCGTGAAGTGAGGGGCATGCTTCTCGTCGTCGAACAATTCCTGAACGGGCTGCAGTTTGGACTGCTGCTGTTCCTGCTGGCCGCCGGCCTGACGCTGGTGTTCGGCATCATGGACTTCGTGAACCTGGCCCACGGCTCGCTCTACATGATGGGCGCCTATTTCGCGGCGACCTTCGTAGCCTGGACCGGCAGCTTCGTGCTCGGCGCCGTCGTGGCACTGGGAGCCACGCTTCTGCTCGGCATCGTGCTCGAATTCACGGCACTGCGCCATCTCTATGGGCGCGACCATCTCGACCACGTGCTCGCGACGTTCGGTCTGATCCTGTTCTTCAACGAGGCGGTCCGGCTGATCTGGGGCCCGGCGGGACTGGCGCTGCCGCTGCCGTCCTGGCTCGCCTTCCCGGTCACGATCCTGCCCGGCATCCAATATCCCGCCTATCGGCTCGCGATCATCGTCGTGGCGCTGCTGGTGGCGCTGCTGCTCTATCTCGGCGTGATGCGGACGCGGATCGGCATGCTGATCCGGGCCGGCGCCTCCAACCGCGAGATGATCGGTGCGCTCGGCATCAACATCAAGCTGCTCTATACGCTGGTGTTCGGCCTCGGCGCCGCGCTCGCCGGCCTGGCCGGGCTGATGCAGGCGCCGATCCTCACGGTGCAGATCGGCATGGGCGAGAACATCCTGATCCTCGCCTTCGTCGTCATCGTGATCGGCGGCATCGGTTCGATCCGCGGCGCCTTCATCGCGGCGATCATGATCGGCCTGATCGATACCATGGGCCGCGCCTTCCTGCCCAATCTGCTGCGCCAGGTGCTGAACTCGGCGGCAGCTTCCACTGCGGCGCCGGCGATGTCGTCGATGCTGATCTACCTCCTGATGGCGATCGTGCTGGTGGCGCGGCCTGAAGGTCTGTTTCCGGCCAACCGCAGATGAAATCCTCGCTCAACGTTTCGACCATCGTGGCCATCATCGTCGTGGCCGGCCTGGTGCTGCTGCCGGTCTATTCGAACCTCTCCGGCAACATCTTCATCCTCACGCTGTTCACCCGCATCGTGATCCTGGCGCTGGCGGCCGTCAGCCTCAACCTGATCATGGGCTATGGCGGCATGATGAGCTTCGGCCATGCCGCCTATCTCGGCATCGGCGGCTACGCCGTCGGCATCCTGGCGCAGGAGGGCATCGGCTCCGGCTATGCCCAGTTCGCGGTCGCCATCGCGGTTTCGGCGCTCTATGCGCTGGTCATCGGCGCGCTCTCCTTGCGTACCCGCGGCGTCTATTTCATCATGATCACGCTGGCCTTTGCGCAGATGGCCTACTATGTCGCGTCCGGCCTCGCCCGTTACGGCGGGGATGACGGGCTCACCGTCTACAAGCGCAGCGATTTCGGCGGCCTGATCAATCTCGGCAACCGCGTGCAGTTCTATTATCTCTGCCTGTTCTGCCTGCTTGCCGTCGTGGTGCTGATCTGGCGGATCGTCAATTCGCGCTTCGGCCTCGTGCTGCAGGGCCTGCGCTCCAACGAGCAGCGCATGCAGGCGATCGGCTTCCCCTCGAAGCGCTACAAGCTGGCGTGCTTCGTCATCGCCGGCATGCTCTGTGGCCTGTCCGGCGCGCTGCTTGCCAACAACACCGATTTCGTCAGCCCTGCCGTGATGTACTGGACCCGCTCCGGCGACCTCATGGTGATGGTCATCCTCGGCGGCATGGGCACCCTGATGGGGCCGGTCGTCGGCTCGGTCGTGTTCCTGGTGCTGGAAGAGGTGCTGTCGCAGATCACCGAATATTGGGCATTGATCATGGGGCCGCTGCTGCTCCTGATCGTGCTGTTCGGCCGCGGCGGCATCATGGGCATGCTCGGGAGGTTGAACCGTGGCTGAACCTCTGCTTCGCGTCGACAATCTCGTGCGCCGGTTCGGCGGCATCGTCGCGACTGATCACGTCTGTCTCGACGTTGCCAAGGGCGAGATCCACGCCATCATCGGGCCGAACGGCGCCGGTAAGACCACGCTGATCAGCCAGCTCACCGGCCACCTGGCGCCGCATGCGGGTCGCATTTTCCTAGGGGGCCGCGACATCTCGCATTTCCCCGCCTATAAGCGCAGCGCGCTGGGGCTGGCACGTTCGTTCCAGATCACCTCGCTGCTGACCGACTTCACCGCAGCCGACAATGTCGCGCTTGCGGCGCAAGCCCATGACGGCAAGCACTCGTTCCGTTTCTTCGCCGCCGCGCGCAAGGACAAGCCGCTGCGTGCCGCCGCGCAGGCCGCGCTGGAGCGCGTCGGTCTCGGCCATCGCGCCGACGTGCTGGTGTCGAAGCTCAGCCATGGCGAGCAGCGCGAGCTGGAGCTCGCCGTCGCGCTCGCGACCAAGCCGCAACTGCTGCTGCTCGACGAGCCGATGGCCGGCCTGGGGGTGACCGAGTCGCAGCGCATGGTGAAGCTGCTGAACGAGCTGCGCAAGGAAGTGTCGATCGTGCTGGTCGAGCACGACATGGAGGCGGTGTTCGCGCTCGCCGACCGCATCTCGGTCCTCGTCTATGGCCGCATCATCGCCTCGGGCAGACCGGACGAGATCCGGCAGAACGAGGAGGTCAAGCGCGCCTATCTCGGCGATCAGCATGTGGTGGTCGGCCATGGTTGATCTGGGGACAAGCGCCATGCTGCTCGAGGTCGACGGCATCGAGACCTGTTACGGCCTGAGCCAGGTCTTGTTCGGCCTGTCGTTGGCGATCCGTCCCGGCGAGATGGTCTCGCTGATGGGCCGCAACGGCATGGGCAAGACCACCACGATCCGCTCGATCATGGGTCTGACCCAGGCGCGCGCCGGCCTGATCCGCTTCAGCGGTCAGGAGACACGAAAGCTGCCGTCCTACAGGATCGCTCAGCTCGGCATCGGCCTGGTGCCGGAGGGACGGCAGATCTTTCCGAATCTGACCGTCACCGAGAATCTCGTGGCGGCCTCGGCCAACCGGCTCGGCGCGTCCGATCCCTGGACGCTCGACAAGATCCACGCCTTGTTTCCGCGGCTCGCCGAACGCGGCAGCAACATGGGCAACCAGCTCTCCGGCGGCGAGCAGCAGATGCTGGCGATCGGCCGGGCGCTGATGACCAACCCGAAACTCCTCATTCTCGACGAGGCGACCGAGGGTCTGGCGCCGTTGATCCGAGAGGAGATCTGGAACTGCCTGTCGCTGCTGAAATCGCGCGGGCAGTCGATCCTGGTGATCGACAAGAACGTCGAGCATCTGACCCGCATCTGCGACCGCCACTACATCATCGAGCGTGGCCGCACCGTGTGGCATGGCACGTCGGAGCAACTGATGGCCGAGCCGGAGCTGCAGCACCGCTATCTGGGTATTTGAGGCGGCGCGCTGCCGGCTATTCCGACGTGGAAGCGGATTGACTCAAATCAAGATCGCGTCGGGCGTCGGGCGTAGATTTTGCTAGCTGCCCCGACATGCGCTGATTTTTCGCATTGAGGCGCGGCTTGGACGGGACTATTTTTCCAGGGTAGTAGTTTGTTTTTCCTTTTATCAGAGGTTGAACAAATGCGTGCACCTCGTATCCGAATCGAATCACCGCAGAAAGCCGTGGCCGGCCTGCGCGGCTTCTGGTCTGTTCATTCCGACCTTGAGACGGGGCTGTGTCTCGCCTTCATGCTGATCGTCGGAGTCATCGTGAAAATGACACCGCCACTCTAGACCTCAGCGACGGAACGGGATGTACTTCTGGTACTCCTTCGGCACCCGGCTGCGATAGCGCGACGGCACCGTGCCGCTGCGCAGGGAGTCCTCGACTTCCTTGCGCGTGCTGGTCCTCGTCCGCTTCTTCTTCGGCGCGGCCGCCTCGCTGGCCGGCTTGGCGTCGCCAGGTTTCTCGGCCGAGGCGGCTGGTGCCGGAGTGGCTGTCGGGGTGGGGCTCGCGGCGGGAGCAGGTTGCGCCGGCGCATCGGGAGCGGGCGCGCTCTGCGCGAAGGCTGCCTCGGCGGCGAGGCTGAGAGCCAGAATGGTTGCCAATGCGATCCCGGAAGACCTGATCATATCAACGAGACTCCAAGCCACTGCGACTGACGGGCCTGCCTGATGATGTCGCCCCCCGTGCACCGGACGGTTCATGCTGTCGTTGCATGGCCGGCGTCGGCTGACGCGCCACCTCGCCCAAGAAGAATTCTGTGTGCCGAATTTTTGAGCACAGCGTGCCGCTGGTTCCGTTGAATCGCAAGCATTTTTCCCTGGCACGCGGATTGCTCCCCTCGTTGCTCAGAGTTGGCAGCTAGGGTTCCGGTTCTCCATCGAGAATGCTGGTCCGAGAGCAGCCGCCAGGGGAGAGCCCTGGTGCACGGCGGGATAAAAACCCGGGAGACCTCAGTGGCCGCGCTTGGCAGGCACGAGGTTCTTCATGCCAGTCCGCGGTCAGAAAACCGATGAGGGACTGGACATGGGAAAAGCGCGAAATCTGTTTGTTGCACTGCTCGCTGCATCGACGCTGGCGACCGCATCGCTGTCATCCGCGTCAGCTGAGAAGAAGAAGGAATTCAACATCGCCTGGACGATCTATGTCGGCTGGATGCCGTGGCCCTATGCGGCCGAGTCCGGCATCGTCAAGAAGTGGGCGGACAAATACGGCATCTCGATCAAGATCACGCAGATCAACGACTACGTCGAGTCGATCAACCAGTACACCGCCGGCAAGTTCGACGGCGTCACCGTCACCAACATGGATGCGCTGACCATCCCCGCTGCCGGCGGCGTCGACACGTCGGCCATCATCATGGGCGACTACTCCAACGGCAATGACGGTGTCGTGCTGAAGAAGGGCAAGACCATGGCCGACATCAAGGGCCAGAAGGTCAACCTCGTCGAGCTCTCGGTGTCGCACTATCTGCTGGCGCGCGGCCTCGAGACCGCGAAACTGTCCGAGAAGAACATCAAGACCGTCAACACCTCGGACGCCGACATCGTCGCCGCCGCGAAGTCGCCGGACACGACGGCCGTGGTCACCTGGAATCCGCAACTGCTGGAGGTGAAGGCCGAGCCGGGGGCAACGCTGGTGTTCGATTCCAGCAAGATCCCAGGCGAGATCGAGGATCTCCTGGTCGTCAACAGCGCGACGCTCAAGGACAATCCGGAGCTCGGCAAGGCGCTGGTCGGCATCTGGTACGAGACCATCGCGCTGATGAAGGACCAGAGCGAGAAGGGCAAGGCCGCGCGCGAGGCGATGGCCAAGCTGTCGGGCACCGATCTCGCCGGCTTCGAGACCCAGCTCAAGACGACGTTCATGTACTACGAGCCGAAGGACGCGCTCGCCTTCGTGACCGGACCGGAATTGCCCAAGATCATGGATCTCGTGCGCACCTTCTGCTTCGATCACAACCTGCTCGGCGAGAACGTGAAGTCGAAGGACGCGGTCGGCATCTCCACGCCGACGAAGGCGCTGGGCGCGGCCAGCAATGTCAAGCTGCGCTTCGATCCGACCTTCATGAAGATGGCGGCCGAAGGGAAGCTCTGATCCGCTTCCTGGACCGCCGCCGGTGCCACCCCTCATCCTGAAGAGCTTGCGCGAGCGCAAGCATCTCGAAGGATGAGGCCCACATCGGGGCCTCATGGTTCGAGACGGCGCTGACGCGCCCCTCACCATGAGGATTGAGGGAGCCTGTTGATGCCGCGTGCCATGAACGTCGTTCCGAACCGGGGCAGCCGGCTGTTGCTGGCCCTGTTGCCGTTCCTGCTGATCGCGCTGATCTACGTGGTCGGATCGGCGCAGCGGCGCGCGGACAATCCCGACGACAAGCTGCTGCCGCCGGTCTCCGAGATGGTCGCGACCTCCAAGCGGCTCGCGACCGAGCCGGATCGCCGCTCCGGCGACTACGTGCTGTGGTCCGACACGTCGGCGAGCCTGCAGCGCCTCGCGCTCGGCCTCGGCATTTCCGCCGCCATCGGTCTCGTGCTCGGACTCGCCATCGGATTGCTGCCGGTGGCCGGCGCCGGCTTCGGCACGCTGATTGCGGTTCTGTCGATGATCCCGCCGATGGCGGTGCTGCCGGTTCTGTTCATCGTGTTCGGCCTCGGTGAGCTGTCCAAGGTGGTGCTGATCATCATCGGCGTCACGCCGACCCTGGTGCGCGACCTCTCGCTCGAGGTGCAGAACATGCCGCGCGAGCAGCTGATCAAGGCGCAGACCCTGGGCGCCTCGACCTGGCAGGTCGCGATCCGGGTGGTGCTGCCGCAAATCATGCCACGCCTGATCCAGGGGCTGCGGCTCATGATCGGGCCCGCCTTCCTGTTCCTGATCTCGGCCGAGGCGATCGCCTCCGATGTCGGACTCGGCTACCGCATCTTCCTGGTCCGCCGCTATCTCTCGATGGATGTGATCCTGCCCTACGTCGTCTGGATCACGTTGCTTGCCTACATCCTCGACTACGCGCTGGTCTGGTTCGGACGGCACGCCTTTCCGTGGGCATATGCGCGAGGGAGCCGCTGATGAGCACGCTCTCCTTCCGCAACGTCTGGGTCGAATACGGCAACCAGGTCGTGCTCGAGCGCATCAATCTCGAGATCGCCTCCGGCACGTTCCTGTCGATCGTCGGCCCGTCCGGCGCAGGCAAGAGCACCTTCCTGCGCCTGGTCCTCGGCCAGGAGAGGCCGAGCCAGGGCGCGGTGCTGCTCGACGGCCGGCCGTTTCCGGCCGAGCCCGGACCGGACCGCGGCATCGTGTTCCAGCGCTACTCGGTGTTCCCGCATCTGACCGTGCTCGGCAATGTGCTGCTCGGCTACGAGCTTGCCGGCAGCCCGTTCACGGCGCGGCTGTTCGGATCGGCGCGCAAGGCGGCGATGGAGAAGAGCCTCGCGCTGATCGAGGCCGTCGGCCTGGCCGAGCATCGCGACAAATACCCAAGCGCGTTGTCCGGCGGCATGCAGCAGCGCCTGGCTATCGCGCAGGCCCTGGCGAAGCAGCCGCGCGTGCTGCTGCTCGATGAGCCCTTCGGCGCGCTCGATCCCGGCACCCGCGCCCAGATGCATGCGCTGATCAAGCCGCTGTGGCGCCAGCACAACATGACCATCGTGATGGTCACCCACGACATCAAGGAGGCGTTCGGGCTCGCAACGCGGCTGATCGCGCTCGACCGTCCGCGCAAGGATCCGCAGGCGCCGGAGCGGTTCGGCGCGCGCATCACCTACGATCTCGATCTCACCCGCGACAGCGCCGTGCCCGTGCTCGGATTCATCCGCGCCAGCCTGCAGGCGACGCAATAGTCAGTTCAAGAAACGTCGAAAGAAACGAAGGAGAGTCTCCCATGTCATTCCCATTCATGCGCCGGTCGCGCCGCGCCGGATTGCACTCGCAGCGCCGGTGCATGCGCCGTCACCATCCGGACTTCGACAAGATGGCCACGCAAGGCTGGCAGGCGCTGGAGGCCGAGGGCAAGCTGCCGACCAACGGCTGGCGCAAGGAGCGACAATGGGCGCTCGACATGGGCCTGCCCGGCGCCGACACGCTGACGGACCGCGACATCCCGACCTTCGCCCGCGGCGAGCTGCCGCATTTCGCCGGCATCAACACCTTCATGAAGGCGCCGTATGTCGAGAACGTCCGCGACGTCGGCAAATACGACGCTGCGGTGATCGGCATCCCCTTCGATTCCGGCACCACCTATCGGCCCGGCACCCGCTTCGGGCCGCAGGGCATCCGCCGCATCTCCGCGCTCTACACGCCCTACAACTACGAGCTGGGCGTCGACCTGCGCGAGCAGATGACCTTGTGCGATGCCGGCGACGTCTTCACGATTCCCGCCAATCTGGAAAAGAGCTTTGACCAGATCAGCCGCGGCGTCGCGCATGTGTTCTCGTCCGGCGCGCTGCCGATCATGCTCGGCGGCGATCACTCGATCGGCTTTCCCTGCGTGCGCGGCATCGCGCAGTGCACCGACAAGAGGATCGGCATCATCCATTTCGACCGCCACATCGACATCCAGGAGAAGGATCTCGACGAGCGCATGCACACCACGCCATGGTATTGGGCGACCAACCTGCCGAACGTGTCGCCGACCAATCTGGTGCAGCTCGGCATCGGCGGCTGGCAGGTGCCGCGCGAGGGCGTCGAGGTCGCGCGCAAGCGCAACACCAACGTGCTGACCATCGCCGACATCGAGAAGATCGGCCTTGAGAAGACCGCCGAGATCGCGCTCGAGCTGGCCTGGAAGGATGCCGACGCGGTCTACATCTCGTTCGACGTCGACTCCATCGATTGCGGCTTCGTGCCCGGCACCGGCTGGCCGGAGCCCGGCGGCTTCCTGCCGCGCGAGGCGCTCAAGCTGTTGGGTCTCGTCGCCGCCGAGGGCCTGTGCGGGCTCGAAGTGGTCGAGGTCTCGCCGCCCTACGACACCTCCGACATTACCGCGCTGATCGGCGTCCGCGTCGTCGTCGAGGCGCTCGGCTCGATGGTCGCCCACGGCAAGCTTGGCAGCCACAAGCATATCATCAACAAGCCGGTCAGCTACTGAGGTCCGCGATGCGTCATCATCACCACCATCACGGCCATCATCATGATCATCACCACGATCATGGCCACGACCATCATCACGACCATCCGACGCATGGCCCCGGCCACAACCATCCGCACGGCCACCGTTCGCCGGTGCAATGGCAGACGCCGCATCAGCCTGAGGGCGCCAAGCCTGCCGCGGTGGTCGAGCCGGATCTCGACAAGGTCGAAGCCGCCTTCGTCGACGGCTTCATCGCCGCGCCGGATCCGACCAGCTTCCTGCGGCTGGCGCGGGTCCCGTTCGAGATCCTGCGCGACGGCACGAGCCTCAAGCTGCTGCGCGTCGAGATCGACGCGCTGACGGACGTCGGCAGCCTGACGCCGCATCTCGGTGGCGTCACCTTCCGCTACGATCCGCTGCCGTCGAACTTCATCTCCCGCCGCCGCCGCCTGCGCTTCGTCTATTTCGATGGCGCCAGCCTCAAGCCGCTGACCTATGCGGAGCTGCGGGAGATCGAGTGACCAGCTCAGAACTCAAGGCAGCGGCGTTCGCTTGAGCGCCGCTGCAAGCGCCTCGAAGCGACCGGTGACTTCCGGCAGCACGAATGCGCGCACGGTCGAGGCCGCCGCGACGCCGATCACCAGCACGATGACATATTGGGCGGCGAGCAGCAGCGTGACGCGCCGGAGCCAGTGCGATCGCGGGCGCTCGGCGGCGCGCGCCGCGACCGGCGGCGGCGCATCGGAGGCGATCAGCCAGTCATCGTGCTCTTGCGAGGATTCGGACATTGCTCAGTGCCCCGAGAGCAATTGCTCAAGGCGCGATTTGAGCTGCCTGTTGGCGCGCTCCTGCAGGCGCAAGGCGCGCGCCGTTTCGAGATCGATCACCTCGCCATCGTCGTGAAGGAAGGCGAGGCCGGCGCCCGCGCCGTCGCGCCACACCATCTGCGCCGGTCGTGACCATCCGCGCCGTTCGATGCTGATCTCGACGCGGTCCGGCAGCAGCACGCTGCCCTCGAGCTCGACCTTGACGCCGCGGTGGTTGAAATTGCGCACGACGCAGGCCAGCGTCGAGCAGCCTGAATTGAAGGTCAGCACGCCGCCATAGTAGACGCGCTGGCGAGCCTCGCGACGACGATTTTGCATCCCACGTCCTCCAGTGACTTAACGATTGATTAATCAATCGGAGGGTGTGTGGCGAGTCTCGCCGGTATTGAAATGTGGGTGGTGGTTAATGCGTACCGGACGCTTGCGGCGCGATCGAAGTCGCACGACGTCTCACGCCCGCGCGAACATCCGGGCGTCGCCAGTCAGCACCGGCTTCACGGCTTCGCCCAGCCGTGCGGCCGCCGCTTCGACCGACAGTCCCGCCGTATCGACCACCGCATTGGCCCTCGCGTACAGCGGCTCGCGGCTCGCCAGGATGTTGCGCAGCTCGGCCATCGCCGAGCGGTCGTCGGCCATCGGGCGGAGGTCGCCCTGCTTACGCACGCGCCCCATGTGCTCCTCCGGCTCGGCCTTGAGCCAGATCGTGTAGAACGAGGTCAGGATCAGGTCGAAGGTGACCGGCTCGGAGACGATGCCGCCGCCGGTCGCCAGCACCATCGGCTCCTTGCGCGCGAGCAGTTGCACCAGGGCGGCCTGCTCCATGCGGCGAAAGCCTTCCTGGCCGTAGAGCGCGATGATCTCGGCAACCGAAAGCCCGTTCTGCCGCTCGATCTCCTTGTTCAGCTCGACGAAGCTCCAGCCGATCCGCTCCGCCAGCATCTTGCCGAGCGTCGACTTGCCGGCACCGCGCAGGCCGATCAGCGCAATGCCTGAGAACGAACGCCGCAGCGGCGCCGATGCGCCCCCGGCAAGCAGCTCCTTGACCTCGGCGATCTGGCTCGGGCTCGCCTTCTTCAGGAGATCGCGAATGACCGGCCAGTCCGGCGATGGCTCGCCGCCGGGGATGATGTCGTCGAGCGGCGCGTTGATCGCGTTGGCGATGCGGCGCAGCAGCACGATCGAGACATTGCCCTTGCCGCTCTCGAGCTGGGCGATGTAGCGCTCGGAAATCCCGGAGACCTCGGCCAGCACCTTGCGCGACATGCCGGCGAGGCCGCGCATCCGCCGCACCCGCTGGCCCAGCTGGTCGAGGAAATCGGTCTCGGCCGCGGACTGGCCGTCGTCGCGCGGGGCATCGCTGTGTGGCGTCATATCCCTGAGGCACTCTTTTGAGTAGGAAACATAATGCCGGGGAGGATTGACAGCAAGCGATGTTGGTGGCCTTGTATGAATTATAATTCAAAAATCCGGGGAGAATGCCGTGAAGTCGTACAATGCGGTATCGTGGCTGCTTGACCGCAATGTCGAGGCGGGGCGCGGCGACAAGCTCGCCTACACGGACACGGTCTCGGAGCTGACCTATCGCGGTCTGCAACAGCAGACCTGCCGCGTCGCCAACATGCTGCGCCGCCTTGGCGTCCGCCGCGAGGAGCGCGTGGCGATGATCATGCTCGATACGGTGGATTTCCCCGCGGTGTTTCTTGGCGCCATGCGCGCGGGCGTCGTCCCGGTGCCGCTCAACACGCTGCTGACCTCTGAACAATACGCGTATGTGCTCGCCGACTGCCGCGCCCGCGTGCTGTTCGTGTCCGAGGCGCTGTATCCGGTGGTGAAGGACATTGTCGGCCGGATGCCGGATCTCGATTGCGTCGTCGTGTCCGGCGCCAATGCCTTCGGCCACAAGCTGCTCACCGAGGAGCTCGCGCGCGAGAGCGATCAGTTCGACACGGTCGCGACCCACGAGGATGAGCCTGCGTTCTGGCTGTATTCATCCGGTTCGACCGGCATGCCCAAAGGCGTGCGCCATCTGCACGGCAATCTCGCCGCAACGGCCGAGACCTATGCCAGCCAAGTGCTCGGCATCCGCGAGAGCGATGTCTGTCTGTCAGCCGCAAAGCTGTTCTTCGCCTATGGCCTCGGCAATGCGCTGACCTTCCCGCTGTCGGTCGGCGCAACTACGATCCTCAACTCCGAGCGCCCGACGCCGGCGCTGATGTTCAAGCTCCTCAACCGCTACAATCCGACCATCTTCTACGGCGTGCCGACCTTGTTCGCCGCGATGCTGCACGATGAGTCGCTGCGCCATGAGAAGGCCGGCAGCGCTCTGCGCATCTGCACCTCGGCCGGCGAGGCGCTGCCGGAATCGGTCGGCAATGCCTGGAAGGCGCGGTTCGGCGTCGACATTCTCGATGGTGTCGGCTCGACCGAGCTGCTGCACATCTTCCTGTCCAACGTGCCCGGGGACATCAAATACGGCTCATCGGGGCGCCCCGTGCCGGGCTATCAGGTTCGTCTTGTCAACGAGGCAGGCCAGGACGTGCCGGACGGCGAGGTCGGCGAGATGCTGGTGCATGCACCGTCCGCCGGCGAGGGCTACTGGAATCAGCGCCACAAGACCCGCTCGACGTTCGAGGGCTATTGGACGCGCACCGGCGACAAATATGTCCGCGACGCCGACGGGCGCTACACCTTCTGCGGCCGCTCCGACGACATGTTCAAGGTCTCTGGCATCTGGGTGTCGCCGTTCGAGGTCGAGAGCGCGCTGATCACGCATCCCTCGGTGCTCGAGGCTGCCGTGGTGCCGGAAGCCGATCCGGAGGGGCTGTTGAAGCCGAAGGCCTATGTCGTGCTGCGCCCGAGCGTCGATCGCTCGACCCTGCACGAGGCACTGAAGGAACACGTCAAGCAGAAGATCGGCCCGTGGAAATATCCGCGCTGGATCGAGGTGGTGGACAGCCTGCCGAAAACCGCGACCGGCAAGATCCAGCGCTTCAAGCTGCGTGAGGGAGCGGGTCAGTAGTTGGCCCCACTCTCGGAGTGGTCCTGCTCTTGGTTGTCGTCATGGCCGGGCTTGACCTGGCCATCCATTCCGCCTCGACAAGAAAGACGTGGATGCCCGGGTCAAGCCCGGGCATGACGAAGGAGAGAGTGACCCGTGCAGCTTTCATCGAACGGCTTCCTCACCATCGATTCCGCCGATCTCGAATATCGCCTGATCGGTCCGCAGCCCTCTGACGCTCCGTGCATCGTGCTGCTGCATGAAGGGCTCGGCTCGGTCGGGTTGTGGGGCGACTTTCCCGACAAGCTCCAGCAAGCCACCGGCGTTTCCGTGTTCGTCTATTCGCGCGCGGGCTACGGCGCCTCCAGCCCGGTGTCTCTGCCGCGGCCGCTCGACTACATGCAGCGCGAGGCGCGCGATGTGCTGCCGAAGCTGCTCGATCAAATCGGCTTTCAGCGCGGTCTTCTCGTCGGCCATTCCGATGGTGCGTCGATCGCGGCGATCTACGGGGGCAGCCACGCCGACCATCGCCTCGACGGCATCGTGCTGATCGCGCCGCATGTGGTCGTTGAGGACATCTCTGTGTCGTCGATCGCCGCGATCAAGACCACTTACGAAACCACGGAACTGCGCACCAAGCTCGGCCGCTGGCACAAGGACGTCGACAACGCGTTTTACGGCTGGAACGGCGCCTGGCTCGATCCGGCATTCCGGGCCTGGGATATCACCGGCGACCTCGCCTACATCCGCGTTCCCGTGGTCGTGATCCAGGGCGTCGACGACCAGTACGGCACCATCCGCCAGGTCGAGACCATCCAGGAGGAGTGCTACTGCCCGGTCGAGGTGACGATGCTGCCCAACACCGGCCATTCCCCGCATCGCGAGGCGCCGGACGCCACCTTGCGGGTCATTGCCGAGTTCGCGGCCGCGACCTTGCCGGCCCCGGCATCACGAACATGAAACAAAGTGCATGTTTCGGCTTTTTGTCGTAGACGACAGCCATAACATGAATTATTGTGCATCTCAACGATAAGCACTCCAACGAAGGGTGACACATGGCCGGGGAAGACCGCGTGCTCGCGGGAGGCAAGACGTTCATCGATTTTCAGACCGATCCCTCCCGCTACAAACATTGGAAGCTCTCGATCGATGGCGAGGTGGCGACGCTCGCCATGGACGTCGACGAGAATGGCGGCCTGTTCGAGGGCTACCAGCTCAAGCTCAATTCCTATGATCTCGGCGTCGACATCGAGCTCGCCGACGCCGTGCAGCGGCTGCGCTTCGAGCACCCGCAAGTGAAGGTCGTGGTGCTGCGCTCGGCCAAGCCGCGCGTGTTCTGCGCCGGCGCCAACATCCGCATGCTTGCGGGCGCGACCCACGCCCACAAGGTGAACTTCTGCAAGTTCACCAATGAGACCCGCAATGGCTTCGAGGATTCATCCGAGAATTCCGGCCAGCGCTTCATCACCGTGGTGAACGGCACCGCGGCCGGCGGCGGCTATGAGCTCGCGCTCGCCACCGATCACATCATCCTCGCCGATGACGGCTCGTCGTCGGTGTCGCTGCCGGAAGTGCCGCTGCTCGCGGTGCTGCCGGGTACCGGCGGTCTCACCCGCGTCGTCGACAAGCGCAAGGTCCGCCGCGATCGCGCGGACGCGTTCTGCACCACGGAGGAGGGGGTCAAGGGCAAGCGCGCCGTGCAATGGCGCCTCGTCGACGAGATCGCGCCGAACTCCAAGGTCGATGCCAAGGTGGCCGAGCGCGCCAAGGAATTCGCAGCCGCCTCCAAGCGCAACGGCAGCGGCAAGGGCGTCGCGCTGACGCCGCTGAAGCGCGTCATCGATGCGTCGAGCGTGCGCTACGGCTTCGTCAATGTCGACATCGACCGCACGGCCCGCATCGCCACGATCACCATCTCGGCTCCCGAGGCCGCGCCACCTGCGGACATCGACGGCATGATCGGGCAGGGCGCTTCCTTCTGGCCGCTGCAGGTCGCGCGCGAACTCGATGACGCCATCCTGCATCTGCGCATCAACGAGCTCGGCATCGCCATGCTGGTGTTCAAGTCGCATGGCGATCGCGCCCAGGTGCTCGCGCATGACGCGTTCCTTGAGGCCAACAAGGCGCACTGGCTGGTCAACGAGGTCAGGCATTACTGGAAGCGGGTGCTGAAGCGCATCGACGTCACCTCGCGCACGCTGGTCACGCTGGTCGAGCCCGGTTCCTGCTTCGCCGGCACGCTCGCCGAGCTGGTGTTCGCTTCCGACCGCTCCTACATGCTGATCGGCACCATCCAGGGCGACAACCGCCCGGCGCCGGCGATCGAACTGTCGGCGATGAATTTCGGGCCCTATCCGATGAGTCACGGCCTGACCCGGCTGGAGTCGCGCTTCCTCGCCGATCCCACCGATCTCGCGCGTGTGCGTGAGCAGGTCGGCAAGCCGCTCGAAGCCGATGAGGCCGAGGAGCTCGGCCTCGTGACCTTCGCGCTGGATGACATCGATTGGGAGGACGAGATCCGCGTCTTCCTCGAGGAGCGCGCCAGCTTCTCGCCCGACAGCCTCACGGGTCTCGAAGCCAATCTGCGCTTCGCCGGCCCCGAGACGATGGAATCGAAGATCTTCGCCCGCCTCACCGCCTGGCAGAACTGGATCTTCCAGCGGCCCAACGCGGTCGGCGAGGAGGGCGCACTCCGGCGCTACGGCACCGGCGAGCGGCCGCAATATGACATGACGCGCGTGTAGTTATCATCCGTCATGGCCGGGCTTGACCCGGCCATCCGCGAGCTAATCGACACGAACGACGTGGATGCACGGCACGAGGCCGGGCATGACCACCGGGAAGATTTCAGGGAGGCACGCCATGAACATGAACATCATGAACGTCGACTACTCGACCAAGATTCCGAACAACGTGAATCTCGCCGAGGACCGCCAGGTCCTCAAGGCGCTGGAAGGCTGGCATCCCGGCTACGTCGATTGGTGGAACGACATGGGCCCCGAGGGCTTCCAGCAGTCGCTGGTGTACTTGCGCACGGCCTATTCGGTCGATCCGCGCGGCTGGGCGAAGTTCGATTACGTCAAGATGCCCGACTATCGCTGGGGCATCCTGCTGGCTCCGCAGGAAGAGGATCGCAAGATCCCGTTCGGCGAGCACTATGGCGAACCGGCCTGGCAGGAGGTTCCCGGCGAATATCGCGCGCTGATGCGCCGCCTGATCGTGATCCAGGGCGACACCGAGCCGGCCTCGGTCGAGCAGCAGCGCCATCTCGGCAAGACGGCGCCGTCGCTCTACGACATGCGCAACCTGTTCCAGGTCAACGTCGAGGAGGGCCGTCACCTCTGGGCGATGGTCTACCTGCTGCAGAAATATTTCGGCCGCGACGGCCGCGAGGAGGCCGACGAGCTGCTGCGCCGCCGGTCGGGCGATGCGGACAGCCCGCGCATGCTCGGCGCCTTCAACGAGAAGACGCCGGACTGGCTGTCGTTCTTCATGTTCACCTACTTCACCGACCGCGACGGCAAGATGCAGCTGCACTCGCTCGCGCAGTCCGGCTTCGATCCGCTGTCGCGCACCTGCCGCTTCATGCTGACGGAGGAGGCGCATCACATGTTCGTCGGCGAGACCGGCGTCGGCCGCGTCATCCAGCGCACGGTCGAGGCGATGCGCGCCGCCGGGATCGACGATCCCACCGACATCGCCAAGGTCCGCGCGCTGGGCGTGATCGACCTGCCGACCATCCAGAAGAAGTTGAACCTGCACTACACGCTGTCGCTCGACCTGTTCGGCTCGGAGGTCTCGACCAACGCGGCCAATGCCTTCAATGCCGGCATCAAGGGCCGCTATCACGAGACCCAGATCCAGGACGATCACCAGCTCAAGAACTCGACCTATCCGGTGCTCAAGCTGGTCGACGGCGAGATCAAGCGGGTCGACGAGCCGGCGCTGACCGCGCTCAACATGCGCCTGCGCGACGACTATTCGCAGGACTGCGTCAAGGGCCTGCTGCGCTGGAACAAGATCATCACGACCGCAGGCTACGACTTCCAGCTCAAGCTGCCGCATACCGCCTTCCACCGCGCCATCGGCGAGTTCAAGGACGTCCATGCGACGCCCGACGGCATCCTGATCGACGAGGGCACGTGGGCGAAGCGCAAGGGCGACTGGCTGCCGTCGGCCGACGACGGCGCCTACATCTCCTCGCTGATGAAGCCGGTCACCGAGATCGGCGAATACGCCTCGTGGATCGCGCCCCCGAAGGTCGGGATCGACAACAAGCCGGGTGACTTCGAGTACGTGAAGATCGAGACTTGATGAGAGGCGAATAGCGAGTTGCGAGTAGCGAATAGGGGAAGTAGCCTATTCGCTATTCGCTATTCGCTATTCGCTATTCGCTATTCGCTATTCGCTATTCGCTATTCGCTATTCGCCCTTCTCAGCTGTCCCATCCCGCACCCGGAATGCCCGGGTTCGCGTAGACGATGCCGCCATCGACCGCGATCGTATTCCCCACCACGTAGTCGCCCGCGCGCGAGGCGAGGAAGATCGCCGTGCCAGCCATGTCCTCGTCGGTGCCGATGCGCCCAGCGGGCACGCGCGAGGCGACCTCGTCGGCGTTGTCGCGCGCGGCCTTGTTCATGTCGGACTTGAACGGTCCGGGCGCGATCGCGGTCACCACGATGTGGTCCTTGATCAGCTTGGCCGCCATGCGCCGCGTCAGATGGATCAGGCCGGATTTGCTCGCCGCATAGGAATAGGTCTCGAGCGGGTTGACGAAGATGCCGTCGATCGAGGCGATGTTGATGACCTTTGCCGGCCGTTCGGCGCTGGCCGCCGCACGCAAGGGAGCTGCGAGCGCCTTGGTCAGGAAGAACGGCGTCTTGAGGTTGAGGTTCATCACCTTGTCCCAGCCGCTCTCCGGGAATTCGTCGAAGTCGGCGCCCCATGCTGCGCCGGCATTGTTGACGAGGATGTCGAGCTTGGGCTCGCGCTTCTTGATCTCGCCCGCGAGCGTCTCGATGCCGGCCATCGTCGAAATGTCGATCGGCAGCGCGACGCATTCGCCGCCATATTCCGTCGTCAGTGCCTTGGCGGTCGCCTCGCAGGGCCCGGCCTTGCGCGCGGTGATGTAGACCCTCGCCGCGCCATGCGCGAGCAGGCCGGATGCGATCATCTTGCCGATGCCGCGCGAGCCGCCGGTGACGAGCGCGACGCGTCCTTCGAGTGAGAACAAGTTCCTGAGCATGAAGCCTCCCTTTCCTTATGTCATGCGCGCTTGTGAGCGGGACGCGCCAGCACGTCAAGTGAGACGCAGTCGCACGAATTCGCCGCAATTCAATCGGAGGGCAACGTTATGGCGGGGCTATGCCGCGTCGATGCGGCGAAAGCCGTTCCACATCGCGGTGGCCGCGCCCGAGGTCAGCACCGGCAGCACGCGGGCGTGCTGGTAATGGCCGTTCAGCGAGACGCGCGACAGGGCCGTGAGATGATCGGCGCTTTCCGCGAAGATCATGCCGGGCCGGGTGGTGACGGCGGTCTTGTAGCCGCTCGCGGCCGCCAGCACGAATTCGCGCTGGGAAGCGGCGGCGCGGTCGCCGTAGGGGTAGGCCATGTGCAGCACCGGCCGCTGCAACTCGTTCTCGATTCGAGCACGGCTGTCGGCGATCTCGATGCGCGCCGTCTCCTCGGTCTGCTTGGCGAGATTGCAGTGACTGATCGAATGCGCGCCGATCGAGATCAATGGCTCAGTCGACAGCGCCCGGAGCTCGTCCCAGGACAGGCAGAGCTCACGGCAGATCGAGGCCTCGTCGACGTCGTAGCGCGCGCACAGCGCGCTGATCTCACGCCGGACGTCGTGCTCGCCCGGCAGTGCGCGCAGCCAGTCGTGCAGGCGCTGGAACGTCACGCATTTGGCGGCCGGCGTCGATGCATCGAGTTGCAGCGACAGCCCGCCGATCTCGATGTCGATCGCGTCAGTCTTCGCGACCAGCCGCTCCAGCGTCACCCACCAGAGCCGGCCCAGTCCCGATGCGAAATCGCTCGTCACATAGATGGTGAACGGCGCATCGAACTCGCGCATGACAGGCAGCGCGAAATCGCGATTGTCGCGATAGCCGTCGTCGAAGGTGAAGCAGGCGAAGCGGCGCGAGAAGTCCTTCGCCACCAGTCGGCTGTGCAACTCGTCGAGGGTGATGATCTCGATGTCGTGGTCGCGCAGGTGCGACAACATCTCGCGCAGGAAATCCGGCGTGACCTCGAGGTGACAATTGGGCTGGAAATCGGCGTCGCGGGGCGGCCGCACATGATGCAGCGTATAGATCGCACCCACGCCCGAGAAGATCGGGCGCAGCCAGACATGCGCGCCGCTCAGATACAGCGCTTCCAGGCCGGCACGGATAAAGGTTTTGCGAAATCGCCTCATCTGAAATATGCGGCCCGGTGAGTGTCAGGACAAGGTTACCGACGAATGATTGAAGAAAACCTTAGCCTGCGGTCACAACGTACCGTGCGGCGCTCCTCATTTCCGGTTTGACAGGCATGCAAGGGTTTGTTTTCTCTCTGCTTCCTCGATGCGACGGATGACGAATGCGCGGACTTTTCAGGTGGAGCGGGAAATGGTGGCCTGGCGTCATTCCGCTGATCGTGCTTTGGGGCCTCGCGGCCTGGACCAGCACCGTTCCCCTGGAGAATGATCTCGCCGGCCGCAGTTCGGCCGTCCTGACGGGGGCGGTGCTCGACAGGACAAGCATCACGGTGGACGGCCGCGATGTCTCGCTGCGCGCCAATGCGTTTTCCGAGGCCGGACGCCGCGATGCGGTCGCTGCGGTGGACGGCGTGGCCGGCGTGCGGCTCGTCAACGACGAGACGCGGCTGGTCCCCGAGGCCAAGCCCTTCGTCTGGTCGGCCGAGCGCGACGTCGTCCGGGTGACGCTGGGCGGCAGCGCGCCGCTGCCCGCCTTGAAGGGCAAGCTGATGGACGCGACCCGGGCGGCGTTGCCGGGCGTGGAGGTCGCGGATCAGATGGGCCTGGCGCGCGGCGCGCCGCCGCGCTTCGAGGATGCGGCGCTGCTGCTGATCGGCCAGATCGCCAAGCTGAAGGACGGCAAGTTCACGATCTCCGACGGCGAAGTCACGTTGTCCGGCATGGCGCGCGAGCTCGGCGGCCGCGAGGCGATCGCGGCCGCGCTCGGAAAGCTGCCGGACGGCTTCAAGGTCGCCAGCAACGAGGTCAAGGCGCCGCCCTATGTCTTCCAGGCCTACAAGGACCCGGTCGCGGTCACCGTGACGCTTGCAGGCAACGTTCCCGACGAGAACATCCACGCCGTCGTCGTCGGCTCTTCATCGCGCAAATTCTTCAGCGAGAAGGTCGTGGACAATCTCAAGAACAGCCTCGGCGCGCCAACCAATTTCGTGAATGCGGTGGTGCCGGCGTTGGGCGCCTTGTCGCGGCTGTCGACCGGCACGCTGGTGGTGTCCGATCGTGACATCAAGATTTCCGGTGATGCGCTTTACGACGCCGCAGCGGCCCAGATCCGGACCGGGCTCGCCAAAGATGTCCCACAGGGCTGGCAGGTGAAGGCCGACATCACGGTGAAGCCGGCAGCCGCCCCGGTCGATCCCACGGTGTGCCAGCAGCTGTTCTCCGACCTGCTCGGCAAGGCCAAGATTCGGTTCGAGACCGGCCGCAGCGACCTCGACAGGGATTCCACCGGTCTGCTCGACCGCCTCGTCGAGATCGCGTTCCGCTGTCCCTCCGCCAATGTCGAGATCATCGGGCACACCGATGCCGACGGCGACTCTGCCGCCAATCAGGTGCTGTCGCAGAAGCGCGCCCAGGCGGTGGTCGATTATCTGGTCAAGGCCGGACTGCCGGCCGACCGTTTCAGCGCGATCGGCTATGGCAGCACCCAGCCGGTCGCCGCCAACGACACCGCCGACGGCCGGGCGCAGAACCGGCGCATCGAATTCGTGGTGAGGTAACGTCATGGCCTATCTCGTTGCCTTTCACTGGGGCTGGCTGGCCGGCGCATTCGCCATCGGGCTGGCGATGGGCTGGGTCGCCGTGGTGCATCGCGCCCCGCGCGTGTCGGGCTGGCTGACCTGGCTGCTGGCGGCGCTGGCCGCCGGCCTGGTCGCGACGGCCGTGGCCTGCCTGATTCCCGGCCGGGCCGGCTACTGGCTCGAGCTGCTGCTGATCATGTTCGTGCCCTACCTCGTCGGCTGCGCCATCGGCACCTGGCTTCGGGCGCTGGTGGTGATCCGCAGCATGCGGACGAAATCGGCGGCCTGAGACCGCCGCCCCGGACTGCACCCGACGCCATCTGCCGAGACTGCGGCGGCGCGCCCGCCGTCCGCGTGCCCCGGGTCATCGCAACTGCGAGACACGAAGGTTTGACGAGGCGCGAACCTGTCAAACGCGCAGCTCGCGCTTATCGTTGAGCCATGCTGACCCGCCGAACCGCTGGGCGCCCCGGAAGCCCCGGAGATTCGCGTTCCTCACCAAAGTTTAACCTGGGGTTTGCAGGCTGGCGGGGACGTGCGCTGCCCCGCCGTCCTGCATGATGCCTTGTCCGATGCCTTTGCCTGATGTCTTGCCTCATGTGCGGCAAAACGGTGCATCGCATTTCCGCAAAGCCTGCTAAGTATATCCATGTGTACGCTTTTGTTCGCACGCTCCGTGTTCCCCAATGCGTCGAAACGCGCTACGAGGGCGTTGTATGCGCACATGATGCTGCGGCCTCCGGGGCGCGGCGTCCCCGGCCGTCGTGATCGGATCACGGTGAGAGGTGTAGATGCTTGAAGCCATACGCAGAGCGGCCACGTTCCTGCGCGAGAAGCAAGTCCTGCACAAGCTCGGCGTGCTGATCAGCATCGCTGTGATCGCGGTCGCCTGCTACGTCCTCTACCACATGCTGCGCGGCATCGACACCTACGAGGTGCTCGAGGCGATCAAGAGCACGGAGCCGCATCAGATCGCGCTCGCCGCGCTGTTCGTCGCCGCCGGCTATTTCACGCTGACCTTCTACGATCTGTTCGCGGTGCGCGCGATTGGCCACGACCACGTGCCCTACCGCGTCAACGCGCTGGCCGCCTTCACCAGCTATTCGATCGGCCACAATGTCGGCGCCAGCGTCTTCACCGGCGGTGCCGTGCGCTACCGCGTCTATTCGGCCCATGGGCTGAACGCCATCGACGTCGCCAAGATCTGCTTCCTTGCCGGCCTGACGTTCTGGCTCGGCAATGCGGCCGTGCTCGGGCTCGGCATCAGCTATCATCCGGAGGCAGCCGCCTCGATCGACCAGCTGCCGCCCTGGGTCAACCGCATGGTGGCGATCGCGATCCTGGTCGGTCTGTTGGGGTATGTCGCCTGGGTATGGACCAAGCCGCGCGTGGTCGGCCGCGGGCCGTGGACCGTGGTGCTGCCGAGCGGCCCCCTGACCCTGCTGCAGATCGCGATCGGCATCATCGACCTCGGTTTCTGCGCGCTGGCGATGTATGTGCTGGTGCCGGACGAGCCCAATCTCGGCTTCGTCGTGGTGGCTGTGATCTTCGTCTCGGCGACCCTGCTCGGCTTCGCCAGCCATTCCCCCGGCGGGCTCGGCGTGTTCGACGCCGCGATGCTGGTCGGGCTGTGGCAGATGGACCGCGAGGAGCTGCTGGCCGGAATGCTCCTGTTCCGGATGCTGTATTATTTGGCGCCGTTCCTCATTTCTGTAATCTTGCTGACGTTTCGCGAGGTTATCATCAGCACGCGGTCGAAACGGCTGCGGCAGGCCGCGCTCAGCCTCGATCCGGGCCCCCCACCGGAAGCCGCTTTTGTGAGGAAACGCAGCGATTCCGGTGCCTGACGCCAGCTCAAGGGAACAGTAGGACGAGATGGCCCTCGACGCTCCCTCCGACACGCCGCTCTCGATCTTCACCCCCTGGCCGGACCGGCTGCGCCATTCCGCGATCATCCTGCTCGCTGCGGCGCTCGCGCTTGCCGGGCTCGTGCTGCTGGACGAGCTGCTGCCGCTGCGGGCCCTGGCGGTATTCCTGTGTATTTCCGCCGCCGCCCTGGTGCCGTGGCGGCTGCATGGCGCGGTCGCCAAGCGTGAGGAGGAGCGCCACGCCAACCCGGTCGAGGCGCCGGCCGTCAGCGCGGTGGTCGAGGGCATCCCCGATCCCGCCGTGCTGCTCGACCGCGCCGGCCGAGTCATCCACCTCAATGCCGCTGCCGCGCAGCTCGCGCCGGCCCTGCGCAAGGGCGAGCTCGCCCAGTTCGCGCTGCGCACGCCGGAGATCATCACTGCGCTGCGCGAGGCGATCGCCACCACCGAGATCCGCCGTGCCACCTATCACGATCACGTTCCGGTCGATCGCTGGATGGAGCTGATCATCACGCCGGTGCCGGTGCCGACGGCGTTCGGCGGCACGGACAAATGCATGCTGATGACGTTCCACGATCTGACCCCGCTGCGCCGGGTCGAGGAAATGCGCGCCGACTTCGTCGCCAATGCGAGCCACGAGCTGCGCACGCCGCTGGCGGCGCTCTCGGGCTTCATCGATACGCTGCAGGGGCCGGCCAAGGACGATCCGAAGGCGCGCGAGCGCTTCCTCGGCATCATGCACATCCAGGCGACGCGCATGGCGCGGCTGATCGACGATCTGCTGTCGCTGTCACGGGTGGAGCTGTCGGCGCATGTCCAGCCCCACGCCATGGTCGACGTCGTCCCCATCATCCGCCAGGTCACCGACGGGCTGGAGTCGCTGGCGCGCGAGCGCCAGGTGGTGATCGAGACCAGCCTGCCGGACGTGCCGGTGACGATCGCCGGCGACCGCGAGGAGCTGCTGCGCGTGTTCGAGAACCTGATCGAAAACGCGCTGAAATACGGCGCCTCGGGCGGGCGCGTGATCGTCTCGCTGGAGCAGGCCGTCTCCGCCGAGAACGCGCCGGAGATCCGGGTCAAGGTGCGCGATTTCGGCCCCGGCATCGCGCCCGAGCATCTGCCGCGCCTGACCGAGCGCTTCTATCGCGTCGATGTCGGCGACAGCCGCGCGCAAGGCGGCACCGGGCTCGGCCTCTCCCTGGTGAAGCACATCCTCAACCGCCATCGCGGCCGGCTGCTGATCGAAAGCGTGCCGCGCAACGGTGCCGCCTTCACGGCGTGCTTTCCGCAGTCGAAGCCGGCGCGGGGCGCCTGATCGCCCGTCGCATCTGCGGCCCGGCGCGGGCCGGGCTCACGTCCATGGTCGTTGTGAGTTGAGGCCGCCGGAGATCCCAGGGCGATGCGGAGCATCCTCATCGCCCGTCGCGGCCAACTTCCTCAGCGCGTGGTCGACTTCGCCGGCTGGCGGCGGCGGTCGGCCGCGGGCTGATAGGCGACGCGCGAATGCTGCGCGCAATAGGGCAGACCGGAAAGCGCCTTGCCGCCGCAGAAGAAGAAATCCGCGCTCGAGGGATCGCCGACCGGCCAGTGGCAGGTCGCCTCGTTGAGCTCCAGCAGCGACAGCCGCTGGTTCATCGGCACGACGTTGTCGAATGCAACCGGATCGGGCTCCGCCTCAACCTCGAAAACCTGTGCGAGCGCCGTGTTGCCGCGCGCCACCGGGCGCGCCACCCGCATCATCGGCTGTGCCGGGCGGGCCGCCTTGCGCTGGCGCGGTGCCGCGGTGGCCGGGCTCTTGGCGCGGCCGGACAGGCCCAGCCGGTGCACCTTGCCAATCACGGCGTTGCGCGTCACGTTTCCGAGTTCCGCGGCGATCTGGCTGGCCGACAGTCCGGCTTCCCAGAGTTTTTTCAGTTGCTCGACGCGATCGTCGGACCAGGTCAATACGGTCATCGAACCTTTCCCTTCGCGTTGCGCCGGCCAATTCCGGGACGGCGCTGCGATGCTGTCTCAAGAAAATCCCTGGCGGCAGAATCCCTTGTCCCTCGCCGGGCACGCACAAGGCACCCGGACGTTACGCAAACTCAGAGAACTTCGAGAGGGATCAGAACTGCCGCACGAGATGTCGTACTCGACGTTGAAAACGCTACAATATGGCGTGACTCCCGCGCAAGAGTCGGCGGCCGCAGTCCACACATTCCGTGGTTCCCTGTGGCGTGTCTCGAGGCGTGTCAGGCGTCCGGAATCTCACGGGCCGGCCCCCCATGCATCAGCTGACGCGTAGTTGACTCCCACCGCTGCCCGCATACAATAGATGCACGTGCCGCCTTGAAAAGGCGGCACATTTTGTTTTCCAGGGTGGGGTCCCTGATGCGCGATGGCGCCGCGTGGCGCGTGTCTCGGCCGGCCCGTCAGCTCATGTGATCCGCCATGACCAGTGTTGCCGCTACGCATCTCCTCCCCGTATTCGCCCGGGTCGATCTTTCGTTCGAGCGCGGCGAAGGCGCGTGGCTGATCGCGACCAATGGCGACCGTTATCTCGATTTCACCTCGGGCGTCGCAGTCAATTCGCTCGGCCATGCGCATCCGCATCTGGTCAAGGCGCTGCAGGAGCAGGCGGCCAAGCTCTGGCACATGTCGAACCTGTTCAAGAGCCCGGATGGCGAGCGCCTTGCCGCGCGGCTGTGCGAGCAGAGCTTTGCCGACTACGTGTTCTTCGCCAATTCGGGCGCGGAGGCGATGGAAGGCGCGATCAAGATCACGCGCAAATATCACGCCGCCAAGGGACATCCCGAACGCTATCGTATCATTACGTTCGAAGGCGCGTTCCACGGTCGCACGCTCGCCACGCTCGCCGCGACAGGGTCGGCCAAATATCTCGACGGCTTCGGTCCGCCGATGGACGGCTTCGATCAGGTTCCGTTCGGCGACATCGAAGCCGTGAAGAAGGCGATCGGTCCGCACACCGCCGGCATCCTGGTCGAGCCGGTGCAGGGCGAGGGCGGCGTGCGCACCGCGCCGCTGCCGTTCTACAAGGCGCTGCGCCAGCTCTGCGACGACAACGGTTTGTTGCTGGTCATCGACGAGGTCCAGACCGGCATGGGCCGCACCGGCGATCTGTTCGCGCATCGCTGGCTCGGCGTCACGCCGGACGTGATGTCGCTGGCCAAGGCGCTCGGCGGCGGCTTTCCCATCGGCGCCGTGCTTGCGACGGCCGAGGCCGCGTCGGGCATGACGCCGGGCTCGCATGGCTCGACCTTCGGTGGCAATCCGCTGGCGGTCGCCGCGGCCAACGCCGTGCTCGACGTGATGCTGGCGCCCGGCTTCTTCGATCACGTCCGCAAGATGTCGTTGCTGTTGAAGCAGAAGCTCGCCGCCGTTCTCGATCGTCATCCCGACATCATCTCCGAGATCCGCGGCGAGGGCCTTCTCATCGGCGTCAAGGCGGTGGTGCCGTCGGGCGATCTGGTCACGGCGCTGCGCGATCAGAAGCTGCTCACCGTCGGCGCGGGCGACAACGTCGTGCGCTTCCTGCCGCCGCTGATCGTCAACGAATCCGAAATCGAACAATCGGTCGAGATGCTCGATCGCGCCTGTGCGGCGCTGTCGGGCGGGCCTGCCAAGCAGGCGGCCGCATCATGAGCAAGACCATGGGCAATACGCCGCGTCATTTCCTCGATCTCACCGAGATGCCGGTGGAGGAGCTGCGCAACGTGCTGGCGCTGTCCAGCGCGATGAAGAAGACCTTGAAGGCGCGCGAGCCGGCGAAGAAGCCGCTCGAGGGCAAGGTGCTGGCGATGATCTTCGACAAGCCGTCGACGCGCACGCGCGTGTCGTTCGACGTCGGCATGCGCCAGCTCGGCGGCGAGGCGATCATGCTGACCGGCACCGAGATGCAGCTCGGCCGCGGCGAGACCATCGCCGACACCGCGCGCGTGCTGTCGCGCTATGTCGACGCCATCATGATCCGCATCCTCAGCCACGAGGCGCTGCTCGAGCTTGCCGCGCATGCCACCGTGCCCGTGATCAACGGCCTGACCCGGCGCTCGCATCCCTGCCAGGTGATGGCCGACGTGATGACCTTCGAGGAGCATCGCGGCTCCATCGAGGGCCGCACCGTGGCCTGGACCGGCGACGACAACAACGTGCTGGCCTCCTGGGCCCATGCCGCCGAGCGCTTCAAGTTCCGGCTCAACGTCGCCACCCCGCCGCAGCTGTCGCCCGGCAAGCCGATGAAGGATTTCATCCGCGCCACCCGGGCCGACATCCATCTCGGCCACGATCCGGAAGTCGCTGTCGCCGGCGCCGACTGCGTCGTCACCGACACCTGGGTGTCGATGGGCGACAAGGATGGCGAGCATCGGCACAATTTGCTCAAGCCCTATCAGGTCAATTCCAAGTTGATGTCGCTGGCGAAGCCCGAGGCGCTGTTCATGCACTGCCTGCCGGCCCACCGCGGCGAGGAGGTCACCGACGAGGTGATCGACGGCCCGCAGTCGGTGGTGTTCGACGAAGCCGAGAACCGCCTGCATGCGCAGAAGGGCATCTTGGCCTGGTGCTTCGGCGAGCGGGCTTAGGGTTCGACGGCGCAATTTCACCGGTGTCGTCCTGGCCTTGAGCCGGGACCCATACCGCGTGATCGAACTGATTTGCAGCTGTGGCCGTTGCTCGGCGTAGTTGGAGCGATCGTGGTTCGTCGGTTACGGCTTAGCGTCGGCGACTACCACCGGCGTTCCTCGATAGCATCCGCGGTATGAGTCCCGGCTCAAGGCCGGAACGACAGCCGGGGATGCCCTTCCATTCGTTTCAATCATCCCCAAATACGCCCCATGACAACCAATCCCCCCGACACCGACATCAACCTCGATACCAGCCGCGCCCCCTCGGCGGTGCCGGTCGACGACGCCGTGCTGCCGTTCGAGGTCGCGGCGCTCGATCTGCGTGGGCGACTGACCCGCATGGGCCCGGCGCTCGACGACATTCTCACCAAGCACGCTTATCCCGCGCCCGTGGGCAAGCTGCTCGGCGAGGCCATCGTGCTGACGACCTTGCTCGGCTCCGCGCTGAAATTCGACGGCCGCTTCATCCTGCAGACCCAGACCGACGGCCCGGTGTCGTTCCTGGTGGTCGACTTCCAGGCACCCGACCGCCTGCGTGCCTATGCCCGCTTCGACGAAGCCCGGCTGGCGGAGGCCAAGGATTCCGGCGGCCTGCTCGGCAAGGGGCATCTGGCGATGACCATCGACCAGGGCGCCGACATGAGCCGCTACCAGGGGCTGGTCGCGCTCACCGGCGGCAGCCTGGAGGAGGCCGCTCATGAATACTTCCTGCGCTCCGAGCAGATCCCGACCCGCGTGCGCCTCGCCGTCGGCGAGGAGTGGAGCGGCGGCAAGCACCGCTGGCGTGCCGGCGGCCTCCTGACGCAATTTTTGCCGCAGGCGCCGGAGCGCTTGCGCCAAGCCGACCTGCATCCCGGCGATGCGCCCGAAGGCACCGAGCTGCATGCGATCGAGGAGGACGAGGCCTGGGTCGAGGGCCAGTCGCTGGTCGCGACCGTCGAGGATATCGAGCTGATCGATCCCGCGCTGTCGGGCGAGCGGCTGCTGTATCGCCTGTTCCATGAGCGCGGCGTGCGCGTGTTCGACCTCGTGCCGCTGCAGGCGCGCTGTTCCTGCTCGCGCGATGCGGTTGCCAACATGCTGAAGAGCTTCTCGCCCCAGGACCGCGCCGACATGGTCAAGGACGACAAGGTCGTCGTCACCTGCGAGTTCTGCTCCTCGGTCTATCACTTCACCCCGCACGAAGCCGGCGTGACGGAGAACTGACTCTGTTGCGCTCGCTCCGCGCGTCGTACCGATCGTGGTCGAGCGACAACCCTCCGTACGTCATCGCGAGCGCAGCGACGCGATCCGCAGTCCTTCGACAGTTCTGGATCGCGTCGTCGCTTCGCTCCTCGCGACGACGCTTGATAGGCTGCGTCGCACGGCGTCGGAGAAAACGTCGGGAGTTCGTGTGCGCCGGCGATCTCGATTAGTTCGTTGTTGAAAATCGGCTTTCTCGCTGATCGACGCCACATCCATGCCCGTCGCGTTGATTGGTCGCAGCAACAAACCGCTTGTGCCGTCGGGCAAATCACTGGCACATTTCCGCGCGTCTTGCTGCCGCACGAGGGGCGTTTCGCGACCGTCACGGACCGTTGGCAGCGGGATGCGACGGGCGTGTGTTGCCGCAGCGTAGTTCAGTCTGCGCGGACGAACGGCGATGCACGTACGGTCAAGTCGCGCGGTCCTGATATCCCGATGCTGATATCAACTCACGCTGAAGCTCCGCTTCGCGTTGAGGATGGTGGCCAACAAGCCCGGCGCACCAGGGAGAACGCGAAGCAGCCGTTAAAACCGTCGCGCAGGGAGGGCCGGGTCGTTCCGGCTGAACCTGTGGTACCTGCCGCCTGCATTTTTTCTGCAGGCGGGCCGCAGGCCTCAGCCGAGGCCCGGCCTTCCCTGCGCCCTCTATTTGCAGAGGGCGGGTGAATGGACAAGGCTCGGGCGCGGGATGCGTCGCGAGAACGATTTCGTGCGGCGCGGGTGCAGGATCTGTCGTATTGCAGCACAAGAGACAGCGAGCAGACGAGACTTGGGGCAGTCGGACTGCATGCCTTCTCAGCTAGTTCAACACCCGCTTGCCCTCGGGGCTGTCGAGCGAGAAGGCCGGCACGGCGATGTCGAAGTGCTCACCGCTCTCGCTCTCCATTTGATACGAGCCGGCCATGAAGCCGGACGCGGTGGTGAGCGGGACACCGGAGGTGTATTCGAAGCGCTCGCCCGGCGCGAGCACCGGCTGCTCGCCGACCACGCCCTCGCCGCGGACCTCCTGCTGCCGGCCGATCCCATCGGTGATGATCCAGTGCCGGCTGCGCAGCCGCACCGTCTCCTCCCCGCTGTTGGTGATGACGACGGTATAGGACCAGAACCAGCGGCCATCGGCCACCGACGACTTCTCAGGCAGGAAGTTCGGTTCGACGGTCACTTCGATGTGGCGAGTCACGGCGCGATACATGGTGGCATTGTAGCGGAAACCCGCGCCGGAACCAATCGCGACGCCATCGTGCTTTCAACACAGTTCCGCATTATGGCACAAGAATCGCGGACTTTGTCGGCCGTACGCGCGATCCATTCCTTGGACTCGGATCGGGCGCGGCAGGCAGCACCCTGGCGGCGATCGACCTGTCCTGCGCCGTGCGATCGCCCACCAGCCGTCCGCCAAGGTCGAAAAACTGGGCACGGCCCAGCTGATAAGTCCTTCATCGCTTGCGTAAAATCTGCGCAGCCCTACATTTCCCCTGCCGGGCCTCGAGGGCTGGCAGCCTTGACGCGGTGCCTGATGACGTCGATTGTCGATCGCCCTGCCGGACCGTCCGCCCCCGCCGCCAGCGCCGCACCCGCGCCGGCTGCGGAGACTGCCGCCGCGGCGAGCGCGGCTGCATCTGCATCTGCCGTCGCGGCCGCGCCGGCCGTCACCGCTGCACCCGCCACCACCGCTGCTCCTGCGATCACCTTCCCGGCGGTCGGCGAGCGCGAGCTGCGGCTCGACCTGTTTCGCGGGCTGGCGCTCTGGCTGATCTTCATCGACCACCTGCCGCCGAACCTGCTGACCTGGTTCACGATCCGCAACTACGGCTTCTCCGACGCCACCGAGATCTTCATCTTCATCTCCGGCTACACGGCGGCATTCGTCTATGGCCGGGCGATGCAGGATGCCGGCTTCATCGTCGCCACCGCGCGCATCCTGCGCCGCGTCTGGCAGATCTACGTCGCCCACGTCTTCCTGTTCACGATCTTCCTTGCCGAGATCTCCTACGTCGCGACCAGCTTCGAGAACCCGCTCTACACCGAAGAGATGGGGATCATGGACTTTCTCAAGCAGCCGGACGTGACGATCGTGCAGGCGCTGATCCTGCGCTTCCGCCCCGTCAACATGGACGTGCTGCCGCTCTACATCGTGCTGATGCTGTTCCTGCCGCTGATCCTGTGGCTGATGCGCTGGCGTCCTGACGTCACGCTCGGGCTCTCGGTCGTTCTCTACGCACTCACCTGGGAGCTCGATCTCTATCTGACGGCCTATCCGAACGGCTTCTGGGCGTTCAACCCGTTCGCCTGGCAGCTCCTGTTCGTGTTCGGGGCCTGGTGCGCGCTCGGGGGCGCCCAGCGCATGTCGCGCATCATCAACTCACCGATCACGCTCGGGCTCTGCGTCGCCTATCTGGTCGCGGCCTTCTGCGTGACCCTGACCTGGTACATTCCGCAGCTCGGCCATCTGATGCCGCGCCGAATCGAGCAGTGGATGTATCCGATCGACAAGACCGACCTTGACGTGTTGCGTTTCGCGCATTTTCTCGCACTCGCAGCACTCACCGTGCACTATTTGCGCAAGGATTGGCCGCTCTTGAAGTCGCCGTGGCTGCGTCCGCTGATTGTTTGTGGGCAACACTCGCTCGAGATCTTCTGTCTTGGCGTGTTTCTGGCGTTTGCGGGCCACTTCGTCCTTGCCGAAGTGTCCGGCGGCGCCATGATGCACGCGGTGATCAGCCTTTGCGGCATCCTCATCATGTGGGGGGTGGCGTCGTTGATTTCGTGGTACAAGCGTGAGGCCGATAAGGGGGCCGCGCGAAAAGGTGCGCGCAGCAACGCCGATCTGGCGGGAGGGGGCTGATGAAGTCCGTCTCGTGGTTAAGGTTGGGTATCGCAGCGCTGGCTGTTTCGCTGGCGGCCTCCGCGCGCGCGGAAGATGCGCCGCAGAACTGCGAGGTGCCGGCCTACCTGCTGACAACCGAGAGCCCGCTCCCGAAGGTTGCAGACGCCGTCAAGAATGGCCGCACGTTGGATATTCTCGTCGTCGGAAGCCGCTCATCCTCCATTGTCAGCACCTCCGACGCAAATGCCTACCCCGCCCGTCTGCAGGCGGCGCTGAAGGACAAGCTGCCGGCCGTCACCGTCAATCTCAGCGTCGAACTGCAGCCCAAGAAGACGGCCGAGGAGGTCGCGGGCAATCTCGTTAAACTGGTGGAAGGAAAACGGCCTAATTTGGTCATCTGGCAGACCGGCACGGTCGACGCCATGCGGTCGATCGATCCTGATGAGTTCCGGCAGGCGGTCGACGACGGTGTGGCGACGCTGCAGAAGGCGGGAGCTGACGTCGTCTTGATGAACCTGCAATACAGTCCGCGGACGGAAACATTGATCTCCGTGCCGCCCTATGTCGACAACATGCGTGTGGTGGCGCAGCAGCGCGACATCCCGCTGTTCGATCGGTTTGCCATCATGCGGCAGTGGAACGAGCAGGGCGATTTCGACCTGTTCAATCCGACGCACGGGGTCGAGCTGGCCAGGCAGGTTCATGACTGCATCGGCCGGGCGCTGTCGAAGTTCATCATCGACGCGGCGCATATCGGGCCGGCGCAGCAGAACTAGGATTATGTCGTTCATGACGTCGAATGAGTGTCACCGCGTATCCGGGACATGGGAGAAGCTTTCGGCCGTTGCGGTCATTGCCATCGCCCTCGCGCTGAGCCCGCAGAAGGTACGGGCGCAGAGCGCAGCGCCGGCTGCACCCGCCGCGCTTTCCGATGTGGAGAGCTCCGGTCCGAAGCCTCCGTTGATCAGCGAGCTGCGACCGAGCACCGGTCACATCACATTGGCGCAGGCGAACGATCAGATGCGCGGGCCGATCGCCGCGGTGCGCCCGGCGGCCACGACCTCGCCGCCCGCGGCGACGACCGCGCCGGCCATGACCGATGCACAGCCGCCGGCTGCAGCCGGGCAGGCCGTCGCGGCCACGCCGCCGCAATCGCGCAGCATCACCGAGCGGGCGATCGACAAGGTCAAGCAGGTCGCCAAATCGGCCACCGACATCTTCAACCGCGTGCCGTGCCTGCCGCCGAAGGGTGTCGCCAAGAAGAACTTCATTTCGCTGCCGCACGTCGCCAACAAGCTCGCCTCCGGCCTGCCGGTCGTGATCGTCGCCTTCGGCTCATCGTCGACGCAGGGCTTTGGCGCGAGCGCGCCGGACTACACCTATCCGAACCGGCTCGCCGCGCAGTTGCGCCGGCAATATCCGATGGTCGACATCAGCGTCATCAATGCCGGCGTCGGCGGCGAGGATGCGCCGGAGATGATGAAGCGACTGGAGACGTCGGTGATCGACCGGCGTCCGGATCTCGTGATCTGGCAGGTCGGCACCAATGCCGTGCTGCGCGATCTCGATCCGGCCGAGACCGCCAGGCTGGTCGAGGATGGCGTTGCCAAGATCCAGGCGGCGGCCTCCGATGTCGTGCTGGTCGACCTGCAATATTCGCCGCGCGTCAACGAGCGCTCGGAGAACGCCAGCCGCATGAACAAGCTGCTCGGGCGTATTGCCGAGCTGCATCACGCCGGCATCTTCCCGCGCTTCGAGGTGATGCGCGACTGGCACGAGCGCCAGGCGATCCCGATCAACGAGTTCGTGATCTCGGACGGCCTGCACATGAGCGATTGGGGCTATGCCTGCTTCGCCCAGTTGCTCGGCGACGACATCATCCGCTCGGTCGGCCAGGTCAAGCTCGGCATCAACGCACCGGCCGAGGTGCCGACCTATCGGCCGATGTGATCGAGGGCGAGTGGGGAACAGCGAGTAGCGAATAGAGAAAGAGATCCTACTACTCGCTACTCTCTATTCGCCATTCGCTACGCCGCGTTGAGGGCGGCGTCGAGATCCTCGATCAGATCGTCGGCATGCTCGAGTCCGGCGGAGAAGCGGATGAAGCCCTCGCTGATGCCGAGCTCGGCGCGCGCCTCCGGCGTCAGCCGCTGATGCGTCGTCGTCGCCGGGTGCGTGACCAGCGTCTTGGCGTCGCCGAGATTGTTGGAGATGCGCGCGAGCTTGAGCCCGTTGAGCGTGCGGAACGCCGCCGCCTTGCCGCCCTTGACCTCGAAGCCGACCAGGGTCGAGCCGGCGCGCATCTGCTTGCGGACGGTTGCCGCCTGCGGATGGTCCTCGCGGCCCGGATAGATCAGCCGCGAGATCTTCCGATGCGCGGCGAGGAAGTCGGCCACCTTCGCCGCCGTCTCGGTCTGCGCGCGCACGCGCACCGCCAGGGTCTCCAGGCCCTTGAGCAGGACCCAGGCGTTGAACGGCGAGATCGACGGGCCGGTCTGGCGCATGAAATTGTGGATGTGCTCGGCGATGAACGCCTCCGACGACAGGATCACACCGCCGAGACAGCGACCTTGGCCGTCGATGTGCTTGGTCGCGGAATACACCACGACGTCAGCGCCGAGCGCGAGCGGGCTCTGCCAGATCGGGGTGGCGAACACGTTGTCGACGATCAGCCGCGCGCCATGGGCGTGCGCGATCTCGGCGATGGCGGGGATGTCCATCACGTCGAGCGTCGGATTGGTCGGGCTCTCCAGGAAGAACGACTTGGTGTTGGGTCTGACCGCCTTCTGCCACTGGGCGAGGTCGAGCCCATCGACCAGGGTCGACTCGATGCCGTAGCGCGGCAAGAGATCCTCGACCACGTAGCGGCACGAGCCGAACAGCGCCTTGGCCGCGACGACGTGGTCGCCGGCACGGAGGGGAGCCAGGATTGCCGTGGTGACCGCGGCCATTCCGGTTGCGGCCGAGCGGCAGGCCTCGGCGCCCTCGAGCTCGATCATGCGGCGCTCGAACATCGCCGTGGTGGGATTGGAGAAGCGCGAATAGATGAAGCCGGGATCCTCGCCCTTGAAGCGCGCCTCGCATTCCTCGGCGGTGGCGTAGACGAACCCTTGGGTGAGATAGAGCGCCTCGGCGGTCTCGCCGAATTCGGAGCGCAAGGTGCCAGAATGCACCAGCCTCGTTTCGGGACGATAGTGGGCGAACGACGCCGGCGCCTTCGCGGGGGACTTCGACATGTGACCTCCATCGTGGCCACCG
Organism: Bradyrhizobium sp. SZCCHNS1050; assembly: GCF_032484785.1. Taxonomy (NCBI): domain Bacteria; kingdom Pseudomonadati; phylum Pseudomonadota; class Alphaproteobacteria; order Hyphomicrobiales; family Nitrobacteraceae; genus Bradyrhizobium; species Bradyrhizobium sp. SZCCHNS1050. The sequence goes on along the minus strand of NZ_JAUETR010000001.1, from coordinate 2,159,680 downwards.
CCTCGGGCGATGGGCACAAAAAAACCGGCCTGGGACAAAACCTCAAGGCCGGGATCACATTCGTCCCCGGCCTGTTTAGCGACTTATTTAACGTGGCTGCAAGCCGGCCGGCTCAAATCACCACGGGATAAGTCGTGCTCATAGTCGCAACCGGCCTTTCCGTCAAGCCAGCCATCGGATAACCGGTCAAAAGACCCTATATTGGCTCCATAAGCCGCCGTTCCGGCGCCTGCAAAGGATCAGGTCTTGCCGTTTTCGCTCAGCCCCGACGCCCACGGCATCCTCCCCGATCGCATGATCGTGGCGATGACGGAGGCTGGCCTGATCATCCCCGAATATGATTTCGTCGAGAGCCAGATCCAGCCGGCGAGCCTCGATCTGCGGCTCGGCGACATCGCCTATCGCGTGCGTGCGAGCTTCCTGCCCGGGCCGGGCGCGACGGTCGCCGAGCGCATCGACGAGCTCAAGCTGCACGAATTCGCACTTGCCGACGGCGCGGTGCTGGAGACCAACTGCGTCTACATCGTGCCGCTGTTGGAGAGCTTGGCGCTGCCGAAGGACATCGTCGCGGCCGCCAATCCGAAAAGCTCGACCGGGCGGCTCGACGTGTTCACCCGCGTGATCGCCGACGGCACGCGACGCTTCGACATGATCGGCGCGGGCTATCACGGCCCGCTCTATGCCGAGATCAGCCCGAAGACGTTCCCGGTCCTGCTGCGCGAGGGCTCGCGCCTGTCCCAGGTTCGCTTCCGCTATCGCGACGCGGTCCTGTCGGAGGACGAACTGATCGCGCTGCACCAGGCCGAGCGACTGGTGGATCGCGACGATGCCGATCTCACCGGCGGCGTCGCGCTTTCCGTCGACCTGTCCGGCAGCAATGCGAACGGCAATGTCGGCTATCGCGCCAAGCGCCACACCGGCGTCGTCGACGTCGACCGCCGCGCCGGCTATCCGGTCGAGGAGTTCTGGGAGCCGATCAAGGCACGTCCCGACGGCAGCCTCATTCTCGATCCCGGCGAGTTCTACATCCTGGCCTCCAAGGAGGCCGTGCAGGTGCCGCCGGACTACGCCGCGGAGATGGTGCCGTTCGATCCGCTGGTCGGCGAATTCCGCGTCCACTATGCCGGCTTCTTCGATCCCGGCTTCGGCTATGCCGGCGCCGGCGGGCAGGGCTCGCGCGCGGTGCTCGAGGTGCGCTCGCGCGAGGTGCCGTTCATCCTCGAGCACGGCCAGATCGTCGGCCGTCTCGTCTACGAGAAGATGCTGGCGCGACCGAATGCGATGTATGGCAGCCGCATCGGCTCCAACTACCAGGCCCAGGGCCTGAAGCTCTCCAAGCATTTCCGTCTCTGAGCGCGGCTGCGTCTGCCGCGCACCCCCAATGCGCCAGCCGCACAGGGCGCGCGCCAGCGCCGTGCTAGGAAAGCGAGAGCAATCGAACGATAACACGGCCGCGGCCTGCGCGGCCGAGCGGGGAGCTGAGATGTCCGAGATCGGCCTGGCCGACAATCCGGTCGGCGAGGGGCGTGCGTTGCCGCCCCCCGAGAAGCCGGTCCGGAATAAGCTCGTCGACGGACCCATCCTGCGCACCCTGCTGTCGCTGGCCTGGCCCAACATCATCGCGAACACGGCCGGCACCTGCGTCGTCATCGCCGAGACCTCCTATATCGGCCGGCTCGGTATCGAGGCGCTGGCGGCGATGGCGCTGGTGTTTCCGCTGGTGATCCTGACCATGACGATGTCCGGCGGCGCGATGGGCGGCGGCGTGGCCTCGGCGATCGCGCGCGCGCTCGGCGCCGGCGACGCCGAGCGGGCCTCGACGCTCGCCACGCACGCGCTGCTGATCGCGCTATTGTTCGGCGCGACCTTCATGATCGGCATGCTGGCGTTCGGCCCTGCCTTGCTGGAGGTGCTCGGCGGCCGCGGCGCGGTGCTGAGCCATGCCACGGCCTATCTGCAGATCTTCTTCGGCGGCGCGATCCTGCCCTGGCTGATGAACTCGATGGCTGGCATCCTGCGCGGCACCGGCAACATGAAGCTGCCGTCGTTCATGATCCTCAGCTCGGCGCTGCTGCAGATCGTATTGGGCGGCACGCTCAGCCTGGTCCTCGGGCTCGGCATGCGCGGCGTCGCCGCCGGCGCGCTGCTGGCGTTCTGCGTCAGCATCTCGGTGATGGGCTGGTACCTGTTCTCCGGCCGCGCGCGCGTGCGGCCGAAGCTGCGGGGCCTGAAGATCAGCGGCGCGATGTTCGCCGACATTCTCAAGGTCGGCGCCGTCGCCTGCTTCTCGCCGCTGCAATCCGTGCTGTCGATCGCGATCTTCACGCATATGCTGGCGTCGTTCGGCACCGCCGTGCTCGCCGGCTACGGCATCGGCGCGCGGCTCGAGTTCATGATGACCACGGTCGCATTCTCCGTCGGCATGGCCTCGGTGCCGATGGTCGGCATGGCGATCGGTGCGGGGAGAATCGCGCGCGCCCGCCGCATCGCCTGGACGGCGGGACTGGTGTCGTTCGCGTCGGTGGGCGCGCTGTCGACGCTGATCGCGATCGTCCCGCAATTGTGGGTCGACATCTTCACCCAGGACGAGAGCGCGCGCAGCGCGGGCCGGCACTATCTCCAGGTCGCGGCGCCGATGTATGCCTTCATCGGCCTGGCGATCTCGATGTATTTCTCCTCGCAGGGCGCCGCCAGGGTGCTCGGTCCGGTGCTGGCACAGACGGTGCGGCTGGTGTTCATCGCTGCGGGTGGCAGCTATCTGCTGAGCCGTGCCGCGACCGAGGGCGACTTCTTCATGCTGGCGGCGTCCTCGATGGTCCTGCTCGGGGTGCTGACGCTCGCCAGCTTCATGCTCACCCGCTGGGGCCCGAAGCCGGCCGTAGCGCTGGAGCTGCGCCCGGCCGTGCTGACGGCCGGACGCGGCCTTGACTCGCGCGGGCCGCCGCCGGCGCGTATCGGCTGAGCCGCTATCCGCGCAGCCTGCCCAACGTGTCCTGCATCGCGCGCGCGCCGAGCTCCATCTGCTGATCGATATAGGGCGCGATCTCGTGCGGCAGCACGTCGGTGGTCCAGATCACCCGGCAGCGCTCCTCTCCTTCCGGGATGATCTGAAACGACGCACTGTGCTGGCTGATGCGTTCGTTCTTGATGGCATAGACGAGGCGCCGGCGTTGATCGTTGCAGTCGACCAGCTGCTCGCGCACCACGCTGCCGTTGGCGAAGCTGACAATGCGGACGTCGCCGTCGAGCGTGGTGCCGGTGACGAAGCCGGGCGCCACCCTGGTATGAACAGCGCCGAAATCCCGCACTGCGTCCCACACTGCACCCGCCGGGGCTGCGATCGGAATGTCCTTCTGGATGGATGCCATGGGCTTGACCTCACGGACACACGGCTTCGATGTTGTTGCCGTCGGGATCGATCAGGAAGGCGGCGTAGTAGGTCGGACTGTAGTCCGCGCGCGGCCCGGCGCCGCCATTGTCGCTGCCGCCGGCCTTCAGCCCCTCGCTGTGGAATCTGGCGACGGCCGCGTGGTCCTGGGCGCGGAACGCGATATGGGCGGCGCCCTTGCTGGCGCCCTTGTCGACATACAGCCACAGCGCCGGCTCCCCCTTCGGGCCGATGCCCGCCGACGCCTCGTCCTTGGAGCAGAGGATGTGGCCGAGCGGCGCCAGCGCCGATGTGTAGAAGCGGACGCTGGCGTCCAGATTGCCGACCTTGAGGCCGATATGATCGTACATCGATGATCTCCATGCTTCGCATGCGGCTGCCGCACGCGCTGGGATCATCCAATCAATGGCGGCTCAGATGGTCTTGGAGAATCTTGCGCTCGCCGCGGGAGACCTTGCGAAACTTCGCCGGCGACACGCCGGCAGCGCGCGCGAAGGTGCGGGTGAAATTCGACAGATCGGCAAAGCCCGAATCATAGGCGATGGTGGTGACCGGCGTGTCCTCCTCGCTGAGACGCCGCGCGGCGCGCCGCAAGCGGGAGCGGATCAGATATTGATGCGGCGTCACGCCGATCGTCGCCGCGAACAGCCGCAGGAAATGGAACGGGCTGACGCCGGCTTCGTGCGCCGCAGCCGCCAGGTCGATGTCGCGCTCCGCATTGTCGTCTATCCACAATGCGCTCTCCACCGCGCGCCGGCGATCGCGCAGGCTCGGCGTCGCCGCCCGTTCCTGCCGGCCCGTGGCGGTCGCGACGAAGCGGCTGGCGATGATCTGTCCAACCTCGTCCAGACCGAGGTCCTGCTCGCGCGCGGCGACGGCCTGCGCGAGCTCACCGAGGACCATGAGCTCCGGCAGCGGCGGCATCGCGCCAGCCCGCCAGGCCTGGCTGTCGCAGCCGATCTCGTCGATGAGCGCATCATCGAAGAAGAATGACAGGCATTCGTCGCCGCAGACGTGATCGTGCGTGCACATGAACTCATCGCCGGGATGGCCCACCAGCAGCGAGCCGGTGACCAGCTCGAAGAAGCGGCCGCGGTGCCGGCAGCCGAAGCTGCCCTTGCGCACATAGGACAGCGAGTAGCCGGCATACTGCTCGACATAGGGACGCTCGCCAGGGACCGCTGCACAGCGGAACTCGGACACGGTGACGTCGCGGCTTTCGAACAGGATGGTGGTGGTCATCCTGTAAATCTAGCGCATTGCGGCGGAAAGAGGAGGGCGTCGTGCGAGATAATATCGCGCGACGCGCGAAGGCGGGCTTACAATGCGCGCGGCCTGTCGATGGCGAGAAACGCGTCGAACAACGTCAGGCCCGCATGAGGCTTTGCGCCTTCGAGCGACAGCAGCCGACGCTTGGAGACGATGCCGCTGTTGGGCGACGGCTTGTCGAGTCCGTTGCCGATGTCACGCACGCGGTGACAGGGAACGATCAGCACGAGCGCATTCCTACTCAGCGCCTGCGCGATCGAATTTAGCGCCTTGGGAACGTGCAGTTCGTCTGCGATCGCGTCGGCGGTGCGCGTCTCGCCGCGCGGAATGGCGCGAATGCAATCATAGACGCGCTGGTTGAACGGCGTGACGCCGTCGAGGTCGAGCGCAACGTCGGAGAAGTCGACGTCCTGCCCGCGCAGCATGGCCGCGATGCCTTCGATGGCGAGTTCAGTATTCGAACACGGGCGCTGCTCCCGTGCGTCGGGAAACTGACGAAACAGGCGCCGCCGCGTCTCGATTTCCCGTGCTTCCGGCAATTGTACGCCGGTGATTCCGACATCGCTCCACGCAATGCCGCAACGGCCGAGGGCCGTATCAAAGATCGTATACCCACGCCCCATGACGCCACCCCAACCCACACCACATCATATCATCGTCACGATCGCCCGCATCAACTTTGTTTACAAAGTGTTAACAGCGTGACCTGACCGGGGCGGGTTTGCCCTGATTTGGGTGATGGTTGTCAAGCGTGCCGTTGCGATCGCTGTCTGCGATCTCTGTCATCGGCATTGCGATCGCGGAATGCGGCGCCGCACGCAGGCGAGGCGCGATCGACCAGAGCCGCTACGGCCGGCTCACCGATACAGGCCTATCGCCGGCGAAATCGGGATCATGCGCAAGCCACAGTTCGAGCAGGCTCAGGAAGGTCACGGTGATCCCGATGGCGATGCTGACATGCATCGCCGACGTATGCACGAATCCGAGCAGCCATGGGGCTGCAACCAGCCACACTCCAAGCGCGACCTTCAGCCACTCCTCCCAATCGGCAAACGCAAGAAGGCCGCCGAGCGAGAGCACGATGACGGCAGCCCCCGCCAACTCAGCGTTGATGCGGCCGACGCTGCCGACGAAGCCGAACAGCCAGGGCGCGACGGCCAGGAACAGACCGCAGCCGAGGGTGTAAAGGTCGAGCGCCGACGGACCCGACATCACGGCGAGGGCTTTCGAGGGGGCGGTCTGAGACGCGGGGCTGTGGCTTTGCATGATGTGAGCTCCCAGGACCTTCACGGCGTGGCGAAACAGGGAGAGGCGCCGCTTCCAACGGGCAAAAGCGCGATCGGCCCGATCCGTTCCGGAGCCTGCGGTTGCGGCCGATCACGATCGGGAGATCAGGCCGGTGGTAGAACTCTTGCGTCTGCCCTCCGGGGCCTTGGCGGTCTCGCGGCAACAAGCCGCTTGGCGAAACGCATGGTCTCGGCTAAGCATTGGCGAGCGCGGGCGTAGTTCAATGGTAGAACGGCAGCTTCCCAAGCTGCATACGAGGGTTCGATTCCCTTCGCCCGCTCCAATGCCGCAATGTCCTGCTGCGGTGCCCTGCAAGATCAGCTTCGTACGATAGCCGACGGCCGCGAAGCTGACGGGCGTTTTGCATAGATCGCCTCGATTTCCTTCGCAAAGCTCCGCTCGATCGCCGGACGCTTGTTCTTCAACGTCGGCGTGATCAGGCCTTCCTGCACGGTCCACGGCTCCAAGGTCCAATGCACCGCCTTCGGCGTCGCGTAGGACGGATAGGCCTTCGCGGCTCGCGCAATGTGGCGCAGCAGAGAGGCCGCTTCGGCCTCGGTGCCGCGCTGGCCGTGCGCCGCGAGCCTCGCCTGCTGCTCAGCCCAGCCCTTGGCGTTGAGCACGACGATCGCGGTCAGGAACGGCCGGTTCTCGCCGATCACGATGGCCTGCTCGAACAGCGGATCGGTCAGGATCGCGGTTTCCAGATCGGCGGGCGCAATCTTCTCGCCGGTCGAGGTGACGAGGATGTCCTTGATCCGACCGGTGATGGTGATGCGTCCGCTGTCGATGCGGGCCTGGTCGCCGGTGTGCAGCCAGCCGTCGGCTTCCCTGGTGCGCGCGGTCTCCTCCGGCCGGTGCCAATAGCCGAGCATCACGTTTGGGCCGCGCACCATCAACTCGTCATTGTCGCCGATGCGCACCTCGATGCCCGGCAGGGCGCGGCCGACGGTGCGCGGGTCGTTGTCGTCAGGCGTGTTGACGCTGACGACGGGCGATGTCTCGGTCATGCCGTAGCCCTGCAGCACCTCGAGCCCGAGCGCCAGGAACAGCCGCACCACCGGCTCGGCGATCGGGGCGCCGCCGCTGACGGCGACGTGCAGCCGTCCGCCGAATCGAGCCAGTACCTTGGCGGCGACCAGGCGTTGCAGCAGCGGCCACGCGATACGGTCGAACGCCGAGAGTCTCGTCCCGCGCCCATGCTGCGCATCGAAGCGACGGCCGCCGATCGCGATGGTCAGGTCGAGCAGCACCCGTTCCAGCGGGTTTGCGATCGCGCGGTGATGCATGATGACCGAGTAGATGCGCTCATAGATGCGCGGCACGGAGATCAGGATGGTCGGACGGACCTCCACCAGATCTTCGGACAGCTGCTTCACCGAGCGCGCATAGGCGACGCAGGCGCCGATGGCGATCGGGTAGTAGTAGCCCGCGGTGCGCTCGAACGTGTGTGACAGCGGCAGGAACGACAGGAATACGTCGTCGGTATCGGCCGCCAGCCGCTGATGAATGGCCTTGAGGTTGGAAACGACGTTGTCGTGCGACAGCATCACACCCTTGGGTCGGCCCGTCGTGCCCGAGGTGTAGACGATGGCGGCGAGGTCGTGCGGCGCGATGGCGATCCGGGTGCCGGGAGGCGTGGCATCGCCGGCCGCCTTCAACCACGCCTCCAGATCGACGAGGCGCGGATCGCCGGTCGGCGGGGTCGTTTGCCGGTCGGCGCAGACGATCCGCCCCAGGTCGGGCAGGGCCTCGCCGACCGCTGCGATCTCATCCCAGCGTGTGTCCGAATCGACCAGCAGCAGCCGGGCACCGGAATCGGCGAGGATGTAGGCGATGCTGTCGGCATTATCGACGGCATGCATCGGCACCGGCACCAGGCCGAGCGAGAGCGCGGCCTGGTCAATGGCGAGATGCGCGATCCCGTTCGGCATCAGGATGGCGACACGCTCCCCCTGGGCGAAGCCCTCGGCCGCGAGCGCTCGCCGCCATCGCTCGACGACGAGATCGATCTCGCGCCAGCAGAAGCTCGCCCATCGGCCGCTTCCTGCGTCGAAATGTCGGTAGGCCTGCTTGTCCGGGCTCCGTTCGACGCGCCAGCGCCAGAGTTCGGGCAAGGTGGTGATACCGGCCAGCGTGTCGGCCGCCATGGCGTGATCATCGATGGGATTTGAGTGCTGCACGCCCGTCTCCGGCGATCCTGAACTCCGTCGCGAAGCAGAAGCTCTGCAGCGGCGGACCGGGTCCGACGTTGACGTAGCGCAATCACCACGAGACAGATCGTGCGTCTGCGCATGGGAGCCCGGCAATCGCGGCAGGCCGACCCCGCTGTGGGAGGTCGGGCGGATCGGGGCGTCCGTCAGGCGCCCTGCGGGACCTTGTCGAGAAACCCGGTGACGCGCTGGATGCGGCCGTCGGCCAGCTCGACGAAATCCGTGCCCAGGATCGGGGCTTCCGCATTCTCGGGGCCGAGCTCCCAGGAAAAGCGGAGATGACGACCGTGGCCGTCCGCGGAGCCGATCAGGCGAAAGCGGAAGTCGGGAAAGCGCTGCTGCACGCCCGCGACCAGGCCGTCCACGGCATCGCGTCCTTCGCCGCGCATCAGCGGGTCGACATAGAGCGCATCCGCGGTCCAGTGACGTGCGAGCAATGCGCCGCGCTGCGCGGCATCGCGTTCGTTCCACAGCGCGATGTAGCTCTCGGCGATCTCGGTCGGGTTGGTCATTGGTGCTCTCCATGTTGTGAACGATGAGGAGCCCATCATCGCGCCCGGCGCGCAGCGAATCGATTACGTCGAACGTCATCTCATCCGGAATGACAGAACTGTAAGTTGCCGCCCGTTTGCGCGAGGGCTACGCCACGCGCAGAGGCGGTGCGGGGAATGCGTCTCATGATGTCCGACACTTGGAAGTGGATTGCCGTCGCAATCTGTCTTGTGCTGTTCACGGCGGATACCGTGCTCAAGCCGCAGGACAAGCCCAATCGCATGGTGTTCTTCGAGCTGCATCGCGGCGAGAGCCCGACGATGATCGGCATGATGCGCGACGACCTCGTCAAGCTGCCGGGACGCGGCGCCAGCCGCATCCGCGATGCGCTCGCGCGCGGCGAGACGTTAACGGTCTGGCAATATGAATTAAGAAAGATTGAAGACGGCAGCTATCAGGAGGTGCCGGAGCGGCAGATCCAGCTCGGCGCCGCCGATGCGCCGCTCGTCACCTTTGGTGCACGGATTCGGCTGCCCGATAATTAGTTCGGTCCAGACGGCGAAAGCATCGGGAGGCAGATCGTCTCCCCGGCTGCCAGCGCGATATCGGCCCGACCTCGCTCCATCTCCCGATCCAGACGGCGCGGTGCGAGGAGAGACCCTGCCGCGCCCGCTTGCGGCGCGAGGGCTCGGCCGAACGGTCCAACCTTGTGATTGCATCCGTCGCATCTCCGGATTTCGGCCATGCCGTCGGGGCTGGCGGAAGCCCGCACCTGCGATCGTGATCGCACGAGCACCCCTGGGCCGGCGATGAGCGGGCGAGCGTCCCGCCGTCACTGGGCAGCGGGGCGCGTGTCGCGCGGAAGCTCGGCCCCGGGTTTCTCCGGAGTGTCGTTTGTGCCGCCGTGACGCCGCTGCCGCGCCGATGGGCGAATCATGCCGGGCCTCTGCCTTGCTCGTGGCGCCACCGCCATGTCCGGAACCAGCGTTGGTCCATTTTCGGTGGTAGCGACTCATTGGTGCAGCGGGCTTGCAACACTCGCGGTGAATTTGGCTTTCGCAGCTGCGCTCTCCTGGACAAAAACACGATCTCGAAACACGCTGCATTTGCGATTTGGATTTGGCTTTCGCGTTCCGGTTCTGCGGATGGGGTCGTGATTGCAAGGTCCACCGCAGTCCAAGCATCACAAGAAGCGCATCACACGAAGCGTGCCAAAGTCGGTCAGATCGGTTTTCGCCGGGTTGCACTGGGGCTCGACATGAAATTCTGGACGGGATTGCTTGCGGTCGTTCTGTTGCTGTCGGGGGTCGGCGCCAGCCAGGCCGTGGTCCGGATCGCCGATGACCGCGGTGGCCGGATCGGAACCTATGTCGACAAGTACCAGGGCCTGCGATCCTCCGGTGAGTATGTGATCATCGACGGGCTCTGCGCATCGGCCTGCACCATCGTGCTTGGGGCGATCCCGCACGAGAAGATCTGTGTCACCTCGCATGCCAATCTCGGCTTCCACGCCGCCTGGGATTTCGGCGCCAACGGCCGCGCCGTCACCAATCCCGAGGCGACCCAGATGCTGTACTCGATGTACCCTTCGCCGATCCGCCGCTGGATCACCCAGCGCGGCGGCCTGACGCCCCGGATGATCTTCCTGAAGGGCAGGGAGCTGCAGGCAATGTACAAGCCCTGCTATATGGATGCCCAGGCGTCCTCTCCGGCCTCCTCGCACGTCGTGCCCAATGCACCGACCATCTCGCCGGCTGCCGCCAAGGCCTCTGCCTCCCATTGATCACACTGAGGCACTAGTCGCTTCGGGTGATCGCGGCCCGACTGCGGCGCTTGCCTGGACCGGCTGCGGGGCTTATCTGGAGCGAGAGGGGTGGGCCGCTTGGCCGGCTCCGGCCGATGAGTACGCCATCATGCAGCCTCTTTCAGCGCCCCAAGAGATACCGTCCGCATCGCGAGCCCGGCGTCCGGCCTCTGCTCCGGCCCTCGCGGCGGGGATCGCGGCGATCGGGCTCGTCGTCGGCGCCGTGACGATGTGGGTGCAGTACGGGACCGCGGTGTTCTTCGAGACCATCGCGGCCGGCTGGCAGGCCTGCTTCTGAGAGACAGTGAAGGAGCGCGCAATGCCGTCCAATGTCACCCGTCCGCTGGTGATCGTCGGAGCCTTCGCCGCCAGCCTGGTGGTCGGGTTGTCGCTGATGTTCCTTGTCATGGGCGGCGGCCGCAACATCGCGGCGCCGGCCGCGATCGGCGGCCCGTTTCAGTTGACCGACCAGAGCGGTGCCGTCGTCACCGAGAAGAGCCTGGAAGGGCGGCCGACGCTGATCTTCTTCGGCTTTACCCATTGCCCGGACGTCTGTCCGACCTCGCTGTTCGAGATCTCCGAGGTGCTGCGCGCGATGGGCAAGGACGCCGATAGCGTCAACGCCTATTTCGTCTCGGTCGACCCCGAGCGCGACAATCCGGCCGCGATGAAGGACTACCTCTCCAGCTTCGACCCGCATCTGAAGGGCCTGACCGGCGATCCCGAGGTGCTGGCGAAGGTTCTCACCGAGTACCGGGTCTATGCCAAGAAGGTCCCGCTGAAGGACGGCGATTACACCATGGACCACACCGCTTTGGTGTATCTGATGGACCGCAACGGCCGGTTCGTCGCACCGTTCAACCTGAAGCGGACGCCCGAGGAAGCCGCGGCGGATCTCAAGAAATACCTCTGAGCGCGTTAACGCTCCAGCCGGGCGGCCGCCTCCGGGCCGAATCCAGCCTCGAATTTGCGCATGGATGGTCTATAAGGCGCTGACCATCGGGACCGCTGATGCCGACCGTCTTGTCAAAGCCCGTGAAATCCGCGCCTGCGGCCGGCGCCGCCATTGCCGGCGCGCTGCTGTGCTTCGGCCTGGCCGCAGCCGGCTCGGAGGCGCGCGCCCAGGCGCCGGTGCGGCCGGCGGTCGAAGCGGCGCCGCAGGCCGTCCCTGGGTTCTGGGACCCGCGACGCCGACCGGAGCGGCCCGATCTGTCGCGCCTCACGGTGATTCGGTTCCTGACCGAGACCGACTATCCTCCGTTCAACTTCACCGGTCCGGACGGCAATCCGGCCGGCTTCAACGTCGATCTTGCCAGGGCGATCTGCGACGAGATCAGGGTGACCTGCACCGTCCAGATGCGCCGGTTCGAAACCCTGCTCGACGCGCTGTCCTCCAACCGGGGCGATGCGATCATCGCCTCGATCGCGGTGACGCCGCAGATGCGGGCGCGGGCCGATTTCTCCGATCCGTATTACCGGGCGCCCGCGCGTTTCGTGTCCCGCCGCGACGCCGTCATGACCGAGATCCGCCCCGAATTTCTCGAGGGCAAGAAGATCGGCGCCGTCGCCGGCACCGCGCACGAGGCTTACCTCAAGGCGATGTTCACCGACGCCGAGATCAAGAGCTATCCGAACGACGAGGCGCTGCGGCAGGCGCTGCGCCGGGCCGAGGTCGACCTGATCTTCGGCGACGGCATTTCGCTGGCGTTCTGGGTCAATGGCACCGATTCCGGCGATTGCTGCGCCTTTTCCGGTGGACCTTTCGTCGAAAGCCGCTATTTCGGCGAGGGCGTCGGCATCGCCGTGCGCAAGGGCAACGACCTCTTGCGCCAGGCGCTGAACTGGGCGCTGTTCCGGGTCTGGGAAAAAGGCCGCTACACCGACCTGTGGCTGCGCTACTTCTCGATCAGCCCGTTCTAGCGCTTGCCGTCGTTCCGGGGCGCGTCGAAGACGCGAACCCGGAACCTCGAGATTCCGGGTTCGATGCTTCGCATCGCCCCGGAATGACGGGTATCATGACCTCTGTTTTGCACTGACGTCTTCGGAGAAGTCTTTTTCACGATGTCCACGATCGATCTCGTCCCAACCAGCCCGAGCGACCTGCGCGCGCTTGCCGAAAACTCCAACGCCTGGCCGTTCGAGCAGGCGAAGGCGATCGTCAACCGGCTGAAGAAGAATCCGAAGGACGAGGTGCTGTTCGAGACCGGCTACGGTCCGTCCGGCCTGCCGCATATCGGCACCTTCGGCGAGGTCGCGCGCACCACCATGGTGCGCCACGCCTTCCGCGTGCTGACCGAGGACAAGATCAAGACCCGCCTGATCGCCTTCTCCGACGACATGGACGGCCTGCGCAAGGTGCCGGACAATGTGCCGAACAAGGAGATGCTGGCCACCCACCTCGGCAAGCCGCTGTCGCGAATCCCCGACCCGTTCTCCAACGAATATCCCTCGTTCGCCGCGCACAACAATGCGCGGCTGCGCGCCTTCCTCGACCGGTTCGGCTTCGACTACGAGTTTGCCTCGTCGACCGAGTACTACACCTCCGGCAAGTTCGACGCGGCGCTGCTGCGGATGCTGGAGCGGCTGGAGAAGGTGATGGCGATCATGCTGCCGTCCTTGCGCGAGGAGCGCGCGGCGAGCTACTCGCCGTTCCTGCCGATCTGCCCGCGCACCGGCCTCGTGCTGTACGTGCCGATCGTCGAGCACGACGCCAAGGCCGGCACCATCTCCTATGACGATCCCGAAACCAGGGAGCGCATGACCGTTCCGGTCACCGGCGGCCATTGCAAGCTGCAATGGAAGCCGGACTGGGCGATGCGCTGGCATGCGCTGGGCGTCGACTATGAAATGGCCGGCAAGGACCTGATCGACTCGGTGAAGCTGTCGGGCAAGATCTGCGCGGCGCTCGGTGGCACGCCGCCGGAGGGCTTCAACTACGAGCTGTTCCTGGACGAGAAGGGCCAGAAGATCTCGAAGTCGAAGGGCAACGGCCTGACCATCGACGAATGGCTGCGCTACGCCTCGCCGGAATCGCTGTCGCTGTTCATGTATCGCGAGCCCAAGGCGGCGAAGCGGCTGTATTTCGACGTCATCCCCCGCAACGTCGACGATTACCAGCAGTTCTTGGAAGGCTTTCCGAAGCAGGACGCCAAGCAGCAGCTCGGCAACCCGGTCTGGCACATCCATTCCGGCAAGCCGCCGAAGGCCGACATGCCCGTCACCTTCCAGCTGCTGCTGACCCTGGTGTCGTCGTCGAACGCGGAGAATGCCGAGACGCTGTGGGGGTTCATCGGCCGCTACCGGCCCGGCGTGACGCCGCAGACCCATCCCAAGCTCGACGCGATGGTCGGCTACGCCATCAACTACTATCGCGACTTCGTGGCGCCGACCAAGACCTTCCGCGAGCCGACCGAGGGTGAGCGCGTGGCGCTGCAGGACCTGCGCGATGCGCTGTCGAACCTGCCGGCTGACGCGACGGCCGAGGACATTCAGAACGTGGTCTACGAGATCGGCCGCCGCGAGCCGTTCCTCGACCACGCCAAGAAGGGCAAGGACGGCCGCCCCGGTGTCTCGCTCGACTGGTTCAACATGCTCTACCAGGTGCTGCTCGGCCAGGAGAAGGGCCCGCGCTTTGGGTCCTTCGTCGCGGTCTACGGCGTCAACAATGCGGTGGCGATGATCGACGGGGCATTGGCACGCAGCGCGTGATTGCCAAGCTCATCGCGCCACCAAAGGTGTCGTCCCGGCCTTGCGCCGGGACCCATAACCACCGGCCGTCGTGAGGCGGCTGATATCCGCCACCTTCCAAGACAATCAAGCTTCCGCGGCATGGGTCCCGGCGTTCGCCGAGACGACGGCCGAATGCGCGGCGGCGCCTTCGCCCGCTGCGCGGCCTGCGTCCTACGCCCCCTGCAGCACGAAGCGGCGGTCGAGCTTCTGCACCGGGCGGGCGTTCATCGGATACAGCTTGGCGAATTTCGCCACGTCCGCTTCCGCGACCGAGACCGGCTCGCTCAGCAGCAGCCATTCGACCACCTCTGAGCAGGGCGGCGTCGTCAGCGAGCCGGCATAGCGATAATAGGAGCGGCGCGCCGGCAGCATCATGTTGGGGTTGATACGCGGATCGGCCTTGACCGCGGGACCCTCCTTGTCCGGCATCGTCGCGACGATCTGAGCGAAGGCGGGGTTCGGACGCCCGGTGGTCATGAGAACACCGACGACGGCGAGGCCGCCGGAGGCGGCGCGGTGCACGAAATGCGCCTCCATCGGATAGTTCTTGCCGCCGATCTGATGCTCGCTCGGACGATGGAAATGCACCTGCAGCAGCTTGTAGGTGGTGCCCTCGAGCTTCATGGTGCTGCTGCCGTCGGCGAAGTTGAGCTGGATGGTGTGACCATTGTTGACGATGGTGTCGGCGGTCCTGGCCCAGCTCAGTCGGAAGTCGGGAAGCTGGGCCCGGGTCGAGTGCTCGATGTCGATGGGCGATTGCTGGGTGCCGACGCTGCAGACCTTGTTGGCCGCATCGAGATCGCCCCATTTGGCCGGCCCGGTCGCGCCCTCATAGCTCCAATGCGGGGCGCCTTCGGCGGCAAAGCCCGGGGTAGCGCAGACGGGGCACAGGGCGAGCCCCGCAAGGGCCTTCAAGACGTGGCGGCGGTCCATGACAATCTCCAAAGGTTCAAGCGCGGGCATGATCGGTTGCGAATCGCGCGCAACAGGAAAGCCGAATCGGGTTAACTCTTGCTGAGGAACCGGTTGCATCCCCGCGAGCTCGCATCACTCGGATACAACCTGAGCGGGTCGGCCGCCGGACTGTCCCGGGCAAACGATGCTTGAGTTCGCTGCCCCCTGCCGATACGGTCGGCCGCTCCCGAAAACATCAGCAAACTCAAGCTCAAGCCAGGACCGCGCAAAGGTGCCCAAAATCTACAAAATCTGCTCAGCTTCGGCCTGGCGCGAGGCAGAGCGGCTGGGCGTCTACCGCGGCAGCGCGGACGATCTGCGCGACGGGTTCATCCATTTTTCGACCGCCTCCCAGGTGCCGGAGACGGCGCGGAAGCACTTTTCGGGGCAGAGCGCGCTGTTCCTGGTCGAGGTCGAGGCGGACGCGCTCGGCCATGCGCTGCGTTGGGAGCGTTCGCGCAATGACGAGCTGTTCCCGCATCTGTATGGCGAGCTCGATCTCGGCGCCGTGACCGGCGTGCACCAGATGCACAGCCGTGCCGATGGCGGCCACGACATTCCGGACCTGAAGCCGTGATTCGCGCCTTCGACCAGCTTTCGCTGCCGCTGCTCCGCTGGCTCGACGCCGAGGACGCGCACCGGCTCGCCATCCAGGGCCTGAAGCTGCTGCCGGCGATCAAGCCGCGACCGGATGATGCCAAGCTCGCGGTGCGCGCCTTCGGCCTGAACTTCCCGAATCCGGTCGGCATGGCCGCCGGCTTCGACAAGAACGCCGAGGTGCCGGACGCGCTGCTGCGGCTCGGCTTCGGCTTCGTCGAGATCGGTTCGGTGACTCCGCGGCCGCAGAGCGGCAATCCGCGCCCGCGGCTGTTCCGGCTGGAGCGCGACGAGGCGGTCATCAACCGCATGGGTTTCAACAATGACGGCGCCGAGATCGTGCTGCGGCGCCTGGCCGGGCGCGCCCACCAGGGCGGCATCGTCGGCGTCAATGTCGGGGCCAACAAGGATTCGGTCGACCGTGTCGCCGACTACGTCCGGCTGATCGAGACCTTCGCGCCGGTGGCGAGCTATTTCACCGTCAACATCTCCTCGCCCAACACGCCGGGCCTGCGCAACCTGCAGCAGGCGTCTCAGCTCGACGAGCTGCTGTCCAAGGTGCTCGAGGCGCGCGACCGCGTGCGGCGGAAAGCCGGCGATACGCCGGTCCTGCTCAAGATCGCACCCGATCTCAGCCTCGCCGAGCTCGACGACGTCGTCCATGTCGCCCGCTCGCGCGGCGTCGACGGCATGATCGTGTCGAACACGACGCTCGCCCGGCCCAGCTCGCTGCGCGAGCAGTTGCGCGCCAAGGAGCAGGGCGGCCTGTCCGGGCGGCCGCTGTTCCGGCTGTCGACCCGCATGGTGGCCGAGACCTTCGTGCGCGTCGAAGGTGCGTTCCCGCTGATCGGCGTCGGCGGCATCGACACCGGCGGCGCCGCGCTCACCAAGATCCGCGCTGGCGCCAGCCTGATCCAGCTGTATTCCTCGCTGGTCTACAAGGGCCTCGGCCTGGTCGAGAGCATCAAGGCCGACCTGACCTCGACCCTGCTGCGGACGGGACGCGATTCGCTGTCGGAGATCGTCGGTGCGGACGCCGCGACGATCACCGCCGAGGATTGGCCGGTTTAGACGCGCTTGATCTTCGGCGAAGAGTGTAGGGCGAGCGAGATCGCAGAGCGCGCTGCGCGATACAGCGCCCTCTACAAACTCTGTTTGTTGCTGAACGACGCCCGCAGCAGCGCCGGATAGCGTGCAGCCTGGAAGCCGCCGCGCGCCGCGTAGAAGCCGAGCATCGCGATCCACAGGCCCGTATTGCCGAAGCCGCGCAGCGCCAGCCAGGTGCCGAGGAAGACGACCAGCGCCGCCACCATGAGGTTGCGCATGTCGCGCGCCCAGGTGGCGCCGATATAGACGCCGTCGAATGCGAAGGCGAACACCGACAGCAGCGGCGATGCCACCACGAACGGCAGATAGTCGCGCGCCGCGCGGCGCACCGCATCGCTTGCCGTCATCACGTCGATCAGCACCGGCCCGAACAGCGCGAAGATCGCGGCCACCGCGAGCGCGAAGCCGAAGCCCCAGGCGAGCACCAGCCTTGTGGCGCCGGAAAAGGCGTCGCGGTTGCGCGCGCCGAACGCATAGCCGCAGAGCTGCTCGGCGGCGTTGGCGAGGCCGTCGAGGAAGAACGCGGCCATCAGCAGGAAATTGTTCAGCACCGCGTTGGCGGCCAGCGTCGTGTCGCCGGCGCGCGCGCCCTGCGAGGTGAAGAACAGGAAGGCGACGATCATCGCCGCAGTGCGGATCATGATGTCGCGGTTGACGGCCATCATGTGCATCAGCTTGGCTCGGTCGAGCAGCGCCGCCCGCGACATCCGGGCGTCGGCCTTGACCAATCGGCGCGCCAGCACGAGGCCGATCGCGACACCGACCGTCTCCGCGATGACGGCGGCAATCGCCGCGCCGGCGATGCCGGCCTGCAGCATCTGAACCAACAGGATGGTCGCGGCCATGTTGATCAGGTTGATCGCGACCTGAATGCCCAGCGCCAGCCGTGCGCGTGCCAGTCCGACGAGCCAGCCGAGCAGCACGTAGTTGGCGAGCGCCAGCGGCGCCGACCAGATCCGGACCATGAAGTAGGTCCGGGCCGCGCCGAGCACGGCGTCGCTGCCGCCCATGAGGTCGAAGATGATTGCCCCCAGCGGCAGTTGCAGCGCGATCAGGCTGACGCCGATCAGTGCGGCCAGCGCCAGGCCGCGGATCAGGACCATCAGGATCTCGTCGGTCTCGCCGGCTCCGAGCGATTGCGCGGTGAAGGCGAGCGTGCTGGCGCGCAGGAACGCGAACAGCCAGAACAGGCAGTCGAAGATCACCGAGGCCATGGCGACGCCGCCGAGCATGGCCGCTTCGCCGAGCCGGCCGATCGCCGTGGTCGAGACGATGCCGATCAGCGGCGTCGTCAGGTTGGCGATCATCGCAGGCCCCGCGATGTCGAACACCTGCGCGGTCGTGACTTTGGCTGAAGCGGTCAAGAATGGCCCGTTGATTGGCAATGTGCGCGGCACGCGCGCTTCTGCCGTTCTTAGCGGCCTTTCGCGCCTCCCGGCTAGAGGTCGATGCTCATGCCGTCATGCGCGGCCACGTGGCCGATGCGGTCCAGCCGGCCCAGCATGTCGTCGCTCATATGGGTGAGCACCAGCCGCTTCGGCCGGATCGCGTCGAGATGCGCCTCCAGCACCGCGAGGCTGAGGTGGTTCTTCACCGCCTTGTCGTAGGTGTAGGCCTCGGCGATCAACAGGTCGGCGTTGCGGCCGAGCGGGATCAGGCTCTCCGTCCATTCGGTGTCCGCGGTGTAGGCGACGACCTTGCCCTCCGCCTCGATCCGGTAGCCGAGAAACGGCCCGCCCGAACTGCCGTGGACGACTGGAAACGGCGTCACGCAGACCTCGCCGATGCGCGTCGTCTGCTCCGGTTCAAGCTCGATCACGGACAGCTCGAATTTCCGCGGCGTGCGCGACGAATGCTCGAACAGCGCTTCCATCACCTGCGTCAGCCGCGCCGTGATGCCGGCGGGGCCGGCGATCACCAGCGGCAGCGTCCGCTTCGAAAACTGCGCGTCGAGCAGCAGGAAGGGAAGCCCGGCGAAATGATCGCCATGGAAATGCGTGATCAGGATCAGTTCGATGGCGTTGCTGGCGATGCCGAGCCGCTTCAGCGCCGGCAGCGACGAGGCGCCGCAGTCGATCAGAAGGTTCGTCTGCGCGCCGATCAGATGGAAGCAGGTGTTGGAGTTGCCGCCCGAGCCGAACGCGTCACCGCAGCCGACGAAGCGGAGCTGCATCGGCTGTGGCTCTCTATCGGCCGCGCGGGGCGAACAGCCGCGACAGGAGCCAGACCGGGATCACGATCACCGCGCCGAGCAGGAAGTAGCGCCACAGCCAGTTGAAGGCGTCGAAGCCGAGCTCGTAGAGCCGGATGAACAGCAGCCGGATGCTGTGCAGGATGTTCAGCGGATCGAAGCCGATCGCCGACAGCACGACGCCGACCAGGATCGACAGCAGCACCAGCCGGAACGCCACCGACAGCGGCGAGCCGCCGAGAAAACGGTACAGGCCATCCGAGCTGCGGGCGCGGGCCGGATAGTCCCTGACGTCGTTCGACATGGCATCGTCTCCAGGCGGGTTCGTCGGATTCGCGATCCCGATTATAAGGCACGGCAGGGCAGGTGGGGAACCCGGCTCAGCGCCGCAAGCCGGTTACCGGCAATTAATGTTCCCGGCGCTGTCACGCCGGCGCCTCGCTCTTCAACATCCGCTCCAGGGTCTCCAGCCGGTCGGCCTCGCGCGGCGGCTTGTCCCAGCGCAGCCGGCTGATGCGCGGAAAGCGCATCGCGATGCCGGATTTGTGCCGCGGCGAGCGCTGCAGGCCCTCGAACGCCACTTCGAGCACGAGCCCCTGCTCGGGCTCGTGCACGACATGCCGCACGGGACCGAACTTCTCGGTGGTGTTGCGGCGGACGAAGCGGTCGATCTGCAAGAGCTCCTCGTCGGTGAAGCCGAAATAGGCCTTGCCGACCGGCACGAGCTGATCGCCGCCGTCTCCCGCTGTCCAGACACCGAACGTGTAGTCGGAGTAATAGGAGGAGCGCTTGCCGTGGCCGCGCTGAGCATACATCAGCACGGCATCGATGATGTGCGGATCGTGCTTCCACTTCCACCATTGTCCCTTGGGCCGGCCGGGCAGATACAGCGCGTCGCGCCGCTTCAGCATCACGCCTTCCACCGCGTCGGCATCGTCTCCTGCGCCGGCAGATGCGGGATCGGCGCGCGCGGCCTTCAACTCGTCCCAGGTGGAAAACGCGATGGTCGGCGACAAGTCGACACGCGGTTCGTCGAGTCGCTTGATGAGAGCCTCGAGCCGTTCACGCCGCTCGGCGAACGGCAGCTCACGCAGATCGTTCTCCTCGTCGCCGAGCAGGTCGTAGGCGCGCAGGTGGATCGGGTACTCCTTCATTAGCTTCGGCGACACCGTCTTGCGGTTCAGCCGCTGCTGCAGCACGTTGAAGCTCTGCACGCGGTGATCGCGCACCACCAGCAGCTCGCCGTCGAGCGCGCCGGGCAGATGCAGCGACGGCAGCAGGTCCGGGAAACTCGCCGTGATGTCCTCGCCGCTGCGCGAATACAGCCGTGTGACGACGCGGCCGTCGGCCTCGCGGCCGCTCACCGCCTGCACGCGGATGCCGTCCCATTTCCATTCCGCGATGTAGTCGGCCGCGTTCATGCCGGCGAAGTCGTCGTCCTCGACGGCATGCGCCAGCATCACCGGCCGGAACGGCGCGGGATCGCGATTGACCGGCTTGTCGCCGCGGCCTTCCAGCCAGGCGAACAGGTCGAGATAGGGCGGCGACAGCCCCGGCCAGATCAGCTCGACCTCGTGCGGGTCCTTGTCGCCGAGCGCGGCCGCTGCGGTCTTGGCCAGGCGCGCGGAGATGCCGATGCGCAAAGCGCCGGTGACCAGCTTCAGCAGTGCCCAGCGCCCGGTCTCGTCGAGCTCATCCAGCCATTGCGCGAGTTGCCGCGGCATCTCGGTCTTGCCGAGGGTGCGCAAGGTGGTGACAACCTCGGTCAGCGTCGGCGGTGGCGGGTTGTTGTGGCCGGGTGTGGGGTCCCTCGTGAGACCGCCCGTGGGGTACACCCCTCCCTGCCCCTCCCCCACAAGGGGGGAGGGAATAGAGGGAGTGGTGCTTGGGGACGCCAGAAGTGAGGTGGGAGCGGTGCTCGATATCGTCCGGGACGGCAACTCCGCGCCGAACTGCGCTCCCTCCCCCCTTGTGGGGGAGGGCTGGGGAGGGGGGTGCCCCGCGACGCCCGGCTGATTGTGAACGCCCTTCGGCCACATCAGCGCGACGGTCTCCGAGAGATCCCCCACATAATCATACGACAGCGCGAACAGCACCGGATCGGTGCGCGCGGCGATCAGGTCGCGGATCAGCGCCGGCTTGGCGTGCTTGAACGACAGCGCGCCGGTGAGCGCGCCCAGCGCGTAGCCGCGATCGGGATCCTCGACCTCGCGGAAATACGACGTCAGCAGGCGCAGCTTGTTGTTGCGGCCGGGCTCATAGGTGAGGCGGTCGAGCAGCTCGGCGAAGCGGTTCATGCCTCGGCGTCCTCCGTGGCCACCACCTCGCTTTCCTCCTCGTCGCCGTAGCCGACCAGATCGAGCGGCCGGGCCGCGAGTCCCTTGGCTTGGCACCAATGCACCAGCGCGTCCTCCTGCCCATGGGTGACCCACACCTCGCTTGCGCCGGTCGCGGCGATGGTGGTGGTGAGCCCGTCCCAGTCGGCATGATCCGAGATCACCAGCGGCAGCTCGATGCCGCGCTGCCGGGCCCGTGCGCGCACCCGCATCCAGCCCGAGGCGAAGGCGGTGACGGGATCGGGAAAGCGGCGGGTCCACAGGTCGGAGGTCGCACTCGGCGGCGCCAGGGTAATGGTGCCGGCAAGCTCGGCCTTCTTGACGCCCTTCACGGGCCGGAGCTCGCCGAGCGCGATTCCCTTGTCTTGATAGTAGCGCGTGATCTTGTCCATCGCGCCATGCAGGTAGATCGGCCGATCATAGCCGGCCTCGCGGATCAGCGCGATGACACGCTGCGCCTTGCCGAGCGAGTACGCGCCGACCAGGTGCGCGCGCTCGGGAAACAGCACCACCGAGGCCAGCAGCTTGTTCACCTCCAGCGCCGCGTCGCCGTGACGGAACACGGGCAGGCCGAACGTCGCCTCGGTGATGAAGACGTCGCATTGCACCAGCTCGAACGGTGCGCAGGTCGGATCGCGCGCATCCTTGTAGTCGCCGGAGGCGACGATGCAGGTGCCGCCGCAGGACACCTTGATTTGCGCCGAGCCCAGCACATGGCCCGCAGGGTGGAAACTGACGGTGACGTCACCCAGCCTGATCCGTTCGCCATAGCCGATCGCCTGCGTGGAGCCTGCAAAGTTGTCGCCATAGCGCAGCCGCATGATGTCGAGCGTTTCCTGGGTCGCCAGCACCGCGCCGTGGCCGGGGCGGGCGTGGTCGGAATGGCCATGGGTGATCAGCGCCCGCTCGACCGGGCGCACGGGATCGATGTGAAAGCCGCCGGCCTTGCAGCAGAGGCCGGACGGAACGGGCAGCAGAATGTCTTGCGGACGCATGTGGGTCATATAGGTCATGCAAGACGCGTTTTCAGGCCGTCCCAGTTTCCATCTCGTCATGCGCGGGCTTGACCCGCGCATCCATCTCCTCGATGAGAAGTTCGCATTGACGACGATGGTTCCCATGCCCCACCGCCTGTTCCTGTCCTCCGGCGATCTGATCGCCGACCGCCGCTACGAGTTCGCCCGCGACCTGCAATTGAAGGGCGACCTGGTCGCGGCCGCCGAGGTGATGGAGCAGGCCATCGAGGTCGCCCCCAACTTCGCCTCGGCCTGGTTCGAGCTCGGCAAGATCCGTCTCGGTCTGGGCGAAACCGACAAGGCGATCTCGGCCTTCCAGAACGCCTGTGCCGCCGATCCGGATGATCGTCACGGCGCCGCCGTGCATCTGATGCAGCTCGGCGCCGCGCCGCTGTCGGACATGCCCAAGGCCTATGTGCAGTCGCTGTTCGATCAGTATGCGCCGCGCTTCGAGGCCGAGCTGACCGAGCGGCTCAACTACCGCGCGCCGGCGATCCTGTTCAAGGCGGTGCTCGCGGTGCGCGCGGCCGAGCGCAAGCCGGCCTACTTCAAGCGCGCGATCGATCTCGGCTGCGGCACCGGGCTGGGCGCGGCGGCGTTCGCCAAGAACGTCGACAGCATCATCGGCATCGACCTGTCGGCCGGCATGATCGCGGAAGCGCGCGCCACCGGGCTCTACGCCGGGCTCGAGGTCGACGACATGACCGCAGGGCTGCAGCGCCAGGACGATGCGTCTGCGGATCTCATTCTTGCTGCCGATGCGATGGTCTATGTCGGCGACCTCGGCCCGGTGTTGCGCGAGGCGCAACGTGTGCTGAGGCCGGGCGGACTGCTGGCCTTGACCGTCGAGACCCATGACGGCGACGGTGTCATCATGGGCAAGGGGCTGCGCTATGCCCATGGCGCGGAATATGTCCGTGGCGTGATCGCAGCCGCGGGATTGAAGCTGGCCCATCTCGCGCCGGCGTCGCCGCGGACCGAGGAGCAGTTGCCGGTGCGCGGGCTGGCCGTGGTCGCGGCCAGGACTTGAGTCTAGACGCTATTGAATGCGCTGCACGCGGCGTCCAATGCGGCAACTTCGCTCTTGCCGCAGCTCTCCCGATGCCAAAAAATGTCGGCAGTCTAGGGAGAGACAAAAATGAAAAAACATCTGACGCGGCGCGATTTCTGCGCCACCGCGCTTGCGACCATCGGCGCCTCGACGATCGCTTCGCCCCATGTCTGGGCCGCCGAGAAGAAATATGATGCCGGCGCCAGCGATACCGAGATCAAGATCGGCCAGACCATTCCGCATTCCGGCCCCGGTTCGCTGTATGGCGTGCTCGGCCGTGTCGGCGAGGCCTATTTCCAGATGCTCAACGAGCAGGGCGGCATCAACGGGCGCAAGGTCAAGTTCCTGACGATGGACGATGCCTATAGCGCGCCCAAATGCGTCGAGGCGACGCGGCGGCTGGTCGAGCAGGACGAGGTGCTGGCGCTGTACGGCTCGCTCGGTACCGCGCCGCAGACCGCCGTGCACAAATACCTCAACTCCAAGGGCGTGCCGCAGCTCCTGCTCAACACCGGCGCCTCGAAGTGGAACGACCCCAAGAACTACAAATGGACCATGGCCGGCCTGCCGCTGTATCCGACGGAGGCGCGCATTCTCGCCAAGCATGTGCTGAGCGTGAAGCCGGAAGCCAAGATCGGCATCCTCTATCAGAACGACGATTTCGGCCGTGACTTCCTGGAGCCGTTCAAGAAGGTGCTGGCCGACGCCGGCGGCAAGGCGCAGGTGATCATGGAGCAGACCTATGATCTCACCGAGCCGACGGTGGACTCGCAGCTGATCAACCTGTCGAAGTCGGGCGCCGACGTGTTCTACAACATCAGCACGGGCAAGGCCTCGTCGCAGTCGATCCGCAAGGTGGCCGAGCTCGGCTGGAAGCCGCTGCAGCTGCTGTCGGCGGGCTCGACCGGCCGTTCGATCCTGTCTGCCGCCGGCCTCGAGAATGCCAAGGACATCGTCGCGATCCGCTATTCCAAGGACGCCGGCGTGCCGCAATGGAAGGACGATCCCGACGTGAAGGGCTTCGAGGCGCTGCGCGCCAAGTACCTGCCCAACATCGATCCCGACAACACCATCGCCTATGCCGGCTACGGCCAGGCGGTGTCGATGGGTGAGATCCTGCGCCGCTGCGGCGACACGCTGACCCGCGAGAACGTGCTCAAGCACGCCACGACACTCGCCGGCTTCCACTCGCCCTTCTTCCTCGATGGCGTCAATTACGCCTACACGCCGGACGACTATACGCCGATGAAGACGCTCTACATCTCGATCTTCGACGGCAAGGACTGGAGCATCTCCGAGAAGCCGATGACGGAGTAGGCGTGGCGCTGCGTCTCAGTCGTCGTTGCGAGCGAAGCGACGCAATCCGGACTTCCTTCGCGGACGCAGTCTGGATTGCCTCGCCGCTTCGTTCCTCGCAAAGACGATGGTGTCAGGGATGCAGCCCGAACCTCTGCTGTCGTCCCTGCGAACGCATAACCACCGGCTCGGGTGGGACGATGACCGGCAGTTGCGTCTCACCGATCGATCCCGCTGCATGGGTCGCTGCGCTCGCAGGGACGACGGCAGAGGGCGGGGAGGCAGGCCGGTGCAAGTACTGCGGCCCTCGACGAAATGCGCGGGACTGCCTACCTGTCTCTGGTGCCGCCCCGTACCTCACCAGCCTCGAATGAGCCCAGCGCTCCGCTGCCCGACCATTTCACCGAATGGTTCGCAGCGCGCGGCTGGGCGCCGCGCGCGCATCAGCTGGCACTGCTGGAGAAGGCTCGCGCGCAACGCTCGGCGCTGCTGATCGCCCCGACCGGCGCCGGCAAGACGCTCGCCGGGTTCCTGCCGACCTTGGTGGAGCTCGGCTCCGCCGTCGCGCCGAAGCATCGTTCTGTTCTTGCCAAGACATCCGCTCTCTCCACTCCCGCTCCCCTTGTGGGGGAACGGCGGGGAGGGGGGCCTCCGGCGGCGGTGTCGATGGTGACACCCGGCACCGAGCCGAATGCACTGGTCGAACTCCCGAACACGGAAAAGAGCAAGCAGACGGTGAACCGCATCCCGCGACCCGCCGGCCTGCACACGCTCTACATCTCCCCGCTCAAGGCGCTCGCGGTCGACATCGCGCGCAATCTCGAGGCGCCGATCTCCGAGATGGGCCTGCCGATCAAGGTCGAGACCCGCACCGGCGACACGCCGGTGTCCCGCCGGCAGCGGCAGCGCCGCTATCCGCCGGATATCCTGCTGACCACGCCGGAGCAGATGGCGCTGCTGCTGTCGTCCGACGATGCGCCGTTCCTGTTTTCCTCGCTGAAGCGCGTCGTGCTCGACGAGCTGCATGCGCTGGTCACCTCCAAGCGCGGCGATCTCTTGTCGCTCGCGCTGGCGCGGCTGTGGCGGCTTGCGCCGGACATGCGCATGATCGGCCTGTCGGCGACCGTCGCCGAGCCGGAGCAACTCGCGCGCTTCCTGGTGCCGCAGCCGTGCGGCGGCATAGCCGCGGCCGACGTCGTGGTCGCCGGCGGCGCCGCGCCGCCGGTGGTCGAGATGCTCGATACACAGGAGCGGCTGCCGTGGGCCGGCCACAGCGCGCGCCATGCGCTGGCCGAGATGTACGAGCTGATCAAGCGAAACAAGACCACGCTCGTGTTCGTCAACACCCGCAGTCAGGCCGAGATGCTGTTCCAGGAGTTCTGGCGCATCAACGACGACAATCTCGCCATCGCCCTGCATCACGGCTCGCTCGACGTCGCGCAGCGCCGCAAGGTCGAGGATGCGATGTCGGCCGGCAGGCTGCGCGGCGTCGTCTGCACCTCCTCGCTCGATCTCGGCGTCGATTGGGGCGACGTCGATCTCGTGATCAATGTCGGCGCGCCCAAGGGCTGCTCGCGGCTGATGCAGCGCATCGGCCGTGCCAATCACCGGCTCGACGAGGCTTCGCGGGCGGTGCTGGTGCCGGCCAACCGCTTCGAGGTGCTGGAATGCTCGGTCGCGATCGATGCCATCGCCGACAATGCGCAGGACACGCCGCCTTTGCGTACCGGCGCGCTCGACGTGCTGGCGCAGCACGTGCTCGGCTGCGCCTGCGCCGAGCCGTTTCTCAGCGACGAGCTCTATGTGGAGGTCATCACGGCGGCCCCCTATGCGTCGCTGTCGCGCGCTGATTTCGACGATGTCGTCGACTTCGTCGCCACCGGCGGCTATGCGCTGAAGACTTATGAGCGGTTCGCCCGCATCAAGCAGGATGCGAGGGGGCGCTGGCGCGTCGCCAATCCCAAGGTGCGGCAGAGCTATCGCCTGAACGTCGGCACCATTGTCGAGGAGGCGATGCTGAAGGTGCGGCTGGTGCGCTCGCGCGGCGGGGCCAAGGGCACGACCGGCGCGATCGCGCGCGGCGGACGGCTGCTCGGCGAGATCGAGGAGGCGTTCATCGAAGGCCTCACCCTCGGCGATACGTTCGTGTTCAGCGGCGAGATCGTGCGCTACGAGGCGCTGGCCGAGGACCAGGTCTATGTGTCGCGCGCCAATGATTCCGATCCGAAGGTGCCGTCCTACATGGGCGGCAAGTTTCCGCTGTCGACCTATCTCGCCGAGCGCGTGCGCGGCCTGCTCGACGACCGCACCGCCTGGAGCGCGTTGCCGGAGCAGGTGCGCGACTGGCTGTCCTTGCAGAAGGACGTGTCGCGCATCCCGGCCCGGCGCGAGCTTTTGGTCGAGACCTTCCCGCGCTCCAACAAGCACTACATCGTCTGCTATCCGTTCGAGGGCCGCCTCGCGCATCAGACGCTCGGCATGCTGCTGACGCGCCGGCTCGAGCGGGCGCGCGCCCGGCCGCTCGGCTTCGTCGCCAACGAATATGCGCTTGCGGTGTGGGGGCTCGGCGACATGTCGCTGATGGTCAAACAGGGGCGGCTCGATCTCGCCGCGTTGTTCGACCCGGATATGCTTGGCGACGATCTCGAGGCGTGGCTCGCCGAATCCGCGCTGATGAAGCGCACGTTCCGCTCGTGCGCCATCATCTCCGGCCTGATCGCGCGGCGGTCGACGACCGAGGAGAAGACGCGCCGCCAGGTGCTGTTCTCGACCGATCTGGTCTATGACGTCCTGCGCCGGCATCAGCCCGATCACATGCTGTTGCGCGCGGCGCGCGCCGATGCCGCCACCGGCCTGCTCGATCTGAAGCGGCTCGGTGATATGCTCCAGCGCATCGAGGGACGAATCACCCATCGGGAACTCGATCGCGTCTCGCCGCTGGCGGTGCCGGTGATGCTGGAAATCGGCCGCGAATCCGTCTATGGCGAGGCCGCCGACGAGCTCCTGGCCGAGGCTGCCGAGGAACTCGTGAAGGAAGCGATGGGGTAGATCGAGAAGCGAGGCGGACTTGCGGGGGACTTTCTGCGCATCGGGCATGATGGACGTCGCCGGCACCGCGCTGCGCGTCGATCTCTCCGGCGCGCTGGTGTGGGACGAGCAGCGTCTGCTCGTCGTCTCCGATCTGCATCTGGAAAAGGGCTCGAGCTACGCGTCGCGCGGCACCTTGCTGCCGCCGTTCGATACCGTTGCGACTCTCAATCGCCTCACAGCCGTGATCGCCCACTACAATCCGCGCGTCGTGATCGCGCTTGGCGACAGCTTTCACGATCGCGATGCGCATACGCGTCTCACCGGCGACGACCGCGCCTGCATCGCCAACCTGCAGGTCGGCCGCGACTGGGTCTGGATCACCGGCAACCACGATCCGGCCCCGCGCGGCATCGGCGGCGAACTGGCCGACGCGGTCACGCTCGGCGCGGTGACGTTCCGTCACGAGCCCTCCGGCGCGCGCGGCGAGATCGCCGGCCATCTGCATCCGAAGGCGCGCGTCGCGACACGAGCGCGCACGCTGGAGCGGCGCTGCTTCGTCTGCGATGGCGAGCGCGCCGTGATGCCGGCGTTCGGCGCCTATGCCGGGGGCCTGAGCGTGCGCGACGCGGCCTTCGCCAAGCTGTTTCCGAAGCGCGCCTTCATCGCGCATGTGCTGGGAGATAGGCGTCTGCACAGCATCGCCGCGGCGCGGTGCTATTAGTTGGATGATGGAAATTCATTAGTTGGATGAGTGATCAGAGGTCGAACGGATCATTCGAAGTTGGACTGATCATGCCCGCCGCGCGCACCGCTGTGCCCTCTCCCCCGGTTGCGGGGGAGAGTTGGAGAGGGGGCGCCAAGCGCACCGCCGTCGGAGCGGCCCCTCCCTAGCCCTCCCCCGCAAGCGGGAGAGGGAACGAAGCGTCCTCGTGGCGTCATGGTCGCCGGAGCCGCGGACGAATGCCCGTCAGGCCGCCTTCGCCTGCACCTTCTCGCAGAACTCGGCCAGCCGGTCGGCCAGGCGCAACGTCGCCGGGCTGGCGTCGGGCGAGGCGAGCAGCGCGACCTCCGTGCGCTCGATCGGCGCAAAGCCCTCGCGGGCCGTCAGCACGCGGTGCTCCGCCTGCACCGACATCTCGGACAGGATGCTCAGTCCCATGCCGGCGGCGACCGCGGCCTGGATGCCGGCGAGGCTCGACGATGTGTAGGCCATGTGCCAGGCGCGTCCCTCGCTCTCCAGCGCATGGATCGCGCGGGTGCGATAGATGCAGCCGAGCGGGAAGCCGATCAGCGGCAGCGAGCGGGCCTCGAGGTTGACCGGATGGCTCTTGCTGGTCACCCAATAGACCTGCTCCGGCCATGCCGCGATCGCTGCGTGTGCATCGTCGGCACCGCGCTTGAGCAGCGCCAGATCGAGATCGCCGCGCTCGATGTCGCGCTTGAGGTTGAGGCTCTGGTCGGCGCGCACGTCGAGCCGCAGATCGGGGTGGGCGCGCGAGAACGCGGCGAGCAGCTTGGCGAGCCGGTAGGCCGCGAAATCCTCGGGGATGCCGAGCTTCACCGCGCCGTCGGGTCCGGGCCGCGCCACGACGTCGCGGGCCTCCTCGGCGAGCGCGAGCAGGCGGCGGGCATAGGACAACAGCCGTTCGCCGGCCTCGGTCGGCGTGACCTCGCGGCCGTCGCGGTTGAGCAGCGTTTGGCCGAGGTCGTCCTCCAGCCGGCGAATCTGCTGGCTGATCGTCGACTGCGTGCGGTGGACGCGCTCGCTCGCGCGGGTGAAGCCGCCCGCCTCGACCACCGAGACGAAGCTGCGCAACAGGTCCAGATCGAGCATGCCGGGCCTCCATTTGAAAAACCACTGAGTGTCAGTCTATCATTTAATTTCCAAATGGGAAAGAACAGCCCTACACCGGCGGCGAAGGAGACCTCCGATGTCGTCCGTATCCTCCGTTGCCGTGAGCCCCGTGAAGTCCAACCTGCTGCCGCTCGAAATCGGCCTGTTCTGCCTGTTGTGGAGCTTTGCCTTCGTTGCCGGCAAGATCGGGGTGACCTATTGTCCGCCGCTGCTGCTGCTCGCGGCGCGGTTCTCGCTCGCCGGTGTCCTCATTCTTGTGGTGCCGGCGGTCCGGGGCGAGCTGCGCATGAGCTGGCGCGATGCGGCCGTGTTCGCGATCATCGGCATCGCCAACAACGCGCTGTATCTCGGTCTCGGCTACACCGGGCTGCAGACGGTGTCGGCGGGGCTCGGCGGCCTGATCGTCTCGGCCAATCCGGTGTTCACCGCGGTGCTCGCGGCGCTGCTGCTGGGCGAGCCGCTGACCCTGCGCAAAATCTCGGGCCTCGCGCTCGGCACCATCGGCGTCGCCATGATCGTCTGGCACCGTATGTCCGTCGGCACCGACCAGCTCGAAGGCATTCTCTATACGCTGGCGGCGCTGGCCTCGATCGTCACCGGCACCATCCTGTTCAAGCAGCTCGCCCCGCAGGGCAGCCTGTGGGTCGGCAACGGCATCCAGAACCTCTCAGCCGGGCTGGTGTTATGGCCGGTCGCGCTCGGCGTGTCGCACGTGGGCGAGATCGTGCCGAATGCGCAACTGATCGGCGCGTTCGCCTTCCTCGTGCTCGGCGGCTCGATCCTGGCCTATGTGCTCTGGTTCCATCTCTTGAAAGTATGCGGCGCGACCGCGGCCAGCGCCTATCATTTCGTGATGCCGCCGCTCGCGATGATCTTCGCCTTCCTGGTGCTCGGCGAGCACGTGGCGCTGCAGGACCTGCTCGGCGTCGTTCCCGTCGCGCTTGGGATCTATCTGGTCACGCGGGCGCCGGCCCGTATCATTGGAGCATCGTCATGAGTGTTGCGATCACCCTGATCGGCGGCCCGACCGCCCTTATCGAAATCGATGGCTTCCGCCTGCTGACCGATCCCACATTCGATGCTCCCGGCCGCTATGAATTGCCGCATGTCGTACTGGAGAAGCTCACTGGACCAGCGATGACCGCTGAGGCGATCGGGGAGGTCGATGCGGTGCTGCTGAGCCATGATCAGCACTCCGACAATCTCGACCATGGCGGCCGCGCCTTCCTGAGACGCGCACCGCGCGTGCTCACGACGGAAGTCGGCGCAAGCAGGCTCGGTGCGCTGGCGGAAGGATTGGCGCCGTGGCAGACGACGCAGCTCAGCAAAGGCGGCAGGACATTGACGGTCGCGGCGACGCCGGCGCGCCATGGTCCCGCCGGCATCGAGCCGCTCGCGGGCGATGTGATCGGCTTCGTCCTGATCCCGCAGCACGGCGCGCCCGTCTATGTCAGTGGCGACACGGTGTTCTATGACGGCGTGGCGGAGGTGGCGCGGCGTTTCAAGCCTGGCGTCGTGATGCCTTTTGCCGGAGCGGCGCAGACACGCGGGCCGTTCCACCTCACCATGGACACCAACGACACGATCGAGACCGCGCGCGTGTTTGCCGAGGCCGCCATCGTTCCGGTTCACACGGATGGCTGGGCGCATTTCCGCCAGAGCGCGCAGGACCTGCGCAAGACCTTCGATGCGCTCGGGTTCGGTGCGCGGCTGAAGCTTCTGGAGCCCGGTGTGCGGACGGTGATCGCCTCGCCACCCAGCTCCTCCCCCTGATGAGAAAAAGATCAATCCCGACGGAACACGATCGACGCCATCCATCCCGTCATCAGCGCCATCGCGGCGGTGACGAGGCCGTAGACGAAGCCGCTCTGCCGCGCCGAGTTCGCGACGAACTGCTCGAAGCCGACCTTGACGATCTCGAACGCGGTCTCCGTCTTGGTGACCAGCGCGCCGTCGGCGAGCAGCTTGATCTCGACCTCGTAGGTGCCGATCGGCACCGCAGCGGGGAGCGGAATGCCGGTGCGGAACAGCGTTGGCGTGAGGAAGGTCACCGCGGACGTATCCTCGCGGTACAGACCGTGCTGCGATTGCAGCCGCACGAAGGCGCTGCGGAACGCGTCGTTCGGGACCACGTCGGCATAGTCGGGACCGACGCGCTGGGTCAGCAGCACGTTGTTGAGTCCGAGCTGCTGCCGGCGCAGCACCTCGGGCGCGGCCATCGCGTCGAACTGGCGGTTGGCGAACAGCGCCAGATAGCCGGGCACCTTGAGGAACTGGCGCGAGTCGGTGTTGATCCAGATGCCGAACTTGCGCTCCTTGCGCCGCGTCACCATGTCGGCCCGCGGGCCCCGGACGGTGACGACGAGGTCATAGGCGGTGCGACCCGGCGGGGTCTGGGTGTCCTTCTCGACCGAGCCGAACAGCACCAGCTCCTCCCCGGAATAGTTCGGCGTCACCGTCACGCGATGGTTGGAGACCGAGACGATCAGCCGCTCGGCGCGCGCCGATGCGGCGCCGGCAAGCAGCAGCATGAAGGTGAGGCTGGCGAGGCGGAGCGGCGTCATCTGCTGATCTCGGTCTCGCGGATCGTGAACAGGTCGTCGGGCTTGATCACGAGCTCGATCGCGAACCGGATGCCGACGGCGAGGATCAGCAGGCCGAGCAGCAGCCGCAGCTGCTCGCCGCGGATCATCTGGCCGGCGCGGGCCCCGAACTGCGCGCCGGTGACGCCGCCGACCATCAGGATCAGCGCCAGCACGGCGTCGACCAGATGATTGCTCATCGCGTGCAGCATGGTCGCGATCATCATGGTCGCGAGCGTCAGGACCATCGAGGTGCCGATGACGGTCGAGGTCGGCACGCGCAGCAGGTAGATCAGCAGGGGCACCAGAATGAAGCCGCCGCCGATGCCCATCACGGCGCCGAGGAAGCCGATGATGAGGCCGATGGCGATCACCGGAATGACGGAGACATAGATCTTCGAGCGCTTGAAGCGCATCTTCAGCGGCAGGCCATGGATCCAGACATGGCTGCCCGGACGCCGCACGGTCGCGACCGCGCCCTGGCGCGCGCGCATCATCGCCCGCAGACCCTCCCAGAACATCGTGCCGCCGACGCTCGTCAGCAGGACGACATAGGACAGCGCGATCATCAGATCGAGCTGGCCGAGCGACCGCAACAGGGTGAAGGTGGCGACGCCGAGTCCGGTGCCGAGCGCGCCGCCGATCATCAACACCGCGGCCAGCGAGGGATCGATGGCGCGCCGTCGCCAATAGGACAGCGCCCCGGAGAACGAGGAGGCGGCGATGTGGCTGGAGACCGAGGCGACCGCGACCGCGGGGGTGATGCCGACGAAGATCAGGAGCGGCGTCATCAGGAACCCGCCGCCGATGCCGAACATGCCGGAGACGAAGCCGACGGCCGCGCCCATCGCCAGCAACAGGAAGATGTTGACCGGGATGTCGGCGATCGGAAGATAAATCTGCATCCGCGCGGCCTCTGCGATCCTTCGAGCGAGCATCCCGCGCATGCGACGCAGGATGCCAAGCTCCTGCATAACCGAAAATGGCAGCGAAGGGATCAGTCATTCCCGCCCGAAGTCGACGTCACATCCACCGACGCCGAACGTGGGGGTCTGGGCGCTCCGTCAAAGGGCCTTGAGCGGCGCGGTCACCAGCCTCATGGCCTCGGCATCGCCCGGATCGAGCCAGCGGATGTCGCGGGTCTGCGACATCGCCTCGATGACCTGCGACGATACGCCCATGCGCGTCATGTAGCCGAGGATGGCGCCGGTGACGCGCTGGGTGTCGGCGACCGCGTCGGCGCCACGGGCCTCCGACGTGAAGCGGTGCACGCCGAGCGCCGAACCATCGAGGCCGTAGCGGGTCTGCCCGCCGGCAAAGGCGAACACGCAGGCGCTGGCGCAGAAGCCCGGACGGATGCGGCCGGCATTGTCGGCCACGCCGACGGCGGTAGCGAGTCCGTGGGCGCGGATGACCTCGCCCATCAGCACCCCCTGGTCGAGGTTGCCGCCGGGCGAGGACAGCAGGATCACGTCGCCCGGCTTGAGACGGGCCTCGCTGATCCGCTCGCGCAGCCAGCCGGCCGCCGCTGGCCCGATGGGGCCGCTGACGGCGAGCACGGTGCGCCTGTCGCCCAGCCCGGCAAGCGCGGGGTCGGCGACCAGCGCCGCCGACAGACTCGGCGAGATGTACTGATCCTTCCAGAACGACCAGGCGTCGGGTCGCGACAGGTCGCGGTAGGCGCGAATGCCTCCGCCGAGCACGATTGCAACGAAGAAGATGACGGAAGCCAGCCGGCGCCATCGGAACGCCGCAGGATAGCCGTCGGTCACGTGCTGCATTCGTTGGCGAGGAGGCGGAGCAGCGGCGACGTTCGCCGTGGTCCGCGGCGGCACGCGGGGGCCCGTCGGCGACTGCAGGAAGCGCGCGCCGTCCTGTTGGTCGTTCCCCGCTGACACCCGTCGATGCTCCCTCGCGGCGCTCGTGATGATCCGCCGCGACAACCTATATCGATCGACCGCGCGACACTATGGCGGCGCGATCGCAAGCCGGGAGGATTTTTCAGGCTGTGCGCGGACGCTCGTCCATGTCGAAAGAGGGGCGCTATGCCCGTGTCAGCGCGGCGCCGTCGCAGCCGCGCGCTTCGCCAGCGCCGCCTTGGCCGCGGCTGCCTTGGCGATCGCCTGCGTGCCATCCCAGCCGCCGACGGGCGCCGGCACGTTCACGGCGTCGTCGGGCTGCGGTTCGACCGTGAAGGTCTGGATCGCGAGCTTGGCCGCGGCGAGCGACTGGACATCGAGCCGCTTGGCGACATCGTCGCGCTTGCGCCCCGCGTCGACGTCACCCTGCGCTGCGGCCAGGGTGAACCATTTGTAGGATTCGGCGAGGTTCTGTTCGACGCCGATGCCACGGGCATAGAGGATGCCGAGGTTGAACTGGCTATCGGCGACGCCGCGCTCGGCGGCCTTGCGGAACCATTGCGAGGCGCTCTTGTAGTTCGCGCCCTTGCCGCCGCCGTCGGCGTCCAGCACGGCGAGATTGTGCATCGCCTTGGCGTTGCCGCGCTCGGCGGCGACCACGTAGTAGCGGCGGGCGATGTCGGCGTCCTTCTTCACGCCGAGACCCTTCTCGTAGAAGGTGCCGAGACGGAAGACCGCCGGGATCAGCCCCGCCTGCGCGGCGCGGTCATACCACTTCGCGGCTTCCTCATAGTTCGCCGCGACGCCCTTGCCCTCGGCAAAGCGCACGCCGACTTCGTAGGCGGCGGTCGGATCACCCTTCAGGGCGGCATTGCGCAGCGCCAGTCCGCCGATGGCATCGGGCAGCTTCTCGGAGGCGGGCACTTGCACCAAGCCGAGCTTCTGGCCGTTGGCAGCGGTTGGGATCGTGCCGGTGATATCAGTGGGGACGGCAGCAGGTAATGTGGCTGGCTTTTCGACGTCCTGCGGGATCGCGAGCATTGCGATCGTCTCCGCTTCGCTCGGCATGGCCCGATTGTAGGACTGACGGTCGATCGGCGTCGGCGACGTCAACGACGGCACGCTCTGGTCGGGCGTCGTCGGCCGCGGCGACAGGCTCGGCGAGGCCGACGGCATCTGCGCGCGCGGCGCCTCGCCCTGGGTTTCCATCGGCGAGATCGGTGGCGGCGTGCTGCCGCTGTCGAGCAGCGACATCGCGAATTTGAAAGTGCCGAGCACGATCACGACGACGCTGGCCCCGACCAGGAGCGAGCGGATCTTCGACCCAATGGTCGAGACTTCCTCGTCACCCTCGGCGGTGAGAGCGAACGTCGGCTTGTCCTTGGGTTTGGCCTTGGGCTTGACAGCGTCGCTGGCGACGTCCTTGGGGAGGTCTTTCGGCGGTTCCTTGGCCTTCTCCTTCGGCTTGTCCTTCTTCGCCTTCTTGGCGTCCACGGGCTGTGCAGCCGCCGCGGCCTGCGCCGCGCGGCGCGCAGCCGCGATGAAGCTCGACGTCGACACCGGCTCCCGCTTGCCGGCGGGAAGCTCGCTCAGCGCATCCTCGGACGCGGCGATCCGCTCGGCGGGCGATGCGGTCCGGCCAGGCGGACGGGTGCCGGGTTCGAGCGGATGATCCGGCGGCAGCTCGGGGACGATGACGGTCGAGCGGGGCGCCTGTGCTGTGTGCGGCTCGAGGATGTCGGCGATCGCCTTCGGCGGAATCGGCGGCGGCATGGCGGCCGCCGGCGCCTGCGCGGCGTGGAAGTCGCGCGAGGCGGCCGCGAACGCCTGTTGACCCGCGGCCGGAGCGACAATCTGTCCCGCTGGCTGCTCGGCCGCCGGATTGGGCAGCTCCGGCCGGTAGGCGGGCTCTGGCCTGGCCGGCTCGGCAAAGGCCTGGGGCGCCGGCGCGCGTGCGGCCGGCATCGGCGACTCGATTGGCGGTGCCAGCGGCGGCAGCGCGGCCGGCGGGCTCGCGGTGGCGCGCACATTGCGCAGGTCGCCTTCGATCATGGCGAGGCGGTCGACGACGTGCCCCAGCGTGTTGTGGACGGCCTCGAGCGAGTCCTGGGTGTTGCGGTCGGTCTCGGTCTGGCTGAAGCGGATGTCGGACAGCTCGCGCTTGACCATGTCGATCAGGCCGCCGTCCTGCGACGTTTCGCGCTGCGACCGGCTCTCCGCCAGCGCTGCGAAGGTCGCCTGCTGCCGTTCGAGATAGCGCAGGATGTCCTGCAGGCCGTCCTCGACGCGGGTCATGTTGCCGCCGCGCGGGTCGTTGGCGGCCTCGAGCCGCTCCAGCAGATAGCTGATCCGCTGTTCGAGATGGGTGATCGCCGATGAGCCGTCGTTGCCGACCTGCAGGCGGTCGATGCGGTCGGACAGGCCGCGCAGCGCGTCCTCGATCTGGGCAGTGTGGTCGGGCGCGGCCGCCGGCGGCTCGCGGCTTTCCAGGGTCGAGGTCAGCGCGGCAATGCGCTGTTCGAGCGCCGCAAACGACTCGTGGAACGAGTCGTGATTGTCGCGCGCCTGTGTGACCTGGTCGACCTTCGACGACAGCTGGCGGAGATCGTCCGACAGTCGTTCCAGCGCGTCGTTGGAGGCGACATTGGCGACGATCGCACGCAGCGCCGCGATGGCGCTTTCGAGCTGCTGCACGGTGCCAGGGTCGTCATTGGCGCGCAGGATCAGGTCGAGCTTGGCGCCGAGATTGCGGATCGCCTCGTCATAGACGGCGAGCTGCTCGGCAGGCTTCAGCGAGCCGACGACCTCGCGGATGTCGGTCAGCGCGCGCTCGATCCCGGCCAGTGCGTGGCCGTCGACGCCGGTGTTGCGGTTCTCGTCGATACGGCGCGACAGCGAGCGAATCTCGTTCTCGATCGACTCGATCGCCCGGCGCGGCATCGCCTCGGTGATGGCGTGACGAATTTCGGAGAGCTCGTTGCGGAAGCCGGCGATCGACTGCTCGATGCCGTCGTCGGGGCGATGCAGCGCCTCGATCTGGCTCGTGATCTTCAGCAGATGGCGTTCGAGCAGCGAGAAATCGGGAGTGGGGGCTGCCGGTTGCGGCGGCGTCAGCGGCGCGCTGATCGGAGTCATCAGCGGCGCTGCTGCGGATGCCATGGCAGGCGCGGTCGGCGGTGCCTGGTGCGGCGGCAGCGGGCGCGCATTGTCGAGCTCGCTCTGGCGGGCGCTGATCTCGGCCACGGCCACGTCGAACGAACCCGCGCTGAGCGGCTGGGCGGGCCGGTAGAGCTGCGCAGCGGCGCGCTCGACGCCGTCAGGACCACGATAGCGGTCCTCGGTGTCCGGCTTGCGCAGCGGCGTCGAGATCTGCGACAGGCGGGCGTCGAGCCGCGAGATCGCGTCGTTCAGCTGACGCGCGACGCCCTGCTCGTCGCGTGGCCCATCCTTGCGCGCGACGGGGCGCGACATTTGCTCGATCTGCCGTGCGATGGAGTCGAGCCGCTGATGGATGTCGGTCACCTCGCGGGCATCGCGGCTGACGGTCGGCGTGCTGCGTGGCGCGGGGCTGCCGCGGAAATCGGGCGGGGTCGATGCGCCGAGCGTGGAGTTGATCCAGTCGTTCAGCGTCATTCCGGCGCGTTGCGCCGCGGCCTCGGCCCTCTCGCGGACGGACGGGTCGATGCCTTCATTACTCCACGGTACGCGCGAATTCATGTCTCGTCCGGTTCCGCTTCCAGCGCTCCACCAAGCGCCTCCAGCCTCCCCACGCGTCCCGGACATGAACATGAACGGGTCCGCGCAGATCGTCTGCTCCAGGTCCCGACTTTTGACTTTTACGGTAAATAACGCGTTAAGTTTACCGCCGGCGCGGCCAGAAGTTTTGCCCTATCAAACGGCGGGTATCAGCCGGCATTTTCACGCGATGATGGATCGAGCGGCCGCACGCTGCTCGCGCCGGATATCGTCGACAGCGCGGTGATCGCTTCCTCGCACCATTCCGCCACCATGCGTTCGTGGCGCAAGCCGAGACGCAGGTTGAGGAGCTTGCCCATATCGGCCGGGGCCACGTTGCCGTCCGCATAATGCTTCTTGAGGATGCGATCGTAGCGCTCGGCGCGGTCGCGATGATGCTCGAGCCGCGCCATCAGGTCGGCCCGGATCGGCCCGATGTCGGCGGCGCCCAGTGCATAGAGCCGGACGAGAAGATCGTCCTTCGTCGAGGCCGGCGTGCTCGGCCGCGCCGCCCAGCTGCGAAACGCCGCGCGGCCCTCCGCGGTCAATGTGTAGACCAGCTTGTTGGGCTTGCCGGTCTGCACCACCTCGCGCCCCTGGATGTAGCCGCGGTCGCGCAGCCGCGACAGCTCGCGGTAGATCTGCTGGTGGTCCGTCTTCCAGAAGAAGCCGATCGAGGAGTCGAACGTCTTGGCGAGCTCGTAGCCCGTCATCGGATGTTCGGTGAGGCAGGCGAGGATGGCGTCGCCGAGGGCCATGGCCGGAAACTGCTCCCGTTTTTCTGATCGTGTTCTGCCCCGCTCCACGCTTGACATTATGCACACTAGCGCATATGCGTCAATGTGCATATCGGGTGGTTGTGGTGCTGGCCTGTTCCGCCCCGAGGAGACGCCCAATGACAATGACCGGCCTCGATGGATGGTACGGCTACATGAGGTCTCACGATCTCGGCGCTTTGCGGGAGCTGCTGCATCCCGACGCCGTGTTCGAAAGTCCCGTCGTGCACACGCCGCAACGCGGCCGCGACATTACCTTCAAATATCTCGCGAGTGCTGAGAAAGTCTTAGGCGGTCCCGGATTCAAGTATGTCGGGGAGTGGCGTAACGCCACGGGCGCCGTGCTCGAATTCGAGAACGAGATCGAAGGGATCAAGCTCAACGGCGTCGATATCATCAGCTTCGACGACGCCGGTCTGATCACACATTTCAAGGTCATGGTGCGCCCGCTCAAGGCGATCAATTTGCTGCACCGCCTGATGGGCGAACAGCTCGCCGCCATGAGCAAGCCGTCGTGACGCGACCGACAGTCGCAAACTAACGGCTGCCGCAAGCCTTGAGAAATCGCTACAGTCCGCGGCCTGCATTGCCTGCCGCGTCCGTGGAATTCCCCGTCTGAAACTTCAGCCTTCCTGCCGGAGACGCCAATGCCGATCTACAAAGCCCCCGTGGAAGATGTCACCTTCCTGCTCAACGACGTGTTCCAGATCGACCGCTACGACAATCTGCCGGGATTCTCCGATGCTTCGGCGGATGTCCGCGAGGCGATCCTCGGCGAAGCCGCCAAGCTCGCCGAAGAGGTGCTGCATCCGCTGAATCGCGTGGGTGATCTCGAAGGCTGCAAGCGCCATGACGACGGCAGCGTGACCACGCCGAAAGGCTTCAAGGACGCCTACAAGCAGATCGTCGAGGGCGGCTGGCTCGGCCTGTCGGCGCCAACCGAATATGGCGGGCAGGGCCTGCCGGTGACGCTCAGCCAGACCGTCAACGAATTCCAGTGCTCCGCCAACATGGCGTTCTCGATGTATGGCGGCCTCACCATGGGCGCCACCGCGGCACTCATCGTGCATGGCAGCGAGGAGCAGAAGAAGACCTACGTGCCGAAGATGGTCGCCGGCGAGTGGACCGGCACCATGAACCTCACCGAGCCGCATTGCGGCACCGACCTCGGCCTGCTCCGCACCAAGGCGGTGCGCCAGGCCGACGGCAGCTTCAGGATTTCCGGCACCAAGATCTTCATCTCGGCCGGCGAGCACGACTTGGCTCCCAACATCATCCACCTCGTGCTCGCCCGCATCGAGGGCGCGCCGGCCGGCATCAAGGGCGTGTCGCTGTTCGTGGTGCCCAAGTTCATGGTCAATCCCGACGGCACGGTGGGGGCGCGCAACGGCGTCACCTGCGGCTCGATCGAGCACAAGATGGGCATCCACGGCAATTCGACCTGTGTGATGAACTACGACAACGCCACCGGCTGGCTGATCGGCGAAGAGAACAAGGGCATGCAGGGCATGTTCGTGATGATGAACGAGGCCCGGCTCGGCGTCGCCGTGCAGGGTCTCGCGCAGTCCGAGGTGGCCTATCAGAACGCGGTCGCCTATGCGCGCGAGCGCATCCAGGGCCGCTCGCTGACTGGGCCCAAGGCGCCCGACAAGGCCGCCGATCCGATCATCGTGCATCCCGACGTGCGCCGGACCCTGCTGTCGATCCGCGCCTTCAACGAGGCTGCGCGCGCCATGGTGGTGTGGACCTCGCTGAAGAGCGACGTCGCGCACCGCTCGCAGGACCCGAAGGACCGCCAGGCCGCCGACGACCACATGGGCCTGATGACCCCGGTCATGAAGGGCTACATGACCGACATGGGCTTCGCCAACGCGGTCCAGGCGCAGCAGATGTATGGCGGCCACGGCTACATCGCCGAGTGGGGCATGGAGCAGTTCGTGCGCGATGCG
Source organism: Bradyrhizobium sp. SZCCHNS1050 (assembly GCF_032484785.1). Lineage (NCBI taxonomy): Bacteria > Pseudomonadati > Pseudomonadota > Alphaproteobacteria > Hyphomicrobiales > Nitrobacteraceae > Bradyrhizobium > Bradyrhizobium sp. SZCCHNS1050. Next base: position 2,119,164 of record NZ_JAUETR010000001.1, on the reverse strand, counting down.
CGCATCGCCATGATCTACGAAGGCGCCAACGGCATCCAGGCGCTGGATCTCGTCGGCCGCAAGCTGCCGCGCGACGGCGGCCGCGCCGTGATGGCCTTCTTCAACGAGGTCGGCTCGTTCGCCAAGGAGCAGGGCGGCAACGACGCGATGAAGCCGTTCGTAGCCCCGTTGTCGACCGCGCTCGGCCATCTGCAGCAGGCCACCACGTGGCTGATGCAGAACGCGATGACCAAGCCGGACAATGCCGGCGCCGCCGCGACCGACTACATGCATCTCTTTGCGCTGGTCACCTTCGGCTACATGTGGGCGAAGATGGCGAAGGTGGCGCAGGACAAGATTGCGGCCGGCGACGGCTCGACCTATCTCACCACCAAGCTGGTGACGGGTCGCTTCTTCATGGAGCGCGTGCTGCCCGAAACGGCGGCGCATCTCGCCCGCCTCCAGGCCGGTTGTGCGACCGTGATGGAACTGCCGGCGGAAGCCTTCTGAGGATCAGACGAGAGCCGGTGCGCGCCGCGCGCCGGCTCCGTCGTCAATGCGAACAACAAATCTGACCAGATGAGGAGGGCGTGATGCCTGAGGCGTTTATCTACGACCACGTACGGACTCCCCGCGGCCGCGGCAAGGCCGACGGCAGCCTGCATGAGGTGACCGCGCTCGCGCTCGCCACCGTGCCTTTGAAGGCGCTGAAGGACCGCAACAACATCCCCGAGGACGCGGTCGACGACGTCGTGCTCGGCGTGGTCGATCCGGTCGGCGAGGCCGGCTCCGACATCGCGCGCTTCGCCGCGCTGAATGCGGGTCTCGGCGATGCCGTTCCGGGCATTCAGATCAGCCGCTTCTGCGCCTCCGGCCTCGACGCCGTGAACTTCGCCGCGGCGCAGATCATGAGCGGCCAGCATGAGCTGGTCATCGGTGGTGGTGCGGAATCGATGAGCCGCGTCGGCATCGGTGCTTCCGGCGGCGCCTGGCCGATGGATCCGTCGATGGCGGTGCCGTCCTACTTCATGCCGCAGGGCGTCTCGGCGGACCTGATCGCGACCAAATACGGCTTCTCGCGCGACGACGTCGACGCCTATGCGGTGCAGAGCCAGCAGCGCGCGGCGAAGTCCTGGGAGGAAGGCCGCTTCGACAAGTCGGTGGTGCCGGTCAAGGACATCAACGGCCTGACCATCCTCGCCAAGGACGAGCACATGCGTCCCTCGACGACGATGCAGTCGCTGGCGCAGTTGCAGCCGTCGTTCGTGCAGATGGCGCAGATGGGCGGCTTCGACGCGGTGGCGATCCAGTCGCATCCGGAGATCGAGCGCGTCAACTACGTGCATCACGCCGGCAACTCCTCGGGCATCGTCGACGGCGCCGGTGCGGTGCTGCTCGGCAGCAAGGAGGCAGGCGCGAAGTACGGCATGAAGCCGCGCGCGAAAATCCGTGCCTTCGCCAATATCGGCTCGGAGCCCGCGATGATGCTGACGGGCCCGGTCGACGTGACCGAGAAGCTGTTCGAGCGCTCGGGCATGAAGAAATCCGACATCGATCTGTTCGAGCTCAACGAGGCGTTCGCCTCGGTTGTGCTGCGCTACATGCAGGCGTTCGAGATCGACAAGGACAAGATCAACGTCAATGGCGGCGCGATCGCGCTCGGCCATCCGCTCGGCGCCACCGGCGCGATGATCCTCGGCACCGTGCTCGACGAGCTCGAGCGCACCGGCAAGGCGACCGCGCTGGTGACGCTGTGCATCGGCGGCGGCATGGGCACCGCGACCATCATCGAGCGGGTGTGACGGTGCGCTCCCTCCCCCCTTGCGGGGGAGGGTCGGGGAGGGGGGTGCCACGCGCTCCACTGCCCGTGAGGACCCCCACCCCCGACCCCTCCCCGCAAGGGGGAGGGGAGACGAAACATCGGGGCTGACGCAGCACAGACGCGCCCCTGCCAAATCTGGGAGCACCACATGGCCTACAAGAACTTCAAGCTCGAAACCGATGCCGACGGCATTGCGCTGATCACCTGGGACATTCCGGGCCGTTCGATGAACGTGCTCGACGAGACCTCGACCAACGAGCTCGAGGCCCTCGTCAAGGAGACCACTGCGGACGCCGCCATCAAGGGCGTCGTCATCACCTCGGCAAAGGAGGCGTTCTGCGCCGGCGCCGATCTGTCGATGCTCGAGGGCATGAACCGCATCTATCTGGACGTGCTGAAGAGCAAGGGCGAGGAAGCCGCCAACCAGATGCTGTTCGACACCAGCCGGCGGTTCTCGCTCATCAACCGGGCGATGGAAACCTCCGGCAAGCCGTGGGTCGCTGCGATCAACGGTCTTGCGCTCGGCGGCGGCTTCGAGATCACCCTGTCGTGCCACTACCGTGTCGCGGCCGAGAATCCGAAGACCCGGCTCGGCCTGCCCGAGATCAAGGTCGGCCTGTTCCCGGGCGCCGGCGGCACCCAGCGCGTGCCGCGCATCGTGCAGCCGCAGGACGCGATGAACCTGCTGTTGAAGGGCGAGGCGCTGACGCTCGACAAGGCCAAGGCCATGAAGCTGGTCGATGCGATCGTGCCGGCGGCCGACCTCATCAAGGCCGCGAAGGATTGGATCAAGGGCGGTGGCAAGGCCGTCGCACCGTGGGACGAGAAGGGCTTCAAGCTGCCCGGCGGCCCGGTGTTCTCGAAGAACGGCATGATGATGTTCCCGGCCGGCAACGCCATCTATCGCCGCGAGACCTACGACAACTACCCGGCCGCGCGCGCGATCATGAGCTGCGTCTATGAAGGCCTGCAGCTGCCGATCGATGCCGCGCTGCGCGTCGAATCGCGCTACTTCACCAAGATCCTGCGCTCGAAGGAAGCGGCGGCGATGATCCGCAGCCTGTTCCTGTCGATGCAGGAGCTCAACAAGGGTGCGCGCCGCCCGGCGGACGTGCCGGCGACCAAGATCAAGAAGATCGCCGTGATCGGCGCCGGCTTCATGGGCGCCAGCGTCGGCTACGTCTCGGCCCGCGGCGGCCTCGAGGTCGTGCTGATCGACCGCGATCAGGAGAGCGCCGACAAGGGCAAGGCGCATGCGCAGAGCGTGATCGACGGCCTGGTCAAGAAGGGCCGCGCCAAGCCGGGCGAGGCCGAGGCGATCATGGGCCGCATCACTGCGACCGCGGACTACGCGGCGCTGAAGGAATGCGATCTCGTCATCGAGGCCGTGTTCGAGGACCGCAAGGTCAAGGCCGAGACCTACGCCAAGGCGCAGGCCTATCTGAAGGACGGCGCGATCTTCGCGTCGAACACCTCGACCCTGCCGATCACCTCGCTGGCCGAGGAGTTCAAGGACCAGGGCCGCTTCATCGGCATCCACTTCTTCTCGCCGGTCGAGAAGATGATGCTGGTCGAGATCATCATGGGCAAGAACACCGGCGACGTCGCGCTGGCGACCGCGCTCGACTACGTCCGCGCCATCGGCAAGACGCCGATCGTGGTCAACGACTCCCGCGGCTTCTTCGCCAATCGCTGCGTGATGCGCTACATCGCGGAAGGCAACGAGATGTTCCTCGAAGGCGTGCCGCCGGCGATGATCGAGAACGCCGCCAAGATGGCCGGCATGCCGGTCGGCCCGCTGTCGCTGTCGGACGAAGTCGCGCTCGATCTCGGCCTCAAGATCATGAAGGCGACCGAGCATGATCTCGGCCCCAACGCGATCAACCAGGACCACAAGAAGCTGATGGTCGAGCTGGTCGAGAAGCAGGGCCGCTTCGGCCGCAAGAACGCCAAGGGCTTCTACGACTATCCCGAGAAGGGCAAGGGCCAGAAGAGCCTGTGGCCGGAGCTGCCGTCGTTGCAGCCGAAGCATCTCGATCCCGACACGCTCGATGTCGAGGAGCTGAAGCAGCGCTTCCTGGTGGTGCAGGCGGTGGAAGCCGCGCGCACCGTCGAGGACCACGTCATCACCGACGTGCGCGAGGCCGATGTCGGCTCGATCTTAGGGTTCGGCTTCGCGCCGTTCACCGGCGGCACGCTGTCCTACATCGACTTCATGGGGACGAAGAAGTTCGTCGAGCTGTGCCACAAGTTCACGGCGAAGTACGGCTCGCGCTTCGCCCCGCCGAAGCTCTTGGAGGAGATGGCCGCCAAGGGCGAAACCTTCTACGGCCGCTTCCCGCCGAAGAAGGCGGCGGCTTGAGACCGGAATGCTAGGCGGAAGCGAGCCGCGCTTGCTGTCCATTCCCTCCCCCCTTGTGGGGGAGGGTTAGGGAGGGGGGTAGCCACAGGCACCAGCGCTTGTGGCTACCCCCCTCTCTATCTCTCCCCCACAAGGGGGGAGAGAACACACTGCCCGAGAAGCAACAGCGAGTTCTTTCAAGATCTCGCTCACCCCGCCTTCATCAGCCCTTCCTTGGTCAGCGCCTCCTGCACCTTCGGCCGTGCGGCGACGCGGTTCTTGTAGGCCACGAGATTCGGCATCGCCGACAGGTCGAACTTCATCCGGTCCGCCCAGGTCAGGATGGTGAACAAATAGCCGTCGGCCACCGTGAATTGCTGGCCCATCAGGTAGTCGCGGCCGGCGAGCTGGCTGTCGATGTATTTGAACTTGCCCATCACGCGGTCCTTGAAGAACGCCTTGGCGTCGTCGGCGAGCACCGGTGAGAACATCGGGCCGAAATTCTTGTGCAGCTCGGAGGTGATGAAGTTCAGCCACTCCAGCAGCTTGTAGCGCTCGCCGCTGTCGCGCGCCGGGGCGAGGTTCTTGGTCGCCGCCTGGTCGGCGATCATCTGGACGATCACCGGGCCTTCGGTCACGATCTCCCCGCTCGGCAACCCCAGCGCCGGCACCTGGCCCTTCGGATTGATCTTCAGGTAATCGTCACCATTTTCCAGGGTCTTGGCGCGCAGATCGACCTTGACCAGGTCGTAGGGCAGGCCGGCTTCGAGCAGGGCGATATGGGGCGAGAGCGAGCAGGCGCCGGGTGAATAATAAAGCTTCATCTTGTATTCCCTCCGTGAGACCGTTTTGTCCTTGGAACCTATCGCGCGGTCGCACCCGCCCTTACATGCAGATGCATGGAATAGTCAAGATTGATGCAGCTGCATCGAATGCGCTAGACTGCGCATCCGAGGATACGAGCCGGCCCATGAAACGCAAACCATCGACCGAGGCGACCGCCGCCTGGATCCGCCTGATGCGGGTCCAGAGCCGGGTGCTGGACTGCGTCGAGCAGGAGCTGAAGAAGGCCGGTTTTCCGCCGCTCGCCTGGTATGATGCGCTGCTGGAGCTGTCCCGGGCGCCAGCGGGCGAGCTGCGCCCGGTCGAGCTGGAGCGGCAGATGCTGATCCCGCAATATTCCACCTCCCGGCTGATCGACCGGCTGGTCGACGAAGGTCTGGTCGTCCGGCGCGAATGCAAGATGGACAAGCGCGGCCAGTTCGTCGAGATCACCGAGGCCGGACGCGAACTGCAGAAGCGGATGTGGTCGGCCTATTCCGCCGCGATCGAGAAGCATGTCGGCTCCAAGTTGTCGGATACCGACGCTGCCAAGCTTTGCATGCTGCTGGATCGCCTTGGCTGCTCCTGTGGTCAGGCCGCTCCGTTGGCGGCCGGAGAGGGCGCGGCGACCCGATGAAGCATCCGTTCCCATTCACATCCGCGGCCCCCTGGGGTCCGCGGCCCTTCCTGTCACCACGCGCGACCCTCGAAGCGCTTCTGAACCGAGACTCCCATGGCGCGTGACCAGATCGATATGACCCCGCTGCAGTCGCGCGACGAACTGGTGGCGTGGCTCGCGGCCGGCGTGAAGCCGCCGTCCGCCTTCCGCATCGGGACCGAGCACGAGAAGACGCCGTTCACGCTCGACGGTCATCGCCCCGTGCCCTACGAGGGCGCGCGCGGCATCGGCGCGCTGCTCGAAGGCATGAAGCTTCTGCTCGGCTGGGAGCCGATCATGGAGCGCGGCAACATCATCGGGCTCTATGACGTGACCGGCGGCGGCGCCATCTCGCTGGAGCCGGGCGGCCAGTTCGAGCTGTCCGGCGCGCCGGTCGAGACCGTGCACCAGACGCATGCGGAACTGATGGCGCATCTGGCGCAGGTCCGCGAGATCGCGACTCCGCTCGGCATCGGCTTTCTCGGCCTGGGCATGACGCCGTCCTGGTCGCGCGCCGAAATTCCCCTGATGCCCAAGGGCCGCTACAAGATCATGACCAGCTACATGCCGAAGGTCGGCCGCTATGGCCTCGACATGATGTACCGGACCTGCACCGTGCAGACCAATCTCGACTTCTCTTCCGAAGCCGACATGGTCAAGAAGCTCAGGGTCTCGGTGGCGCTGCAGCCGATCGCGACCGCACTGTTCGCCAATTCGCCGTTCACCGAAGGCAAGCCGAACGGCTTCCTGTCGTTCCGCTCCGAGATCTGGCGCGACACGGACAATCAGCGCTCGGGCATGATCCCGTGGGCGTTCGAGGATGGCATGGGTTTCGAGCGCTGGGTGGACTACGCGCTCGATGTTCCCATGTATTTCGTGAAACGCGAGGAGACCTATATCGACGTCTCCGGCACCTCGTTCCGCGACTTCTTCGCAGGCAAGAACCCGGCGATGCCGGGCGAGCGTCCGACGCTGTCGGACTGGGCCAATCACCTCTCGACGATCTTCCCGGAGGTGCGCCTGAAGCGCTACCTGGAAATGCGCGGTGCCGACGGTGTGCCATGGGGCCGGCTGCCGGCGCTGCCGGCGTTCTGGGTCGGCCTGCTCTACGACGACGTCAGCCTCGACGCGGCCTGGGACCTGGTCAAGACCTGGTCCGCGTTCGAGCGCCAGAACCTGCGCGACGACGTGCCGCGCCTCGGCTTCAAGGCGCGTGTTCGCAATCGCTACGTGTTCGAGATCGCCAAGGAATGCCTGACCCTGGCGCATCTCGGCCTGCGCCGGCGCAGTCGCATCGACCATCTCGGCCGCGACGAGAGCCGCTTTCTCGAGCCGCTCGATCAGATCATCGATTGCGGCCGCTCGCCGGCCGAGGAGATGCTGGAGAAGTTCGATGGCCCGTGGGGCGGCTCGGTGGAGCCGGCCTACGACGAATATGCGTTCTGATCGGAACGGCCGAGCCTGCAGCCATCGCAGGTTCGCTGCGTCGCCTGTTCCGCGTTGAGGCGGTTGGCGGCTCGGGTCCGCTGTTTTTTGTTGCGATTTGTGTCCCAGGTTCGATTCAGCGCCTGGGCGCCGCTGCTTTGCCTTCCGCAGCTCCCACCGGTCCGGGCCGTTCATCCGCCATACAGGTTCGTGGCGATCAAATGACTGCCTAAAAACTCGTAAGAAAACTCGAACATTAACAATGGGTCGGATGGTTCAGCGGCGGCGCGTGGGGCGCTTCATCGGGGCATGGCTGAGGGTACTGGCGTGCCTGTTCGCGGCCGCGTGCCTGACGCCGGCTTCAGCCCAGACCTATTCCGATCGTCCCGGCGGCGACTACATGAGCGCGCCGATCGCCTCCGGCGACCCGGCCGATTGCGCGCTGTTGTGCGAGCACGACCGGCGCTGCCGCGCCTGGAGCTTCAACTATCCGACCGTGATGGAAGCGGGCGCGGTGTGCTGGCTGAAGAACAGCGTGCCGGCGCGCGTGCCGGACAATTGCTGCGTTTCCGGCGTGCGCGGCGCGGGCGTCGTCGAGATCCGCAATGATGCGGTCGAGACGTCGATCGACCGTCCCGGCGGCGACTACCGCAGCTTCGACATCAAGACCACCGATCTGAAGGGCGGCGAGAAGGCCGAGAAGGCCGCTGACAAGGGCAGCGACAAGGCCGCGGACAAGAAGGAAGAGAAGGCCGCCGACGCCGAGGACATCTGCAAGGCCGCCTGCACCGGCGACAACAAATGCCGCGCCTGGACCTTTGCGCGGCCCGGCTATGCCGGCAAGGAAGCGCATTGCTTTCTGAAGAAGGAAATCAAGCCGCCGCGCCGGCGGGCGGGCTTTACGTCGGGCGTCGTGCGATAGTGCGCGACGATGAGTCTCGCTCCTTCTTGTCGATCGTCAGAGCCACCGTTATTGCGAGCTCTCGCAATGATGCCAACTGAAGATGCGATGTCGAAGAAGCATCGTGCACCGGTGGCGCGCCAAACTCAGTCGTCATTCCGGGACGTGACGCGCAGCGGCACGGGCCCGGAATCCATAATCACGATGGTGGTTATGGATTCCGGGCTCGCGCTGCGCGCGCCCCGGAATGACGTATGAGAGAGGGGGCTCCCGATCCTGTCTGGTCGCGCTCAATCTGCCGCGGCTATCACTGTGATCTCAGGCCACAGCGCCTTCCAGCGGTCCGCCTTGGCCGTGTAGTTCGTCGCCGAGAAGTTGGCCGTGTAGTTCGGCCGCACGATCATCTGCGCGATGTCAGCGAGGCCCTTGGGCGCATAGAGCTCATATCCATCGGTAACGGGGCGGAGCCCGACCTGCGTGCTGACGGTGAGAAATCGGTCGATTCCATCGGTTGATCGCGACACGGCAGGGTAGGGCCGGCCGTGCTTGGTCGGATACCAGAGATGGACGCGGGCCTGGTTGCGCACCTCCACCTTGGCTTCGATGTCATGGAGGTAGGATGCGATGCGCCGGATGACGGCGTCCTCAGCATCCCACGACGTATCCGGATCGAAATAGAAGATGTCGTAGTCGTTGATGCCGTGATCGATCGGACGGCCGGTCCGCACGTTCCAGACGCTCTGAGTCAGGCAGCCGGCGACGACCCAGGCATCGGGCACGGCCGTTTCACGCAGCACGTGCATGATCGCGGTGTTGACGGGGTTGCGCAGCGCGGCTGCGATGAAATCGTCCTTGGTCATGATGGTCGAAGGCATCAGAACATGGGTGCCGTCGACACGTTCAATACACGAGATGGAGGACGGCGTGCAGCCCGTTTCAGCTGCGATCGAACACGGCGAGCGCCTTCTTCGAGGCCAATGCCCGCCACTGCCGGCGCAACAGCGGCTCTGCGTCGGCGCGCCTCGCCTTCGACAGGCGCAGCAGCACGATCGGATAGTCGCGGTAGTGATCGGTGACGTAGAACAGCTTCGGCCGGCTTTCCACCAGCATCGCGCGTTCGTCCGGCGGCACGCCCGGAAGGACGAGACTGTCCCCGTCCTCCTTCAGGCGCGCCAGCATCTTCTTGCGCACCTTCAGCGCGGGTGTCCCATAGGACGTGCCGGCCTCGACTTCCGGCCATGCCAGCGCAAGCGCCCTGACATCGTCGAAGGTCATCGGCGTTCGCTCAGCGCACCGCGGTGAAGAAGCGATCGAGCCGGAAGCCCGACAGCCAGGCCCAAACCGGCTGGTTCTTGAAGCCGAGGTCCCAGGAGCCGACCACGGCATCGGCGCGGCCGACGAGGTTGTCGATCGGCAGCAGGCCGACGCCGCCGTCGCGCAAGGCCACGCGGCTGTCGGCGGAGTTGTCTCTGTTATCGCCGAGCACGAACAGCTTGCCGGGCGGCACCGTCACCTCCGGCGTGTTGTCGAGCCGGCCGTTGTCGCGCATCTTGAAGATCAGGTGCGACACGCCATTCGGCAGCGTCTCGACGTAGCGATAGGCCGGCTCGTTGCGGCCAGTGTCGTCCTCGGCATCGCCGATGCCGTCGGGCTTGAGCGCCGCGGCCTGGCCGTTGATGTAGAGCTGGCCCTGGCGCATCTGGATGCGGTCGCCGGGCAGGCCGACGACGCGCTTGACCCAGGCCTGCGAGTTGTCGCCCGGCCAGCGGAACACGACGACGTCGCCGCGCTTCGGCGTCTCGCCGAACAGGCGTCCCGTCTCCGGCAGCGTGATCTGCATCGGCAGCGACGAGGTGCCGTAGCCATAGGGGAATTTCGACGCCAGCAGGGCGTCGCCGATCATCAGGGTCGGCTCCATCGAGCCCGACGGCACGTAGAACGGCTCGGCGATGGCGCCCTTGGCGACGAACACCACCATGACGACCGCGACGAGCTGCGCGAGCTGGCCGCCCCAGGTGCTTTCCTTGCGGACGCTGCCCGTGCGCGTCGCCTTGGTGGTCTTGTCCGTGGACATCTTCTCAAGGCTCATCGGCCCGTGCCTCCCACCGTAATGCGATCCATGCGAAGCGTCGGCTGACCGACGCCGACCGGCACGCCCTGGCCGTTCTTGCCGCAGGTGCCGATGCCGGTATCGAGCGACAGATCGTTGCCGATCATGCTGATGCGGTTCAAATCTGTCGGGCCGTTGCCGATCAGCATCGCGCCCTTCACCGGCGCACCGACCTTGCCGTTCTCGATCCTGTAGGCCTCGGTGCACTGGAAGACGTATTTGCCCGAGGTGATGTCGACCTGGCCGCCGCCGAAATTGACGGCATAGATGCCGTTCTTGACCGAGGCGATGATCTCGGCCGGGTCGCGCTCGCCGGCCAGCATGTAGGTGTTGGTCATGCGCGGCATCGGCACGTGCGCGTAGCCCTGACGGCGGCCGTTGCCGGTCGGCGCCATGTTCATCAGCCGCGCGTTCTGGCGGTCCTGCATGTAGCCGACCAGGATGCCGTCCTCGATCAGCACGGTCCGGCTGGTCGGCGTGCCCTCGTCGTCGATCGATAGCGAGCCGCGGCGCGAGGCCATGGTGCCGTCATCGACCACGGTGACGCCTTTGGCGGCGACCGGCTTGCCCATCAGCCCGGCGAAGGCCGAGGTCTTCTTGCGGTTGAAGTCACCCTCGAGGCCGTGACCGACGGCCTCGTGCAGCATCACGCCGGGCCAGCCGGCGCCGAGCACGACGTCCATCTCGCCAGCGGGAGCGGGGACCGATTCCAGATTGACCAGGGCCTCGCGCAGTGCGCCGTCGGCGGCCTCGCGCCACGCCTTGGTCTCGATGAAGCGGGCATAGGCCTCGCGGCCGCCATAACCCTTGCTGCCGGTCTCCTGGCGATCACCCTGGCCGGCGACCACCGAGACGTTCACGCGCACCAGCGGGCGGATGTCGCGATAGCTCTCGCCGTCGGGCCGCAGGATCTCCACGACCTGCCAGGTTGCGCCGAGGCTCACGGTCACCTGGCGCACGCGCGGATCCTTGTCGCGCAAGTAAGCGTCGATCTCGCCGAGCAGCTTGACCTTGCTTTCGAATCCGGGAGCGTCCAGCGGATTATCGTCGCCATAGAGCCGGACGTTGGTGTGCGGCGGCGGGCTCGCGAACGTGCCGGAATAGCCGCCGCGCACGGCGCTGACGGCATCGGCGGCGCGCATCAGCGCCGGCAGCGAGACGTCGGAGGAATGGGCATAGCCGACTGCATCGTCCTTCACCGCGCGCAGGCCGAATCCCTGGCTGGTGTCATAGGTCGCCTGCTTCAGCCGGCCATTGTCGAAGGTCAGCGCTTCGGTCTGGCTGTATTCGAAGAACAATTCGCCGTCATCGGCGCCAGCCAGGCCACGCGCGACCTCGCTCCGGACCGTATCACGGTCCAGATTGGCGCGTTCGAGCAGGGAAGTGGTGGGAGCAGTCATGGGTCAATCCGTTGTCGGAGCGTTCATTCCAAGATAGTTGTTTTGACGCCGGGGCGCGAGGGGCTGGATGATTACCGAACTGACATGGTTGAGATCGTTCCCATCACGTCCGCTCACATCGAGAGCTTCCACCGCACGCTCGATTACGTCGCGCGCGAACGGCGCTATCTGTCGTTCGTGCAGGCGCCGCCGCTGGAGTCGACGCGCGCCTTCATTCTGAACAACATCCACGAGGGATATCCGCAATTCGTTGCTCTCTCGGCCGGGGAGGTGGTCGGCTGGTGCGATGTGACGCCCAAATCGGGGCCAATCGATGCCCGGATCGGGGTGCTCGGCATGGGCCTAATGCCGCAGTTCCGGCACCAGGGCCTGGGCAGACGACTGATGGCGGCGGCGCTCGAGGCGGCGCGGGTGGCCGGCTTCTCGCGTGTCGAGCTCACGGTTTACCGCAGCAACACCAACGCCATCAGGCTGTACCAGAAGGCCGGATTCCTGCTCAAGGCGGTGCAGCCGCGGGAGCCCGGCGATGACGGGTTCGACAAGACCCTGCTGGTGATGGCGCTGGCGCTCGACGGGCGGCGCTGAGGCCGCGGGCGCGCATTCAGACGCGCGAACTCACGGCTCGATCACGGCATCGTGCTGCGAAGGGTCTGTCAATCGCGGCCGACGTCAGGGCAGCTTGTCGAAGCCTTCGGCGAGGCCGTTGAGGCTCAGCGGGAAGCCGATGCCTTCCTCCGGCGTCTCGAAGATGATGAAGGTCGCGGTCTTCGCCGTCTTGAGCTGGCCGAGCAGCTTGTCCTCCAGCACCACCTCGGCGACGCAGCCATTGGGCAGGCAACGCACGAAGCCGGCGCGGCCGACGTCCTGGTTGTCGAGCTTCAGGCCGAGGCCGGACGGCAGCAGCACGCCGAGCGGCGCCACCACGCGCATCAGCCGGCTCTTCTGGTCTGCGGTCTTCAGCATGATCACGGTGAGGCCGGCATTGGAACGGTCCTCGGCCACGACGCTCTGGATCAGCGCGCACTGCTCGCTCTGCGCGCCGGGCGGCGTGTCGCAGCGGATCTGCCAGTCGCCATGCACCGAGCGCACCGCGCCCTGCGCCAATGCGGCGTGCGGCAGGCCGATCACCGTCGCAGCGATCATCGCGACCGCGGTCGCCGCGGAGGTCATCGCGGCAACACGCGCGAGTCGCGCACGCACCGCGCTGAATCGGTACAAACGGCGCGAGTCATTCGCAGCTGGGGTCGACATGTCAGCTGTCCTGTCCGTTGAAACCCTGATCCGGGTCGGTGCCATGACAATTTCCTGTGGGTGATCTGCGCGTCCGACGCCATGATACGGCAATGATGGCGTCTTGAGGACAGCGTCACCGGCGTACGGCACGAAACGATACCAAATATGGCCGCACCCTGGTGGGCAGCTGCCGCCGCGCCTCGCCGAATCAGCCTCGCAAACGGCCGTGTCCCGTTTGCCTACATCGCGCCGCACGCCTGTCAAGCGCCCGTTGCCCGCGAAATCACGGCATGCGGCAATCTCCCGGAAAATACGCTTGTCGCGACGAACAGCGCCGCGCGCGATATCCGGCGCAAGACTGCATTGCGATAGATCAAGAATTATGGTTTGAGAAGAAAGATTTCGTCATTCCAGTGAACTGGCCCAGGTGCTTTTCTATGCATCCGCCCGAAGGCCATTTGTCAGGAGAGCGGATCGAACGGCGCGCCGCTGCGTGAAGCGGGCGGTGCGCTGAGGGGGAAAGTTCTGAAGGGAGCGCGACGGCATGAAGATGTCGAAAGGCCAATTGGGCGCCTTGCTGGGGTTGGCCGTAACGGGCATGACGCTCGTGTCGGGTGGAGCGGCGTTTGCTGAAACGGGCCAGCCGGCGCCATGGGAAGTCAAGCTGCAGGAGGCTGCGACGCCGGTGATGGAGAACATCACCTGGTTCCACGGCCTGCTGCTGACGATCATCACCATCATCACGCTGTTCGTGCTGGCGCTGCTGGTCGCCGTGGTGGTCAAGTTCAACGCGCGCGCCAACCCGGTGCCGTCGCGGACGACGCACAACACGCTGATCGAGGTGGCTTGGACGCTGATCCCGGTGCTGATCCTGGTCATGATCGCGGTGCCGTCGTTCCGGCTGCTGTTCCTCGAGCTCGATGTGCCGAAGGCCGATATGACCATCAAGGCCACCGGCAAGCAGTGGTACTGGAGCTACGCCTATCCCGACAACGGCAAGTTCGAGTTCGACTCGCTGCTGGCGCAGGACAAGCAGCCGCGCCTGCTCGCCGTCGACAACGAGATGGTCGTGCCGGTCAACAAGGTGATTCGCGTCCAGACCACCGGCGCCGACGTGATCCACTCCTGGGCGATCCCGTCGTTCGGCGTCAAGATCGACGCCATTCCCGGCCGCCTCAACGAGACCTGGTTCAAGGCGACCAAGGTCGGCATGTATTACGGCCAGTGCTCGGAGCTGTGCGGCAAGGACCACGCCTACATGCCGATCGCGGTGCGCGTCGTGAGCGACCAGGACTTCACCGCCTGGGTCGAGGACGCCAAGAAGAAGTACGCCAGCGCGCCCACGAGCACCTATGCGTCGGCTGCGGGCGTGTCGCAGTAGCCGAGCGGGATGAACGCTGAGATTGAGGGCCGCCTTGGCGGTCCACGGGGACACTGAGGATTGGACAATGGCGACGAACGCGACGACCCTGACCGGCCATGACGATCACGCGCACGACCATCCGACCGGATGGCGGCGCTGGATCTATTCGACCAACCACAAAGACATCGGCACGATGTATCTGATCTTCGCGGTGTGCGCCGGCATCATCGGCCTCGCCATGTCGGTCGCGATCCGCATCGAGCTGATGTATCCGGGTGTGCAGCTGTTCCACGAGAACCACACCTACAACGTGTTCGTGACCTCGCACGGCCTGATCATGATCTTCTTCATGGTCATGCCGGCGATGATCGGCGGCTTCGGCAACTGGATGGTGCCGCTGATGATCGGCGCGCCGGACATGGCGTTCCCGCGCATGAACAACATCTCGTTCTGGCTGCTGCCCGCCTCGTTCGCGCTGCTTTTGACCTCGACCTTCGTCGAGGGCGAGCCCGGCGCCAACGGCGTCGGCGCCGGCTGGACGATGTATGTGCCGCTGTCGACCTCGGGCCATCCCGGACCGGCGGTGGATTTCGCGATCCTGTCGCTGCACCTTGCCGGTGCGTCGTCGATCCTCGGCTCGATCAACTTCATCACCACCATCTTCAACATGCGCGCGCCGGGCATGACCCTGCACAAGATGCCGCTGTTCGTGTGGTCGATCCTGGTGACGGTATTCCTGCTGCTGCTGTCGCTGCCGGTGCTCGCCGGCGCCATCACGATGATGCTGACCGACCGCAATTTCGGCACCACCTTCTTCGATCCGGCCGGCGGCGGTGACCCGGTGCTGTTCCAGCACCTGTTCTGGTTCTTCGGCCATCCGGAAGTGTATATCCTGATCCTGCCCGGCTTCGGCATGATCAGCCAGATCGTGTCGACCTTCTCGCGCAAGCCGGTGTTCGGCTATCTCGGCATGGCCTACGCCATGGTCGCGATCGGCGGCATCGGTTTCGTGGTGTGGGCGCACCACATGTACACCGTCGGCATGTCCTCGGCGACGCAGGCCTATTTCGTCGCCGCCACCATGGTGATCGCGGTGCCGACCGGCGTGAAGATCTTCTCCTGGATCGCCACGATGTGGGGCGGCTCGATCGAGTTCCGCGCGCCGATGCTGTGGGCCGTGGGCTTCATCTTCCTGTTCACGGTCGGCGGCGTCACCGGCGTCGTGCTGGCGAACGCCGGCGTCGACCGCGTGCTGCAGGACACCTACTACGTCGTCGCGCACTTCCACTACGTGCTGTCGCTCGGCGCCGTGTTCGCCATCTTCGCCGGCTGGTACTACTGGTTCCCGAAGATGTTCGGCTACATGTACAACGAGACGATCGCGAAGGCGCACTTCTGGGTCACCTTCGTCGGCGTCAACCTGGTGTTCTTCCCGCAGCACTTCCTCGGCCTGTCGGGCATGCCGCGCCGCTACATCGACTATCCCGATGCCTATGCGGGCTGGAACCTGGTCTCGTCGATCGGCTCCTACATCTCGGCCTTCGGCGTCCTGATCTTCATCTATGGGGTGGTCGACGCCTTCATGCGCAAGCAGCAGGCCGCGAACAATCCGTGGGGACCGGGTGCGACGACGCTGGAATGGACCCTGTCCTCACCGCCGCCGTTCCACCAGTTCGAGGTGCTGCCGAAGGTGCAGTGAACCTGATCTCTCCGACGCGGCGCCATCCGGCGCCGCGTCGATCTCTGCCGGTGGCGCGCCTGGTGCCGCGCCGGAAGCGCGGTTCTGGCACTCCCTGTCCCAGAACCTTTTGAATTGAAGTCTGTGAATTGAAGTCTGGATTCGCCGTGTCGGTCATCGATCAGAACGCCATTGCCGTCGGCCCGCGGATTTCCGAGGCCGATGTCGGCGATTATCTCGCGCTGCTGAAGCCGCGGGTGATGTCGCTCGTGATCTTCACGGCGCTGATCGGCCTGCTGATCGCTCCGGGCCATTTCCACCCGGTGCTCGCCATCACCTCACTGCTGTGCATCGCGGTCGGGGCCGGCGCCTCCGGCGCGCTCAATATGGCGCTGGAAGGCGACATCGACTCGCTGATGTCGCGCACCGCCAACCGCCCGATTCCGCGCGGCCGCGTCACCCGCCAGGAGGCGCTCGCCTTCGGCATCACGCTGTCGTTCTTCTCGGTGCTAACGCTCGGCATCCTCGTCAACTGGTTCGCCGGTGCGCTGCTCGCCTTCACCATCTTCTTCTACGTCGTCATCTACACGCTGTGGCTGAAGCGCTGGACTGCGCAGAACATCGTCATCGGCGGCGCCGCCGGCGCCTTGCCGCCGGTGGTCGCCTGGGTGTCCGCCACCGGCTCGATCGCGCCGGAGCCGCTCTGGCTGTTCCTGATCATCTTCTTCTGGACCCCGCCGCATTTCTGGGCGCTGGCGCTGTTCCGCAGCGATGACTACGCTCGCGCCGGCGTGCCGATGCTGCCGGTGGTCGCCGGCCCCGATGCGACCCGGCTGCAGATCCTGCTCTACACCATCGTCCTGGTGGCGATCGCCGCCGCGCCGTGGCCGCTCGGCTATTTCGATGCCGTCTACGGTGTCGTCTCGCTGGCGCTCGGCACGGGCATGCTGTGGCTCGCGGTCGAGGTGTTCCGCAAGCGCGAGCGCAGCGCCTCGCTACGCGCCAACCGCAAGCTGTTCGCCTTCTCGATCCTTTATCTGTTCGTGCTGTTCGCTACGCTCGGACTCGAAGCGGTCGCGCGCATGATCGCGCCGCTGATCTGGTAAGAGGCGCGAGACTGGAAAACATGGCGACCACGATGGCAGATCCGAACGAGCAAGAGGGCATCGTCCTCACCGAGGCGCAGCTGCGCAGCCGCCGTCGCCGCTCGATCGCGATTGCGCTCGCGCTCGGCGTGCTGGTGGTGCTGTTCTTCGCGGTGACCATGGTGAAGGGTCCCGCGGTGCTGAATCGGCCGATGTAGAGACGTGATGCAGGACGGGACGAAGCAGACCGCGATGGAGACAACCGACCAGATCGTTCCGGCGACCGCGCCGGCCGCGCCGCGCCGCGGCCTCAGCCGCGATGCGCTGGTCGGCGGCATCTGCGGCGCCGTCGTGGTGCTGATGGTCGGCGCGTCCTATGCCGCCGTGCCGTTCTACAACTGGTTCTGCCGCGCCACCGGCTTCAACGGCACCACGCAGGTGGCGACATCAGCGCCATCCTCGGCGCCGCTGGCGCGCCGGATCTCCGTGCGCTTCGACTCCAATGTCGCCGGCGGTTTGCCCTGGAAGTTTGAGCCGGAGAAGACCGAGATCGAGGTCGCGATCGGCGAGGTGGTCACGGTCTACTACACGGTCACCAACCAGTCGGCGCGCACCACCATGGCGCAGGCGGCCTACAATGTGTCGCCGCTGACATCGGGCGCCTACTTCCAGAAGATCAACTGCTTCTGCTTTACCGAGCAGACCATGGCGCCGGGCGAGACCCGCGAGATGCCGGTGGTGTTCTACGTCGACCCGGCGATAACAGCCGATCACGAGAACGACAGTTTGAAGACGATCACGCTGTCTTACACCTTCTATCCCGTCCGCGACGCACCGAAGCCGGTCGCGGCGGGCGAGCCGGACAAACCGCGGGGCAGCCTATGACCGCGCGGACGTCCGATATTCGGGGACCATCGCCGTTGAACGACACCGTGCCGGCGCGACCGGCATCGATCTGGGGAGAGACTTGCCATGGCTGAGGCGCACGCCAAGCATCACGACTACCATCTCGTCGATCCGAGCCCTTGGCCGTTCGTCGGCTCGGTTTCGGCCTTCATCATGGCGTTCGGTGCGATCGGCTGGATGCACAAGATGTTCGGCGCCGCGCCGATCGTATTCGGCATCGGCACCATCGGCGTGCTCTACACCATGGCGAGCTGGTGGGGCGACGTCATCAAGGAAGCGCAATACAAGGGCGACCACACCCGCGTGGTGCAGCTCCATCACCGCTACGGCATGATCCTGTTCATCGCCTCCGAGGTGATGTTCTTCGTCGCCTGGTTCTGGGCCTATTTCAATGCCGCGCTGTATCCGAACTTCGAGGTGCAGGCCACCCGCGAGGCCCTGTTCGGCGGCGTCTGGCCGCCCAAGGGCATCGAGACCTTCGATCCCTGGCACCTGCCGCTGCTCAACACGCTGATCCTGCTGACCTCGGGCACCACGGTGACCTGGGCGCACCACGCGCTGCTCGAGGGCGACCGCAAGGGCCTGAAATATGGCCTGATCCTCACCATCCTCCTGGGGGCCACCTTCACCTGCGTGCAGGCCTATGAGTACAGCCACGCAACGTTCTCGTTCGCCGGCCACGTCTACGGCTCGACCTTCTTCATGGCGACCGGCTTCCACGGCTTCCACGTCCTGGTCGGCACGATCTTCCTGACCGTCTGCCTGGCGCGCGCCTATGCCGGCCACTTCACGCCCAAGCAGCATCTCGGCTTCGAGTTCGCCGCCTGGTACTGGCACTTCGTCGACGTGGTCTGGCTGTTCCTGTTCATCTGCATCTACGTCTGGGGCCACGGCGCCGAGGCGATGGCCCACGGCGCGCACTGAAGCCGGCGCGCACCGGTTCCGTCGAACGTGCTAAGAAGGGGCGGCCGTCGGGCCGCCCTTTCTCGTTGCAGCGGCGCCCGGCGGTTGATCGAAATGTGATCCGCTCTCGTCGCCTCCGGCTGTATCACCATGAGGCGTCGCGCGACCGCCCAGGGGGCAAGACACCATGACCATCCATCCGCCCGTCACTTTGGCCCAGACCGTCCTGCGCGGGCTCGCCTGCCGCTGCCCGCGCTGTGGCCAGGGCAAGCTGTTCGACGGCTTCCTCAACCTGCGCAAGCGCTGCGAAGCCTGCGATCTCGACTATGCCTTCATCGACACCGGCGACGGTCCGGCGATCTTCATCATGATGCTCGCCGGCGCCATCGTGGTCGGCGCCGCGCTGATCGTCGAGGTGAAGTATCAGCCGCCGTTCTGGGTCCATGCCGCGCTCTGGGGACCGCTGATCCTGGTGACGACGCTGCTGCCGTTGCGCGCGATGAAGTCGCTGCTCATCGCCCTGCAATTCCACCACAAGGCCGCTCCCGGCCGCCTGGTGGACAAGACGCCGCGATGAGCTGGCGCCTGCGCGTGCGAGTCGCACATCTGAGCGGCGCCGAAGGTGTGCTCCCTCCCCCCTTGTGGGGGAGGGCCGGGGAGGGGGGTAGCCCCAGCGGCAGTCTTTGTTGGGCCACCCCCACCCCCAACCCCTCCCCGCAAGGGGGAGGGGAGCGCACCGTTCGCTCCGGCAAAGCGTTCACCTCGCCGCGGACATCTCCG
The DNA here is from genome assembly GCF_032484785.1 of Bradyrhizobium sp. SZCCHNS1050. NCBI lineage: Bacteria > Pseudomonadati > Pseudomonadota > Alphaproteobacteria > Hyphomicrobiales > Nitrobacteraceae > Bradyrhizobium > Bradyrhizobium sp. SZCCHNS1050. Next base: position 2,099,758 of record NZ_JAUETR010000001.1, on the reverse strand, counting down.
CAATGACGAGTGCTTCCAGCCGCAAAACGTCCTCCCGCGCCTTCGCCGCCTTCACCGTCGTCATGGTCGCGCTGTTCGCAGGCCTCGGCATCTGGCAATTGCAGCGCCGTGCGGAAAAGCACGCGCTGATCGCAGCGCTCACCGATCGCGTTGCTGCTGCGCCCGAACCGCTGCCGCCACAGACGGAATGGCGCATGCTGACGCCGGAGCGCGACGAATTTCGCCGTGTCAGCTTCACTGCCACCTACACCAGACTGCCGGACGCAATGGTCTACAGCGCCGGCTCCGCCGTGCGCGAGGACGTCTCCGGGCCGGGCACCTGGGCGTTCCTCCCTGCGCGCTTGCCGTCCGGCGAGACCGTCGTGATCGACGCCGGCTTCGTCGCCAACACGATGCAGGAACGCGCGGTGCAGGACCGCGCCACCGCCAAGCTCGTCACCGGCGAGCCCGTGACCCTGACCGGCTATCTGCGCTTTCCCGAGGCTGCCGGTTTGCTCACCGCGGCCGAGAGCCGCGAAAAGCGGCTGTGGTTCACGCGCGACCATCGCGCGATGGCCAAGACGCTCGGCTGGGGCGAGGTCGCGCCGTTCTACATCGATCTGGAATCGCCGGTGCCCGACAATGGCATTCCCAAGCCCGGCCCGCTGTCGCCGCATCTGCGCGACGAGCACATGCAATACGCGATCACGTGGTTCTCTCTGGCCGCCGCGTTGATCGTCGCGTTCGCGGTGTGGGCGCGGGGTCGGCGCGCAGCGAACCGATGAGCCCGTAGTCCGCGAAACGTCGCTTGACTTAGAGCGCACTCGAACCCGTAGCCTGCGTGGCGTCGTGAATGGAGATAGGGGCGCATGAAGATCGGCGAACTGGCCAGGCAGTCGGGGCTGACGCCCCATACGATCCGCTACTACGAGCGGATCGGGCTGCTGCCCAGGGCCGATCGCGATCATGCCCGCCAGCGGGACTACGACGCATCGATCCTGACCTGGATCGAATTCCTCGGCCGTCTCAAGGCCACGGGAATGCCGATCCGGGACATGCTGCGCTACGCCGAGCTGCGTGCGGGCGGCGCTGCTACGGAGCCGGAACGACGCCGGCTCCTGGAGCGGCATCGCGACGCGGTCCGGGTGCGCGTCGCCAGCCTGCAGGACTGCCTTCTCGTTCTCGACGGCAAGATCGCCGGCTATGCCGGCAGCAGCGAGAGGACGAACGATGATGACGCGATCCACGCCCAACCAGGCCACGACGACGAGCCCGATGCCAGGCGGCATGCCATCCGGCGCCAACAACGATCAGGATCGGCTGGCGCGCGGCCGGCGCGCGCTCGATAGCATCGACGGCGAGGCCGGCCGCAATGTGATCGCGGCGCTCGCCGACATCGCGCCGGATTTCGCGACCTACGTGATCGAGTTTCCGTTCGGCGACATCTATTCGCGCCCCGGCCTCGATCTGCGCAGCCGCGAGATCGCGACCATCGCGTCCCTGACCGCGCTCGGCAATGCCACCCCTCAGCTCAAGGTGCACATCCATGCGGGCCTCAATGTCGGCCTCAGCCGCGCGGAAATCACCGAGGTGATCATGCAGATGGCGGTCTATGCCGGCTTCCCCGCCGCGCTCAACGGCCTGTTCGCGGCCAAGGCGGTGTTCGCGGAAGCGGACGCGAAGCCCGCATGAATTCGGGCGCCCGCGGTGAGCACAGTCATGACGATGGCTGTGTGTTCTCATCGCCTGCGGACGCGGCCAAGGCCAGTGCGGCGATCGCATCCGCGATGGCCGCACGCATGTCGGGGGCCGCGATGCGACCATCTGCGGTCATTGCCGTCGGCGGCACCGGTACGGCGACGCAAGCCTCATCGACGATCGTCGCGCCCGCGCGCTCCAGCACCCTGCGCAGGTCGGCATGGGCGTCGTGCGCGCCACCATGGGCCGAGCAGTTGATCCAGCCGATCGGCCGTCGATAGAGGCTGCCGGCACTGACGGTCCAATCGATCATGTTCTTGAAGCTGCCCGGCAGCGAGCCCGCATATTCCGGGGTCGACAGCATGACGGCGCGGGCGTCGCCGAGCAGCTTGCGCAAGCGAATGACCGGCTCGGGCAAGGGATCGCAATCGTGGTCGGGATTGAAGTGCGGCAGCTCGCTCAGCCCGACGTAGATCGCCGGCGTGACATCCGCTGGCGCCAGCTCGGCCGCGGCGACGATCGCTGCACGGCAGGCCGAGCGGGCGCGCAGGCTGCCGCTGATCAGAACGATGAGCGATGTGTCCTGCTGCATCTCGGTCGACATCATCACGGCGTGCTCCGCTGGCGAACGAAGCGCTCGTTCTTGCAGCCCGCGCACTATGGCAGCCAAGCGCCCCGGGATTTCAAATCAAATCACGCGTGAATCAACCGGGCTCGCCCGGACACCCGGACCGGCGCGCCTGGAGGGCCGTCGAGATCGACCTGCAGGCAGCAGGGCACGCCCATGTCCTCGCCCTGGCGGATCACGATCGGCCCCTCGGTCGCCCAGGCGAGCTCGCGCAGATAGCCGGCCAGCGCCGCGGCCGCCGCGCCCGTCGCCGGGTCCTCGTAGACGCCGCCGAACGGAAACGGGTTGCGGGCGTGAAACAGCTGCGGCGTCTCGGCGTGTACGAGGGCGAAGGTGCAGAAGCGCTCACGCTGTGCCAGCACCTGGCCTCGAGCGAAGTCGTAGCTGATGGCAGCCAGGCGGCTGCGGTCGCGCAGGGCAATCACTGGATGATCCATGCCGGCGTGAGCGATCACCGGCGGGATCCGCTCGTCGAGTTCGTCTTGCGACAGCCCGAACAGCGTCAGGATCTTGTCGAGCGCCGCAGATGGCAGGGCCCGGGTCAGCGTCGGCGGCGATCGAAACGCCGCGCTCCAGTCGGTCGCCGAATGATGCCCGTCGACAGTGATTTCGGCATGGTTGAGCGTCAGTGCGAACGTGCCGGAGCGCTCGTGCCTCGCCAGCGCCGCGCCGAGCGCAATCGTCGCGTGGCCGCAGAAATCCACCTCGGCCTGCGGCGCGAAATAGCGCACCCGCCATTTGTCGCCGATGGGCGCCGCGAACGCCGTCTCCGAATAGCCGATCTCCGCCGCCGTCGCCTGCATGGTGGCGGCCTCGGGCAGCGCCTCGCAGATGACGACCCCGGCCGGATTGCCGCCGCGTGGGCCGTCGGTGAAGGCTGCGATGTGCTGGATGATCATGGAGGTCTCGCGCTCGATCTCTGTGTTGGCGATGCTAGGCTTTCAGCGCTCGCAAGTGAAGATGTGCAAGACGTGACTCCACGCACCGCTGTCGTCCCTGCGAACGCAGGGACCCATACCGCGGAATCTATCGGTGAAGCGCAACTGCCAGTCGTCGTCCCACCGAAGCCGGTGGTTATGGGTCCCTGCGTTCGCAGGGACGACGGCGGAATGTGACGCGGCTTCCCTGTGTCGTCGGTGCGATGGTCTCCCGCGTTCGACCGCGGTCTACACGGATCGGCCCGCCCTCACATACGCCCGCTCGCCGGTCCGCGGATGAAACCACACGTCCAGCGTCTCGCCGCTGGTGGGATCGACGAAGCGCTCCTCGGTCTTGATCCAGTCCGGGCCTGGCGGCGCCGCCAGCGCATCGCGCTTGTAGCCTCCCTGGCGGAAGACGAACCACACCAGGACGACCGCTGATATGACCGCGAGCCAGAGCACGAGATCGATCACGGCGCGGGTTCGATGACGGCGGCGGTGCCATAGGCGACGATCTCGCTCATGGTCTGGCCGATCTCGGCGCTATCGAAACGCATCATCAGAATGGCGTTGGCGCCCATCGACGTGGCGTTGGAGACGAGCCGGTCGAGCGCATGGCACCGCGCCTCCTCCAGCATCTGCGTGTACTCGTGGATCTCGCCGCCGACGATCGAGCGCAGGCTGGCCACCAGATTGCCCCCGAGCCCGCGGCTGCGCACCACCACCCCAAAACACTGCCCCAGCATCCGCACCGTGCGGTGGCCGGTCACGTTTTCCGTCGTTACGACGATCATGGAAGGCTCCTGTTGTGGTCCTATTTGGTCCGAGCGAGCGCTCCTGAGGTTCGAAGTCGCCAAGGTCCGGGCGAGTCCTAACGTTCCGTTGTCGCCCTCCCTCGGCCAAATTCATCGAATCTTACCCCCAGATAGGCTCTGATGATGCGGTGGGGTACCGAGCGTCCGCGTGGGCAGTATCGTCGGGTGAAATCGTGCGCTTTCGAATCTTGCTGAACGGCAAGGACTTCGTTGTTCTGATGGATGGGAAGCCGACCAGGTGCGGCTTCTTCACGACGTGTGTCCTGAATGCGCCGACAGCGGACGTGGCAACCGAACGAGCGATCCGCCGTGTCATGGCCGATCATCGCTGGCGTGATCCTGGTCGAGTTGGAACGGTCGCCGTCCAAGACGTGTATCCGGTCGGTTGGTTCTATCGACGCTTCAATCCGCCATTCGGATACACATTCTATCTCCCAGACGATTCTGGTGGTTGATGTGAAGAGGCCCGTGCTGCGCTCAAGCGGGGCGCGGCATCGAGGTGGCGGCCCTCAAGATCCTGATCCGAGTCGCCCGACGGGCTGTTCGCGGCGGCATGCGCGCGCGCCGGAAGATCGGCATTCGGTTGCGCCGAGAGACTAATTTCGTGAGCCCGCGCAACACGATCACCCGTGTAGTATGGTCTCACGGACATTTTTCTATTTCATTTTTTCCGAAATCATGCTTGTCTATCGCCATCCCGCCTCGTTGCGAGGGGCGTACGCGTCGTCACGGACGTGAGGTGGGATGCGATGGACGGGTCGGCGGCAACTGACGAGTGCGGCCGGCGCGGACGGCGAAGTCGCGTGGTCCTGATACCCCGACGCTGGTATCAAGTTGGCGCTGGTGCCGATGCATCGCGTCGATGACGGTGGCCAAAAAGCCCGGTGCACCGAGGAGATCGCGTATAAGTCGTAAGCCATCGCGCAGGGAAGGCCGGGTCGCTCTGGCTGAACCTGTGGTTCCTGCCCCGTGCATTCTTGTTCGCACGGGGGCCGCGGGTGCCAGCCGGCATCCGGTCTTCCCTGCGCCCTCCGATTCGGAGGGAGGTATGCTTGCAAAGCTCGGGCGCTCATCGCGCCGCGAGAACGCTTCTCCACGCACCGCCGTCATTCCGGGGCGCCCGCAGGGCGAGCCGGAATCCATACTCCCGGTCGTGGTTATGGATTCCGGGCTCGCGCTCCGCGCGCCCCGGAATGACGAGGTGGAGAGATCGTGCCGATATCCCATCGTTCGTTCGCGTGCTCGAAGTGCCCGGCCGGAAGTCGCAGGCACCGCCGTCATCCCCGCGCAGGCGGGGATCCGGGACGCCGCGGCGGTGCGGTCGACCGCGGCCGCCACGGCGTACGGGATCGCCCGGTTGAACCGGGGATGAAAGCCGTGGGGCGGATGGTCCGCTGGACCGGCCCGGGTCAGCCGTTGCGACCCAAGTCTCGTAACCGATGCCCCGTGACCCACCGTAACGCCGCCGTAACCCGCAGCCGGGACCATCGCTGCGGCAACAACCGGTTTCGCAACAAGGTCAAAACCATTATGGTGCCGGACCATGTTGCCGCCGGGCGGTTCCGATTTCGAATTCAATCAACGGGTTATGGCCTGGTGACGCAGGTCAGGAGAGCGGTTTGACGCGCTATGTTTCGACCCGCGGGGAAGCCCCCGCGCTCACCTTCTGCGATGTGATGCTGACCGGGCTCGCCCGTGACGGCGGCCTGTACGTGCCCGAGACCTGGCCGCAGCTGACGCCCGCGACGATCGCGTCGTTTTTTGGCCGGCCCTATTGGGAGGTCGCCGTCGAGGTCATCAAGCCGTTCGTCGCCGGCGAGATTTCCGACGAAGAGCTCGGCCGCATGGCCAACGAGGCCTATGCGACGTTCCGTCACCCCGCCGTGGTGCCGCTCGACCAGATCGCGCCGCATCAGTTCGTGCTGGAGCTGTTCCACGGCCCGACCTTGGCGTTCAAGGACGTGGCGATGCAGCTGATCTCGCGGCTGATGGACCACGTGCTGGCCAAGCGCGGCGAGCGCACCACCATCGTCGTGGCGACATCAGGCGATACGGGTGGCGCGGCGGTCGAGGCCTTCGCCGGCCGCGACAATGCCGACCTCATCGTGCTGTTCCCGCATGGCCGCATCTCCGAGGTGCAGCGGCGGATGATGACGACGTCGGGCGCGGCCAACGTCCATGCGCTGGCGATCGAAGGTCATTTCGATGACTGCCAGGCGATCGTGAAGGGCCTGTTCAACCATCACGGCTTCCGCGATTCGGTCAGGCTGTCGGGCGTCAACTCGATCAACTGGGCGCGCGTCGTCGCCCAGGTGGTCTACTACTTCACCTCGGCGGTCGCGATCGGGGCACCCCACCGCGCCGTCGACTTCACCGTGCCCACCGGCAATTTCGGCGACGTCTTCGCCGGCTATGTCGCCAAGCGCATGGGCCTGCCGGTGCGCACGTTGCGCGTCGCGACCAACGTCAACGACATCCTCGCCCGGACGCTGACGACCGGCATCTACGAGGTGCGCGAAGTGCATGCGACGGCTTCGCCCTCGATGGACATCCAGGTGTCGTCGAATTTCGAGCGGCTGTTGTTCGAAGCCGGCGGCCGCGACGCCGGCACCGTGCGGCGGCTGATGGACAGCCTCAAGCAGTCCGGCCGCTTCGTGCTGCCGGATGCCATGCTGGCGGCGATCCGCGCCGATTTCGACGCCGGCCGCGCTGACGAGATCGAAACCGCGGCCGCGATCCGCGCCGCCTTCCGCGAGGCCGGCGATCTCGTCGATCCGCACACGGCGGTGGCGCTGGCGGTGGCCGATCGCGACGGCACCGATCTGTCGGTGCCGAACATCGTTCTGTCGACCGCGCATCCCGCCAAATTCCCCGATGCGGTCGAGGCCGCCTGCGGGATGCGGCCGCATTTGCCGGTGTGGCTCGAAGGGCTGATGAGCAGGCGCGAGGACATCAGGATCATGCGGAACGACCAGGCCGAGGTGGAGAAGTTCATCCGCTCGGTCAGCCGGGCCGCCAAGCAGGGAATTGCATGATGGGCGTGGAAGTCACCAAGCTGCCGACGGGGTTGACGGTCGTCACCGACACGATGCCGCATCTGGAGACGGCGGCGCTCGGGGTCTGGGCCGGCGTCGGCGGCCGCGACGAGAAGCCGGACGAGCACGGCATCTCGCATCTGCTCGAGCACATGGCGTTCAAGGGCACGACCACGCGCAGCGCGCGCGAGATCGTCGAGACCGTCGAGGCCGTCGGCGGCGATCTCAATGCCGGCACCTCGACCGAGACCACGGCGTACTACGCCCGCGTGCTGAAGGCCGACGTGCCGATGGCGCTCGACGTGCTCTCCGACATTCTCGCCAATCCGTCGTTCGTGCCGGAGGAGCTGGAGCGCGAGAAGAACGTGATCGTGCAGGAGATCGGCGCGGCGCAGGACACGCCCGACGACGTCGTGTTCGAGCATCTCAACGAGCTATGCTTTCCGGACCAGCCGATGGGCCGCTCGCTGCTCGGCACCGCCAAGACGCTGGAGGCGTTCGATCGCGACAAGCTGCACGGCTATCTGTCGACGCATTATCGCGGGCCGGACATGGTGGTCGCCGCGGCCGGCGCCGTCGATCATCAGCGCGTGGTCGAAGACGTGACGAAACGATTTGCCAGCTTCAATGGCGGGCCGGCGCCGAAGCCGCTGCCGGCGGCATTCGGCAAGGGCGGCTCACGCGTCGTGCATCGCGATCTCGAGCAGGCGCATCTGACGCTCGCGCTCGAAGGCGTGCCGCAGGCCGACCCGTCGCTGTTCTCGCTGCAGGTGTTCACCAACATCCTCGGCGGCGGCATGTCGTCCCGGCTGTTCCAGGAGGTGCGCGAGAACCGGGGGCTCTGCTACTCCGTCTACACGTTCCACGCGCCCTATAGCGACACGGGATTCTTCGGCCTCTACACCGGGACCGATCCGGCCGACGCGCCCGAGATGATGGAGGTCGTGGTCGACATCATCGGCAACGCGGTGGAGACCTTGAGCGAGGCCGAGGTCGCCCGCGCCAAGGCGCAGATGAAGGCCGGGCTGTTGATGGCGCTCGAGAGCTGCAGTGCCCGTGCCGAGCAATTGGCGCGGCATATCCTGGCCTATGGCCGGCCGCAGACGTTGCAGGAGATGGTCGCCAAGATCGAGGCGGTCAGCGTCGAGAGCACGCGCGATGCGGCGCGGGCGCTGCTCGCACGCAGCAAGCCGGCGGTCGTCGCGCTCGGCACCGGCAGGGGTCTGGACACGGCGGTCACTTTCGCCGAAGGTCTGACCGGTTCGAGATCGAAAGCCCAACTGCACTGAACGTGGTGCGGCTCGGTGCCGTCCGCGCATTGCAATCCGCCAGCGCTCGGCATCGGAGCTCTGGGGTAGGTCGGAGCAGGCTTCGACCCGGAAAGAGCAGGGGGAGCATCACAGATGGCCCTGTTTCGCTTGCCATCCAACGGACCGGCTGCGCTGGCTCCGCGCGGCCAGGGCCTGCTGTTGCGCGCGCCGCAGATGGCCGATTATGCGCAATGGGCGCGGCTGCGCGAGATCAGCCGCGACTATCTCACGCCCTGGGAGCCGATCTGGCCATCCGATGACCTGACGCGCTCCGGCTTCCGCCGCCGGCTGCGCCGCTATGCCGAGGACATCTCGGCCGACCGCTCCTATCCGTTCATCGTCTTTCGCGAGCAGGACGGCGCCATGCTCGGCGGCATCACGCTCGCCAATGTCCGCCGCGGCATCGTTCAGGCCGGCACCATCGGCTATTGGATGGGGCAGCCGTTCGCACATCATGGCTATATGACGGCGGCGCTGCGGCTGCTGCTGCCGACCCTGTTCGGCGAGCTCAATCTGCACCGGGTCGAGGCGGCCTGCATCCCGACCAATACGCCGTCGATTCGCGTGCTGGAGAAATGCGGCTTCACCCGCGAGGGCCTGGCGCGTCGCTACCTCTGCATCAACGGGGTCTGGCAGGACCATTACCTCTACGGCCTGTTGCACGAGGATTTCCGGGGGTAGCAATCGTGATCGGGATCGCCGCGGGAGTGGCCGATCGGGGCTGGTTCCGGCCTCTGAAATGGGTATAGACGCCTGGGCTGGGCGACCGAGTTGCCGGGGATATCAGACGATGCGAGAGACGAGCGTGATCAGGGCTGGAACGTTGGCAGCCGTGCTGCTGGCCTTGGGAGCCGCCGGCGCGGCGCCGCCGGCAGCCGCCCAATCGCTGACCGACCGCTTCAAGAGCCTGTTCGGCGGCGGTTCCGACAACAAGGGGCAGGAGAACCTGCCCGCCAGCGGCGGACCGCCGGTCGATCCGACCGAGGGCCTGACCTGTCCGCCGGTCAACATTCGCGCCGGCGCCTCGACCTACGCCGTGGCCGCGCCCGGCAAGCAGGCCGTCGGCAACGACGTCCGGTTCCAGGCGTCGATCACCAAGACCGCGCGCGAATGCAGTCTCAACGGGGCCGAAATCACCGCCAAGATCGGCATCCAGGGCCGCATCGTTGCCGGCCCCGCGGGCGCGCCGGCGAGCGTCGACATTCCGATGCGCATCGCCGTGGTCCAGGGCGGCATCGGCGAGAAGGTGATCGCCACCAAGTCGTATCGCACCACGGTGCAGATGACCGAGGACGGCAGCGTGCCGTTCACGATCGTCGCGGAGGACATGGTCTATCCGGTGCCGCCGCCCGGCGCCAATGCCGACAATTACGTCTTCTACATCGGCTTCGACCCGCAGGCGCTGACCCCGGAGCGGCCGCACGGCAAGAAGCGGCGGTGACGATTGCCGTGGCGCGAGGCGCTCGCCGCAGAGCGTGAACAGCAAAAGGCCGGTGCGATGGGATCGCACCGGCCTTTTGAAGTTGATGGATGGAGACGGACTGCCGCTCAGTTCAGCTTGCGGCCGACTTCCGCGATGCCTTTGGCGACGAGGTCTTCGCCAAGAGCGCCCTTGACCGACTGCGACAGCACGGTCGCGGCGGCCTGGACGGCGGCCTCCGCCGCAGCGGACCTGACGTCGGCGAGAGCCTGGGCCTCGGCGAGGGCGATCTTGCCCTCGGCGGCCTTGGTGCGACGGGCGACGAAGTCTTCCATCTTGGCCTTGGCCTCCGCCGCGATGCGCTCGGCTTCCGCCTTCGCGCTGGTGACGATCTCCTCGGCCTCGCGTTCGGCGCTGGCGCGGCGGGTCTTGTAATCGGCGAGCACTTTGGCCGCCTCTTCCTTGAGCCGCTTGGCCTCCGCCAGCTCGGATCTGATGCGCTCGGAGCGATTGTCGAGCGCCTTCAGGACCGTGCGATGGACACCGAGATAGGCGAACAGGCCCATCAGGATCACGAAGGCAATCGCAACCCAGGTTTCCGGATCAGCGAGCAAATGCATCAGGCTGTTCCCTTCAACGATGCATCGACCGCAGCCTCGACCGTCTTGGCCGCGGGGGCCTTGCCGGTGAGCTGCTTCACGATCGCGCTGGCTGCGTCTGCGGCGATGCCGCGGACATTGCTCATTGCGGTCGTGCGCGTGGTGGCGATGGACTTCTCAGCCGCCGCGAGCTTGGCCGCGAGGCTGTCTTCCAGCGCCTTGCGCTCGGCGTCCGAAGAAGCCGCGAGCTTCTCGCGGGTCTCCGCTCCGATCGCCTGGGCACGGGCACGAGCCGTCGCCAGCTCGCTCTCATACGCCTTCATCGCGGCTTCGGATTCATCCTTCAGCCGCTGCGCTTCAGCCAGATCGCCGTCGATCGACTTCTGGCGGGCGTCGATGACGGCCCCGACCTTCGGCAGCGCCACACGCGAAACGATCACGTACAGCGCCACGAAGGCGATCACCAGGGAGACGATCTGGGAGGGAAAGGTTTCCTTCTGGAAGGGAGGGAAACCATGCCCGCCATCGGCCTCAGTATGGGCGCTTGCGGTGCCCTTGGCCTCGCCGCCCTTGGCCTCGCCATGACTTTCAGCCACGGGCTTCTCCTGTCCGGCTCAGGCCGTCTTAGACGGCGTACAGCAGGAGCAGGGCGATCAGCAGCGAGAAGATGCCGAGCGCTTCGGTCACCGCGAAGCCGAAAATCAGGTTGCCGAACTGGCCCTGAGCGGCCGACGGATTGCGCAGAGCGGCCGACAGGTAGTTGCCGAAGATGATGCCGATGCCGGCACCCGCGCCACCCATGCCGATGCAGGCAATGCCCGCGCCAATGTACTTCGCTGCAACCGGATCCATGAAACGAACTCCTTTGAGGGGTTTGGTAGAGAGGGCCGGATCAGTGGCCCGGATGGATAGCATCGTTGAGATAGATGCAGGTGAGGATCGTGAAGACGTAGGCCTGGAGGAACGCGACCATCAGCTCGAGGCCGGTCAGCGCGACCGTGAGGCCGAGCGGCAGCAGCGCGCCGACCTTGCCGACGAAGCCGAGCGCGCCGAGCATGGTCACGAAGCTCGCGAACACCTTCAGGGTGACGTGGCCGGCCAGCATGTTGGCGAACAGACGGACGCTGTGCGAGATCGGGCGGGAGAAGAAAGAGATGATTTCGATCACGACCACCAGCGGCAGGATCACCGCGGGGATGCCGGACGGCACGAACAGCTTAAAGAACTTCAGGCCGTTCTTGTAGAAGCCGTAGATGATGACCGTCAGGAACACCAAGAGCGCCAGCGAGAAGGTGACGATGATGTGGCTGGAGACGGTGAAGGTGTAGGGGATGATGCCGACGATGTTCGAGACGAAGATGAACATGAACAGCGAGAACACCAGCGGGAAGAACGTCATGCCGTGCGGGCCGGCGCTGGTTCTGATGGTGTTGGCGACGAATTCGTAGGACAGCTCGACCACCGACTGGAACCGGCCCGGCACGAGCGCGCGCCCGGCGGCCATCATCATGACGGCGATCAGCACGACCGCGAGCAGCATGTACGCGGACGAGTTGGTGAAGGTGATCTCCTGATTGCCGATATGGCCGATCGTGAAGATCTTGTTGAGGTGGAATTGATGGATCGGATCGATCATCCGCGTGGCGTCTCATTGTTCACCGGCCACGCCGGCGCTTTGCAATTCACTCGTTGGTCTTCCGCGCCGAGGTCTTCCGCGCATGCCTCACTGGCGGGGCCTGTCGGGAGCTATGCCTGCGGATCTCACCACGTTCAACACGCCGGCGGCGAAGCCGAGCAGGAAAAACACGATGAATCCGAAGGGCGATGTCGACAGCAAGCGGTCGAAGCCCCATCCAAGCACCGCGCCGACGAGGACACCGGCAATCAACTCGGACGACAGTCGCAGGCCACGCGCCATGGCCGAAGCCCTGGCTGCAGTGTCACCGCTGCCGATTCCAGGTTGATCAGTCCCGATCGAGCGGCCGTCGCGAATTTCGGACAACCGTTGGTCGAGACTTCCGAGCCTTGCGGAAAGCGCAACCTCATCGGGCGACTTGTCGCGATCCTTGTGTCCGCTGCTCTCGTTCGTGTCATCCGCCATGTGCCATCCGCCACGTGTGGAGACCCGACCCGGCCGCGAGTTTCAGGAATTAGCGCCCCATCGCCCTTTAAAGCCGGGCGGACCATACTGACCGCATCCCCCCAAGTCAAGATTGCGTGTTGAACTGTTAGATGCCTGAATTTACACGTTTTCTCGGCTTTTTCGTCAGATCGGTCGCGCGTGTCACCGCGCCGCATCAACAGTGTTGTGTGCGGCTGCGATCTTGCACCTGTCAGTGCCCTCTGATCCGATGTCGCTGACCTCCAACCGGCACGGGAACCCGCATGTCGCGCCAGATCGATTACTATTTCTCGCTGCAGTCGCCATGGGCCTATATCGGCCACCGGCTGTTCCGCGACATCGCCGCGAGCCACGGCGCGACCGTCAACCTCAAACCGGTCATGCTGGTGGATCTGTTCGCCGAGACCGGCGGGCTTCCGCTGGCCAAGCGCCATCCGGCGCGGCAGCGCTATCGCATCGTCGAGCTGAAGCGGTGGCGCGACAAGCGCGGTCTCGATTTCCACATCCAGCCGAGCAACTGGCCCTTCAACGCCCGGCTCGCCGACGGCGTCGTCATCGCGGCGCAGCAGGCCAGCCTGGATCCCGAGCCCTATCTGCAGCGCGCCTTCCCGGCCATCTGGGAGCAGCAGCTCAATCTTGCGGATGCCGAGGTGATCGCCGGCTTGGCCGATGCAGCCGGTCTGCCGGGCCGCGATCTCGTGACGCAGGCGGCGACGGACGTGGTCGGGGCGGCCTACGAGCAGAACCGGCAGGACGCGATCGCGGCCGACGTGTTCGGCTCGCCGGCCTATGTGCTGGACGGCGAGATCTTCTGGGGGCAGGACCGCCTCGAGCTGCTGGCGGACGCGTTGAAATCCGGTCGCTCCGCCTATACGTCCGAAGCATAGGTGCGGCCTGTGGCAGGGGATCGCACCTGAGGCAACGTCATGGCCGCGACACAATGTCGGCGTGCATGGCGGCGGTTGCGAATGCGCCTGGGAGAGCCAGCCATGAGTCTCACGAAGCCGTACCGGCCGTCCCTCCTCGCGCTGCTGGCGTTGAGCTGCCTGGGCGGAGAGGCGTTTGCGGTCGAGGACACCGCGCCTGACGGCGACAAGGGACGCTATACGATGTCGACGACATCGGACGGCGTGATCCGGCTCGATACCAAGACCGGTGCGGTCTCGATGTGCAACAACAGCAGTGGATCGGGCTTTGCTTGTTACGCGGTGCCTGATGAGCGCGCCGCGCTGGACGCCGAGATCGGCCGTCTGCAGGCGGAGAATGAAAAGCTCAAGGGCCAGCTCGCGTCGCGCGATCAGAGCATCTCCGGCAAGATTGATGAGCCGCTGCCGAAAGATCAGGCGCTGCCCAAGTCCGATCAGTTGAGGAAAGCCGAACCCAGGACGGGGGACAAGCCGGGTGAATCGAAATCCTCCGATGGAACGCGCAAGCTCGAGATCCCGCTGCCCAGCGACCAGGACATGGACCGCATGATGGGGTTCCTCGAGCAGGCCTGGCGCCGGCTGCTCGACATGGCAACACGGGTGCAGAAGGACGTCTCGGGCAGGATCTGAGACCGCTTCGAGGAGGCTGTATCCATGTCGGCACGATCGGCCTCGCGCACGGCACTTTCGGTCGTCGCGATCGATACGGTGGCGACGTCGATCCTGACGGCGCAGACTTCGGGCCGCGGCTTCACCGATCTCACGCGCGAGGTCGAGGCGTTTCTGCGTGAAGTATCCGCCAGGGAAGGCGCGGTGACCCTGTTCGTTCGCCACACCTCGGCGTCGCTGACGATCCAGGAGAATGCCGATCCCACCGTGCTGCACGATCTCACCACGGCGCTGGCGCGGCTGGCGCCGGAGGATGCCGGCTGGATGCACGACACCGAGGGGCCGGACGACATGCCGGCACACGTCAAGACCATGCTGAGCGCGGTCTCGCTGCAGGTGCCGGTGCAGGACGGACGCATGATGCTCGGCACCTGGCAGGCGCTCTATCTGATCGAGCATCGTGCGCGTCCGCATCGGCGCGAGGTGGTATTGCAGTTCATCGGCGCGGCCTGAGGCCATAAAGAGAAAACCCGCGGGTCTGAAATGCGGAACGGCCGCGGAGTGATCCGCGGCCGCTCGTCGTTGGAGGCAGATGCGAGCGGGGTGCCGCTCGCCTCGTGATCAATTGGCCTGGATGTCGACGTCCTTGGTTTCCGGCAGGAACAGGAAGCCGACCACCGCAGTGATCACGGCGAAGAAGATCGGGTACCACAGGCCGGCATAGATATCGCCGGTCGAGGCCACGATCGCGAAGGCGGTTGCGGGCAGGAGGCCGCCGAACCAGCCGTTGCCGATGTGATACGGCAGCGACATCGAGGTGTAGCGGATCTTGGTCGGGAACAGCTCGACCAGCATCGCGGCGATCGGGCCGTACACCATGGTGACGAAGATCACCAGGATGAACAGCAGACCGATGATGGCGGCCACCTGCGGACGGAAGATGTCGAACGGATGCGCCATCTTGACGATCCCGGCGTCACCCGCCTTCGGATAGCCGGCCTCGCCGATCGCGGCCGTCAGCGCCGGGTTGCTGGTCTTCGCATCGGTGTAGGGCACTTCCTTGCCGTTGAAGGTGACCTTCACGCCGGAGCCGGCCGGGCCATAAACGGTCGAGTACCTGACCGAGGACTGGGCCAGGAAGGCGCGGGCGGTGTCGCAAGGCGCGGTGAAGACGCGGGTGCCGACCGGGTTGAACAGATCGCCGCAGCCGGCGGGATCAGCCACCACTTCCACCTTCGTCGCCTCGATCGCCTTCTCCAGCGCCGGATTGGCGTTGGTGGTGATCATCTTGAAGATCGGGAAGAAGGTCAGTGCCGCGATCAGGCAGCCGCCCATGATGATCGGCTTGCGGCCGATCTTGTCGGACAGCATGCCGAACACGATGAAGAAGCCGGTGCCGAGCAGCAGCGACCAGGCGATCAGCAGGTTGGCGGTGTAGCCATCGACCTTCAGGATCGATTGCAGGAAGAACAGCGCGTAGAACTGGCCGGTGTACCAGACCACGCCCTGGCCCATCGTGGCGCCGATCAGCGCCAGCAACACGATCTTGGCGTTGCCCCAGTTCGCGAACGCTTCCGTCAGCGGCGCCTTCGAGCTCTTGCCCTCGTCCTTCATCTTCTGGAACACGGGCGATTCGTTCAGGCGCAGACGGATCCAGACGGAGACGCCGAGCAGCAGCACGGAGACCAGGAACGGAATGCGCCAGCCCCATTTGGCGAAGTCGGCCTCGCCGATGATGGTGCGGGTGAACAGGATGACCAGCAGCGACAGGAACAGGCCCATCGTCGCCGTCGTCTGGATGAAGGAGGTGTAGTAGCCGCGCTTGCCCATCGGGGCGTGCTCGGCGACATAGGTCGCGGCGCCGCCATACTCGCCGCCGAGCGCGAGGCCCTGCAGCAGGCGCAGGCCGATCAGGATCACCGGTGCCGCGAAGCCGATGGTCTCGGCGTTCGGCAGCAGGCCGACGATGAAGGTCGACAGGCCCATGATCAGGATCGTGACCAGGAAGGTGTATTTGCGGCCGACGATGTCGCCGATGCGGCCGAACACGATCGCGCCGAACGGGCGGACCAGGAAGCCGGCGGCGAACGCGAGCAGTGCGAAAATGTCGCGGGTGGCTGCCGGATAGCCGCTGAAGAACTGCGCGCCGATGATCGAGGCCAGCGACCCGTAAAGATAGAAGTCGTACCACTCGAAGACGGTGCCGAGAGAGGAGGCCAGAATGACGAAGCGTTCGTCCTTCGTCATGCCTCCCGATCTCGCTTGTGTGGCTACCATTGTTGACATCGGCATTCGCTCCCCATGATTGTTGTGATGATGGCTTTCGCCTCCGCATGCCGGACTTGGACGGCGCAGGTCGCGGAGACCTTGCTCTTCAGTAACATTGCAGTGAAACCCGCCCCAATACGACTTTCGGCTCTGCCCTCTGCGGCGCGCGGGAAAGATGGGGACATTGCGCCGGATCAAGTTCGGTGAGCGGCCGTCGCGCTACCGATGTTGCGTTGCACAAGGTTCGGATTAACCGCCTTCCCTGCAAGTGGAATTGGACGCTTGCATGCAACCGGTGGCCGGGCGAGTATTTCCGGAAAACCGGGCGCGTGCAGTTGCAGCACGTCGTCGGTCTCGCAAGGTCAAGTCTGGATTCATGGCGGCTGCCAGCACCCATCTCGTCATTGCCGATGATCACCCGCTGTTCCGCAACGCTTTGCGGCAGGCGGTCGCGAGCGTGCTCGCGGAGGCCGTGGTCGACGAGGCCGGTTCGTTCGAGGACCTCACCGCGCTGCTGGAAAAGGATTCCGAGGTCGATCTCGTACTTCTCGACCTCACCATGCCCGGCATCTCCGGCTTCTCGGGCCTGATCTATCTGCGCGCGCAATATCCGGCGATCCCGGTCGTCATCGTGTCGGCGAGCGACGATGGCGCGACGATCCGCCGCTCGCTCGATTTCGGCGCCTCCGGCTTCATCCCGAAGCGGTTCGGCGTCGACACGCTGCGCGATGCCATCAAGAAGGTGATGGACGGCGACGTCTGGGTGCCGCCCGACACGGACTTGGCGGCCGGCGCCGATCCGGAGATGACCAGGCTGCGCGACCGTCTGGTGACGCTGACCCCGCAGCAGGTGCGGGTGCTGATGATGCTGTCGCAGGGGCTGCTCAACAAGCAGATCGCCTACGAGCTCGGTGTCTCCGAGGCGACCATCAAGGCGCATGTGTCGGCCATCCTGCAGAAGCTCGGTGTCGAGAGCCGGACGCAGGCGGTGATTGCGGCGGCGAAGATCGCGGGCAGCGCCTGGCGGCAGGACGCGCCGACGGGGAAGTAAGCGACGGGAAAATCTGGATGAGTCGTCATTCCGGGTTCGGCTCTGCGAGCCGCCCCGGAATGACGACACCCCGCAGCGGTCTGCCGGAGGCGCCATTGGCCGGCGCTTGATGCCGTCTTGCAGTGTATGTGGACAGCGTCCATTCCGCACGCCTTCTGCTTCACTCGCGACACACCTTCACGGCCTCGCGGCGCATCGCGCGTCCGAGCTTTGCCGATCATCCACCCTCTTGAACAGAGGGCGCAGGGAAGGCCGGGCGCTGGCCGCGCCCGTGGCCCGCCTGCAGAAAAAAGCAGGCGGCAGTCACCACAGGTCTGGCCGAACACACCCGGCGGATTCAATTGGTCGTCGCAACACTCGATGAGGAGGTTGCGATGGGCATTCGAAAGAAACGGTCAACGCGGGGCAAGCTGGGATCATTGGGGCGCCCACCAGTTGCGGGGCGTGCGGAACAGCAGAAATTTTGGCGTGGGATTGCCGCTGGGTTGAACAGCGAGAATGCTGCGCTGGCTGCTGGATTATCGGATGCTGTCGGCCCCCGATTATTTCGAAAAGCGGGCGGCGTGGCACCGGCAATGTTCCGACCTTCAGCGAAGCCGCTCTCCGGACGGCACCTCTCTTTTTCTGAGCGCGAAGAGATTGCGCTGCTGAATGCGCAGCGCCATTCTGTACGAGAGATAGCGCGGCGTCTCAATCGATCTCCCTCGACCATCTCCCGTGAACTCGATCGCAATGCGGCCACGCACGGCGGCAAGATGGCCTATCGGGCGACGGCCGCCCAGTGGCATGCAGATCGATCGGCCCGGCGTCCTAAGCCGAGCAAGCTTGCAAGCAACGCCGCCTTGCGCGCTTATGTTGAAGAGCGGCTTGCAGGGTTTGTCGCACCTCCAGGCGGCGTTCGGCGGAAGGCCGGTCGTGCGGGCTCTAGCCAGGATCAGGGGTGGACGAAAGCGTGGAGTCCCGAGCAGATTGCCCGGCGCTTACCGATCGACTTCCCGGATGACGAGGCGATGCGCATCAGCCACGAAGCCATTTACCAGGCGCTTTTTGTTCAGGGCCGAGGAGCGCTGAAACGCGAGTTGTCGTCCTGTTTGCGAACGGGACGTGCGCTGCGCGTGCCCCGAGCGCGTACGCGGAAGCGCAGCAAAGGCTTCATATCGCCAGAGATCATGATCAGTGAGCGTCCGGCCGAAGTCGCGGATCGAGCTGTGCCGGGACATTGGGAAGGAGATCTGATCGTCGGCTCCGCCAGCTCGGCAATCGGCACGCTGGTCGAACGCAGCACGCGGTTTACAATGCTCCTGCACCTTCCACGGCTGCCGGGGTTTGACGATGGCCCACGTACGAAGGATGGGCCTGCGCTCTCCGGACACGGAGCTGAAGCGGTACGCGATGCGATCACGCGCACCATCGTCACCTTGCCCAAAGAACTCCGCCGCTCGCTAACCTGGGATCAGGGGACCGAAATGGCTCAACACAGTGACCTCAAGATCGATACAGACCTTCAGATCTACTTCTGCGATCCAAGAAGCCCCTGGCAACGTGGCACGAACGAGAACACGAATGGCCTGCTGCGGCAGTACTTCCCGAAAGGTACCGATCTGAGCGTCTACGATGCTGACGAGATCGCCGCCGTGGCCGCAGCGCTCAATTCCCGACCGAGAAAGACGCTAGGATGGAAAACTCCAGCAGAAGCGCTTGACGAGCTGCTGTCACGAATGAAAACACTTGGTGTTGCGACCACCGCTTGAGCCCGCCCCCGGCCCTCCCTGCGCGATGGTTTTGACGGCTGCTCCGAGCTCTCCCCGGGGACCGGCGTTCTTGCCCCCGTCGTCGGCAACATCGTCGTCACCGACTTGGCATCAGCACCGGGATGCCAGGACCACACGGCTTGACCGTGCGCGCCGGATCGTTCGTCGGCATGAATGATCACGCTGCGACCCGACGCGCCCACCGCGTCCCGCACCCCACGTTCGTGACGATCGCGAAGCGCCCCTCATGACGAGCACGGGACGACTCAAGGGGTAGCACGATTTCGGGGAAAAAGAAAGTCTGTATCTAGGGGGACGCAGAGCAAAGTGCGCAAGCTTCGCTTAGGCCCATCTCCGTGCAAGTCTCCCCAAAGCCACGGTAAGATTCCGCAGGTGTGCCGAGGCGCCCTGCCGCGAGGTTTGCGACGTTGAGTTTTGTTGGACTGTTACCGAGGCCTTCCAGTCTTGTGGAGCAAGTGACGCCTTGTTGGTCCGTACATCAATCCGGTCGGCTAGACCTGATCTTTGAGATCGAGTGTAGCAATCTCCTCCCTCACTTCGTCGCTAAGATAATTGGGATTGACCGTTCGCAGATATCGAAGTGCTTCTACGTCATTGGCCTTGTACTCCAGGCGTCGCTTGTAAAATGTTAGGCGACCTTCGGATTCCGAGATTATCTGACCCCAGGTCTTTACCCAAACTCGAACCTTCGGCTCGTCATACTCGGCCACTAAGCCGCGTGCTTTGCCAGTCTGGCGCGTCTCAATTTCGGCGTCGCGAGTCAAGCTATTCGATATTGCAACGAAGTCCCATTCCACATTGGGAGCCTTGAACCTGTCGTCCGAAGCAACTGCCTTTGCGTACGAGGATCTGCGCGATCAGGCCGCCGAAGGAATGGCCGATGAGGGCGGGGCGCCGGTCGAGTGCGCCCGCGATCGCGGCGAAGTGCGCCGCTACCTCGCCGATGGTTTCGGGCGCGGCGGCGCCACCCATCTCCGCCGGCCAGCCGGGCGCCAACCCGGCGTAGCCGGCGGCGTCGAACAGCTCGACCCACCGATCCCACGAGCCGGGCTTCAGCCACAGGCCGTGGATGAAGATGATCGCGCGCCTTTGCGAGGCGTTGGCCCCGCCGATCGCATCATCGCATGTGTGGGTCGACATGATCGGCGCCCTTCTGCTGCGTTGGATCAGTTGCGCGGCGGCGTGGCGGCGGACTGCCCGTTGAGGAAGGCGTCGATCGCAGCGACCGTCGCGGCCGGCTGCTCCTCCATCAGCCAATGGCCGGAGCCGGGGATGACCTGCTCCTGCACGTTGGACGCGCCGGCCCGTGCCACCACCGCCATGGTCGGGCCGAAGGACGCCGCGCCACCGATCGCCAGCACCGGCATCGTCAGCTTGCCATGCGCCGCGAGCCAGGCGCGGTTGTCGATCGCGTCCTGATCGAAGGCGGCGAACTGGCTGAAGCCCGCATGCATCCGCCCCGGGCCGGCATAGAGCTGCGCGTAATGGACGCGCGCGGCCTCCGGGAAGTGGGCAGGGTTAGCCGAGAACTCGTTCCAGAAGCGGTCGAGATAGATGCGCTCGCGCCCCTCCACCAGGCGCTCCATGTCGGGGCCGCCGAAGCGGAAGTGCCACAGCAGCGGGTTCTTCAGGATCTCCTCCCACGGGCCGATGCCCGGCACCGGCGCATCCATCAGCACCAGCTTGGTCACGCGGTCGGCGTGCCGCGCCGCCAGCGCATAGGCGACCATGTTGCCGATGTCGTGCGCCACGACCTCGGCGGTGCGCGCGCCCAGCGCGTCCATGACGCCGGTGATGTCCTCGGCCTGGTTGGCCTTCTCAAAGCCCCTGTCGGCGCGGGCGGACAGGCCGAGCCCGCGCAGGTCGGGCACGATCACGGTGTGGTTCTCGGCGAGCTTAGCGGCGAGCGGCACCCACATGTCGCCGGTGTCGCCATAGCCGTGCAGCAGGACGACCGCCGGTCCGCTGCCGCCGACGCGGACATGGATCGTGGTGCCGTTGGTCGGGATCTCCTGGGTGCGGAAGGTCTTCGGGAAATTGCCGGGCGCGTCGGTTGCGTCGGCGAGGGCGGCGCTGGTCAGCATCGTGAGCGCGCTGGCGGCGAGGGCGGTTCGTTGCAGCAGGCGGGGAAGGGTCATGGCGATCTCCTCATTGGGCGTGTTGATGCACGCAAAGCTAGACGAGGGAGGTGCGCGGTATTAGAGGGTAGCCGCGCCAAGGATTTTTGATCGGGACGCAAAGATGGTACTGGCCAGCGCGGATCGTGCCAGGGATCTCGAAGTGTTCTGCGCCGTCGCCGGCAGCGGCAGCTTCTCGGCCGCTGGTCGCAGTCTCGGGCTGACGCCATCGGCTGTGAGCCGGACGCTCGACCGCATCGAGGCGCGGCTTGGCGCGCGGCTGCTGTTGCGAAGCACGCGGGCGCTGACGCTGACCGCCGAGGGGCAGTCCTATCTCGCGGCCGCCCGTCGCATTCTCGCCGACCTCGACGAGGCCGAGCAGGCGATCGCAGACCAGGGCGCGCCGCGCGGGCGCATCCGGGTCAGCGCCGCCCTCTCGCACGGCCGCGTCTGCATCGTCCCTCTGCTCGGCGAGTTCGTGCGGCGCTATCCGAACATCCTGGTCGACATCAATCTGAGCGACGGGCTCGTCGACGTGGCGGCGGGGCAGGCGGACGTCGCGATTCGCGGCGGTCCGCTGCCCGACAGCGCGCTCACCGCGCGCCGCCTCGGCGACAACGGCCGCACCATCGTCGCCTCGCCCGACTACCTGGCGCGCTGGGGCGTGCCGGAGGCGCCGGAAGACCTCTACAACCACAATTGCCTGAACTTCAGCTTTCGCCGCGCCGAGCCGGTGTGGCCGTTCCGCCGCGATGGCGTCGACTATGCGCTGAAGGTGCGCGGCGCCGTCGAAGCCAACAGCGGCGACACGCTCAGCCAGCTCGCGCTCGATGGCGTCGGCATCGCCCGCGTCGGCGATTTCAGCCTCGGCAACGCGATCGCAGAGGGGCGGCTGGTGCCGCTGCTCGAAGCGTTCAATCCCGGCGACAGGGAGGTCTTTCACGCCGTCTTCGTCGGCGGCGCCAACACGCCCGCGCGTGTTCGGGTGTTCGTGGACTATCTGGTCGAGCGGATGGGGGACAGTCCCGGCAAGGCAGCAACGCGGCGAGGGTCGTGACTTGGCAGCCGCCCTTACTCCGCCGCCACCATCTGCTGAATCCGCCACTGTCCCAACAACGCCCGCAGCGACGCCGGCTTCAGCGGCTTGTTGAGCACGGCGATGTTGTCGTCGCGGGCGGCAGCGCGGACGTGGGGGCTGCGGTCGGCGGTGATCAGGATCGCGGGCAGCGCCTCGTTGAAGCGGCGGCGGATGTCGCGGATGGCGGCGATGCCGTTGCCGCGGTCGAGATGGTAGTCGACGAGCAGGCCGGTGACGGCGCCGTCGCGCGCCGCGATCGCCTCCATCGCGGACTCCGGATCAGGGACGGCGATCACCTCGGCGTCCCACGCCGTCAGCAGGGTCTTCATGCCGTCGAGGATCGCCGGATCGTTCTCGATGCAGACGATCAGGGCGCCCGCAATCGGCGTCGTCGCCAGCGGGGTCGCGGTGGTGACGGCGGCGGTGTGGTTGATCGCCTTGGCGATCGGCACCGTCACTGAGAACACCGAGCCGCGGCCGGGCCGCGAGTCCAGCGCAATGCCGTGGTTCAGCACGCGCGCGATGCGCTCGACGATCGACAGCCCCAGGCCGAGGCCGCGCGCGATCCGCGCGCCCTGCTCGAGGCGGTGGAATTCCTTGAAGATCTCGCCGCGCTTGACCGGGGGGATGCCGACGCCGGTGTCGTAGACGCCGATCTGCAGCGACTGGCCGTGGCGGCGGCAGCCGACCAGCACGCGGCCCTTGGGGGTGTACTTGATGGCGTTGGAGATGAAGTTCTGCAGCAGCCGGCGCAACAGCAGACGGTCGGACTCGACCGGCAGCGACGACGGCACGAACACCAGCTCCAGACCCTTGGCGCGCGCGGCGGGCGCGAACTCGATCTCCAGCGAGCGCATCAGGTCGGCCATCTTGAAGCTCGAGACCTGCGGCGTCATCGCGCCGGCATCGAGCCGGGAGATGTCGAGCAGCGCGCCGAGAATCTCCTCGATCGCCTCGAGCGAGTCGTCGATGTTCTCGACCAGGCGCGAATCCTCGCCGGCCGTCTGCCGCTCGACGAGGCTCGTCACGTAGAGCCGCGCCGCGTTCAGCGGCTGCAGGATGTCGTGGCTGGCCGCCGCAAGGAAGCGCGTCTTGGAGATGTTGGCGTCCTCGGCGGCGCTCTTGGCCAGCGCCAGCTCCGAATTCAGCCGCGTCAGCTCCTCGGTGCGGTCGCGGACGCGCTTCTCCAGCGTCGCATTGGCGCGCTCCAGTGCCTCGGCGGCTTCGAACGAGGGCGTGACGTCGGTGAAGGTGATGACGAGGCCGCCATCCGGCATGCGGTTGGTGCGGACCTCGATCACCATGTGGCGGTCGGCGAGGCGTTCCAGATAGGGCTCGCCTTCGGTGGTGTAGGCGGCGAGCCGCCGCGCCAGCAGCGCCTCGCCGTCCTCATAGGTGGGCGCGCCGATCGTGCCCATGAATTCGAGGATCTCCTTCAACGGACTGCCGATCTGCACCAGATCCGGCGGCAGCCCGAGCAGGTCGACGAACTGGCCGTTGGAGCAGATCAGTTGCAGGTCGGCGTCGAACACCGCGATGCCCTGGCGCACATGGTTCAGCGCGGTCTGCAGGATCTCGCGGTTGAAATGCAGCGCGGCATGGGAATCGTCGAGCAGCTTGAGCGCGGCCTTGGCCGACACCGTGCGCTTGCGCAGGAGCAGCGACATCACAAGGCGCGACGACGCCGCGCCGATCGAGGAGGCGATCAGGTGCTCGGCATGGCGCAGCAGCTCGAAATCGGCCGGCGCGGCCGGATCGAGCGGGAGGTTGCGCTGGGCGGCGAACGCCTCGAACGAGGCGCGGGCACGGTCGGGACCGAGATATTGGCCGACCGTGCTCTGGATGTCCTGCACCGTCACGGTCGAGCGCCAGCGCCGGAAGCTCGGCGCACTCGGCGTCAGCTCGGCCGGCACGAAGATGTCGGCCTGCAACAGCTCGATCGACGACGGCTGCCGCGCCAGCGACAGCACGACGTAGGTCAAGAGATTGAGCGACAGGCTCCACAGCACGCCGTGCAGCAGCGGCGGCAAATCGGTGCCGAGCAGCGCCTGCGGCCGCAGCGGCTCGAAGCCGAACGGACCGTGCTGCAGGAACAGGATGCCGGCGGTGGAGGTGTCGAGGAAGCTCGGGATGAACAGCGTGTAGAGCCAGACGGCGAAGCCGACCAGCATGCCGCCCATCGCGCCGCGCGCGGTCGCGCGCCGCCAGAACAGACCGCCGAAGAAGCTCGGCGCGAGCTGCGCGATGGCGGCGAACGACAGCAGGCCGATCGCGGCGAGCTGGGTGTTGCCGAGCGCGCGGTAGTAGAAATAGGCCATCACCATGATGGCGAAGATCGCGATGCGGCGGGTGCCGAGCAGGAAGCCGGCGAAGTCGCGGCCGATCTCGCGCTGCTCCTGGCGCTGCAGCACCAGGGGCACGACGATGTCGTTGCACACCATGATCGACAGCGCCACGCATTCGACGATCACCATCGCGGTCGCCGCCGACAGGCCGCCGACGAAGACCAGGATCGACAGCCATTGCGAATTGGCTTCGATCGGCAGCGCCAGCACGTACATGTCGCTGTCGACGGCGCCGAACGGGAAGGTGATGAGGCCGGCGAGAGCGATCGGGATCACGAACAGATTGATCGCGATCAGATAGAGCGGAAACAGCCAGCGCGCACGCGACACCTCGGCATCGTCGGCGTTCTCGACCACGCTGACATGGAACTGGCGCGGCAGCAGCATCGCGGCGCAGAACGACAGCAGGGTCATGGTGAGGAAATTGCCGATGCCCGGCACATATTCCAGCGCGCGCTCGGCCTCCGGCGATTTCATGGCCCGCTCGATCAGCTCGACCGGCGAGAACATCCAGAAGGTGACGAAGGCGCCGGCGGCGATGAAGGCGACCAGCTTGATGATCGACTCGGTCGCGACCGCCAGCATCAGGCCGTGCTGATGCTCGGTGGCGTCGGTCTGCCGCGTTCCGAACAGCACCGCGAAGACAGCCATCGCCAAGGTGACCATCAGCGCCATGTCGCCGACGAAGGGGATGTGGGCGAAGGCGCGGTCGTCGATCAGGATGGTCTGCAGCGACGAGGCGACGGCCTTGAGCTGCAGCGCGATGTAGGGCACCGAGCCGATGATCGCGATCAGCGCCACGGTGGCCGCCACCGCCTGGCTCTTGCCGTAGCGGGCGCCGATCAGGTCGGCGACGGAGGTGATGTTCTGCGACTTGGCGAGCCGGATCACCCGGCGCAGCAGCGGCGTGCAGGCGCCGACCATCAGGATCGGCCCGAGATAGATCGCGAGGAAGTCGACGCTGGTGCGGGAGGCAAAGCCGACCGAGCCGAAGAAGGTCCAGGACGTGCAGTAGATCGCCAGCGACAGCGGGTAGATCAGCCCGGCCAGCCGACCGCGGCTCTCTGCCGGCCGCCGTTCGCCGGCCCGGTTGCCGCGGCTGGCGACCAGGAACAGGAACCCGATATAGCCGAACGCGGCCAGGATCACGCCCCAGTCGTGCAGCATCTCCTACGCGTCTCCGACGTCTTCCTCGAAGGCTCCGGGCTGATCCCGTTGTCCGGGAAATCTAGCCCGTTGCTGGAGGCAGGGCGATAGCGATCTTGCCGAGAGAGCGCGGAGCTGGAGTCATCGTTAGCGCGGGAGACCCCGCAGTCTCCGCCGTCATTCCGGAGCGCCCGCAGGGCGAGCCCGGAATCCATGTCGCCTGATGCCGTGCTGCCCGATGGATTCCGGGCTCGTGCTTCGCACGCCCCGGAATGACGGAGAGAGCGATGCTACTCCGCCGCGAGCGGCTTCTTGTGCAGCGCCAGGCCGAGCCGTTCCCAGACCTGCAGCAGGGCCTCGGCCAGGCGATCGATCAGGCCGTCGTCGTGGTAGGGCGAGGGCGTGATGCGCAGGCGCTCGGTGCCCTTGGCGACCGTCGGGTAGTTGATCGGCTGGATGTAGATGCCGTGCTCTTCCAGCAGGAGATCGGAGGCCTGCTTGCACTTCTCGGGATCGCCGACGAACAGCGGCACGATGTGGGTGTCGTTGGTCATCACCGGCAGGCCGGCGGCGTTGAGGACCGCCTTCACCCGTGCGGCGCGGTCCTGGTGGCGCTCGCGCTCCCAGCTCGACGATTTCAGGTGCTTGATCGCAGCCGTGGCGGCCGAGCAGATCGGCGGCGGCAGCGCGGTCGTGAAGATGAAGCCCGGCGCGTACGAGCGAACCGCGTCGATGATCTCGCCCTTCGCGGCGATGTAGCCGCCGAGGCAGCCGAACGCCTTCGCCAGCGTGCCTTCGAGGATGTCGATGCGGTGCATGACGCCATCACGCTCGGCGATGCCGCCGCCGCGCGGGCCGTACATGCCGACCGCGTGCACCTCGTCGACATAGGTCATCGCATTGTAGCGCTCGGCGAGATCGCAGATCGCAGCCAGCGGCGCCACGTCGCCGTCCATCGAATACAGGCTCTCGCAGGCGATCAGCTTCGGCCTGTTAGGACCGGCGGCGATCAGGAGCTGTTCGAGATGGGCGAGATCGTTGTGGCGCCAGATCTGGCGCTCGCAGCCGGACTGGCGCACGCCCTCGATCATCGAATTGTGGTTCAGCGCGTCCGACAGGATCAGGCAGTCGGGAATCAGCTTGGCGAGCGTGGCGATGCCGGTCTGGTTCGACACGTAGCCGGAGGTGAACAGCAGCGCCGCTTCCTTGCCGTGGAGGTCGGCGAGCTCGGCCTCGAGCTGCACCAGGGGATGATGGGTTCCGGCGATGTTGCGGGTGCCGCCGGCGCCGGTGCCGACGCGGGTTGCGGTCTCGACCATCGCGCCGACCACCTTCGGGTGCTGGCCCATGCCGAGATAGTCGTTGGAGCACCAGATCACGACATTGCGCGGTCCACTCGGCGAGTGCCAGGTCGCGTGCGGGAACCGGCCGGCGATGCGTTCGAGATCGGCGAAGACTCGGTAGCGACGCTCATCATGCAGGCGACCGAGGGCGGCACTGAAGTACTGGCTGTAGTCCATCACGAAACCCGAACTGGCGCGCTGCAGTGCAGCACCTGAAGCGAAAACCTCGCGGCATGCGTGGCGTGAGGTCTTCTTAGAGCGTTTCCAGAGCGGCTGTCGAGCCGGAATCCCAAGGCAGGAATTGGGCGATTTGTCCAAGGGGGGAGTGATCTCGGCCGAACGGCGCCGGGATTGCGGCGACGCGGCGGCGTCGCGGCCCCGCAGCCTCAGGTGGTGCGATAATGCAGCACGCCGTCGATGGTCTGGCTGGTCAGGCGGCCCTCGACCAGCATGTAGTTGACATGGGCGATCAGCTCGCCGGCGGCGAAGCCCATCTGGTGCGGGTCGAGCACGTGCTTGTGGAACACGACCGGCACGAGCTGCGCCGAGGTCTTCGGCTCGTCGCGGCAGGCGTCGGCGATCATCCGGCAGCGCTCCTCATGGTGGTCGGCGAGCTGCTTGATGCGCGTCTTCAGCCCGTAGAACGGCACGCCATGGCCTGGCAGCACCAGCACGTCATAGGGCAGGGTGGTGGTGAGGCTCGCCAGCGACGCCAGATATTCGCCGAGCGAGTTCTGGTCGGGCTCGACCGCCCAGACGCTGACATTGGGCGAGATCTTGCTCAGCACCTGGTCGGCGGACAGGAACAGCTTGTCGGCGGCGCAGTACAGCATGACCTGGTCGAGCGCGTGCCCGCCGCCGGTGATGACCTTGAAGCGCCGGCTGCCGATTTGGATTTCGTCGCCATGGGAGATGCGGCGGTAGGAGGCCGGCAACACCGAGACGCGCTGCAGATATTCCTGGCCGCGGCCGAGCAGCTTGTCGGTCAGGGTCTCGTCCATGCCGTGGCGGCGGAAGAACAGCCGCTGGGCATTGCGGCGCTCCTCGGTGCCGCGGTTCTGGTGATAGACCGACTGCAGGTACTCGACCTGCGACATCACCAGCGGGCAATTGAAGCGCTCGACGATCCAGCCGGCGAGCCCGACATGGTCGGGATGCGAATGCGTGACGATCAGCCGGGTGATCTTTACATGCTTCAGCGGGCCGTCGAGCAGCCGCGTCCAGGCGGCGATCGACTCCTCGTTGCCGAAGCCGGAGTCCACCGCGACCCAGCCGTCGCCGTCGGCGAGCAGATAGATGTTCACATGGTTGAGGCGGAACGGCAGCTTCAGCCGCAGCCACAGCACGCCGGGCGCGACCTCGACGACCTGGTCCTCGCCGGGATGCTGCTCCCAGGGATAGCGCAGGGCTTCGGCGGAGGAGGTGGCGGTGTCGGTCTTGGTCATGCCTCATCGATTAACGGCCGCCGCGGACGAGCGCCAGCCGAAAAACACATGGCTGCTTGGCATTCCGGGGTACGGAAGGTGCTTCGGGTCGCGCCAGCATGACCTGCCTCGACGCCTTCTGCTTCGCCACGCCCCCGTCATTCCGGGGCGAGGCCGCAGGCCTCGAACCCGGAATGACCGGCGAGTAGCAACTACGCCGCTCGGATGTTGGTCAGGAACGCATCGACCTCGGCGCGCAGGGTGTCGGCCTCGCGCCGCAGCGCTTCGGAGGCACTGAGCACCTCGTTGGCGGAGGTGCCGGCCTGGGCCGAGGCGCTGGAGACGCCTGTGATGTTGTTGGAGACCTCGGTGGTGCCGGAGGCCGCCTGCTGGATGTTGCGGGCGATCTCGTGCGTCGCGGTGCCCTGCTGCTCCACGGCGGCGGCAATCGCGGTGGTGACGTTGTCGATCTCGGCGATGGTCTCGCCGATGTTGCGGATCGCCGACACCGCCGACGAGGCGACCTGCTGCATGCCTGCGATCTGGGTGCGGATCTCGTCGGTGGCCTTGGCGGTCTGGCTCGCCAGGCTCTTCACCTCCTGCGCGACCACCGCGAAGCCGCGGCCGGCCTCGCCGGCGCGCGCCGCCTCGATGGTGGCGTTGAGCGCGAGCAGGTTGGTCTGCGAGGCGATCGCCTGGATCAGGTCGACGACGACGCTGACGCGGCTCGCGTTGTCGGCGAGTCCCTGCATCGTCGAATCGGTGGCGCCGGCTTCCTCGACCGCCTTCTTGGCGATCTGGGCCGAGGTCACGACCTGGCGGCTGATCTCCGCGATCGACGACGACAATTGCTCGGTGCCGGCCGACACGGTCTGGACGTTGACCGAGGTCTCCTCGGCAGCCGCCGCGACCGCATTGACCAGCGAGTTGGACTGGTCGGCGGTCTGTGACATGCTCTGCGCGGTCGCCTGCATGGCCGTGGCGGAGTTCTGCAGCGTGCCGAGGGCGCTGCGCACCGTCGCCTCGAACGTGGCGATCTGGGCCTCCATGCGCGCGGCGCGCTCGGCCTTGGCGGCATTCTCGCGGTCCTGCTCGGCGGCCAGGGTGCGGGCACGGACCATGTTCTCGCGGAACACCTGCAGGGTGTCGACCATCGTGCCGATCTCGTCGCGCTGCTTCGAGGCCGCAATCTCGGTGTCGAGATCGCCGCTCGACAGCGTCTGCATCGCCTGCTGCAGCCGCTTGATCCGGCGCAGGATGTTGCCGCCGACATAGAGCCAGACGAACAGCACCGAGCCGAGCAGCGTGGCTGCGCCGGCACCGGCCATGCCGAGCGTTGCCAGCTCGATGTCACGGCCCGCCGTGCCGGTGGTGCTTTCGGTCGACTTGCGCACGCCTTCGACGAGCTGCTGCACGCTGATGTCGAGACCGACATTGAGCTTGCGCGTCTCCTCCAGCACGGTCTGCCCGTAGTCGTTGGCGTCGAGCTCCTTCTCGCGCGTCTTGAACACGCGGGCCTTGCCCTCGCCGAGCGCGGCGAGCTTCAGCGCGGCATCGTGGATTGCCTTGGTGCTGCGGCCGGTCGGCAGCAATTCGAGATTGGATTTGAGCTGCGCCACCGCCTCCTTGAACTGCCGCTCGATCGTCTCCAGCGTGTCGCTGTCGTTGGCCGATAGCGCGGCAGCCATCTGCGCCACCAGCAGGTTGCCGGACGCGATCACATTGCCGAGCTGCTCGACGAACCGTGCGGCTGCCGTTGCGTCGTCTGCCGACACCTCGGCTGCGCCGAGCACGGCGTTGAGCTGCGTCTGGGCATCCAGCATCGGCTCGTTGGCGGCGGCAGTGAAGTCCGCCTGCGCCTTGCGCAACGCGTCATACTGCTTGTTGTGCAGGGCCGCCACTTCGAGCCGCTCGCGTGCGGCCGACACCAGGCTCTGATTGGCCTCGTTGATGTTCTTGATGGTCTCGGCGAGCGGAGCCACCACGCTCTTCGCGGCGCCGAGCGCGCTGATCTCGCTCAGGCGCTCCTGCGTGGTCTTCTGGATCTCCTGCATCTTCTTCAGGCGCTCGTTGAGCGCGTCCTCGCTCTGGGACTGCAGCAGCGCCGGGCCGAGGCTGGCCAGGCCGGAGCTCTGCGCCAGCAGCTGCAGGCTCGAGGTCAGGCGCGGAATCTCGCGGCCCGAGAGTTCGACCATGGTGCCGCCGACGTGTCGCAGCATCAGTCCCGCAGCGACGCTGATCGCGATCGCCATGCCCGCGATCACTGCGAAGGCTGCGAACAGGCTGCCGCGGACGCCCCATCTGGGTCGCAGGACTCCGAGCACCCTGCTGAAGCTGAACCGAATCGCCATCTCTGGTGTCCCCCGATATGCACTACTTGGAGCTGTTGCTTGCAGGCAGTATCGCGGCGGGCGGTTAACAAATCCGGGAAACTACTCGGGCAGTGCTGAGTTTTCTCGCATTTTCGCATTTCACCGTGCGGCATTTAACGGGACGGAAGGGATTGTTGGGCCGCGCTTTCGATAACCTATGACAGAAAAGGCCGGCATCGCTGCCGGCCTTCCCGTCGTTTGTTGTTATTTGACGCCTGCGGATCAGTAGCGGGCCGCGAGCGGAGCGCCCCAGTTGAAGCGGTAGTTCACGCCAGCCTTGAAGGTGTGGTCGTCGGTGGTGAAGCTGCCGGTCGGCACCAGCGCGGCGGGCGCCGTGAAGGTGGCGCTGCCGAAATTGTAGTACTGATACTCGGCCTTGGCCGACCAGTTCGGCGCGAACATGTATTCGAGTCCGCCGCCGACGGTCCAGCCGTTGCGATGGTCGCCATTGGTCGCGAAGCCGACCGGCGTGCCGGCGAACGTCACCTTCTCGTTGTTGTCGGAATAGGCGTAGCCGCCCTTCACGTAGAGCAGGCCCGGACCCCAGGTATAGCCGAAGCGGCCGGTGATCGAGCCGAGGCCGCGCTGGCTGTTGGTGTAGACGAGGCCGCCGGGGAAGGCGGCGCCGACGCTGCCGCTCAGCCAGCTGTACTGGCCCTCGGCGCCGATCACCCA
This sequence comes from Bradyrhizobium sp. SZCCHNS1050, assembly GCF_032484785.1. NCBI lineage: Bacteria > Pseudomonadati > Pseudomonadota > Alphaproteobacteria > Hyphomicrobiales > Nitrobacteraceae > Bradyrhizobium > Bradyrhizobium sp. SZCCHNS1050. Next base: position 2,068,106 of record NZ_JAUETR010000001.1, on the reverse strand, counting down.
GGTCGGTGCGAACTGCCAGTCGGCGCCGACCTGCAAGCCGCCCAGGAAGCGGCCGTTGGAGTTGTTGCCGGTGGCGAGGCCGGAGAAGTTGTTGTCGCTGGAGAACGCGCCGCCGAGATGGGCGCCGAGATAGAAGCCGGTCCAGTTGTAGATCGGGGCGGCGTAAGCCGGCGGCGCCTTGGTGGCGTAGGGATAGGTCCGGGCGCCGAGATCGGCGGCGACAGCGGACTGGGCCGAAGCCAGCGCGGCGACGGCAACGGTTGCGAACAGGATCTTCTTCATGGCGGGTCTCCGATACTCAACTAACAAGGCTCGCGCATCGCGCGCCGTCGATGGATCGGAGATAGATCGCTTTTGAATAAAATGCTGTCACTCCCGCAGCACACCGGCCTCCAACCCGACCTTCTCCGGGCAAAGGTTCTGGCGTAGTTAGCAATACACTAACGAAGGCTGAACCGGGAGTTAACGCCGGACTCCTTTGTGCCGCCGCGGCACAACCGGTTAAGGCGCGTTAAGAGCTCGATGCAGAGCCGCGACTGCGTCGCGCAGCTGCTCGCGATGAACGATGTCGTCCTTGGGCATCGAAGCGATGCCGGCGGCGAGCTCGTGCAGAATCGCGGCGAGCAGTCCGAAGTTCAGGTGCATATGGATCGACTTGCGGACGTCCTCTGGGCCGGGCCGCTCCAGGGTCAATGCCAGGCCGGATGATTCGAGATGGGCTTCGAACCGCGAGGAATGCTCGAACGTGCCGGCATAGAACTTGTCGGGATATTCGAGCGCGATCTCGGCCTTGTCCGGGATGGGTTTCGACATGGTGGCTCCTGAAGCGACGATCCGTAAATGTTCGCAGATCCGCCTCCGGCCGCCTTGCGCCAGGTCATAGTGGGAGGAGCGCCTGCATCCTCTGCCGAAGCGGGTTGGACCGCATTTCTACGGGGGCGGAAATTTACCTTCCCTGAGAAAAGGTTGTGCACGCTGATCAAATTAACGACTCGATGCCGGTCGTTCCGGACGGACCAGCTCCATGCAAGCGAGCGGAGAGGGCTCCGGCGGGGCGACGGCGGGTGCAGTCCACCCTCCAGCGAATGTGCCGCCGACATGAAGATGCGTCTCTCCATTTCCACGTTCATTGCGGCTTTTGGCCTTGTGCTCGCACTCGGCTTCGGTGCGGTCGTGCTGACCAGCGCCTATGCGCTGCGCGAGCTCAAGGTCGGCGGGCCCCTCTACGACAAGATCAAGCTCGGCAATGATCTGGTGGCCGACATCCTGCCGCCGCCTGAATATGTGCTCGAGGCCTATCTCGAGGCGACCCTCGCACTCCGGACGCCGAACGATCTCGACACGCACGTCAATAAGCTGGCGCAACTGAAGAAGGACTATGAGGATCGCAAGACGTTCTGGACCGGCTCGGCGCTGCAGTCCGATCTGAAATCGCTGCTGGTCGAACGATCGGACGGCGAGGTCCGGAAATTCTGGCAGGCCCTGGAGGCCGAGTTGATCCCGGCGCTGCGCTCCGGCGACATGGCGAAGGCCGATGCCGCCTATGCCCGGCTGGCCGAAGCCTACGCCGCCCACCGCGCGGTGATCGATACGCTGGTCGACAAGGCGAACAAGCTGAATTCGGACATGGAGGCGACGGCGGCGACCCAGGATCGCAGCATCTCCATCATTGTGTGGACCGTGTCCGGCATCGTTCTGGCTCTGGTCGTCGCCGGCATGTCGGGGCTGGTGATCGGCGTCGTCCGTCCGCTGTCGCGCATGACCGGGCTGATGCGGCGGATCGCCGAGGGCGATCTGTCGGCCGACATTTCCTATTCGGAACGCGGCGATGAGATCGGCGCGATGGCGGGCGCGCTGAGCATCTTCAAGACCAACGCGCTCGAGAACGCGAGCCTCCGCGACAGGCAGGAGCGCGATCGTGCGGCCGCCGAGGAGCATAAGAAGCGCGCCATGCTCGACATGGCCGACGTGATCGAGCGCGAGACCGAGACGTCCGTCGAAGCTGCGGCCGGCGCATCGCGCCAGGTCGAGGCCGTCGCCGCAGGCCTCTCGAAACTGGCCGAGGAACTGTCGACCGATGCGCAATCGGTGGCCGCAGCCTCGGAGAAGTCGCTCTCCAATGCCCAGACGGTCTCGTCGGCAGCCGAGCAACTGAGCTCGGCGATCCGCGAGATCTCGAGCCAGGTGGCGCGCGCCAGCACGATCACCAAATCGGCGGTGACCGAGCGCGAGAAGGCGAAGAACACGATGCTCTCCTTGTCCACGGCCGTGGACAAGATCGCCGAGGTCTCCAACCTGATCGGCGGCATTGCCGAGCAGACCAACCTTTTGGCGCTCAATGCCACCATCGAGGCCGCGCGCGCCGGCGATGCCGGTCGCGGCTTTGCCGTGGTTGCGGCCGAGGTCAAGTCGCTGTCGGATCAGACCGCCAAATCGACCGAGGAGATCTCGCGCCTGATCGGCGAGGTGCAGACCACCACGCAGGCGACCGTCGACGTCGTCGAAGGCATCGGCAGCCAGATTTCCGAGATCGACGAGGTCGCAGCCTCGATCGCCGCGGCGATGGAGGAGCAGCACGCGGCGACCCAGGAGATCAGCCGCTCGGTCCAGTCATCGGCCAGCGCGGCGCGCGACGTGTCGTCCAAGATCGGCAATGTCGGCAGGGACGCCGGCATGGTCAATGATCGGGCCGCCGAGGTGCGCAACGCCATCGGCTCCGTGGCAACGGGCCTGACCTCGCTCCGTGCCACGCTGGTGAAGGCCGTCAGGACGGCGACCGCCGAAGCCGATCGCCGTCAGTCGCCGCGGTTGAAGTCGAGCCTGTCGATCAAGGTCGTCGACGATCGCAGGGGCGCGGTGAAGGCCGATCTGGTGGACATTTCCGAAGGCGGCGCCTGGTTCCGGTTCGACCCCGAGCCGGGCATCGGCGATCGCGGCGTCATGGAATTCAGCGGCTTCGACGGCAGCGTGCCGTATCGGGTTCGCGCCCGTGAAAAGGACGCGCTGCATGTCGAGTTCGACCCCGGCCAAAATCGCGAGGCGTTCCTGGCATGGTTCAGGCGGACCTTCGCACGGCAGGCGGCCTAGACGGAGCGAGGTCGCCTGCCTCCGCTCTCGGTCAGGAGAACGGAGGCATTGCTTCGAACGGGCTTCGTCAACGCGCCAATGTCATTGGCGCGAGACCAGATCGCTGATCCGCACCGGAAAGCGCCTGATCCGAATGCCGGTCGCGTGCGCCACCGCGTTGGCGACCGCCCCGGCAGAGCCGGTGATGCCGATCTCGCCGACGCCCTTGACGCCGAGCGGGTTGACGAACGGATCGTGCTCCTCGACCGTGAAGGCCTCGATCGCCGGGACGTCGGCATTCACCGGCACATGATACTCGCCGAGATTGGCATTCATGATCCGCCCGGTGCGGCGATCGGTGACCGCCTCCTCGTGCAGCGCCAGCGAGATGCCCCAGATCATGCCGCCGACGAGCTGGCTCTTCACCAGCTTCGGATTGATGATCCGTCCCGCCGCGAACGCGCCGACCATGCGGGTCACCCTGACCTGGCCGAGATCGGGATCGACCTTCACCTCGGCAAAGACAGCGCCATGTGAATGCATCGCATATTGCTCGTTGGCCGCAGGGTCCGGCATGCCGCTGCCGGAGCCCTCGACCTGGTCGAGGCCGGCGCGGGCGAGGATGTCGGCGTAGCTCTCGCCGCGGCCCTCGTCGTCGCGCCGAAGCAGCCAACCGTTGCGCGCGATCACGCCGGCGTTGCCGGCGCCGAACAGTGGCGAGCGCTGGTCTGATGTCGCGAGCTCGGCGAGCCTGGCGATGACGGCGGCGCCCGCATTGTGGATCGCAGTGCCGACCGTTGCCGTATGTGCCGAGCCGCCGGCGATGCCGGCATCCGGCAGGTCGGAGGTGCCGGCCTTGAACGTCACCCGGTCCAGTTCGAGCGCGAGCGAGTCTGCCGCGATCTGTGCGAAGGCGGTCCAGGCGCCCTGGCCCATGTCGTGCGCGCCGCTCTCCACGACGCCGGTGCCGTCGCGCCGGATCACCGCGCGGGCCTGGCCCGCGAACATCAGCGCATGGAACGTCGCCGTGCCCATGCCCCAGCCGACCAGGAAGCCGTCCTTGTCGCGCATCATCCGCGGCTTCAGCGGCCGCTCCCACCAGCCGAATCGCTCGGCGCCTTGCGTGTAGCACTCGCGCAGCGCCTTGGATGAGAACGGTTTGCCCGTGGCCGGCTCGACCTCGGCGTAGTTCTTGACCCGGAAGGCGAGCGGATCGAGGCCGCAGGCTTCCGCCATTTCGTCGACGGCGCTCTCCAGCGCGATCGATCCCGGCGCGATACCGGGGGCGCGCACGAACAGCGGCGTGCCCGTGTCCATGCGTACCGCGTCATAGGTCGTCGCGATCGCCGGTGCGGCATAGAGCGTGTGCGTCACATGCGCCGCCGCTTCGTAGAAGTCCTCGAAGCTCGAGGTTGCGATCCTCGCGTGGTGACGGATCGCCGACAATTGTCCGGTGCTGCTGGCGCCGAGCTGCAGCGTCTGCCGGGTCGGCGAGCGATGGCCGAACGGGCCGTAGAGCTGCTCGCGCCGCGCCACCAGCTTCACCGGGCGGCCGACCATCTTGGCGGCGAGAATGCCGAGGACCTGCGGCCCGGCCATCAGGCCCTTGCCGCCGAAGCCGCCACCGAGATAGGGGCTGCGGATCAGGATGTTCTCAGGCGCGATGCCGAACAGTTCGGCAAGGCGGCCGCGCATCATCACCAGGCCCTGGGTCGGCGTGTCGATGATGAGCCTGTCGCCCTGCCACTCGGCGACGATCGCGTGCGGCTCCATTGCATTGTGATAATGCGGCGGGGTCTCGTAGATCGCGGTGATCTGCTTGTCGCTGCCCGCCAGCGCGGCCTCGACGTCGCCGTGATGGCTCTCGGCGGGAAAACCCATGCCGACGACAGGCGGCACATAGGCGTCGGCGGCATCGAGACCGATGCGGGCCGGCTCGGCCTCGTAGCGCGGCGACAGCAGCGCGGCGCCCTCGGTCGCGGCTTCCAGGCTTTCGGCAATGACCAGCGCGACCGGCTGGTTGGCGTAGCGCACACGGTCGTTCTGCAGCGCCTCGAAGCGGAATGCGAACGGGTTCGGCTTGCCGTCGGGATCAGCGTGCAGCGGCGGCCGGTTGGCGGAGGTCATCACCTCGACCACGCCGGGATGCGCCTTGGCGGCTTCGACGTCGAGCGCGACGACGCGGCCGCGCGCGATGCTGGAGACGGCGAGCACGGCATAGAGCAGGCCGGGCGGATTGTTGTCGGCGGCATAGCGCGCCGTGCCGGTGACCTTGGCACGGCCATCGACGCGCGACAGCGGCTGGCCGATGTTGGAGCCGTGTCTGACATGGGCGGGATCGCGGGAGAGATTGAGCTCAGGCGTCATGAAGTGCTCCTGGAACGGCGGAGAAGGGAGAGGCCGGCAGCGCCGGCACGCGCGACGGCGTGCCTTGCGCAGCGGCGGCAAGCGCGCGCATGATCAGGCTGCGCGCGAGAGGGATCTTGTGGGCGTTGTCGCCGGATGGCTTTGCATCGCGCAGCGCGATGTCGGCAGCCTGCTGGAATGTGTGCGGCATAGCCGGCTGGCCTGCGAGCAGCGCTTCGGCCTGGTGGGCGCGCCACGGCTTGGCTGCGACGCCGCCGAGCGCCAGGCGTGCGTGCTTGATCGCGCCGTTCTCGATCACGAGACCGGCCGCGGCGGAGACGACGGCGAACGCATAGGAATTGCGCTCGCGCACCTTCAGATAGCGCGCGTGCCTTGCGAACGCCCGCGCCGCCGCGGGCAGCCGGACCGCGACGATCATCTCGCCCGGCGCGAGCACGGTCTCGCGCTCCGGCGTGGTGCCGGGGAGCAGATGCAGCGCCTCCAGCGCGACCTCGCGCCGGCCGGAGCCGCCTTCGATCTCGACGATCGCATCGAGCGCGGCGAGCGGCACGCAGAAGTCCGAGGGGTTGGTGGCGATGCAGGCCTCGCTCCAGCCGAGCACGGCGTGCTGATGGGTGTCGCCCCCGCGCGCGTCGCAGCCTGCGCCGGGCGCGCGTTTGTTGCAGGCCGAGGCCGGATCATAGAAATACGCGCAGCGTGTCCGCTGCAGCAGATTGCCGCCGACGGTGGCCGCATTGCGCAACTGTGCCGAGGCGCCCGACAGCAGCGCTTCGGCGACCGCCGGGAAATCGCGCGCGAAGGCCGCGTCATGCGCAAGGTCCGCGTTGCGGACCAGCGCGCCGATCCGGACGTCGCCATTGCCGAGCGTCTCGATCCGCGTCAGCTCCTTGATCTGCGAGATGTCGACCAGCCGCGCCGGCCGGACGACATTGCCCTTCATCAGATCGAGCAGGTTGGTGCCCGAAGCGAGATAGGCCGCGCCGGGCGCGCTGGCCGCTGCGACCGCCTCCGCGACCGTCGACGGCTTCACATAGTCGAACCGGTTCATGCCGCGCGCTCCTTGTCCTCGGCGAGCGTCGCCTGGGCGTCGAGCACCGCCTCGACGATGCCGACATAGGCGCTGCAGCGGCACAGATTGCCGCTCATGCCTTCGCGCACGCGCTCCGGATCGCCGCCGGCGTGACCTTCGTTGATGAGCCCGACCGCGCTCATGATCTGGCCGGGCGTGCAGAAGCCGCATTGCAGGGCATCGTGGGCGATGAAGGCTTCCTGCACCGGGTGCAGCCGGTCGCCTTGCGCGAGTCCTTCGATGGTGGTGATCGCCGCGCCGTCGAGGCTGACGGCCAGCGTCAGGCAGGAATTGATGCGGCGGCCGTCGACCAGGACGGTGCAGGCGCCGCACTGGCCGCGGTCGCAGCCCTTCTTGGTGCCGGTGAGGTGGAGGCGCTCGCGCAGCAGGTCGAGCAGGGTGACCCTGGGGTCGTCGAGCGCAAGCGTTCGCGGCTCACCGTTGACGGTGAGTCTGACAGTCCAATTCATGCGTTGTTCCGATCGAAGCGATGGCCTAATCGGATCGCAGCGGACACCGCCTTACGGGCGAATGTCCGTCCAGATCCAGCGACCGCGGGACGACAGCTGAGGAAGGTTGGCTGTCCCGGGTGGCAGGTCTATTTATACGGAGGGTTCCTCCGTTTAGCAAGGGGACATGAACGGTCCGTCATCAAGAGCTGGTGAGATGGAGACGAAACCACAAGACCGCCATCGCAAGCCGCGCGCCGATGCGCAGCGCAATCGCGAGCGCGTGCTCGAGGCGGCCAAGGCGGTGTTCAGCGTCGGCGGCGCCGAGGCCAGCCTGGAGGCGGTGGCGCGCCAGGCCGGCGTCGGCATCGGCACGCTGTATCGCCATTTCCCCACCCGCGAGGATCTGTTCGAAGCGGTGTACCGGCGCGAGGTCGAGCAGCTCGCCGAGCTTGCGGAAGAGCTGAAGAGCGAGCAGTCGGCGGTCGAGGCGCTCCGCCGCTGGCTGCGCTCGACGGTGCAGTTCGTCGCCACCAAGAAGGGCATGATGGCCGCGCTCGCGATCGTCATGAACGCGAACTCTGAGCTCGCGGCCTATTCGCACGGCCACCTCACCCGCTCGATCGGCGCGCTGCTGGCGCGTGCCGTCGCGGCCGGCGAGATCCGCAGCGACATCAGCGCCGACGACGTCCTGCGCGCGCTGATCGGCATGTGCTACATGCACGACCAGACCGGCTGGCAGCAGAGCGTGCTGCGGCTGTTGGATGTGTTCGTGGATGGGTTGCGGGTGGGGAAGGGGCGGGCGTGAGATTGCCTCACGCTGCGTATTAGCCGCTCATTGACTTGCCCGGGCCGACACGTCCGACGGCACTCTCGTCCGGGCGATACTCCGTAGATCCGGATGCTCCCTCCATCGTCATTCCGGGGCGCGCGAAGCGCGAGCCCGGAATCCATAACCACGTTCTGTTGCTGAAATTCGCAGTGCCTCTGTACGGCCCTCTCGCTCCACAACCAAGACCTGTGAGTATGGATTCCGGGCTCATTCGCTGCGCGAATGCCCCGGAATGACGAAGTTGGCGTGGGGTGATGCTATGAAACCGGCGTCCCGCAGGCGGCGCAGAATTTCGCGCGGGGTGTTCTCAACGGCTTTCCACACGACGTGCACGCCGGACCGAAATCACTTCGTCGATGGTGCCAGATCGCAAGGGCATTCGTCTCGTCAAAGCCGGTCAGTTCACGGTAGCGCTGCAGCACGCCCGCTTTGCTATCGACCGCAGCGGCGGCTTGCCCGAGAGTACATTCATTCAACCGCCGGTAGTCTTTGATGTCGTCGATCGGTTTCCTCAGGAGAGGCTCGATCTCCACCCACTCCTTCTCATCGAGCATGGGCATCTCGATGCCACAACGCCAGCAATGTACTGTGATGGCCATCTCACCCCCTCAACCACTCCATCAGCGCCTGCGCCGTTTCCTCCGGCTGCTCGGGCTGCGGCAGGTGGCCGCAATTCTCCAGCACGACCAGCCAGCTGCCGTCGATGCCGTCGGCCATTTCCTTCGACAGGCTGTTCGGGATGGTGTTGTCGGTGTCGCCGGTCAGCACCAGGGTCGGGCAGCGGATCGCGGTCAAGGTCGGCCGCGAGTCCGGACGCGACATGATGGCCGTCAGCTGCCGGATGAAGCCGATGACGCCGACCTCCTCGGCCATGTCGTGCACGAGCTGGCGCAGCCGCGGATCATCCTGGCGCGACGGATGCACGAAGCCCGAGAACAGCTCGTCGACCACGCCGTGATAGTCGCCCTCCTTGGCGCGGGTGATCATGGTGCGGCGGCGGGCGCTCGCCTCCGGCGTGTCGGGCCGCGCCTGGGTGTTGATCAGCGCCAGCCGACCCACGCGTTCCGGCGCCTGGCGCATGATCTCGAGCGCGATGTAGCCGCCCATCGAATGTCCCGCGAGCGCGAAGCGCGGCGGCGCCTCGGCCAGGATGCGGCGGGCGATCGCGGCCATGCTGTCATCGCGGATGTGGTTGGCCACCATCACCGGCCCGAGCCGCCACAGCGCCGGGATCACCGGCGCATAGATGCGGGGCGACGAGATCAGGCCAGGCACCAGCACGAGCGGCAGCGCATCAGTCATGGGTCTTCCCCCCGGAAACGGCATTCACCTGCAGGTCCGGGTGTTGTCCGCCCGGCATGCCATTTACGCGCGAGAGGCGGCCGATGTCCAACGATGTGCTGCGGCTCGCGCCCGCCGCCCAGGGCGACGACCTCGTCCCCAGCCGTGTCCTGGCTCCTCCTGCGCCTCTTCGCGGCAGCGGGGGGCCGGTCGGATGATTGCGGTGATCGGGTCGCCCGCGATGCTGCTTGAGCCGCGGCGCCTTCGGCTTTCGTGATTGCGGCGCCATTCGCGGCAATCTGGTGGCGTCGTCCGCAATTCGCGCGTGAGATCGGAGATCGAACTACTTCCGCTCCGGATCATGCCACCATCGCATGCAGCGCGATGATACCTGGACGGACCATCAATCGTGGCAAACAGGGTCGGGCGTCACGATAATATCACGTAATGGGCGTGGGCCGCGGCGTCGCAAGGCCTGCGACCACAACGATTAGTTCGCGCGGCCGGTAACTTCACGTGGCCGGCGATGGCCGGCTCTCTCGTGCTGCTGCGGAGATAAGTTGGTAGCACCGCGCTGTCGGTGATGACATCGGAAGGATTGTCGCGCGAAGTCCGGCTCTCACGAGAACGGCGAGTGCGCCGATCCGCGATGCAGCGAGGGGCGGGACGACGTGCTCGATCAGCGGCGCGACGATGCCTCTCGGCGATGTCGCTGCCGGATGGAGCAGCGGCGCTCGTGGCCGCGAGTTCGATGCGACGCGAGTTCGATGCGAAGGTTGCGGTGGCGTGACCTGATGCGCGAGCGAGAGCGAGCGTGCCAGCGGCCGAGGCCTCTCCTCGACGATCAGACGAGCAGAGGCTGCGCCGTCGCCGCGAGCTTCTTCAGCAGCGGCAGGAAGCGCTCCTTCATCTCGTCGACGCCGATGCGATCGACGTGGCCGCCGATGTTGGCGGCGGCGATGATGCCGCCGTCATAGCGGCGAATCGGCACTGAAATCGAGCGGAAACCCTGCTCCGCCTCACCGTCGACGAGCGAGTAACCGTCGTCGCGGACGGCGATGATCGACGCGAGCAATGCTTCCTTGTCGGTGATCGTCTGCGGCGTCATCTCGGTCAGCGTCATGCGCTCGACGGCCTGGCGCAACTGATCGTCCGGCATCCGGCTCAGCAACACGCGGCCGACCGACGTGCAGAACGCCGGCAGCCGATAGCCGATTTCGAGCCCGGTCGAGAACATCCGCGTCGAGGTCGCGCGCGCGATGAAGACGACCGACTCGCCGTCGAGGACGGCGAGCGAGCAGACCTCGCGCGCCTCGCCGGCCGTGTTGTCCATCAACGGCTGCATCACGCTGTTGATCTGGTTGGAGGCGAGATAGCTGGAGGCCAGCAGCAGCACGCGCGGCGTCAGCGAGAACAGCCGGTCGTCGCCATGGACGAAGCCGGAGGCCTTCAGGGTCAGCAGAATCCGTCGCACCGTGGCACGGGCGAGGCCGGTGAGTTCCGCGGCCTTGCTCAGCGTCATCGGCCGGCCCTCGCGGCTGAAGGCTTGTATCACCCGCAGGCCGCGATCGAGCGCTTCCACGAACTCGGGACCGTCGCCCCGAGCCTGCTTCTTCTCCTCATCAGTGCGCTTCAGTTTCGGCATCGGCCTGACATGATCCGCTGTTGTTGTTTTCGGCCGCAGTGAAGCTGCAGTCCGTTGGCCCCTCGGCTTCGGTTGTAGCTTTTTCACTTGCGCTTCTCCCCACTTAAAGCGAATCTAATCTGGGCGAACATGTGTTCGTCTAGCGAACATTATTAGATGATCGCGTGACGCTCAACGCCCGACTTGCGACGGAACAGGAGAGACGGCCATCATGATGAGCCAGGAGCAGAACGACCTGATCACGCGCGTCGGTCCCGGCGCGCCCGCCGGTAAACTAATGAGGATGTACTGGCAGCCGGCCGCGCTGGTCGATGAGCTCGCGGGCGAGCGGCCGGTGCGCGCGGTGAAGCTGCTCGGCCAGGACTTCGTGCTCTTCAAGGATGCGCAGGGCCGCTACGGACTACTTGATCGCGATTGTCCGCATCGCGGCGCAGATCTCGCCTTCGGACGGCTGGAGAACGGCGGGTTGCGTTGCGCCTTCCATGGCTGGCTGTTCGACGCCGACGGCAATTGTCTGGAGACGCCGGCCGAACCGGCGGGCTCGCCGCTGTGCAAGAACGTCAAGCAGCGCGCCTATCCCGTGGTCGAGAAGGGCGGCATCCTCTGGGCCTGGCTGGGCGAGGGCGCCGCCCCGGCGTTCCCGGATCTCGACTGCTTCACCGCGCCAGACGCCTACACCTTCGCCTTCAAGGGCCTGATCGAGTGCAACTGGCTGCAAGCGCTGGAGGTCGGCATCGACCCCGCGCATGCCTCGTTCCTGCACCGCTTCTTCGAGGACGAGGATACGTCGACCGCCTATGGCAAGCAGTTCCGCGGCGCCTCCGCCGACAGCGAGCTGCCGATGACCAAGGTGCTGCGCGAATACGATCGTCCGATCATCAATGTCGAGGGGACCGAATACGGCCTGCGCATCATCGCGCTGCGTGAGATCGATGCCGAACGCACCCACGTGCGCGTCACCAATCAGCTGTTCCCGCATGCCTTCGTGATTCCGATGAGCACGGAGATGACGATCACGCAGTGGCACGTGCCGGTCGATGACGAGAGCTGCTATTGGTACGCGATCTTCACCAGCTATGGCGCGCCGGTCGACCGGGCGAAGATGCGGGCGCAGCGGCTCGAGCTCTATGAGCTGCCCGACTATCGCTCGCGCAAGAACAAGAGCAACGACTACGGCTTCGATCCACGGGAGCAGGCGACCGCGACCTACACCGGCATGGGCAACGACATCAACGTGCACGACCAGTGGGCGGTGGAGTCGATGGGCCGGATCCAGGACCGCACCCGCGAGCATCTGGGCCAATCCGACAAGGCGATCATCCAATATCGCCGGCTGCTGCGCGAGCAGATCGAGAAGGTCGCGAGCGGCGAGCCGCCGATGCTGTTCCTCGATGCCGCCGAGGCCCGCAGCGTGCAGGGCCCGGCGACGATGGACGGGATCGGTCCGACGCGCGGCTGGGAGACCTATTGGATGGAAGTCGACGTCCGCCGCCGCCGCAACGCCCCCTGGGCCCCGCCGGTGCCCGCGGATATCGTGCGGCGGGCCCCGCATCTGAGCGCGGCGGAGTAGCTCCTTTGCTCCGAGCTGCCGTAGGGTGGGCAAGGCCGGCGGAACGGCGCAGCGTGCCGACCGACGGCGCGCCCACCATTCACGCGCACCGTCGCGGCGGTGGGCGCGTCGCGTTCGCAGTGTCCACTGGCGCAACAGCGGAGGCAGCGCCGCGAGCGCGCCTTTGCCCGTCCTACGATTCGAGGAGCCATCGTTGAGTTTCGTCGACAAGCATCAGTTGTGGACCGTCGAGCAGGCCGAGGCCGCAATGCGCATGCGCCGCCTCGCCGAGGAGCACGGCCTCACCACCATCCGCTTCTCGTTCCCGGACCAGCATGGCATTCTGCGCGGCAAGACACTCACTGTCGATGCTGCTTTGTCCTCGCTCGAGGACGGCTGCTCGATCACGACGACCCTGCTCGCCAAGGACACCTCGCATCGCACCGTGTTTCCGGTGTTCACCGCCGGCGGCGGCTTCGGCATGGCCGAGATGCAGGGCGGCAGCGACGCGCTGATGGTCGCCGATCCGACCACGTTCCGGGTGCTGCCCTGGGCGTCCGGCACCGGCTGGGTGCTGTGTGATCTGTACTTCGCCAACGGTGCGCCGGTCCCGTTCGCCACGCGCAATCTCTATCGGTCGGCATTGGCGACTCTCGAACAGCGTGGCTATCAGTTCATGGCCGGCCTCGAGGTCGAGTGCCACATCTTCAAGGTCGAGGATCCCAGGCTCGCGCCCGGTGATGCCGGCTCGCCCGGTCAGCCCGGCGTGCCGCCGACGGTCAGCCTGCTGACCCAGGGCTATCAATATCTCACCGAGCAGCGCTTCGATCAGATGGAGCCGGCGCTCGAGATCATCCGGGCGAACCTCGTCGCGCTGGGCCTGCCGTTGCGCTCGATCGAGCTCGAATATGGACCGAGCCAGTGCGAATTCGTGCTGCAGCCGGGCATCGGGCTGGCGCCTGCGGATACGATGGTGCTGTTCCGCAGCGCCGTGAAGCAGATCTGCCAGCGCCACGGCTATCACGCCACCTTCATGTGCCGGCCGCGCATCCCCAACGTGATGTCGTCGGGCTGGCATCTGCACCAGTCGCTGGTGGCGCGCGACGGCAGCAACGCGTTCATGACGGAGGACGCCGAAGGTCTGTCCGCGCTCGGCCGCCACTACATGGCGGGTCTGCTCGCGCATGCGCGTGCCTCCGCGCTGTTTTCGACGCCGACGATCAACGGCTACCGGCGCTACCGCGCCTATTCGCTGGCGCCGGACCGCGCGATCTGGGGCCGCGACAACAGAGGCGTCATGATCCGCGTGCTCGGCGGCCCCGGCGATCGCGCCACCCGCCTGGAGAACCGCATCGGCGAGCCCGCCGCCAACCCCTATCTCTACATGGCTTCGCAGATATCAGCCGGCCTCGACGGCATCGACCGCGAGCTCGATCCGGGACCGTCGGCGGATGTGCCCTATGAGACCAAGGCGAGCCTGCTGCCGAAATCGTTGCGCGAGGCGGTCGATGCGCTGAAGGACGACGCGTTCTTCCGCGAGGCGTTCGGTTCGACCTTCATCGACTACTACACCTTCATCAAGAACGCCGAGCTCGAGCGCTTCCAGCAGGAGGTCTCCGACTGGGAGCAGCGCGAATATTTCGAGATGTTCTGACGGCGCGGTGGCCCCTCACACGCTGCGCGTCAGCCCGCCGTCGACGCGGATGTTCTGGCCGGTGATGTAGGCGGCACCCTCGGAGGCCAGGAAGGCGATGGTCGCGGCGATCTCCTCGGACTTGCCGTAGCGGCCCATCGGCACCGTCTTGCTGCGCTCCTCCGTCGCCGGCAGGCTGTCGATCCAGCCCGGCAGCACGTTGTTCATGCGGATGTTGTCGGCCGCGTAGGTGTCGGTGAAGATCTTGGTGAAGGACGCGAGCCCGGCGCGGAACACCGCCGAGGTCGGGAACATCGAAGACGGTTCGAAGGTCCAGGCGGTCGAGATGTTGATGATCGCGCCGCCCTTATGCGCCTGCATGATCGGCGTCACCAGGCGTGTCGGGCGGATGACGTTCAGCAGATAGGTATCGAGGCCCGTGTGCCACTGCTCGTCGGTCAGCTCCAGGATCGGCGCGCGCGGGCCGTGGCCGGCGCTGTTGACGAGCACATCGATGCGGCCCCAGCGGTCCATCGCGCCGTCGACGAGGCGTTTCAGATCGTCGCTGGACGTGTTGGAGCCGGTGATGCCGAGGCCGCCGAGCTCGGCCGCCAGCGCCTCGCCCTTGCCCGACGACGACAGGATCGCGACGTGGAATCCATCAGCGGCAAGCCGGCGCGCGGCCGCTGCGCCCATGCCGCTGCCGCCCGCGGTGACCAGTGCGACACGTTGTGTGGCCATGACGATGACTCCTGCCTTTCACGGATGACGACGGCGATCATGTAGCGCCGTTCTCCCGGTGGCGTCGAGCAAAACACAGGAACGCGCCGGTCGCCATGACGGCGAGCGACAGATCATCAACAAGCCGTATCGGCACCGATCTGATCCGGCGCGTTGCTTGACCGGCGGCTGCAACGCGCCGAAAATCGGAAACAGGCCGGTGCAACGGGAACGCGCCACCGCGTGGATCCGTTGAGACCGGACAGCAGGGAGGCACGATGCGCCACGTGACGACGCAGACACCGGCCGATACGCCGGCCGTTCAGGTTCGCGGCGCGTCGCGCGAGCCCGGCGTGGTCGCGGCGAGCGCCTATGCCGATGGCCGCCGCGTCGCCGACGTCGCGATCGAGGAGGCCGGCGCCTGGAGCAGGCGGCCGGGCCATGTGGTGTGGATCGGGCTGCACGAGCCGGATGCGGCGCTGCTGCAGCGCGTCGCGGATCAGTTCGGGCTGCACGAGCTCGCGATCGAGGATGCGTCGAAGGCGCATCAGCAGCCCAAGGTCGAGCGCTACGGCGACGCGCTGTTCGTCGTCGCCCGCACCGCGCAGCTCGTCAAGGAGCACATCGTGTTCGGCGAGACCCACATCTTTGTCGGCCCCGGCTTCGTGGTCTCGGTGCGCCACGGCGCCTCGACCTCCTATGGCGCGGTGCGCGAGCGCTGCGAGAGCTGTCCGGGCTCGCTCGCCAAGGGCGAGGACTACATCCTCTATGCGATCCTCGATTTCATCGTCGACAACTACCGGCCGGTGACCGAGAGCATCATGGCCGAGGTCGAGACGCTGGAGGAGGTGGTGCTGCAGCGGCCGCTCGCGCGCCACGAGGTCGACCTTCTGTATCGCCTGCGGCGCGACTTGCTGCGGCTGCGCCGCGCCGTCGGCCCCGTGGTCGACGTCTGCAAGCGGCTCGAGCATGTCGACAACGTCGCGATCGACGCCGAGATGGCGCCGCTGTTTCGCGACGTCCTCGACCACGCCAAGCGCGCCGAGGAGGATGCGGATTCCTTGCGCGAGATCCTCGCCTTCGTGTTCGAGGCCAGCATGATGGCCGGCCAGGCGCAGCAGACCGACATCGCCCGTCGACTCACGGCCTGGGCGGCGATCCTCGCGGTGCCGACGGCCGTCGCCGGCATCTACGGCATGAACTTCGAGCACATGCCGGAGCTGAAATGGCAATACGGCTACTACGCCGTGCTGGGCTTCATCGCCACCGTGTGCAGCGTGCTGTACTGGCAGTTCCACCGGCGCGGATGGCTGTGAGGGGAGGGGCCGTCGGTCCCTGCTCGCGAAGCGGGTTCAGCCACTTGCGAACGGCGCGAAGGCGTTGCTCCAAATCTCCTGCGCCCAAGCGAGGCGCGGTGCCAGGGCGCTGAGTGCGGTGGCGCCGCGACCGCCGGGCACGACGTGGCGCGTGTGGCATCGAAATCGTTTGCCGTTGAGGAGGCAAGGCGTGCCATGGCGCAGCGGTCACGCCGCGGCGGATCGCCCCTGGTGCGCGGACCACCACGCGGCGATCGCGTCCGTCAGTTCGTCCCAGGTCGCGGTCGGCAGGTCGGGCACGGCGACGCGCACGCTGTAGCGATCCGTGGTGGCGTCGTGAAACCATTCCGTCGCAGCGAAATCGAAGCCGAAGCTGCCGGCGTGGCGGATCGGCAGCCCGGCGCGCCGGAGATCGTCGCTCATGGCGGTTGCGGCTTGCCGCGCGGTGGCCTCGTCGAGCGGCGCGCGGCCGGCGAGCGTGACGTAGAGCCCGTGCGCGAAGTCGAGCTCCGCGGTCAGGCCGTGCAGCGCGGTCGCGAATTGACGCCGCGCGCGCCGGCTGTTGCGCAGGATGGCGGCGACGCGCCGCGCGGTCAGTTCGCGATAGGCGGGCAGGCCGACATAAGGCGGGAAATGCGCCGGCAGCGCCGCGCCGCCTGACGGCGTTGCGCGTCTCGTCCGGCAGCGTCTGAAGCACAACGCGGCCCGCGGCGCCGGCCTTGCTCCAATCGATGAAGGCGACCGAGCCGAGCCGGCCATATTCAGCGCCGAGCGAGTCGAGCTTGGTGTGGCTGCGCACCATCACGACCGGCACGTCCCAGCGTCGCGCCCAGGCCAGCACGCGGCGAACGCGGCCGGAGCCGTTGGCAAAGCAGGTGGTGTCGAAGATCAGGAGATCGATCGCCGGGCGGTCGCAATTCAGCACGGCCTCGAAGCGCGGCGCGGTCGCGCTGGAATCGATCAGCAGCAGCCGCGGCGCGGGCGCGGGCTGCGCCAGCGCGGCGGCAAGGTCACGGGTCAGCGTCACCGGGCGCAGGTGCCGCGCATGCGCCGCGACCAGCTCCTGCGTCTCGCCATAGGAGCCCGGCAGCATCAGCAGGTCCGCCGTACCGAGAACGGGCCGCGTCGCCAGCAGCAGTGCCGCGATCGCCGCCATGCCGGAGATGGTGTAGATGGTGTCATGACGGCTCTCGCCCGCCGCGTAGAACGACGGCCCGCGCACGTCGAGATCGGCGCGCTGATAGTCGTAGCTGAAGGCGAACGGTCCGGCGCGATGATCGTCCGCATCCGCCCAGGCCGTCTCGGTCGCGGTCCAGTCGCTGAGTGCGTGC
The DNA here is from genome assembly GCF_032484785.1 of Bradyrhizobium sp. SZCCHNS1050. Lineage (NCBI taxonomy): Bacteria > Pseudomonadati > Pseudomonadota > Alphaproteobacteria > Hyphomicrobiales > Nitrobacteraceae > Bradyrhizobium > Bradyrhizobium sp. SZCCHNS1050. Next base: position 2,050,848 of record NZ_JAUETR010000001.1, on the reverse strand, counting down.
TCGGCCTTCAGCGCGGCCGTGAGCTGAAACTTGCGCCGGACGACCTCCATCACGGAGCGCGGCGCCGGCAGCGCATGCGGTCTCCGCAGGCAGCAATTCAGGAGCTGCAGCTCCTGATGCTTGCGGGCGAGATAGGCTTCGATCGTCTCCATCGGGCTCTTCATGGGTGATGCTGGCGGCCGGGAGGCAACGCGCAGGGATTGCGATGGGTCCAACGGAGTGCGGCAATGCCGCGCGGTTTGCTGTAGTCTGGCCGGACAAGGAGGAGATGAATGGGCAGGGAACTCGAAGGCAAGGTGGCGGCGGTCACCGGGGCGGCGTCGGGCATCGGCCTCGCCAGCAGCGCGGCGATGCTGGCCGCCGGCGCGCGCGTCGTCATGATCGACCGCGACGCCGCGGCGCTGGCGAGCCTGCGCGAGCGGCACGGCGAGGCCGTGATCCCCGTGGTGATCGACCTGCTCGATCCCACGGATTGCGCCACCCTGCTGCCGCGCGTGCTCGATGCGGCCGGCCGGCTCGACATCCTTCACGCCAATGCCGGCAGCTATCTCGGCGGCGATCTCGTCGACGCCAGGACGGACGCGATCGACCGCATGCTGAACCTCAACGTCAATGTCGTGATGAAGAACGTGCGCGACGCGCTCCCGCACATGATCGCGCGCGGGTCCGGCGACATCATCGTCACCAGCTCGCTCGCCGCCCATTACCCGACGCCGTGGGAGCCGGTCTATGCGTCGTCCAAATGGGCGATCGACTGCTTCGTGCAGACGGTGCGCCGCCAGGTCTTCAAGCATGGCATCCGCGTCGGCGCGATCTCGCCAGGCCCGGTGGTCACCGCGCTGATCGCCGACTGGCCGGCCGAGAAGCTGAAGGAGGCGCGCGAGTCCGGCAGCCTGCTGGAGCCCTCGGAGGTCGCCGAGGTGATCATGTTCATGCTGACCCGTCCGCGCGGCATGACCATCCGCGACGTCGTGATGCTGCCGACGAATTTTGATCTGTAGGGACATCCAAATTTTCATGAGCTGGAATCAGCCCCAAGTGATCGCCGCGCGCCAGGACATCCTTCAAGTGGCGCGGGATGTCCTGTCCGGCGCCGTGTCTCCGATCGAGGGTGCGCGAAGCATCGCAAGGCTTCGCTTCACCGCGCGGCTCGAGACCGATGTCGACATTCTTCCCCTGGTTGGAATCGACTCCGAAACGGACGCGCTCCCGCTTGGCCGCGATCGCGAGCACTGGCAGGCGCAAGCGCTGATCGACCTGCAGGGGGCGATCGATGACGCGCAGCGCTGGGCGCGCGACGTGGCAGACAGCCGTTGCCGAAGCCTTCTGGCTCGCTCGGGCAGTCTGTTGCGATGGCCGGGTTGACGGCCGTTCCAGGCTGCCGCCTTCACAGCGTCCGCGTATGACGATGAGTCCGGGAAACTACGGGGATCGAATTAAGCGCAACCTTAATCATAAGGAACCTAGCGTGAGCCCGCGCAATCCGGGGGCAATAATGAAGATCGGCCGACTTTTCGCAATTTCCATGTTGTCGGTGACGGCTTTGGCCGTCCTGCCTGCTGTTCAAGTCGTGATCGAGCAGGTCAGGGCTGTCAGCCACAAGGCCGAGGCGATCAAGACGGTCGAGGCGTTCGGCGCCGTGCTGCTCTACGCGCAGGACGTGGTCGGCCATCGCGCCCCCTACATCACGCCGATCTTCCAGGATGCTCCCGCCACGCCCGCGCAGCTCGAAGGCGTGCGCAAGATCAGGCAGTCCGCCGACGCATCCTTCGCCAGGGCGCGCGCGCAGCTGGCGAACGTCTCCAACGGCGAGGCGATCACGCGCAGCCTGGACCAGGCCTCGTCCAAGCTGAACGAGATCCTCGCCAAGGTGGACCCCGCGCTGACCGCGCCGCTGAACGCGCGCGATCCGGCCGTCATCAAGAGCTTTCTCCCCGGGGTCACCCAGGTCGCCCTGGCAATCGAGCCGATCCTGAACCAGCTGCAGAACCGCATCGCCAATGCCGACGCATCGCTGACGACGCTGCTCGACGTCGCCCGCACCGCGCAGGACCTGCGCGTGACCGCCGGCGGCCGGGCTGCCGCGCTGTCGCCGGCGCTCAGCGCCCGCCGCGCCGTGGCACCGGCCGAGAAGGCGGCGATGGACCGCGCCCAGGGCCGCACCGAAGCCGACCGCGAGCGCCTGGATGCCGGCATCGACCAACTCGGCAATCCGGAGCGGCTGCTCACGGCGTTCAAGGAGGCCCGTGACGCCTATTTCGGGCGCGCCGTTCCGATCGTCGACAAGGACATCGCAGCCGGGCTCGGCGATCTCAACTACGCACTCACCGCCGACAGCCTGGCCGAGGCGGTCGTCCCGGCCGTGCAGAAGTTCTTCGTCGTGCGCGACGCCGCGATCGCCGAGGCCCGCGAACGCGCCGTCGCGGCGCGCGATGCAGCCTATCTGATGCTCGCGCTGGCGACGGCGGTGGTCGCGGCCCTCGCCGGCATTCTCGTGTTCGTCACCATGCTGCTGCGCCGCCGCGTGATCAACCCGATCGTGAACCTGACCGGCCTGATCGGCCAGATGGCGGCCGGCCACGACGACGTGGCGATCCCGACGATCGATCGCGACGACGAGATCGCCGCGATGACCGGCTCGCTGCAGACCTTCAAGGAGGCGCTGCTGGAGAAGAAGCGCGCCGAGCAGGCGGCCGCGGCCGACGCGCAGGCCAAGATCGAGCGCGGCCAGCGTGTCGAGCGCTTCACGCGCGAGTTCGAGATGGCGATCGGCGAGGTCGTCGGCATCGTGTCATCGGCGTCGGCCGATCTGGAGCGCTCCGCCGCCACGCTGACGACGACCGCCGGCCGCTCGCTGGAGCTCGCCACCGTGGTGACCTCGGCGTCCGAGGAAGCCTCGACCAACGTGCATTCGGTCGCCGCGGCCGCCGAGGAGATGAGCTCGTCGGTCAACGAGATCAGCCGCCAGGTGCAGGACTCCGCGCGCATCGCCAACGAGGCGCTGGCGCAGGCGCGCAAGACCAACGACAACGTCGCCGAGCTCGCCAAGGCCGCGGCCCGGATCGGCGACGTCGTCGAGCTGATCAACGCGATCGCCGGCCAGACCAACCTGCTCGCGCTCAATGCCACCATCGAGGCCGCCCGCGCCGGCGAGGCCGGCCGCGGCTTCGCGGTGGTCGCCTCGGAGGTGAAGGCGCTGGCCGAGCAGACCGCCAAGGCGACGGGCGAGATCGGCCAGCAGATCGGCGGCATCCAGGCGGCCACCCAGGAGTCGGTCGGCTCGATCAAGGAGATCGGCGAAACCATCGCCCGGATGTCGGAGATCGCGTCCGCCATCGCTTCCGCCGTCGAGGAGCAGAGTTCGGCGACGCGCGAAATCTCGCGCAACGTCCAGCAGGCGGCGCACGGCACGCAGCAGGTGTCGGCGAACATCGCCAGCGTCCGGCATGGCGCCGACGAGACCGGCTCGGCCTCCTCGCAGGTGCTGTCCGCCGCGAAGTCGCTGTCCGGCCAGAGCAGCCGCCTCCGCGACGAGGTCAGCCGCTTCCTCGACTCGGTGCGCGCGGCGTGAGGGTGCATTATGCGTGGCCTCGACGAGGGCCGCGCATCGCCACCCGATCGCAGCAGCTATAGCCCGCATGAGCGCAAGCGACATGCGGGGCCAGCCCCCTCAGATATCGGTGCCGCTCATCCGGGCTACAGCTACTCAGATCTGCGCTGCTGCCGATGCTCCGCGATCGGACCGATCGCGCCCTTTGTTCTTCTCGGCTGCCCCGTTCTCCCGCGAACGCGGGAATCCATAACCCCAGGCGGATGTTAGCTTGCGAGACACGTTCAACTGAAGTGGACCCCACGCACGGGACCATGGATCGCCGAAAATTAAGGTGTGATCGCGCCTGCCCTGTCGTTCAAATCAAGCAGCTTCCTGCTGCTGCGTCTGGGCCTGCTGTGGGTATGTGGGCAACGCGTTTGCGTTGTCCAAGCGAAGCGGCATATCCACAGTCTGGGCCGCCTCGATCACATCCATGCCGGCGCGCCATACCGCCATGGGAAACTGATTGTTCATCGCCTGGTGCGGGCGGCGATGATTTTAAAAGGTCATCCATGAGCCGATGCCGTCTCGCGCTTCGCGCCCGTCAGCATAGGCTTTCAGATGCACTTCCTCATACTTGATCGAGCGCCACAATCGTTCGATGAAGATGTTGTCCATGAAACGGCCGCGTCCGTCCATCGAAATCGCAATGCCTGCAGCCTCCAGCCTGCCGGTGAAGGCTGAGCTGGTGAACTGCGCGCCCTGATCGGTGTTGAAGATCTTAGGCCGGCCGTGACGCGCCATCGCCTCGTCGAGCGCAGCGATGCAAAAGCCCGTATTCATCGTGTTCGACAAGCGCCACGCCAGCACCGCCCGGGTGGCCCAGTCGATGATCGCCACCAGATACAGGAACCCCTGCGCCATCGGAATGTAGGTGATGTCGGCCGCCCAGACGTGATTGGGCATCGGTGATGCTGACGCCGCGCAGCAGATAGGGATGGATCTTGTGGCCGGAGGCGGCCTTGCTGGTGCCGGGGCGCGGGACCAGCGCCAGTACCGTTAACGGACCGCCGGACAATGGTTGAAGTTTCCGATACAGGTGCTCTTTGAGTTTTGCTTCCAACCCTCTCCCTTTGAGGGGTTTCCAAGACATGTCTTGCAAGAAGTGGTCGACGTAGCGCCCTTGCAACCTAAGTTTTTGTAGCAAGTGCCCGCATGGACGGTCCAAGGAATGAAAACAATCGCGACTATTGCGGCGGCGGTGCAGATATTTCTCATCGTTTTTCCCATTTGAAGCGGTGATGGTCTCGATCGAGCCGATAAGCGAAGGGCTCGACCAGCATTTCAGTCGTCAAAGCGGGCACGGCATTGGTAGCTACCAATGCTAACGCTGGAGACTTAAACTGACATCGGGGTCGCACCCCGTTTTCGCATTGGGAGAATCCCCCATGGGCCGCCCAGCTTCGCACGCGTCAACTTGCCGGACGCAGACGGGCATGGATCAAGGCGCCGGTGCGCCGTAAGGGTCGCCGAGCAGCACGCTGCGGATCGCCACCAGAAGGTCTTCTGTCATCTCCTGCTTGGCGACGTAGTCGTCGGTGCCGGATTCGAAAGCGCGGCGGACGTATTGCGGCGAATCATGCCTGCTCAATCCAGGTAGCGGCAGACGAACAAAGCGCGCGCGAACGTCTCTCACCAGATCCAAACCATTGCTATCGCCAAGGAACAGATCGACGATCCCTAGATCGGGTTTCGTGGCCGCGATGGCCACGAGCGCATCCCGTTGGGTGGCCGCCAAGGCACATACGACAAGACCGGGCTCAGCATTGATCAGCGCGGTCAGCCTGCGCCGCATCAGGGGTGACTGTCCACAATGAGCAGACGCCGCGTGCGCCGTGCTGATTGCGCAGTCCGCTTTAGCACCATGGCCCAGACCGCGTGTTCGGCCGTCGCGCTTGCCGGAGAGGGGCTGTGCCTGCTTGGTCGAGAAGTCATCGGCGGCATGGCAGACGTGTATGACACTAGCCGCGCACTTGGGCGAACTTTATGACTCAACCCAATCGGCCGATTGTAACCCATTGAGCCGCGCGTTGGGCGAGTTCAGCAGCCGATTCGATCGCCAGCTTATTCTTGATGTGCTCAAGATGGGATTCTACCGTTTTGACGCTGCGGTTCAGTAGACCAGCGATCTGCCGCGTGGTTCGGCCCTGACCAACGAGCCGAAATACCTGCAATTCCCGATCGCTCAGCGTGCGCACCGGCGAGGCGGTCTCGAGCGGTCGCGCGCCGACGCATCGTTCAGCCAGCCGCCGCTGCAGAGCCTCGCTCATGTAGGTCTCGCCTGCAAGCACCCGACGAATGGCAGCGATCACGGTCGATTCGAGCTGTTGTTTGGTGACATAGCCGAGGGCGCCGGCGCAAAGCGCGCGCTCGGCGAACACCTCTTCGTCGTACATCGAAAGCACCAGCGAGCGAACGCCGGGATGACGCGCTTTGATTTCCTTGACGAGATCTAGGCCGTCCTCGTCGCCGAGAGCAAGGTCTACGATCACCAGATCAGGGCGACTGATCGCGATGGTCTTGAGCGCGGCCACGCGCGTACCGACCGCGCCGTGAACGGCGAGGCCGTTTTCCGCCTCGATGAGGGCGATCAACCCGCGGCACAGCACGGGATGATCGTCGACGACAAGCAGCCTCTTCCGCACCGCGTCCGCGGCTTCAGCCAGGCAAGTGGGCATCGCCGATACTTTCCTGCCGTTCGTAATTCGATAACAGCGGAAACGCGCACGCAACCATGACGCCGCGACGGGCCTGCGGCTCCACAGTAAGAGAACCGCCGATCGCCCGCGCGCGGTAGTCCATGGTATAAAGCCCGATGCCGTCATGATCGCGCCATTTTTCGGGAAGCCCGACACCGTTGTCCCGGATGCTCAATAGTCCCGAGCCTGCAGTGCACGCCAGACGGATCTCGATTTCGTCGGCTCGGCCGTGGCTGACCGCATTGCGGACGGCTTCTTGGGCGATACGCACGAGGTGGCTCGTGGTTTCGCGGCCAAGATCGGGACAAGGGGTATCTTCCACAAACGCACAAAAGGCGCCATGAGCGGCGCTGACGTTGCGGGCGAGGCTCTCAAGGGAGCCGACAAGATCCGCGCTATTCAGACCGATCGAGCTGAGCCCACGAGCGAGGTCACGCGCCTCGCCGATGGTCTCGTTCAGCAATCGTACGAGTTCGGCCGCGGCCGCGGCGGGACCCGGTTGGCCGCTCGCCGCCAAACTTCGCCACAGCGCCGCAGCTAGCGCCGCTAAGCCGGCGAGCGATTGGCAGAGCCCGTCGTGGAGTTCACGCCCAATGCGCTGTCTCTCGCGAGAGGCAATCGCAAGAATTTCACGTTCAAGAATTTCTTGTTGCCCAATATCGCGAGTTATGGCTTCGATCTGCTCCCGTTGCATCGAAGACCAGCCAGGTTTTCTCGTGACTAAGATACACCCTTAGGATGTATCAGCAGTATGATCGAGTCAACTTCAAAGATCGATTTAAACCGCATAACTTTATGTACATTAAAGCTACGCGCCGCACCGTTGTAATTGTCGATCGGCAGGGCGTCGATGAAGCTCATCGCGTCGACGGAGAACACCGCGCCGCCATTCGCCGTCTTTCCCGACGCTAGCATGAGTCAGTGGACGCTGAGCCTTGCAGCTTCCATACGCATGAAATGTGGACGTGAGGTGAAGGTCTCACAGGCGTTGAATAGCGGGCAGCGGGTTTATCCTCATTCATGATTGATCGCCTCGGCAACTCTGTTGAGGCAATCTCATGACAGGCAAGATCAAACCAATCTCGATCTGTCTCGCGGGCGCCCGACCGCAAGGTACGACCGCCGTGCTTCCACGTCAGTTGCGCGAAACGGAAATGCAACGCCAGCGGTCGCCACGCTTCCATTAGACGTCCGTGTAGCAGCCAGTCCCCCGGCTTCCGTCGGGTTTGGTGAAGTGCGTGCGTGCATTCACGACACCGATGTCTCCAAGGACCCTGATCTGGATGTCGCTGCCGGAAATCTCGGTGACCGGCGACTTCCGGGCGACTTGCCGCAGGAAGCCGGCGCGGTCGAGGACGGTCCCGTCCGGGGATTACGGTGACGCTGGGATTACGGTGACGCTGCACCAAACAAAGCCCCCTCCGCCGCCCGTATCCCAGCTCTGCTGAAACTGCCCGTCGTGCCACTCTGCCGCACCCATTCCCCTTGTGCCGTCGGGCAAATCACCTGCACATTTCCGGCCGTCCCGTGCTCATCGAAGAGGGGCGTTCGCGAGTCGTCACGAGCGTTGGGTGTGGGATGCGATGGCCGGGTCGGAGTTGCAGCGCGCATTCGCGAGCGGACGAACAACTTCGATACGGACGGTGAAGTCGCGTGGTCCTGGCCTCCCGATGCTGAGGTCAAGCTCGCTGATGTGCGTCAGTGCATCGCGGGTGATGGGGGCAACAAAGCCCGGTCCCCAGGGAGAGCGCGTATAAGTCGTAAAGCCATTGCGCAGGGAGGGCCGGGTGTGTTCGGCCAGACCTGTGGTGACTGCCGCCTGCATTCTTTTTCTGCAGGCGGGCCACGGGCGCGGCCAGCGCCCGGCCTTCCCTGCGCCCTCGATTTCCGGAGAGGGCGGTGCTGCAGCAGAGCTCGGACGCAAATTGCGCCGCGAGGCCGACGACGTGCATCTGCGCGTGGCCTGTGGTCCCGAGGCGTCGCCGAAGATCATGTTTGGGGAAGAACGCCCTGGTGCTGCCGGACAGGATTGAACTGTCGACCTCTCCCTTACCAAGGGAGTGCTCTACCACTGAGCTACGGCAGCAAAGGGACTGGCGGGGACCGGCCCGAAAGCCGCGACCGAACGCGGGCGGTTCTTGCCACAAGGTCCCCGCCTGCGCAAGCGCGGCTCGCCCGGTTTTCCGGGAAAGACGTCAGCGTGATGTATCGAAACGGAGCGAAAGACCTCCGAATCGGAACGAAATCGCCCTTTCGCGGCGGATTTTCGCGGTTGGTCGCCCTTGGCGTCCCCAATGCCCGGGGCGCAGCGGCAACTCCCCATCCGGGCAGGCGACGGCCGGCCGGGCGGAACCCTACCGTCTGCATCGCCAACGCCTCTTGGCTTTCGCACCTGCGGCCCCAATTGTGCCTCTGGTATGGGGTGACCGGAGGAAGGGGATGACCGATAAGACCGGGAAGGCGGCGCCGAAGGGCGCGCGCGAGGAGCGGCTGAAGCAGGCGCTGCGCGAGAACCTGAAGCGGCGCAAGGCGCAGAGCCGCGAGCGCAGCCAGGCGGTGACGGTCGAGAAGGACGGCTTGGACGAGGCCGCTGCCGACGGCCGGGACGATTCGAAGCATTGAGCAGATGGCAGGCGGGGTGGGCGTGATGGCAGCGGATGAAGGGATGACGGCGGATGCGGCGGCACAACGGGCGGAGCTCGCGAAGACGCTGCCGCGCTTCGACCAGACTTTTCCGGAGCTGACGCCCCAGGAGATCGCGCGCCTGCGCGGCTTCGGCGAGATCCAGACCTATCGTGACGGCGAGCTGCTGTTCGAGACCGGCAAGCCCGGCCCCGGCATGTTCGTCATCCTCAAAGGCCATGTCGCGATCACCCAGCGTGACGGCCTCGGTCACGTCACCCCGGTGATCGACCAGGGGCCAGGGCAGTTTCTGGCCGAGATCGCCCAGCTCTCCGGCCGCGTCGCGCTGGTCGATGGCCATGCCGAGGGCGACGTCGAGGTCATCCTGATTCGCCCCGAACGGTTGCGCGCGCTGTTGATCGCCGAGGCCGAGCTCGGTGAGCGCATCATGCGGGCGCTGATCCTGCGCCGTGTGAATCTCATTCAGGGCGGCGCCGGCGGCCCGGTCATGATCGGGCCGCCGCAATCGGCGGCGATCGCGCGGCTGCAGAGCTTCCTCACCCGCAACGGCTTTCCGCACCATCTGCTCGATCCCGCCGTCGATCACGACGCCGCCGACCTGATCGCGCGCTATTCGCCGACCCCGGCCGAGCTGCCGCTGGTGGTGGTGTCCGACGGCAGCGTGCTGCGCAATCCCAGCGAGACCGAGCTGGCGCGTGCCGTCGGGATGATCGGCGGGCCGCGCGGCGAGAAGATCTACGATGTCGCGGTCGTCGGCTGCGGGCCGGCGGGCCTTGCCACGGCGGTGTATGGCGCCTCCGAAGGTCTTTCCGTCGCGGTGCTGGACTCGCGTGCGTTCGGCGGCCAGGCCGGCGCCAGCGCGCGCATCGAGAACTATTTCGGCTTCCCGACCGGCATCACCGGCCTCGCGCTGACCGCGCGCGCCTTCAACCAGGCGCAGAAGTTCGGCGCCGAGATCATGATCCCGGTGTCGGTCAATGCGCTCGACTGCGAGCGCAAGGCCGGCGCCTTCGTGCTGGCGCTCGAGGGCGGCGACGAGGTGCGGGCGCGCTCGGTGGTGGTCGCCAGCGGCGCGCGCTATCGCCGGCCTGATCTTGCCCGGCTCAAGGAGTTCGAGGGGCGCGGCGTGTGGTACTGGGCCTCGCCGATCGAGGCGCGGCTGTGCGCGGGGCAGGAGGTCGCCCTCGTCGGCGGCGGCAATTCCGCGGGGCAGGCCGCGGTGTTTCTGTCGGGGCACGTCAAGAAGGTGCGGATGATCATCCGTGGCGGCGGGCTTGCCGCGTCGATGTCGCGCTATCTCATCGAGCGCATCGAGGCGACGCCGAACATCGAGCTGTTGTTCAACACCGAGGTCGTCGCGCTCGATGGCGGGGCCGACACCGGCCTCGAACGCATCACCTTGAAGAGCCGGCTGTCCGGCGAAGAGACGCCGGCCGACATCAGCAATCTGTTTCTGTTCGTCGGCGCCGATCCCGCCACCGGCTGGCTCGACGGCTGCGGCATCACGCTCGATCGCGCCGGCTTCGTCGTCACCGGGGCGCAGTCGGAGCAGAATGCCGGGCGGATGGTGTCGCCGCTCGAGACCTCGGTGCCCGGCGTCTATGCGGTCGGCGACGTCCGCTCCGGCTCGGTCAAGCGCGTCGGCGGTGCGATCGGCGAGGGGGCCCAGGTCGTCGCCGCGCTGCACGGGTTTCTGGCCGATGCGCTGGTCCCGCCGGTCTGATTCGCGCCTTTCCGCCGCGGGGGCCGTACCGTCAGGGGATGAATTCCCGGCGGCTGCGACCTGCCGTTGCGAACTCATCAAATCGCCGTAATGTCGGTCCTGTTGCGCCGACCTTAGCCCAATTTCCCGGCCAGCCCCACAGGACCAGCATGGATCGCATTCGCATCGTCGGCGGCAACCCACTTCGCGGCACCATCCCGATTTCGGGCGCGAAGAACGCCGCCCTGCCGCTGATGATCGCGGGTCTTTTGACGCCGGAGACGCTGATCCTGGACAACGTCCCCCGCCTCGCCGACGTCGCGCAGCTGCAGCGCATCCTCGGCAATCACGGCGTGGACATCATGTCGGTCGGCAAGCGTCCCGGCGATGGCCAATACCAGGGGCAGACCTTGCAGATCTCGGCGGCCAACATCATCGACACCACGGCGCCCTATGAGCTGGTGTCGCGGATGCGCGCCAGCTTCTGGGTGATCGCGCCGCTGCTCGCGCGGATGCACGAGGCGCGGGTGTCCCTGCCCGGCGGCTGCGCCATCGGCACGCGGCCGGTCGATCTCCTGATCATGGCGCTGGAAAAGCTCGGCGCCAGCATCGAGATCGATGCCGGCTATGTCGTCGCCAAGGCGCCGGGCGGCCTGCGCGGCGGCACGATCGATTTCCCCAAGGTCACCGTCGGCGGCACCCATGTCGCGGTCATGGCCGCGAGCCTCGCCAAGGGCGCGACCGTCATCACCAACGCCGCCTGCGAGCCGGAGATCACCGATCTCGCCGAATGTCTCAACAAGATGGGCGCGCGCATCTCTGGCGCCGGCACGCCACGCATCGAGATCGAGGGCGTGGTGTCGCTGCACGGCGCGCGTCACACCGTGTTGCCCGACCGCATCGAGGCCGGCACCTATGCGATCGCCGCGGCGATGACCGGCGGCGATGTCCGGCTCGCCGGCGCGCGCCCGGAGCTGTTGCAGTCCGCGCTCGACGTGCTGACCGAGGCCGGCGCCGAGATCTCGAGCGACGCCGAGGGCATCCGTGTCGTCAGGAACGGCCACGGCATCCGCCCGGTGCAGGTGACGACCGCGCCGTTCCCCGGCTTTCCGACCGACCTGCAGGCCCAGCTGATGGCGCTGATGGTCTGCGCGCAGGGCGCCTCGGCGATCACCGAGACCATCTTCGAGAACCGTTTCATGCATGTGCAGGAACTCGCACGGTTCGGCGCGCGTATCAGTCTCGACGGCGAGACCGCGCGGATCGAGGGCACCTCTCATTTGCGCGGCGCGCCCGTGATGGCGACCGATCTGCGCGCCTCGGTGTCGCTGGTCATTGCCGGGCTTGCTGCGGAAGGCGAAACCATGATCAATCGCGTCTACCATCTCGATCGCGGCTTCGAGCGGCTGGAGGACAAGCTGAAGGCCTGCGGCGCCACGATCGAGCGCATCCGCGAGTGAAGGCGCTGCCAAGAGGATGAGACCGTGACCGACCGGCTCAAACTGATCGCGCTCGATGCCGACGATCTCGCCGTCATCTCGGCCCATGTACAGGACGCGCGGGTGCAGGCGGCCGACATCATCTGGCGCCAGGCCGAGAAGCGGCTGGTGATCGGCATGAACCGGCTCGACTGGGATCAGGCGCTGCATGGTGAGAGCGAGCCGCGCCGGCTGCTCGCGGCGTTGCGGTTCGACCGGGTGCTGGCCTGCAAGTCGCGCCGCATCGACCTCGCCGCGCCCGCGGCCGTGCTGGAGCTGATCGGCATCGAATTCCATGCCGGCGCCGAGCCGCCCGCCGGCAGCGCGCTGCTGCTGTTCTCCCATGGCGGCGCATTGCGGCTCGATGTCGAATGTCTCGAATGCGAGCTGACCGATCTTGGCGAGGACGATCTCGGCACCAGCGATATCGATGGCGGTCCGCCGCTGACCGGGTAGGCGCCGGTTCAAAGGGTTGACGGCCCCGCGCTGCCGCGCCATTGAGCAGGGGGTCGGGGGCAGCCACCCCTTCGGAAAGTGCCAGAGATGCCCATTCGCCTGTCCCGCGCCAGCACCGATTTCGACACTCAGTTTCGGCAGTTTCTCGCCGCCAAGCGCGAGACCTCCGCCGACGTCGAAGCCGCCGCCCGCGCCATCGTCGACGACGTCGCCCGGCGCGGCGATGCGGCGCTGCTCGAGGCGACGCGCAAGTTCGACCGGCTGGAGCTCGATGCCTCCTCGCTGCGCGTGACGGCCGCCGAGATCGAGGCCGCCTTCAAGGCCTGTGACGCCGCGACCTTGGATGCGCTGAAATTCGCCCGCGGCCGCATCGAGGCCTTTCATCTCAAGCAGCTGCCGGCCGACCAGCGCTTCACCGACGAAGCCGGCGTCGAGCTCGGCTGGCGCTGGAGCGCGATCGAATCCGCCGGTCTCTACGTCCCCGGCGGCACCGCGGCCTATCCGTCCTCGGTGCTGATGAATGCCATTCCCGCCAAGGTCGCCGGCGTCGACCGGCTCGTGATGGTGGTGCCGACGCCGGACGGCAAGCTCAATCCGCTGGTGCTGGCCGCCGCCCATCTCGGCGGCGTCTCCGAGATCTACCGCGTCGGCGGCGCCCAGGCCGTGGCCGCGCTGGCGCATGGCACCGCGACGATCGCCCCGGTCGCCAAGATCGTCGGCCCGGGCAACGCCTATGTCGCCGCCGCCAAGCGGCTGGTGTTCGGCAAGGTCGGCATCGACATGATCGCCGGCCCCTCCGAGGTGCTGGTCATCGCCGACGACAGCGGCAATGCCGACTGGATCGCCGCCGATCTGCTCGCCCAGGCCGAGCATGACGCCAGCGCGCAATCGATCCTGATCACCGACAGCCGCCGCCTGGCCGATGATGTCGCCCGCGCCGTCGAGGGCCAGCTCAAGACCCTGCCGCGTGCCGCGATCGCCGGCGCGTCGTGGGCCGATTTCGGCGCCATCATCGAGGTGGATTATCTCGACCAGGCCGTGCCGCTGGCGGACGCCATCGCCGCCGAGCATCTGGAGATCATGACGGCCGATCCCGACGCGTTCGCGGCCCGTGTCCGCAATGCCGGCGCCATCTTCCTGGGCGCGCACACGCCGGAGGCGATCGGCGACTATGTCGGCGGCTCCAATCACGTGCTGCCGACCGCGCGCTCGGCGCGGTTCTCCTCAGGTCTCGGCGTGCTCGACTTCATGAAGCGCACGTCGCTGTTGAAATGCGGCCCCGAGCAGTTGCGCGCGCTGGGGCCAGCGGCGATGACACTGGGCAAGGCCGAGGGTCTCGACGCCCATTCACGCTCCGTGGGAATACGCCTCAATCTGCCATGACCCAGCACCCGCCAGGCGACGACCGGACCAATCGCATCGTGGCGGTGACGCTCGACGAGGAGTCGATCGGCCGCTCCGGTCCGGACATCGAGCATGAGCGGGCGATCGCGATCTACGACCTCGTCGAGGAGAACCTGTTCGCGCCCGAGGGTGCCGACGGCGCCGGTCCCTTCACCCTGCATCTCGGTATCACCGCCAACCGGCTGATGTTCGACATCCGCAAGGAGGACGGCACGCCGGTCGTGACGCATCTGTTGTCGCTGTCGCCGTTCCGGCGGATCGTGAAGGACTACTTCATGATCTGCGACAGCTACTACCAGGCGATCCGCACCGCGACGCCGGACAAGATCGAGGCCATCGACATGGGCCGCCGCGGCATCCACGACGAGGGCTCGCGCACCCTTCAGGAGCGGCTGAAGGGCAAGGTGCGGGTCGATTTCGAGACCTCGCGCCGGCTGTTCACTTTGATCACGGTGCTGCACTGGAAGGGCGAGGGCCAGTGATGCCGCGGGCCGCCACGCGCGCGTCCCAGCTTTCGGCCAAGGGCGCCTAGGCGCATGGCCGAGGGGCCGCCGCGCGCGCGCCAGCCGCAGGCGGTGCTGTTCGCCTGCGGCCAGAACAGCGTCCGCTCGCCGATGGCCGAGAGCCTGCTGCGCCAGATGTATCCGCAGGCGCTCTATGTCCGCTCCGCCGGCGTCAAGAAGGGTGAGCTCGATCCGTTCGCGGTGTCGGTGATGGCCGAGCTCGGCCAGGACATCTCGCAGCACAAGCCGACCACCTTCGAGGAGCTCGAGGACTGGGAGGGGCTGAATTTCGACCTCATCATCACCCTCTCGCCCGAGGCCCATCACAAGGCCCTGGAGCTGACCCGCACCATCGCCGCCGACGTCGAATACTGGCCGACGCCCGACCCGACCGGCACCGACGGCAATCGCGAGCAGAAGCTCGCGGCCTATCGCGAGGTCTGCGACGGGCTGTTCACGCGGATCCGCAAGCGTTTCGGCAAGCCCGGTCCGGCGGGCCTGTAGGTTCCCGGTTCCACCGCAGGTGTCATCGAACCGAAATACCAACGTCGTCCCCCGCTCAAATTCGGGCCGTAGAGCAGGCCCGTCGCAGCTTGTCGCAGCCTTCGGGTTGTGGAATGGCAGCCCTTCCGATAGGTTCCGCGCGCACGCCCCGCCGCTTCCGAATCCCCCAGCGAAATCAGCATGCTCGGCCGTCCCAAAATCGTTCTTGCATCCGGCTCGCCGCGGCGTCTGGCGCTGCTCAATCAGGCCGGCATCGAGCCCGACGCGCTGCGCCCGGCCGACGTCGATGAGACGCCGAAGCGTGGCGAGCTGCCGCGCGCCTGCGCCAACCGGCTGGCCCGCGCCAAGGCCGATGCCGCGCTCAAATCGGTCCAGCTCGACGACGAGCTGCGCGGCGCCTTCATCATCTCCGCCGACACGGTGGTCGCGGTCGGCCGCCGCATCCTGCCGAAGGCCAATCTGGTCGACGAGGCCTCGCAGTGCCTGCGCCTCCTGTCCGGCCGCAACCATCGCGTCTACACCGCAATCACCCTGGTGACGCCGAAGGAGGCGTTCCGCCAGCGCCTGGTCGAGACCCGCGTCCGCTTCAAGCGGCTCAGCGAGGACGACATCCAGGCCTATATCGGCTCCGGCGAATGGCGGGGGAAGGCCGGCGGCTACGCCGTGCAGGGCATCGCCGGCTCGTTCGTGGTCAAGATGGTCGGCTCCTACACCAACGTCGTCGGCCTGCCGCTCTACGAGACCACGACGCTCCTCGCCGGCGAGGGGTTTCCGATCCGCTTCGGCTGGCTCAACACCGTCGGCGTCTGACGCCATCCTTGAGGAGGTGCATCGCGCGTCGCGGGCGCCTAGATAGCGGCCATGTCCGACGAATCGACCAGCTCCCCATCCGCCGCCTCCGCCAAGCCCGCCGGCCGCTGTCCGATCTGCCGCCGGCCCGCAGCCGCGGCCGTCCGCCCATTCTGCTCGCCGCGCTGCCGCGACGTCGACCTGCATCGCTGGCTCAGCGGCTCCTATGTCATCCCGGCCACCGAGGGCGACGAGGACGACGTCGAATAGGGCCGTGTTTTCATGGCTTTGCCCCAGCGCAGCCGGCCGTCCGGCGGCGGTCCCGGGGCCTTCCGCGCAACTGCGAAAGGAATGTGAAAACTTCGCCTCAGGGCGGTAGACAGCGCCGCCCGCTCTGACTATAACCCGCCGGCTCGCCGGGCTTTTTTGCCCCTCAAGAGACCTGCCCAGGTAGCTCAGTTGGTAGAGCATGCGACTGAAAATCGCAGTGTCGGTGGTTCGATTCCGCCCCTGGGCACCACGCTTCGCCCGTTGGGCTACGCGTGGCGCAGCCGCGCTGTAGTCCAACGGGCGAAGCGTGCCCGGCGAAGCCTCTTGGCGAAGCCGGGCGTTTGAGCCCCCTCTGCTCGCGCCTTGAGCCACGCTCTCTGATCCCGATCAAACCTGTCAAACAGCCTGCCGCTCATCGCAGCCTTGCTCACAGCCATGCCGCCGCATTCTCGCGGCCGCGTCGGCCCGAGCTCTGCTGCCGTTGGCGTCCTCGTCAGACGAGAGGGCGCGGGGAAGGCCGGGTGCTGGTCGCACCCGCGGTCCGCGTGCAGCAAGAAAGCACGCGGCAGAACCACAGGTACGGCCGAACATCCGGCCTTCCCCGCGCGATGGCTTTACGGCTTATACGCGATCTCCCCGGGGACCGGCTGTGTTGCCCCCGTCGCCCGCTGCGCTCGTCATGAACGCCGCGACCTTGACGCCAGCATCGGGGCGCCAGGACCACGCGACTTCGCCGTCCGCACCTCATCAGTCGTCGCGCAAAAAGCGCCAGACGAAGTAGCGGCCACCGCATCCCCGCCTCACGTGCCGTGACGATCGCGATACGCCCCTCTCGGCGAAGCAGGATGGCGGGAATAAAATCACTGATTTGGGGGTGGTGTCAATAAATATTCTGGTATTCAGAATTTGCGGCCTGCGTGCTGTCTTGCCTCGCATATCGATCGCCGGACGTAGAGCGTACGGATGGTACTGCTGCCCGAGCGCGACAAATCATTGCTTGGTGCTCGCCACGCGGCGAGAAAACTGCAGCGTCACCGTAGTCCTCAGCGTGTCGGGCGAAGCTACAAGACGTACTTTGTCGTCCTTCAGAAATGGGCAGGTCGCGAAATGTATCACTCGCCGGCAGTCTGCAACGAAAACGGCGGGCTCTTAATGTGAACCCGCCGCGTTTGTTAGGTGCTTAAACTTCTTTGCGCTGAAGTCCGGTAATTTTCCATCCAAGCGCGTCAATTGCGGCAAGGTGGTAGTCTAGCGTCTGCTTCTCGTCAGAAGCAGGGGCGTGTGGCGCTGAGCCATTTTGAGGCGGGGGCTTGTTCAGTCCCAGCTTTTTCGCGTGCTTCACTTCGCCTTCCTCGATAGCGCGGACGATGCGCTCAATATGCTTGCTGTCCACGCGCGCAGGGTTCTTCTCGTTCAGCAATTGGCTGACGAACGGCCCACTGAATTTGAGGGTTTCGCCAATCTCAGCCAGCGTGAAGAGGCTGCGGAAGCGTCTCAGTCGATCTCGTACTTCCTTTTTCAAGGGACCATTCTTCTCGTCCTGATACCTGGGGTCAAAATCCATTCGATATTCCTTTCGTTCTGAAATCGCTCGGCCGATCCGTAGCGTAATAAATGTATATCCCAAACATCCTTACATGTCAATCGAAATTGTAAGGATTGTTGGAAATATTTTCGATGATGAGTTTTGAATCTCCAGCGGGGCCACGGATACTTCGTTGCGCGCGGCTCGTAGGATTACGGTGACGCTCCACTAACGCCGAGGCATCCGTCACGCCGAGACCCACCCCCGCGAACAAGCCGGCCGATCAGGAGCCGACATAACGGCTTGATGTCGATGTGACCTCTCTCACAGCCCGCTGCACGATTGCGCGTCAAAGTATTCCCGTGTGTTCCTGGCACGCCGAACAAGGGATGTGATGACATGCGCTGGAGTGACTCAGCCAAGGGATTTGCGGTCGTCCTGGTGGTGACCGTCGCGGGGTACCTGTCCACGACCTATGTCGACCACCGGTTTGCCGCGCTTGAAGCATCCGCGGCTGCGACAACGAGCCCGTCTCCGACATCCTCCGCTTGCGTCGGCGAAGACGGGCGCTGGCACAATTGGCCGTGGGCGAACGTGCCGATGCTCTCGCCGGCATGTCAGCAAAATCGATAGCACGTAGGGCGGATGAGCGGAGCATCATCCGCCATGCGGGATCATCGATGTCGGCTTGGACCGTCGGCCGCAAGCTCGATGAGCAGCCTCTCGCCGATCAAGCTGGTTCACGGAAGGAACGAGCTTCCTCCAGGAATGAGCGCCGACGGCTGTTGGCAAGCAGCGTAAGCTGGCGGATGACGCTTCGTTCATCCGCCCTACGAACTACGAACGGTCGGACTCTTTCTGACTCAAAGTCACTGGCATCCCACGGCCGACCGCGAATCCGCCTTTGACTCCAGGTTGTCGAAGTGATCATCTTCTCCATTGACGGGAGAGGCGGGCTCCAGCCAATCACACGCACCCAGGGAGGCGATGATGAACGGCAACAACAACAAGCTCGTGGCGGAGGCGATCGGGACGTTCTGGCTGACCTTCGGCGGTTGCGGCAGTGCGGTGATCGCAGCCGGCGTGCCGGATGTCGGGATCGGCATGCTCGGCGTGGCGCTCGCGTTCGGGCTCACCGTGGTGACCATGGCCTATGCGATCGGGCACATCTCGGGCTGCCATCTCAATCCGGCTGTCACCGTGGGACTGGCGTGTGGCGGGCGGTTCCCGACCGGGCTGATCGTGCCCTACATCATCGCGCAGGTGGTCGGCGCCATCGTTGGCGCGGCCGTGCTGTATGCGATCGCCAGCGGGGCGCCGGACTTCAGCACGGCGAGCGGCTTTGCCGCCAATGGCTATGCGGAGCATTCGCCCGGCAAATATGGGCTCGGGGCCTGCCTGCTCAGCGAGTTCGTGCTGACGATGATGTTCCTGTTCGTGATCATGGGCGCGACCCATGGCAAGGCGCCGGTGGGATTTGCGCCGCTGGCGATCGGGCTGGCGCTGACGCTCATTCACCTCATCAGCATCCACGTCACCAACACCTCGGTGAACCCGGCGCGCAGCACCGGGCCGGCGCTGTTCGTCGGCGGCTGGGCGCTGGCGCAGCTCTGGCTGTTCTGGGTGGCGCCGCTGCTCGGCGGCGCGGCCGGCGGCTTCATCTATCGCTGGCTGAGCCCGGAGCCGGCCGGCGAGGTGACCGGCGAGCGGACGGGGCAGGGCGCGGTCGCGAAAAGCGCCTAGGAAGATCTCTTCACGCGGTTGAATCGGGCCGCGTCACCGCGTGGCCCGATGCCGCGGTCGCGCCGCTCTTGATCGCCGCCGGCTCTGTTGGATAATGCGCGCCTTGTCAGCGTGCACGATTTTGGGTCTCGCCGGCGCTCTCCGAGAAGAAGCGCGAGCGTGTGGCAGCGAAGGCGAGCCGGGTGCCGGAGCTGGTGGCGATCGTGCCGGCGCGGGACGGCTGGAGCTGTCATCGCTGCGGCGGGACCGGCGATGTCCTCATGATGGAGGATGGCGGTCCGGCGTGTCTCTCATGCGTCGGTCTCGGCGATCTCGTGTTTCTGCCCGCCGGCAACGCGCTGCTGTCGCGGCGGGCCAAGGCGAAGAGCAAACGCCATGCGGTGGTGGTGCGCTTCAGCCGGACGCGCGGGCGCTATGAGCGGCAGGGGCTGCTGGTGGAGCCAGGGGTGCTGGCCGAGCTGGGTCAGGACACCGCGTGAGCACGGCGCAGGACGCGCTGTCGGCCGTCTCCATGATCTCGCCGTGCTACGATGCTCGTCGTCCGCAGGGGCATCCGGTCCGCCCGCTCCGGCGTTCTGCAGCGACAGGTGAGGGCCGCAATGTTCGTCGACTTGCCCGGCCACTGGCCGCATGATCCGAAGCCGGAGCCGCTGAAGCGACGGCTGTCGCCGCGGTGTGAAAAGCTGCTGCTCGTGCTGATCGGCTTCAACATGATGCTGCTTATGGTCGCGCCTATTGGCGGTGCCACGCTGATCCACTGGCTAGTCGCCGTATTCTCGCGCTGACGCGGGAGTCGCCGGGCTATCGAGGCCGGCCTACACCTTCATGTCGATCACGGTGCGGCTCATCTCGTCGCTCGCCTTCAGCACTTTCGCGTTCGCGGCGAAGCTGTATTTGGCGACGAGCTGGCTGATCATCTCCTGCGCGAGATCGACATTGGGCGCGGCGACGAGGCCATCCTTGTTGGCGAACGGCGCGGTGGGATCGTAGCTCGCGGACGTACCCGAGCTCGAACGCGTGATGGTCGTCTGCGTGCCGCCGCCGGCGACGTCGCTCTGCACCAGCTCGAGCGGGTCGTAGGCCTTCGGCGCACCGGCCGGCAGCGTGCCGTCGGCATTGGGCAGCGCGCCCGTGCTCCTGGCATTGGCGACGTTCGAGGCGGACACCTCGAGCCGGCGCGAGGCGGCTTGCATGCCGGAGACTGCGATGGTGGCGGTGGGACTCATGGCGGCGCTTGCTGATGACGTGATGCGCCAGCTAAGCCCGCGGCGCACCAAGCAAGTGTCAAGACCGCCGATGAGACTCGAGCGTCCGGCTCAAGGTTTTGTTCACCATCACGAACTCAACGCGGCCGGTCTGGATCGTCGCGCAGCATCGCCAGGGCGGTGGGCACATCCCCGGCTGCGGAGACGAGCACATATTCGCCGCGTGCCGCGTGGACGCCGCCGGTGACCACGACCGCCCGCTTCGGGCAGAGGCCGAAGCAGCTCGTCGCGATGACGCGGGCCGGCTTCTCGCCTGCGCGGTTGCCGGGGCTGTCGTGGGATTCCAGCGCGTGCCTGATGGCCTTCTTCAAGGCCTTGTTCAATGCTTTGGGGTCATCGCTGCGCTTCAGGCATTTGCGGCAGACGAACACCGGAGCGGCGCGGCGGGGGCGGACGAGAGAGGGGAGGGCCATGCCCCCGAGCTAAGCGGCCGGCCGAGCCGCCGCATCCCTCGGGGATGCGCAGCCGTCGTGCGCCGAGCGAGGGTCCGCGACGCTGGGCGCAACCTGCCGAGATTGGGCTATTGCCCACGATCAGAGCATATGATCTGGTCTGGATGACCCTGCCGCGTTCCTCCTGGGGATGGTGGCGCGCCTCGGTTCCCGGCGCCGTGAGCGCCATGGCATAGTGTAGGCCGATCAGCGTCGGGCCGCGCTCGGCCGGGAAGACGTGTTCTGAAAGGGAGGCCGGCTCGGCGTCATGGCGGGCGACAGCGACAAATCACGGCTCGACGATGCCGCTCGCGCCGGCTGGCTGTACTTCATCGCGGGCCATACCCAGGACGAGATCGCCCGGATGCTGCAGGTGTCGCGCGCCTCGGCGCAGCGGCTGGTGTCGCTGTGCCTTGCCGAGCGGCTGATCACGTTCCGGCTCGAGCATCCGATCGCCTCGTGCATGGCGCTGGCCGCGCAGCTCAAGGAGCGCTTCGCGCTGGTGCACTGCGAGGTGGTCCCGACCGATCCGGCCGCGCCGGCCGGCGCAGCGGGGATCGCCGAACGCTGCGCCAACCTGCTGGAGACGACGCTGCGCGCCGAGACGCCGGTCATCATCGCGCTCGGCACGGGCCGGGCGGTGCGCGCCGCCGTCGAGCGCGTCTCGCCGGTCGACCGGCCCGAGCACCAGATCGTCTCGCTGGTCGGCAACATCCTGGCCGACGGCTCCGCCAGCTTCTTCGACACCGTCGGCCGGCTCGCCGACCGCACCGGCGCGCGGCATTATCCGATGCCGCTGCCGTTCCTGATGGGCACCGAGGACGAGCGCGACCGCATGGTCCGGCTCGATGCCATCGCCAAGGTCAAGGCGGTCGCCGACAAGGCCGACCTCAAGCTGGTCGGCATCGGCCAGATGGACCAGAAGGCGCAGATGCATGTCGACGGCTTCGTCACCCGCGACGAGCTCACCGAGATGATGCGGCTCGGGGCCATCGGCGAGATCACCGGGTGGGCCTATGACGCCAACGGCAGGGTGATCGCCGGCGGCACCAACCGCAGACTCACCAGCATTCCGCCCGAGGTGCCGGCCCGCGCGATGACGATCGCGGCGGCGCTGGGACCGGCGAAGATCCCGGCCATCCGCGCCGCGCTGACCGGGCGGCTCGTCAACGGCCTGATTACCGACGAGGCCACGGCGCGCGCCATCCTGGCGTGAAGGCCCGCGGCGCTGCTGCGCATTGTTCTATCAAAGATCGGATTCCTGTCGCGCCGCACAACCTGTGGGCGCCGGCGCATGCTTGACAAAGCCCGATCAGTGTTGTGAACATCAGCTCAGCCCGTGAGCATATATTCAATAACCGCGGGAATGGGAGGAGACCGTGAAGACCATCTTCACTCGGACGAGCACGCTTGCCGCCCTGCTGGGCGCCGCCACGCTGCTGACACATGCGCCCGCACTGGCGGAGACGAGTCTGACGATCGCCACCGTCAACAACGGTGACATGATCCGGATGCAGGGCCTAACCAGCGAGTTCACCAAGGCCAACCCCGACATCTCCGTGAAATGGGTGACGCTGGAAGAGAACGTGCTGCGCCAGCGCGTGACGACGGACATCGCCACCAAGGGCGGCCAGTTCGACATCCTCACCATCGGCACCTATGAGGTGCCGATCTGGGCCAAGAAGAACTGGCTGGTGCCGCTCGACAAGCTCGGCGCCGACTATGACGCGGGCGACATCCTGCCCAAGATCAAGGACGCGGTATCGGTCGACGCCAAGCTCTATGCCGCGCCGTTCTACGGCGAGAGCTCGTTCGTGATGTACCGCACCGACCTGTTCGACAAGGCCGGGCTGAAGATGCCGGAAAGCCCGACCTGGGACTTCGTCGTCGACGCCGCCAAGAAGCTCACCGACAAGCAGGCCGGCGTGTACGGCATCTGCCTGCGCGGCAAGGCCGGCTGGGGCGAGAACATGGCGTTCCTGACCGCGATGTCGAATTCGTTCGGCGCGCGCTGGTTCGACGAGAAATGGCAGCCGCAGTTCAACACGCCGGAATGGAAGAAGACGCTGACGACGTATGTCGAGCTGATGAAGGAGGCAGGCCCTCCCGGCGCCAGTTCGAACGGCTTCAACGAAAACCTCGCGCTGTTCAACTCCGGCAAATGCGCGATGTGGATCGACGCGACCGTGGCGGCCTCGTTCGTGACCAACCCGAAGGAGTCGAAGGTCGCCGACAAGGTCGGCTTCGCGCTGGCGCCGAACACCGGCCTCGGCAAGAACGCCAACTGGCTGTGGGCGTGGAGCCTCGCGGTGCCCGCCGGCTCGCAGAAGGTCGAGGCGGCGGAGAAGTTCATCGCCTGGGCGACCAGCAAGGACTATCTGAAGCTCGTCGCGTCGAAGGACGGCTGGGCCAACGTGCCGCCGGGCACCCGCACCTCGCTCTACAAGAACGAGGAGTACCTGAAGGTCGCGCCGTTCGCCAAGCTGACCCTGGCCTCGATCGATGCCGCCGATCCGAACAAGCCGACGGTCAAGCCGGTGCCTTACGTCGGCGTGCAATACGCCGCGATTCCTGAATTCCAGGGCATCGGCACCGCGGTGGGGCAGCAGTTCTCGGCGGCACTCGCCGGCTCGATGACCGTCGATGCGGCGCTCGCGGCGGCACAGTCCTCCACCGAACGCGAGATGAAGCGCGCCGGCTACATCAAATAGGCGCGCAAAGTTATCAGCTCGACACGAAACTCCTCCCGAGCTGATCACTGGCGGCCATCCCTCCCCACAGGGATGGCCGCATTTTCTCTCCAACGTTGTTCGAGCTCTTGCCCGGACGACGGTGCGCTCCCTCTCCCCGCTTGCGGGGCGAGGTGCACCGTGCCCGAGGCTTTTATTCTCACGGCGGCGTGGTCATTGCGAGGAGCCGAAGGCGACGAAGCAATCCAGAGTCCCCCGTGATTGTGGATTGCTTCGCTTCGCTCGCAATGACGGCAGTGTTCATCGAGCAAATGGACAGCGGCAATGGCCACCAGGCAGACGCAACTCCTCGCCCGCGCGCTGATGTCGCCGGCGGTCATCCTGCTGTTCATCTGGATGATCGTGCCGCTGGCGCTGACGATCTACTTCTCGACCCTGCATTACAGCCTGCTCGATCCCGGCTCGGAGAGCTTCGTCGGCTTCGAGAACTTCACCTACTTCCTCACCGATCCCGCCTTCCTCGCCTCGCTGCAGAATACGCTGGTGCTGGTCGGCTCGGTGCTGCTGCTGACCATCGGTCTCGGCATTCCCCTCGCGATCCTGCTCGACCAGCCCGTGATTGGCCGCAACATCATCCGCCTGATGGTGATCGCGCCGTTCTTCGTGATGCCGACGGTCAGCGCGCTGGTGTGGAAGAACCTGCTGATGCATCCGGTGTCCGGCCTGTTTGCCTGGATCGCGACCTCGCTGGGGCTGACGCCGATCGACTGGTTCACCGACGCGCCGCTGCTCGCGGTCATCTTCATCGTCGCCTGGCAGTGGCTGCCGTTCGCGACCCTGATCCTGCTGACCGCGCTGCAGTCGCTCGACGAGGAGCAGAAGGAAGCCGCCGAGATGGATGGCGCCGGCGCGCTGTCGCGCTTCATCTATCTGACCGTGCCGCATCTGGCGCGCCCGATCACGGTGGTGATCCTGATCGAGACCATCTTCCTGCTCACGGTGTTCGCCGAGATCTTCGTCACCACCGGCGGCGGGCCGGGGTTGCAGACCACCAACATCGCCTTCCTGGTCTATTCTCAGGCGCTGATCCAGTTCGACGTCGGTACCGCCTCGGCCGGCGGCCTCGTCGCGGTGGTCATCGCCAACATCGTCGCCTTCTTCCTGGTCCGCATCGTCGGCCGCAATCTGGAGGCCTGACCATGGCGCGCAAGGTCACCGGACGTCATGTCGCGATCTCGACCGTGGCCGCGTGGCTGGCCGGCTTCGTGATCTTCTTCCCGATCCTGTGGATGGTGCTGGCGAGCTTCAAGACCGAGCTGGAGGCGTTCGCGACGCCGCCGTCGTTCCTGTTCTTCCACTGGACCACCGAGAACTACGTCACCGTGCAGGAGCGCAGCGACTATCTGCACCACGCGCTGAACTCGCTGATCATCGCCGGCGGTTCGACCCTGATCGCGATGCTGATCGCGATCCCTGCGGCGTGGTCGATGGCGTTTGCGCCGACCAAGCGCACCAAGGACATCCTGCTCTGGATGCTCTCGACCAAGATGATGCCGCCGGTCGGCGTGCTCGTGCCGATCTATCTCATCTACAAGAATTTCGGTCTGCTGGACACCCGCACCGGGCTGGTCTTCATCCTGTGCCTCGGCAATTTGCCGATCGTGATCTGGATGCTGTTCACCTACTTCAAGGAGATCCCGAAGGACATCCTCGAGGCGGCGCGGATGGACGGCGCCACGATCGGGCGCGAGCTGATCTACGTGCTGACGCCGATGGCGATCCCGGGGCTGGCCTCGACCCTTCTCCTGAACCTGATCCTCGCCTGGAACGAGGCGTTCTGGACCTTGAACCTGTCGACATTGAATGCGGCGCCGCTGACGACCTTCATCGCCTCCTATTCGAGCCCGGAAGGCCTGTTCTGGGCGCGGCTGTCGGCGGCGTCCACGCTCGCGATCGCGCCGATCCTGATCATCGGCTGGTTCAGCCAGAAGCAGCTCGTGCGCGGGCTGACCTTCGGCGCAGTGAAGTAACGAAAGGGCTGACCATGGGACGGATCACGCTGGAAGGTGTGCAGAAATCGTTCGGGCCGGTCCACATCATCAAGGGCGCCGATCTCGACATTCCCGACGGCGCCTTCGTGGTGTTCGTCGGCCCCTCCGGTTGCGGCAAGACCACGCTGCTGCGGCTGATCGCGGGGCTCGAGGACGTCTCCGGCGGACGGATCCTGATCGACGGCAACAATGTCGTCGATGTGCCGCCGGCCAAGCGCGGGCTGTCGATGGTGTTCCAGTCCTACGCGCTGTATCCGCATATGAGCGTGCGCGGCAACATCGCCTTCGGCCTGAAGATGGCCGGGCTGCCCAAGGCCGAGATCAACCAGAAGGTCGAGGCGGCCGCGGCCACCTTGAACCTCACGCCCTATCTCGATCGAAAGCCGCGCGAGCTGTCCGGCGGCCAGCGCCAGCGTGTCGCGATCGGCCGCGCCATCGTGCGCGAGCCCAAAGCGTTCCTGTTCGACGAACCGCTGTCCAATCTCGATGCCGCGCTGCGCGTGCAGATGCGGCTCGAGGTGACGCGGCTGCAGAAGCAGCTCGGCACCACCGCGATCTACGTGACGCACGACCAGGTCGAGGCCATGACCATGGCCGACAAGATCGTGGTGCTGAACGCCGGCCGCATCGAGCAATATGGCTCGCCGATCGAGCTCTATCAGCGCCCCGCCAATCTGTTCGTCGCCAGCTTCATCGGCTCGCCGAAGATGAACCTCATCACCGGCGCGGAAGCGGACAAACACCATGCGACCACGATCGGCGTGCGGCCCGAGCATGTCGCGGTCGTCGACGACGGCGGCGAGGGCTGGCCCGGCAAGGTGGTGATCGCCGAGCATCTCGGCAGCGACACCTTTCTCTACGTCGATGCCGGCGCGCTCGGGACGCTCACCGTGCGCGTCGTCGGCGAGAAACGACTCAGTGCCGGCGACACTGTGACGCTGCGGCCCGAGCCCAGCCGCATCTACCGCTTCGACGAGAGCGGCAATTCGATCTTCGCATGAGAGGTGACGTCCCCTTCGGGCGTCAACGACAACAACGGACCACGACGATGTACCTCGAAAAATTCAAACTGAACGGCAAGACCGCGTTGGTCACCGGCGGCGGGCAGGGCATTGGCCTGGCTTGCGTCGAGGCGCTGGCGGAGGCGGGCGCGCATGTCGTGATCGCCGATCGCGACGCCAAGGCGGCGGCGGACGGGCAGGCGGCGATGAAGGCCAAGGGCTATGACACCGAGACCGCGCTGATGGACGTCACCAACTCGGCTCAGGTCAACGAGGTGGCCGACGATCTGGTCGCGCGCTACGGCGGCATCGACATCCTCGTCAACAATGCCGGCATCGCGCGCAGCGAGACGCCGGCCGAGACCGTCACCGACGAGCACTGGCTGAACGTGCTGGACGTCAATCTCAACGGCACCTTCTGGTGCTGCCGCGCCTTCGGCAAGCACATGCTGGCGGCCAACAGTGGCGCCATCGTCAACATCGGCTCGATGTCCGGCTTCATCGTCAACAAGCCGCAGGAGCAGTGCTTCTACAACGCGTCCAAGGCTGCGGTGCACCATCTGACCAAGTCGCTGGCGGCCGAATGGGGCGCGCGGGGCATCCGCGTCAACGCGGTCGCGCCGACCTATATCGAGACTCCGCTGAACGCCTTCGTGAAGAGCAATCCGCGGATGTACGACGCCTGGATCGGTGGAACCCCGATGGCACGGATGGGGCAGGTCGAGGAGATCGCCTCGGTGGTGCTGTTCCTGGCCTCGGAAGCCGCAAGTTTGATGACCGGCAGCGTCGTCGTTGTCGATGGCGGCTACACTTGCTGGTAAGCTCGCGTCAAAATTGACGGGAGCGAAACATGCGGCAGGCGTTCATCGGTGTCGATGTCGGCACAACCAGCACGCGCGCCGGGATTTTTGACGGCAACGGCCGGCTGCTTGCCGCGGCGCGGCATCCGATCCAGACTTGGCACGAGGCCGGCGATGTCGTCGAGCAGTCGTCCGACGACATCTGGCGTGCGTGCTGCGCGTCGGTCAAAGCCGCGCTAGCGGAAGCCGCGATCGCGCCGGAGCTGATCAAGGGGATCGGCTTCGATGCCACCTGCTCGCTGGTGGTGCTGGACCGCCAGGGCGCGCCGGTCACCGTCAGCGGCTCCGGCGACGCCGGCCGCAATGTCATCGTGTGGATGGATCATCGCGCTCTGGCCGAGGCCCGCGACATCAATGCGACCCAAGACGAGGTGCTGCGCTATGTCGGCGGCTCGATCTCGCCGGAGATGGAGATGCCGAAGCTGCTGTGGCTGAAGCGGCATCTGCGCAAGAGTTTCGATGCGGCCGGCCATTTCTTCGATCTCGCCGACTTCCTCACCTGGCGTGCGTCAGGCTCTCTGGCGCGCTCGATGTGCACCGTCACCTGCAAATGGAATTATCTGGCGCACGAGACGCGCTGGAGCGCGGCCTTCTTTCGCCGTATCGGGCTGGAGGATTTCGTCCGCGAGGATTACGCGCGGATCGGCACCGAGATCGTCGCGCCCGGTACGCCGCTCGGCCGTGGGCTGTCGCAGGACGCGGCCGAACAACTCGGGCTCGTCGCGGGTACGCCGGTCGGAGCCGCGCTGATCGATGCCCATGCCGGCGGCATCGGCGCCATCGGTGGCCGCGCGGCTGACGGCGGGGAGGTCGATGTCTGCGACCGGCTCGCCTACATCATGGGGACTTCGGCCTGCATCATGGCGACGACGCGGGTGCCGTCCTTCGTGTCCGGCGTGTGGGGACCGTATTATCAGGGCATGGTGCCTGGGTTCTGGCTCAACGAGGGTGGCCAGTCTGCCGCGGGGGCGGCGATCGATCATCTGCTGCGCTCGCACCCGGCCGCGGCCGAGGCGACCGCTGCGGCGCGCGCGGAAGGGCTCGACCTGATCACCCTGCTCGAAAAACGGATCATGGCGCGGGTGCCGAATGCCGGCAGCGCGGCGCTGCTGGCGCGTGATCTTCACATTCTCCCGGAATTTCTCGGCAACCGCTCGCCCTATGCCGATCCGGACTCGCGCGCCGTCATTGCCGGCCTCGATCTCGATGCCGACGTCTCCGCGATGGAGCGGCTGTTCATGGCCGGGTTGTGCGGGCTCGCCTACGGCCTTGCCGACGTCATCGATGCCTTCGCCGTCAACGGTGTTACCAGCCGGACGCTGGTCATGGCGGGTGGCGCCTCACGCAGCCCGCTGGTACGCCAGATCATGGCAGATACGACCGGGATGGCGGTGGCGCTGCCGGGCACCCAGGAGCCGGTGCTGCTCGGTGCGGCCATGCTCGGCGCGGTCGCCAGCGGCGCTTTCCGCTCGATCGGCGATACGATGGCCTCGATGTCCTCGCTCGGGCGTCTCAGCGACCCGACCGATCCGAACATCGCGGCCTTCCATCGCCGCAAGCGGCGCATCCACGGCATGCTGCGGACGCTTGATCGCGAGAGCCGTTCCGTGATGCATGGTGTCGATGAGGAGGCACGCTGATGATCCTGAGCTGCGGCGACGCGCTGATCGATTTCGTCCCGGCCAGATTGGCCGACGGGCGCGATGCCTTGCGGCCAGTGGTCGGCGGCTCCTGCCTGAACGTCGCCGTCGGCG
Organism: Bradyrhizobium sp. SZCCHNS1050; assembly: GCF_032484785.1. Taxonomy (NCBI): domain Bacteria; kingdom Pseudomonadati; phylum Pseudomonadota; class Alphaproteobacteria; order Hyphomicrobiales; family Nitrobacteraceae; genus Bradyrhizobium; species Bradyrhizobium sp. SZCCHNS1050. The sequence goes on along the minus strand of NZ_JAUETR010000001.1, from coordinate 2,021,488 downwards.
TGGCGCGGCTCGGCGCGCCCACGGGCTTCGTCGGTGGCATCTCGACCGATCTGTTCGGCACCATGATCGCGGCGCATGCCCAAGGCTCGAACGTCGACCTCGGCTACGCCACGCGCAGCCCGGACCAGACCACGCTCGCTTTCGTGCGCCATGTCGGCAGCGAGGCGCAGTATGCCTTCTACGACGCCGAGACCGCCGCGCGGAAGTGGACGTTCCGGCCGGGCAGTATTGCCTTTGCAGACATCGACGCCATCCATGTCGGATCGACCACGCTGATCCACGATCTCGGTGCCGCGGAGACCCGTGCACTGATCGCCGCCACGCAGGGCGCGGTGACGATCTCCTTCGACCCGAACTGCCGTCCGAATCTGGTGACTGATAAGGCCGGCTATCGCGCTGACATGGATGGGTTCGCCGCGAGCGCCGACCTGATCAAGATGTCGGATGTCGATTTCGACTATCTGCATGGCCACGACGACTACGCTGCGTGGGCGGGCGCGCTGCTGGCGCGCGGCACCAGCCTGGTCGTCGTCACGCGGGGTCCCAAGGGGGCGCTCGGCTGGCATGCGCAGGCCGGCGCGGTCGAGGTTGCGGTCCCCGCGATCGAGGTGGTCGATACGATCGGCGCCGGCGACTCCTTCCAGGCGGGGCTGTTGTTCGCGCTGCGCAAGCTCGGCCGCATCGACCGGGAGGCCCTGAGAGGATTGAGCCAGACCGAAATGCGCAAGGCGCTCGCCTTTGCCGCAGCCTGTGCGGCCGTCACCTGCACCCGCGAGGGCGCCGACCCGCCGCGCTGGGACGACGTGGCTGCAACCTGGGATCGCCTGGGCTGAAGCTCCCCATTGCACTCGTCATTGGGAACTGGTTGGCTGTTCCCCCGTCATATGTGAGTACCGGACGAGGAAGCGCGATCGCGAGACTCCTCTGCCCGGGCCGCGGAAATCTTGACGCGACAAAGAGTTGCAGGGAGGAGAACCATGGCACCCGCCGCACGGACCGAGCCGCTGTCCCGTCACGCGCTGGCCTTCGTGTTGGCTGGCGGACGCGGCAGCCGGCTGCTGGAGCTGACCGACCGGCGCGCCAAGCCCGCCGTCTATTTCGGCGGCAAGTCGCGCATCATCGATTTCGCGCTGTCGAACGCCGTCAATTCCGGCATCCGGCGCATCGCCGTGGCGACACAGTACAAGGCGCACAGCCTGATCCGGCATCTGCAGATGGGCTGGAACTTCTTCCGCCCCGAGCGCAACGAGAGCTTCGACATCCTGCCGGCGAGCCAGCGCGTCTCCGAGACGATGTGGTACGTCGGCACGGCCGACGCCGTGTACCAGAACATCGACATTCTCGAGACCTACAACACGAAATACATCGTCGTGCTGGCCGGCGACCACATCTACAAGATGGACTACGAGCTGATGCTGCAGCAGCATGTCGACCAGCGCGCCGACGTCACCGTCGGCTGCCTGGAGATGCCGCGCGAGGAATCCTCAGGCTTCGGCGTCATGCACATCAATGAGGACGACACGATCCGCGACTTCATCGAGAAGCCGGCCGATCCGCCGCCGATGCCGGGCAAGCCCGACAAGTCGCTCGCGAGCATGGGCATCTACGTGTTCGACGCCAAATTCCTGTTCGAGGAGCTGAAGCGCGACGCAGCGGACCCGAATTCCAACCATGATTTCGGTCGCGACATCATTCCCTACATCGTCAGAAACGGCCGCGCCGTGGCGCACCAGTTCTCGCGCTCCTGTGTCCGCGCCGCCCACGATCAGGGCAGCTACTGGCGCGACGTCGGAACGGTGGACGCCTATTGGGCGGCCAATCTGGATCTGACGGACGTCGTGCCCGAGCTCGATCTCTACGATCGCTCCTGGCCGCTCTGGACCTATTCTGAGATCACGCCGCCGGCCAAGTTCGTTCACGACACGGACGGCCGCCGCGGCGAGGCGACCTGCTCGCTGGTGTCCGGGGGCTGCATCGTCTCCGGCGCCCAGGTGCAGCGCTCGCTGCTGTTCACGGGAGCGCATCTGCATTCCTACGCCAAGCTGCAGAACGCGGTGCTGCTGCCCTACGTCAACGTCGCGCGCCATGCGCGCCTGACCAACGTGGTCGTCGATCGCGGCGTGCAGATTCCGGAGGGGCTCGTGGTCGGCGAGGATCCGGAGTTCGACGCCAAGCGGTTCAGGACCACGGAGAACGGCGTGACCTTGATTACCCAGCCGATGATCGACGGGCTCAATTCATGACGCCACTGCGCGTTCTGTCGGTTGCCTCCGAGGTCTATCCCATCGTCAAGACGGGCGGCCTCGCCGATGTCGTCGGCGCCCTGCCGTGGGCGCTGCTGGCGGAGGACGTCGAGGTCCGCACGCTGATTCCCGGCTATCCCGCGGTCATGAAGGCGCTGGAGCAGGCCAGCGAGATCAGCTCGCTGCCGAACTTCTTTGGCGGCAACGCCAGGCTGCTCGGCGGCAGCCATGGCGCGCTCGACCTGTTCGTGCTCGACGCGCCGCATCTCTACGACCGCGAGGGCAACCCGTATCTGGGGCCCGACGGCAAGGACTGGCCGGACAATGCGTTCCGCTTCGCGGCACTGGCCCGCGCGGCGTCCTATATCGGGCTCGGCGCGGTGCCGGCCTTCGTGCCCGATGTCGTCCACGGCCACGACTGGCAGGCTGGGCTGGTGCCGGCCTATCTGCTGTACAGCCACCGGCCGCATCCCGGCACGGTCGTGACCGTGCACAATCTGGCGTTCCAGGGCCGCTTTCCGCGCCACTTCCTGCCGCCGCTCGGCCTGCCGCCGGAATCCTTCTCGATCTACGGCCTCGAATATTACGGCGACATCAGCTTCCTCAAGGCGGGTCTGCAGTTCGCCGACAAGATCACGACGGTGTCGCCGACCTATGCGCGGGAAATCCAGAGCGACGAGCAGGGCATGGGCCTCGGCGGCCTGCTGCGTCAGCGTGCGTCGGACCTCGTCGGCATCCTCAACGGCATCGACACGGCGGTGTGGGATCCCGGCAGCGATCCGGCGATCGCCTCGCATTTCGGCATCGACCGGATCGAGGCGCGGGCGCCCAACAAGGCCGCGCTGCAGACGCGCATGGGCCTGCAGGTGGCGCCGGAGACGTTCCTGCTCGGCGTCGTCAGCCGGTTGACCTCGCAGAAGGGGCTCGACCTGCTGCTGTCCTGCCTGCCGACCTTGACCAGTAGCGGCATCCAGCTGGCGCTGCTCGGCGACGGCGAGGCCGAGCTGCGCGACGCGTTCCGTGCCGCGGCCGCGAACGATCCCGGAAAGATCGGCGTCGTCATCGGCTACGACGAGGGCTTGGCGCATCTCATCCAGGCCGGCTGCGATGCGCTGGTCGTGCCGTCGCGGTTCGAGCCGTGCGGGCTGACGCAGCTCTGCGCCCTGCGCTACGGCGCGCTGCCGATCGTCACTGCGGTGGGCGGTCTCGCCGACACCGTCATTGACGAGACCGAGGCAGGCGTCGCCGCAACCGGGTTCAAGTGCGCGTCCGTGACAGCGGAGGCGCTCGATCAGACCCTGCGCCGCGCCGCGGCGGCCTTCTACGCCGCGCGCAGCAACGCCTCGAACTGGACCCGCATGCAGCTCAATGCGATGCTGACCGACGTCTCCTGGCGCCACCGCGCCGGCCGTTACGCCGAACTCTACCGGCAGATCGTCGCGCAGCGGCGTCCGGCAGGCTGAGCGCCGCGGCGTACGGGTCGGGAGGCCTATGCCTCGATGAGAACCTTCAACGCATGGGTCTTGGCCGCGGCGCCGAACGTCTCGTAGGCATCGAGGATCTGATCAAGCCTGAAGCGATGGGTGATCAGCCGCTTCGGTTCGAGCTTGCGCGACTGCACCGTCTTCAGCAGCATCGGCGTCGTCACCGTATCGACCAGCCGCGTCGTGATCGCGATGTTGCGGTCCCACAGCTTCTCCAGATGCAGGTCGGCCTTGACCCCATGCACGCCGACATTGGCAATGGTGCCGCCGGGGGCGATGATGTCCTCGCAGGTCACGAACGTGGCGGGCATGCCGACTGCCTCGATCGCGGTGTCGACGCCGCGGCCATTCGTCAGCGCCAGGACCTTCTCGACGGCCTTGCCGTCGGCGTTGTTGACGACGCTGGTGGCGCCGAAGCGGGTGGCGACCTCGAGCCGGTTGTCGTCGAGGTCGATCATGATGATCTCGGCCGGCGAATAGAACTGTGCCGTCAGCAGCGCCGCCAATCCGATCGGGCCGGCGCCGACGATCGCCACCGCCGATCCCGGCTCGACCTTGCCGTTGAGCACGCCGCATTCGAAACCGGTCGGCAGGATGTCGCTCAACATCACCAGCGCATCCTCCTCAGTCCCAGGAGGCACGTGGTAGAGGCTGGTGTCGGCGTGAGGCGTGCGAACATACTCGGCCTGCGTGCCGTCGATCTTGTTGCCGAGGATCCAGCCGCCATGGCGGCAATGCGAATACATGCCGCGCCGGCAATAGTCGCAGGTTCCGCAGGCCGAGATGCAGGAGATGATGACGTGGTCGCCCGGCTTGAACGCGCGCACGGCGCTGCCAACCGCGTCGACCACGCCGACGCCCTCGTGGCCGAGAATGCGGCCCGGTGTACATGTCGGCACGTCACCCTTGAGAATGTGAAGGTCGGTGCCGCAGATCGTCGTCTTCAGGATTTTGACCACCGCATCGCCAGGCTCGATGATGGTCGGCTTCGGGCGCTCGTCGAGAGATTTCTGGCCGGGACCATGATAGACCAGGGCTTTCATGACGTACCTCCGCAGGTTGCTTCCCGGAGGATGGATGGCGCCAGAGAGGTCGCGCGCCGTTGAGGCGTATCAATCCTGGCCAGAGTCCCTATCACTATCGTGTGTCCCGGGTGGCCAGGACGAAAGGCGACGGCGGACGCGCGTCGCGCCTCCAATGCAGTCCAGCCCGGCTCGGATCACATGCGCATCGCTCTGGACGCATCGGTGCGGCTCGCGGATAGTCTCCCGGCTTCCTACAATTCCGCGTGAGATTTCATGACCGACAACCAGCCTTCGTCCGAGTCCTTCGACCTGATCATCCGCGGCGGCACCGTCATCGACGGCACGCGTGCGCCACGCTTCGAGGCGGATGTCGGCATCAAGGACGGCCGCATCGTCGCCATCGGCGGGCTTGACGGCCGGCGAGCCAGGCGGGAGATCGACGCCACCGGCCTCATCGTTGCTCCGGGCTTCATCGACTCCCACACCCATGACGACAGCGCCGTGCTGGTCGATCCCGACATGACCTGCAAGGTCTCGCAGGGCGTGACCTCCGTCGTGACCGGCAATTGCGGCGTCAGCATCGCGCCGCTGAAGCCGGGCTCGCCGCGGCCGATGCCGCTCGGCTTGCTATCGCCGAGCGAGGGACAGGTGGTCGAGTATGCCGCGTTCGCCGACTACGTCGCCGCGCTGCGCACGGCGCCCGCGGCGGTCAACGTGGCGCCCATGGTCGGCCACACCGCGCTGCGTGCGTCGGTCGTGAGCGACCTCGGCCGGGCCGCGACGGACGTGGAGATCGCCGAGATGCGCGCGCATGTGCAGGAGGCGCTCGACGCCGGCGCCATCGGCGTCTCGACCGGGACGTTCTATCCGCCGGCGGAGGCGGCGCCGACCGAGGAGATCATCGAGGTGTGCCGTCCGCTCACAGGCAGCGGCGGCGTCTATGCCACGCATATGCGCAACGAGGCGAACGAGGTGATCCAGTCGCTGGAGGAGAGCTTTGCCATCGGCAAGGCGCTCGACGTCCAGGTCGTGATCTCGCATCACAAGGTGGTGGGGCCAGCGAATTTCGGCCGCACCAGGGAGACGCTGCCGCTGATCACGAAGGCGATGAGCTGCCAATGCGTCGCACTCGACTGCTATCCCTACAACGCCTCGTCGACCATGCTGCACACCGACCCGGCCAAGCTGCAGGTCAAGGTCGTCGTCGCGGCCTCCGGACCCCATCCGGAAATGGCGGGTCGGGATCTCGCCGACATCGCCGCGGGCTGGGGCGTCGACCGGCTCGAAGCCGCCAAGCGGCTGCAGCCGGCGTCGGCGATCTACTTCGCGATGGACGAGGCCGACGTGCAGACCATCCTCGCCTTCGAGCCGACCATGATCGGCTCCGACGGGCTGCCGTTCGGCGAGCGTCCGCATCCGCGGCTCTGGGGCACGTTCCCGCGCGTGCTCGGCTACTACTGCCGCGAGCTCGAGCTGTTCTCGCTGGAGACCGCGGTGTGGAAGATGAGCGGGCTGACCGCGCGGAATTTCGGCGTCGAGGGACGCGGCACGATCGCGGTCGGCAACCATGCCGACATCACGATCTTCGATGCCGCCAGCGTCCGGGACAGCGCGACCTATGATGCCCCCTGCGTGCCGGCCGCCGGCATCGAGGCCGTCATCGTCAATGGCGCGCTGACCTGGTGGCAGGGCACGCACCAGAAGGCGCGTGCGGGGCAGGTGATCACGCGCGGATCACGGCGGTGATCTAGCTAGATCGTGAACGGGCGCTGGCTGTCGTACTCACGATCTTCCTTGCCGGTCCTGTAATGGTTCGGCGATTGCGTCGGCAGCATCTTGCGCTGAATCTGAAGGTGGAAATCGTTGTAGTTGCCCTTGAATTGACCGTTCGCCCAGACCAGCAGCAGCGCCGCGGTGAAGACGCTGTTGATGGCGCCATCGAATGACACCTGATTGTCCTGGCAGCCCGAGATCAGACGGATGCTGGCCTTGGCGACATCGCTCGACTTCGCACCCGGCGCGCCCTTTGCGGCCCGGCCGATGGCTTCATAAAATGCGCGGTTCTGCTCATAAGTACGAAGGGCGATATCCTGCGGCAAGAACTTGGGCGCATAGCTGATCCCTTTCGTCGCGGCCCTGCCGGCCACGGCGATATCCAAATTCCCGGCGAAGCCGGCGGCCTGCGCCATCTCGTAGTAGCTCACCTTGGCCACAGTGCCGCTATGGCAGGAATCGGAGAGAATCAGAACACGAACACCATCGGAGATCGCGCCGTACACGCGATAGAGTTCATCATCGATCATCTGTCCGTCATAGAGGCACCAGGTCTCATCGAGTGCGTCGATCTCGTCACCATCGAGGTCCGGAACCTGGCTGCCGTGGCCCGAATAGGTCAGCAGCAGAATGTCTCCGCTGTTCAAGTCGCGGGCGGCCATCGTCAGCATGTCGGTCACGGCGCCGCGCGTGGCCTGCTCGCTGAGCAGAATGCCGGTCCGATAGCCCGCCGTCTTCGCAATCGCCTCCATTGCGCGCGCATCATTCTCACAGGCGTTCAGCTTGCCGTCCCACCCAGCATAGTGCTTCGGATCCAGCCGATTGAGACCGATATGCAGCGAAATGCCCTTGGCCATTTCCGTCCCCCTGATGTCTCGGCTCGCAAACATCAAGCCGGCGGTTCGAGCCGATTGCCGCTTTCCGTGACCACCCAGGCGCAGACCGCGCAGATCGCATCGCCGTAGTCGCCGTGCCAACGGCAGTTCGCGCGGATCGAACACCGCGGCAGCGCCACGGTCCGCTCATTCGGCAAGAGCTCCAGCCCGTGCTCGTTCAGGATCTTGGCGACGCCACAGCGCTTACCGTCCCACTTTCCGCAGCCGCGCGCGAGGCACGGCGACGAGAAGCGGAAGCGCTGTTCCGGCGGACGTCCCTGCCGGGCGATCGCGACGAAGGCGGCGTCGACCTCGAAGCGCTCGGGAATGAAATCGATCCGGCCCTCGGCATTGACGATGCCGAGCAGCGTGTTGCCGTCGGCGCAGCGCGAACTCGGGCACATCGGCACCGACTTCGGCTTCACGGATGCTGCATCGGACATCGCCTGAACGCCTCTCGATTAGCTCTCGCCTCGCCCGGCTTGCTTGGTCTGGACATCGCCGTGATCCGAACGTGTGCCGGGCATTCGACCGCACTCAGGGATTATCCAGCTTCGGTCGATAGACAGCTCCGTAAATGTGGGAGCCAGGTCCCGCTCCGAACGCCTTGATCTGCGACAGCGGCGTCGCAACCATGTCGCCGCGCGTATCGAGCTTTGCGATTTCAGCCGTCACCGCCTTCTGAATGGCTTGCTCGATCTCAGACTTCAACTGGCCGGAGAGCGGACCGCCATCGATCTGAGCGACGAAGCGCTCCATCTCCGGCGCCGGCGCCGCCTTGGCGCCTCCACGCTTCGCAATCTCAGCGTCCAAAGCGGCCAGCGCAGCGACAAGATCACCCTGGACGCCGACGATCTGGCGCGCATGGTCGCGCAACGACACCAGATCGTCGATGGATGCGGGCCCTTTGACGGCCGCCGCCAACGCGTTGCCAATGGCAACGCCATAGACCATGATTGCTCCACCGGCGAAGGATGCGATTCCGCCAGCTGTACTCTTCTCGGTCATGATGTCCTCCTCCAGACCTTCAAGGCGCTGACTGAAGATCGATCGTGGCGATCAGACCCGCAGTGGCGCCGCCGTGCGTTCCCCCGAACGATTGGATTTGAGACAACGCCGTGATCTTCAGGTCGCCGCCGCTATCGTGAGCGGCAATGGCAGCCTTCACCGCATTATTGACGGCCTGCTCGATGCTCTGTCTCGCCTGTGGCTCGATCGGAAGGCCGGTGATCTGCACGGTGAAGCGTTCGGATGGCACGACCTCGGCAGGCGCCGCGCCCTTGGCGGCCGCCTGTCCGCCGCGCTTGACGATTTCCTCGTCGAGCGCGTTCACCGCAGAAACCAGATCGCCTTGAGCGTCGACGATCGCCTTCGCGTGCGAGCGCAATGTGACCAACTCGTCCAGAGTGATACCGCCACTTGCGAGCGCATTGCCGATCGCAAGGCCGTACAGAGGCACCACTCCGCCTGGAACGCCTTCCTTCGCCAAATTCGCCTCCCTCGTCCTCTATACAATCTAAGGTTAGTATTTTACGATACCAATCGTCAACGATGTCGCGGCAAATTTCATGTTCTCTCGTGTACCCCACGCCGATACCGAGATGCCGGTCCGATCAATCCCTTCCGGCGGCTTGCCTACCGCTCAACCGCGCTATGTGGTCTGGGAGATCACGCTCCTCTGCAACCTGAAGTGCAGCCATTGCGGGTCCCGGGCCGGCGCACCTCGCAATGACGAGCTGACCACCGCGGAATGCATCGCTCTGATTGGCGAACTTGCGCGCGCTGGCACCAAGGAGATCGTTCTGATCGGCGGCGAAGCTTACCTCCGCCCCGATTGGCTGGTCCTCGTCGAGGAGATCACTCGCAACGGCATTGTCTGCGGCCTGCAGACCGGCGCCCGGGCACTCACGGAAGCGAAGATCGAAGCAGCCGCGCGCGCCGGACTCAAGACCGTCGGCGTTTCCATCGACGGCCCGGCCGCTACACATGATCGGCTCCGCGGTATCAAGGGCAGCCACGGCCAAGCGGTGGCCGCGATCCGGAACGCGCGAAAGCATGGGCTGATGGCGACCGCCAACTCGCAGGTCAATCGTCTTACCCTGGGCGGCCTGCGCGACATTTTCGATACGATCATCGACGCCGGGGCCTCCGCCTGGCAGATTCAGCTCACCGTGCCCATGGGCAATGCGGCCGATGCTCCATCCTTGCTGCTGCAGCCCTTCGATCTCGCTGCGCTGATGCCGGAGCTGTTTGCACTGTTCGAAGAGGGCCTCGATCGCGGCCTGCAGCTTATGCCCGGTAACAACATCGGGTATTTTGGCCCATACGAAGCGGCTTGGCGCAGTACCTCCGGACGATTCGAATACTACGGCGGCTGCCAGGCCGGACGGGCTGGCCTGGGAATCGAGGCTGACGGCGCCATCAAGGGCTGCCCGTCGCTCCCCACGGCCGCCTATGTCGGCGGCAATATCCGCGATCGATCATTTACCGACATCTGGAACGACAGCGCCGAACTGCGTTTCATGCGCGATCTCGACGAGAGCCGCGGGCGCCGCTGGGGGTTCTGCGCCAAATGCTACTACGGTCCGATGTGCCGCGCCGGGTGCAGTTGGACCACGCACGTGCTGTCGGGACGGCCTGGCAACAATCCGTTCTGCCACTACCGGGTATTGCGGCTGGCCGAACGCGGCTGGCGCGAGGTGATCGTGCAGCGGACGAGGCCATCGGGACGACAGCCGTTCGACCATGGCTGCTTCGACATCATGATCGAGGACGCCCACGGCCGCCGATACGGCCAGGAAGTGTACGCGAGCGACGAGTTCCAGGATCTCGCGCCTGACGCGGCGGCGAGGCTGGACCAGCTGCTGCTCTGCGAGTCCTGCAAGCACTTCTTCTATCAGGGAGAGCCGGAATGCCCGCATTGCCACGCAGGCGCGGACGCAACGAACAGTGCCGATGATCACGTGCGGGTCGTGCAACGCGTCATGCACCACCACAACGAGATCGAACAAATCCTGCGCCGTATCGCGGCGCCCGCCTGACCGAAGGGCGCCTCCGCAGGTTGAGCGGAGTCGTTCGTCGGTACCTGCGGCCGCGGGAAGGCGCTGGCGAAAGTCGTCTGGTCCAATCAAACCCAACCGAGGAGAGTATCCCATGAATGCAAATGAAGACGTCAGAGCCGCGCTGGCGAACATTCCCGTGTCCTGGCTGCACATGCCGGCTCTGGCGTTCGCTGAAGCAGGAGCAGCGGGCGCGAAGGAATTCGGGCCGAAGATCGCGCCCGCCGTGCTGGCGCTCGGCGCTGCAGCCGCAGGAGCGATCATCGGCGGTGGCCTGCAACTCACGCATCAATACCTTCACGACAGCAAAGCCGGACCTGTATCGTATCAGGGCATCGACAAGGTGATCTGCACGGCGACCTTCGCCGAGATCGAAGCAGCCGCAACGCGCATCTACCAGGAGTCCGCCCAGGCCAAGGACGGCAATGCGCTGCAGCAGATCATCGATACTGCGGCAGGCGCGAAGTTCGTTCCGGCGCTGGCGCCCGTTGCCGGAGCGGCGGCGGCCTTCATTGCCGGTGTCTATGCCGGTGCTGCGGCGGCACGTCACTGATCAACAGTGAAACTGATCAACGCTGAAGGCGGCGCGCGGCTTGCCCGTGCGCCGGTTTCACCGGCGCGGCATCGCATGATGCCGACCGAGTCGACGGGCGGCTTTGGCCCCCCGGGCATCGTGGACGGCGCGTGCGCCAGACCCGCCGCTACCAGTGGCGGCAAACCGTTCCGGTCGCAGCATAGCTCAGCGGAATGGCGATGGGCCTGAGTTTTCTTACTCGTTCGTCCATTTGAGCCTTGGCGGATTTGCCGAGTTCAAAATGCCCGCCCCGCGGCGCGCGGTGGCCTATCCATCCAATTGGCGATCCAATTTTGGCGTCGGCACCAGCATGAACAGGCGTAGCCTGGATCGCTAGCTAAGCCGCTGCAGCCATCGCGCGCGCGAATTCCGGATAGCATTCGGCGAGCTCGTCGAGGATCCGGCCGCGGATCAGCTCGACCGTCGCCCGGTCCGGCGCGGGCGTGGGCGGCACGATCTCCGGCACCGTATAATCGAATCCGGTGCGATCGCGCACGTCGTCGGCGGAGTAGCCCGGGTGCACCGAGCGCAGCCGGAAGCTGCCGCGCTCGCGGTCGAAATCGAACAGCGCCAGATTGGTCAGCAGCGCCTGCGGGCCGCCGCGCCGCTTCACCTCCGGCGTGGTCGCGGCGGCGCTGACGAAATCCACCTTCGGCACCAACACGCGCGGCGAATGCTCTTCGCGAAACAGGATCACCCGCGGAATGAGATGGTAGAGATAGGCCGAGCCGAACGAGCCCGGCCAGCGCACATCCATCCGCGGATAGTCGCCGGTGCCGACCAGGTTGATGTTGCCGCTGCCGTCGATCTGACCGCCGCCGAGAAAGAACGCGTCGACGCGGCCCTGCGCGGCGCAGTCGAACAGCTCGACGCCACCATTGGTGAAGAAATTGTGCCGGCTCGAGCCGAGGATCGAGATGCGGACCGGCGGCTTGCCCGCTTGCGCGTTCCGTGCGCGCAGCAGCATCGCGCCGGCCGCCGGGATCGGCGACGAGGCGCCGACAGCGACATGGCGGATGCCATCGAGCAGGTCGGCGATGGTGGTGATCAGCAGCTCCTTGCGCGCGCGTTCATCGTGCATGGTCATGCCACCTCCTTGCAGCGGGTCAGGAAGGCGGAGAGATAGCTGCGAAAGCCCTCGTCGGTGCGCGCCATCGCGGCGTAGCGCGCCAGCTCTGCGCCATCGGTCTCGTATTCATCCCACAGCGGCAGCGGCCAGGCCCCGTTCGCGGCCACCGCGATGGCATCGACATACAGCGCCGGCAGCACGCCGGCCGCCGAGTCTTCGGTTGCCATCAAATCGCGATCGACGATGCGCTCGACGGTGACCAGCGTGCGCTTCGCCGCATAGGCCATCGTCGCCAGCTCGCGGTAGCGACCGATGCGGACATTGCCGAAGCGGTCGGCCTCGGGAGCATGAAACAGCGCCACGTCGGGCGTGATCGCCGGCACCACGACCACCTTGCCGGGCTCGCCGACCGGACTGTCGATCACCTTCCAATCGGGGCGGACCTGCAGCAGATCGCTGCCGATGATGCCTGCGATCGGCATGAACGGCACGCCCTTCTGCCCGGCCAGCAGGCCGGCATGGATCGCAGGGCAGGTGGCATCGCGCAGGCGGATGCTGCCGTCGCGCACGGCCGAGACGAAGCGCGGTGCGCCGCCGGCCTCGCCGAGCGAGACGGCACTGGTTTCCACCACCGCGGCCACGCCGGCGCCGATCAGCAGATCGGCCTGGAGGCCTGATATCGGCACGCAGACGAGATGCAGTCCGGTGAGGCCGGCCTCGATCATGGCCGCCGTCGCCGCCATCGAGACGCCGGCACGGTCGACCGGGATCGCGATCGATTGCCCCGGTGCGATGGATGCGACGAGCGCCTCCAGACCGACCATCTCCGTCATCGGCGTATCCTCCCGTTGTTGCTTTGCCGCGCAGTTTAGCGATGCCCCGCGGACCTGTCAGTGCTGGTATGCGATCGTCGAGCCGCGGATGATGAGCTCCGGCGCCAGGACGATGTGGTCGGTCGCTGCCTCGCGCCCGGCAAGGCGGTCGAGCAGCAGCCGCGCCGCGGCTTCCCCCATGTCGCGCTGGGCGATCCGCACCGTGGTCAGCGGCGGCGCGACCATGTCGACGAACGGCATGTCGTTGTGGCCGACCACGGAGATATCACCGGGGCAGGTCAGGCCGCGCGCGGCGAGCGCGTCATAGACGCCGAGCGCCAGCAGATCATTGGCGGCGACGATCGCGGTCGGACGCGTCCGCCGCGCGAGCAGGCGCAGCGCAGCCTCGCGACCCGCCGCCCGCGTATAGGCTTCGACGGCTTCGACCGGCGCATGGCGGGCGGACAGTCCCGCGACCCTGATGCTGGCCTCGAAGCCGGCGCGGCGCCGTGCACCGGTCGAGATGTGCTGCGGGCCCGCGACGTGACCGATGCAGCGGTGGCCGAGCGCGACGAGATGCTGGACGGCGAGACGCATGCCGGCGGCATCGTCGCTGGCTGCCGAGGGCAGGAGTCCGGCGGCATCGACGCGATTGACCAGCACCACCGGTAGCGCCGCGTCCAGGCAGTGCTTCACGACATCGTCGCGCAAGCTCACCGTCGCCAGCACCAGACCGTCGACGCCGCGGGCAATCAGCCGGTCGACCAGATCCTGCTCCGAGCCCTTGCTGCCGACGTCGACGACGATCGTCGCATAGCCCTCGGCGTTGAGATGATCGGCGATGCCGGACAGCACGGGCGGGAAGCCGGGATCGGCGATATCGGGCGCGAGCACACCGATCAGGCCGCTGCGCCCGGTGCGCAGGCCCTTGGCGGCCATGTTCAGCCGATAGCCGAGCGCGTTGGCGGCGGCCTGGATCCGCTCCACGACATCGCCCGCCACCAGATGCTTCATGGCCGGGCTGAGCGCGCGCGACACCGTGGAGGGATGCACGTCGCAGCGCGCGGCGACGTCCTTGATCGTCGGGCGTGAGGACGCCGTTGCGCGCGGGCTCCTTGTCGATGGCGACGTCCGTTTCATCCCCGCTCCCCGATGCCGCAGCGCAACGACGTTTTGATCGCGCGGTACCTTGACACATTTTGTGTGCGTGCAATAAATCCGGCTCTGCAATCGATTGCAACAGCACAATGGGAAACGTCCACATGACAGCCAGCGCGTTGAAGCCGCATCTGGTCAGTCCGGAGCATCTCGATCCGCATTGGCGCTGGGGGCGGGCGATTCCGTCGCATGGCCATGTCTCGGTGGATTTCGAGCGCCGCGTCGATTTCGACAGGTTGCGGCGCTACCGACTGGCGCGGGCGCGCGCGGCGCTGAAGGCGTCGGGCTATGGTGCGCTGCTGCTGTTCGACGTCAACAATATTCGCTACGTGTCCGGCACCAAGATCGGCGAATGGGAGCGCGACAAGCTGTGCCGTTTCGCGCTGCTGGCCGGCGACGGCGAGCCGATCGTGTGGGATTTCGGTTCGGCAGCCGTCCACCATCGTCTGTTCTGCGACTGGCTGGCGCCGGAGAACTGCCGCGCCGGCATGCTCGGGATGCGCGGCACCGTGCCGCCCGCGGTCGGGCTGATGAAGGCGCATGCCGAGGAGGTCATGAGCCTTTTGCGCGCTGCAGGTGTTGCCGACATGCCGGTCGGTGTCGACCTTGCGGAAACTGCGATGTTCTTCGAGCTGCAGAAGGCCGGCATGAAGGTGGTCGATGGCCAGCAGGTCATGCTGGACGCGCGCGAGATCAAGAACATCGACGAGATCATGCTGCTCAACCAGGCCGCGGCCATGGTCGACGGCGTCTATCATTCGATCTACGAGCACCTGAAGCCGGGCGTGCGTGAGAACGACATCGTCGCGCTTGCCAACAAGATGCTCTACGAGATGGGCTCCGACGACGTCGAGGCGATCAATGCCATCTCCGGTGAGCGCTGCAATCCGCATCCGCATAATTTCACCGACCGCATCCTGCGTCCGGGCGACCAGGCGTTCTTCGACATCCTGCAGTCCTATCAGGGCTACCGGACCTGCTACTACCGCACTTTCAACGTCGGCCGCGCCACGCCGGCGCAGCACGACGCCTACAAGCAGTGCCGCGAATGGCTCGATCATGCGATCGCGCTGATCAAGCCGGGCGTCTCGACCGACACCGTCGCCAAGGTCTGGCCTAAGGCCGAGGAGTTCGGCTTTCCCTCGGAGATGGCCGCCTTCGGCCTGCAGTTCGGCCACGGCCTCGGGCTCGCGCTGCATGAGCGCCCGATCATCTCGCGGCTGGTCTCGCTGGACAATCCGATGGAGATCAAGACCGGGATGGTGTTCGCGCTCGAGACCTACTGTCCGGCGACCGACGGCTTCTCGGCCGCGCGGATCGAGGAGGAGGTGGTGGTCACCGACAAGGGCTGTCAGGTGATCACGCTGTTCCCGGCCGAGGAATTGCCGATCGCCAACCGCTATTGAGCGAACGGACGGTGCGACCAGGAGAGTGGTCTTCGTGTTTTCGTCATTGCGAGCGAAGCGAAGCAATCCAGGGCGGCATCCGTGACTCTGGATTGCTTCGTCGCTTCGCTCCTCGCAATGACGGCATCCGTGATAAGTAGGACGAGGAGACGACAATGACCACGACGCATTCGCTCGGCTGGATCGGCATGGGGCGCATGGGCTATCCGATGGCCGAGCGCCTGCTCAAGGCCGACCACAAGGTGTCGATCTACAATCGCACCCGTGCCAAGGCCGAGCCGCTGGCGGCGAAAGGCGGCGTGATCGTCGATCATCCCCGTGATCTCGCCGCGTGCGACATCGTGTTCACGATGGTGTCGACGGGCAAGGATCTCGAGCAGGTCTATTTCGGCGACAACGGCCTGGTGGCTGCCAGTTCCGGATCGCGTCCCCGGATCCTGGTGGACTGCTCCTCGATCGGCATCGAGCAGTCGGAGGCGATCGCCGCCAAGCTCGTTCGACTGGGCTGTGAGTTCGTGCGCGCGCCGGTGTCCGGCAACGGCAAATGCGTCAAGGCCGGCAAGCTGTCGTCGGTCGTCTCCGGCCCCAAGGCCGCATTCGAGGTCATCGCACCCTATCTGGCGAAGATCGCTGTCTCCGGCGTGTCCTATGTCGGCGAGGGCGAGCTCGCGCGCATCTGCAAGATCGCGCACAATGTCTTCCTCGGCGTCGTGATCCAGAACCTCGCCGAGATCACCATCCTGGCGCAGAAGGCCGGCGTGCCGCGCCATGCCTTCCTGAATTTCATGAACGCCAGCGTCATGGGCTCGACTTTCACGAAGTACAAGAGCAACGCGCTGGTCAATCTCGACTGGACCACGACCTTCACGCCGCCGCTGCTGCGCAAGGATCTCGATCTCGGCCTGTCGGCGGCGCGCCAGCTCGACGTCGCGATGCCGGTGACGGCCGCGACGCGCGAGGCATTGCAGGCCCATGTCGGCGCGGCCTCGCTGCAATCGGATCCCGCCGCCTATCTGGAGAAGGATTTTGCGGCACTGCTGGAGACCGTGGCGCTCGCCGCCGGCCTCAAGCTGCAGCCCGAGAATGTGCCGATGCCGACCGGGCTGGAGACCGAGGGATAATCCGGCTCAGCTCGCGGTGAGCGCCCGCCAGCGGGTGTCGCGCGCGGAGGGGCGGCGGTGCAGGCGGGCATCGAGCAGGTCTCGCGCCTGGGCCAGCGCGCCGCTGCGGATCAGCGCCAGGATGTAGGTGTCCTCGATCACCTCGCGCTGGGCGTGGCTGCCGCCGATGCGGGGGAGATCGCCGATGACGGGCGCAAGCTCGCGCGCGCATCCGCGCCAATTGTCATCGGCGAACGCACGCAGTGCCCGCAACATGTGCGGCACGATGCGCCCGGCCGGCAGCCTGCCCTCGGCCTGCCGCCGCTCGATCGCGGCAAGGCGTCCCTTGAGCGCGGCGCTGTCATGCGTTGCTGCCGCGATCATCACCAGATGCATCTCGGCGAAGGCGAGGGTCGAACCCGTGAAGCGCGTGCTCGCATAGGCCGCCGTGTCGGCCCATGCGTTGGGCGGCACCGGTTGCTCGTCAGCCATCAGCCGCCACAGCAGCGAGGCGCAGTCGGACAGGGTGTTGAGCGGGGGCGCCGAGTCCATCGTCGGCACCAGCACGTCGGTATAGACCGCCCGCGCCTTGTCGGCATCGCCCCGGTCCAGCGCGCCGAGCGCCTGGTGCCAGCAGATATGGCCATGCAGCATTCCCGTGCGATCATAGTCGCCGATCCACCCCTCGACGAGCGCATCGGCCTCGTCCACCGCGCCTTCCTCGAACATCGCATGCAGCAGCGCATGCACGGCATAGGCGTTGTGCCGGCGCAGCGCGAAGCTGCGCTCGGTGACGGCGCGGCCCTTCGCCAACTCGCCGGCCTCGGTCAGGGCCCAGCCATGGTTGGACATGAACCACCAGTCCTCGCCATAATCAGCGGCGAAGCGGTCGCAGAGGTCGCGGCGGGCGGCATCGTGATCGGCGCGGCCGGAGAAGGCGAGCAGGCCGAAAGCGCCGAGCGGGAGCGCCATGATCATGGCGTCCCGCGGCCAGTTCGCCAGATGCGCCAGGGTCGATGTCAGAGCGTCAGTGCCGCGTCCTTCGATGGCGAGCACCAGGGTCGCGACATGGCTCTGCTCGCGCGGGGTGCCGCGCTTGGCAGCGAGGTCGCGGGCGCGCGCGATGGTCTGCAGCGCCGCCTCGCGCTGCATGTAGATCGCGTGGATGCGAGCACGCGCCGCGTGCGCCAGCGCGAACTCCGGATCGAGCATGATCGCCCGCTCGAACGCGTCAATGGCCCCGGGCCAGAATGCGAGCAGCAGATCCATGCCCTCGCGATAGGCTGCGGCCGCGTCAGTGGAGGCCGTCGACAGTGGCAGGCCGTAGCGATCCTCCTCCATCTTTAGCCCACCCGATGCCTGCGATCAGATATCAGGTATGAGCGAGGGCGCAGCCGGAGCACTTGATGCGCGTCTAGATGAAATGACGTAGTCATACGTCTGGCTACAGGCGTATCGATATCCATCTTCATCGAAGGCGTCCTAATCCACAGCAGCTAGTCAGTCTCGTCGAGAATAGGCGTAGCCTCCTCAACATCTTCCCGATTGAATTTTCTCAAAAAGAAGGAATCGTCTATTTCATAGATTTCCACGGGGCGACGACGAATTCCTACCTGATGCTTGATACAGAGGTCTAGCAGTCGCTTTCCATCGATCAGTGTTATCGGTGCCGCGCCGGGAAACAAGGCTCCTTCCTGTGCGCCCTTTGCAAAGCTGCCAAGACTGATAATGGTTCCTCGGATGGCTTTATGATAAGGTAGCGCTCCTCGGAGCTCATCAATCTTTGGCCGGACTATCGTCCCTTCCGTTCGCTTTACCTGCACAACTTCAGTAATCTCGGTGATGCCAAATTGTACGCGTGCAACAACGTCAACTCCCTTGTCGCCACTAAATTTCGTGACGCGGACATCCTCGTAGTCCATGGCATCAAGGAGCTCCTTGACGAAATGTTCAAATTGAACCGGCTCGAGCTGCATTAAACGAGTTCGAAATGCAGACAATTGCTCCTCGTTGTGTGCGTGGGCAGCTTCGGCTACTGTGGTTCGCTTGGGTGAAGGAGCCGCGATTGGAGCGCTGTCAACCGGCGCAGAAAACCCTTTCAGCCAGCGAAGGCCAAGATCGGTGATTGCATAGAAGTTGCCTTCTCGGGAGATTAGACCGCGCTCCACAGCTGCTATCAGTCGGCGTCTGAGAGTGTCTGCGAAGGTGTTTGGAGTTGAAAATTGGGATACAGCTTTGAGATAATCTGACCATGCCGGCAAAATGTCTCCGCGTTTGCAGGGTGAACGCTCGGCGACAAGCGATAGTAATTTTGGGATGCCTTCCGCAGCGTCCAATTCCTGGAAAAGCCCTTCGTTCTGGGCTAGGAACTTTCTTCCTCGCTCGCCCAATTTGTAGATCCCATGAATCTGATCCAGTAAATTCATGCGATTTATGAACAGGTAGCAACCATTCAGGTAGCGGGGATTCAATTCCTTATTGCTACCTTCCCATATCTTCCGGGCCAGAATTTCGAGGTCGCCAGTAAGGCGCTCGGCAATCCAGGAGTCTGGAGTTGACCAATCAACGGGGTTCTGGGGGCTGCCCATTTGCGCCGCGATTGCGCTGAGCATATCGCGCACCCGTTGGACAGGCTCACCTTCGAGCAGCCGAATCGCATGAGCGATTTCGGAAAAGGGCGGATAGAGGGGGGCCTGGACAATAGGTTCGGGCAACGACGGTTCGGTCATCGACATCACCAATCATAGCATCGATTGAGTTGGGATGCGGAGCATGCCACGTCGCCTCATCAATATCTATTGAGTATATCTTTTTCCTTTCGGTTGAAGCTGTTGTTCTACGGGCTCCTGTAAGAGTGCTAGCCCACCCGCGGCCTGCGGCCCTCGATCGGATAGGCCGGATCGTTGTAGCCGGGCGTCGAGGCGTGACCGGTCACGACCAGCCGGTCGATCAGCGCCTCGTCGTCGGCGGCAAAGGGATAGTCGAGCGCGCGGATGTAGTCGTCCCATTGCGCCTCGGTGCGCGGACCCGCGATCACGGAGCTGATGAAGGCGGAGTTGAGCACCCAGGACACGGCGAACTGTCCCGGCGTGAAGCCCTTCGCCTCGGCGTGACGCTTGATCTCCTGCGCCAGCTTCAACGATTCGGGCCGCCACTCGGTCTGCATCATTCGCGTATCGTTGCGGCCGGCGCGGGTGTCCATGTCCGGCGGCGCATCGGGGCTGTATTTTCCGGTGAGCACGCCGCGCGCCAGCGGGCTGTAGGGCACGACGCCGAGGCCGTAATAGCCGCAGGCCGGCAGGTGCTCGACCTCGGGCATCCGGTTCATCGCGTTGTAGTAGGGCTGGCTGACGACAGGGCGGTCGATGCCGATGGTGTCGCAGAGATTGCAGATCTCGGCGAGCCGCCAGGCGCGGTAGTTGGAGACGCCGAAATAGCGGATCTTGCCGGCACGGATGAGATCGCCGATCGCGCGCACGGTTTCCTCGAGCGGCGTCGCGTGATCTTCCTTGTGCAGGTAGTAGATGTCGATGTGCCCGGTGCCGAGCCGCCGCAGGCTTTCGTCCGCGGCCTGCAGCACCCAGCGCCGCGACAGGCCGGCGCGGTTGGGATCGTCGCCCATCGGGTTGGCGAGCTTGGTGGCGACGATCCAGCGGTCGCGCTCGCGCGCGATGGCGCGGCCGACCACCTCTTCCGAGACGCCCTTGTTGTAGGCATCCGCGGTGTCGATGAAGTTGATGCCGGCGTCGCGCGCTTTGGCGATGATGCGGGCGGATGCCGGCTCGTCGGTGGGACCGCCGAACATCATCGTGCCCAGGCAGATCGGCGACACTTTCAGGCCGGAACGGCCGAGCTGGCGATAGTTCATTGATGCCTCATTCTTGCCACACGCGCGCATGGGTTTGATAGGACGATAAACCCATCAACGCGTCATTGCGAGCGCAGCGACGTGTCCGCCGAAGCCCTTGGGGCGTAGGCGGAAGCAATCCAGAGTCCTTTCCGCCACCCTGGATTGCTTCGTCGCTGCGCTCCTCGCGATGACGGCGGAGCGAGTGACCCCTATTCGCTCTTCAAGATCTTGAACACGCCCGAGGCCATCGCGATCACGCGAGGTCCGGCCGTGACCTCGGTGGTGATGAACACCAGGCTGCGGGTGATCCGCACCACATGCGGCCGCGACACCAGGGTCTCGCCGATCTTGCCGGACTCGACGAAATGCGTGTCGAACTGGATCGTCGCCATGTGCTCCTTGCCTGCGGCGTAGCGGGCCGTCATGCCGCAACTGCGGTCGGCCAGCGTCATGATCACGCCGCCCTGGACCAGGCCGCGGCGGTTGTGGTGCTTGTCCTCGGTGACGATGGCGTACTCGTGGACACCGCCGACGACCCGCTGCCACAGCGGGCCGATCAGATGCAGGAAACCGGAGGTGTCGACGATCTCCCAGCCGTCGGACGTCATCCTGGCCGCGGCCGATTTCGTCATCGCTGAAGACCCTTCCCGTTGTGGCCCGAGCCGGCCTGGAGGTCGTTTCATCTGTCGCCGGCCTGGTGTAGTCAAGCTGCATGCCGATGCCGTTCGACGATGCCACCAGGCGGAAAATCGCAAGCTGCTGCGCGGGCTTCGTGCGGTTGGAGGCGACTGCGGCGGCGGCCTCGCTGAAGCGCGCGGCGGTGGTGATCGCGCTGGCCCCCCACCACGAGACCGGCAACACGGCGCTGCTGCTCACTCTGCGTGCCGCAGGGCTGCGCAGCCATGGCGGGCAATGGGCGCTGCCGGGCGGACGCTGCGACGCCGGCGAAACCACGGTCGAGGCCGCCCTGCGCGAGCTCGCAGAGGAGCTCGGGCTGATCCTGGCGCCGGATGCGGTGCTGGGCCTGCTCGACGACTACCCGACACGGTCGGGCTATCTGATTACCCCGGTCGTGGTATGGGCGGGCGATGGCCGCACGCTGCGACCGAATCCGGACGAGGTCTCCTCGGTGCACCGGATCGGCCTGGATGCGATCACGGCGGATGACGCGTTCGACTTCACCGTGATCCCAGAGAGCACGCGGCGCGTGATCCGCTTTCACGCCCGCGAGGGCCTCATTCACGCGCCCACCGCAGCGCTGATCTATCAGTTCCGCGAGGTGCTGTCCGGCCGCGACACCCGGGTGCATGAGCTGGAACAGCCGGTGTTTGCCTGGAAGTAGCCGCCGTTTCGGCTACAAGGGCGGCATGCTTCATCAGCCGATTCGCACGCTTGTCCTGATTCTCGCCTGCGCGGTCGCGGGCGCACCGCCATTGCTGGCCGTGGAACCCGCGCCAGTCGCAGCTCCGCGCGATGCCTTGGCCCAGATGGCCTCGCCCGCCGCGATCGCGGAGTACCAACGCAGGCTCGCCGAATATCAGCAGGCGCGGGCGGTGTTCGACCAGGAGGCGGGCGCCTACTGGAAGGCGATCTCGGATAAGCGCCGCATCCGCAACGCCAAGCGCCGCGACCGCCAGCCGATCGGGCTCGACGACTACGTGCTGGAGCAGCCGCCGGTCTACACGGGGCCGAAGCGGCCGGTGAACCCCGAGCCGGAACCTGAGGGCGAGCCGCGCGAGCGCAAGTACATCCCCGTGGTCGCCGACCTCGTGAAGGCGGCACAGGAGCATTTCCAATGGTCGCCGCAGCGCCCTGCCAACGACATCGATTTCAAACGCGCCTATGGGCGCTTCGCCGCGGCGTCGGGACTGACGCGCGAGCAGGCGGTGCGCGTCTATGCCTTCGAGACCGGCGGCAACGGCAAGCACGACTCGCAATCGGGCTTCAAGGGCAACCGCGCGATCTCGACCGCGATCGGCTACAATCAGCTCTTGACCACCAACAGCGTCGAGCTGCTGGCCGAGCAGGGCCCGCTGTTCATCCGCCTGCTCGGCGAACGCGTGGCGCGGACGTCCGGCCCGGCACGCGGCGCGATGGAGCACAAGCTCGCGGTCCTGAAGAAGATGGTCGCGATCGCGCGCTCCGTGCCGGACGACTGGTCGGCGCATGAGAAGATCGGCAACACGCCGCAAGGCTGGGCCATGCATGCGATGGTGCTCGACATCGACGTCGGGCCGATGCTGCAGACCCACAAGCTCTTGACCTCGGTGCTGTTCGCACGCGCCAAGGGCTACACGCGGCCGCTTTCGGCCGCCGAGCTCGAGATGATGAATCTCACCGGCGACGGCACGGGCTTCGACATGGTGACGATGCCGCTCGAGATGCGCGATCAGGTTCCGACCGCCAACTTCTTCCAGCGCGGCGGCTACGAGCGCAATCCGGTCGCCGTTCGCCACAACACCGTGGCGAAGCTGCTTGCGGTGACGGATTCCAGGATGGACTCGCTCAGCAGCCTGCCCGGCGCCAAGGAGCTGGCGGCCGCGTTCTGAGGCTGCGCTCGCTCGCCCTTACTCATCCGCGCCGAACGAGAAGCTGCCGTCGCCGTCGAGATAGGGGGCCGTCCGCATGTAGAGCTGACCGTTCTGGCCGACGAAGAACAGCGTGCCCTTCGGTACCTTCTTGGCGCCCTTGAGCAGCATGTCGGCGTTCTTGGTGCCCATCTTGTAGGCGAGCGTCCGGCCATCCTTGCCATAGGCGTAGCCCATGTCGGGCTTCAGCTCCCACGGCTCCGGTGGTGCCGCGCGCACCGCGCTGGTCAGTGCACCCAGCGCACCGAGGGCGATCAGGGCTTTCAGAACCAAGCTCTTCATGTCCTCCTCCAATCGATGTCGTCTCGAACAAATCACGAACGCTGACGCGACGTCAACGTCGCCCCGTCGCAGTGCAGTGATCGTTGGGCGGATTTTCCATTCGCCGATCTCGCGATTATCCTGCAGCGTGGTTTAGAAACATAGGCCAAGAAAACAATTTGGGGATGATTCGGATGAGCCTTGTCACGAAGATCGGTTGGGTTGCGGCGTTGTCGCTGGTGACGTTGGCATCCGCCCGGGCCGACGACTTCAAGCTGTCCAACAACCAGCGCATCGCCTGCAGCCGCGGTCTCTCCGCCGGCAAGCTCAATACGGCCGTCTGCAAGTCCTACGCCTACCTCTTCAACGTGAAGACCTCGGAATATTTCCGCTGCCAGGTCTCACTGTCGCTGACCAGGGACAACAAGGAAGTCATCAACGTCCAGACCGACGGCGGCTGCACCAGGAAGCCGCGCGTGTTCGACACCGATTCCAAATATGAGTTCGACGCCACCGAGACCGAGCCGGCGAACACCAATTCCTTCTTCGGCAATGGCGGCTATTCGATCTGGGTGGCGGATACGACCCAGCAGAAGGTGCGCGGCTGCATGACGATCTCGTCCGGGCTCGGCTCGGACATCTCCAAGTGCCTCGACATGACGTTCCAGTGACCGGCGGCCTTGCGAGCGAGGCGGCCCGCTCCTCTGGGCTGCACCTGCGGTTCAAGCTGGTGGTGCTGTCAATGTAAGATTGAACGCGGGGCGCATCGGTCCCGGCCTCGCGCCGTGGGAGCGGGAGAGGCTGGTGCGCCAGTCTTTCGGATGGGTTGACCCCGCGCCCGCAGCCGTCCAATTTGCGGCAAAATCAATGGGAGGATCCATGCGCTTCTCGAAAATCTCTGGCACTGCAACCGGTTTCATTCTGGCAGCCGCCTGCCTGCTCGCGGCGCCAGCGGCGCAGGCCCAGAGCTTCATCAACGTGCTCACCGGCGGCACGTCGGGCGTCTACTATCCGCTCGGTGTCGCGATCGGGAAGATCTACGGCGACAAGATCCCCAATGTGAAAACCCAGGTGCAGGCGACCAAGGCCTCCGTCGAGAACCTGATCCTGCTGCAGCAGGGACGCGGCGAACTCGCCTTCGCGCTCGGCGACTCCCTGAAGGCCGCCTGGAACGGCGAGGAGGAGGCCGGTTTCAAGTCCAAGCTGGACAAGCTGCGCACGATCGGCGCGATCTATCCGAACTACATCCAGATCGTCGCGACGGCAGAGTCCGGCATCAAGACGCTGGCGGATCTCAAGGGCAAGAGTCTGTCGGTCGGCGCGCCGAAGTCCGGCACCGAGCTCAACTCGCGCGCGATCCTCGCCGCCGCCGGCATGAGCTACAAGGATCTCGGCAAGGTGGAGTATCTGCCGTTCGCCGAATCGGTCGACCTGATGAAGAACCGGCAGCTCGGCGCCACCTTGCAGTCGGCTGGCCTTGGCGTCGCATCGTTGAAGGATCTATCGACCTCGTCGCCGATCACCGTGGTGTCGGTGCCGAAGGAGGTCGTCGACAAGATCGGGCCCCCGTTCGTCGCGGCGACCATCCCGGCCAACACCTATACCGGCCAGGACAAGGACGTGCCGACCGCGGCCGTGATCAACTATCTCGTCACCAGCTCGGCGGTATCCGACGATCTCGCCTACCAGATGACCAAGCTGATCTTCGAGTCGCTGCCGGAGCTCGCCAATGCGCATGCCGCCGGCAAGGAGATCAAGCTGGAGACGGCGGCGCAGGACAGCCCGGTGCCGCTGCACCCCGGCGCGATCCGCTACTACAAGGAAAAGGGCATCCTGAAATAAGGACGCTGCTCGCCCGGCCTGCCTTGTAGGCCGGATCATTCGCAACCGGCTGCGTGGGAAACATTCCGCGCAGTCTTGTCGTTCAGGTGATTGCGGCCATGGTCAGCAGCGCCTGATGGGCGCGTTGGGGGGATCATGACGATCGAAGCCGTGAACATGGAAACGCCGGTCAAGGTCGAGTTCGACAATTTCGAGCACGGCTTTCCGGAAGGCTTCGGCCCCGGCCGCTGGGGCTATCTCGCCTACGGCATCGGGCTCGCCTTTGCGATATTCCAGCTCTACGTCGCCGCCTTCAACTATCTGCCGAGCCAGGTCGTGCGCGGCGTCCATGTCGGCTTCCTACTGCTGCTGACCTTCGGCCTGATCGGCAACTTCACCGCCAGGACCGACGCCGGGCGCATCGCGGGCTGGACCATCGGCGCCATCGGCTTCCTGTGCGGCCTCTATCAGTGGATTTTCTATGCCGACCTGATCGCGCGCGACGGCGATCCGACGCGCACCGATCTCGTGGTCGGAACCCTGCTGGCGGTACTGATCTTCGAGGGCACGCGCCGGCTGATGGGGCTCGCGCTGCCGCTGATGTGCGGCGCCTGCCTGTTGTACTGGTTCTTCGGCCAGTATCTGCCGGCGCCGCTCAACCATCGCGGCTATGATTTCGATCAGGTGATTACACACCTCTCCTTCGGCACCGAGGGCTTCTACGGCGTGCCGATCTACGTCTCGGCGACCTACATCTTCCTGTTCATCCTGTTCGGCTCGTTCCTCGAGCATGCCGGCATGATCCAGCTGTTCACCGACGTCTCGCTCGGCCTGTTCGGTCGCACCCGCGGCGGTCCTGCCAAGGTCGCG
Source organism: Bradyrhizobium sp. SZCCHNS1050 (assembly GCF_032484785.1). Lineage (NCBI taxonomy): Bacteria > Pseudomonadati > Pseudomonadota > Alphaproteobacteria > Hyphomicrobiales > Nitrobacteraceae > Bradyrhizobium > Bradyrhizobium sp. SZCCHNS1050. The sequence goes on along the minus strand of NZ_JAUETR010000001.1, from coordinate 1,995,520 downwards.
GTGTTCGCCTCCGGCATGATGGGCACGATCTCCGGCTCGGGCGTCGCCAACGTCGTCACTGTCGGCCAGTTCACGATTCCGCTGATGATCAGGTTCGGCTACCGCCGCGCCTTTGCGGCCGGCGTCGAAGCCACCGCGTCGATGGGCGGACAGATCATGCCGCCCGTGATGGGCGCGGTCGCCTTCATCATGGCCGAAACCCTGGGCGTCGACTACTCGGTGATCGTCAAGGCGGCGGTCATTCCAGCCATTCTCTATTTCGCCTCGGCGTTCTGGATGGTGCATCTGGAGGCCGGCAAGCACGGCCTGACCGGCATGAAGCCGTCGGAGATCCCGAGCGCCTGGAAGGCGCTGGTGGCGCGCTGGTATCTCGTGCTGCCGCTCGCCGCGCTGGTCTACATGCTGTTCGAGGGTTTCACGCCGCTGTATGCGGGCTCGATGGGACTCGCGCTGACGGTGGCGCTGATCCTGGGCACCTCGATCACCATGGGCTTCTCCAACCAGGTGCTGCGCTACGTCTTCTGGATCGGGCTCGCGCTCGTCGTCGGCGCGCTGTCGCGCAACGGCCTGCAGATCATTCCCGTCGCCTCCGTCGTCGTTGCGCTCATCGTCATCACCGGCTTCGTGCGCGGCGGAATGGGCACCTTGCACGCCTGCCGCGATTCCCTGGCTGAAAGTGCGAAGTCGGCGCTGACCGTCGGCATGGCCTGCGCGATCGTCGGCGTCATCATCGGCATGATGACGCAGACCGGCGTCGGCTCGATCTTCGGAAGCTGGGTGATCGGCCTCGGCAAGACCAGCCTGTTCGCGGCGCTGATCATGACCATGCTGCTGTCGATCCTGCTCGGCACCGGCATCCCGACCATCCCGACCTACATCATCACCGCGGCACTGGCGGCCCCCGCGCTCGCCAAGCTGGGCGTGCCCCTGATCGCGAGCCACATGTTCGCGTTCTACTACGGCATCATGGCCGACCTTTCGCCGCCGGTCGCGCTGGCCGCGCTGGCGGCCGCCCCGATCGCCAAGGAGAATCCCGACAAGATCGGCTGGGAGGCGATGCGGATCGCGCTCGCCGGCTACGTCATTCCGTTCCTGTTCGTCTACTCGCCCGCGCTGATGCTGCAGCCGGGTGACCCGATGGAGACGCAACTCGGCTTCATCGGCGCGGTGGCGTATGCTTCCGTCAAGGCGCTGATCTCGATCGGCCTGTTCGGCATGGTGGCGATCGGCTTCCTGTACGTGCGCATGACCCTGGTCGAGCGCCTGCTGGCGTTTGTCGCGTCCGTCTGCCTACTCGGCGAATTTCCCTACAGTGACGTGCTGGGATTTGCCCTGGCGGTGGTGATCGTGGCGTGGCAGTGGCGGCAGCGGCCGCCGGCTGCCGTGGCGGCGTCCGCTTGAGCCTCTGCCTCGCCTCATCAGGTGTGGTGAAGGCGCTGACCCTCGCCGGCTTCACCTTGGCCTGGACCCACTCGGTCGAGAAGACCGCGTGGCAGGAGGACTGGCGCGTCACGTCTGACGGTCTCGAACTGGTGCAGGCGCGCGTCAAGGGCTCCGGCGCGGGCATGGAGCCGCCGCCGGAGGCGCGGCTGGTCGACGGCTGGTTCCAGTGGCAGACCCAGCGGGGGCCGCTGTCGCGGATCGTGCTCGCCAATTCCGGCGCGGCCGGCGAGTGGCGCATCTGCGCGGACGGGCAATGCCGGACGCTGTCGGACATCTTCGGCCATGACATCGGCGCAGCGACCATCACGATGAGCGCCTGTACCGAATAACGAATAAGCGACGGGAGAACACGATGGATCGTCTCAGGGGCAAGGTGGCGCTGGTGGTCGGTGCGGGCTCGATCGGGCCGGGCTGGGGCAACGGCAAGGCCACGGCCGTGACCTTTGCGCGGCAGGGCGCCAAGGTGTTCTGCGTCGACCGCAACAAGGACGCCGCCGCGGAGACCGCCTCGATCATTTCAGGCGAAGGCGGGCAGGCCGAGGCGTTCACCGCCGACGTCTCGAAGGCCGTCGAGGTCGAGGCGATGGTGAAGGCTTGCGTTGCCGCCTATGGCCGTATCGACGTGCTCGACAACAATGTCGGCATCGCCGAGATGGGCAGCGTCGTCGATGTCGAGGAGGCCGAGTGGGATCGCGTGTTCGCGGTCAACCTCAAGAGCGCCTATCTCGCCATGAAGCACGTCATTCCGGTGATGATCGGGCAGGGCGGCGGCTCCATCATCAACATCTCTTCTGTCGCCTCGATCCGCCAGGTCGGCATCTTCTATGTCAGCTATGGCGCCAGCAAGGCGGCGATGAACCAGATGACGCGCACGACCGCGGTCGAGTTCGCGCCGAAGCACGTCCGCGTCAATGCGATCCTGCCCGGGCTCATGAAGACGCCGATGGTCGAGCACTCAGCGGGGCTGGCCGCGAGCTACGCCAAGGGCGATGTCGAGGAGATGTGGCGCAAGCGTGATGCGCAGGTGCCGATGGGGCACATGGGCGACGCCTTCGACGTCGCCAATGCCGCCTTGTTCCTCGCCTCCGACGAGTCGCGCTATGTCACCGGCACCATGCTGGTGGTGGATGGCGGGCTGACCTGCCGGAGTTAGGTCTCGCCGCGCGCGTCATTGCGAGCAACGCGATGTGTCCGCCGTCGCTCGAAGAGCGAAGGCGGAAGTCTCCAGGAAGCCCTGGATTGCTTCGTCGCCTTCGGCTCCTCGCAATGACGCGTGTTACAGGAGAGATCAGCGCTGCGGCTATTGCGCCATCGCCAGCATGCCGCCTGCAATCGCATGCCACGTCGAGGTCATGCTGATCGGCCAGTTCAGGAGCTTCACGGCGATCAGCGCCAGCCCGCCATAGACGTAGACCCGGTGGACGCGTCCGAACGTGCGGCGGTCGTGGACGATCGCGACGACGAGCAGCAGGTAGGCGACGAAGGCCGGTGGGATCGTCACGAACACCGGCGGCGGGCCGAGCGGGCCGGGCGGCGCCAGGAATGTCAGGAACCAGCGCGCCACGGCGGCGTCGAGCAGCGAGATGCCGGCGAGCAGCATCAGCCGCTTGTGCGTTTCCGGCCGGCGCAGATGGACAACCGCGAGCGCAAAGACCACGGCGAAGAAGGCGATGCCGCTGAGGGGCACGATGGCAAAGGCGATGCCCTCGTTGGCCTGACCCATCGCCGCGGAGCGCTTCATCGCCTCGATGGCAACGAGGAAGCCAAAGATCGTCATCGCCGTGGCGAGCGATACGCCGAAGATGCCGAGCGAGCGGTGCCGCGCCGTGCGTCCGGATGCGGCAAGCCAGCTCTGCAGCGCGAAATACAGAGTCCAGGCGAAGAACAGGAAGCCATGGAAATGAATCACGGGCGCGCCGGAGAATGAGCGGCGGGCCAGTGGCAGCCAGTAGGTCGGTGCGAAGCCGATGATCGCAATGGCCATGCAGGCCAGAGCCATGTTGAAATAGAAATAGCGCGCAGGGGACGCAACGACGCCGCGTGCGCGCGAATTGTCGGTCAGAATAGTCATGCGGTTGTGTCTGCGGGGACCGCAACAGGTTCAAATGGCGACCGAGGACGTCGCCGGGGTGCGCATCCACAACATCTTGAGGGGAATGCGCGGCACGATCACGCGCATTTCAGTCGAGGCCGCAATCCACTCGCGAGCTCCCGTTCGCAAAGGTCGCCTTCTCCCGGAAAGGGACTGTCGCACCGCTGCTGCCGCTGTATAGTTGAAGTGCCGCGGCGGCGATTGCGCCCCCCGCGCGCCGTGCCGGATCGCCCACGACCTGAGAGAGCCATCTGCCTTGACCGCATCCGTCTCCTCGTGGGCTGCTGCCGATCGCCGGGATGGGGTGCTGCGCCTGGCCGCGCTGGTCACGCTCGGATGGCTGGTCTCGACCCAGGCCCATGCGGTCGGCGCGGCCGAGCCCGGCAAGGAGCCGGCGGTGGATGCCGGTGCCTGCATCGCGGCCTCGGAGGCGCACGATGGCGACAAGGTGCTCACCGAATGCGGCGCCGTGATCGACAATCCCAAGGCCGCGAGGGTCGATCGCATCAACGCACTGATCGCGCGCGCCTCGATCTTCATCACCAGGGGTGAGATCGATCGCGCCATCGCCGATTACGGCGTGACCTTGCAGCTCGACCCGACCCTCGCCAGCATCTTCAACGCGCGCGGCGAACTGCATCGCAAGAAGGGCGACCGTCCGAAGGCGCTGGCCGATTTCGCCGCGGCGCTGCGGCTCAATCCGGATCACGCCAGCGCCCGCAGCAACTACCACGCACTCGCTGTGGAGCTCGAGCGCCTGGGCGCGCAGATGGCCGTCGCGGGGCGGCCGAGCTTCAATTGCGCCACGGCGCGTCGCGCCGTGGAGAAGGCGATCTGCGCCGATCCGGAGCTCGCCAATCTCGATCGCGAGATCGACGGCGCGCAGGCCCGCGTCGTTCGCGAGGCGGCCGGCCCCGCCGCAGCCCGCGCCCTGCAGCGCGAGCAGGACGCGTTCATCGCGCGGCGCAACGCCGGCTTTGGCAAGCCCGGCTACGATCTCAAGAAGGCGATGGAGGACCGCCTGCGGCGGCTGAACGGCGTCGACGGCTATTAACCATCGGCGTGGCCGCTTGAACCGGGTTCCGGCCGGAGACGACAACGGGGGAGATCAGCGTCTCACCCGCAACAGTCGAAATTCGAGCCGAGTCCATGCCGATGCACGCTTTCATTCGTTCGATTTCATCCTGCTCATCCTACCTCGCGCTGGGTCTTGCAGCCGGTCTTGTCCTTGGCCTCGGGGCCCAGCCTGCATTCGCCGCGGACCCCGAATGCGCTTTGGGCAGCAAGGCGCCCCCGTCCGAGCTCATCACCGCCTGCTCGACCGCAATCGAGCAGGCATCGAGTTCGCCGAAGGATCAATCCATCGCCTTGGTTGCCCGCGCCGATGCCCGTGCGCGTATCTCGGGCGGCCTGACCCAGGCCCTGAAGGACCTCGACCGTGCCATCGCGCTCGACGGCAAGAATGCGCGCGCCTATCGGCTGCGTGGCGACCTGATGCGCGAAGCCGGTGGCGATGCCGGCAGGGCGGCGGCCGATCTGAGCATGGCGATCTCGCTCGATCCGAATGACGCCGAAGCCTATGAGCTGCGTGGCGTTGTCTATACCGAGCAGCGCCGTCTTGATCGCGCTCTGGCCGACTACGACCAGGCGATCCGGCTGAAGCCCGACTACGCGCAGGCCTTTGCCGACCGCGGCGTCGCCTTCTACCTGCGCGGCGACAACGAGAAGGCCGTGCGCGACTATGACGAGGCGATCCGGCTCGACCCGAAACGGCCGCGCACATTCACCAACCGTGCCGCGGCCTACAAGAAGCTCGGCCAGATGGACAAGGCGCTGGCCGATGACGATGAGGCGATCCGGCGCGATCCGAAGGTGTCGGAATATTACGACAATCGTGGCCTCACCTACGCCGCCATGAAGGAGTACGACAAGGCGATCGCCGATTATGATCAGGCGATCAGGATGGAGCAGCGGGCAAATTTCTTCACCAACCGCGGCGATTCCCATCAGTTCAAGGGCGAGCTCGGCGCGGCGCTCAGCGACTACGACGCCGCGCTGCGGCTCGATCCGAATTTCGCGCTCGCCTACAACAACCGGGCGGTGCTGTACAAGAAGATGGGCGAGCGCGCCAAGGCGCTGGCCGACTACGAGGCCGCGCTGCGGCTGGATCCCGGCAACGACAATGCCATCGCCGGCCGGCGCGTCATGCTGGCCGAGATCAAGAAGTTCGGCGCCGAGCCGCCGCGTCCGTTGAACGCGCCGTCAGAGCGAAGCGGTCCGTCGTTCGATTGCGCCACGGCCGCGCGCGAGGTCGAGAAGGTCATCTGCGCCGACCCGCAGCTCTCGGTGCTCGATCTCGGCATTTCCGAAAGCTATGCCCGGCGCTTGAAGTCCTCCCGCGGCCGCGCCGCTGCCGAGCTGCGCGGAACGCAGCGTGACTTCATCGCGGAGCGCAATGCCCGGTTCGGCAAGCCCGGCTACGACCTTCGTCTAGACCTGCAGCGTCGCCTGGATACCCTCCGCGATGGAGCGCATTGATCCGGCCCGGAAAATGGCGCGGACGTCCGGGCCTGCCTGATCTGGATCAATTCATGACGGCTTGAACTGTCGCTTTGTCCCGTGACAATACTCGGGAATAAACACAGATCTTGGGGAAACGTCATGAGCGCTGCGAGCCGCTATCACGAGGTCCATGCACGGTCGCTGCAGGACCCGGAAGGGTTCTGGGCCGAGGCCGCCCGCGCGATCGACTGGATCGAGCCGGCCAAGACCATCTTCGATCCCGCGATGGGCGCCTACGGCCGCTGGTTTGCGGGGGCCGTCGTCAATACCTGCTACAACGCGCTCGACCGCCACGTCGCCGCCGGCCGCGGCGATCAACTGGCGCTGATCCACGATTCGCCGCTCGCCAGCTCGGTCACGAAGCTCACCTATGCCGAGATGCTGAAGGAGGTGCAGACGCTCGCCGCGATCATGCAGGATTTCGGCGTCGGCAAGGGCGACCGCGTCATCCTGTATATGCCCATGGTGCCCGAGGCGATGGTCGCGATGCTGGCCTGCGCGCGCATCGGCGCGGTGCATTCGGTGGTGTTCGGCGGCTTCGCGGCCAAGGAGCTCGCGACCCGCATCGACGACGCCACGCCCAAGCTCGTGCTGTCGGCGAGCTGCGGCATCGAGCCCGGCCGCATCGTGCAATACAAGCCTCTGCTCGATCAGGCGATCGAGCTCGCCGACAACAGGCCCAAGGCCTGCATCGTCCTGCAGCGTCCCGAGCATGTCTGCGAGCTGAAGCCCGGCCGCGATTACGACTGGGCGGCGCTGCGCAAGTCTGCGCTCGCCAATGGCAAGCTGGCGCCGTGCGTGCCGGTGCTGGCGACCGATCCGCTCTACATCCTCTATACCTCCGGCACGACCGGCAAGCCGAAGGGCGTGGTGCGGGACAATGGCGGGCACCTCGTCGCGCTGAAATGGTCGATGGAGAATCTCTACGGCATCAAGCCGGGTGAGGTCTGGTGGTGCGCCTCCGACATCGGCTGGGTGGTTGGCCACAGCTACATCATCTACGGCCCGCTGATCCATGGCGCGACCTCGGTGATGTACGAGGGCAAGCCGGTCGGAACGCCCGATGCCGGCGCGTTCTGGCGCGTCATCAGCGATCATAAGGCGGTCGCTCTGTTTACCGCGCCCACGGCATTCCGCGCCATCCGCAAGGAGGATCCGGAAGGTACTTTCTTGCGCAAATACGATCTATCGCATTTCCGCACCCTGTTCCTGGCCGGCGAGCGCGCCGATCCGCCGACGGTGGAATGGGCCGAGCAGCAATTGAAGGTGCCGGTGATCGATCATTGGTGGCAGACCGAGACCGGCTGGTGCATCGCCGGCAATCCGGTCGGCCTTGGCCTGTTGCCCGTGAAGCACGGCTCGCCGACGGTGCCGATGCCGGGCTACCAGGTCGACATCGTCGACGAGGCCGCCAAGCCCGTGCCCGCCAACACCATGGGCTCGATCGTGATCAAGCTGCCGATGCCGCCCGGCTGCCTGCCGACCCTGTGGCAGCAGGAGGACCGCTTCAAGGAATCCTATCTCAGCGAATTCCCCGGCTACTACAAGACCTCAGACGCCGGCTACAAGGATGAGGACGGCTATGTCTTCGTGATGGGCCGCACCGACGACATCATCAATGTCGCCGGCCACAGGCTGTCGACCGGCGGCATGGAAGAGATATTGGCCTCGCATCCCGACGTCGCGGAATGCGCCGTGCTCGGCATCAAGGATGCGATCAAGGGCGAGGTGCCGTGCGGCTTCATCGTGCTCAAGGCCGGTGTCTCGCGCAGCCCGTCGCAGATCGAAAAGGAGATCGTGGCGCTGGTACGCGACAAGCTCGGACCGGTCGCTGCGTTCAAGCTCGCCATCACCGTCGGCCGGTTGCCGAAGACGCGCTCCGGCAAGATCCTGCGCGGCACGATCAAGAAGATCGCCGACGGCGAGCAATGGAGCATGCCGGCCACGATCGAGGATCCCAAGGTGCTCGAGGAAATCGGCGAGGCGCTGAAGAGCCGCGTCTGACACGACGCCGCTGAACGTGCCCCGGGCTTGACCCGGGCGCCCATTCTCGTCAAGCAACGGCGTCAGACCAGCCCGATTGACGAGAATGGAACGTTCGATGCGACAGACCTCCGCCCGCCTGGCCCTGGTGCTGATGGCCGTATTTTCGCTCTCGGCCTGCGCCTCCCGCAACCAGGGTCCCGCGGTGGCGCTCGGCAATGACGACGATGATGCGGTCTGTCAGGCCGGTGGCAAGGTCGCGCCGGGCTCCGCCGAATATGTCGCCTGCCGCAAGGACCGCGACGTGCAGCGGCAGCGCGCCGAGGCACGTGCCGACCGCCGGCAGCGCGATCTCGGCGAATACATGATGAACCACCCCGACCGGCCCTGAGCGCCAGTGCAAGCGCCTCTCATGGCGCGTGACTTCGATGCAACAGTTGCGTGACATCGGCGCTGCAACAATGCCGATTGATTGAGATCAAATCCAACTCCATGGCGTCCCTGCCACATCTGTGACCGCAAGGCGCGGCCGTGCCCGCGCAGATGTTGCTCAAGGGTGGCTATGGGGATCTCGATGAACAGGATGTTGAAACTCTCGTCGTCGCTGCTGGTGCTGGCGGCGATCTGCGGAGCCATGGGCTCGGCGCAAGCGGCCGACCTGCAGGCGGCGCCGGTCTACACCAAGGCGCCGGTGGTCGAGGCGTGGAATCCGTGGATGCTTCGTGTGCGCGCGCTCGGCGTGCTGCCGGATGCTGGCGGCTCCACCGTGAACGTGACCGGCGTGCCGGCGCTGTCGTCGCCGAACTCCGGCCTGTCGATCTCCAACTCGGTCGTGCCCGAGCTCGACATCAGCTACTTCTTCACCAAGAACATCGCGGCCGAGCTGATCCTCGGCGTCACCCGGCATTCCATCGGCGGCACCGGCTCGCTCGACGGCCTCAACATGGGCAAGGCCTGGCTGCTGCCGCCGACGCTGACCCTGCAATATCACTTCACCGATTTCGGCGCGTTCAAGCCGTATGTCGGCGCGGGTGTGAACTACACGGTCTTCTTCAACCAGAGCGCCGCGAACCAGGTGTGGAACGGTCTTGCCGTCACCAACCTGCACATCTCCAACCAGTGGGGCGCCGCGGTCCAGTTCGGCTTCGACTACATGCTCGACAGGCACTGGGGCCTGAACGTCGACGTCAAGAAGCTGTGGCTGCAGCCGAACTACTCGGCGACCGTCAACGGCGCAATTCCGGTCACCGGCCGCGCCAACATCGATCCGTGGCTGGTCGGCGTCGGCGTCACCTACAAGTTCTGATTTTTTCAGTTCCTCCCAAGACTGTCATGGCGCCGGCATTCCCGGCGCCATTTTTTTTGGACTGTTTGCGGGTCGCGAAGCTCGGGCTCGGGCCTGTAAAACAGGCGTCGTCCCGGCCTTGAGCCGGGGCCCATACGCCGCAGCGGGAGTGAGGAAAGACGCGCTGAGTTACAGCCAGCTTGGGCCGTCACGCAATCCTGTGGTTATGGGTCCCTGCGTTCGCAGGGACGACACCGATGGTGGGGCAGTCGCGGGTGAATTGACCCGAGGACAGGAGGTGCCCGTCCTACTCCTCCTCGTCGTCCTGCTTCTTGCCGCCGATGGTCTTGAGCTTGGCGAACACGGCGTCGACGTTGAGATCGTCCTCATCGCGGCCCGCCGGCTCGTACTCGTCCTTGCGCGTGGTCTCGGAGGCCGGGAGCAGGGTGGCGCCGCTGTAATTGGCGTCGAGCGGCTTTTCCTTGGCGGCACGCTGGACCTCGAAGTCGAGCTCGATCTGCGAGCACAGGCCGAGCGTCACCGGATCCATCGGCGTCAGTGTCTGCGCGTTCCAATGGGTGCGGTCGCGCACGCTCGCGATCGTGGTCTTGGTGGTGCCGACCAGGCGCATGATCTGGGCGTCCTTGAGCTCGGGATGGTTCCGCACCAGCCAGAGAATGGCGCTCGGGCGCTCGTGGCGGCGCGAGACCGGGGTGTAGCGGGGGCCCTTGCGCTTGGGCTGCGGCGGCAGCACCACCTTGCTCTCCTGCAGCCGGAGCCGGTAATTCGGGTCGCGCTCGGCCTTCTCGATCTCCTCGCGGGTGAGCTGCCCGGTCGAGATCGGATCCATGCCCTTGATGCCCTGGGCGGCGTCCCCGTCGGCAATGGCGCGCACCTCCAGCGGGTGCATCTTGGTGAAATCGGCGACCTGGTCGAAGGTCAAGGCGGTATTGTCGACCAGCCACACGGCAGTTGCCTTCGGCATCAGCGGGGCGTTGCTCATGGCAAATCTCCTTTGTGCTCCGCCCCGGCCCTGGAGGCGAAACCTGCGGTCATCGGCGATGACGGGAATTGGCCCTATATAAGCCGTCCCGGGGGCAGGGCGCAATGGCCTGGAGAAAACGGCCTTGACAGCGCTCGAAAGCAGTCCCAAGTCCTACCCAAACGAGTGTCAGACCCAAGTTCTTCGCGTATCGACCGCCCCCGCTTGCCGGCCCGGGGGTCCGTGGTCGCCGAAACCAGCCCGCATAGATCAGCTCAGACCAGCCCCATGGCAGCCAAACCAGACCTCAAAATCGTGCTTTGCTCGCCGCGCGGCTTCTGCGCCGGCGTGGTGCGCGCCATCGACACCGTGGAACGGGCGCTCGCCATCTATGGCGCCCCGGTCTATGTCCGACACGAGATCGTGCACAACAAATACGTCGTCGACAGCCTGAAGACCAAGGGCGCCATCTTCGTCGAGGAACTGGCGGAGATTCCCGACAGTACCAATGCACCGGTGGTGTTCTCGGCCCATGGCGTGCCGAAATCGGTTCCGGCCGAGGCCCAGGCGCGCAACTTCTTCTCCCTGGACGCGACCTGCCCGCTGGTGACCAAGGTCCACCGCGAGGCGGCGATCCACTTCAAGCGCGGCCGCGAGATCCTGCTGATCGGCCATTCGCACCATCCGGAGGTGGTCGGCACCGTCGGCCAGCTTCCGGCCGGCGCCGTGACGCTGATCGAGACCGCCGAGGACGCGGCGACCTTCACCCCGAAAGACCCCAACAACCTCGCTTTCGTCACCCAGACCACGCTGTCGATCGACGACACCAAGGATATCGTCGCGATCCTCAAGGGCCGTTTCCCGAACATCTCGGGCCCGCACAAGGAAGACATCTGTTACGCCACCACCAACCGCCAGCTGGCGGTCAAGAAGGTGGCCCCGGTGGTCGATGCGCTGATCGTGGTCGGTGCGCCGAACTCGTCGAACTCGCAGCGCCTGCGCGAGGTCGCCGAGCGCGAGGGCTGCCCGATTGCCGTGCTGGCGCAGCGCGCCTCGGACATCGACTGGGCGCGCTTCGAGGGCATCAAGAGCCTCGGCATCACAGCCGGCGCCTCGGCGCCGGAGGTGATCGTCGAGGAGATCATGGGCGCTTTTGCCGAGCGCTACGTGCTCCATGTCGAGACGGTCTCTGCGGCGGAAGAGAACGAATTCTTCCCGCTGCCGCGCTCGCTCCGGCCGGAAGCGGCAGCCGAGTAAGTCGGCCGCTTCTTTTCCGCCCCCGGCGGCCTCTCGGCCTTGAACGTGGCGCCCGCATGCGCGATGAAGGGCGCTACGGGCCTGTTCGGTGACGAAGTTCGCATCGGAGAGGCGGGGGCAGGCGAACTTCGATAACTGGGATAGCGCATGGCGGTCTATACCGACGTCGCCGCCGACGAGCTTGCGGATTTCCTCAAGACCTACGACATCGGCGAGCTGCTCTCTTACAAGGGCATCGCCGAAGGGGTCGAAAACTCCAACTTCCTGCTCCACACCACCAAGGGCTCCTTCATCCTCACGCTGTACGAGAAGCGCGTGGCGGTGGATGACCTGCCGTATTTTCTGGGGCTGATGGCCCACCTCGCCGAGCGCGGCGTGAGCTGTCCGCAGCCCGCCCGCAACCGCGACGGGGCGGTGTATTCGAGCCTGTCCGGCCGGCCCGCGGCGATCATCAACTTCCTGGAAGGCATGTGGCCGCGCAAGCCGAACGTCACCCACTGCGCCGGCGTCGGCGCGGCGCTGGCGCAGATGCATCTGGCCGGACGCGACTTCCCGCTGGTGCGCAAGAATCCGCTCTCGGTCGCCGGCTGGCGGTCGTTGTTCGCGCAGGCCGCCGACCGCGCCGACACGGTGCAGGCCGGCCTCTCCGCGCTGCTCTCCGCCGAGCTCGATCATCTCGGGCGCTCCTGGCCGACGCATCTGCCGGAAGGCGTCATCCATGCCGACCTGTTTCCGGACAACGTGTTCTTCCTCGGCGACAAGCTCTCGGGGCTGATCGACTTCCCGTTCTCCTGCAACGACATTCTGGCGTATGACGTCGCGATCTGCCTCAACGCCTGGTGCTTCGAGGCCGATCATTCGCTGAACGTCACCAAGGCGCGCGCCTTCTTCAACGCCTATGGCCGCGTCCGGCCGCTGTCGGACGCCGAGCTGGAGGCGCTGCCGCTGCTGGCGCGCGGCGCCGCGATCCGCTTCCTGCTGACGCGGCTGGTGGACTGGCTCAACGTGCCGGCGGGGGCGCTGGTCAGGCCCAAGGACCCGCTCGAATATGTCCGCAAGCTGCGCTTCCACCAGGCGGTGACCAGCGTGCGCGACTACGGCATCGGCGGAGCATTGGCGTGAGCGAGCATCCGGTCGTCAGCATCTACACCGATGGCGCCTGCTCGGGGAATCCGGGGCCGGGCGGCTGGGGCGCGATCCTGCGCTTCGGCGACAAGGAAAAAGAGCTCAAGGGCGGCGAGCCGCACACGACCAACAACCGCATGGAGCTGATGGCCGCGATCTCGGCGCTGGAGGCGCTGAAGAAGTCGTGTCAGGTCGAGCTCTACACTGACAGCCAATATGTCCGGCAGGGCATCACCGGATGGATCCACGGCTGGAAGCGCAACGGCTGGAAGACCGCCGACAAGAAGCCGGTCAAGAACGCCGAGCTGTGGCAGCGGCTCGACGCGGCGCTGAAGCCGCACAAGGTCAACTGGCACTGGGTCAAGGGCCATGCCGGGCACGCCGAGAACGAGCGCGCCGATCAGCTCGCCCGCGACGGCGTGGCGATGGCCAGGATGCAGAAGAACGTGCGGAGTTAGCCATACCGCCATTTGAGCGTCCGGCGGACCAAGAGAGTCGCAACGATCAGTATGAGTTCTGCGCCCCAGAACCAGCGTCCTGCGCCCGTGAAGCCCATGTGCTCACGGGCCATGTACATCGCCAATCCGAGTACGATCAGCGCCATGACGCTGCCGATCCAGTAGAGCGGGTCGCGGGCCAAGCCGCTCGCCCAATGCTCTGCCGCATCCTCGTGAGCGCGGCGCATGCGCCATAGGCAAAATACGGCCAAGGCGCAGGTGATCAGGATTGTTGTCATACGACCTCCGAGCCTGCTCCTGTCTCTCCCTAGCGACAGAACGTTTCAGATACTCTTCTCGGTTCGGCAACAGCACGCAGGACCAAATAAGCAAAAGGCCCGCACGTGAGCGCGGGCCTTCATATTCAGATCAAGCCATGCTGGCCTAAAGCTGTCCGAGCAGCGTGTCGCCGCCGGAGACCTCGACCTTGCCCGGCGCGGCTTCGAGGTTCAGCTTCTTGACCACGCCGTCCTCGACCAGCATCGAATAGCGCTTGGAGCGGATGCCGAGGCCGGCGCCGGACGCGTCGAGCTCCATGCCGATCGCCTTGGTGAACTCGGCATTGCCGTCGGCCAGGAACACGGCCTCGTCGCGCTGGTCGGTGTCGCGCTTCCAGGCGTTCATGACGAAGGCGTCGTTGACCGAGACGATCGCGATGGTGTCGACGCCCTTGTCCTTCAACGCATAGGCATTGAGGAAGATGCTGGGCAGATGCATCTTGTGGCAGGTGCCGGTGTAGGCGCCGGGCACCGCGAACAGCGCGACCTTCTTGCCCTTGAAGATGTCGTCGGTGGTTTTGACCTGCGGGCCTTCGCCGGTCATGACGCGGAATTGGGCCTGCGGCAGCTTATCGCCAACCTGGATGGTCATTCGAGTTACTCCTTCCCCTGGATGTGTCTTGCGCGGTGCGCGCTACACTATTCGGCGGGCCGGAAACGGCAACGGCCCGCCGTGATCACGTATCCGTCATCGCACGTCCCTCATCGTGCGCCGGGATTCGCGGCGCCAATGGACTCAGGCCGCTGCTGCCGGCTTCTTCTTCTCGTCGCGCAGCTCGCGGCGCAGGATCTTGCCGACATTGGTCTTCGGCAGCTCGGTCCTGAACTCGATCTGCTTCGGCACCTTGTAGTTCGTGAGCTGCTCGTGGCAGTGCTTGATGATGTCCTCGGAGGTGAGGTTGGGATCCTTCTTCACCACGAACGCCTTGACGACCTCGCCGGTCTTCTCATCCGGCAGCCCGATCACGGCGGTCTCCAGCACGCCCGGATGGGTCGCGATGACCTCTTCGACCTCGTTCGGATAGACGTTGAAGCCGGAGACCAGGATCATGTCTTTCTTGCGGTCCACGATCTTGACCGAGCCGTCCGCGGCCATGACGCCGACGTCTCCGGTGCGGAAGAAGCCGTCCGCCGTCATCACCTTGGCGGTCTCGTCGGGACGATTCCAGTAGCCTGCCATCACCTGCGGGCCCTTGGCGCAGATCTCGCCGGGTTGTCCCAGCGGCACTTCGTTGCCGTCGTCATCGCGGATCGAGAGCCAGGTCGACGGCAGCGGCAGGCCGATGGTGCCGGTGAATTCCGTCGAGGTCGGCACGTTGCAGGTCAGCACCGGCGCGGTCTCCGACAGGCCGTAGCCTTCGGCGATGCTGCAGCCCGTCACCTGCTTCCACTGCTCGGCCACCGGGCGCTGCACGGCCATGCCGCCGCCGTTGGAGACCTTAAGCTTGGAGAAATCGATCTTGCGGAAGTCAGGATGATGCAGCAGGCCGTTGTAGAGCGTGTTGACGGCCGGGAAGGTG
The DNA here is from genome assembly GCF_032484785.1 of Bradyrhizobium sp. SZCCHNS1050. Lineage (NCBI taxonomy): Bacteria > Pseudomonadati > Pseudomonadota > Alphaproteobacteria > Hyphomicrobiales > Nitrobacteraceae > Bradyrhizobium > Bradyrhizobium sp. SZCCHNS1050. Next base: position 1,980,496 of record NZ_JAUETR010000001.1, on the reverse strand, counting down.
GTGACCTGATACTTCATGAGCTCCTTGATGAAGCCGGGGATGTCGCGCGGATTGGGGATCAAGAGATTGGCGCCGCCCGCGCGCACCGCGAGCAGGAAGCAGCAGGTCAGCGCGAAGATGTGGTAGAGCGGCAGCGCGCAGACGATCAGCAGCTGATCGACATGCGGCGGCTTGTCCATCACCGGCTGCAGCCACGCATCGTTCTGCAGCACATTGGCGACGACGTTGCGGTGGAGCAGCGTGGCGCCCTTGGAGACGCCGGTGGTGCCGCCGGTATATTGCAGGAAGGCGACGTCGTCCGGACCGATGGCGGGCTTCTGGAAGCGCTTGCCGCGTCCGGCGGCGAGCGCATCGTTGAAGGGGACCGCGCCCGGCAGCGAGAACGCCGGCACCATCTTCTTCAGGCGGCGGACGACGAGGTTGACGATCACGCCCTTGAAGCCGAGCAGGTCGCCCATGCTGGCGACGACGATGTGCTTGACCTGGGTGTGGCCGACCACCTGCTGCACCGTGTGGGCAAAGTTCTCCAGCACGATGATCGCCTCGGCGCCGGAATCCTTGAGCTGGTGCTCGAGCTCGCGCGGCGTGTAGAGCGGGTTGACGTTGACGACCGCGTAGCCCGCGCGCAGCACCGCGGAGATCGCGATCGGATATTGCAGCACGTTCGGCATCATCAGCGCGACGCGCGCGCCCTTTGCCAGCCCCAGGCCCTGCAGATAGGCGCCCATCGCGACCGACATATCGTCGAGCTCGCGATAGCTGATCGCCTTGTCCATGCAGATGAAGGCGCGGCGATCGGCGAATTTCCTGAAGCTCTCTTCCAGCAGGTCGACGAGCGACGGGTATTTGCCCGGATCGATATCGGCGGGAACGCCGGCCGGATAGTGCTTGAGCCAGATGCGCTCCATGACCCTTCCTCTCTGATCGTCTCTTGTTCGTCTATCGGCAGCCGCCGGCCTCGCTCGGGCCGGCGGCGCCAATATCGAATTTCCGGCCGTTCAAGGCAAGCGGCCGGCGCGGCGACGAAAGGGGAGGGACGGGCGATCCGGGCCGGGGGCCCGTGCCAATTGCTGGCTGCGGCCGTATGCGCCGCGCGGGATCAGCCGTCCTTCGGCGCGGGCTTGCCGTCCGTCTTCGGCTTTGCGGCAGCCTTGGGTTTGGTGGGCTTGGGCGCGTCGGAGCCGGCTTTTTCCGCCGTTTTTCCGCCGGCTTCGTGCTTGGCGGCGACGTGGCGGGCCGCGCCCGGCTTGGCCTCAGCCGGCTTGGCCTGCGGCTTCGCAGCGGCCTTCGCATCCGCATCGGTCTTGGCGGCGGTCCGGGTCGCCGGCTTGGCGTCCTTCCGGGCGGCGGCATGCGCCTTCTTGCCGCGGTGCTTGGTCGCGGTCTGCGCGTCGGCATCGGCGGCGACGGCGGCGATCAGCGCCGCGCCGGTGCGCGTCGGGCCGGTGTAGACCAGCACCGGCTCGGACGGGGCGGGCGCCGCCGCCAGCAGCTCGGACGGCTTCATGGTCGGCGTCTGCAGGCCGGCGAGCAGGGTGCCGCCGGTCGCTTCGCCGTCCGCACCGGCAACGGTGTCCTCGTCGTCGTCGCTGGCTGGTCGGTGGCGGCGGCCGTTGCACATGTCGTCGCGCAGGTTGGGCGGCGTCGCGTCGACGGGGGGCAACTGATCGACCGTGCCCAGCGGCGACTTCAGCCAGCTCAGCTGGTTGCCGTTGAAGCCACGGTCCAGCATCTGGATCGCGCGCACGGCGCGCATCTGTCCCGAGGAGGCGCCGAGCACCACCGCGATCAGGCGCTTGCCGTTGCGGGTCGCCGACGCCACGAGATTGTAGCCGGAGGCGCAGATGAAGCCGGTCTTGAAACCGTCGGCGCCGGGATAGCGCCCGATCAGCTTGTTGAAGTTCTGCACGACGCGGCGGCCGTAGCGGATCGACGGGATGTGGACGAAATATTCGTACTCGGGAAGATCGCGGATGATGGCGCGCGCCAGGATCGCGAGATCACGCGCCGAGGTGATCTGGCCGTCGGCAGGCAGTCCGTTCGGATTCACGTAGCTGGTCTGCGTCATGCCGAGCTTGCGGGCGGTGTCGTTCATCATCGCCGAGAAGCCGTCGATGGAGCCGCCGACGCCCTCGGCCAAGACCACCGCCATGTCATTGGCGGACTTCACCAGCATCATCTTCAGTGCGTTGTCGACGGTGACCTGCGTGCCGGGCCGATAGCCCATCTTCGACGGCGACTGTGATGCCGCGGTCGGTGAGACCGTGAACAGCGTGTCGAGCGTGATCCTGCCGTCCTTGACCGCCTTCAAGGTGACATAGGCCGTCATCAGCTTGGTGACCGATGCAGGGTACCACGGATAGGTCGCGTTCTGCGCCTCCAGCACCTTGCCTGTGTCGGCTTCGACGAGCAGCAGCGCCTCGGCATGGGCCCAGCGCGGCGCGAGCACGAGAGCGGCAGCGAGAGCGATGATCTTGATCGGGGCGTAGCGGAACAACAGGCGAAGCGTCTGCACTGGTCTGGTCCGGTCCTTTGAGACCCGCCTCGCGCGGCGAGGTGGGCAAGCGGGCTTTCGGGTTTCAAGCGTGTCCGGCGCCGCTTTGGTTGCGGCAGGCCGCGAACCTATACCGGCTCGACGCTCCAGAACAGAGGCGAGCCATTCAATTCCACGATGAAAGCGTCCCGCGATCAGGTCTTGACGATGGTGCCGTCGCTCTCGGGCACTGCGAGAGTCGCGCGCGCGCTCTCCTGCACCATGAACTGGGCCTTCGCGAGTTCCGCGAAGTGGCCGCCCTTGGCGACGAGTTCATCGAACGTTCCGCTTTCGATCACGCGTCCGTTCTCGAACACCAGGATTCGCGTCGCGTTGCGGATGGTCGAGAGCCGGTGTGCGATCACGAAGGTCGTGCGTCCTCTCATCACCTCGTCGAGCGCCGCGTTGAGCTTGGCCTCGGTGACGGCATCGAGCGCGGAGGTCGCCTCGTCGAGAATCAGGATCGGTGGATCCTTCAAGAGGGCACGCGCGATCGAGAGCCGCTGGCGCTCGCCACCGGACAGCATGCGGCCGCGCTCGCCCGCGTTGGTATCGAAACCCTGGTCGGCACGATCGATGAAGTCGAGCGCCTGGGCGCGCGCGGCGGCGGTGCGCAGCTCCTCGTCGGTCGCGTCGGGCTTGCCGACCAAAAGGTTCTCGCGGATCGAGCGATTGAACAGGAGCGCCTCCTGGAACACGACGCCGATGTTCCGGCGCAGCGCCGCGAGCTTCAATCCGCGCACATCCATGCCGTCGATCTTGATGAAGCCCGACTGCGGATCGAAGGCGCGATGCAGGAGCGCGATCGCCGTCGACTTGCCGGCGCCGGTCGGGCCGACCAGCGCGATGGTCTGGCCGGGCAGCGCGGTGAAAGTGAGGTCCTCCACCGCCGGCCGCTTGCCGTCATAGGAGAACGACACATCGTTGAATTCGACCAGGCCCGAGAGTCGGCCGACCTCGATCGCGTCGGGGCGGTCGCGCACGGCCGGCACGGCATCGAGCACGGTGAAGAACTCGGCCAGCCGGGGCGCCTCCATGAACACGTTGTTGATGAAGGACACGACCTGCTCCAGCTTCTGGATCAGCATGGTCGCGAACGACACGAACATCACGATCTCGCCCACCGACGTCAGCCCGGCCTGATGCAGGGCGATGCCGAGCGTGAAGATCGCGAGCACGGTGATGGTGGTCGAGGCACGCGTGATGACCGTCACCAGCGCCCACCAGCCGAGCACCGGCATCTGCACCGACAGCAATTGTCCGGCGACGGTGCGCAGGCCCTGCACCTCGGCATCGATGCGCACGAAGCTCTGCACCAGCGCGACGTTGCCGAGCGCGTCGGAGGCACGCGCCGACAGGTCGCTGTAATGCTCCTCGACCTCGCTCTGCATGCCGTAGGTCTTGCGCACCACCAGCGTCGTCAGCACGGTGAACACGACGCACAGCACGAACAAGAGGATCGCGAGCCGCCAGTTCAGATAGAGCGACAGCGGCAGCAGCACCAGCACCGACATGATCGCGGCGAAGTGCTCGCGGAAGAACGACAGCCACAGCTTCCACAGCGCGTCGGTGCCGTTGATCATCACCTTCATCAGCCGGCCGGAATGCGTGCCGGAATGGAACGTCAGCGGCAGCTGCAAAATGTGCTCGAAATAGCTCGTCAGCACCGCGTGGCGCTGCCGGTGCGCCAGCCGGTCGGCCTGCAGCGCGACCCAGGCGCTGGCCAGAATCGTGAACAGGCCGAATCCGGCCCAGGCCGCGAGCAGCGGCCAGGCGGTGCTGGCCGAGGCCTTGCCGGAGAGCGAGTCGACAATGCGTCCGAACAGCACCGGCTCGGCGAACTGCGCCACCGCCAGCGCCAGGTTGGCAATCGCGAGAAACCAGCCGAGCCGCGCCTCCTTTCCGAGCAGATGGAGCACGCGGGCATAGATGCGGAGCAGGGACATGGGCGGGGCGCTTCGTGTCGGCAGTTGGAATCAGCGCTGGGCGCGCGCGGCACCATGTTAGCAAGGGAACGGCCGCCGCGGCGAGCGCTCAGTTGACGAGCCGGCTGTCGGCGGGTGGCAGGAAGCTGTCGTCGAAGATGTCGGCGGGTTGCGGACGCCTGTGGTGGAATTTGCCGTCCTCGGCGAGCTGGTCGAGGGCCCGCTCGAACCGGGCGGGCTCTATGCCGCCGATGCCATCGCGGCGGACGTCCGGCGTCAGCACGTTGTCGACGAGCACGCTCTGCAGCCGCTGCAGCTCGAGCTCGCGGGAGCCGTCATCCATCCGGCTCACCACGTCGGCGATCGCGCCGGCAGGGTCCTTGATGGCAAGCTGGAGCCCCGATGTCAGCGCGCGCAGGAAGCCCTTCACCGCCGCCGGCTGCTTGGCCGCAAAGCCGGGATTGACGATCACCGCATGGCCATAGGCCTCGCAGCCATAGTCAGCGAACCGCAGCACCGCGAGATCGGCGGCGGGCACGCCGCGGTCGCGCAGATTGATCGCCGAGAGATACGAGAAGCCGCTGACGGCATCGACCTGGCCGGCGGACAGGATCGGCTCGCGCACGGCCGCGCCGACGCGCGACAGCTTGATGGTCTCGGGCCTGAGATGGTTGTGCCTCACGACCGCCGGCCACAGCCGGATCGAGAGATCGCCCTCGGCGACGCCGAGCGTCTTGCCTTCGATGTCGCCGAGCCCGTTGATGCCGCGACTCCTGCGCGCGATGATCGCATAAGGCGCCCTGTTGAACAGCACGAACACGGCCTTGACCGGCTGGCTGTTCGACGCGTCGCGATAGCGGATCAGCTCGTTGATGTCGGCGAGCGCCATGTCGGTCTCGCCGGAGGCCACCCGCGCGATCGCATCGGGAGAGCCCTTGGCCGTGGTGATGGTGACGGTCACGCCCTCGGTGGCGAACAGCCCGCGGCCGGCGGCGAGGACCAGTGGCGCCATGCTGCCATCGAGCGGCCGATCCAGCGCGAACATGACGGCGACCGGACGTTTCGGCTCCTCCGCTGCGGCTTCCTCTCTCGACAGGCATGAGGGCACGACGAAGGCGGCGAGGAGCGCCAAGGCAAGCAGGGTGACGGGTCGTCGCATGCGCATCATGTCACGCCGGTATTCGCAGGCCGTACCGGTCTTGTCACGCCGGTATTCTAATCAGTTCGCCGGCCATCGCGGGATCGAGATGTCAATTTCGTGACAACGTCGCGGTCTCGCTGCCGCTCCGGGCCGGCGGTGCCTGATCATGTCGGATCGAATGTGAACGGTCCATGAGCAAGGCCTGCGGCGATTTGCGGCTTCGACTTCGGGTTTCGCGAGGGGAACTGTGAACGCAGTTCGCGAGTTGGTACCCGAGATTAGATCGTACGGAGGATCCACATGATCGCACAGCGCGGAAGTTTTTCACGCTTTGGCCGTGCTACCGTCCTGGCGACGGTGGCCGCGGTGACTTTGACGGCCGTGCAGCCGACACTCGCCTTTGCCGGCTCCGCGCCGGCCGAGAAGGGCGTCGTCGCCAAGACGGCCAATGATGGCGGCCTGACCGATGTCAGCGCGCGCCGGCGCCACTATCGCGGCAATGGCGGCGCGGCGGCTGCGGCGGCGTTCGCCGGGATCGTCGGCACCGGGCTTGCCATCGCGGCGACGCAGAACCGCCGCTCCTACTACGAGGACAACTATTACTATGGCCGGCCGGCCTATTATGGCTACGGACCGCGCTATCAGTATTACGGCGGCGGCCCTTATTACGGTGGCGGCTATTACCATCACCCGCATTGGTGATGTGAGATCGGACGAAACGATCCGCCGGCCGCCGTGCCGGCGGATTTTTTCTTGCCTGCGGCGAACGTTAATATGCGGGTCATCGAATTTAACTATTGTGGCGAGATGACTGATTCGATCGATCGGCTCTATCGCGCTGTCCTGGCGGCCAGGGATCTCGACCCCGCGCGATCGCGCACGGCCAAGCTGATGCAGCAGGGCACGGCCAAGATGGCCAAGAAGCTCGCCGAGGAGGCGATCGAGGTTGCGATCGATGCCGTCGGCGGCGACGCCCAGGCCGTGGTGCGCGAAAGCGCCGACCTGATCTACAATCTGGCCGTGCTGTGGGCCGAGCTCGATGTCCAGCCCGAGGACGTCTGGCGCGAGATGGAACGGCGCGAGCTGATGCTCGGCATCGCCGAGAAGCTGCCGAAATCGCCGGTGAAGGTCGCCAAGGCCGCGCCCGGACGGGTGGCGGGGCGACCGATCGTCGCGGCCGAAAGCCGGACCCTCCGCAAGCGGCACTAGTGTGGCGGTCCGATTCGGGCCGACATATGGGCCATGGACAAATCCTGCCCGGTTTGCTTCATCGCCAGCATGCTCAGACGGATCTACGACTGGTGTATCGACGCCGCCCACAAGCCGCATGCCATGTGGATCATGGCCGCGGTTGCCTTCGCCGAAAGCTCGTTCTTTCCGGTGCCACCGGATGTGATGCTGATCCCGATGTCGCTGGCGAAGCCGCAGCGGGCGTGGCTGTTCGCCGGCGTCTGCACCGCGGCCTCGGTGGCGGGCGGCCTGGTCGGTTATGCCATCGGCGCGCTGCTCTACGACTCCCTCGGCCATTGGCTGATCCAGCTCTACGGCCTCGGCGACAAGGTCGAGGCGTTCCGTGCCTCCTACGCCGAGTGGGGCGCCGTCATCATCCTGGTGAAGGGATTGACGCCGATCCCCTACAAGCTGGTCACGATCACGTCGGGCTTCGCCGGCTACAATCTGTTTCTGTTCATCGTCTGCTCGATCATCGCGCGCGGCGGCCGCTTCTTCATCGCCGCGATATTGCTCAACCGTTATGGCGAATGGATCAGGGTGCGCATCGAGAAGCATCTCGGCCTGTGGGTGGCGATCGGCGCGGCCGTGCTGGTGGCCGGATTCGTCATCGCCGTGAAGCTGATCTGATGCGGCCGCTGCGCCCGGGGCTGGGGGCAGGCGCGGCGCTGCTCGCCGTCGTCTCGGTTCTCTCCGCCGCCGCGGCATGGGCGCAAACGACGCCTTCCTTGGGGCTGCGAGAAGCGCCGCAACAGCCACCGCAGCAGCCTGCCGTCCAGCCTGCGCCGCCCTCCAGTCCGGGTCTGGTGGAGGAGCTCGGCAAGCTGTTCGAGAAGATGTCGATCATTCCGCTGAAGCCTTCGGGCGATGCCCGCGCCGAGCCGCCGGCGGCCGGCAGCGATCCCACCGGCGCTGCCGCGGATCAGCCCGCCGCGACACCGGTGCAGCCCGGTGGCCCGGTCGCGCCGAAGGGCGGCGCCGACGTGCTGAAGGAGACCGGCGAGACCTTGTCGCGCCTCGCCCAGCCCTCGAGCATGATCTCCGGCCGCTCGGTCTGCCCGATCGCCGCCAACGGCACGCCGGATTGCAAGCTCGGCGCCGACCGGCTGTGCCAGGGCAAGGGTTACAAGGAAGGCAAGAGCCTCAACACCGATTCTGCGGAGACCTGCTCGGCGCGGGTGCTGATCCCCGGTCGCGAGCGCAAGCCGGGCGATTGCCGGACGGACACCTACGTGACCTCGGCGCTCTGCCAATGACGCCGGCACGCCAGCGTCTCAACGCAAGACCCTGGTCCGGCTTTTCCGGTCCCTCTGCGAGCGAATTGCCATCACGGCATGATGTCGGGCATGCTCGCGATCACGAGTGTTTCCGCATTTCAACGCAAGAGGAATTCCCATCCATGTCCATGCCCGCCTTGTTCAAGGGCCGCCTGACGATCCCGGTGATCGGCTCGCCGCTGTTCATCATCTCCGTGCCCGACCTGGTGATCGCGCAGTGCAAGGCCGGCGTGGTCGGTTCGTTTCCGGCGCTCAACGCGCGGCCGGCCGCGCTGCTCGACGAATGGCTGGCGCGCATCACGGAGGAGCTCGCTGCCTATGACCGGGCGCATCCGGAACGCCCGTCGGCGCCGTTCGCCGTCAACCAGATCGTGCACCGTTCCAACAACCGGCTCGAGCAGGATCTCGCGCTGTGCGAGAAGTACAAGGTGCCGATGATGATCACCTCGCTCGGCGCGCGCGAGGAGCTGAACCGGGCGGCGCATGGCTGGGGCGGCATCGTCTTCCACGACGTCATCAACCAGACCTTCGCGCACAAGGCGATCGAGAAGGGCGCCGACGGCTTGATCCTGGTCGCGGCGGGCGCCGGTGGACATGCCGGCACGATCTCGCCATTTGCCTTCGTGGCGGAGACGCGGAGCTGGTTCGACGGCCCGATCGCGCTGTCGGGCGCGATCGGGAACGGCCGCGCCATCCGTGCCGCGCGCGTGCTCGGCGCCGACTTCGCCTATATCGGCTCGGCCTTCATCGCCACCAAGGAGGCGAATGCGGTCGAAGGCTACAAGCAGATGATCACCAGCTCGGGCGCCGACGACATCGTCTATTCGAACCTGTTCACAGGCGTGCACGGCAACTATTTGAAGCCGTCGATCGTCGCCGCCGGCCTCGATCCGGACAATCTCCCGACCTCCGATCCGTCGAAGATGAGCTTCGGCACCGATGCCTCGGGCGAGCGCGCCAAGCCGAAGGCATGGAAGGAGATCTGGGGCTCGGGGCAGGGCATCGGCGCCATCAAGGACGTGCTGCCCGCCGCCGAGCTGATCGCGCGCTTCAAGAAGGAATATGACGAAGCAATCGATCCGCCGCTCTAAGCGGCTCCGCGACGGACAAAAGAAAAGCGCGGCAGCCAGGGCTGTCGCGCTTTTTTGTTGAGGTCGCAACAAGCGGGCGGGCTATTCCAGCTCGATCGCCTGGAACTTGCCGCGCTCGTCCAGCGCGGTGCCCCAGATCTTGTGCGAGGCCTGGTGTTCGGCGCGGCCGAAGCCGAGCTTGGCGCCGAGACCGAGATCGATGTCACGCATGTTTTCCAGCGTGTCGATCAGCGCCTCGGTGTCGAGCTGCGGGCCAACCCGGCGCAGCGCCTGGACCAGCACGTTGGCCGAGACGTAGCCTTCGAACGACACGTAGGACGGTGCCTCGCCCGGGAAGTACTTCTCGAGCGCGCTCTTGTATTCGAGCACGGCGCTCGAATAGCCGCCGACGGCCGGCACCACCTGGGTGACGATGACGCCGCTGGCATAGCGCGGGCCGAGCAGCATCAGCTCGTCCGAGAGCTCGGTCGAGCCCACGAAGGAGACGTTGGTGTAGATCATGTGCGGGAACAGATCGCGCGTCTTCTCGATGAACTTCGCGGCGGCGCGATAGGTTGCGACCATGACGATCGCCTTGGGCGGGTTCTTCAACGCCCGCAGCTGGTTGACCGCGTCGTCCACGTCGACCGTGTTGCGCTTGTAGTTGAGGCGCAAGATGGACGTGTCGGCAAGGCCGAGCGAGCGGAAGGCCTTGGCCACACCGGAGAAGCCGGCATCACCATAGGCGTCCTGCTGCGCGAACACGGCGATGTCCTTGGCCGGCAGGCGGCGCAGCTTGACCAGATAGCGAACGACGGTGTCGGTCTCTTCGGCGTAGCTGGCGCGATAGTTGAACACGTAGCGATCCGGCGGATCGTTGCGCAGGAGGTTGGCGCCGGTGAACGCGCCGTAGAACAGCACGCGGCGCTGCAGGGCGTAGGGCATCGCCACGGCAGAGGTCGGCGTGCCGACATTGCCGACGAAGCCGAACACCTTGTCCTTCTCGTAGAGCTGCTTCATCGCGTCCAGCGTCCGCGACGGCTCGTAGCCGTCGTCGGCCGAATAGAGCCGCAGCGAGCGCCCGGCGATGCCGCCGGCGTCGTTGGCGCGGTTGAAGGCGGCCTCGATGCCCATCTTCATCTGCCGGCCGAGCTCCTTGGCAGCGCCCGAGAACGGAGCGGCGATGCCGAAGCGGATCTCGTTGGCGGTGACGCCCTGCACGTTGGTGGTGGACGCCGGCGGCAGCGTCGCGGTCGGTGCCGTCGCAGCCACGGCCGCGGACGGGGCGATCACCCCGGCGAGGCTGGTGGCGGTCTGGCTCGGCGCGCTTTGCCCGAGCGAGCGCTCGAGCTCGGCGAGCTGGCGGCCCGCGGAGTTACAGTCGGTCTGAGCCGCCCCGACGCGGTTGCGTCCATCGGCGACGTAGCCGTTGAAGACGCGGGTGAGCTCGTCACGATCCGAGCCGCCGGTGGAGGCCTCCCGGATCACCTCGCGAAACTTGTCGACAATGGCCTGAACGCGGCCCTGGTCGATCGCCTGACAGGCGGATGCTGCTCCCACGATCGGCCCGACCCGGCTCGCAAGATTACGCACCACATCCGCATTGGTGCCCGCCGCGCTGGCGGGCGTTGCGAGCAATGCCGCAACCAAGAACACGCTACAACGAAAGTTCATTGCCACTATCCCACTTTGGACCCCATCCAGGTCTTCCGCCTGGTGAATTGACGCCGTGTCTGCGACGGAGAAGACATAAGACCGTCACCATGCACAGACCAGCCTTTCCTAAGAGCATGACCATTTCGGTAACCCGACACGCCTTTTTCCGATCATACTTTAGGACCTGCTAACGAAACGTCTTCACCAGTTCTTCCCCTTAGAAGCTAATTCTACTCAAGTTCGATTGCCTGATACGTGCCGGTTTCGTCGAGTGCGGTGCCCCAGATCTTGTGTGAGGCCTGGTGCTCCGCGCGTCCAAATGCGAGCGTCGTGCCGAGGCCGAGATCGAGGCTGCGCATCGATTCGAGCGTGTCGACCAGCCGCTCGGTGTCGAGCGGATTGGTCTGCTTCAGCGCCTGGATCAAAATCGTCGCCGCGATATAGCCTTCGAGAGACGTATAGTCCGGCGCCTCGCCGGGCGCGTATTTGGCCAGGGCGTTCTTGTAGTCGAGCACGAGGCTCGAATAGCCCGAAACCGCCGGCACGCCCTGCGTCACGATGACGCCGTTGGTGAAGCGCGGGCCGAGCAGCTTGAGCTCGGCCGCGAGCGAGGTCGAGCCGACGGCGGACACGTTGGCGTAGATCAGGCCCGGCACCGCGTCGCGCGTCTTCTCGATGAACTTCGCGGCGGCGCGATCGGTCGCTACCATGATGACCGCCTTGAGTCCCGGCTTGTGCGCCTTGACCTGATTGACCGCCTCTTCCACGTCCATCGTCGCGCGCGGATAGTTGATGCGCGTTACGGCATCGCCGATGTTCAACTGCCGGTAGGCCTTCGCGACACCGGCGAAACCGTCGTCGCCGAATGGGTCCTGCTGGGTGAACACCGCGATCTGCCTGGGCGAGACGCGCTTCATCTTGATCAGGTAGCGCACCAGCGCGGCCGTCTCCTCGGCGTAACTCGCCCGATAGTTGAAGACGTAGCGATCCGGCGGATCGCGTCGCACCACTGCTGCGCCGGTGTTCGGTGCAAAGAACAGCGTGCGCCGCTCCAGCGCATAGGGGATCGCCACCTGCGAGTTGGCGGTGCCGACGTTGCCGATGAAGCCGAACACCTGTTCCCTGTCGTAGAGCTGCGTCATCGCCGCCAGCGTGCGGTTCGGATCGTAGCCGTCGTCCGCCGCCACGAGACGGAGCATGCGCCCGTTGACGCCGCCGGCATCGTTGGTGCGTGCGAACGCGGCCTCGATGCCCTGCCGCATCTGACGCCCGGTCTCCTTGCGGATGCCGGAGAACGGCAGGACCATGCCGAAGCGGATCTCGCGGTCGGTGACGCCGCGCACGGGGCCCGCGGTGACGGCGCCAGTCGTCGTTTCGGCCTTGACCGGTGTGATCGGGGCCGTCGCCGCAGCCGGCTGGTCGAGCGAGCGTTCGAGCTCCGTCAGTTGCCGCTCCGCGGCGGCGCAGGCCGCCTGCGAGGCGCCCGTACGACTACGGCCCTCGGCGATGTAGCCATTGAAGCTGCGGGTCAGCTGATCGCGCTCGCCGTCATTCCTGGTCGCCTGGCGGATGGCTTCGCGGAATTTGTCGACCATGCTCTGGACGCGGCCCTGCGCGATGTCGGGGCACGCGGAGGCCTGTCCCACGATCGGTCCGACCCGGCCGCCAAGCTCCCTGACGACGTCGGGAGCCGCCGCCAAAGCGGGGCTGAAGGGAGCTACGAGAACACTCCCGATGATCAACGCGGACCAACGCACGGCCATCGAACCTTCCACCTGCTCAGCTTGTTTCAAACCCTCTTCGTTCTACTATTCGTGGCATTTCGAATTAATGTCGGGTTTCTCTGTCGCTCTTTTGTCCTGGTAGTTGAGGCCGTCGCGCCTCTAGCGGTATCCTATTCAAGTTCGACGGGTTGGTAGGTGCCGCTGTCGTCCAGTGCCGTGCCCCAGATCTTGTGCGAAGCCTGGTGTTCGGCGCGGCCGAAGCCGAGCTGCGTGCCGAGGCCGAGATCGATGTTGCGCATGTTCTCGAGCGTTTCGACCAGTTGCTCGGTATCGAAGTTCGGACCGGCGCGCTTCAGTCCCTCGATCAGGATGCTCGCGGCGATATAGCCCTCGAGCGAGGTGTAGTCGGCCGGCTCGCCCGGGGCATATTTCGCAAGTGCGGTCTTGTATTCGAGCACCAGGCTCGAATAGCCGGAAACGCCGGGCACGGTCTGGCTGACGATCACGCCCTCGGCGTAGCGCGGTCCGAGCAGCATCAGCTCGCTGGCGAGCGCCGAGCCAGCAACCGCGGAGATGTTGGCGAAGATGACGCCCGGAAATACGCCCTGGGCCTTCTCGATGAACTTGGCTGCGGCGCGCGTCGTCGCCAGCATCACCACCGCCTTGACCGGGGTCTTCAGCAGCTTCAGCTGATTGATGGCGTCGTCGACCTCGACCGTGTTGCGCGGATAGTTGACCCGCACGATCGAATTGTCGCCGACGCCGAGCGTGCGGAACGCCCTGGCCACCCCGGCGAAGCCGGCGTCGCCGAAGGCATCGTTCTGCGCGAACACGACGATCTGGCGCGGATGCAGCCTTCGCATCTTCACGAGATAATGGACCAGCGCGTCGGTCTCCTCGGCATAGCTCGGCCGGTAGTTGAAGACATAGCGGTCGGGCGGATCGTGGCGCACGACGTTGGCGCCGGTATAGGGCGCGAAGAACAGCGTGCGGCGCTCGAGCGCGTAGGGGATGGCGACCGCGGCGGTGGCCGAGCCGAAATTGCTGATATAGCCGAACACCTGCTCCTTCTCGTAGAGCAGCTTCATCGCATCCAGCGTGCGCGCGGGATCGTAGCCGTCATCGGCGGTGACGAGCTTCAGCATGCGGCCGTTGACGCCGCCGGCCTCGTTGGCGCGATTGAACGCCGTCTCGACGCCGATCTTGAGCAGTCGCCCGCTCTCCTTCACCGGTCCGCTGTAGGGAATGACCATGCCGAGCTTGATCTCGCTCTGCGTCACCCCGCGCACGTTGCCGGCCGGCGGCAGCAGTTGCGCCGGTACAGTCGCGGCCTGCGCCGTTGCAGGTCCGATGCTCACGGCAGACAGGTTCGCGCGCGCCGGAGGCGGCGCTGCGATGGATTGTTCGAGATCGGCAAGCTGCCGATTGGCGCCGCCGCAATCCAGCCGGCCTGACGTGACGAGGCTGCGACCTTCGGCGACATAGCGGTCCAGCAGGCGCGTCAGCTCGTCACGGTCGGCCTCGCTGGCGGCGGCCTCGCGGATGACGAGCTGGAATTTCTCGATGATGGCCTGGATGCGCGGCCGGGCGATGTCGCGGCACGCGAGCGCGGCGCCAATGATCGGGCCGACGCGGCTGCCGAGCTGGCGCGCCACGCTCACACTCTCGCCGGGCGCAGCAGCGGCCTCGCCGGCCACGAGGGACGCGAGCAGGATGGCTGCCATGCGGGCGTGAGCCAGCGGACGGCGTGCTGCCGCTTTCTGCGGTAGGACGTCGATCATCGTCGCCTGTGATGTGTTGGAAGTCGGATCAGTCGTGCAGAGGGTTAGCGAACCCGCTCCATCTGACCCGTCTTCTGGTTCCACTGCATGAACTGCTGCAGCATGGGCTTTTCTGGAGTGTCGGTCTCTGCCGTCGGCGCCGGAGCGTCCGCGAGCAGCGATTTGAACTGCGACAGCGCCGGAGCCTGCGGCTCCACCCGCTCGGGCAGCGCGCTGGTCTGGTCCGCCTTGGCGTCCTGGACGTCGGCGGCGACCGGCGGTAGCGTCTTCATCGACTGCACGGCGGCGACGAAGGACGAGCTCGCGTCGGGCTGGCGCCACACCGGCACGATGTTGACGAAGAACAGCGCGACGACGGCGGCGACGCCGGTTGCGGCGGCGAAGCGGCCGGCCACCTTGAACACGACCGACCGGCGGTCGCGCTCGCGCTCCAGATCCGGCGGCTCGCGCATGACTTGCGGATTCAGCGACTGGCGAAGGGATTCGAACACGGCGGTCTCCAGGCGAGCATCGAGCGGTCCTTGCTGTCCCGAAGCGGGACGCTCGGCCGCCTCCGCTGCCTTGGCATTGTCACCGACGAGAGATAGACGCGCGGCTTCCGGACGTTCGCGCAGCCACCGCGGCGCATAGTGCAGCGGGTCCTGCGGGTTCATCGGATTCTGTTCACTCAACGAACTCATACGCTACTCCTCTGACGCTCGATTCCGGTAAACTGATACGCTTCTGCCACGGTCGTATGAGAGCTAGTTTCAAACGAAGAGCGGGAGCTGGTCTGCCACTTCAGAGTATACGGAATCACTTGCAGAATCAGACGTTTCGCGTCGATCAGCGATCGCACGCCAGCGGTCCCTTCCTGCAAGGCGCCGTGGCACGTTTGCCGTGCCTTGGGCGCCTCTATCGATCCCATGCCCCGCCCCCTGACGAGTGTCAATCGATCGGAACCTCTTAAAGTCGTCGGTTCCGAATTATATGTACGTTAAAGTTATCATCATGATGTGATTAAAATGAGGCGTGACGGGTCTTGACGCAGATGCTCATGAATTGCGTCTCATTGATGCCAAGATTGCGCCTTGATTCGATCATCATCGAACTATGTCGGGCGGGCCGCTGTCGATTTTTGAGCGGCTTAGCGTCGATTTAACTATCCGTTAACCATCTGGCGCCGACAGTTAACCAATCACTAAGAAGGGTTGGGTCGGATGGTCATGAGTGCCAGCGCTGAAACGGTGCGTCCTGTTATTCGTCTGCGCGGGCGCTCCTACGTCGCCTTCGTGTTTTCGCCGGTTGTGCCGATTGCCGATTGGCTGGCTGAGCTCGATGCAACGCTCGCGGGCTCGCCCGGCTTCTTCGTCGGCAAGCCGATCGTGCTCGATCTCTCAGCGCTGGATCTGAGCCCGCTCGCCATCACCCATCTCATCAAGAGCATCGAGTCGCGCAACATCCGCGTGCTCGGTCTCGAAGGCGTCGAGCAGGGGCGGCTGTCGCTCGGCATGCCTCCCTTGTTGTCGGGCGGCCGTCACTGCGCCGTGCAGGAGATCGAGCCGGAGAAGCCGTCGCTGCAGCAGCCGACCTCGCTGCTGCTCGACCAGCCCGTACGCTCGGGCCAGTCGATCGTGTTTCCCGATGGCGACGTCACCGTGCTCGGCGCGGTGTCGTCGGGCGCCGAGATCGTCGCCGGCGGCTCGATCCACGTCTACGGCGCGCTGCGCGGCCGCGCGATGGCCGGCATCAACGGCAACGCGGCGGCGCGCATCTATTGCCAGAAGATCGAGGCCGAGCTGGTCGCGATCGACGGCTACTACCAGACCGCCGAGCAGATCGACGCCGCGTTGCGCGGCCGGGCCGTGCAGGCGCGGCTCGAAGGTCATTCCATGAAGATCGTTGCATTGAACTGAGTAGCAGGAGGATCCGTGACATGTCGAAAGTACTCGTAGTGACGTCGGGCAAGGGTGGCGTCGGCAAGACCACCACGACGGCGGCGATGGGCGCGGCGCTGGCGCAGGCCGGCGAGAAGGTCGTCGTCGTCGATTTCGACGTCGGCCTGCGCAACCTCGATCTGGTGATGGGCGCGGAACGCCGCGTCGTGTTCGATCTCATCAACGTGGTCCATGGCGTCGCCAAGCTGCCGCAGGCTCTGATCCGCGACAAGCGGCTGGAGAATCTCTGGCTGCTGCCGGCGTCGCAGACCAAGGACAAGGACGCGCTGACCGAGGACGGCGTCGGCCGCGTCATCGCTGAGCTGCGCAAGACATTCGACTGGGTGATCTGCGACAGCCCGGCCGGCATCGAGCGCGGCGCCATGCTGGCGATGCGCTATGCCGACGAGGCTCTCATCGTCACCAATCCCGAGGTGTCGTCGGTGCGCGATTCCGACCGCATCATCGGCATGCTCGATTCCAAGACCGTGCGCGCCGAGAACGGCGAGCGCGTCGAGAAGCACATTCTCATCACCCGCTACGATGCCGGCCGCGCCGCGCGCGGCGAGATGCTGTCGATCGACGACGTGCTGGAAATCCTGGCGACGCCGTTGCTCGGCATCGTGCCGGAGAGCCAGGACGTGCTGCGCGCCTCCAATGTCGGCTGTCCGGTGACGCTCAACAGCCCGGCGAGCGCCCCCGCACGCGCCTATCACGATGCGATGCGCCGGCTGCTCGGCGAGGAGGTCGAGATGCAGATCCCGACCGAGCGCAAGGGCCTGATGAACCTGCTCTTGGGACGGAGGGCTGCATGAGTGTGCTGCGGCTCTTTACGGGGCGTGCAGCCTCGGCGCCCGTCGCGCGGGAGCGGCTGCAGATCCTGCTCGCGCATGAGCGCAGCCTGCGTGGACAGCCCGATCTCCTGATGCAGCTGCGCGAGGAAATCCTCGCCGTGGTTTCGCGCCATGTGGTACTTGATCCGGACAAGGTCATCGTTCGCATGGACCGGGGAAAACATGTCTCGACGCTCGAGGTCGACATCGAACTGCCCAATGGCGCCGACCGCGCCTTTGCCAGCGCGGGTTGAGGCGTGGCGAGGCGCGCGCTGATGCGGCCGATCTTCCGCATCGCGGACAATCGGGTCGCCGTCAGCTCCGATGCTGCCGGACCGTGGGATCCGACCATGCAGCACGGGTCCGCGCCGTCGGCGCTGGCCGTTTGGGCGGCCGAGCGCATTCCGACGAAGTCGCCGATGCGCATTGCCCGCGTCACCATCGACCTGATGCGCCCGGTGCCGCTCGCAGAGCTCCTCATCGAGACCGAGGTGCTGCGCGAGGGCCGCAAGATCCAGCTCTGCGCGGTGCGCTTGCGCGCCGGCGACACGGTGGTCGTCACGGCGACGGTGCTCAAGATCAGGCAGGATGCGGTGCCGCTTCCGGACGATGTCCGCGAGCTGCCGGTTGATCTGGTCGGTCCTGACGATGCGTTGCCGGAGCCTGCTGATTTCTCCACCAGCCCGTTCGTGCGCGGCATGACGCTGCGCGCCGCGCGCGGCCGGTTCGGCGTCAAGGGGCCCGGCGCGATCTGGTACCGCGTCGACTGGCCGCTGGTCGAAGGCCACGCCGTCTCACAGGCGATGCGCGCCGTGGTCGCCAGCGACTTCTGCAACGGCACCTCCGCTGCGCTCGACTTCCACAGCTACACGTTCCTCAACGCCGACCTCACCGTGAACATGGCCCGCGAGCCGGTCGGCGACTGGATCCTGCTCGACGCCGAAAGCTGGATCGGCCCGGACGGCGCGGGGCTGGCGATGGCGCGGCTGGGTGATGCGAGAGGCTATTTCGGCCGCGTGGTGCAGAGCCTCGTGATCGAGAAGCGGTGAGGGGGGCGGTCAGCCGTCCGGATTGCGTTCACAGCGAGTTGGCGAACTGATCACCGCACCGGCGCTGCTTCGTTTCCAACGGCGCGCTGCGGCGCGGTGTTATTAAGTCGGGCCGGTGATCGGCAGTTGCCTGCTTCGTTTCCGGTGAACCGATCAACCCCGCGCCAAGCTCCGCTGCGCCCTCTCCCCCGCTTGCGGGGGAGAGTTGGAGAGGGGGCGCCACGCACACCGCCGCTGGAGCGGCCCCCTCCCTAGCCCTCCCCCGCAAGCGGGAGAGGGAACACACTGCCGTTGTCGCGAGCGAACGAGTTCAACGACGAACGATTTCGCTCTTACGCCGCCCGCACCGTGCTCAAGAATCGCCCGACCTCCAGCTTCAGCCGGTTGCTGTCCTGTGACAGCGACTGCGCCGCCGACAGCACCTGGGACGAGGCCGAGCCGGTTTCGCTGGCGTCGTGCTGCACCTCGGTGATGTTGGACGACACCTCGTTGGTGCACTGTGCCGCTTGGCCGTGGAGTTATCAATATTGCTATAAACTTGAGCAGGCCAAGATGGTCGTATAACTACGACGCGGACTACACGCAGGTGAAACGACAAGCAGGTGGATGGGAATAAGCGTCATGGCGAAACCAACGAAGGCTACGAGCGTCGGCGAGGGGAACCAGTCTCCGTCGGAGCTGATCGACGCCCGGATCAAGGAGCTCGGGGATTGGCGCGGCGTCATGCTCAGCTACGTCCGCGATCTCATCAAACGGGCCGATCCCGATATCGTCGAAGAGTGGAAGTGGCGTGGCGTTCCCGTATGGTCGCATGCCGGCATCGTCTGCACCGGCGAGACCTACAAGGCCGCGGTGAAGCTGACCTTCGCCAAAGGAGCCTCGCTGCCGGACCCTTCCGGCCTGTTCAACGCCAGCCTCGACGGCAATACCCGCCGGGCGATCGACCTTCATGAAGGCGACGTGATCGATGAGACTGCGTTCATGGCGCTGATCCGCGCCGCGGTGGCGCTGAACATGACGAAGGGGAAGCGGTAGGGCTGGTGCATCGCTCCGCGCAGTCAGTATCAACGATCCAGGTCGCTGCTCACTCACCACGTCGTCGCGAGCGCAGCGAGCAATCCAGGGCCAAGTCGAATCATCTGTCTGGAAGGCCTGGATCGCCTCGTCGTTTCGGGGGCTCGCGCCGGCGGTGTGCCGGTCGCCGACAACCTTTCGCAAGGATGACCCGTGTGCATCGAGGTGGGAGGAGGCGGCGGCCATGGTTGCGCTCTGCCGAGAAACACGCTAGTTCAGCGCATCCCAACTTCAACGCAGGAGGCGACGATGTTCAGACTCACGCGCTTCCCGGGCTCGCTGCGCGATCATTGACGCGGCCGACCGGGATGATTGTCCCGGCCATGATTTGACCCTTTCGCATCTCATCGAAAAGCCCGCGGCCCTCGTGGCCTGCGCTTGAACCGTCGTGTCATGACATCAAATCTCTTGCTGACTCCCAGCCGGGAGCCGGAGCGTTCCGACCTGCGCGAACGCCGGCTGCGGCGCTATTCATCTCGTCTGCAATCCCGCGTGCGCGCATGCGCGATGCGACATCCTCATCTCGCCGACCTCGCGTTGAGCTTTCCGGCGCTGCTGTTCGCGCTGGCGGTGCCGCGCCCGGATGTCGATCCGGAGCGGGCGATCGCGTGCGTGATCGCGGGGCGTCCGCTGGCCGAGGCGGCGGCCGCGGCCGGTCTGCCGCTCTGGCTGCGCAAGCTGCCACCGGAGGCGTTCGTCCGTCCGATCCCACCATTGCCAGACGGCGAGCTGTTCCGGCGGCAGATCGGCAACCATTTGCCGCGCTCGCCGAAGCTGATGCCGACCTGGCTGCAGCTCGTGGCGGAGATGGCGGCGCTGGCGCATGAGCCGGCCGCGGTGTGGATCGCCCGTGAGTATCTGCGGGCGCCGCTGGTGCTGAAGCGCGACCGCATGCATCTGCTCGGTCTGTGGATCTGGTTCTCGGGGCAGCCCGCCGGCTTCGGCCGCGAGCTCGTCGAAAGGCCGTGGACGCCAGCCATGAAGCTCGATGCCGCAATGACGGCTGCCCTCGCTTGGCGAGGGAAAGTCTCGCTGCATCTCAATCTCGGTCAACGGCCAATCCGCGACATGTGGCTCCATCCCGGTCGCGTCGGGGACTATGAGTTTCGGCCGCTGGATGACATCCCGGATCTGGTCGACGAAGCGATGACTATGCGCAATTGTGTCCGCACCTATGGCTCCGACATCGCCCACAATCGCTCTCGGCTGTGGAGCGTCCGGCACCTGGGCGAACGCGTCGCGACGCTGGAGGTCGCCGTCCGTTTTCCTGATCCGTTGTTGGGCATCGTCCAGCTCAAGGGACGGGGGAATGCTGACGTCGCCCGCGAGCTCTGGTGGATCGCGCGGCGCTGGCTGCACCTGCACGATCTGTCGCAGATCGAGACCGGTCGAATGAAATGGCGCCAGGCCCCTGTGGATCTCACCACATGGCGAATGCTGTGGCGGCCGTATTGGCTCGCCAAGCGCCGCATCCCGGACTGGTTGCCGCTCGCACCGTCGCGCGCTGCGTTCGCGGCGTTGTGAGATGGTTGTCGTGTCTGGACGCTCGTCCGACAAAATCAATGTCGTCCCGGCGAACGCCGGGACCCATAACCCAGGGCCATATTCGAGGCACGCGCATTGATGCATCCGGGCTCGCCACGTCCTGGGGTCTCGGTCCTGGGTCGCGCGAACGCGACGATGCCTGCACATCGTCCGGCTTCGCTTGTTCGGCACGACAGCGGGTCGGAGTGCAGACCGGCTTTTCGTTGGGCCCTCTGTCGCGCGTCGCCTGGGATTCGTTGTGCCGCAGCGAGGTTGATTTGGCCGACGAGCAGGCTTGCTTCCCCATCGATACTTTCCGGCGCAGGTCGGGCGTCCGCAGCGGCGCGCGCAAAGACGAAATTCGCTCGCGCGATCAAGCTGATTTGGGCTGTCCAGATGCGGAGCGAAAAATATTCGACTTTGCATTTTCAGAAATCCATGGTCTCTTCTCCGCATCCCGCTTCACTGACGAGGGGCGCTTCGCGAACGTCACGATGCGTTGGGTGGGATGCGGTGGCCGCGATGGGGCGCAGCATGCTTTGGGCATGCCGACGTACGCCACGTCGCGGACGGTGAAGTCGCAGGGTCCTGGCCTCCCGAAGCTGAGGTCCGCGCAACGCGTGAAACGCGTTGTCGCCACGGTGGCAAACAAGCCGGTCACCGAGGAGACTGCGTATAAATCGTAAAGCCATCGCGCAGGGAAGGCCGGGTCTATCCGGCCGAACCTGTGGTTCTGCCGCGTGCTTTTTTGCTGCACGCGGACCGCAGGCCTCGGTCGAGGCCTGGCCTTCCCTGCACCCTCCGTGAGTTGGAGGGGAACGACACCAGCAAGACTCGGACGCAGATGCGCCGCGAGGCAGCAATGTCATGTCTGCAATGGGGGCAGCGCATTCAGTGTTGTTTGGATACAGCGGATCGCGTGGCGAGTATCGCGCCACACAAAGGCTGTCGTCCCGGCGAACGCCGGGACCCATGATCATAAGACGACGGTCGAGGCACGCGGGTCGCTACGTCAGCGCTTACGACGCTGCCCTGTGGTTATGGATCCCGGGTCGCGCTTCACTTGCCCGGGACGACAGCGGAGCGCGGCGGCTACGGGCGAGAGCTTCCATCGGCATTGCAAAGCCGCGAGTCTGGATTGCCGTCGTTGCGAGCGGAGCGAAGCAATCCAGGGCCTCATCCGCGGCCCTGGATTGCTTCGGCGCAAGAGCGCCTCGCAATGACGGTGGCGATCGAGGGAGCTGATGATGCCGCTACCCCACCATCCGCCCGCGGCCCTCCCAGAACCGTGCGCGCAGCACCTTCTTGTCGACCTTGCCGACGCCGGTCATCGGCAGCTCCTTGACGAACGAGATGCTCTTGGGCGCATGGGCCGAGCCCTTGCGCGCCTTCACGAGCTCGATCAGCTCGGCAGCGTCGATCTGCGCGCCGGCGCGCGGCACCACGATCGCGGTGACCGCCTCGCCCCATTTGTCGTCGGGCACGCCGACCACCGCGCACATCGCCACGTCGGCATGTTGCGTCAGCACGTCCTCGATCTCGCGCGGGAAGATGTTGAAGCCGCCGGAGACGATCATGTCCTTCTTGCGGTCGAGGATGTACATGTAGCCGCGCTCGTCGCGGCGGGCGATGTCGCCGGTGTGCAGCCAGCCGTTCTTCAAGGTCTCGGCGGTGATGTCCGGCCGCTGCCAATACTCCGCCATCACATGCGGCGCGCGCACGCAGATCTCGCCGGCCTCGCCCAGCGCGACCTCCTGATCATGGTCATCGAGAATCTTGACCTCGCAGGCCGCGATCGGGAAGCCGCAGGACAGGAACAGCTCCGGCTGCTTCGGATCATGATCGGCCTTCCGCAGCACCGAGACGGGATAGCATTCGGTCTGGCCATAGAGCTGCGAGAACACCGGGCCGATGCGCTCGATGCCTTCGACCAGCCGCGTCGGCGACATCGCCGAGGCGCCGTACAGCACGAGCTCGAGCGAGGAGAGATCTGTCTTAGCTAACGCGGGATGATCGAGCAGCACGTAGATCATCGTCGGCACGAACAGCGTGAAGTTGATGCGCTCGCGCGCGATGGTCGCGAGCACGGCCTCAGGATCAAATCCCTTCAGCATGTGCACGGTGCCGCCCCGCATCAGGGTCGGCAGCACCTTGGTGCCGGCGACATGGCTGATCGGGGCGACCGTCAGATAGCGGGCGCGCTCCGGGATCTCGAAATCGGCGAGGATCGCGGTGGCGAAGCCGCCATATTCCCGGTGATGGCGCAGCGCGCCCTTCGACTTTCCGGTGGTGCCGCCGGTGTAGTTCAAGGTCGCGATGTCCTCGGGCGTGGCGAAGTTGCGCGCGCTGGCGTGGCCTGACTGCTCGATCGCGGCGAGGAGGTCGACGCCATAGCCGGCTGCGCCCAGCGTCAACACGTGGCGCAGGCCGCCCGAGCGCGCGGCCAGTTCGCCGCCGCGGTCGTGGAACGCGGCGGCATCGATCACCAGCACCTGCGATTCGGAATCGGCGAGCTGGAACAGCTGATCGTCGAGCGAGCCCAGCGGATGCAGCCAGGTGATGGCGAGCCGCGACAGCTGCGCCGCCGTGCCGGCGCACCAGGCATCGGCGCGGTTCGCGCTGAGGAACGCGACGCGTGTTCCCGGCGGCAGGCCGAGCCGCATGAACACGGACTGCATGCGGCCGATCAGGTCGATCGCGCCCTGATAGGTCAGCGATCCGTCCGGCCAGCTGAAGGCGGTGCGCGACGGATGACGCGACAGCGTGAGCAGGGTCTGCTCGCAGACGACCGGAAACGAATGAAGCTGTAGGCTCATGGACGATCCTCCCGAGATGCCGCGATCGTTATGGCGTCGCGGGGCTTGTTGCCGACGCTATCAGAAAGCCCATCGCGCTCAAGGCGCGCTTGTCGTCCTCGGAACATCGCTGCGCGCGCCGCGTTGCCCGGCCGAACAATAGCGGAGCAAGGCCATGCGCACCTCGACAGCTTTTTTTGCGGGAGCCGGAACGGTCGCCATCGCCGTCGCGGCCGGTCTCGGCGGCGGGCTCATGATCGCGGAGGGCATGCATCCGAGTTCGCAGGTGTTCGAGCAGGCCAAGCTCGCGCGTTCCGTGCCGGAGACGCCGTCGCCAAGTCCGACGACCACCTCGTATCTTGCGGCAACGCAGGCGGCCGCGACCACGCCGATCAAGGTGGCGCCCGCAGCAGCGGAGACGGGGCCGGCGACGCCGGTATCGCCCAATCCCTCGCCCTCGCCGCAGGCTGCCGTGCCGGACGCGACGGCTGTGCCCGCCGCCTCTTCGGCGCCGGCCAGCACGCAGGCCGGTACCGCCGAGGACGTTCAGGAGAAGGGACAGGACAAGGCCGCAGCGAAGGCCGAGGACGCGGATCTCAAGGCGCGCGGGGCGGAGCGCAAGCGCGTCGCGGAGCAGCGCCGCACCGAGCGGCACCGGCAATATGTCGAGCGCCGGCGCCAGCGCCGCGAGCAGGATCTGCGCGCGGTCGAGCAGGCCGTGCGTGAGGATACGACGCCGCGTGCCTATGCGGCGCAGCCGGTCGGCATGGAGGGGCCGCGCTTCAGCTTCTTCGGCGACGATTGATCGCACGCGGCGGCGCCGTTATCCCTGAGCCCAACAAGGATCAGGGAGGGACGCGCCGTGCAGGACACTCGATGGGACGGGCTGCGGGCGCGGCTGCGCCTGCCGCTGATCGCAGCGCCGATGTTCCTGGTGTCGGGAATCGAGCTGGTGAGCACGGCCTGCACCAACGGCGTGATCGGCGCGTTCCCGACGGTCAATTGTCGAACCCCCGACGAGCTCGACGCCTGGCTGCTCCAGATTGCCGATCGGCTTGCGCGCAGCAGCGATGCGAGCGGCGCTGCGGCTGCGCCGGTCTGCCCGAATCTGATCGTGCATCAATCAAACGCGCGGCTGCAGGACGATCTCGCGGTGCTGTTGCGGCGCCGCCCGGAGATCGTGATTACCTCGGTCGGCTCGCCGGCAAAGGTTGTTGCGCCCTTGCATGATGCGGGTGCGCTGGTGTTCGCTGACGTCGCCTCGATCCGTCATGCAGAGCGCGCGGTCGAGGCCGGCGCAGATGGCCTGGTGCTGCTCACGGCCGGGGCGGGCGGCCAGACCGGCTGGCTCAATCCATTCGCCTTCGTGCGCGCGGTCAGGGCGTTCTTCGCCGGGCCGATCGTGCTCGCCGGCGGCATCAGCGACGGCGTGGCGTTGCGGGCGGCCGAGGTGCTCGGCTGCGATCTCGCTTACATGGGCACGAAGTTCATCGCCACGCGCGAAAGCCTGGCCGATGACCGGTACAAGTCGATGCTGGTCGCGAGTTCGGCCGACGACGTGCTGCTCACCTCGGCCTTCACCGGCCTGCCGACCAGCATGCTCCGGCCGTCGATCGTCGCGGCCGGGCTCGATCCCGAAGCCTTGCCGGCGCGTGGCGCGATCGAGATCGGCAGTGACATCGACATCGCTGCGCGCGAGGCGCGGCCGAAACGCTGGCGCGACATCTGGAGCGCCGGGCACGCGACCTCGGGGGTCACCGACATCCCGTCGGTCGCCGTGCTGGTGGCGCGCACGGCTGATGAGTACGGCGGCGCGGGTGGCCTCCGGCCATGAGAAAACGTGATGTGTGTCCTTAAGGCACCATTAACCATCGGGTCCCACAATCCGCGGAGCTTGAACTTGGCGGAATCGTGCGATGGGCATCGGGCTACGGCAGGACAAAGAGCGGGTGACGCTCGAGGAGATCCGGATCCGCGTCGGGCATGCTCTGCAGCGGCATCCGCTATGCCGCAACGTCCAGTTCGACATCATGAGCGTTCCCCGCACCGCCCGCGGCGGGAACTGGACCATCAGCTTGCATTCGGTGGAACCGGCCGCGCTTTGGGAAGCCTCCGACATCGTTGCCGACATCCAGGCCGCGTACGATCTGCTGATGCCGGCCGAGCTGTCTTCGGCGGCGTGAAAAAAAATGTCCGTCATGTTCACAGGGCAGAATGGTGGCCTCTGTGTTTCTGTGGCATCGTAAAGCCTTAATTAACTCCCACTTTTCGGCAAAGTGCGGCTTTCCGCCGGGATACGGAGAATTGCGTGACGAAGTCGATCGCTTTTGTCGCTTTGCTGGGCGTGCTGATTGCAGGCGCGGCCGTGACGAGCGTCCTGATGCAGGACAGCGTGCCTTCGGCCGGTGCGATGATGCCGCCGGTGGTGGCGAAGAGCCCGCTCTCCAATCGTGAAGCCAAGGGCGACCGCCTGGCGATGGTCACACTTGCGACCCCCGAGGTGCAGCAGCCGAGTGCCCCGTCGAAGGCGACGCTGCGTCAGGCCTATGCCTATGCGCCGTCCGAGCCGGAGATGGCAAAGGCGTCGGCTGCCGCGGTCGTCGCTGCCGAGCCGATGGTGCCGAAGTCCAAGATTCTCGCCAGGAGCGAGCCGGCCCCGGCGCCGCTGAAGCCGGAGGTGCAGAAGGCCTATTCGTTGCTGTCGGACGGCCAGATCGCAGGCATCAAGGAACGGCTGCGGCTCTCGTCGAGCCAGGAATATTATTGGCCGGCGGTCGAGACGGCGCTGCGCGCCGTGGCCCGCAAGATCCACGCCGGACGCCAGGGCGCGGCGAAGCCGGGCGCGGTGGCGCTCGATCCGGATTCGGATGAGGTGCAACAGCTGAAGTCAGCCGCGATGCCGCTGCTATGGCAGTTGCGCGAGGATCAGAAGGACGAAGTGCGGCGGCTTGCGCGCACCATCGGCCTCGACAAGGTCGCAGCCGCGATCTGATCGGGGGGGGATCCTCCCGGCGTGAACATCAAACTTGGAGTGAACATCAAGAAGGCCGCGCATTGCGCGGCCTTCTTGCTTTCGAGAGGCGCTTTTTCACCTCGCCGGGGGATTGGCCTCCGGATGCCCGCCGCTCTCGGGGCCGGCTCCCGTCGGCGACGACGCGGGCGCGGTACGCAGGTCCGGGCCGGGCCGTGCCGGCTGGGTCATGGTCGGGGCTTCCGGCGGGGTGATCGCGGCGCCGGCGCCGACCGTGGTGCCGCGGTCGGTGTTGGTCGGCGCTGACGGCACTGGCGTCGGCTTGTCGCCGCCGGCGAAGCGCGTCGCGTCGCCGCTCTGATAGCCGGCAACCAGCAGGCCGGCGACCACCAGCGCGAGCACGAACAGGCCGCCGAGCTCGGGCAGGGCACCGGACGGGGCCACGCCGCGGCCCCGGCCGTCTCCCTCGAGCGCCACCGCCGCGATCTCTCGGTTGTGCCGCGACCGCAGGAAGGCCAGGAACGCGCCGGCGGCGATGATGATCGCGGCCGCGAGCGTGAAGAACATCAGCCAGCTGATGGGTTGATCGCCTTGCATGTCGAACATCCTTTGATCCGTGAGGGCTGCGCGACGTGCAGCCGCGTCAAACCCGCATGACAATCTCTGTTCGTTGCAATCGTCAGTGGCGTGAAAGGTTTCCCGCCCGGCGGCGGAAATCTCGCGTCAGCGCCCTTCGCCGGCGGCCCATAGCGCCTCGAGCCCGGCGCGATAGGTCGGGTAGGCGAAGCCGACGCCGAGCTCCTGCCTGGCGCGGATATTCCGGATGCGCCGGCTGCTGGCATAGAAGCTGCGCGCCATCGGCGACAGCTCGGCGCGGTCGAACGGCAGTTCCGGCGGCGGGGCGATGCCCATCAACGCAGCGGCATAGGCGATGACGTCCTGCGGCGGCGCAGGCTCGTCGTCGACGATGTTCCAGGCGCCGCCTGACCCGCGCTGGATCGCGCCCATGATCGCGCTGGCCGCGTCATCGACATGGATACGGTTGAACACCTGTCCCGGCTTGACGATGCGCCGCGCCCGCCCGGCCCGCAGCTCGACCAGCGCGTTGCGGCCCGGCCCGTAGATGCCGCCGAGCCGGAGCACCGCGAGCCGGTCACCGATCCGCGCGCGCCAGTCCTGCTCGACGCGGACCCGGGCCTGCACCCGGTCGTGCTCGGGTGCCAGCGGCGTGTCCTCGTCGATCCAGCCGCCCTGATGGTCGCCATAGACGCCGACGGTCGAGAGATAGACCACGTGCCGCGCGCGCCCCGCCGTGATGGCGTCGCCGAATGCGGCCAGCACTGGGTCGTCGCCTCCTCCAGGCGGCACCGAGATCAGCACGACGTCGGCCTGCGCCGCCTTCGCCAGCGTCGCGGCCGCGGGGGCCGTGCCGTCGAACAGGTCGATGTCATCATGCGCCAGTCGCGCACGCTTGTCGGCGCTGCGGACCGTGCCGCCGATGCGGGCGAATGCGCCACGGTGCAGCTCGACGAAGCGCTGGGCGGTGTAGCCGAAGCCGATGACGAAGAGGTTCATGGATGCCGTTCACCTGGACTTGAGCGAAGGAGCGAGCCTTCGAGTTACCCGGCACCGGGTGGCCCGCGCAATTCAAATGACGCCCACGGAGTCAGCCTGCGGACGGGGCGGTGCTGACCTGCCGCGCTTGTTATGGCTCCCGTCATGGTCCATGTCGTATGATCAGGCGACAGGAGATGGACTGCCACGATGAATTTCCATTCGATCTACCGCCACGGCTTTGCCCGCGTTGCTGCCTGCGTCACCGCCTCGAGCGTCGCCAACCCGACCGCCAATGCGGCGGCGATCCTGGCCGCGGCGCGCGCCTGCCATGACCAGGGCGCGGCGGTCGCGGTGTTTCCGGAGCTCTGTCTGTCCGGCTACGCGATCGAGGACCTCGTCAAGCAGGACCCGCTGCTCGACGCCGTCCAGCGCGGGCTGCTCACCCTCGTCGAAGCCTCGCACGACCTGATGCCCGTCCTGATCGTCGGTGCGCCGCTGCGCTTTGCGCATCGCGTCTACAATTGCGCCGTCGTGATCCACCGCGGCGAGGTGCTCGGCGTTATTCCCAAGAGCTACCTGCCGACCTATCGCGAATTCTACGAAGGCCGCCACTTCGCCTCCGGCGCCGGCATCCGCGGCGAGATGATCGAGGTCGCCGAGACCATGGCGCCGTTCGGCACCGACCTTCTGTTCGCCGCCGCGGATGTCGCCGGCCTCGTCATCGGCGTCGAGATCTGCGAGGACATGTGGATCCCGGTGACGCCGGCGTCCGAGCTCGCGCTCGCCGGCGCCACCGTGCTCGCCAATCTCTCGGGCAGCCCGATCACGGTCGGCCGCGCCGAGTCCCGCTCACTGTTGTGCCGCTCGACCTCGGCGCGCTGCCTCGCGGCCTATGTCTATGCGGCGGCGGGCGTCGGCGAATCCACCACGGATCTCGCCTGGGACGGCCAGACCTCGATCTTCGAGAATGGCGTGCTGCTCGCCGAGAGCGAGCGCTTCCGCCAGACCGGACAGACCATCTTCGCCGACGTCGATCTCGATCTGCTGCGCCAGGAGCGGGCGCTGATGGGCACGTTCGACGACAATGCGCGCGCGCAAGGCGCCGGCATGCACTGGCGCCGCATCGGCTTCGAGCTGCAGCCGGCCGAGGGCGACATCGGCTTCATGCGCAGCATCGAGCGCTTTCCGTTCGTGCCGAGCGATGCCGCGCGGCTCGATCAGGACTGCTACGAGGCCTACAACATCCAGGTCGCCGGCCTGACGCAGCGGCTGCGCGCAACCGGCACCAAGCGCATCGTGATCGGCGTCTCCGGCGGGCTCGATTCCACTCATGCGCTGATCGTCGCGGCGAAGGCGATCGACCTGCTCGGCCTTCCCCGCACCAACATCCTGGCCTACACGATGCCCGGCTTCGCCACGGGCGCGCAGAGCAAGTCCTACGCGCATGCGCTGATGTCGTCGCTTCAAGTCAGCGCCGCCGAACTCGACATCCGCCCCGCGGCGACGCAGATGCTGAAGGACATCGGCCATCCCTTCGGCCGCAGCGAACAGGTCTACGACGTCACCTTCGAGAACGTGCAGGCCGGGCTGCGCACCGACTATCTGTTCCGCCTCGCCAACGACCGCGGCGGCCTCGTGCTCGGCACCGGCGATCTCTCCGAGCTGGCGCTGGGCTGGTGCACCTATGGCGTCGGCGATCAGATGGCGCACTACAACGTCAATGCCGGCGTGCCGAAGACCCTGATCCAGCATCTCATCCGCTGGGTCATCGCCTCGCATCAGTTCTCGGCCGATGTCGACCGCACGCTCGAGGCGGTGCTGTCGGCCGAGATCTCGCCGGAGCTGGTCCCGGTGAAGGAGGGCGAGACGCCGCAGAGCACCCAGGCCACGATCGGCCCCTATGAGCTGCAGGACTTCAATTTGTTCTACACGCTGCGCTACGGCATGCGCCCGTCGAAGATCGCCTTCATGGCGCATCACGCCTGGAAGAATGTCGGCGACGGCGCCTGGCCGCCGCATTTCCCTGCCGACAAGCGCCACGCCTATACGCTTCCCGAGATCAGGAAGTGGCTGGAGGTGTTCCTCAAGCGCTTCTTCGCCTTCAGCCAGTTCAAGCGCTCGGCGATGCCGAACGGCCCGAAGGTGGTGGCCGGCGGCGCCCTGTCGCCGCGCGGCGACTGGCGCGCCCCGTCCGACGGCAACGCCACCGCGTGGCTGGAGGACCTGGAGCGCAACGTGCCGAAGTGACGACCATCTTGCTCCGCCGCCGCGCTTGCCATATCCGAGACGTGCGCGTCCGCCTTTGCGGCGTCATCGACATCGTTGAACGGAGCAGATCATGAGCGTGACCGCCGCCGGCATTTCCTCGATGGCGACGAGGCAGATCCTCGCTGAGCTCGCCGCCGCCTATGAGGAGGCGACCGGCGAGGTGATCACGATCGAATCCGTCGGCGGCGTCGATGCCGCCAAGCGCATCCGCGCCGGCGAAGCGTTCGACTTCGCCGTGCTCGCCTCCGATGCGCTGCAGAAGCTTGAAAGCGACGGCCATCTCGTTCCCGGCAGCATCATCGAAATCGCGGAATCGCCGATGGCGATGGCGGTGCGCGCCGGCAGCCCCAAGCCCGATCCGCTCGACGAGGCCGCCGTGCGCAGGGCGATGGAGAACGCCAGGGCGATCGGCATCTCCACCGGCCCGAGCGGCACGTATGTGCAGAAGCTCGCCCGCGACTGGGGCCTGGAGAGCGAGGGCACTTCGCGCCTGGTCCAGGCCAAGCCCGGCATTCCCGTCGCCAGGCTGCTCGCCGATGGCGAGGTCGACGTCGGCTTCCAGCAGCTCAGCGAGATGCTCGGCGCGCCCGGCATCGATATCGTCGGCCTGCTGCCCGCGTCGCTGCAGCCCGGCACCGTGTTCGCGGCGGCGTTGTGCAAGGCCGGCGCGCATACCGAGGCGGCGCGGGCCTTCATCGAATATCTGGTCTCGGAGGAGACCGCCGAAACCAAGCGCCAGCACGGCATGACGCCGGTGTGAGGCGCCGGCCCCACAGCCCGCGAAAAAATCCGATCGCCGCGTGTCGTCTCGGCCTTGTCCCGATCGTCTTCCAACCGAACAATCGGGAAGGAGACGGCGGATGAGCACATCGTACTATCGCTGGGTGATCGTGGCGGCCGGGGGCGTGCTCGGCTGCGTCGCCGTCGGCGGCCTGTTCTCGCTGCCGGTGTTCCTCAAGCCGATGGCCGCCGAGACCGGATGGTCGGTCGCGGGGATCTCCACCGCGATGACGATCGGCTTCCTGGCGATGGCCGTCACCAGCATGGGCTGGGGCACGCTGTCCGACCGCATCGGCCCGCGTCCCGTGCTGCTGATCGGATCGATCCTGCTCGCCGTCAGCCTGCTGCTGGCAAGCCTGACATCCTCGCTGTTGGCGTTCCAACTGCTGTTCGGCCTGATCGCAGGCATCGCGACGGCGGCGATCTTCCCGCCGGTCATGGCGACCGTCACCGGCTGGTTCGACACCCATCGCAGCCTCGCGGTGTCGCTGGTCTCGGCCGGCATGGGCGTGGCGCCGATGACGATGTCGCCGCTCGCGGCCTGGCTCGTCTCCAGCTACGACTGGCGGACCGCGATGCAGTGCATCGCCGCGATCGTGGCCGCCATCATGATTCCCACGTCGCTGCTCGTGGGCCGTCCGCCATCGTCCGCGCCCGGCGACGCCGTCGCGTCGGGTCCCGCCGCCGGGCCGGCCGAGATGACGCGATCGGCAGCGCTGCGCTCGCCGCAGTTCCTGATCCTGCTCGCCACCAACTTCTTCTGCTGCGCCACGCATTCCGGCCCCATCATCCACACCGTGAGCTACGCCGTCACCTGCGGCATCCCGCTGATGGCGGCGGTGACGATCTACAGCATCGAGGGGCTCGCCGGGCTCGGCGGCCGCATCGCCTTCGGCCTGCTCGGCGACCGCTTCGGCGCCAAGCGCGTGCTCGTTCTCGGCCTGCTCGCGCAGGCGTTCGGCGCGCTCTCCTACGTGGTCGTGCGCGACCTCGCCGCGTTCTATGCGGTTGCGGCCACCTTCGGCTTCCTCTATGCCGGCACCATGCCGCTCTACGCCGCGATCGCGCGTGACAATTTTCCGCAAGGCATCATGGGCACGGTGATCGGCGGCACGGCGATGGCCGGCAGCCTCGGCATGGCGACCGGCCCGCTGGCCGGCGGCCTGATCTACGACAGCTTTGCGAGCTACACTTGGCTCTATGTCGGCTCGTGGGTGATGGGCCTCGGCGCTGTCATGATGATGATGACCTTCCGGCCGTTTCCCAAGCCTGTGTCGCAGCCTGGCGCCGTGCCCATGCAAGCGCCGGCCTGACGCTGCTGCATCGCACCTTCACGCGCGCCGTCGGAATCGAACAACAACGCTTGATCCCCCGGCAGGAACTGTGATGTCGCAGCCGGGTTGGGCGGCGTGGAGTTCAACCGGATGGAGATCGGATCCATGAAGAAGACCCAGCTTGCCATTGCCACCCTCGTCGCCGCCACCCTCGCCGCCGTCCCGCTCGCCGCGCAAGCGAAGCACCACAAGAAGCACAACGCCGCGACGTCGACCACCTCGTCGCAGACCACCGGCAGCAACATGAAGTCCGGCCGCGATTCCACCTCGTCGAGCCAGGGCAATGTCGGCCCGGGCACGAACCAGGCGGGAAGCATGGGGAAGTAACAAGCCGGGCACTTTCGTTCAGCGACGGGAAAGCAGCGCTGGCCTTCCCGTCGCCGCTGGACAGCATTCTTTTCCAGACGGCGTGTTGCAGACCTTGCTGCCATCGTTGGCGCTTGATGCTAAACGAACGTTCAGTGACGTCAGTGATCGCCGTGTTGCGAATTCGTGCGGTGGAGGTGCATCGTCGATGTTGGCGAGGGGGCGAGATTATTATCTCGGGCTGAGACGCCGCTATGAGCCGGACGTCGCCAAGCTTGTCATCGTCGCGGAATCGCCGCCGGCCTCAGGAAAATACTTCTATGACTCGGCCGGCTCGATCAGCGAGCCGTTGTTCACGGCCCTCATGCGCCAGATGGGAGCCACCCCTGCGACGAAAGAAGAGGGGCTGCGACAATTTCAGCGCAAGGGATGGGTGCTGGTCGATGCGACCTACCAGCAAGTGGACAAGCTGCCGAAAGACGCGAGTCAGGATAGGAATGCGTTGATCGAAGACGATTACCCGCTGCTCGTCGCGGACCTATCCAGCCTTGTGTCGGATCGCGGCGTTCCCCTGATCTTGATCAAGGCAAACGTCTGCCGGATTCTGGAGCCTCGACTGACAAAGGACGGCTTCAACGTGATCAACGCCGGCCGCCCGGTCTATTTTCCGAGCACGGGACAGCAGAAAAGGTTCGAGCAGCAGTTCGCCGACGTCCTGAGGTCGGCTGACTGAGGTTTGACGGTCAAGGGCGAGGCACTGGTCGGCGATGTGCCGTCAGTCTCGGTCAGCATCCCCCATCTTGCGTGGGTCCAGCAGGTGACGGCAACGTGCGATGCACGCTGCCGATCATTTCGACGCCTCCTTGATCTTGTGCTCCAGATGCCCGGTGCCGTGATCCCTACGCAGCTGGCTCAGCGAGGTCTCGTTGAGCTGAAGCAGCACGTCGCTGAGTTTGGTCGAATCCGGATAACCGGCCGCGAACGACTTTCCGTAGATCTTGCGCAACGTGCCGACCAGCGTGTTGCCATGCTTCCTGCTGATCTCGCCATCCTTGTCGCGGTGGCGGCCGTCGAGGCCCGGTTCCTTCATGCGTCTCTCCCCTGATGCGGCTGGTGCCGTAATGCGACTTGCGCGCTTAGGAAGGGGAGCCTGCGCTCAATCGATGAGATTGGCAATGCTGCGGCGTGATACACGGGGTTCACGCGCGGTGCACCAAGAGAATCTGCGAATGAGTTGCTTGTCATACCGGGCTCCGTCCTTCCTGCGCGGCCGCAACCGCCTCGACTCGGCGAAGGCTCGGGCATGCACGTCGTTCAATCATGTTGGTCGAAGTGAATGGCCGGGACGGAGCCAGGCTATGACGGTGGAAAGATATCTGGGCGGAAACCCGGGTTCTTGGATGCGATCGCCGGGCCGCTCGACGCTGGCCAAAAATCCCTCGTTCTTTTTATCGGAAATCATGCTTTACTCCGTTCATCCCGCCTCATGCAGAGGGCGTACGCGTCGTCACGATACGTGGAGGTGGGCTGCGATGGACGTGGATGCTGCGCCAGACGAGCGCTTGCGTCGCGGACGGCGAAGTCGTGTGGTCCCGGCCTCCCGATGCTGAGGTCAAGCCTGCTGTTGATGCGCAAGCGTCACGCGGGCGATGGGGGCAAGAAAGCCCGGTCCCCAAGGAGAGCACGAAGGACACCGTTAAAACTGATCGCGCAGGGAGGGCCGGGTCGTCCGGCTGGACCTGTGGTACCTGCCGCCTGCATTTTTTTTCGCAGGCGGGCCACGGGCCTCAGTCGAGGTCCGGTTCTCCCTGCGCCTCTCGTGTTTCGAGACGCGCGCGACCAACGCATTCCTCGGACTCATCGAGCCGCGAGACCGCGCGCGCACGCCTGAACCGACCGCAAGTGGCTGTTTGACATCTGAGTGACGTGACGATGCCTGTCGGCGCCCGTGACAACGCCGAGCAGCGTCGGGCCGAACCCATGGATAGGAGACGCGGTCAGTCGCAGTGCGTCTCAAGAGGCGTGACGCGGTCAGAAACCGGGTCACGCATCGGTCTCGTACCCCGCGGGGACAGCGACGAACCCAGCGCCTTCCAATCGCTTCTCATCGGAAACCACGGAGCGTTCGTGTTCATCTGTGAACGATGACAACGAGATGCTCTACGCCGCCGGCATATGCAGCAGGATTGGCCCCAGTGATGGAGAGCTCCACTCGGCAAACGACGATTGCAGAAGGATATCGAAACAGTATCACGTTGAGGTTGTATTGAGAAGGCTTGGGTGTACAATCTTCGTGATGCCAGATTTCCGATGGGAACGACGGGCTTCCCAATAGTTCTGCTGGCTGAGAGGGTTGTGCCGGCATGCCTCTCATCGTCTATCCGCATTGCGACATGCACGTCGCGCTGAAGAAGCCCGCGACCAAGGTGCTGCCGTTCCGCGTGTTCGACCAGGATCTGCCGAACGGCTCGACGACCTACACGCTGACCGACGTCACCGCGGACTGCAATTTTCGAATCCTGGCGCCGTACAACCCGGTCGGGTCCCGGCTGACCAGCTTCGTGACGATCGATCCTGCGGCGCGCACCATCACCGGCGACGACGTCGGCACCAACCTCGTGGTGATCGAATACGGCCCCGGCTACATCGTCGCGCGTATCCAGGTGCACGACGATGTGCTCGGCTGGTGGTTCGGCAACTCCTCGATCACCACGGCGCTGCATCCGACGGTCGCCCACAGCCAGCCGACGCTGTGCGCGCTGTTCAGCGACGATCCGACCGGGACCGATCTCGTCGGCGACATCACCGGGCACGGCTTCGTCACGCTCAGCTCGGCAAGTCCCGGTACCTTCGTGGTGGCAAATACGAACAATGAGGGACGGTTGAGGGGCGTGAGCGAGGGGGCGGCCCAGCTCGACGGCAGCTTCCTCGGTGTCAACCAGAGCCTGCCGGTGAAGGTGGTCGACTACGCCAAGATCCGCGACAACATCTCAACGGTGCGCGCCGGCGACCTCGCCAATGCCGCCGAGATGCACAACATCCTGTTCCTCGCCGAAGGCTTTCGCGCGTCCGAGAAGGACAAGTTCGACAAGATCGTGCAGGAAGCGGCGGACGGTCTGTTCTCGCAGAAGCGCCACGAGCCCTACGGCACGCTCGCGGGCAGTTTCAACGTATTCAAGGCGTTCCAGGCGTCGGAAGAGCAGGCGGTGACCTGCGGCTGGCGCGTCAACGACGAGGAGACCTCGGAGCTTAGCAGGGGCGGACCGATTCCGTGGAATTACAGCGTTTCGGACGACAAGAGCATCTACGAGGTCGACGAGCTCGTGGCCCGCGTCGGCCTGCCGCTCCGCAACGAGACTGCGACGCCGGCGCAATTGAAGGCGCGCTGGGCGGGTCAGTCGCTGCCCAACTACGATGCGGCGAAGGTCAACGACACCCTGATCGAAGCGTGGAGGAAGCAGAAATCGCTCGGCATCCTGGAGGCACGTGACACTTTCTACGGCCTGATGCTCGGCTCCCGCTGGGGCGACCGGTCGGCGAAGTCCGGGGCCGCTTTGACGATGCCGGCGGCGGATGCGGCGGGCGATGCCAACCTCGCGCCACTGATCGCCCGCGCCTATCAGTTCTTCAAGCCGGCCAGCGTCACCCGGCACCTTGCCCCGGATCCGCGCCGGCATCCGCCGGAGCTCGCTCGGAACGGCCGCGCGAACGTTGCGGCGCCGATCATGGCCTACCTGTCCGGACTGCGGCTCGGGTCGTCGCCGCATACCGCGCTCGGCGCCGAGTGGATACCGGACGGCACCTTCAAGCGCAGCCGCGGCCTGATCGCCATGATCACCAACGAGGACATGATCGGCGGCACCAATTTCAACCAGTCGACCGTGACCGCCAATTCGTTGCAGAGCCTGAAGACGCTCGACTTCGAGTATCCGGCGACCAACACGGCGACGAAGAAGGTGATGCGGCGCAAGCCTGCCAGCGACATCGACGCCGACCTCACCGATATCATCGACACGGTCGCGCACGAATTCGGCCATTCCTTCAATCTCGGCGACGAATACGAGACGAGCGCCGAAGACAATGCGACCGCTTCGAGCGAGCAGGACAACATCGTCGCGCTCGCCGACATCTTTCAGGATCCGAGCTACGCCGCCAATCACTCCCGTCTGGTCGATCCGTCCAAGGTGAAATGGTTCGAACTTCTCAGGGTCCAGCTTTCGGCCAGGCTGACCCAGGCTTCGACCCAGCAGGGTGGCTCGATCGAGGTCAGGATCGACCCGCGCCAGATCCCGCGCTGGGTGCAGGCGAAGGCGGCCGGCCGCCAGGCGTTTCTCCGCCGCATCCAGATCACGGCGATCGGCCGGCAACTGCCGCTCACGTTCACCGATTCCGATTATCTCGTCAGACTCGACATCGGCGACATCGACCAGAACCTCGGCTCGATCCGGCTCGGCGGGCTGGAATTGCCGCCGGCGCCGTTTCCCGTGTTTCCGAAAGGCTCGCTGCTGTTCGTGCCGCGCCGCGACGATGCGGACGCGCTGGTCTATGTGGTGGAAAAGAAGGTGCGCGACTTCATCGCAGGCAACCATCTGCCGCTCAACAAGGATCCCGACTTCGCTCATGTGAACGACGAGGGCGACGACCCGAAGGACATCCCGAATTTCAAGCCGCCATGCAAGGCGCAGCGGCTGGTCGGCCTGTACGAAGGCGCATACAACTTCACCGGGCTGGTCTATCGTCCGGCTGGCGACTGCAAGATGCGGAACAACAGCGGCACCTTTTGCCATGTCTGCAAATGGCTGATCACCAACCGCGTCGATCCCGCGCTGCACGACGTCGTCGACCGCGAATTCTATCCGGAGGCCAAGAAAAATGGCTGAACCGGGTGCCCTCGAAACGATCGTCGCCGAGATCGGCAAGCTGCTGCTGCCGCTGCGGGCGGCGGTGGAGTCGCCGGCCGCGTTCCAGGGCCTGCTGCTCAAGCTGGGCTGGGATTCCGACGTGATTCCGAAGCCGATCGCCGATCTCGCGGTCGACTTGCAGCTGCTGTTCGATCGGCTCCAGGCGCTGGTCGGCGGCGGGCTGTCGCTCGACGGCGAAGTGGCGTCCGACGGCGAGACGACGGTCGTGTCCGGCTCGCTCGAAGACGCCTTCAAGACCATCGAGGCGATCGCCGGCGTCGTGCAGGCGATCGACGACCTCGTCTCGGCGCCCGGCGGTGCATTTTCGGCGACGCTGAACGCCGATAATTTCAAGGGCGAGTTTCCGGGGCAGCTCGTCGGCTATCTCTTCATCACCTATCTGCGCAACCATCATCCGGGCATCGGTTTCGCGCTGCAGGCGCTCGGCGTCATCCGCACCCGCTATACCGCGCCCGCCGGCAACCGCCCGGACTACATCGACTACAGGTTCAGCTTCCCGGACCTGCCGAAGATCGTCTCCGACCCGGTGACACTGTTCGAGAACGCCTTCGGCTGGGGCACCGACAGCTTCGACTTCTCCAGCTTCGCGCGGCAGATCGACAGCCTCGCGGCCGGGCTCGGGCTCGACGTCCGGATGGTGGAGGTGCCGGATCGGGTCGCGCGCGCGCTCGAAGGCGGCCCCCCGACCGGGCGCGCCGCCGTGCGCAAACGGCTGCGCTTGGTGTTCTTCGAGCGGGCGCGCGACGCAGGGCGGCTATCGGCCGAGCTCGGACTGTTCCCGCTGCCAAAGTCCGGGAGCAAGAAGCCGGGCTTCGCGCTGCTGCCGTCGTTCAGCGGGCTGCTGTCGGTGCGGATGCAGCTCGGTCCGACGATCGCGGTGACGATCTCGAGCGACCTCGATCTCACCGGCGGTGTCGGCCTGATGGTGCGGCCGGGTAGCGGCATCGACATGGTGATCGGCTTCGCAGGCAGCGGCGCGCCGACGTCGGCCAAGGGCACCGCGCGCGTCGAAGTGGAATACTCCGCCATCTCCGGCAGCCCGACCATCGTTCTTGGCACCGGCGAGGGCACGCGGCTCGAATACCAATCGGTGAGCGGTGCCGGCGGTTTCACACTGGTGGCGGGCAAGGACGTCGAGGTGTTCGCCGAGGCGGACCTCAAGGGCCTCGCTTTCGTCCTCGACGCGTCCGGCTCGGACGGCTTCATCTCGACCATCCTGTCGGGCATCTCGACGCGGTTCGAGTTCGATCTCGGCCTCGGCGCCGCCTATCCGCGCGGCGTGTATTTCCGCGGCACCTCGCATCTCGAGATCCAGATCCCAGCGCATATCGACCTCGGTCCGATCCAGGTGCAGGGACTGACGCTCGCGGTGACACCGTCGGCTGACGGCCTCCCGATCGATATCGGCGCGACGCTGAAGGCGGCGCTCGGTCCGCTGGTCGCGGTGGTGGAAAACATCGGGCTGCGGACCGATCTCGCTTTTCCGGGGAGCGGCGGCAACCTCGGCCCGATCGATCTATCCTTCGGCTTCAAGCCACCGAACGGCGTCGGGCTGTCGATCGATGCCGGGGCGGTGAAGGGCGGCGGCTATCTCTTCATCGATCCGGACCGCGGCGAATATGCCGGCGCGCTGGAACTGAAGATCCTCGACTTCCTCTCGGTGACGGCAATCGGCGTCATCACCACCAAGATGCCGGACGGGTCAAAGGGCTTTTCCTTCATCGCCATCATCGCGGTCGAGTTCAATCCCGGATTGCAGCTCGGTTTCGGCTTCACCCTGCTGGGAGTCGGCGGACTGGTCGGGCTCAACCGCTCGATGGACCTCGACGCGCTAGTCAACGGCGTGCGCGCCGGCTCGCTGGACTCGGTGCTGTTCCCGCACGACGTCGTCGCCAACGCGCACCGGATCATCTCCGACCTCCGTACATTCTTCCCGCCAGAGCAGGGGACCTTCCTCATCGGCCCGATGGCGAAGTTGGGCTGGGGCACGCCGACGCTGATCAGCCTGTCGCTCGGGATCATCATCGAGATTCCCGGCAACATAGCCATCATCGGCAAGTTGACGGTGGCGATCCCGGACGAGCGGCTGCCGCTCATCATCATCCAGGTCGCCTTCATGGGCGCGATCGAGTTCGACAAGAAGCGCGGCTGGTTCTTCGCCATCCTGTACGAATCCCGCGTGATCTTCATGCCGCTCGACGGCGGCATGGGCGTGCTCGCGTCGTTCGGCGGCGACGCCACTTTCATCGTCTCCGTCGGCGGCTTCCACCCGGCCTACAATCCACCGGCGCTGCCGTTCCCGCCGATCCCCCGGATCGCGATCAACATTCTCAACACGCCGGTGGCCCGCATCCGGGTCGACGCCTATTTCGCGGTGACGTCGAACACCGTGCAGTTCGGCGCACATGCGGAGCTGTATTTCGGCG
Source organism: Bradyrhizobium sp. SZCCHNS1050 (assembly GCF_032484785.1). Taxonomy (NCBI): domain Bacteria; kingdom Pseudomonadati; phylum Pseudomonadota; class Alphaproteobacteria; order Hyphomicrobiales; family Nitrobacteraceae; genus Bradyrhizobium; species Bradyrhizobium sp. SZCCHNS1050. The sequence continues at coordinate 1,940,404 of NZ_JAUETR010000001.1, read as the reverse complement.
TCTCGATTGCCAACATCGAGGGCCATCTCGCCTTCGACGCGCTGTTCCAGTTCTCGCCGTTCTATTTCATCATCACGATCTCTGCCTCGCTGTCGGTGAAGCTGTTCGGCGCGGGGCTGTTCAGTATCCGCTTCCGCGGCTCGCTCGAAGGCACATCGCCCTGGCACGTCGAGGGCACCGGGAGCATCTCGCTGCTGTTCTGGGACGTCGACGTCGACTTCTCCCACACCTGGGGCGACAAGGAGGACACCAGCCTGCCGCCGGTCTCCGTGCTGCCCCTGCTGGTGGCGGAATACTCGAAGGCGGAGAATTGGACTGCCGCGCTGCAGAACAGCAGCAGGCTGTTGGTGACGCTCAAGACCGTGGACGCGGGCTCCGATCTTGTCCTGCATCCGGTCGGTTCGCTCAAGATCACCCAGCGTGCGATCCCGCTCGGCATCACCCTCGACAAGATCGGCGCGCAGCGCCCGGACGACGCCAATTACTTCTCGGTCGCGACCGCGACGTCGGGCATCGAGAAGCGCGCCACCATCCGGGAGTCGTTCGCGATCGCCCAGTTCAAGGACCTCAAGGACGGCGAGAAGCTCAGCGCGTCCGACTACGAGGCCGAGGAGGCGGGGCTGGAGCTGTCGGTCACTGGCGACCAGGCAAAGACCAGCTATGTCACCAAGCGCATCGCCCGCTACGAAGAGATCATCGTCGACAACAATTTCAAGCGGGCACGCCGGCGCTTCGTCACGCTCATCTCCGGGCTGTTCACGCACTTCCTGGCCAACAACGCCGTGGCGCGGTCCGAGATCTCGGCGAAGTCGCGCGATCTGAAGCACGTATTCGACGACAAGATCGCGGTCGATCAGACGTCCTATGTGGTGGTGAGCCTGGCCGACAATTCGCCGATCGCCGGCGCGCCTGCGTCGTTCCAATCGCGCGCCAGCGCCGGCGAATTCATGGCGGCGGAGACGCGGCGCAATCCGAACTTCGCAAGCGAGGCCCATATCGTGCGCCCGCACGAGATGAAGCGCGCGGCGTAGCGGAGGCACGATGATGGCGGGCGATCCGGCGAGGCGGCGGGGAGGAGCGGGATGAGCGACACGATCGGCACCTATTCCTTCCTGCCCTGGCTGCGGCTCGGCGTGGCGAACAGCATCACGGCGTCCGACAACGACAACTCGGTGGCGCTGCGCGCGACGATCAAGGTCGACTTGTCGCTGGCCGGGCGACCGGTCCAGGGCGACACGGATCTGACGGCGACGATTTCGCGCGATGTCGCGCTCTATGGTCCCGGGGACATCGTCGGCATCGATCCGATGGCGGTGGTGAAGGTGGAGCCGCGCGACTGGATCACCAATTTCGAGCCGAACTACCTGCCCTTCGTTGAGTTCTACGACGAGGATTTTCCGTGGCGCTACACGCCAGCGGCGCCGGACGAGTCGCGCCACCGGCTGCGCCCGTGGCTCGCACTCCTGGTGCTCGAGGTGGAGGAGTTCAAGGAAGTCGCGGTGTCGTCGGCGCGGCCGCTGCCGGCGATCGACGTGACGGGCGATCCGGCCTCGGTATTTCCGCCCGCCGACCAGCTTTGGGCCTGGGCGCACGTCCACGTCAACCGCGACCTGATCCAGCAGGACGGCGTGGTGGAATCGACCAATGCCGACCAGGCGAGGGCACGGCTAGAGAGCCTGCTGGCCAGCAATCCGGACTACGCCTATTCGCGCGTCCTGTCGCCGCGTCAGTTGGAGCCGAATACGTCCTACCATGCATTCGTGGTGCCGACCTTCGAGAGCGGCCGTCTCGCCGGCCTCGGAATCGCGCCCGCGGCGAATCCCGCATTCTTCGCCACCCTGTCGGCCTGGGCGGACTATACCGACCGGCCGTCCCCGACGCTGCATCCGGTGTACAAGCGGTGGTACTTCAAGACCGGGACGGTGGGCGATTTCGAGTACCTCGTCCGCCTGTTGAAGCCGCGTCCGCCGGACTCGCGGCTCGGCCGCCGCGACATGGACACGCAGACGCCCGGCTCCGGGATGCCGCCCATCGCGGTCGCCGGGCTCCACGGGGTGCTGCGGCTCGGCGGCGCGCTCAAGGTGCCGGACGAGGCGCTGACCGGCGCGCAGGAGGCGGAGGCTGCGGCCTACGAGGGCTGGGATGAACCCTACGCGCACGAATTCGAGAAGGCGCTGGCGGGCTTCGTCAACCTGACCGACGACTATGCCCGCGAAGGCGCGCCCGACCCAGTGATCACGCCGCCGCTGTACGGCCGCTGGCACGCGCTCACCGAGCGGCTGCTTGAGGAGGCGGACGGCAGCGACGCGCCGCAGCCGCGCAACTGGGTGCACGAGCTCAATCTGGACCCGCGGTTTCGCGTTCCCGCCGCGTTCGGCACCGCGGTCGTGCAGAAGAATCAGGAGGCCTATATGGACGCCGCCTGGGACCAGGTCGGCGACATCCTTGCGGCGAACCGGCGGATCAGGCTGGCGCAATTCGCCAAGGCGGCGGCCGCGATCTGGCATGCGCGCCATCTCGGGCCGCTGAAGGATCTCAGTGCGGAACGCGGGCTGACGATGATGGCGCCGGTGCAGCGCCGGGTGATCGCCGACGGCTTCACGCTGCGCCATCGGCTCAAGGAAAGCACGGTGCCCCGCGCGGCGCTGTCTGCGCCGTTCCGGCGCGCGGTCCGGCCGCGCGACCAACTCGCGGCGACGCTCGGCTTCGACTCGCCGAAAGGCGCCGAAGAGCTACTGGAGAAGGTCAATCGCGGCGAGGTCAGCGCGGCGCCGCCGCGGGTCACCCCGGACGCCTTGCCGGTGGTGGAGGATGTCGCCGCGCAGCTTCAGCCGAAGTCGCTGCCCGCGGAGCTGACCAACTGGCTCACCAAGCACCGCTGGGCGAAGTGGGTCCTACTGGTCGTTCTGCTACTGCTCGCCGTGCTGCTGCTGGCCGTCGCGATCCCGCTCGCGATCGTGGTCGCGGCAGCGGCGCTGGCGCTGTTCCGATGGCTGGTGCGGCTGGAGAGGCAGGCCGGCATCGCGACCGGCGTGTTGCCGCAAGGGGCTTCGCCCGAGATCATCGACGCGCTGCCGGGCTTTCCGTCGTTCACCATCCGCGATCCCGATCCCGCCGCGCCTGAGCCCGTCGGCGGCGCTTCGTCCGCCGACAGCCCGGAGGCGGCGCGCTTCAAACTGGCTCTCAAGGATCTCAACCGGCTGCTCACGGTCAGCGCCGATCTCGGCAAGCCGCCGTTGCGCAAGCCGATCGACATCGCCGCGCTCGGAGCGTCGACTTTCGCTGCGATTGATCCCGACAAGACGGTGCCCGCCTTCACCTTCTCCTCGATCACCATTCCGCCGCGAGTGCTGGCCATCAACGGGATCGCGACGCTGCTGCAGCCGGAAGTGTTCAAGCCTGTGATGGCATATCCGGAAATCGACCTGCCGATGTACAAGCCGCTTCTCGGTCTGTCCGACGAGCACTTCCTGCCGAACATCGACAAGATTCCGCAGAACACGATCACGCTGCTCGAGACCAATCAGCGTTTCATCGAGGCCTACATGGTCGGCCTCAACCATGAATTCGCCCGCGAGCTGCTGTGGCGCGAATATCCCACCGACCAGCGCGGCAGCTGCTTCCGCCAGTTCTGGGACCCGAGCGGCGTGATCGACCGGGAGGGCCTGTCGAAGGACGAACTGCGCGAAAAGCTCCGCGATATTCCGCCGCTCCACACCTGGTCGCTGTTCTCCAAGCTCGGCGATCACGACCATCGCGAGAAGCCGGGCGAGAACGAGGAGGAAGTCGTCCTCGTCATCCGCGGCGAGCTGCTGAAGAAATATCCCACCGCGGTGATCTACGCCCAGAAGGCGCGCTGGCAGCGCGACGACGGCGGCGCGATCAATCCCCGCGTCGAGCGGGTGCTGGAGACCGACGGTCCGGTGGAAGACCGCCTGCGCACACCGCTCTACGAAGCCAAGGTCGATCCCGACATCACCTTCATTGGCTTCGACCTGACCTCGAAGGAGGCAAAGGGAGGCACCGGCCGCGGCAATTCGACGGCGCCGGGCTGGTTCTTCGTCATCAAGGAGCGGCCCGGCGAGCCGCGCTTCGGCCTCGATATTTCTCGCGACGGGCCGCTCAACGTCTGGAACGACCTCGCCTGGCCTGACGTGCTGTCCGACGCCGACAAGGGCTTTCTGCAGATCAGGCCGGGCGGGCCGACCCTCACCCTGGACGATCCGGTGGCGCCGGAGCTGCAGGAGAAGAAACAACAGTACGACGAGGACAAGGCGCTACGCTGGCATCCGGACAGCAACTCCGCGGAGCTCGCCTACATCCTCTACCAGGTTCCCGTGCTGGTCGCGGTGCACGGCAGCGAGATGCTGCCGAACTGATCGCGCAGCGGACACGACAGGGGGCGGCGGAGGCGAAATGTCCGAGTTCGATGATATCCGCAAGGAGCTGGAAGCGTCGCGCGCCGCGGCCGATGCGACGTCGCGCGAGATCGGCCGGCTTCGCCACACCCGCGCGCGGCTGATCCGCGACCGCGCACGGGCCGCGCGCGTCAGCAAGGGCGCCGATGATCCGGCGCTGGCGGCGATCGACAAGGAGACCAAGGCGGCGGCCTCCGAGATCGAGCGGCTGGGCGGCGCGCTGAAGGCGGCGAAGGACGAAGTGGTCCGCAATAGCGGGCTGTTCGCGAACTTCAGCGACCCACGCCGCAACATCGGCCTGCTGTCCGATCAGACGCCGATCCTGCTGATGCCGCTGCGGATCGAAACGCGCTTCAAGCAGGCGGCGGAATTCGGCGGCGACCGCGACGAGCTGTGGGTCCGGGTTTATCCGGACGACATCGCCGTCGACAGCTTCGAGGAGGCGTTGTCGGAAGACGAGGTGAAGCGCGCCCAGGCCTATTGGGCCGACGTCTGGCGGGCGAACCACGACCCCGCCGGGGAGCGGGCCGCCTGGCGAACGCTCGTGAGCGGACAGGGCTCGGGGCGGTCCTACTACGTGACCCAGACTCATCGTCCGCTCAACGAGGCGGCGCGACCGGCCAGGGTGGAAGGCGTGCCGACCGTGATCCTGACGGTGGTGACCAGCGCGCCGCTGGCCGATTCCGAGCGAGGTGCGGTCAGCGCATTCTGGATCGCGCTGTGGCTCGCCGGCACGGACGTGGCCGCGCAGACGGACGCGATCGCCGCGCTCGACAACGCGCTCGGCGCCGAGCGCGCCGCGGCGGTCCGTGAGGCGTACCGGCCGCGGAATCTCGCCGACGCGCCGCCCGAGGGCGCGGACCGCGCGACCACCACGGTCATCGCCGCGTATCTGGAGTTTCCCGCCGCGGACGCCACGCCGATGCGGGAGACCGGCTGGTCGCAGCCGGCGACCGCCCGGATCGTGCCTGATCGCCTCGTCCTGCTCGGTTACAACGGCGGAACGCTCGAACTCGAGCAACTCGGAAAACCGATTCCGTCGCCGCTACCGGTCACGCCGTCGCCGACCGGAACGGACGACGCGTCGGTCGCGCACGACGGCGACGACATCACGTTCGGTCCGGAGCTCGAATGGGTGCGCAACTTCGACCGCGCCGTCGAGATCGGCATGGGATTCCGGGTGCCGCTGACGCCGCCCGCCTTCCGCCGTGGCTTCGATCAGTTGATGGTGCTCGGTGTGCGGCTCGGGGCCGATGCAGACGCCGGCCGGGTCGCGCTGGAGCAGTTGTTCGCCCATCATCATCAGTCGAAGGCGGGGTTCTCGATCCTGCCGCAGGGCCAGCCGACCAACAACGTCGAGGGCGAGGGCGCCGCCTACAGCTGGCGCGAGGAGTCCGACGTCAGCTTCGATCACTACTTCGGCACTCCGCCCCTGGACCCCGACGGATGGTTCGAGCGGACAGACGGACGCTGCCTCGCCGCCACGCTCGGTCTCGATCCGGCCGCGCTGGCGGTGATCCCCTTCTACCATCGCCACGACGTCAACGACGCCCGCGCCATGAACACGGCGCTGTGGCCGGCCACGCTCGGTTATTTCATGGAGAGCATGCTTCATCCGATCTTCGACGATTCGACGGTGGAGCGGACCCGCGACTTCTTCGTCCGGCACGTGTCGGCACGCGGGCCGATGCCCACGATCCGCGTCGGTCGTCAGCCCTACGGCATCCTGCCGGCGACGCCGCGCTCGCGCATCCAGTGGATCTTCGCGGGGGCGAACGTCGCAGTCGGGGCCGCGCACGCGCCGGACGATCCGGAATTGCGGTTCCTGACGCGGTTGTATCAGTTGCTGCGCAAGGTCGAGGCCGATCTGGAGCCGCTGATGTCGCGGGTGTCCTACATCGGCAAGCCGGGCGGCGACCGTCATCAGATATTGCTCGATGTCCTCGGCCTGCACGCCGGATCGGTGGAATTCCAGCAACGCTTCGCCGAAAGCTTCAAGGAACTGTACAACCGCCTCGCGATGCAGGGGGCGGGCGGCGCCTTGGTCGCGCTCCTGCTCGCCGCGGGCTATGTCGGAAGCGGGCTCGATCTGCTGAAGCAGCTCGGCTACACGCCGCCCGAGGGGATCGAGGTGCCGGACATCCTCGAGAAACTCTTTCTCAAGGCGCCCAACCAGCTCAAGGGCCCGCTGATCGACGACCGTCCGTTGTCGGAGACCGAGCAGATCCGCGCCTACACCGCCGGCGGCGACAACTACATCGGCTGGCTGATCAAGGCTGCGGCGACCTCACACGATGCGCTGCGGCTGCAGCAGGGCTTCACCCAGCGCCCGAACGCGCTGCTGTATCTCATGCTGCATCACGCGCTCGACCTGAGCTTCGTCGAGACCAGCATCCGCCTGTTCTTCAATGCCGGGCTGATCGGCGAGACCGAGTTGAAGGCGGCGCGGCGCGAGCCGAAGTTCTTTCAGGTCGAGGAGGCGAGCCTCGCCGTGCCGGCTGCGGCCGGCGGCAGCCGCTGGCGCTACCTCCACCGCAGCGACGCCGCGGTCACCGGAACGGGACTGAGGACGGTCGGCGAGTTCATCCCGACGGTGCTGACCTCGATGGTCGCCACCGCGTATCTCAAGCGCCAGCTCGATGCGCTCGAACGGCTGAAGAGGTCCCCGACAGCGGTTCTGGAACGGGTGTTCGCCGAGCATCTCGACCTCTGCACCTACCGGTTCGACGCCTGGTACGGCGGCATCATGAGCCGCCAATTGGAACGGATGCGCTATCCGCACGGTGCCGGCCGGGGGACCGCTCAGCCGGGCGCACCGGCCGGCGAGGCGAAGACCGGAATCTATCTCGGCGCCTATGGCTGGCTCGAGAACGTCAAGCCGGAGTTCAAGAAGCTGACGGCGGTCGAACTGCCGGCAAACCTCGCGGCGATCTTCGCCGATCCGGATGCGCCGCCGCTGATGCGCGACCGCAGCAACCAGGGCTACATCCACGCGCCGTCGCTGAACCAAGCGGTGACCGCCGCGGTGCTGCGCAACGGCTATCTGTCCAACGCCACGCCCGACAATCCCGGCAGCCTCGCCGTCAATCTCAGCTCGGAACGAGTCTGCATCGCGCTGTCGATCATCGAGGGAATGAAGGGCGAGCAGAGCCTCGGCGCGCTGCTCGGCTACCAGTTCGAGCGCGGCCTGCACGATCGCCACGACGTCGAAGTGGACGGGTTCATCTACGACCTCCGCAAGGTGTTCCCGCTGGTCGGCGACCGGCTGGCTCCGACGCTTACCGGCCGGCTCGACGCGTTCGGTCGGCGACTGCGGATCAACCGGGTGGAGGCGCGCAACGTCATCGACGGCCTTGCTTTGGTCGAACACATCAAGACCAGCGGCGTGAGCAGCTACCCGTTCGGCCACGATGCCGACCTGCCGGCGGCGAGCCCGCAGCAGGCCGCAGCGATCACCGCCGAGGCCGCGCGGATTGCCGACATCGCCGACGCGGTCGCCGACCTCGCGATGGCAGAGAGCGTGCATCAGGTGGTGCAGGGCAATTACGACCGCGCCGGCGCCGTGCTCGACACCTACTCCAAGGGAAAATTCCCGGCGACCCCCGACGTGGTGCGCACGCCGCGGTCGGGGGTGACGCTGACCCATCGGGTGGCGCTGCATCTCAAGGCCGGGCTCGACCCGAACGACGGCGCGCTGACATCGCCGCGGGCGAAGGCGGAGCCCGCGCTCAACGCCTGGCTCGCGGGCATTCTGCCGCCGCCGGCAGCGGTCGCCTGCTCGGTGACGGTCACCGACCCGCTCGATCTCTCCTCCGTCACCTACAACGTGACGCAGGCCGATCTCGGCCTGCTGCCGATCGACCTGCTGTATCTGCTCGATCCGGACAACGATCCAGCCGCCAAGGCGCTCGACGATCTGATCGAAGCGCATGTGATCGCCGTCCATGCACCGCGCCCGGACGCAATGCTGACGATCGCCTACCGCGAGAGGATTGCGGCGATCGCCGGGCATGTGCCGCTGTTCGAACTGTCGGCGTTGGTGCGGCATCTCAGAAGCCTGCTACTGCGTTCACGTCCGCTCAAGGCGAGCGACATGGCGATGGCCGGCGAGGCGAACGAGGCGGTCGATCTCGACGCGGCGCTCGCGCGCGAGCGGGCAACGCTGCCGCGCGATCTGCTCGCCGCGCGGCTTGCGGATCTCGACGCCTTCCGTACGGCGCTGCAGGCCCGCCTCGACGCCAAGCAGGAGGCCCAGATCGCCACGGAGATCGAGCAGACGATCACCGGCTTCGTATCGGTGATGCAGGGTCTCGGTCCATTCGCGGCGTTGCAGACCGGTACCGGTGCCGTCTACGCCGACCGGCGGCGGATCTTCTCCCAGTTGCACGCCGTACTCGCCGGCTACATCGCTCGATGGACCAGGCAACTCGCCGAGTTCGACGCACGCATACTCGCCTACGACGCTGATTCCGGCGCGCCGGACGCGGCGAAGTTCCTGGCGCTGCGGGTGGCCGAAAAGCTGATCGCGACCACGGCGACCGACCCTCTACCGGCGCAGCCGGACGATTTCCGCGACGATCTCATGAGCGGCAAGCGCGCCGCCTTCGTTGGACAGCGCGCCGTTCTGATCATGCTCTACGACAATGCGTCCGATCTCGCCGCCCTGCATGATGGCATCGAGGCGTCGAAGGCTGCGAACGCCGCGTTCGACGCGGCGGCGATCGACATCGCGGCACAGCGCACGGCGATCGTCGCCCTCGCAGAGGACATGGCGAAGCGCACCGCCGCGCTCGCGCTCGAACTGACGACGCGGCTGCCGGCGATCCAGGCCCGGCTCGATCAATACGATGCCGCGGCGGAGGCGAAGAACAAGATCGAGGCATTGACCGCCGCGGCGAAGCTGCTGTTCGGCGAAGATTTCAAGATCGTTCCGGATTTCGGTCTGCCAGCGGCGCAGGCCGGTGAATGGAGCAACGCCTGGGGCGCGGGGGCGCAGGCGGACGAGACCATTCTCGGGTTCCTCAAGACGACGATCGGACGCCGCTTTCCGCTCGACGACTGGTTCACGGGCGTCGCGCGGGTGCGGTCGAAGCTGCGCGATCTGGAAGCTTCGCAGCATCTCGCCGACGCGTTCACGGGGGCGGGCGTCGCGCTGCAGGCGCTGCAATTTCCGCATCGCCCCGAGTTGCCGTGGCTCGGACTCGAATTCCCGGAGACCGATGCCGACGGAAAGCCGTTCGTGATCGACGAAGACAAGCTGCTCTATACCGCGCATTTCGCCGAAAGCTTCGACCCGGCGCGGCGGCAACTCGGGCTGTTGCTCGACGAGTGGACCGAAGTGATCCCGCGCCCGACCGAGGATACCGGTCTGGCGTTCCACTTCGACCGGCCAAACGCCGAACCGCCGCAGACTCTGCTGCTGGCGTTGCCGCCGAAATTTGTCGGCTCGTGGCAGTGGCAGGATCTCGTCGACACGGTACGCGAGACGATGGACCTCGCCAAGAAGCGCGCGATCGAGCCCGACCACGTCGACACGACCGCCTATGCCCGCTTCCTGCCGGCGCTGGTGTCCGCCGTGGCCTTCCATCCGATCACGGCCTCGCTCAACTTCGCTTTCAACAACAACCTCGCCGCGGTGCTGGCCGAGACGGAGACGGGCAATGGCTGACTATGTCGCGGTTCAGAACCTCTCCGCCGTGTTCTCCGGCAAGGTGAAGCTGCCCACCATCACGTTGTGGAACAGGCTCGAGGGCCGTCCACGCACGCACGATTTCGACCGCGCGCTCAAGGCTGAGGTCCGTGATCCGCTGTGGCTGCTGACGAAGCAGTGGCAGATGGGCGAGTTTCAGGGCGACGACGCCGGCTCGCCCGTCGTCGCCAAGGTACACATCGAGACCACCGAACTGACGAAATACCGCGCGGCCGGCAATCCGCCGGAAGCGTTCGCCGACGACGTGCCGCTCGAAGCCAAGGTCGAGCGGCGGCCGATCCCGTTCCGTCTCGCCGGCCAGAAGATCGCGTTCGATCTCCGCATCGCCCTGGGCCGGCGCTGGCTGAAGCTCGTCGCCGGCATCGAGCCGGGGCTTGCCCAGCAATTCATCGCGGCGCTACCGGTCGCCATGCCAGATCCGGCGCTCAAGGCCGATGCGCCGGTCGCCGCCCATCGCGAAGCCTGGCAGACGATGGCGGCGCTGGCCGGCCGGTCGATGGACGGCTACGACCTCGTCGAGCATCTGACGGCCGCGCCCGGCAATCACGCGCACGACCTCGTCGTGCTCGGCAATCCGGCCAGCACTGCTGCGATCGAGACGGCGGAGGCGGAATTCCTTGGCTGGTACCGGGAGGCGTTCTACCAGCCCGCCGCGGGTGCCGCCGATGCCTGGCTGCCCGATCGCCTCGAATACGCCTTTGCAGCGTCGGCGCCCAAGGCGGGCGGCGAGAAGCTCGTGGTCGCCGACGAATACTTCCAGGGGCATCTCGACTGGTACAACTTCGACGTCGACGCCTCCGGCGCAGGACTCGGTGACCTGGCGGACGCGCCGCCGCCGGCCGCCGTCGAGACGACCTTTACGGCGTCGTTCATCCCGGCGCCGATCCAGTTCGACGGCATGCCGAACACACGCTGGTGGACCTTTGAGGAGGGACGAACGAATTTCGGCGACATCGATCCGGAGACGACGGACGTCAACAAGCTGCTGCTGATCGAATTCGGCCTCGTCTACGCCAACGATTGGTTCCTGATGCCGTTCACCGTGCCGGCCGGGGCGATCACCCGGGTCGCCGGCATGAGCGTGACCAACGTCTTCGGCGAGCGGATCTGGGTCGAAGCCGCGGGCAAGGGCACGGACGCCGATTGGCAACGCTGGTCGATGTTTACGCTGGCGACGAAGGGGAGCGACGACATTCCCGCCGATCTCAGCCTGTTCATCGTGCCCAGCGTGCCGAAGATCCAGGAGAGCGAGCCGCTGGAGTCGGTGGAACTGTTCCGCGACGAGATGGCCAACATGGTGTGGGGTGTCGAGTCGCGGGTGATGTTGGCTTCGGGCGACAGCAAGAGCGGGCGCAGCGCCGCGCTCGACACCCGCCGCTATTTCCGTCGCCTGGTGGAGGAGAGCCTGCCGCCGGACCCAGCACCTGCGCCGCCGATCGAGAACGACGCCGCGATCCGCTATCGGCTGATGAGCGAGATGCCGGAGAACTGGATCCCATTCATCCCGGTGCACATCGACAACGACAGCCGCGAGATCCAGCTGCGTCGCGCCGCAATGCTGCGGGTCATCGACCGTGACCTGGATCCGCCGGTGCGCGTCGAACCTCGCACCGATCTGCTGCGCCACGGTCTCGACCTCCCGCAGCAGCAGGGCTACAATCTCCATGAGGAGGAGGTGCCGCGCGCGGGCATTCGTGTCACCCAGAGCTTCCAGCGCACGCGCTGGTACAACGGCCGCACTTTCGTCTGGCTCGGCATCCGCAAGGAGACCGATCGCGGCGAGCGGTCGAGCAAGCTTGCTTTCGACGCGATCCTTCCGAAGCGGAAGGCATGAACGCATGAAACGTCACCGTCGATATGGCGTGGCGCGGCCGCCGGCGGTGGAGGGGTGAACGGGCGCGCGTCATTCCCAAGTCGGCAATTTCTCACGCGACGGCAGACGCCCGGCACCCCAAGATTACGTAGCGGCCAGCAAGTGTGAATATCCGAAGACCCGTTCTCAACCTCAGCGCTTCCTTCATGACATAGGCGCAACGGAGAGCGAGCACGAGGAACGCCGTTCAAGATTGAGCGCGGAGAAGTTCGCCTTGATTGTGCCGAATCGAGGGTCACTGCGTTATTGTACGTTGCGGCTTCAGCAGCTTCGGCAGAAGCCCTTAGCCATAAGGGCAGAGATCACGCGGGATCGCTTATAGCATGGGCAACCGCCGGCTCTGCTCAAACCTGGTGACGGGTAGTCCCGCCGCAGGCCGTCTCAGCCGGGCTCGTGAATTCTGTGCAGCCCAGTCACCAAGGCGGTAATCACGCTTATCAACGCGCTCGTACCATGGTCATTCAAGAACGAATCCTCTGCGTCATAGTTGTCATGGCACCTCAGTCTGCCACGCGGAGCGCGACGATGGTGCTGGTTGGTGACACCGTCGCACTTAAGGGGAGAACGGTGATCGACACTCCGAAGTTTGGATCCCTTGAAGCCGTCGAATCCGCTAAAGCTCGACAAAGATTCGCAGGCTTGCCTCGCATTCGTCAATTCAGCACGAGAATTCAGTGACCACTGCTCTTCGTACGCCCCGTGGCTCAATGCCGCGCAAGAACACATCAGCAAAGCGCTCCGCGTCACCAAAGGCCGCCCCGCGGAAGAAGACATCTGTTGCGGCAACAACGAAGGCTCCGATCCGGACTGGCATTTCCTCCTCGTCGCCGCTGGGCATGTTGGCGCTGTATCTTACGGCGCAATGGCGCGCTTCGGGCCGGGGCGGACTTGTGTTTCTCGCCGAAAATGAGAGCCGAGCCGAGCTGTTGGGTTCGATCATCCCAGTTATCGAGCCGGCCTGTGATGTGCTCGTCTATCCCCGTTTGAACACGCTTCCGTTCGATCAGCTTGAGCCTTCACGTGATATCGCGGGCCGGCGGAGCTCCGTCTTGAGACGCCTTGCCAGGGCAAAGAAGCCGATCCTGCTGATCGCGACGGCGGAGGCCATAATGGAGCTCCTGCCGTTGCCTGCGAACTGGTCTCGTATCGGATTTCTCCTTCGGACCGGGGCCGTCTTTTCCGAGGAAGACCTCGAGGCCCGTCTGAAAGCTCTCGGGTACGACCTGGACGACAGTCCGGATTATCCCGGTGGAGTTTTGTTTCACGGCAACACCTTCGAGATCTTCCCGGCCGGCGCGTTCGGACCTTTTAGGATAGAGCATTCCGGAGGGAGAATCCGGCGTATTGCAGCGATCAATCCGATAGACCAAGAGGTGATTTCCGAAACGAAGGAACTCCTGATTGACCCGATGTCCGAGCGGCTGGCGTTCACGGGCCGGGCTCGAAGAAGGTCCAGCCTATTGGACTATTGTGCGCGCGCCAAATGGATCGCCGACAGCACCGTGCCCAGGCACGCCGACACCTGGTTGAGCACGATCGAGGATGCGGCCGCCCGCAGTGAGCGTGACCGTGCCTATCTCAGCCGACGCGAATGGGAGCTGGCGGCCAAGAAGATCACTGTGTTGCCGCCAACCACTCCGTATCGTGCGACGCCAGAGTTCTACAAGGCAGCCTCTCCGCGGAAGGCGCTCCGTGCATTTATCGAGGAAGCCCAGCGCGGAAGCGCACGTGTGCTTTTCGTCGCTGCGGTCGAAGCTGATTTGCGTGTGATGGCCCGGATGAGCGCTATCAAGGCCGAATGCGTGCCCGATTGGACGCACGCGACCGCAAGGGGCAGGCAGCAGGCCGCATTGTTGGCAGGCTTCGATGCGGGCTTTGTCGTTCCTGGAAAGAAGCCGCTCGTGGTCATCACTGCTGCCGACGTGCTCGGCAGCAGGGCACACCAACCGCAACCGATGAACTGGGCATGGACGCCCGGCTTCGATTCGGGAGATCTCCCCGAACTCGGATCCGTGGTCGTTCATCTGCAACGTGGACTCGCACGCCTTGGCGGCCTGAGATCCATGGGCACGGGAGATCTTTCGGCGCGCGAGATGGTCAGGTTGGTATTTGCCGGAAACGACGCCGTTCTCGTTCCTCTCGCAGAATTGGCGCTGATCTGGCCTTACGCCGCTGAGCTCGGAGACACCTCGCTGGACAAGGCCGACGGCAGCTCGTGGCGGCCGCGGCGAGCCGCTGCCGAGACGGAGATTCACGTGGTCGCAAAGGAGCTGGCCAAGCAGATGAGTCAGCGCCGGCGGCGCCCGGCTCCGAAGCTCGTGCCGCGCCCTGCTGTCTATGAGAAGTTCGTCGCGCGGTTTCCCTATTTCACCACCTCCGATCAGGCGAAGGCCATCCGCGACGTTCTGGATGATCTTGCATCGGGGCACCCGATGGACCGGATCGTCTGTGGAGACGTCGGCTTTGGCAAAACCGAGGTGGCGCTGCGCGCAGCGGCAGCCGCCGTGCTGGCCGGAAAGCAGGTCGCTATCGTCGTGCCGACGACAGTGCTGGCACGACAGCATGTCGAAACCTTCCGCAAGCGCTTTGCGCCTCTTGGCATCGATGTTGGAAACCTGTCGCGGGTGGCCTCGACCGCCGAAGCGCGAGAGGTAAGGGAGCGCCTCAAGAGCGGAGAACTCAGGGTCGTCGTCGGGACCCTCGCGCTCGCATCCAAGGAAGTGAGATTTGCCGAACTTGGCCTGATCATCATTGACGAGGAGCAGCATTTCGGCGCTGCCGAGAAAGCCATGCTGTCGGGCCTCAATAAGAACGGCCACCGGCTCTGGATGAGTGCGACACCGATCCCCCGCACACTTGCGGCCGGCTTGACGGGCTTGAGGGATCTCAGCGTGATCGCAACCCCGCCGGTCCATCGTGTTCCGGTTGCCACCAAGGTCGCACCGCTTTCGGACATAGCTATCGCCGCTGCGCTGGTTCGTGAGCACAGACGTAACGGTCAGAGTTTTGTCGTTTGTCCGCGGATCCAGGATCTCGATCCCATGCTCGCCAGGATCCATGCGCTGGCTCCGGAACTACGTATCATTGCCATTCACGGCAAGATGCCGACGGACGAGATTGACGAGAGGTTGATGGGGTTCGTCGAAGGCCGTGCCGATGTACTACTTGCGACCAACATCGTGGAAAGTGGCCTCGACATCCCACGTGCGAACACCATCGTTGTGTGCTGGCCCGAAAGATTCGGCCTGGCACAATTGCATCAGCTCAGGGGGCGAGTAGGACGGGGCGGCATCCGGGCGTTTGCACATTTCCTGACGGAAGGTGGCTCTGAACGCTCGGAAAAGCGGCTTTCCGTTCTCGAGGAATTGAGCCGTCCGGGCGCTGGCTTCGCGATCAGCGCTCGCGACCTCGATCTCCGCGGCGGCGGCGACCTGCGCTCCGATCGACAATCCGGCCACATGCAGGTGTTCGGACCGACGCTCTACGGCCACCTTCTTACGCTTGCCCTGGAGGGAGACCGCGATGGAATGTCCGCGCTCTGGATCCCCGAGTTGAATCTTCCCATTCCTGAGCTGCTTCCTTCGAGCTATGTGCAATCGGAGGCGGTCAGGCTGGAGATCTACGCTCGAGCCGCTCGGTGCCGGAGTGATGACGAGCTGGAGGAGCTCGAGGATGAAACGCACCGCCGATTCGGCAAGCTGCCATCCGAGGCCAGCAATTTCTTTGCTGTCGCCAAGCTCAGGATAAGTTGCAGGCAACGGGGGATCATGCGTCTCGATGTCGGCCCGGATGCGATTGCTGCAACGATGCTCGCAGGGAGGATCGGTAAATTACGCTCGCGGTCACTGCAGCGCGAGGGCGATCGCGTCGTCTATCCCGGGCGCAGCGATGAACCTGCTTTACGACGGGTCGAACAGTTCTTGGATCTGCTGGACGAATGACGAGGGATGCGCCACTCAAGTCGAAACGGTCCTGTGTGCCCTCCTCGGGCCCCGAAATGAAAGCGAGGCGCTTGAAACGAGGCTATTTGGGTTTTGATCCAATCAGCCCCATCTGAGCGGATGTCGCCGGCTCATCTGTTCGAGTCCCTGTCGCTGAACGGGTGCACGCGCAGACTCGCGCCTTAGCGCGTCCGCGGCGAAACCGGAGCCGTGCGCCGGGCGGATAGGCTCGCGCCAACTGATTGTGCTCGATCCGGTGTTGCATCATGTCCCGTCGGGTCTGGCGCTCGTCGAGCATCAGGACCAGATCCGAGCAGGGCTTGGTCGAACACAGCAGCAGAAAGCCGGCTTCAGCGTCCTGAGGGTAGACCGTCAGCGCATCGGAGCGGTCGACGTTGCCCGACACCAAGCGCGCGGCGCATGCGAGGCACCAGCCCTGCTCGCAGATGTAGGGCGTCTCGATGCCGGCGTCGATCATGCTGTACAGCAGATATTCGTCGGATATGGCGTCGAATGTGAACGTCCCCTCCGGACGTTCCAGCCGTATGCGAAACCGCCTGATGTCGCCTTCATTGGTCATGGCCGAGAGCTCCGTCATCGCTCACCACCGGCTGTCGGGCAATGCGACGTCGCCGATGCGGCCGCTCGCGTAGCAGTGCGCGGCCGCGATGATCCGCGCAGCAACCGCCAGCTCGCTTTGATCGCGCGGCGCGTAGACCACGAGGCTCTGCGGCGGCACGGCGCCGGCCATGTAGCGTGCGAACGGATGCACCGTGCCCCAGCCCTTGGCCGCCACCTTCTGCGCCCATTCCGGCCGCAAGGTCAGGTGCAGCGACCCGTCGGGGCGAACAATGAGCCACACCGGCGCGAACACGAAGGCCTCCGGCTGGCCCATGGCATGGATGTCATCGAGCGCGAAGGCGCGGCCTGCGGCGTTCATCGGCGCCGGCACCTCTTCGACGCCAGCCAGCGCGCAGGCGCAGGACACGAGCTGTGCGGCGTATCCGGCGGGCGAGGTGTCGCCGAGCTGGTGGCAGGGCCATGTCGGTGCGAGCCGCGGCGCGCTGCCGGGACGTGTGGCGAGACGGCGCAGTCCAGGCGCCATCGCCCAGACGGGTGCAGCACTGCGCACGCCTGCTCTAGCCGAAGCTGTCATAATGAACCTGCGTGATCGGAACATCGGCGGCGCGCAGCAGCGACCTGACCGCGTTCACCATGACCGGCGGGCCGGCGACATAGAACTCGGCCGCCGCGGGATCCGGGATCGCGGCCTTGATGACATCGGTGACGAAGCCGGCCGCATGCGGCCAGCCGGACGGCGCGTGCTCGACCACGGGCAGGTAGCGCGTCCGGGGCGTTTGCGCGATCGCCGCCGCCAGCATGTCATCAGCGGCGAGATCCGCCGGTGTACGGGCGCCGTAGATGACGTCCGCGGGCGATCCGAAATCGAGGCGCGCAGCCGCAGCCTCGCGCAGCATCGCCAGGATCGGCGCAATGCCGGTGCCTCCCGCCACGAACACCTTGCGGCCCGGCTGTCGACGCAGCGTGCAGGCGCCGAACGGCGCCTCGATGGTGATCTGCGCGCCTGGGATCAACGCGGCGAGCGCGTTGCTGCCCGTGCCGCCATCGTAGCGCCTGGCAATGAACTGCAGGACGTTGCTGCCCGGCAGGTTGCACATCGAGTAGCAGCGCCGCAGCCCTTCGCCGAGATGCAGGATCGCATACTGACCCGGCCGGAAGTCGATCGGCTCGGCCGTCTCGAAGCTGAACTGGCGGATCTCCGGCGCGAGATCGTCGACGCCGCGCAGGATCGCCTGTTGCTCGACGCATCGCGGCGTCGGCGCGGACCAGTCGCCGGGACCACGCGCGATCGTGACGTCGGAGATCGCGCGTGATTGACAGGCCAGGATGCGGCTGCGTCGTGCGTCGCGCGGATTGATCGCTGGCGCGCCGGGAAAGACCAGATCGACCTGGCCGTCGACGAGCGTCACCTTGCAGGCGCCGCAACTGCCCCAGCCGCATTCGTAAGGCAGCGCGACGCCCCCGCGTCGTGCTGCCTGCAGGATGGTGTCATGGCCGGCCGCGTCGATCGCGACACCGTCAGGCTCGATGCGGAGTTGCCGGGTCATCCACGCCATCCTTTCGGCTTGGCGGTCGGCGCAGCACGCCGATCGCGTCCGCCAGACTACAAGCCGCAATCCGCGATCAGCCTTGCCTGGGCCGTCATGGTCCGCTCCAGGATCGCCCGTGCACCGTCGGCGCCGGGCGCGGTCGAAAGTGCCTCGCTGAGGCCGCGCGCGGCGCGTTCGCCGAGCGGCATCCACTTCGCGACCCACTCCCGCAGCAGAACCGCGTGCTCCGGGACCTTGCCGGTGGCGTAGCGCACCAGGGCCTTGGTGGTCTCGACGGCATAGGCTTCGTCGTAGTTGCGGAAGTCGTCGTGCAGCAGCGCCAGCAGGTCATCGTCGTTCGTGCGCGCCAGATCGGCGATCTCGCGGTTGAAGACGTGATCGAAGATCGGCCTCAGCACCAGATTGCGGGAGACGAACGCTTCGCCCCAATCGTAGGCGATCAGCTGCTTCTCGATCAGCTCGCGCAGGCCCTGCCATTGCGGCGCCTGCGTCCAGACGGTACGGGCAATGTTGCTGTCGGCGAGCTCCGGGCGGCCGGTGTCGAGCGCCAGCGCCTTGGCCAGATAGGCCTGCCGCTGCACCCGCCGCATCTCGTTGCCCATCTGGAAATAGAAGGTGTTGGTGACGAAGGCCGATGGCGCCATCTGCGCCACATAGGCCGCGCTCATCTGCATCGCATGTCCGGGAAACCGGACCGGCAGATAGGATTGGCCGAGGAAGTCGAGCCACGCCGCGGGAAGCTTGCGGTAGCTGTCCTGGCGCTCGAACTCGTCGATCAGGTTGTCGCAATAGACCTCGCGATCCTTCTGGTCGGTGACATAGCGGCGATAGGTGTAGGTGAGGGGATCGCGATAGCCCTCCCAATCGTCCAGCGTGAGCCTCGAGCCTTCGCGATTCCTGAGATAGAACTGGTTGATCGACCAGTTCTCGGACAGCTCGAACGGCGCCGGCGCCCGCCGGAAATGGCTGTGGAACTTGTAGGTGACGGCCTCGTATTCCGACGGCAGCCGGCGCTCGGTCCACAGGCTCCAGGTCTTCTTCTGCTTGCGCGCAGCCGGCTTCGCGGTCATCGCGGTCATGACATATCCTCCCGGGATTTCTTATGTGTGGATGGTCCAGACCCATTCGTCGTCCATCGACTCGAGCCGCCCGCCGAACGACACCAGGCTCGGCTCGATCTCGGCGAGCCGGAATGGCCGCCCCAGCGCCGCCTGCATGCTCTTCTGCGTCAGGCGGAAATTCCGGTCGGCCTGGACGCGGACATAGCCGCCGCGGTCCTCGATGACGATCTCGACGTCCGGATTGTCCTGCTCGCTCGCCGCGATCACGGCGTCGATGATGTCCTCGTCGACGCCCCTGATGACGGGGCCGACCAGTTTCGGTGCTGCTGTCGTGGTCATGGGCTTGTCCTATGCGTCCTGCTCGGTCTTGTGGCGGAGGCGGCGCAGCCGTCCGTCGTTGGGCACGCCGACCAGAATCGCTTCGCCGTCCTTCTTCACCGCGTAGCGGAAGAGGCGGCAGTCGCGCGGGTTGAGGCCGCGGCCGTCATCCATGCTGAACTCCCACTCATGGGCCGAGCAGGTGATGGTGCCGGATTCGAAATCGACCTTGCCGTCCGCCAGCAGGATCTCCTGGTGCGGGCACATGCCCTGGAAGCAACGCAGCTCGCCGCCAGGAAGGTGCATCACGATCACTTCCTCACCGTCGACCTCGACGCCGATGAAATCACCTTCCCAAAGGTCGTCCAAGGTCGCGACCTGCCTCCACGTCACGCCGGCATCGTCAGACATAGGCCACCTCGATCCAATCCATCGGCTGGATTCCGGACTGTGCCACCGTCATCGCGGACGGCAGCTCACGGCCGTTGTAGTAGACGCATTTCCACGCGTTCTTCTCGGCGACGCGCAGTCCGACCGCGTGCTGGGCGACCTTGTCGGCCACGATGCTCATGCTATCGCCGTCGTCGACGGGGATCAGCAGGACGACGAAGTCGCCGCGGAAGTTGGCTTGGAGCGGGAACAGGGCCACGCTTACCTCCCAGATGTGTTGTTATATCTGTGGTCGTGTCGGGTGGTGCGTCGCTCGTAAGCGGCGCCTGTCAATTCATGCTGGGCGGATCATTCGGCCGCGAGGCGAGACGCGCCATTCCAGGCGTAGCTCTGCGCGTCATTGCCGGCGACATCGGGCGTGATGCCCATATATT
This sequence comes from Bradyrhizobium sp. SZCCHNS1050, assembly GCF_032484785.1. Classification (NCBI taxonomy): domain Bacteria; kingdom Pseudomonadati; phylum Pseudomonadota; class Alphaproteobacteria; order Hyphomicrobiales; family Nitrobacteraceae; genus Bradyrhizobium; species Bradyrhizobium sp. SZCCHNS1050. Next base: position 1,920,127 of record NZ_JAUETR010000001.1, on the reverse strand, counting down.
GCAGCGCGCCTTCCAGGGTCGGCGGCTGGATGTGTCCGGCCAGGAAACGGTCCACGATCGAGAGATGGGTGTCGTAGCGCTCGGGCTGGCTCTTCCACACCCACTCGCAGACTTCGCAGCAGAAGTTCAGCTTGCGACCGTTGTGCGTGGTGATCCGCGGCGCCTGGCCGATGCTCGGGCTGCAGATCGGAATGTGGCAGCAGTTGCAGACGACCGGCAGCGTCGCCGGATAGGTCTTCTCGATCTGGCCGGTGCGGACATTGTCGCCGATCACGTCCCACAGCTTGCCGAAGCGATCGTTCCAGCCGGGATATTTCTGCTCGAGCCAGTCGCGCTCGGCCGCGGACACGCCCGCATCGGGATTCCACCACACCGTCGGCCGCCAGAACCAGACGCCCATGTGATAGGCGTGATGGACCCAGTCGAGCTCGGGCAGGAAGTGCTCCTCCCAGTACCATGGCACGTTCATGCCGAGGTCCTTGAACTGGTCCATGAACTGCCGGCAGATCCAGTCATTCATGAACTCCTTGAACGACATCGTCCGGCTTTCCAGCGGCGTGTAGTAGTCCATGGAGATGCCGGTCAGCAGCGCGAACAGCTTCCACGACCGCCAGAACATCTGGTCGACCATCTTCTGCGCCTCGGCCTTCTTGCCGTTGTTGATCATGATCTTCAAGGTCGGCTCGCCCTGCTGCGAATGCCGCGCCTCGTCGGTCTGGATCGAGGAGATCAGCGCACCGAACTCGATGTCGCCGACATGCAGCGCATCGGAGGCCATGCCGAGGAACTGCAGGTTGGTGAAGCCGGTCTCGAAGGTGAATGTCAGCTGGATCGCCGTCGACACCGCATCATTGGCGGTGAACATGTCGTCGAACAGGCTGCGCGCCGCGATCACGCCCCACTCGTTGGTGTGCATCGCCTTGTGGGCCCAGTCGAATTGCGGATCCTTCGCCAGCAGGCAATAGGGGAAGTAGATCTGCGCCTGGCCGTGGCGGCATTCGTCGAGGGTGCCGAAGGTCGCCATGTTGCGCCAGGCAGCGGCGCGGCCGAACCGCGCCATGCGCGCCTCGCCGATCGAGGCGAAATATTCCGGAACCGGAATGGCGCCGTAATGCGCCTTGATCGCCGACTTCCAGCCGGCATCGAGATTGTCATACAGATTGGAGCGCGCGATCGTCGAGCGGATCGAGCAGATGCCGTCGTCCTTGCCGGCTTGGTTGTGGACGTACTCGCGATAGGTCAGCTTGTACGGCTCGTCCCAGCCCCACCATTGCTCGCCATGGATGCCGAAGCTCTTCGACAGCTCCTCGGGAAAGACCTCGTCCTCGCTGACATAGGAGAAGGCCCAGTTCATGTCGCGGGCTGTGTCGTAATAGTCCCGCCGCTGCAGCTTCGGCATGCGTTGCTCCTCCCGAGCGATGTGATCGCGTTTGTTGCTCTTCGTTGCGGTCCGCTGCCGCCCTTGAACGGGCGAACGTTGTGCGGCGCGTGGCGGTGGCGTACGAGTCAGGCGGTTAGACCTGATAGATCGTCGCGCGATGTTGTAGGATCCAGTGTAGGCCGCATTCTTTGGTTTTTCTTTAGGCCGCGGGTGCGCATGAACATCGGGCGTATTCGGGCGCGATTGTGAGCGCAGTCGACCGCATTCCTGCTGCTGCGCAAGCGACGAGATGATGCAATGCGAAGGGAAAGCGGCGGCGAGGATCGGCGCGGCCGTATCGACCAAGCGGGTCGATCTGTTCAAGCGAGCAGCTCGATGCCCGTCATCGTCCTACTGCCGATGATGCGTGCGGCGTGATCAAAGACCGGTGCAACTCTCCGGCCGTTCAGCGGCTGAGGCCGACGACCTGCAGCACCAGACCGTCGAGCGCGTCGGTGATCGAGATCTGGCACGCGAGGCGGCTCTCCGGGCGCACGTCGGTGGCCTCGAATTCGAGCAGGTCGACCTCGATGTCGCCGGCGGGGCCGACGCGCTCCAGCCATGCCTTGTCGACGTGGCAATGGCACGTGGCGCAGATGCAGGACCCGCCGCATTCGCCGATGATGCCATCGACACCATTGCGCTTCGCCGCCTGCATGGCGCTCTCGCCGGGCTCGGCCTCGACAAGGCGCACGGTGCCGTCCGTCTCGATGAAGGTGATTCTGGGCATGGGTCGTTGCGTGTCCCTAGATGAACTGCCGGCCGCCGTCGATGATCAGGGTCTGACCGGTGATGAAGGTCGCGGCCGGCGACGCGAAGAACAGCGCGCCGCCGACCATGTCGTCGACGTCGGCCGCGCGCTTCAGGGCTCCGCGGGACACGCCATATTCGGCGGCATTCTCCATCAGGCCGAGGCTGGCCTCGGTGAGCGTGAAGCCGGGCGCGATGACGTTGACCGTGATCTTGTCGTCGCCGAGCTCGCGCGCCAGCGCACGCGTCATCGCAATGACGGCGCCCTTCGACGAGACGTAGTGCAGCCACATCGGCGAGCCGCTCATGACGGTGGCCGACGAGACGTTGACGATCGCGCCACCGCCGGCGCGTCGCAGCAGTGGCGCGGCCGCCTTGCTCATCATCCATACGCCCTTGATGTTGACGCGCATCACCCGGTCCCACTCGGCCTCCGGGATTGCCTCGAAGCCGCGGCGTTCGAGCCCGGCATAGATCGCGGCATTGTTGACCAGCACGTCGAGGCCGCTCATGCGCGCCAGCGCGAATTGCGCCAGCGCCGCGGTGGACGTCTCGTTCGCGACGTCGACCTCCGCCGCGTGCGCCTTGCCGCCGCGGTCGCGGATCAGCCGCGCGGTGTCGTCGGCGCCGCCGAGACGGATGTCGGCGGCGACGACCTCGGCGCCGGCCGCAGCAAAGGCGAGCGCGAATCCGCGGCCCAGCCCGCCGGCCGCGCCGGTGACGATGACGCGCTTGCCTTGCAGTTGGATCGGACTCATGTGGCAACCTCGATGTGCAGCAGATCCGCCATGAACGCAGACGCCGTGCCCTCGGCGATCAGCGCCCGGGCCATGGTGGTGCCGGCCTCGGTCAGCATCGACGGCAGCACGAAGCTTTCCAGCATCGCGAGCGTCTCCTTCGGCGGCGTATCGAACCAGCCGCCGATCGTCGCGACCCCATGGCCGGTGAAGCGCCACAGCTTGTCGGCGTCTTTCATCAGCGCATCCTCATGCGAGATCGCCGTCTTTCGGGTGTCGTGGCCGTCGATGATCGCCAGGATGGTCTCGACTCTTAGCCCGGGGATCGCCAGCCGTGCGAACGCCTCGGCTGCGATCTTCACGCCTTCGATCTCGTGGGCACGTTGCAGCTCGGGATATCTGGGATTGGGGCCGACGGCGGCGGCGAGCTGCTCGGGCGGGAATTTCTTCCAGCCGACGTCGTGCATGAGGATCGCCGGCAGCACCACGGCGGCGTCCGCTTCGGGATGGATCCGTAGCAGCGCCTGGCCAAGACGATAGGAGATCAGCGTATGCTCGTCGTTGGAGCGGACGTCCAGCCACGGCCGCGCCGCAAGCCAAATCGGCAAATCCTGTTCGCGCAGAAAATGCATCATCGCAGCTCCGTGTCGTAGCTGAGATAAATCGTCTTGTATTCGAGGTAGTCCTCGATGCCGTAGCGGCCCTTCTCGCGGCCGATTCCGCTCTGCTTCATGCCGCCGAACGGCGCGCGCTGGTTCGAGCGCTGGATGTCGTTGACCCACACGGAGCCGGCTTCGAGGCGCTCGGCCAGGGTCAGTCCTGTCGCCAGGTTGCGCGAGAACACGAAGGCGGCCAGTCCATAGACCGTCGCATTCGCGAGCCGCAGCGCCTCGGTGCGATCGTCGAACGGGGCGACACCAAGCACGGGGCCGAACGTTTCCTCGGTCATGACGAGCGCGGAGGGGGGCGCATCGGCGATCACGGTCGGCGGCAGGAACCAGCCCTTGTCGTAGAGTCCGCCCGTCAACCGAACGCCGCCGGTCAGCACGGTTGCGCCATTGGCACGGGCATCGGCGATCTGCCGCTCGCTGTTGCGGTATATCTTCTCGTTGATGAGCGGTCCCAGCGCGCAATTCGAGGTCAGGCCGTTGCCGACGTCGAGCTGCGCGACCTTGTCGGCGAGCGCAGCGAGAAAGGCCGCGTAGATGGGGCGCTCGACATAGACGCGATTGACGCGGTAGCAAAACTGGCCGGAATTGGCGAAGGCGTGACGGGCGATCGCAGCAGCCGCTGCGCCGATATCGGCGTCGGCGCGGACGATGGCCGGACACTGGCCGCCGAGCTCGAGGGTGACGCGCTTCATCGTTCCGGCTGCAGCAGCAGCGATCGCCTTGCCGGCCCTGGTGCCGCCGGTGAACGCAATCTTGCGCGGCGTCGGATGCGCGATCATCTGCATGCCGAGGTCAGGGCCGCGACCGGTCACGGCATTGAAGCAGCCGTCCGGAAACCCAGCGGCCCGAAAGAGTTCAGCGAGCCGCAAGGTCGACAGCGGCGTGTCCTCGGCGGGCTTGGCGACGACGGTGCAACCGGCCATCAGCGCGGCGCCGAGCTTGAAGCAGAGCAGCGTCACCGGATAGTTGAAGGGCGTGATCGCGACCACGACGCCGACCGGCTCGCGTGTGATGATGATCTTTTCGCCGGCCACACCCGTCAGCGGCATCTCGGCGTGCAGGCGCAGGCCTTCCTCGGCATAGACGTCGAGCAGTTCGGCCGAGCGCTGAATTTCGCTGACGGCTCCCGCCAGCGGACGGCCGAGCTCCCTGGTCAGCAGGCGACCGAGCTCACCGGCACTCTCGCGCATCAGCCGCGCCGCGTTCCTCTGCAGGCGGGCGCGCTCTGCCACGGGCGTTGTTTTCCACGATTGGAATGCGATGTCGGCCGCGTTGATGGCGGCATCGACATCCGCGCGCCCGGCCTCCGGAACGCTGTCGACCGTCTCGCCCGTTGCCGGATCGACGACGTCGAAGGTCGCGCCGCTTTGGGCTGCAACCCAGCGGCCGTCGATGAACATGTCCATGTCCGCGGCCCCAGGTTCAGATCAGGTCGAGCATCAGCGCGGCACGGGTCTCGCCCAACGCCTCCTCGGCCATCAGTCGTCCGGCTTCGGTCTCGAGCACGGCGAGCTGCGCCGTCAGGCGCGACGCATATTGGCGCGGCGTCATCTTGAACCAGTCGCAGGCCACCGCAACGCCGGTGGTCGTGTAGCGCCACAGCTTGTCGGCGTCGCGCACGATCCGGTCGTTCAGCGAGCGCGGGTAGGGGCGAGTGTCGTGGCCGTCGATGATCTCGCCGACCGCGACGATGATGTTCTCCGGCCAATCGGCCTGTTCGAGGACGTCGCGTGACATGCGGACGCCTTCGCTTTCGTGGAGAAAGCGCACATCGGACTGCATCATGTTGGGACCGAATCCCTTCTCGATGATGTCCTTCATGTCGATCGTGTACCAGCCGATGTCGTGCAGGATGATTGCGAGCGAAACGATGTCCTCGTCTGCGTCCGGATATTGAGCGAGCAGCTTGCGTGCATACGCATAGGACAGGGGAATGTGGACGTCGTTCTTGCGCGCGCGCATGTACGGCTCGCTGATGCGCCAGACTTCGTCATAGCGGTTGCCGACATCGGACCTATCGAGCATTGCAATGTTCCATATGCGGAGAGAGGCCGGCGCCGCCGGCCTCTCTCGATTGGGTCAGGACAGGATGGTCACTTCGCCGGTCGAGCCGTTGACGCGCAGCATCTGTCCGTTCTTGATCGAGGAGCTGGCGCGTCCCGTGCCGGTGACGGCGGGCAGGCCGTATTCGCGGCACACGATCGCGGCGTGGGACATCATGCCGCCGATGTCGGTGACGATCGCGTTGATCTTGCCGAAGATCGGTGCCCAGCTCGGCGCTGTGACCGGCGCAACCAGAATCTCGCCCTGCTGGATCTGGCCGAGCTCATCGGCGGAGCGCACCACGCGAGCGCGGCCCTCGACGATGCCGGGGGAAGCGGCCATGCCGGACAGCTTGGTGGTGTTGGCGGCGCCATCGAGCCAGCGGCCGATGCTCTCCGTGGTGATGCCCCACAGCATGATCGTGAACGGCTCGGTGATGACATCGGGCGGATTGTTGAGCGCGGGCTGCGGCGGCGTCGTCGCGAGCGCAGCCAGGATCTTTTTCCGCCGCTCGATCTCGGGCGGCCAATAGGTCGGACCGATCGCCGGTGCGCCAACGGCCCAGCCGTTGCCGTAGTCGAACAGCGCGTCGCGGACTTCCTGACGGTTCAGATAGAACAGGTCGTCGGCGTCCTTCCAGAAGCCGGCATCGCGGAAGATGGCGCCGAGCTCACGCATCTTGCGCCAGAATACGCTCATCGACCAATGCTCGATGTAGAAATTGTGGTTCTCGACATAGGGGAACACGGTCCGGGCGAGCCCGAGCTTGCCCTCGAAGGCTGCGCGGGCGTCGGCATCGAGCATCTCGGCATATTCGGACGTGATGCGGTCGCGCTCTTTGGCAATGGCCTCCGTCGGCCGGTCGATCTCCTCTCCCCGCTGCACGCGGACGACGTAGTCCCTGACATAGCCGAGCGGGATGTCGAGATGCTCGATCCAGTACTTGTCGGTCGAGTAGAAGCCGTTGCCGGAGGTGAAGTTGAACCAGGGATCCTGCGCCTCGTTCCAGGCCGTCAGCCATTCGGCGCCGTTCGGCGCACGGCCGACCGCAGCCAGCGCCTCGTCGACCGATCCGCTCTTCAGGGCATCGGCGACACCGAGCTTCACGGCGAGCTTGGCGAGCTTCTTCAACTCGTCGTCCGGACGGAACAGGTCGACTTCCACGCCCTGCACCATCTTGGCGATCGCCTGATCGGGAATGGTGGGGAATTGCCCCTTCATGAAGCTGAAGAAGTCGAGATAGGCCGCGTAGCCGAGATTCAGGAACTCGAAATGGTACTGCCAGGTCTTGTAGAGCAGCTGGATCGCCCGGTCGTAGGTCTCCATCAGCGCGTAGGTGTTGTCGAGGCCGACACCGGCCGTGATCCACTCCAGCGGCACGGCTTCGGGCAGCGGCTCGAAATTGAGCGCCTCGAGATCGGCGATGTTGGCGCGGACCTTCTTGTCCCAGTTCGCCAGCAGGCGGTCCCAGTTCTGGAAGTAGTAGCCGGCGCGCTCCATGAAATGCGGTACGCGACCAGCGATCAGCTCGGGCGCCACCGCCACCGGGCTCATGTAGCAATAGCCATTGTGGATGCGGTACTCGACGCCGTTCGCCGGCGGGATCAGATAGTGCCGCGTGTTGTACTGGCCGAGACACTTGACCGCGAACTCGACGGTGACGGCGTCGAACGGCTTGAACGGGCTCGGCCAGTGCTGCGAGTCGCAGAACCAGAACTTGCCGTCCTCCTTGTCGCGCAGGCTGTTCTGGAACTGGAGATAATAGGGATAGAGCTTCTCCCAGCCCTCGGCGCCGACCGGCGTCTTCAGGTCATAGGGACTTGGGAATTTCGCATGCGCCGTCATTGTCGTTTCCCCTCGGTTTCTCTGTTGCTTGTTGTCGTGATGCTCACCGCTTGGCCTGGACCGGGGCCAGCAGCGTTCCAAGTACACCCGCAATCCCGGTCTCGTAGATCGCGGTCGACTGCTTCTTCTTCTGGCTCCAGACGGTCTCCGGCCGGCTCTGCAGCGCCACGAGGTTCTCGTCTTCAGGGAGATCGGCGTCGATCGCCCATTCGACGTCCTGCGGACAGCCCATGCTGCGCTCGAGCGACTTGGCGAGCCTGGCGACGGCGAGCACCTGGGCATTGGTCAGGGAGGGCAGGGTGCGGCGCTCCGGCGCGATTACGCGCTCGACGGTCCGGCGCTCGGCGCGATCGGCGACGAGTTCGAAATCCTTCTCGGCGATGCGGTGCTTGATGACCTGCAGAAGCACCTTCTCGACGACGAAATTGTCGGGCGTGATTTCGCCGGAGACCACCGGCTCGCCGAGCCCGAAGGCGGAATCGATCACGATCTTGGTGCGGTCGCCGTTGATCGGATCCAGCGTCATCGCCACGCCCGCGGCGGCGGCGTTGACCATCTTCTGGACGCCGACCGACATCAGCACGTCGATCTGGCCGAGCCCGTTCTCGGCACGGTAGGAGATCGCGCGCGCGTTGAAGAGGCTGGCCCAGCACGCCTTGACCTTCTCGACCACGGCGTCCTCGCCGACCACCCAGAGATAGGTATCCTGCTGGCCGGCGAAGCTGGCGTCGGGCAGATCCTCGGCGGTTGCCGACGAGCGCACCGCCACCGGCAACTGACCGTCGGGCGACATCCGGCGATACGCCTCGCGGATCGCCTGCTCGACCGCGCCCGGCATCGGCTGCGCCATGATTGCGTCGCGGATCTCGTGCGACAACTTCTCTTCGTCATCGACATCGTCGAGCACGATCCGCGACAGGCGCTCGCTGATCGTCGCCTCGAGTCCGTTGCTTCGAAGATGAAGGGCGTAGGCGTCGGTCGCGACCGCAAATCCCGCAGGAACGCGCACGCCCTGTGCGATCATGCGCGCCAGGCTCGCGCATTTGCCGCCGATGCGCGGGAAGTCGTCCTCGCGTGCGTCTTCGAACGGCACGATGAAGGATGCGGCTGCGTTGGCGCCCATGCGTCTGTTCCCCACCTTATGGCCCGGATCGGCTCCGGACTTGTTGTTGCTTGTGAAACGCGGTCCAATGACGATCGTCGTGTCAGGCCACGTCCCATTCGATCCGAAGCGCCGTCGGCACGCGGAACGAGATGTTGTGAACGAAGTCGATGGTCTGGTCGGCAGCGAGCCGGAGGCCAGGAAGCCTGCGGGTCAGCTCGCCGAGCGCGATCGCGAACTCGATGCGGGCCAGCTGCTGGCCGACGCAGGTGTGAATGCCGTAGCCGAAGGCCAGATGGCTTCTCGCGTCGGTGCGCCGGACGTCGAAACGGGTCGGCGCGGAGAACACCGCCTCGTCGCGATTGGCGGAGCCGATGAGCAGCAGGATATTGGAGTCCTTCGGCACCGGCACGCCGCCGATCTGGGTGTCCTTCAGGGCGCGCCGGCGCCAGGCCACGATCGACGGGCTGAAGCGCAAGCACTCCTCGACCGCATTCGGAATGAGCTGCGGCTCGGCGATGATGGCTTCCCAGTTGTCGCGCCGCTGCAGCAGCTCGCGCATGCCGTTGGCCATCAAGGTCGTCGTGGTCTCGTGGCCGGCGAACAGTGCGCTGTAGAGCACCCCGGCGATCTCCTCGTCGCTGATCTCGGCGCCGTCCTTCTGCAGTCGGACCAGATCGCCGGGCAGATCGTCGGTCGGATCATCGTGGCGCTGACGCACCAGCGCGCGGCAGTAGGTCCAGTATTCGACCATGTTGCGCGCATGCACGATCTGCTCGTCGTCGCTGAGGTCGCCCCAGGTCAGCAGCGCGCGGCTCACCGCCCAGGACTTCACGCGCGGCACGTCCATATTGGGAATGCCGACCAGCTTGAACAGCACCAGCGCCGGCACATCATAGGCAAACTCGCGGAAGAAGTCGGCATGTCCGCGATCGGCGAAGGCATCGATCGCCTGGTTGACGATCGCCTTGATCTCCGGCTCGATCGCCCTGAACCGACGCGGCCCGAAGCAGCCCTGGACCAGCTTGCGGATGCGGGTGTGATCGGGCGGTACCCGCGCCGACAGGCCGGAATAGGCGGTGAAGCCGCCCTCGCGCATGATGCGCTTGCCTTCCTCGCACATCGCGCGAAGCGGGGCCTGGGCGTTCTCCGAGGAGAATGTGCGCCAGTCGTCGAACACGGCCTTGATGTCGGCGTGGCGCGCGACGACGTAGTATTTCAGCTCGTCGGAGAAGAAGACCGGCGCCTCGGCGCGGGCCCATTCATAGAACGGGAACGGATCGCGCATCTCGAAGGGATCGAAGTCTTTGGCGGCGTCGCTATAGGGGCACCGCGCCAGCTGAGCTGCCGAACCTGGCATGTCGTCCTCCCATTCGCCGCCTTTGCCGGCGACGTTGTCATGGGCTCACTCTAAGCGGCGGCCTTTGGGTTTTCTTTAGCCCCTAACTCTATGGCAAATTGAGATAAATCGTCAATTCTGCTGGCGGCGGCACCCCCATGGCGCATGGCTTGGCCGGCAAAGGTCGCGTGACCGAGCCGGTCGCGAACGAGCGGCCTCACGCCGTGAGCTTGCGGTGCAGCTCCTGAAGCGAGGCGCTCTTCGGCCGGTTGTCGAAATGCTTGAGCGAGTCGAGGTACAGCTTGAACTGGCGGTCGATCGCCTCGCGTCGGCCTTGCGCCTTGAACACCTGCATTGCCTCGGCATGCGCCATCTCGCACAAGGGGTCGATCGCCAGCGCCTTCTGGCAATGCGCGAGCGCGGCCGAGTGGTCGTTGCGTTCGAGATAGATCCGTGCCGCGTCGCGTTGCACCTTGAAGAACATGTCGCGCAGCCAATAGCGCTTGCTCCAGCACCAGTCGCGCTCGCCATCGTCGGCGTACTCGACCGGAATGTCCTCGAACAGGTCTCCGGTGTACAGACGGTCCGCCGCCTGCAGACAGATCAGCGCCTCGTCGCTCGCGCCGGCCTTGATGTGACCCTGGGACTGACGGCAGAGCTGTTCGAAGGTCGAGATGTCGAGCCAGCTGCGCTCCGGGGGCACCAGCACGTAGCGCGATCCCTCGCGCCGGACATAGTTGCGCGTCTCGTCGCGTCCGTTGGGCTGGCCGAGCGCCAGCCGCAGATAGCGCACGGTGTGATAGAGGCGGTTGCGCGCAGCCTCAATGTCCTCGGCGTTGGGCCAGAGCAGATCCGCAAGCTCGTCGGTGGCTGCGCCATGGCCGCCCTTCTGCAGCAGATAGGCGAACAGGGTCTTAGTCTTGCGGGTCGCTCCGCCGGGCGGGTCCCAGTTCACCTGGCTGCCGTCGTTGCGATAGATCCGCAAGCGTCCGAAGCAGCGGATCTTCCAGCGGTCGCGGCTGTCGAGATGAACTGTACTGGGCTCTTCCGCCGATCGCCGCAACAGCCACATGGGGTCGGCGCCTTCGGCTGCGTGCAGCGCGGCCACCGATGTCCCGATCCGCAACTCCGGCGCGATCGCGCCGAGCCAGAAATCGACCTGCTCGCGCAATGCGCCGCGCGTCTGCAGCCGCGACGGCAGCCAATGCGGATTGTCCACGAGTCCGGCGCTGGTGAGGATCTGCGGATGGCCGCGCAGCGCGACGAGCAACTGCTCGTCGATCAGCACCCGGCGGTTATAGAGAGAGGCGATCGAGACCTCGGACTGCTGGGTGAGCGTTTCCGCAAGTGCGGGCCAACCCTCGAAATTGGCCGTCGCCGAGTTGGTCTCGAGGCCCCAGCTCATGTCGACGACGAGCAGGGCAGGACCTTGTTTGCGGGTTGGTGCCACCCACCTCTCGATTCGGCCTGCGACATCTCGAAACGAGATCGGCACCCGCAGCAGCGCCATCTCGACAAAGCTCTTGCCCTCGACGAATCCGGTCTTGTTGATGCGCTTTGCGAGCTTCTCGACCCGCGCGACCGCGTTGACGTCCGCCGCGATCACGAAGATCCGGCAGGGCTGTGCGACAGTCTGGTAAAGCTTGAAGAAGTCCGCAAAAAGAAGCTTTTGCTGCGTCGCGAATTGCGCGAGGTTGACACAACTATTCTTGGTCATGGGTACTCACCCGAGGCAACCCCATTGCAGTTAGCCAGACTGGAGGTAGTCTAAGAGCGGCCGCCGGAAGGTTTCAAGGCCCTGTTTCGCGAGCATTCCTGCAAGCTGGCGAGATCCAGAAGCCGTGAAATGCGGCAGCGAAATGAATCGCTTCCAGCGACGATGCATGTTCGGGTTTGCGGGAACGACATGCGGATTGAGCACGCCAGCGGAGCTGATTGCCTCAACGCGAGGCTCTTCTAGACCGTCAGGCGCTCGTGGATCGCCGCTCCCTGACCTCTCGGATGAAGTGTGACGCCGCTAGAACTGTCGGGCTGGCAGCGAGTTGATGATTGATGTTCGATGGAGGCCAGCCGCGGGGTAGGCTTTATCCCTCAGCTTGTCATATGAGAAGTCCGGCTCCGTTGTCTGCAGCTTGCGAACCATCTCGAAAGAAAGCTCACGGTGCCCATTATGGGCATAGAGAGCTGACAAATATCGCAAGGGTGGAGCAAAGGTCGGAGCAAGAGCATGGCTGGCTTCTGCAAGATGGACGGCCTTGTCGAGTTCTCCCGCCATGGTCCCCGCAATGCAGCTCAGGGCATCGAGCTGAAAACGGAAAGGTGCCGCACCAGCGATCGTACGGGCAAGCAATGTGTGCTGGAAGCCGTCCTCTGGTTTGCCGAGATAGCTCTTTGCGATTCCCAGGCAGGCCCAGGCGATCGGGTTGGCGTGGTTCAGTTGAATGGCTCGCTCGGCCAGCTCATAGGCGGCAACGTACGAGCGTCGCATCATGGAATGGACATGCGCGCTCAGGCCAGCAACATAGGAGTTGTAGGGTTCGAGCTCCAGCGCCCGGTACATCAGATCGAAAGCCTCCGCCTCAAGCGTCTGGCGGCAGTTGAATTGACGCTCGGCGAGCATGAAGGTGCGCAAATAGGCGCGCCACGCGAGATAGATGCCGCGGGGCTCGGCCGCGAAAGCAGCCGCGAACAGCTTGTCGGCGGACTCGAAGTTGGCTCTGCCAAGTCGAAACAGGCGCAGGATACCAGCATAGCATAGATGGGAGGCAGACCTCGGAGCGCCATCCTTGATATGAGCGAGTTGATCGACGGCGAAGTTGACCACCAGGTTGATGGTTCTCATCACATTGGTGTCGTTCAGGTCGAGCGTACCCTCGCCGTTGATCTGCAATGTCGACGACCATGCCAGCGTGTTGGCGGGGCGCTGCAGCAGCGCGAGCCGAACGATCTTGCTCGTGTCAGACCCGAACACATCAGAACGCAGGGAGAGCGTGCCGGCCGAGGAGCCATCGTCACCGATCGAGCCATCGCCAGGCAAAGTGTCCGCCGGCCAGGCCGCCGACGCGCTCATGTCGCGCCGGTCTTGGATCGTGGCTACGCCCAGTTCCTTGATCGTCTTGGCGATGGAATCGACGAGGCTGTCGGTCACGACCGCAGTATCCGACGGACCTGTCCGGCAGCCGGGGATCAGGACGATTCGGTTTCGCGAGGGCCGCTCCTCGGCGGGCTGCAGGTGCGCTGCAAGGTCGGTCGCGAGATTGACGACGTGGCGGAGGTCCGGCGAAGGTGCGACGTGCATCTGGAATCGCGCACGCTCCTCGCGCAGCCAATCCTCGAACTCCTCCTCTGCAATGTCAAAGCCTTCAAGAAGCTCACCTTGGGGAGGCGCCATCTCCTGCAGTGGTGACGCGGTAGCGTAACGGGCGATGTCGGTCTCAAATAGCTTTGGATCGAGCGAAATGACGAAGCTGTCGGCGCACAGCAGGGAGCGGCAGTCGGCCAGCGCCTTGCGGATTTCGGTCAGGCTTTGGCGAAGGCTAGCCGCGCCCTGCTCCTTGCCGCGGCTCCCCCAGAGCCTGTCCTGGATCCAGACCCGCGATCGCTTGTGCTCCCGCGCCAGCGCCAACATCGCAATGAGGGCGCAAGCCTTGCGTCCTCTAGGCGTGCAATCCTCGCCAGAAGCCTTGACCACGCGAAACGGACCAAGAAGCTTGATCAGCAATTTTGGATCTGAGCTCACATTCGTCGCCCACAACCATGATGTAATCAGTCGTGAAAATACGGAAACCAATGATTGAGTAGTGAAGTCTCCAACACCCTTGCTGTCAACGTGAAAAATCCGTGAAACGCCGTCATTTCGAAGGCGGGCGGCTTGACCGCGCGTGCCGTCAAAACGACCATTCAGTGGTAACGGGCGGAGCAAGTCCGCCGGGCCAGGCAGGGAGGCGGCAGATGGCATGGCTAAGCGGTGAGAGCGGAGAAAGCGGCGAAAGTGGTGAGAGCGGCGAAAGCGGCGAAAGCGGCGAAAGCGGTGAGAGCGGCGAGGGCCGCCGTGTCCGCGCCTCATCGCGCGCACGCGCGCTGATTACCAGCCGGGAGGGCGTCGTCGGCTACTGGAACCAGCCGTCACACACGCCTGATCACTATACTGCCGGGCCAGAGGCGCTCGATCGCTGGTCGCGCGACGTGCGACTGCGCATCTTCGCTGGCGAGCTGTTGTCGGGCCTTGTCTATGACGAAGGCGAGACCTCGATCTCGCTTCAGTACCGTGGCCGCAGCGATGAGACGTTCACGCCGATCGTGCACATGATCCGTCCCAATGCCTCGGACTTCGCCGAACAAGCGGCTTGGGTGTTCAACTATGCCGCGCTGCGGATGGAACGCAGCAGCGAGATCCTGGCCGAGCTGCACGATTTCACCAGCTTCTTGGGCCTAGTCGGATACTGGAATCCGAGCCGCAGCCCGTACACTGCCGAGCTGCTGGCGCTGATCCTGCAGGTGACGACCACGATCGAAATGCGGGTCAAGCATGCGCTCACCTGCCGGCGCCCAATCGAATATTCACCGCAGATACAGCCGATGATCCAGACGCCGGGGCATGGGTCGCTGCCGAGCGGCCATGCCACGGAATCCTTTGCTGCGGCCTTCGTGATCAACGCGCTCATGCGCAAGGCGAGGACCGGGCGAGACGATGTCGATGCGACCGATCCAGTGTTCGTGCAGCTGATGCGCCACGCCGAGCGCATTGCCATCAACCGGACGGTCGCCGGCGTGCATTTTCCGGTCGACAGCGTGGCCGGTATGGTGCTGGGCTGGACCTTGGCGGAGCTGTTCATTGCGCGCTGCTCTGGCTGCGGCCAGGTCACGATGCGCAAGTTCGACGGGCGGGGGTTCAACGACGATTTCCGCTACGACGATGTGCTGGCGATGTCCTACAGGCGATCGGCCGCTGCGAACGTCGCCAGCGAGCAGGGTGGCGGCGGCGCGATCATCGAGGCCGGCACGCCATCGACCGTTCCAGCCTCGCCGATCTTGCAGCATCTCTGGACGCAGGCGCTCGCCGAGTGCCGCCTGATCGTCGGCTGACACGAAAGGACAGGCGCATGAGAGACTGGCGAGGAGATCGGGCCGAACGAGCCAATCCCTATCTGGACTGGGAGTTGCGCAACAGGCCACTCGGCAAGAGGCTGGACTGGTGCAGCGTGCAGATCCAACTGCTGCCGGAGGCCAACGGCAGCTATGTGGCCCATCTCGGCCAGTTGGCCGCCATCGTGGCCGCCGGCCACGAGCCGGACGAGCCTGCTGACGCGCTGACCATCCGCATGTCGGCCGACGAATTCGATCTGCTGACGAAGCTGATCGACGACATCCGCATCGGTCGCGTCCCGCCGCCGGACGATCCGCGCGATGTGCAGTTCTTCATCTACCGGCCCGAAGACATCGCCAATCGCACTGCCGCCAACGGTCTCTTCACCGCGATCCATGTCGGCCCGCCGATTCCAGGCCTGCGCTTCGACTCTGTCATCGCCGCGCCGACCGATCTCGGCAAGCCGTTGACGGATTTGACGCGGCAGGTCGCTATCGGCGTCATCGATGACGGCATCGCCTTTGCCAACCGCCGTTTTCGCAGCAGGGGCGGCAGATCGCGCATCCGGGCGATCTGGCTACAGGATGTCGAGCGCCGGACCAAGGATTTCGGCGTCGCCGCCGGGCAGCGGCTCACCGGCGAGGAGCTCGACGTGCTGTTTGCGGCGAATGCGAGCGAGGCCGACATCTATCGCGCGTTCGGCATGACCGATTTCGGCAATGAGCAACGCAAGCCGCTGGCGCAACGCGTCTCGCACGGCACACACATTCTCGATCTCTCCGGCGGCTACGATCCGACCGCGGAAGATATCGCCAGCAAGCGGCCTCTGTTGGCGGTGCAGCTGCCGTCGCCGGTGTCCGGCGATACGACCGGCGTTACCATGGCGAGCTACGTGCTGCAGGGGGCGCGCCAGATCATGCTGTGGGCCGACCGGATCAACCCGAAGCTGCCGCTCGTCATCAATTTCAGCTATGGCATCGCGGCCGGCCCCAAGAACGGCAGCCACGAGATCGAGCAGGCTCTGTCGCGGATGATCGAGCGTCGCAACCAACGCGGCGGCCCGACCTATCTGGTGCTGCCGGCCGGCAACAGCTATCGCGAGCGGACGACGGGCCGGATGGTTGTGCAGCCCGGCGCCTCCGATCAGATCGATTGGATCATGCTGCCGGATGACGGTACGTCCAATCATCTCGAGATCTGGCTCGACGGCGAAGCGATCGCGCAGCAATGGCCGCGCGTCGGCGTCAGCCTGACGCCGCCCGGCGATGTGCCGCGCATGATCGATGGATTCGGTGATGGCGATGTGCAGGTGCTGGAGGATGACGGCAAGCCGATCGCCGCCATCAATGGCCACCTGGCCAAGGTGGCCGGCCAGCCCGACCGCGTCCGCTTTCATCTGTCGGTCAATCCGACCACCGCGCGCTGGAGCGTGAGGCATCCAGCGCCGGCCGGACGCTGGCGGCTTTCCGTCACCAACGGATCGGAGGCGCCGCTGACCGCACATCTCTACATCCAGCGCGACGATACCCCGCTGGGCTACGTGCAGCATGGACGTCAGTCCTATTTCGATCATGCAGGGGGCTATCAGCGTGCGGCGCTGGATGGCAGCTACAGCGATCCGGACAGCAGCGGCTGCCCCATGACTCGCGAGGACACACTGTCGGCGCTCGCGACCGGTGCGGGCGCGCTCGTGGTCGGAGCCGTCGATGCCGCGGGCCAGCCGACGGATTATACGGCGAGCGGTCCGACGCCGGGGCGCGCCGAGCCCGATTGTGCTGCCATCGCCGACCAGGGGCCCGCGCATTGGGGCGTGCTCGCGGCCGGTACCCGGAGCGGTTCGGTGGTGGCGATGCGCGGCACCAGCGTGGCAGCGCCGCAACTCGTGCGTCGGCTCGCAGATTATCTCGCATCGCTGCAACCGGGCCCGGTGCTTGCGTCGCTTGCGGTGACCGACGGTCCCGTGGCCAGCTCCGACGTCCCGCCGCCGGGCGCCGCCGTGCTCGAGCCGATCAAGCAGGACGCGGTGGCCGCTTCGCCGTGTGACCATGCCCGTATCGGCAGTTTCATCCTGCGTGCGAGCGGCCACCCCGGCCTGCCGCCGCGGACCTATCCGCGCAGCCCAAACTTGCGCTGAGCCCGACTCCCTGGTTCGCCGCCGCGCAATTGCAGCATGCTGGCAGACAGTGAGCCAGCACAGGCGCGCGCCTCGACTCCCAGCCCGGATCCGATGCCTCTTGCGCTGCGCCCTTGCCGACGCGCGCGATAGCGCAAGTGCGTGAGTGCAGATGGCGTCGTTCCGATGCATTTTTGACGATGCTCTTGCGATGTCCTGACGATCGTCTCACACCGCCTCGGCATAGTTCCTCCCGTGCAAACGAGACACAGGAGGATTCAATGCGCAGATCCAATATCCGTATCGTGATGGGCTTGATCATCTCGCCCTTGCTGATGTCCCAGGCCTCCGGTCAGAACCTCAAGGACCTGGTGCCGACCTATCAGCCGCATCAACAGACCGACAGCGAGCGGTTGCAGAACTTCCACGCTCCAGCCCCGCCTCCGACCAACTATCCGAACATCAGCCGTGATCCTTCCACCAACGAGCCGCGGCTCAACGTCAACCGCGATGTCTCGCTCGGCGGCAACGTGACCCGGAACAGCGCCGAGGGAAACGTCCGCTTCCCGATTCCGGGATCTCGCTAGGCGCTGTTCGGCGACCTGGATGGCAGCTCGCCGTCCAGGCGCGGCGTCTCGAAAGCGGGCCGCTGATTCAAACAATCATGATGACCTGAGGAGATTGCAGATGAAGAGTCTTCGACTGATGGCCTGCTCCGCCATGCTGTTGCCCAGCGTCGCTCTGGCGCAACAGCAGATTCCGACAGGCTCACTGCCGCCCGACATCGCGGCCGCGATCAAGGCGGCTCCGCTGACGCAGACGCTGATTCCGATCAGCGGCGAGGAGAAATTCGCGCAGCAGATCATCAAGGCAGACGAGATTTCCTTCGCGGCGGGGGCAAAGCTGACGCTGACCGGATTGAACTATCCCTACATCGTGGTGGCCGCGCAACGCATCAAGTTCGCCAACCCGGACACCTACAGCATCATCCAGCGCGATCCGCAGGCCGTGGCCGCCGTCGGCAGTGACGGCCCCGCAGGTCCCAATGGCGCCGACAATCCCGGCGAGACCAACCGGACTGGCAATCCCGGTTACCCCGGCGGCCCTGGCGGGCCTGCCGTTGCCGGACAGACCCGGCAACTGCCCGACGTCTATCTGGTCGCCGGAGAGCTCTCCGATCCGAAAGGGCCGATCCCGGCTGGTCTTCTCAACCTCGTCCTTCTCTTCCGCGGCATTGACGGCGGCGATGGTGGGACCGGGGGGAAAGGCGGCAACGGCGGCCGGGCCGGAAACGGCAAGGAAGGGGCCACGAGCCTGTTCGACTGCAAGGAGGGTGGCGGCCCCGGCGGGACGGGAGGCGCCGCCGGTCCCGGCGGACGCGGCGGTGACGCCGGCGCTGGGGGACAAGGCGCCGATCTCATCTTCGTCACGACCAGACCTGCCTACGAAGTCCTGAGCTATTCGCGGATCAACAATGTCGGCGGGAGGGCCGGACTCCCAGGTCGGGGCGGCAGCCCGGGCAATCCGGGCCCCGGAGGCCAGGGCGCGCCGGCCAATGGCTGGTGCAAGGGCACAGGCGGAGGGTCGCCAGGCAATTTCCCGTCGCCTGCAAACCTCGGCTTCGGCAATACGTCTGCGGACGGCGCGAAGGGAACGGTCACGGCGGTCATCCTTCCGTCCGTCGGTCCTCTGTTCGGCAAGTGATGCGGCGAGCGGCAGATGAAACCTGCAGGCCGCGTCCTGCAGGTTTCGTCCGCCGGCGCGCGGTCCCAATTCCTCAATCCCGGAGCAATCCATGACGACGACGCGCGACAGAGTGGAGCAATACGTCCTCGACTATTTCCATCGCCAGTGGCCCTCGGCGACCGAGGCGACCTCGCTCGCCGGCGATCTCGGCCTGGATGCCTACGACATCTACGACATCGGCCGGCATCTGCGGGGTTGGCGCCGCGCCAGCTACACGCCGAGTGAGTTCGCCGGCTGCGAACTGGTGAAGGATATCGTGACGCTGATCTACCAGAAGGTCCGCGCCGCCGGAAACTGAGGCGGGCACCGGCGGGATCCAGTCCACCACATGAAGGAAGGTACCGATGAAGCGCATGAGCCTCGCCAGTCTCACCGTCGCCGTCGCGGGCGGCATCCTTGCGGCGCAGGCCGCAGCCGAGACGGCAGCTGCTGACGACATCTTCGCGTGCTACAAGAGCGCCCCCGCGGCCGAGCCGGACTGGACGGCGATCGTGCGCGACTATGCGCACAAGCGCCTGAAACAAGGCTGCGGGCAGCAGTGGCCCGTCGCCGCCACGCCGCACCCGCAGCAGGCGTCGGCCGCAGCCGCAGCGCTGGCGGTGAAGACGGCACCCGGGCCCCAGCCGGTCAGCGACTTCATCTGGTTCGTGCGCAAGGACTTCGCCGATGTGGACATGTTCGGCAAGCCGCAGTCCAATGAGAAGGCGACGGGTGCGGAATTGTCCTGGGCGCGCAACAACACGGCCGCCGACACGATCTGGCAGGTCAATGGACTGGTCGGTCTCGCCTACAGCTATCTCAACGAAGACTACTCGCGCTTCATCGGTGCCAGCCTGGCGTCCTATGTGAAGGTCGACAAGGAAGCGCATTCCGCCGCGGCAAGCGACGACAGCCGGGATGCGATCACCGTCGGCGGCAGCGCCGAGGTCGGATTCATCAACCCGATCGGTGGCGCCGACTATGTCCGCAGCAGCTGGCTCGAAACCCGCGATGGTATCCTGAACCGAACCACTGGGCAGGCCAAGCTCGAATGGATGCCGATGTATCTGCGCGTGAACCGGCAGATTCCGGGCACCTTCGTGACCACCAATTTCCGCCCCGACCTCAAGGTGCAATATGACGAGCGCCAGGGCGGTGTCGTACCGATCGGCTTCTCCGGTCTCGGCCGCTCGCTGCGCATCGGCCCCGAAGCGACGTTTCTGTTCCGCGTTGCGGATTTCGGCACAACGCTGCCGGCCTGGGCCGAGCCGCTCGCCGGTCTGAGCGGCGCCGTCACCTATCACTGGTGGCGCGAGGTCTATTCCGGGCAGAGCGGCAGCTGGCTCGACAGCACGATCAAGTATGACATCAACCCGAACGTCGCGCTCGCCTTCTCTTATCAGAAGGGGCGCAACGAGGAGACGGCCAAGCGAACGGACCTGTACAAGCTCTCGCTCAATTTCAAGACCTGCGCCGCCTTCGCTGGCTTCTCGGGCGGACGCTGCACCGCCGACAAGGACTGAGCTGGCAGTCATGACCGGGTTCTGGAAGCTCTACGGCTTCACGACGGAGGGAGATGATATGGACAAGGCCATCGATGGTTTCGTTCAGGTGCTGAGCTTCGTGCTCGCCTCATCCTCGACCGCAGCGCTGCTGGCGGTCGGACTGATCCTGCTGCTCATCACCACGGTGTTCGCCTGCATCGCGCTTAGGTCAAAACCGGAAGATGTCACCTCGTTCTTCAAGGCGGCGTTCTTCCTTTGCCTGGTTGGTGGCATCCTGTTCTCCGCGGCCGGTCCGTCGCTCGCGCTGTTCTACGTGTCGCAGGATCCGATTCGCAGGAAGTCGGTCAATGAAGCGATCGACGATCTCGCCAGCAACAGACGTGTGCGCTATGTCATCCGCATGATCTCGCGCAGCCCCTCCGATGCCGCCCTCGGCATCGACGCGCTGACCCAGCTCGGTCCGCCCCGGCAGAAGTATTCCTTCGTCGCCGACTACGAGGAGTTGAAGGGTCATACGGTCAAGGAAGCGCTCGACCTGTTCGGCATCGGCTATGTCGCCGGATACCGTGTATCAGTCGTGATCTTTCCCCTGCAGATCGATCTCTATCCGGCCAATGCGCGGGGTCTGTTGCAGGTCGTCAGCAATGTCGAGGCCGGCGTTGCGCCGGAGGATCGCTTTCTCAAGCCCGGCAAGCTTCACGACGCGGAGCTCAAGGAGTTCGGCGACACCGGCATTCAGACCTACCGTATCGACAACTTCAAGCCGTTCTACCCGCATTATTGCGAGCTGGCGCAGACCTTCTTCTGCGGGCACTACGCCGCCAAGGAGCTCGTCGGCGGCCTCTACCGCGATTGGCATCCCCTCGGCTTCTCGCAGAAGAATCCACCGACCCAACCCTGCACGATTCCCAAGGAGAAGTTCTGCGCCTTCTCGGACTGGGACAAGGTGCGACAGGACTTCAAGGGCCACTTCGGTGTTCGCGCGTTCCTCATCGAAAATCTCGAGATTGGCAAGATCCCTGGCCGCATGCTGTTCGACTTCCAGGATCCGCAGCGCGACAGGATTCCCGAGTTGGGGCTTCCACCAGCGTCTGACTGACCCACGCTTGTCAGCGAAGGAAGCCTATGGAGGTTAGTTTCCGAGCGGTTTCTGCTTGTCGTCGTAGCAATAGGCGAAGCGCCAAAGTTACGATCCGGTCGCGGTGACGAGCATGAAGAGCCCGCCTTCATTTGAGCGCTTGTAGTCTTTCCTTGCCGGCTTCAGGTGCCGGAAATAGGGGGGCGGATTTCGTCGGCATAGGTTCGATTCCACCCCAAAGCTCGCGATACCATGACCCCGCGCACTCTCATCAAGGATACCAGCAAGACGGGGCGAACGCCGGCGAAGGGCAAACGGCGGCTTATCTTTAGATTTTGAGGGGGAAACGAACGTCGGCGGATGCGGGCGAACGCCCAATTGGTGCCCCTGGCCGACAACCGCCTGCCACCATAAGCAGTTGATTTTGATGTAATTTCTGTTGCCGATTGCTGCCGATGCCAACAGAAATACCAACAAGCTGACGCGCGGATTCGTTGGCGAAAAAATTCTTGTAGGCTCCTCGACGGCAGGCATGCCCCGCGCCGTGTCGGCCTCGACAATAGCTCCGACCGGAATCGAACCCGAAGTTGATTCGAACTCTCTGCGAGATCGACCCCTGACTCAATATCGGGAAGTCAAGGGCAGAGCTTGTTGCGCGTACGCCGTCCATCGCGCCCACGACGCCGAGCGAGCCCACGTACCTCGTTGCTGGGCGACTCCGCGGTCGACCAGGTTGGGCTTAGCGCGCAACCGGCGCTGCAAATGAAGGTAGTCTGCCAGTGTCCGAGAACACACTTGAACGAAGCACTGTGCATCATTGGTTCCGATACTGGTAACCGGCGGTGACCACAGTGTGCACACCTCCCGCTCGAGCGCGTCAAACCTGCTCAACGACGAGGCGGCGTTCGACGGCGATGTGGTGGAAGCCCAACTCGTTCGCGACCCGGGAAAAAGCGCCGGCGGAGCGGCGGGGGGGCGCGGCAAGGGCGACAAGAACAAAATCCACAGAATCTACAGCCGTGCGGCCTATTGGGACGAAAGCGTGCGCTCTATGGAGCATTGGTCAGAATCGTCTCGACAACCTGCGCGACCGCCGTTCTGCAGCGTAAATCTGGCGGTCCAGCTTTCGCTCGTTTCGACCCTCGGCAGCGAAGCGTGATATTCATCCACGCTGTCGAGGTCGATCATGGTCTTGCCTCCCATCTTGTAGGCCCTGATCCTCTCGTGGGCGATCAGCTCATAAGCCTTAGTCTTTCCGAGTTTGCCATAGCGGCAACCGTCCTTGAACTCGACGAGCCGGCGCCGTCCTTTGTTATCAATGCCAACTATGGTTCCTGCATGTGCTTCGCTGATCTCCGTCACAACCGGATCAAGCCCAGCCGGGCGAAATGGGTATCTCCATAGCGCGACCTTGGCCATCGATGCGCCAACTGATTTGTTTCGAGGCCCCCTCCCGCGCGTAGCTCAATTGCTCGGGGATGCGTTGATCGATATCGCGTACGGTGCCGAACAAAAGACCCTATGATGTCGCAGACTAATTGCTGCGCGCCGTAGCGTGCAAATCGACGGACCAGAAGCGTTGGCAACTTTCGGTGTGCAAGCACCATTTGAACTCATAACCTTAAGGTTGCCGGTTCAAACCCAGCTCCCGCAACCGACGGCGCAGAACTAGTCGGCCCCGCTCTGGCGTCGATCTTTCGACTCGATCGTGGCGCTGGCCGAGCCGCTTACCTGTTCACGTCCGCGACCTACAGGCCAATGCTCTCAATGGCTCAGGCATCGTGCCGGATGTCGTCAGATGCGCGGCCAGCCGCCGTGCGATACCAATTTAGATATCGGTTTCGCCGTGCATTTTCACGGCTGCCTTCTCGCAAATGAAGCGCAACAGCCTTTCATATTTGCAGGGTCGCGCTCTGACGCGTGTATCCACAAGACATAAATTTCTAAGAATCGAAGCGTGTCAGATCTTGTCTATTCGTTTCCAGTGGTACAATGTCCGATCGCGACTTATAGTGGTGCTGGGGCAATGGACGCGGGGCAGAGGGATACGGGGCTTGACTGCCTGACATTGCTGCTGCGTTTCCATCAGGTGGCCATCGATCCGGCCCAGATCGCGCACCAATTCGCGGGAGAGCCGATCGGCGTGGCGGAGATGCTTCGCTGCGCCAGGCAGTTGAAGCTCAAGGCGCGTGCGGTCAGGCAGAATTGGGATGGCCTCGCCAAGTTGTCGCTGCCGGCCATTGTCGTGCGTCCCGATGGCTCGTTCGTCATCCTCGGGCAGGTCACGGCCGAGGCGGCGCTGATACAGGATCCCCTCGTGAACCGGCCGCAGAGCATCAAGCGCGCCGAGTTCGAGGCCAACTGGACGGGAACAGTGGTGCTGATGGCGCGCCGCGCCCCGCTCACGGATCTTGCGCGCCGCTTCGACGTCACTTGGTTCCTGCAGGCGATGCAGAAATATCGCCGGTTGCTCGCCGAGGTGCTGCTGGCCTCGTTCTTCCTGCAGCTGTTCGGCCTCGTGACGCCTCTGTTCTTCCAGGTCGTCACCGACAAGGTGCTGACGCATCGCGGCTACACCACGCTCGACGTGCTGGTGTTCGGCCTCGTGACCGTCACCATCTTCGAAACCGTGCTCGGCGGGCTTCGAACCTATGTGTTCTCGCACACCACCAACCGCATCGACGTCGAGCTCGGCGCGCGGCTGTTCAGGCATCTGATCGCGCTGCCGATTGCCTATTTCGAGGCGCGGCGGGCCGGCGATTCCGTGGCGCGGGTGCGCGAACTCGAGAATATCAGGAACTTCATCACCAGCTCGGCACTGACGCTGGTGATCGACCTCGCCTTCACCTTCGTGTTCCTGGGCGTGATGTTCTACTATTCGCCGTTCCTCACCTGGATCGTGGTCGGCTCGTTCCCGTTCTACATCGCGCTGTCGGTCGGGGTGACGCCGATCTTCCGCAAGCGCCTCGACGTCAAGTTCGACCGCGGTGCCGAGAACCAGGCCTTCCTGGTCGAGAGCGTCACCGCCATCCAGACATTGAAGGCGATGGCGATCGAGCCGCAGATGCAGCGGCGCTGGGAGGAGCAGCTTGCCGGTTACGTCGGCGCCAGCTTCGACGTGCTGTCGCTCGGCAATTGGGCCAGCCAGTCGGTGCAGTTCATCAGCAAGATCGTGACCGCGCTGACGCTCTATTTCGGGGCGCATCTGGTGATCGAGGGCAGCTTGAGCGTCGGTGAGCTGATCGCCTTCAACATGCTGGCCGGGCGGGTGGCGCAGCCGGTGCTGCGGCTGGCACAGCTGTGGCAGGATTTCCACCAGGCGCGGCTGTCGGTGGCGCGGCTCGGCGACATCCTCAACACCACGCCGGAGCCGGCGTTCAATCCCGGCCGCGCGGCGCTGCCGCCGGTGCGCGGCGAGGTGGTGTTCGATCACGTCCATTTTCGCTACCGCGTCGACGGTCCGCTGGCGCTGCACGATGTCAGCCTGAAGGTGCCGGTCGGCCAGGTGGTCGGCATTGTCGGCCCCTCCGGCTCCGGCAAGTCGACGCTGACCAAGCTGATCCAGCGGCTGTACGTCCCGGAGGCCGGGCGCATCCTGATCGACGGCGTCGATCTGACGGTCGCCGACGTCACCTGGCTGCGGCGGCAGATCGGCGCGGTGCTGCAGGAGAACGTGCTGTTCAACCGCTCGATCCGCGACAACATCGCGCTCGCCGACCCCGGCATGGCGATGGAGCGGGTGATCCAGGCGGCAGAGCTCGCCGGCGCCCATGAGTTCATCCTCGGCCTGCCCGACGGCTACGAGACCATGGTCGGCGAGCGTGGCGCGAGCCTCTCCGGCGGGCAGCGCCAGCGCATCGCGATCGCGCGTGCGCTGGTCACCAATCCGCGCATCCTGATCTTTGACGAGGCGACCTCGGCGCTCGACTATGAGAGCGAGAACATCATCCAGCGCAACATGCGCAAGATCTGCGCCGGGCGCACCGTCTTCATCATCGCGCACCGTCTGTCGGCGGTGCGCAACGCCGACCGCATTATCACCATCGAGAATGGCCGCCTGATCGAGGACGGCACCCATGACGAGCTGATCAAGCGCGCAGGCCGCTATGCGACCCTGCATCAGATCCAGGCGGGGCTCCATGTCGTCGGCTGAGGCGCACAGGCAGGACAACGCCCCGATCTCGCTGGATGCACGGCGTCGGCGCCGCAACGACGCGCGCGAGTTCCTGCCCGCGGCGCTGGAGATCGTTGAGACGCCGGCGTCGCCCGTAGGGCGCGCCGTCGCAGGCAGCATCATGCTGTTCATCGCGATGGCTATCGGCTGGTCGATCATCGGCCATGTCGACATCATCGCCTCGGCGCAGGGCAAGATCGTGCCGACCGGCCGCACCAAGACGATCCAGCCGCTCGAGGCCGGCATCGTCGCGGCGATCCACGTCGAGGACGGAGACAAGGTGCGGGCCGGCGACGTGCTGGTCGAGCTCGACCGCACCGTCACCGAGGCCGAGCG
This sequence comes from Bradyrhizobium sp. SZCCHNS1050, assembly GCF_032484785.1. Lineage (NCBI taxonomy): Bacteria > Pseudomonadati > Pseudomonadota > Alphaproteobacteria > Hyphomicrobiales > Nitrobacteraceae > Bradyrhizobium > Bradyrhizobium sp. SZCCHNS1050. Next base: position 1,894,203 of record NZ_JAUETR010000001.1, on the reverse strand, counting down.
CCGCCGCGTCGCGCAGGGCCTGATGCAGGCGCGGCTCGATGTCGCCAGGCTGAGCGTGCTCCGCGACAGCTTTGCCGATCTCGCCGCGCTGCGGCCGCTGGAGGTGCCGCAAGGCGCCGCGCCAACCGATCTCGCACGCACCCGCGCCGCGCTGCAGGCGCAGGCCGCCGAGCAGCTGTCGAAGCTCGCCGCCAATCAGCAGCAGATCGCGCAGAAGCGCGCCGAGGCGCAGTCGGTGGAGGCTGCGATCGCCAAGATCGACGCCACCCTGCCGTTCCTGCAGGAGACCGCCGACATCCGCCGCAACGCCAAGGAGATCCAGTACGGCAACCAGATCGCCTTCCTCGACGCACAGTCGCGCCTGATCGACCAGCAGAGCGAGCGCGTTGTTCAGACCCGGCGCCTGGTCGAGATCGAGGCCGCGCGGCTGGCGCTGGAGCAGCAGCTCGCGCAGACCCGCTCTGGATTCGAGCGCCAGGTGCTGTCGGATCTCGCCGATGCCGAGAAGAAGGCCGAGGAGCTCACCCAGGACCTCGTCAAGGCCGAGCGCAAGATCGCCGAGCAGGTGCTGCGCGCCCCGATCGACGGCACCGTGCAGCAGCTCGCGCTGCATACCGTCGGCGGCGTCGTCACGTCGGCGCAACAACTGATGGTTATCGTGCCCGCTGGTAGCCAGCTCGAGACCGAGGTCATGATCTCCAACCGCGACATCGGCTTCGTCAATATTGGCCAGCCCGCTGAGATCAAGATCGACACCTTCAACTTCACCCGCTACGGCCTCGTCCACGGCAAGGTGATCAGCGTCTCGCAAGACTCCATCGTCCGCGAGAAGCCGGCGGACAAACAGAACGGTGGCAAGACCGCCGGTGCTCTGGCCGAGACCAGCGAGCCCGCCGGGCAGGAGTTCATCTACTCGGCGCGGGTGTCACTGGATGAAAAGCAGATGCAAATCGAGGACAAGATGGTCGCTCTGGCGCCCGGCATGGCCGTGACGGTGGAGATCAAGACGGGAACAAGAAGGATCGTCGAATACGTGATGTCGCCGCTACTGCGGTACAAGCAGGAGAGTTTGAGGGAGCGATGATGCCTTTGTTTCAAGAAATAGACCTGTTCGAATGCGCTGCGGCACAGGCTTCTGTTGCGTAGCCGATTGTAACTGAGAGGAAGGCTGCTGCCCGCCGATAAGGTTTATAAGAAGGCTAGTGAGGATGATGGCGCGGCTGAGTTCAGGGCAGTATCGCTATATGTTAAATCGCGCGCTCGGAAAGTTTAGTTGTCTTGTCCTAGTTCGGGCTTGTTACGAATGAAAATTCTTGGTCGGTCCGTGTGTCGGCAGGTCGTTCGAATTGCGAATACGAATGTCGGCCCGGCTCTAACAAATCCGAAGATAAATCTCTGACGCGGCCGAAGTGATAACAAAAGGCATGTAGGGGCAAAGACATCATGGCGAACACTCCTCCCACGGTAACCATCACCAGTGCTGCATTAGCCACCAACAACGCCACCCAGACCATCACCGGGACGGTCACGGCCGGCAGCGGTGCAATCGTGGGACAGACGGTCACGCTGACGGACAACGGCACGACGCTCGGAACGGCCATCGTTCAGGCCGACGGCAGCTTCTCGGTTGGCGTTGTGCTGCCGAACCAGGGGGCGAACTCGATCGTCGCGACGGTGAGCGACAGCTATGGCAACACCGGCACCAGCGCGGCGGTGGTCGACACGCTCGGCAATGTCGTCAGCGTGGCGCCGACGATCATCGGAACGACAGCGGGCCAGACGACCACGTCGGAAGCCGCGGTCCATCCGTTCAGCGGTGTGACGATTGACGATGCCAATGTCGGGGCGACCGATACGCTGACTATCACGCTGAGCGGAGCGGGAGGAACGCTGTCGGGCGCAGGCCTGAGCGGCTCGGGCAACACCTACACGCTGTCGGGGAGCGCCGCGACGATCACCAGCCAGCTGCAGGCGCTGACCTTTACGCCTGCGGCGGGGTCGCCCAACAGCAGCCAGACCACCACGTTCACCCTGTCGGACGTCAGCAGCGCCTACACCAACGTTGTTTATGCCAGCACGGCAACGGCGGTGGCCACGTTCAACGGCACCACCAATGGTAACGCGCTCTACGGCAACCTGATCGCAGACTCGGCCGGCAACCTGTTCGGCACCACCCAGTCCGGAGGGGCCAACAACGCCGGCACGGTGTTCGAGATCGTCAAGAACGGCAGCGGCTATAACAGCACGCCGGTGACGTTGGTGTCGTTCAACGGCACCAACGGCTCGAGCCTGCAGAACAGTCTGCTGATGGATGCTGCGGGTAATCTGTTCGGCACCACCGAGACGGGTGGAGCTTATGGCAAGGGCACGATCTTCGAGATCGTCAAGAACGGCAGCAGCTACAGCAGCACGCCGGTGGTGTTGGCCTCGTTCGACGGCACGAACGGGAACCGTCCTCCGGACAACCTGATCATGGATGCGTCGGGCAACCTGTTCGGCATGACGTACTCTGGCGGAGCCAATGGCGGCGGGACGGTGTTCGAGCTCGTCAAGACTGGCAGCACCTATAGCTCCACCCCGACCACATTGGTCTCGTTCGACAGCACCAGCGGGATCAATCCCGCCGGCAGTCTGTCGGTGGACGCCGCAGGCAATCTGTATGGGACGACGACGCATGGCGGGGCCAACAACGTCGGCACGGTGTTCGAGATCGCGAAGACGGCGAACGGCTACAGCAGCACGCCGACGGTGCTGGTCTCGTTCAACGGCACCAACGGGGCATCGCCGGGGAGTGGCAGCATCATCTTTGATGCGGCCGGCAATCTGTTCGGCACCACCCAGTCCGGAGGGGCCAACAATGCCGGCGCGGTGTTCGAGATCGCGAAGACGGCGAACGGCTACAGCAGCACGCCGACGGTGTTGGTCTCGTTCAACGGCACCAACGGTTCCACCCCCTATGGCAACCTGATCATGGATGCCCATGGTGATCTGCTGGGCACGACCTGGCACGGCGGAGCCAACGGGTACGGCGTGATCTACGAGGTGGTCAAGACATCGACGGGCTACAGCAGCACTCCGGTGGTGCTGACGTCGTTCAACGGCACCAATGCCAACGGATCCACCGGCGCGCTGCTGATGGATGGGGCAGGGAACCTGTTCGGAACGAGCCCCGGCAACACGGTGTTTGAACTCCCTGTCGCGTCTGCGACGGCGGTGCCCACCGTCAACAGCACCACAACGGTGATCAACACCGATCCGGCCATCGCGCCGACGGTAACGATCACCAGCGCGGCCGAGGCGAGCAACGTTGCGGCCCAGACCATCACCGGGACGGTCACGGCCGGCAGCGGTGCAATCGTGGGACAGACGGTCACGCTGACGGACAACGGCACGACGCTCGGAACGGCCATCGTTCAGGCCGACGGCAGCTTCTCGGCTACTGTGACGCTGCCGAACCAGGGGGCGAACTCGATCGTCGCGACCGTGACCGACAGCTTGGGCAGCACCGGCACCAGCGCGGCGGTGGTCGACACGCTCGACAATATCGCCCCGACGGTGACGATCACCAGTGCGGCCGAGGCGAGCAACGTTGCGGCCCAGACCATCACGGGGACCGTGAGCTTGGACGGTGCGGCGGCGGTGGTCGGTCAGACGGTCACCGTGACGGACAACGGCACGACGCTCGGAACGGCCATCGTTCAGGCCGACGGCAGCTTCTCGGTTGGCGTTGTGCTGCCGAACCAGGGGGCGAACTCGATCGTCGCGACGGTGAGCGACAGCTATGGCAACACCGGCACCAGCGCGGCGGTGGTCGACACGCTCGACAATATCGCCCCGACGGTGACGATCACCAGTGCGGCCGAGGCGAGCAACGTTGCGGCCCAGACCATCACGGGGACCGTGAGCTTGGACGGTGCGGCGGCGGTGGTCGGTCAGACGGTCACCGTGACGGACAACGGCACGACGCTCGGAACGGCCATCGTTCAGGCCGACGGCAGCTTCTCGGTTGGCGTTGTGCTGCCGAACCAGGGGGCGAACTCGATCGTCGCGACGGTGAGCGACAGCTATGGCAACACCGGCACCAGCGCGGCGGTGGTCGACACGCTCGGCAATGTCGTCAGCGTGGCGCCGACGATCATCGGAACGACAGCGGGCCAGACGACCACGTCGGAAGCCGCGGTCCATCCGTTCAGCGGTGTGACGATTGACGATGCCAATGTCGGGGCGACCGATACGCTGACTATCACGCTGAGCGGAGCGGGAGGAACGCTGTCGGGCGCAGGCCTGAGCGGCTCGGGCAACACCTACACGCTGTCGGGGAGCGCCGCGACGATCACCAGCCAGCTGCAGGCGCTGACCTTTACGCCTGCGGCGGGGTCGCCCAACAGCAGCCAGACCACCACGTTCACCCTGTCGGACGTCAGCAGCGCCTACACCAACGTTGTTTATGCCAGCACGGCAACGGCGGTGGCCACGTTCAACGGCACCACCAATGGTAACGCGCTCTACGGCAACCTGATCGCAGACTCGGCCGGCAACCTGTTCGGCACCACCCAGTCCGGAGGGGCCAACAACGCCGGCACGGTGTTCGAGATCGTCAAGAACGGCAGCGGCTATAACAGCACGCCGGTGACGTTGGTGTCGTTCAACGGCACCAACGGCTCGAGCCTGCAGAACAGTCTGCTGATGGATGCTGCGGGTAATCTGTTCGGCACCACCGAGACGGGTGGAGCTTATGGCAAGGGCACGATCTTCGAGATCGTCAAGAACGGCAGCAGCTACAGCAGCACGCCGGTGGTGTTGGCCTCGTTCGACGGCACGAACGGGAACCGTCCTCCGGACAACCTGATCATGGATGCGTCGGGCAACCTGTTCGGCATGACGTACTCTGGCGGAGCCAATGGCGGCGGGACGGTGTTCGAGCTCGTCAAGACTGGCAGCACCTATAGCTCCACCCCGACCACATTGGTCTCGTTCGACAGCACCAGCGGGATCAATCCCGCCGGCAGTCTGTCGGTGGACGCCGCAGGCAATCTGTATGGGACGACGACGCATGGCGGGGCCAACAACGTCGGCACGGTGTTCGAGATCGCGAAGACGGCGAACGGCTACAGCAGCACGCCGACGGTGCTGGTCTCGTTCAACGGCACCAACGGGGCATCGCCGGGGAGTGGCAGCATCATCTTTGATGCGGCCGGCAATCTGTTCGGCACCACCCAGTCCGGAGGGGCCAACAATGCCGGCGCGGTGTTCGAGATCGCGAAGACGGCGAACGGCTACAGCAGCACGCCGACGGTGTTGGTCTCGTTCAACGGCACCAACGGTTCCACCCCCTATGGCAACCTGATCATGGATGCCCATGGTGATCTGCTGGGCACGACCTGGCACGGCGGAGCCAACGGGTACGGCGTGATCTACGAGGTGGTCAAGACATCGACGGGCTACAGCAGCACTCCGGTGGTGCTGACGTCGTTCAACGGCACCAATGCCAACGGATCCACCGGCGCGCTGCTGATGGATGGGGCAGGGAACCTGTTCGGAACGAGCCCCGGCAACACGGTGTTTGAACTCCCTGTCGCGTCTGCGACGGCGGTGCCCACCGTCAACAGCACCACAACGGTGATCAACACCGATCCGGCCATCGCGCCGACGGTAACGATCACCAGCGCGGCCGAGGCGAGCAACGTTGCGGCCCAGACCATCACCGGGACGGTCACGGCCGGCAGCGGTGCAATCGTGGGACAGACGGTCACGCTGACGGACAACGGCACGACGCTCGGAACGGCCATCGTTCAGGCCGACGGCAGCTTCTCGGCTACTGTGACGCTGCCGAACCAGGGGGCGAACTCGATCGTCGCGACCGTGACCGACAGCTTGGGCAGCACCGGCACCAGCGCGGCGGTGGTCGACACGCTCGACAATATCGCCCCGACGGTGACGATCACCAGTGCGGCCGAGGCGAGCAACGTTGCGGCCCAGACCATCACGGGGACCGTGAGCTTGGACGGTGCGGCGGCGGTGGTCGGTCAGACGGTCACCGTGACGGACAACGGCACGACGCTCGGAACGGCCATCGTTCAGGCCGACGGCAGCTTCTCGGTTGGCGTTGTGCTGCCGAACCAGGGGGCGAACTCGATCGTCGCGACGGTGAGCGACAGCTATGGCAACACCGGCACCAGCGCGGCGGTGGTCGACACGCTCGACAATATCGCCCCGACGGTGACGATCACCAGTGCGGCCGAGGCGAGCAACGTTGCGGCCCAGACCATCACGGGGACCGTGAGCTTGGACGGTGCGGCGGCGGTGGTCGGTCAGACGGTCACCGTGACGGACAACGGCACGACGCTCGGAACGGCCATCGTTCAGGCCGACGGCAGCTTCTCGGTTGGCGTTGTGCTGCCGAACCAGGGGGCGAACTCGATCGTCGCGACGGTGAGCGACAGCTATGGCAACACCGGCACCAGCGCGGCGGTGGTCGACACGCTCGGCAATGTCGTCAGCGTGGCGCCGACGATCATCGGAACGACAGCGGGCCAGACGACCACGTCGGAAGCCGCGGTCCATCCGTTCAGCGGTGTGACGATTGACGATGCCAATGTCGGGGCGACCGATACGCTGACTATCACGCTGAGCGGAGCGGGAGGAACGCTGTCGGGCGCAGGCCTGAGCGGCTCGGGCAACACCTACACGCTGTCGGGGAGCGCCGCGACGATCACCAGCCAGCTGCAGGCGCTGACCTTTACGCCTGCGGCGGGGTCGCCCAACAGCAGCCAGACCACCACGTTCACCCTGTCGGACGTCAGCAGCGCCTACACCAACGTTGTTTATGCCAGCACGGCAACGGCGGTGGCCACGTTCAACGGCACCACCAATGGTAACGCGCTCTACGGCAACCTGATCGCAGACTCGGCCGGCAACCTGTTCGGCACCACCCAGTCCGGAGGGGCCAACAACGCCGGCACGGTGTTCGAGATCGTCAAGAACGGCAGCGGCTATAACAGCACGCCGGTGACGTTGGTGTCGTTCAACGGCACCAACGGCTCGAGCCTGCAGAACAGTCTGCTGATGGATGCTGCGGGTAATCTGTTCGGCACCACCGAGACGGGTGGAGCTTATGGCAAGGGCACGATCTTCGAGATCGTCAAGAACGGCAGCAGCTACAGCAGCACGCCGGTGGTGTTGGCCTCGTTCGACGGCACGAACGGGAACCGTCCTCCGGACAACCTGATCATGGATGCGTCGGGCAACCTGTTCGGCATGACGTACTCTGGCGGAGCCAATGGCGGCGGGACGGTGTTCGAGCTCGTCAAGACTGGCAGCACCTATAGCTCCACCCCGACCACATTGGTCTCGTTCGACAGCACCAGCGGGATCAATCCCGCCGGCAGTCTGTCGGTGGACGCCGCAGGCAATCTGTATGGGACGACGACGCATGGCGGGGCCAACAACGTCGGCACGGTGTTCGAGATCGCGAAGACGGCGAACGGCTACAGCAGCACGCCGACGGTGCTGGTCTCGTTCAACGGCACCAACGGGGCATCGCCGGGGAGTGGCAGCATCATCTTTGATGCGGCCGGCAATCTGTTCGGCACCACCCAGTCCGGAGGGGCCAACAATGCCGGCGCGGTGTTCGAGATCGCGAAGACGGCGAACGGCTACAGCAGCACGCCGACGGTGTTGGTCTCGTTCAACGGCACCAACGGTTCCACCCCCTATGGCAACCTGATCATGGATGCCCATGGTGATCTGCTGGGCACGACCTGGCACGGCGGAGCCAACGGGTACGGCGTGATCTACGAGGTGGTCAAGACATCGACGGGCTACAGCAGCACTCCGGTGGTGCTGACGTCGTTCAACGGCACCAATGCCAACGGATCCACCGGCGCGCTGCTGATGGATGGGGCAGGGAACCTGTTCGGAACGAGCCCCGGCAACACGGTGTTTGAACTCCCTGTCGCGTCTGCGACGGCGGTGCCCACCGTCAACAGCACCACAACGGTGATCAACACCGATCCGGCCATCGCGCCGACGGTAACGATCACCAGCGCGGCCGAGGCGAGCAACGTTGCGGCCCAGACCATCACCGGGACGGTCACGGCCGGCAGCGGTGCAATCGTGGGACAGACGGTCACGCTGACGGACAACGGCACGACGCTCGGAACGGCCATCGTTCAGGCCGACGGCAGCTTCTCGGCTACTGTGACGCTGCCGAACCAGGGGGCGAACTCGATCGTCGCGACCGTGACCGACAGCTTGGGCAGCACCGGCACCAGCGCGGCGGTGGTCGACACGCTCGACAATATCGCCCCGACGGTGACGATCACCAGTGCGGCCGAGGCGAGCAACGTTGCGGCCCAGACCATCACGGGGACCGTGAGCTTGGACGGTGCGGCGGCGGTGGTCGGTCAGACGGTCACCGTGACGGACAACGGCACGACGCTCGGAACGGCCATCGTTCAGGCCGACGGCAGCTTCTCGGTTGGCGTTGTGCTGCCGAACCAGGGGGCGAACTCGATCGTCGCGACGGTGAGCGACAGCTATGGCAACACCGGCACCAGCGCGGCGGTGGTCGACACGCTCGGCAATGTCGTCAGCGTGGCGCCGACGATCATCGGAACGACAGCGGGCCAGACGACCACGTCGGAAGCCGCGGTCCATCCGTTCAGCGGTGTGACGATTGACGATGCCAATGTCGGGGCGACCGATACGCTGACTATCACGCTGAGCGGAGCGGGAGGAACGCTGTCGGGCGCAGGCCTGAGCGGCTCGGGCAACACCTACACGCTGTCGGGGAGCGCCGCGACGATCACCAGCCAGCTGCAGGCGCTGACCTTTACGCCTGCGGCGGGGTCGCCCAACAGCAGCCAGACCACCACGTTCACCCTGTCGGACGTCAGCAGCGCCTACACCAACGTTGTTTATGCCAGCACGGCAACGGCGGTGGCCACGTTCAACGGCACCACCAATGGTAACGCGCTCTACGGCAACCTGATCGCAGACTCGGCCGGCAACCTGTTCGGCACCACCCAGTCCGGAGGGGCCAACAACGCCGGCACGGTGTTCGAGATCGTCAAGAACGGCAGCGGCTATAACAGCACGCCGGTGACGTTGGTGTCGTTCAACGGCACCAACGGCTCGAGCCTGCAGAACAGTCTGCTGATGGATGCTGCGGGTAATCTGTTCGGCACCACCGAGACGGGTGGAGCTTATGGCAAGGGCACGATCTTCGAGATCGTCAAGAACGGCAGCAGCTACAGCAGCACGCCGGTGGTGTTGGCCTCGTTCGACGGCACGAACGGGAACCGTCCTCCGGACAACCTGATCATGGATGCGTCGGGCAACCTGTTCGGCATGACGTACTCTGGCGGAGCCAATGGCGGCGGGACGGTGTTCGAGCTCGTCAAGACTGGCAGCACCTATAGCTCCACCCCGACCACATTGGTCTCGTTCGACAGCACCAGCGGGATCAATCCCGCCGGCAGTCTGTCGGTGGACGCCGCAGGCAATCTGTATGGGACGACGACGCATGGCGGGGCCAACAACGTCGGCACGGTGTTCGAGATCGCGAAGACGGCGAACGGCTACAGCAGCACGCCGACGGTGCTGGTCTCGTTCAACGGCACCAACGGGGCATCGCCGGGGAGTGGCAGCATCATCTTTGATGCGGCCGGCAATCTGTTCGGCACCACCCAGTCCGGAGGGGCCAACAATGCCGGCGCGGTGTTCGAGATCGCGAAGACGGCGAACGGCTACAGCAGCACGCCGACGGTGTTGGTCTCGTTCAACGGCACCAACGGTTCCACCCCCTATGGCAACCTGATCATGGATGCCCATGGTGATCTGCTGGGCACGACCTGGCACGGCGGAGCCAACGGGTACGGCGTGATCTACGAGGTGGTCAAGACATCGACGGGCTACAGCAGCACTCCGGTGGTGCTGACGTCGTTCAACGGCACCAATGCCAACGGATCCACCGGCGCGCTGCTGATGGATGGGGCAGGGAACCTGTTCGGAACGAGCCCCGGCAACACGGTGTTTGAACTCCCTGTCGCGTCTGCGACGGCGGTGCCCACCGTCAACAGCACCACAACGGTGATCAACACCGATCCGGCCATCGCGCCGACGGTAACGATCACCAGCGCGGCCGAGGCGAGCAACGTTGCGGCCCAGACCATCACCGGGACGGTCACGGCCGGCAGCGGTGCAATCGTGGGACAGACGGTCACGCTGACGGACAACGGCACGACGCTCGGAACGGCCATCGTTCAGGCCGACGGCAGCTTCTCGGCTACTGTGACGCTGCCGAACCAGGGGGCGAACTCGATCGTCGCGACCGTGACCGACAGCTTGGGCAGCACCGGCACCAGCGCGGCGGTGGTCGACACGCTCGACAATATCGCCCCGACGGTGACGATCACCAGTGCGCCGGAACCGGGTAATGCCGGGGCACAGACGATCTCGGGCTTGGTCGCGTCAGGAGGCACTGCAACCGTAACTGGCCAGACGGTCACGCTGACGGATAATGGAATCTCGTTGGGTACGGCGATCGTTCAGTCAAACGGGAGTTTTTCGACGTCAGTAACGTTGCCTGGACAGGCCAACAACGCGATTATGGCAAGCGTAACCGACAGTTACGGAAATACGAACAATACCTACCTCGTAACGACGGGCAGCGGTCAGATAGAAATCAACGCCCAGCAAGGCACGGGTACGACTAACAATCTCGATTTCACGGGCAGCGTCACCGATCAGAATCTGTGGTTCCTGCAGTCAGGCAATAATCTGCAGATCGATATTCTAGGAACAAGCACAAGCGCGACCATTGACAACTGGTTCTCAAGCAGCAGTCCCGATCAGCTTCAGGAAATTGAAGCGGGCGGATTGAAGATCGACAGCCAACTATCTCAGCTCGTACAGGCGATGGCGACCTATTCGTCCAATAACCCCGGATACGATCCCGCATCCTCAGGAACTAGCATGCCGAACGATAGCAACCTCCAATCAGCAATCGCTGCGGCGTGGCACTCCTAGAGGTACGAAAAAGGGACGATGAACTTGCGGACGACATTCTATCGGTCAAGGCGGCGTTCAAGGCCGCCTTCGATCAACGGTTGGTCACCGAAACGTTGGCCGGAATCGAGCCTTCGCTTTGCAAGCGATGCTGTCGATTCGGTTGTATCGTGAGGGAGAATGGGTTCGATGGCCTACCAGCGGATCAGTTGGCGGGTGGCATTGCTTTTACGGCTGTGAGATTGTGACAAGGTGCGTGATCTTGATATTTTCGTTCATTGGCATCGTCGCTGCGCTACATCAGGATGGCCGCGTTTGCCAGCCGCCGTGATTTCTTGAAGCTGAGCTTCCCGGGATGGACGAACTTCCATACCGAACGGTAGTCTATCTTGTCCGCTTGAGAAGCCTGTTTGACGTTAGGAAGGCGGGCGTCAGCGTGCCAAAGGGCGACCAGAATTGAGGCCAGCCAAATCCTCAGCCCTGTGAGGATGCGACGGAGGGGCGATTGGATCGAGCTTGCCCGGAACAGATCACCGTCCTCCGTCACCTCCTCTTTCTTTGGCCTCTCTAATCAGATCGGACTCTGCGATTCGAGGAGCTCTCTAACTGCGGACTGCAGGCTTCCGAGCCTCAACCGTGCCAAGCCTGCAATCCAAAATGCATCAACGTTAGGAAAATAGACTCCTGATCAGCCACCTATCGTTCTTCGTGGGCGATTACTTCCAACATCGCTTTGATGCGTCACCTTTTCATCGCCTCAAGGTGTAAAGCTCAATGCTGCGGGTGCTCCAGCTGCTGGCGCAATTGCTCAAGTTGCTTTTCCAATTTAGCTTCCGCAGCGGCCAAAGCCTCAGGGTCATTGATAATGGTCTCGACATGGTTCTGCGTTCGTTGCGCGATACGCTCCCATATCTGGCTGACACGATCAAACGGCGGGTCAATGCGCCTCAGCATCATCTCGGATCGGCAATCGTCAATGTCCTGCGACGAGAACTCGTGCGAGCCGCTAGCCCAGAGGTTCATCATAAGCACCCAGAGATCAGCCAAGTCGGTCGCGGGTAAAAGTTAGAACCTCCTCCCGCGGGCGGAATAATCCAGGACCTTTTCGAGGCTTTCGTGCTTCAGCAGAGCTTCAATTTCGTCTTTTCGGTCAAGCGCCATGTGGTCCCTCGGAGGGTAGATCCGCGAATTACTGCCAAATTACTTCATGAATTTGCCGCATCAGCGGTAAGGGTTCCAGCCGTTGATCTGAGTATTTGAGCGTGGCGGACCCTGCTTGTCCGTGACCTCGCCGCGCACTGCACCTCGGGACCGCAGCCTAGTCTGTGCGGACAGTCTGAAACTGCCATCATCGCCGTGACCCATACGCCAGCCACGCAAATCTTCTACATCGGGCGAATGCCCATGTCGTCGACATTCAGGGTGGTCAAGATTGATTTGGCGTCTCATGCCGGCGGGACCGATGATATCCCGGCCGACAGGACCTGGGCGGATCGGCAAGCTAGTTGGGCAAGGCAGATGCCGCGCGACACTGCCGACCTCTGGACCTTCGTGGTGACACTCGATCACGACAGCCGTATGGCTCTGTTCGAGGCATAGGGAGATCTACCGCGATGACGACGGCGCCCGGCGGCCCACGCTGCGTCTGCAAATCGGCCTGGAGGACATCAAGGATCTGAAGGCCGATCTCGCGGCGGGGGTCAAGCGGCTCGTGTCCTACACGCTGACCGCAGAGCCCGGCTGACAGCGTTTCATCCCGCCCAGTCTCTGAACGCTGCGGGAAGTGTGGAGAGGAACGACATGACGCGCTGCGGGCGCTGGGGCGGGCGGCCATCGGAGGTGCGCAGCATCCATCTTTGGATCGACGCCTTCGGCAAACTGGAAATAGCCTTCCTTGCGCAGCTTGGGGATCGGGCACTCGAGTTTGCCGGCTCCAATTTCCGAGCTCTGGTCGCGGTAGCTGTTGCGCTGCGCCAGCACTCAGCGCTCTTCTCGCCATAGGGCGCGCCGTCAGCCCGCCGACTCCATATCCGTCAGCCGCTGGGCACAGGGCCGATCATCGCGCGCGGGACATCGGCATCGGGGCCTTCTCCACGAGCGCACGAGGGCCTATCATCGTCCCGATCATCGAGAACGACCGTGCGGACGGCTTTGCTGTACCGAGCTACACCACCTCCGAGGACACGACCATGCCCCGCGATTCAACGCGCGGCAGCACGGCGTGATATTCATCAATGCTGTCGAGGTCGATAAGTGTCTTGCCTCCCATTTTGTACGCCCTAATCCGCTCCTGCGCGATCAGTTCATAAGCCTTTGTTTTGCCGAATTTGCCATATCGGCAACCTTCCTTGAACTCGACGAGACGGCGCTGCTTGTTATCGTTATCGGCTTTGTCCATTGAGGTGCCTTGATCGAGTGGATTTGACGTTTGAACGGGAAAGTTGGTTCTGACCACGTTGCAGATGCTCTACTCCTGACATGCCTTGCGCGATTCCGATGTGAGTTGTCGTGTACGCGCGTCCCAGGCAGGGGACGATTCGTGCCTGCTTGGAGTTCGCATGCGCCGCATGTCTTGCAGAATGCAGTCAATTTGCCTCCATACGAATTTGGAAGAGCGACAATGCTTCGGTGTGTGCTTCGGATACGGTGGCGTAGAATCAGGTCGGTTTTCGAGCACAAGCGGGGCTGGCGAGTTGACCACGCAGAAATTTCGCCCGGACGTGGCCGACTACATAGATCGCCATCCATCACCTCGAAATTATCACGTTTGGACATGAGCGGCTCTGCGATTCAACCGCCCGTTCAAGGTCCGGAGATATTCGGCGTAACCTTCGGCCCGGCTTTCAGGTATTCCTATGTGCGACTACAATGGCCGGCTTGACAGCGCAGCCCGAGTACGGCTCTTCCGAGATATGCGGAGGAGAGCCCTTCCTGCTTCCATCGTCGGCAACTGGCGTCTCCGTGGGGGGGCATTGCTGGTTTGCTGCGGCGTGAGCAAAAAGGACAGGACGGGTAGCCCGTTCGACGGTCTTGGTGTCGCTCGCCGGAGGCTCTCGCGTTAGGGGCTGCCGCTTCGCGGCATCGCTATCACTGCCCCAAACGCGGGTGCCTTGTTAACCGGTCTCGCGACTGCACTCGGTCCCGGGTCCCGCCGCTGGCGCAGCGGCCGCTATGCTGACCCTCCTGCGGGTGCCTTTCTCTGCCCTCGCTCCGCTCCGGCTGATCGATCAGCGATGTGTCGGACGCTCGTTCAACATGCTGGTGGCCAGCAGAGACTGTGAAACCTATCAATCTTCACTGAGCCAAGATCGAATCGCTGTCGGCGCGCGTCCAATCAGCGGAAATTGCTCGCCTGACGCACTGCAGATCCTGAGGACATTGGCTGTAGACGCTCGGCACGGAGAGTGGACATCGCATGATACGCGATGATGCTGCTTGGTGACACATCCAACTTCGAGTTGGACACGACAATGCAATCCAGATTCTGGGGTGCCCTTGAGCGTCCGAATCCGCTAAGCGTCAATAGATTCGCCGGCTTTCCGCTCGGTGGTCCCAATAACACGCGAGCCGATATCTTTGCCTTCTATCCTTCGTACGTCCCGCAGCTCGGTGCAGCGGAAAACGACTTCACCAAAGCAATCCGCCGCACCAAAGAAGCCGGCTCCGCGCAAGACGGTATTGGGCGCGCCTAACAAGGCAGCGGTCGCGAGGTTTGCCGTGTCCTCCGCATCGCCTCTCGGACTCTTGGCGCTGCACCTCATGGTACAGTGGCAAGAATCCGGTCGAGGCGGTCTCGTGTTTCTCGCCGAGAATGAGCGTAGGGCCGAGCGTTTGGCCTCCATCATTCAGGCTCTTGAGCCGACCTGTGATGTGCTCGTTTATCCGCGACTGAACACCCTGCCATTCGATGTGCTCGAGCCGTCACGTGACATTGCCGGCAGGCGCAATTCCGTGTTGAGGCGCCTTGCGACTGCGAAGAAGTTGATTCTGCTCGTCACCACGGCAGAAGCGATGATGGAACGGTTGCCCCTCACGGCTGATTGGCCGCGTGTTGGCATGTTGCTTAGGATCGGCGGCGCCTATTCCGAACAGCATCTTCAGGCTCTCTTTGAGAGCC
Organism: Bradyrhizobium sp. SZCCHNS1050; assembly: GCF_032484785.1. Taxonomy (NCBI): domain Bacteria; kingdom Pseudomonadati; phylum Pseudomonadota; class Alphaproteobacteria; order Hyphomicrobiales; family Nitrobacteraceae; genus Bradyrhizobium; species Bradyrhizobium sp. SZCCHNS1050. Next base: position 1,879,076 of record NZ_JAUETR010000001.1, on the reverse strand, counting down.
TTGGCTACGACCTGGACGATAGCCCAGACTATCCGGGCGGGGCGCTGTTTCACGGCAACACGTTCGAGATTTTTCCGGCCGGTGCGCGCGGCCCTATCAGGGTCGAGCATTCTGCAGGCAGGATAGGACGGATTGCCGCATTCAATCCGCTAAATCAGGAAGTGATCTCCGAGCTCAAGGAGCTTCAGATCGATCCGATGTCCGAGCGACTGGCGTTCAAGGAACGAGCTCGGAACAAGGCCAGCCTGTTCGAGTACTGCACGCGAGCCAAGTGGGTCGCAGATGCCGAGGTGTCCAAGCACGCAGACACTTGGCTGAGCACGATTGAGGACGCGGCTCCTCGCGCCGAGCGTGATCGAGCCTATGTGAGCCGCCGCGAGTGGGACCAGGCGGCGAAAAGGATCGCTCTGCTGTCGCCAACAGCGCCATACCGGGCTACGCCGGAGTTCTTCAAGGAAGCCGCGCCCCGGAAGGCGCTGCGCGCCTATGTCGAGGAAGCCCAGCGCGGTGACGCACGTGTGGTGTTTGCTGCCGCAGCCGAAGCGGATCTGCGCCTGATGGAGCGGATGAGCGGGGTCAAAGCCGAATGCGCTGCTGATTGGGCGCAGGCAACCGCGAGGGGCAGGCGAGAAGCCGCCTTGCTGGCCGGCTTCGACGCCGGCTTCGTCGTTCCCGGGCGAAAGCCAATTGTCGTCATCACCGCGTCCGACGTTCTCGGCAGCAGGGCCCATCAGCCGCAACCCACCAACTGGGCTTGGACACCTGGCTTCGAAGCCGTGGATCTCCCTGAGCTTGGATCGGTGGTCGTTCATCTGCAACGTGGATTGGCCCGGCTCGGCGGATTGCGGTCGATGGGCAGCGGAGGGGTCTCTGCACGTGAGATGGTCCGGCTGGTGTTCGCCGGAAACGATGCCGTTCTCGTGCCTCTTGCGGAGTTGGCCCTGATCTGGCCATACGCGGCTGAGCTCGGGGATACTTCTCTCGATAGGGCTGATGGAAGTACATGGCGGCCGCGGAGAGCGGCTGCCGAGACCGAGATTCATGTCGTCGCCAAGGAGCTCGCAAAGCAGCGGAGCCAGCGCCGGCGGCGGCCAGCACCGAAGCTTGTGCCGCGGCCTGCGAGCTATGAGAAATTCGTCGCGCGGTTTCCCTATTTCACTACGCCCGATCAGGCCAAGGCCATCCGCGACGTTCTGGACGACCTTGCGTCGGGGCACCCGATGGACCGGATCGTCTGCGGTGACGTTGGCTTCGGCAAGACCGAGGTGGCGTTGCGCGCAGCGGCAGCTACCGTCCTGTCGGGAAGACAGGTCGCTATCGTGGTCCCCACGACCGTGTTGGCTCGACAGCATGTGGAGACGTTCCGCAAGCGCTTTGCGACGCTCGGCATCGAGGTCGGAGATCTGTCGCGGGTCGCGTCGACGGCCGAGGCGCGCAAGGTGCGAGAGGGACTGAAAAGCGGTGAGCTCAAGGTCGTCGTTGGGACGCTTTCGCTGGCATCGAAGGAGGTCAAATTTGCCGATCTAGGGCTCGTCATCGTCGACGAAGAGCAGCATTTCGGGGCAGCTGACAAAGCCATGCTGTCGAGCCTCAACAAGAACGGTCACCGGCTCTGGATGAGTGCGACGCCCATTCCGCGTACGCTTGCGGCCGGCTTGACGGGCCTGCGGGATCTCAGCGTCATTGCAACGCCTCCGGTTCATCGTGTTCCGGTCGTGACCAAAGTGGCTCCCTTGTCGGACATCGCGATCGCGGCTGCCCTGGTCCGCGAGCACCAACGCAATGGCCAGAGCTTTGTGGTCTGCCCGAGGATTCAGGATCTGGACCCGATGCTTATTCGGATCCACACGCTGGCGCCTGAACTGCGGATCATTTCGCTTCACGGCAAGCTGTCTGCCGACGAGATCGACGAGAGGCTGATGGCTTTCGTTGAAGGCGAAGCGGACGTCTTGCTCGCGACCAACATCGTGGAAAGCGGTCTCGACATCCCGCGAGCCAACACCATCGTCGTGTGTTGGCCGGAAAGATTTGGCCTCGCGCAATTGCATCAGCTCCGCGGCCGGGTGGGGCGCGGCGGCATCCGTGCATTTGCGCATTTTTTGACGGACGGCGGCTCCGGCCGATCGGAAAAGCGCTTGTCCGTTCTGGAGGAGCTGAACCGCCCGGGCGCAGGCTTCGCGATCAGCGCACGCGATCTCGATCTCCGCGGCGGCGGAGACATGCTCTCGGATCGTCAGTCCGGTCATGTGCAGGTGTTTGGCCCAACTCTCTACGGCCATCTTCTGACCCTGACTCTTGAGGGCGATCGAGACGGGATGTCCGCTCTCTGGATTCCGGAGTTGAACCTGCCGATCGCGGAGCTTCTTCCGTCGAACTATGTGCAGTCCGAAGCAGTCAGGCTCGAGATCTACGCTCGCGCCTCTCGGTGCCGGACCGATGATGAGCTGGAGGAGCTGGAGGATGAAACGCAGCGCCGCTTCGGTATGCTGCCGCCGCCGGCCAGCAACTTCTTCGCAATTGCCAAGCTCAGGATGATTTGCAGAGAACGCGGGATCATGCGTCTCGACGTGGGACCGGACGCAATTGCGGCCATGCTGCTGCCAGGACGGATCCGGAGGTCGTGCTCCCAATTGCTGCAGCGCGATGGCAATCGGATCATCTATCCCGGGCGGAGCAGCGAGCCTGTGTTGCAACAAATCGAACAGTTTTCGGATCTGTTGGATGAATAGCAGGCGGCACTTCGGTAGTTTTCTGATGCTCGGCGCCGCGACGAGGGTGCTTGGATTTTGAAGCCGCTCCCTATCGTTCGAGGCACTCCTTGGTTCCTTTGCGCGGCAGCCGGCCGTTCGGGAAACAACTGACAAGCGGAACCCATCCCGCTCCCAATCAATCCATTTTCGTCTTGCTGTATCTGCGGTCGTCGCATGATGATCAAGGCATGTTGTTTCCCCGGGCCGCGCCAATTTGTGAGAGAGCGCCGCGGCTCGGATCTATTCGCTCACAGCGGAAGAGCGATGATGGACCTTCCAGCGGCGCGCCTTATCATGGCTGCAGCCGGTCTTGTCAGCTAGCCAAAACGAGCGTTTGATGCTGACGAAGCTGCTGGGGCATGATGATGGTCAATGCGCTCGTCGTCCGCGAGACCCACCTTCCGCAATCACCAAACGGACGTGCAGCGCAATACGTTCGCATGTCGACGGATTATCAGCGCTACTCGATCCAGAATCAGGCTGCGGTGATTGCGGCCTATGCCCACGCCCACGGGCTTTCGATCGTCAAGACCTATGCGGATCATGGCGAGAGCGGTCTCAAGATCAAGAACAGGCCGGGGCTTGCCAAGCTGATTGAAGACGTCAGTAACAGGCGGACCGACTTTGACCATATACTGGTCTATGACATCAGCCGGTGGGGCCGTTTCCAGGACGTCGACGAAGCCGCACACTACGAGTTCATCTGCAAGCAGGTGGGGATCAGAGTCAGCTATTGCGCTGAGCAGTTCGACAATGACGGCAGCATGCTCTCTAACATCGTCAAAAATCTGAAGAGGGTTATGGCGGCCGAATATAGCCGCGAACTGTCGGTCAAGGTGCATACGGGCATTTGTCGTTTCGTTGGACTCGGCTTTCTGCCTGGCGGACCCATTAGCTACGGCCTCGAGCGTGTTTTGGTCAACGAGCGCCTCGAGCCGAAGAAGATCATGGACAGGGGAGAGCGAAAGTATCTCCAGACGGATCATATTCGTCTGCGGCCTGGCGATGCACACGAGATCAGCGTTGTGAAGCGGATCTTCGCACGCTTCCTTCAGGTCAAATCTGAGAAGGCAATCGCCAGAGAACTCAACCGCGAAGGGGTTTTGTGCCGAGGGAAGGCGTGGAGGGCACCCACGATCAGCCGTATGCTGCGAAACGAAAACTACATCGGTAACCTGGTTTACAACAGGCAGTCGAAAAAGCTCGGCGGTGAGCGGATCAACAACCCCGCGAACCTATGGGTCCGCTCTGAGCGGTGCTTTGAGCGCATCATTACAGATGATGTCTTTCTTGCTGTCCAGAAGATCGTGAAAGAGAGGCGCGTTGACGTTAGCGAAGAGGAGATGTTGCTCCGTTTGAAGCGAACATTGAAGAAGGAGGGCCGTCTCACGCCGACGATCATCAACGCAACGGTGGACCTCCCGTCAGCCCGAACCTTTATTGACCATTTCGGGACTCTGCGAAATGCCTACAGGCTGATCGGATATCAGTCGCAACGACGCTGCGAGTACATCGACGTTCGTCGGAGTTGGGTTGAGCCACTCTCGGCCCTCGCGGGACGCATTTGCCAGCAGCTGCAAAAGGAGGGATGTCACGTAGCCCTCCAGAGTATCAAGAGCCGTTGGACCCTCGTAGGTGTTCCTGAGCAGCACCTGATTGTCGATGAACGGCAGCAGATTTTTTTTCGGGTCGCCTATTGGACAGCTGGAGCGCGCCCGGGATTCTCTCCCTTCTGGACCGTTTCTTGCCGACGTCTACCGGCCGGATGGATCGTGGCGATCCGGCTGAATGAGCACAATGAATCCATTCTCGACTACGTCGTGATGCCAACGGCTTCGAATGACAGCAACATGATCAGATTCCGTGAGAATGGGCGTGCCGACCACGGCGTCACCTACCTCAACACGGAAGTCGAGCTTGCCCGGTTAGTGGTTCGCCTGGTCACCAAAGAGAGCCGTATCGCGCGATCACGGCGGCGACAGCGGACCCGACCAGTGAAGCGATCCCCATCCAACGGAAAGGGCGCTGACGCACGGCGTCGATAGAACGCAGGTAGAGATACGCTCCAAGGAGCGACCCGTAGTTCCGTCGAAAGTCGCCGTTCAATTTCGAGATGTGAACAAGGTCGGACGTCGAAGGTGATTGTTCGGCCATCGTTGTCTCCCAGAGTTAAGCCGGCATCCAATGAACCACTGATTTGCCCGACGGTGCAAATAAAATTCGGGTTATACGAAACAAGGGCGGCATGCTCAGGGAGGCACCCGATTTTCCGGCTTGGAGGGCAGGCTGAGTCGGGGACGGTTGCCCGGCATGTCCGACGCAAGGAATTCGGCGGCCATCCTATGTTTGGCCTCCGGGCATCCGTCTCGGAGGGCGGCCACGGATTGTTGGAAACAGACGGTAACATGATGACACGAATGGTAACCTCAGATAATTTGGTATCTTGGGGTGGTTCATGCGTCAGGTGTTGTCTCGCGTAGCGATCGCGGTCGCGTTGGGTTGCTGTCCAGCGTTTCCAGCTTTGGCGACCGATCTTTGGCAGTTCGACTTTACGTCCTCGCGCGGCGGCGGGCAGTTTCTGGTCAATCCGGCCAATTTCGTCATTCCGGTATCAGCTGGCTCGCCGTCCACGTTCAACGTGGTCGGGGCAAATATCACGATCGATGCAGGAGGTGTGCTGGGGACCGCTCACTATACCTTGGGAAGCTTGTCTGGGACGAACTGTACGCCGGCGGAATGTCGCGTGATTTTCTCCGTCCCGGACGTTGTTCCCGGGTTTGGCACCTACGATGTCCTGCTGCAGCTCAATTTCGAGCGGATCTGGGTGAATTGGTCTACGCCCAGTCAGCAACAGATTCAGATGTCGCTGAGCACCAATCCCACGGCAACGTTCAACTGGAACGATGTGGCGACGGCGACGCGGACAGTGGTTTCCGTCGCGCCCGGATGGCTTGCGACACCCATCAATTCCGATTGGAACACGGCAGCGAATTGGACTGTCGGATCGGTCCCCCTTGCGACAGACACCGCCCGGTTCGGAGCCTCCACTGTCACCGCAATCGACGTCAGGCAGGCAACGCAGGTGGCTGGTTTGAGCTTTCTGAGCGGCGCACCGGCCTATACATTCAACGTGACGGGCAATTCCGGCGGCGCCGCGTCGCTGGTGATCAGCGGGGCGGGGATTGACGATCAGTCCGGCAATCGCCCGAGCTTCATGGTGTCAGGTATCTCTGGCAATCTAGGTACGCTCCAGTTTGCCAATTCGGCGACGGCGGGTGACGCGGTCATCACCACGGGCGCCTTCGGAGTCACGCGCTTTACCGACACCAGTAGCGGCGGCACCGCCCAACTCGTGACCAATCTGGGCGGCTCTGTCGACATTTCTGGGCTGACATCCAGCGGGATAAGCGTTGGATCGATTGCTGGCGCCGGCAACTTCATTCTCGGCTCGAAAACCTTGACGACCGGACTGTCGAATACGGACACCGAGGTTTCGGGTGTCATATCGGGGGCCGGTGGCAGTCTGACGAAGGTTGGAGGTGGCGCGCTGATCTTGTCCGGCAACAACACCTATTCAGGAGGAACCCAGCTGAACGCCGGCTCCTTGGTCATTGCCAACAACAACGCCTTGGGCAGCGGCACGCTCAATATGGCGAACGGAACGAGCCTCTCTTTCGCGAACACGGCCGACTTTGCAATCGGCAATGCGATTCAGCTCACGGGGAGTGGACATTTTGCGGCGCCGGCAGGCACGACGCAGACCATCCAGGGGACGATCTCGGATGGAGGTTCTGCTGGAACGGTGGTGTTCGACGGCGTCGGAACGATGGTGCTGGCTGCTGCCAACGCCTACACCGAGGGAACGGTTGTCAACGCGGGGACCTTGCGGCTTTCGGGCAGCGGTACGCTCGGTGCGGCTAGCGGATCAACGACGGTCGCAGGCGGAATCCTCGACCTTGGCGGGACCACTCAGACGCAAAATGGAGGTGTCTTTCTGACGGGTGGGTTGGTCAGAAATGGTGTGATCGCATCCAATACAGACTTTGTCGTTCAATCCGGCACTGCAAACCTCGATCTCAGCGGTGCCGGCGGTCTCACGAAAACGGGCTCGGGTACGTTCGTCCTCGCGGGGACGGCCAGCTACACCGGAGCAACGAATATCAACGGCGGCGTTTTCCAGGTGGACGGCGCGCTCACCGGGACGTCGGCAGTCAACCTGAATTCCGGGATGATAACCGGCACCGGGACAATTGATCCCCTGACGGTCAGCATCAATAGTGGCACCGTCCTCGCGCCCGGAAATGGTACAGCCGGGAGTTCGATGGCGATCGTGGGGAATCTCGCATTTCAATCTGGCGCGATCTATCTCATTCAGCTCAATCCGACAGCCTCGAGTTTCGCCAGTATCAGCGGCACGATGACGGCGGGCGGGGCAACGGTCGAGGCAATCTTTGCTGCGGGCAGCTACGTCGCCAAGCGCTATACGATCTTGACCGCCGGTGGCGGCGTCAGCGGGACGTTTGCCTCCTTGGCGAATACCAATCTCCCGGCTGGTTTCAAATCCGCCCTCAGCTATGACGCAAATGCTGCTTATCTCGACCTATCGCTTGATTTCGTTCCGGCAAGCGCGCCGAACTACGGTGGCGGCCTGTCCGCGAACCAGCGGAATGTTGCCAACGCACTGACGCGGTTCTTCGATACGACGGGCAGTATTCCGCTCGTGTTTGGCACACTTTCGCCCTCGGGACTGACCCAAGTATCGGGAGAGCTCGCGTCAGCTCCGCAGCAGGCCACGTTCAATGCGATGGGGCAGTTTGTCAGCCTGCTCGGGGATCACGGTCAGGCCGGGCGCGACGGCGTTGGCGAAGTTGCCCCGCTGGCCTATGCCGAGGCTGACAGGACACCGAGCCGGCCGGCGGGGAACGCGTTTGCGTCGATGAGCAGGCAGCCAGAATCGCTCGAGCCGCGCTGGAGTGTTTGGGTTGACGGATTTGGCGGGTCGCAGTCGACGGATGGAAGCGCCGGAGCCGGATCAGCTCGCTCCACCAGCCGCATCTACGGCACTGCGGTCGGGGCAGACTATTTGTTGACGCCGGCCACGGTCGCGGGATTTGCTCTCGCGGGTGGCGGCACAGGTTTTAGTGTCAACGCCCTCGGAACAGGGAGATCTGATCTGTTTCAGGCTGGCGCCTATGTTCGACACGTCCAAGGGCCGGCCTATCTGAGCGCAGCCTTGGCTTACGGTTGGCAGGATGTAACGACAGATCGCACCATAGCCGGTGTCGATCGGTTGAAGGCGTCGTTCAAAGCGAACGCCTATTCCGGACGCGTTGAAGCCGGCTATCGCCTGTCGGTGCCCTTGATCCGCAATTTCGGTCTGACGCCCTATGCGGCAGGGCAGGCCGCCCAGCTTGATCTGCCCCAATACGCCGAGCAGTCCGTCGCCGGCGCCCCGGTATTCGCCCTGAGCTATTCCGCCAAGCGGGTGACAGATTATCGGACCGAAATAGGACTTCGGACCGGCTTGTCCTTGGGGGACAAGGATGGCGTGCTCAACTGGCGAGGCCGTATCGCGTGGGCTCATGACTTCAATTCGGATCGCAGCGTCGCTGCAACTTTCCAATCGCTGCTGGGGGCAAGCTTTACCGTCAGCGGCGCGCAGCCGGCGCCGGACGCTGCGTTGACCACTCTGGGTCTCGAACGACATTGGAGCAATGGCTGGTCCGCGGCTGCCACCCTCGATGGAGAGTTCTCGAGCACCACACGTTCCTATTCCGGTAGAGCCTCCATGCGCTATGTCTGGTGACCGCGATATCGCAAGAATCGATGAGAATCATCACGAGCGGCGAGATCATCGGGAGCGAGTGGGACAGAGTCATATCTCTGCGGAAGCTCACGATCCTTCGACTAGGGGCCGTGCTCGGCTCGCCTCGAGATGAAAATCGGCCGCGCCTTGAGTCGCTCCAACGCAGACCCTCAACGAGTCCGTCGATCAGGAGGGGCGCGCATTCGCGCGATGACGGCGAAGGCTCAAGCGGGTACTCACTTGACAAATCGGGGCAGGAAAGAACAAAAATAGAACGGGGTGGCCGCACCGTCAAGAGAGCCCAATGCCCACCCTCACCTCAGAAGGCTTGAAGGGCTGAACCGCGCTACGCTGCGCAACAGAAGGCATGAAAAGAGCGCCCCGGATGAAGCCGCAAGTCCTTCCTGTCTATTACTATCTCGATCATTTCACGGAGATGCTCGGCTTCGTGAAGAAGACTTACGGTGCTGTCCTGACCCCGGAGCACCATGTCTTCATCGAGCAATTTGACGGTCTTCCCAGGGATGCACAATGCCTTCTTGTCCGCATGGTCAATCGACGGGGAGCGATCTTCAATCGCACGCTCTTCAAATATCCAGAGATTGCAGATGTTGAAGCCGCGGCTCTGCATCTGCTTGCCAGCGCCCATGCTCGTGTTCTGCAGGTCGACGATTACGCCGCTTTCGTAACATGCTTGCCCAAAGACACCCTTGTGACGGCGGCGCATGCATCCGGAAGATCCGATATTCGTAAATCCTGGTCGAAGTCCAAGCTCATCGAATACTTTCTCGCCAATGTTCCTTTTGAGGTCGCTGCTCAGCATTGTGGTGGGAAAAGCTTCATCGCGCTTCACAACACGAGGCCGATCGAATTTCTCCTCTATCTCTATTTTGGCAAGACGGAGCGGGATCTCAAGACCTTCGCGCTACGCGATCTCGGCATCATGCGCACCAACAGTGCGACCTCGTTCAGTGCACGATTTGCGGATGGCGATGAAGCCCACGCCTGCTTTCACTATAGTAGCCTGCTCGACCAACTCGAGACCGAAGCCGAGGCGATCTATCGCCAGGGAGTGGTCGACCTGCTCGGCGGACCGCCAGGTCCGACAGATTACGCTCAGGATCTGAGAAGCCGCGCGGCCTTCAAGCTTGGCCAGTTCTTCGAGAAGGGCGCCGATACTGCGCTCGCGCTTCAACTTTATCGTGTCGGTTCGTCCCCCGAATGCCGCGAGCGCCTTGTGCGCCTTCACTACAGTCTGGGCGCGAAAAGTGAATCTGAAGCGCTTCTGCGCCGGATCATTGATGATCCGGCGAGCGACGAAGAGCACGTTTTTGCGGTCGACTTCTATGCGCGCAAGTTTGGCGGTCAGCGAACGGGGCTTTGCACCGAACTCCTGCGCTCGGGGCGCGTCGTCGCGGTCGACGACACACATCGGGGCAACCCGGAGGCCGGTGTCGCTGGGGTCATGCGCCGTCAGGGCAGTCAGGTGTACTTTGCCGAGAACGCATTGTGGCACACCCTTTTCGGCCTTCTGTTCTGGGACGAGTTGTTCGAATCCGGTCAATTGCACAGCGGCTTCGACTGGGTCCCGCAATGTCTCAAAGATCGCACGTTCATCCGATTGTTCAAGGCCCAGGTGGACGTGAAGCTTGCCGCCGTCCGATCGGGTGATGCCCTTCCGCTGATCCTGCGTGCGCTCGCTGCGCGCTGGGGGCGGCCCAATGGCATCTTCAACTGGGATCGCTTTCAGATCGAGGCTGTCCGTACACTTCTCGATCACGCCAGCCCTCACGGCGTTGCCGCGATCTTGCACGCGATGTGCGAGGATTTCCGCGCTATGCGCGACGGATTCCCTGATCTGATGCTGCTTCGCGATGGCGCGGTCTCATTCGTGGAGATCAAGGCAGAGGGTGACGTCATCCGCCGCAACCAGCTCACCCGCCTGCGGCAACTGCAATCAGTCGGGCTCCAGGCAGAGATCTGCAGGGTCGGGTTTTGCTTCGACCCCGGGCAGGATTACATTGTTGTCGATATCGAGACGACCGGGAGCTGGGCCTCTGGCGACCGCATAACCGAGATTGGTGCGGTCAAGATCCGCAATCATCAGGTTGTCGATGAGTGGCACTCCCTGCTCAATCCTCAGCGTCCCATTCCTGCAAATATCACCCGGCTCACGGGCATCACAAACGAGATGGTTCGCGATGCTCCGGTTTTCGCATCTGTTGCAGACAGCTTTCTCAAATTCATGGGTGACGGCGTCTTTGTCGCACACAACGTCAATTTCGACTATGGCTTTATCGCTTACGAGTTCAGCCGTCTCGATCGAAAGTTCCGCTTTCCAAAGCTTTGCACCTGCGCCGGAATGCGACGGCGATATCCCGGCCATAAGTCCTACGGGCTCGGAAATCTGTGCCAGATCTATGACATCGAACTCGAGAGCCATCATCGCGCACTCTGCGATGCGAAGGCTGCCGCCCAGCTGCTCAATCTGATCAACAGGAAGCGCGAAAGTGAGGGCCCGCTGGCGGAGGAACAGGCCGCTTAAAGATGCGGCGCTGTCCCCAGAGAGGCAATACACGCCTACAGCTCATCATCCCGGTGGACGTCAAACGGCGATGTCCTCCCCGGAAGCTCCGGAGGGATTCATGGGCCGTCCGCCCTGGATGGGCGTGAAGCTCGTTGAGAGCAAGAGTGCAGGCCGGGTTTTGGCCGTGACGGGTTGGAAGTGGCGAGAGAGTTCCGCCGCGCCCGTCGCGGAGATCCGCGATGCAGGGACGGAGACTTGGTGCGCGCGCCGGCGAGAGCCGGGCGAGCCTCTATGAGGAGATCACGAGCAAGATCATCGGTGAGCTGGAGGCTGGCCGGGTGCCCTGGGTTCGGCCATGGGGGACGCAAGCGGCGAAGGCTCAGCTGGCCTTGCCACGGAATGGGGCTACGGGTCGGCCGTACTCGGGGATCAACGTTCTCATCCTCTGGGGGGCAGTCATCGAGCGCGGGTTGACGGGCCAGAGCTGGTTGACCTTCCGGCAAGCTCTCTCGCTCGGCGGTCATGTCCGCAAGGGCGAGCGCGGCGTCTCTGTCGTCTACGCCGACCGCTTTGTGCCATCGGATGAACGGCAACGTGCCCGCGAGGTCGGCGAGGAGGCGCAAGCCATTCCGTTCCTGAAGCGGTTTACTGTTCACCGCTCAGGTCACCGAGAACGTGTTCGATTCGCCGTCAGGCCGCTTCCTGCTTGTCCCGCAGGGCGCGCGGCTGATCGGGATATACGATAGCCAGGTGACGGCCGGGCAATCGCGCGTGCTCCTGGTCTGGACCAGGCTGATCATGCCCAATGGCCGGTCGATCGTTCTGGAACGGCAGCAGGGCGCCGACGCTGCCGGTTATTCGGGTCTCTCGGACGAGGTCGATAACCACTTCAGGCAGCTGGTTGGCGCAGCGCTGCTCTCGACGCTGCTCTCGATGGGCAGCGAGGTCAACGCGGGCACCAATCAAAATACGAACAATGCCGCGATCATCCAGGCGCTCCGCCAGGGCTTCGGCAACTCCATGAGCCGCACAGGTCAGCAGCTGGTTGGTCAACAGATGAACGTCCAGCCGACTCTGACAGTGAGGCCGGGCTTTCCGGTCCGCGTGATCGTCAATCGTGACCTCGTGCTCGAGCCGTATCAGGGGTAGCAGTCATGGCGAAGCTGAAGATCTCGGAACTTCCCGATGAGAAGCCGGTCAAAATCACGGTCGAACTGTCAGCGAGCGTGTTTCGCGATCTGCAGGCCTATGCCGAAGCTGTCGGCCGCCATTCGGACCAGCCGGCCAATGATCTTGGTCGCCTGGCCTCGGCAATGGTGGCACGTTTCATGGCGACTGATCGGGCGTTTGCCAAGTCGAAGCGGGCACCAGCCATCAAGGCCAGATAGACCCGGAGCCGCGCATCGCGTTGGCTTCCTCCGCAATGCATACAAACCAGGACCGCCTGGCGCTCAAAGTTGATACATTCGGCGTTCCTGAAGCAGGGAAGCTTGTGAGCGACAAATCCAGCGTGGCAGGCTTTCTTGAGCGAAGCAGCCGACGCGTTGATCGCCACCGATTGCGGTGATGCCGCATCTTCTTCAGAGACGGTCAATCGCGCTGAGGCCCAAAGCCTGATGCAAGCGCTGATCGGCCCTCACTGGCGGGCCCTGCGGCGGCAAGATGGTCGAAGGTTCGGGGATCGCGCTCATCCAGCCTCCACGAGCCCTTCCAACTCTGGGCTGCAGGCCAGTCCTTTGGGCTCCGATGGAGCATCCTCTGCCAAGCGCCGGGACGGTGCTGATGGGACAGGCCCAGGAGAAGGGCTTTCATGCAGCGCTTTAGGGACGCCCGTATGCTGGCGAACCAATTCCAGGACGGCTGATGATACCCCGATATAGGCTGCCCCAATGTCATGCCCCGGAAACGGCAGCTTCGCTCCCAGTGGCCTCACCGGGCAGCCATGGGCAGCGATGACATTCTTGAAGATCCAGCTGGGCATGACACCAAGATAGGACGAGATGCCGTTGGCGAGGCCGAATTCCTGACAAGCCTGTATGAGCTGCCCGATCACTCGGCGCCGTCCGCCGGTGCTCAGCGCACGATCGCAGCCGAATCGCGATGCTTCCCAGATTTCGTCCGAATGCGGCAGCAAGCCTTCAACCAGGTTAGGCCACAAGGACTTGACCATGTAGGGGCGTGTGGTCGGAATCAGCCGTGCAGTTCCAAGCGCCTGATCTTGCTCGTCCACCACCAGGATGTAGGTGGCTGCCGGTGTGTCGAACTCATCATATTCCATGCCCTGATAATGAGGCACGGACCACCCCTGGCGCTCGACGAACATCCGGTACCGCAGCCGATGATGCGAAATCCAGGCTTCGCCATATCGATGGACGGTTTCCCACCTGATTAAAAGGGTACGCATGAGCATCTTCCAATGTGCCACGTGACGGGAAGATGCAGACTAATCGGCACAGCGTCAGCGAGGCAGCTACCCAGTCGAGTAGTTCGCGCGTCTGTGGAGCGGCTGCTGTCCTACCGGCTGCTCAGAGGAAGACAACTGTCAGACATCGCCCCAATATCACCTACAATCTGGCGCAATTCTGAGTTGTATTGGGGTGTAGTTCTTGGCTTTTGCAAGGCTCGTCCAGGCCCGTTTGAACGGGTTCAGCTTGGGATGGCCGCGAGGCCTGACTTGCGCGTGCTGCGTGCCGGGAGAATGTCCCTGGTGCGCATGATCCGATCGAAACTTGTACCAGCAATCTCGTGCATGCTGACACAAGTGCCGAAGATCGCTCATCAAACAGGCACTTTGCTGCGCGATCTGATTGCCGGAGTCGGCAAGATCGTCAGGGCCGCCGCTTCCGGAGAAGGGCATTGTTGATGACATCGCGGCTTCTGAAAAAATCAATCGAATATGATCGTCAATTGCACGACGGAGCGTATCATGGTACGGTCTACCTCAGGTTGGGTTGGAGTTTGGACAAGCAAGCGCCTGCTTCTCGCCTTGATAGAGGCAGACGAGGGGGCAAGGACGGACCGTCGGCAATCGGGACATTCAGACGGATTCGTTTTCACGATCACATCTGGGCGGAAGTTTGCGCAGCTTTGTCTGCCGTGAGGTAGCAATGGACCTCTTCAGCTTCATCGATTGTGCAAACCGCACGCAGTCGCTGTCCGACCTCTTCGATCTTCTCGTCAGTTCTGCAGCCGATGAGGGGTTCGGCCAAGTGGCTTATGGCGCCCTGAACTATGAAGAGACGGTACGGCTGCCAGAGCATCCTATGCCGGCCGTCGCTCTCAACTTTCCGCTCGATTGGCGAGAGCACTATTTCGAGCGCAAGTATCACGAGATCGATCCGGTCGTCAGGCGAACCCCGTTTCATAGCAGTCCATTCATGTGGGATCAGCTGCTCGAGCAGAAGCAGCTGCAGGATGGCGAGCGGTTGGTCCTTCGTGAGAGCCGCGAAGCCGGTCTCAAGCACGGGGTGAGCGTGCCGCTGTTTGGGCCATCGGGGCGCATCTCCGTTCTATCCTTTGCATCCAGCTTCGACGATGCCGACCCGATCCGGCATATGAAGCATCTTCACGCCTTGGCGTGTCAGTTCCATGTTGCTTTTGGCGAGCTTGCCCAGCCAGCGATGGGCAAGAAGGCGATTGGGCTCTCGCAGCGCGAACGCGAATGCCTGAAGTGGACCGCAGAGGGCAAATCCTCCTGGGATATCGGAATCATCCTCAAGATCAGCGAAAACACGATCAACTTCCACCTCAAGAAGGCGATGAGAAAGCTTGGCACGAACAGCCGGACGGTCGCCGTCGTGAGGGCGATAAGGCTTGGTCTCATTGAGATCCCCGGATTATCCGGCCCATCCGTGTCGGCGTGGACCGACACGCCACCGACTGAAGCCGACGCCGCCCGACCGTTGCCGCTCTGACACTCACGACGAAGCGCCGTTCCTGCGCGGCGCGCAATTGGCGAAACGGCGCGATGGTCGCGCGCAATCGCCAGCTTTGAGATCGATCGCTTCCGTAAGCCAACCACGGCGCGTCCTCCATCGATGCGCGCGGCGGTGTGGCGGCACAGGGTTCCGCGTGCCGCCTGTGACGGAGCTATGCTCATGCTCTCATGGGGGCCGTTCCGGATGGAGGCGACGCGCTCCGGGTAGACGGTTCGCCGGGTCTGCAGTCGCTGCCGCCTGGGTCCTGGTATTCGAACTTTTGGGCCGCGGTTGAGCTTCGCCGTTAGCCCATAACGCCCAAGAATAGGTCTCCTTGATTTCGGACTTTGACAGAGATGCAGGACTCTTCCAGCCTGATGCGTGGGCAACGGGCGAGGCACCGGATGAAGTACGTCTCTATGAAGTACGTCTATATGTTGGCTTTCTGCATCGCCGTCACGGTGAACGCGACCGGTGATGTGTCTGCAGCGGAAGCCCCGGGGACCACCCTGCAAATCGGGGCCGGCGGATCAGACATTACCACGCTCGACCCCCATCGTGCGACGACCAGCACCGACAAGCCGCTGATCGGCCTGATGTTCAACGGCCTGGTTCGATTCAAGCCAGGGAGCGCGGACCCTAAGGATCTCGAGCCCGATCTCGCCGAGCGGTGGGAAACGTCCTCAGACGGACGAGTCTGGACCTTCTTCCTCCGAAAGGGCGTCAAGTTTCACGGCGACTGGGGCAGCCTCTCCGCAGATGATGTCGTCTACTCGCTGACACGTGCCGCAGACCCCAGCCGATCGAGCTTCGCTGCAGACTTCTCCGCGGTGGAGAGCATCGCCAAGGTAGACGGGTCCACCGTTCGCGTGACCCTGAAGTATCCAGATCCGAATTTCCTCGGCCGCTTGTCCAACTATCACGGCGGAAACATTGTCTGCAAAAGAGCAGTGGAGGAGCTCGGAGACAAGTTTGCCTCCAACCCCGTCGGTACGGGTCCGTTTGCGTTTTCAGAGCATGAAACGCAGCGGCATGTGAAGCTGGTCGCAAACGAGGGCTATTTCCGCGGCCGGCCGCAGATCAGCAATATCATGTACCGTACGATCCCCTCCGACAGCGCCCGCGAGCTCGCCTTTGCGTCTGGAGAGCTCGACGTCATCCAAGGCCGGCGCGAGCAACGCTGGGTCGATATGACCCGCCAGCGCGGCAACATGGTCGTTGATGTCTTCCGTCCAGGAGAGTTTCGAACGCTCCACATCAACAGCAGTATTCCGCCGCTCGATGACCTGAAGGTCCGACAGGCAATCGCCGCTGCGGTCAATCTCGACGATCTCGTGCAGTTTGTCGGTAAGAGCGTCAGTCTGAAAGGCTGCTCGGTCGTGCCCCCGGGCTATATCGGAGAGGACTGTTCATCAGGGGCTTATGCTTACGATCCGGTGAAGGCCAAGGCACTTCTGGCCGAAGCGGGCTACCCAAATGGCCTGACGCTCAAGGTCGTGGTGTCCAACATCTCGGCTATCCTGCCGACAATGGAAATTATTCAGCGCCAGCTCGCAAAGGCCGGTATCAAGCTGGATATGAGCGTTGTCGATCACGCCACGTATCAGAGCCAGATTCGCGGCAATGCCAGCGCTCTGGTGTTTTATGGCGCCGCCAGATTTCCGGTCGCCGACACGTACCTGACCGAGTTCTATCACTCGAGCTCGAGCATTGGAAAGCCGACGGCGGTTGCCAACTTCTCCCATTGCGACGTTGCGGACGCCGACATACAGGCGGCGCGGGTGGAAGGCAGTGTGGAGCGGCAGCAGGAGCTGTGGAAGGAGGCTCAGCGCAAGATCCACGACGCCGTCTGTTCTATTCCGCTGTTTGAGCTTCAGCAGGTCTGGGGGCACAGCAAGCGTGTCAACTACGGCTATGAGCTCAAAGGAGCCATGAATCTCGCTCCGCCGATCACCGAGGCGACGACGCTTATGCCGCGCTGAGCGACTCCTGGGAGAGCCGTGCGGCCGTCGTGCGCGCCTGCTGCAGGAAGGCGTCGACCAGACTTGCATTGCGGCTGTCGCGCATTCGACAGAGCTGGAAGTCGTAGGACAAAGCGGGCTCGAAGCGTCTGATGGCCAGACGGTCCTGAAGCCCGCTGAACATCAAAGGGTGCACCAGCGCGACGCCGAGGCCGGCTGCCACGAATTCGCACAGGGTCGGCGAGACATTGGCAACGAGCACGGTGTTGGGTCTGACGTTGTAGGCGTCGAACATCGTCGCAATGCACTGACCGGCCTGGCTCTCAGGGTCGAAAGACACGAAGGGAATGTTGTCGAGATCATCCGGCTCCACAACGTTCTTCATGGCGAGGGGATGATCGGTCGGCATGATGCAGACGAGCGGGTGCTGGGTCAGCGGTTCGGCGATCACATAGGGATTGTCGATCCGCGAGCTGACAAGGCCGACATCGAGCTTGCGTGTGACCAGCCAATCCACGATCCATTCCGAGCTGCGTGACTTGACCGAGCAGAACACGTTGGGATGCTGCTGCAGGAAGCCCATCGTCGCCTGCTGGATGAACGAACGCGACAAAGCCGGCATGACTCCGACAAGAAGCTGCCCCTGCTCCTCGCGGCGGATGGCCTCGACGGCATTCTCCACCTGGCGGACACCTGAAAAAATCCGATCAATCTCCTTGTAAAGCCGCATGCCGCGCTCTGTCGGAGCAAGGCGGCCCTTGACGCGATCGAACAGGCTGAGCCCGGTATCCTCTTCGAGATGCGCGATCAGTTTGCTCATCGCGGGCTGGGAGATGTTGAGGATCAAAGCGGCTCGGCTGATCGAGCCGCTCTCGATCACCGCTTTGAACGCCTCGACCTGTCTGAGATTGATCTGACGAGCCATCCCATAACCCTGAAGAATACAGCCAGAGATTTTCGACTTTGACCAAATATCTCTTTTTGTCGTCATATTGGGCAAGAGGAAATCTGATGCATCCTGAGATAATAGTTATCGGTGCGGGCACGGTCGGTGCTGCGATCGCTTATGGGCTTGCGCGAAGACAACGCCGAGTGCTCGTGCTCGACGGTGACGATCGCGACCATCGTGCGGCGCGGGCCAATTTCGGCCTTGTTTGGCTACAGGGCAAAGGCCAGAACATGCCCGCCTATCAGCAGCTGTCACGCCGTAGCGTCGACATGTGGTCCGACTTTGCGTCGGAACTCACTGATCTGGCCGCGTTGGATCTTCAGTATGAACAGAATGGCGGTTTGGCGTTCTGCCTCGGAGATGACGCGTTCGAGAAGCGCCGCTTGGACCTTCAGCGGCTGCAGAATCAGCTCGGCGGAGCGGAGGCGGATTGGCGGATGCTCGATCGCGCTGAACTGGCCAAACTGCTTCCGAAGGTTCGATTGGGGCCTGACGTGGCCGGCGCCAGCTTCGGCCAGCGGGACGGGCATGCCAATCCGCTTCAGCTCCTTGCGGCTCTTCATGCCGGAATCCTGCGTCTGGGTGGAGATCTGCGCCGAAACGCTGCGGTGCGGCAGATCGTGCCCAGCGAGGCGGGCTTTACGGTGACGTTCGGAAACGAGACCGTCAGTGCGCCGCGCGTGCTGATCGCTGCGGGTCTCGGGTCTCAGGCGCTGGCGCGGCAAGTGGGTCTTGAAATCCCGCTGCGGCCTCAACGCGGGCAGATCCTGGTGACCGAGCGCCTTGAACCATTTCTGCCTCTGCCGACGAGCGGCTTGCGTCAAACCCGGGAAGGCACCGTGATGATCGGTGCTACCCATGAGGAGACCGGTTTCGATAGCTCCGCGACCGCGATCGCGGCGGCAGATCTCAGTCGGCGGACGCTTCGCATCGTGCCGGGGCTTGCTGAGGCAAAATTGGTTCGGCAGTGGGCCGGGTTGCGCATCATGACCCCTGACGGGTGTCCCGTCTACGCCCAGTCCCAGAAGCACCGGGGAGCCTTCGTGGCGTTGTGCCATTCAGGCGTCACGCTTGCAGCTCTGCATTCCACCGTCTTGGCCGATGCCATCTCGGCCGGCCAGTTGCCGGATTCGCTCGATATCTTTCATCAGAGTCGCTTTGATGTTCCGAAAGCTGCATGAGCCCGTTGAGACCGTGACGGTCTATATCGAAGGCAAACCTGTCACGGCGGAGCCGGGCGAAAGCCTGGCAGCTGTGCTGCTCCGGCAGGCTGTCGTCTGGTCACGCCCCACGCCGGTCAAAGGGAGCGGGCGAGCTCCCTATTGTATGATCGGCGTCTGCTTCGACTGTCTCGCTCAGGTGGATGGAATCGCCTCGGTTCAGACCTGCATGACCCCGGTTCAGGAGGGCATGAAGGTTGAGCGCCAGCAGCGTAAGCGGTGCTTGCCGTCATGAGCACCACCGATCTTCTCATCGTAGGGGCTGGCCCTGCTGGCATGACAGCGGCCATCACAGCCCGCCGCTATGGAATTGACGTCCTGGTTGTGGACGATCAAAGTTCTCCTGGCGGGCAGATCTGGCGCTCGGTCGAAACCCAAGCGGCGACCCCGAGGGGAGCCATCCTTGGAAGGACTTATCAGGACGGAAAGGCTGCGACCGATGCATTCCGCGCCAGTGGCGCGCGGTACGAGCCTCGTACACAGCTTTGGCAGGTCGAACCTGGTTTTCGTGCCTTCGTGACCCATGATGGCAAGGCCAGGACGATCGAGGCGCGCGCCATCATCCTCGCAACCGGCGCCCAGGAGCGGCCTGCTCCCTTCCCAGGCTGGACACTGCCGGGAGTCCTCACGGTGGGTGCCGCTCAGGTCCTGTTGAAGACCGCCGGGCAGATCCCCTCCAAGCCGGTCTGGGTCGCTGGTTGTGGCCCGTTGCCGCTTCTCTACCTCGTTCAGTTGCTCAACGCCGGAGGTCAGATCGCCGGCTATCTGGACACGACACCGGCCGGGAGTCATTGGGCGGCGCTCCGGCATCTGCCGAAGGCCCTGCGTGCCAGTGGGGCGCTCCTCAAAGGGCTCGCGTGGACGGCCGTCCTTCGACACCGGCGTGTGCCCGTCGTCCGTCATGTCATCGACCTCGTGGCGCACGGATCGGACCGGATCGAATCCATCAGCTATCGAACGGCCGATGCACAAGAGAAGACCGTTTCCGCGGATAATCTGTTTGTGCATGAAGGTGTCGTGCCGAACGTCCATGCACCGCTGGGGCTGGGCTGCGCGGTTGAATGGCGTGACGAGCAGGATTGCTACGTTCCGGTTCTCGATCAATGGGGTGAAACGACCAAAGCCGGTATCTTCGTTGCCGGGGACGGCGCGGGCATTGCTGGCGCGAAGGCCGCGCAATTTCGTGGGGCGCTCGCAGCACACAGGCTGGCAGTCAAGCTCGGCTATGCGGACGAGCAGATCGTGCTCAAGGAAGCGCTGCGCGTTCAAAAGAGTTTGGCTCGCGAACTTGCCTTGCGGCCCTTTCTTGACACCATGTTCAGACCCCACGGCAGGATTTTTAGTCCGTCCGATGAGACCGTCGTATGCCGCTGCGAGGAGGTCACGGCAGGAGAGATCCGGGCGATGGCGCAGATCGGCGGCTCCGGCCCGAACCAGATCAAGGCCTTCACGCGTGCAGGGATGGGCCCCTGCCAGGGGCGGCAATGCGGTTATACCGTCACCCGCATCCTCGCGGAAATCCAGGATTGTCCTATGGGGGAGATCGGCTTCTATCGAGTCAGGCCCCCGCTCAAGCCCGTGACGCTTGGAGAGCTGGCCACACTCGATCAAGAGGAGGAGGTGTTGTGAGGCACTTTCCCTGTCTGGAGAGAAGAGTTCAGTCCGAACATTCTGGTTTCTGTTCGCGAATGTGCTGGGTGATCCAATGATCAGCTTTGCCTTCAAGCGGCTGCTGCTGGCCCTCCCCACCTTGCTGGTGATGCTGACAGCAATCTTCGTGCTGGTGCGTCTCGTTCCGGGTGATGCGGCATCCGTCATCCTTGGCGATCAGGCAACCGAAGCCTCGCTTCGCGCGATGCGCGCCCGGCTCGGGCTCGATCAGCCGATCCAGGTCCAATATCTTCACTTTCTCGGTGAGGTGCTCACCGGAAATCTCGGGCAATCGCTGAGCAGCGGCCGGACCGTCGTGCAGGAGGTCCTGCTGGTGTTGCCCTCCACAATCCAACTCACCTTGGCGGCCATCGTGATCGGAATCGTCCTGGGTCTGCCGCTCGGAATTCTCGCCGCGCTCGGCCGCAACAGCTGGATCGACTACGTCTCGCGGCTGGTCTCGTTGGTCGGGCTATCGTTCCCAGCGTTTGTGTCAGGCATTCTGTTGCTCATCGTATTCGCAATCCAGCTGGGATGGTTCCCCGTTCTCGCGTCCGATAGCACTGATCCGATCGAACGGTTACGAAGCCTTGCCTTGCCTGCGCTGAATCTCGGCTTGATCCTGATGGCCTATGTGGTGCGTGTCACGCGGTCATCCATGCTGGGAGTCCTTGGCGAGGATTACATCCGCACAGCGCGCGCGAAGGGAGTGACTCCCACCCGCCTCGTCATGCGACACGCTCTGCGCAATGGCCTCATTCCGGTGGTTACCGTTGTTGGCCTCTACTTCGGTACGTTGATCGGAAATTCGGTGCTCACGGAGATCATCTTCAACCGGCCCGGCCTCGGCAAGCTGATCTTCGGGGCACTCAACGCTCGCGACTATACGCTGCTCGAGGGGCTGATGATCATCTTTGCCATCTGCGTCATCGTCGTGAATACGCTGACGGACATTACCTATGGGCTTATCGATCCGCGGGTGAAATACAAATGACGGTCGGGGTTGCATCGGTTGCAGTATCGCAGCCCAGTCGATTGTGGCTGGCCTTCTCCAGAAATCCTCTCTTCTGGCTGGGTGCGCTGCTCCTCGCGCTCATCATCGTCGTGGCGGTGCTCGCGCCGGTGATCGCGCCTCATGACCCGCTGGAGCAGAATATCGTGGCCAGGCTCGAGCCGCCGTCAGCGGAGTTTCTGTTCGGAACGGACAATTACGGCCGAGATGTCCTGTCCCGTCTGATCTATGGCGCCCGCATCTCACTGATGGTCGGTTTCGTCGCCATCCTGATTGCGATGACAATCGGCTGCACGATCGGAATCGTTGCGGGTTATGTCGGAGGAGCGCTGGATCAGCTCGTGATGGGAGTGCTCGATGTCATGCTCTCGTTTCCAGCTCTCCTGCTCGGCCTCATGATTGCGGCGATGCTCGGCGCCAGCCTTCAGAACCTGATCATTGCAATCGCAATCACGGAGATCGCGCCGTTTGCGCGAGTTGCCCGGGCGCCAACGATTGCCTTGAAGCAGCAGGACTTCGTGATCGCCGGCCGAGCGCTTGGGTTCGGACCCGTCCGGATCATGGGGGTTCATATTCTCCCCAATCTCATCTCGGATGTCGTGGTGATGAGTTCACTATGGATGGCTTCCGCGATTCGCACGGAAGCATCGCTGAGCTTCATCGGGCTAGGCGTTCCGCCACCGACACCGACCTGGGGCAGCATGATCCGCGAAGGGTTCGACAATATCCTCGACGCCTGGTGGCTCGCGGTCTTCCCGAGCCTTGCGATCCTGTTGACCGTGCTCGCCCTCAATCTCCTGGGAGACGCTCTGCGAGACGCCATCGATCCAAAGCTGCGGGGGGAATAGCAGGCATGACATCGTTTCCTAGGCCAGCTCTCGACCTGCGCAATCTGCGGACCGAATTCCGAATCGGCGGCCATTGGTACCCGGCAGTACGAAACGTCTCGGTATCACTGATGCCAAACGAGACGCTCGCGGTCGTGGGCGAGTCGGGCAGTGGCAAGAGCGTCACGGCCCTATCCATCCTACGGCTGCTTCCGCATGCCGGTGCTCGCATCCAAGGCGGAGAGGTGTTGTTCGAGGGTCAAGATCTCGTGACCTTGTCCGAGCGGGACATGAGCACGATCCGGGGCAATTCGATTGCGATGATCTTCCAGGAGCCGATGACCAGTCTCAATCCGACCATGACCGTGGGAGACCAGATCGCGGAGGCGATCCTCATTCATCGCGGAGGGTCGCGCATGGAGGCCAAGGCTGAGGCGCTTCGGCTCTTGGCGGAGGTCAAGATTCCATCGCCGAAGAGCCGACTAGATGAGTATCCGCATCAATTTTCGGGGGGGATGCGCCAACGCGTCATGATTGCCATGGCACTTGCCTGCCATCCGAGGGTTCTTCTGGCCGACGAGCCGACGACGGCACTCGATGTGACGATCCAGGCGCAGGTGCTGACTCAACTCGAAGAGCTCAAACAGGCCTACGGAATGTCGATGTTGTTCATCACGCATAATCTTGGCGTGGTTGCGCAGATCGCCGACCGCGTTGCCGTGATGTATGCGGGCGAGATTGTCGAGCTTGCGACTGTCGACGCGCTGTTCGCAAAGCCCATGCATCCTTATACGGCGGCGTTGCTACGCGCCATGCCGCGAGCTGACCGGGCCAGCGAGAGTCTGGAGCCGATCCCCGGCAGTGTTCCGGCCCTGTCTGCCGTTCCAGCAGGCTGCGCCTATGCGCCCCGCTGCCCGTTCAAGGACCGCAGCTGTACCGAACTGCACCCAGAGCTCGTATCATCAGGTGATCCCGGACATTTGGTGCGCTGTCCCGTCAGACCGGTCGGAGGAGTGCATTGATGACGACATCCCTGGGAAGCGGCGACTTTGTTGTACGTCATCTTTCGAAGACCTTCGTGAGACACGGAGGTTCAGGCGCCAGATGCGTCCGGGCGGTCGATGATGTGTCCTTCCGCATTCCAAAGGGGGCTTCCGTTGGCCTCGTGGGCGAGTCCGGTTGTGGCAAGTCAACGGTCGCGCGTACCATTCTTCGGCTCATTGAGCCCGATAGCGGATCAATCTTATTCGACGGCATCGATGTCCGCGCCGCCAAGGGGGCCACCTTGCGCGCGTTGCGGCGCCGGATGCAGATCGTGTTTCAGGATCCGTATTCTTCGCTCAATCCGCGCCGAACAATCCGGCAGACTCTGGAAGAACCCCTTCGTGTTCATCTGCGACTCTCGTCAAAGGACATCCGCGAGAAGGCGGAAGCCGCCATGCTCGAGGTCGGGTTGCCGCGAGAAGCACTGGAACGCTACCCGCACGAGTTCTCAGGCGGGCAGCGGCAACGGATTGGCATTGCACGGGCGCTGGTCTTGGATCCCGAACTGGTCGTCGCAGACGAGGCCGTTTCTGCTCTCGATGTGTCGGTCCAGGCGCAAATTCTTCGACTGCTGGAGGGGCTGCGCGAACGCCGCGGCCTGTCGTTCTTGTTCGTTTCGCATGATCTCGGGGTGGTCCGCCATTTCTGCGACCGAGTCTCCGTCATGTATCTTGGGCGCATCATCGAAGAGGGGCCGACGGCAGATGTTCTTGACCGTCCGTTGCATCCTTACACCAGGCTTCTGCGCGACAGCTATCCAGTGCCGGATCCGAGGGCCCGCCGGCCTCTGATCCAGATCGTGGGAGAGGTTCCTTCTGCAGCCAATCCGCCTCCGGGCTGTGGCTTTCATCCGCGTTGCGCGCGAGCGGAAGGTCTATGTTCCGTCGAAAAGCCGCAGTTGGAGACGTCGGGAGACGGCCGATTCCGGGCATGCTACTTCCCGGAAACAAGCGAGATCGCGTGGGGGAGCCTGCGCATCGGAGCGCGATGACTTGAAGCCCCGCCAAAGAAGTTCATTGGCGAGTGTGCCGTGATCGTAATCCAGTCGCCCAATTCCTTGGATTGAAGTCGACCGAGCGGAAGCTTCGCTGGAGGCTAGCGCGAGAGCCGCTCCCTGATCAGCGGCGAGCGGGGTTTACCCGATCCGATCGGTGCAGCATTCGCAGCGTTGCTGACCGGCTCAGGTCGGGGAAGGTAGGTGGCAGGTCCGTCCGGGGCAAAGTCGAGCGAATAGCCCAATCCTCGCACCGTACGGATATAGTTCGGCTCGCCCCGTTCACAGAGAGCCTTGCGAATGCGGCTGATATGAACATCGATTGAGCGAACGGCGTTCTCCTGAGTATGTGCTCGAATGCTGGATAGGATCTGCTCCCGAGAAAAGACCTTTCGGGGGCATTCGAGGAGCTGTTGCAAGATCCGATATTCGACGGGGCAGAGGCGAATGCAGCGCGCTCCTCGGGAGACGCGATGCGCGTCGGACTCCATGACAATGTCGGCAAATCGAAGCACTTTGGGACTGGAACAAGTCGATTCGCGCAGAAGACCACGCAGCCGGTCGATGAAGATGTCCGGAAGAAACGGCTTCAATATATAGCTTGTCCGATCCGCATGGACGCACGCCTCCTCGAGGTGAGGCGATACGCTTGCCATGATCAGCGTCGGGACATTCTGCGTTGCAGGGTCCCGGTGCAACTGTTCGAGCGCGAAGGCTACGCGATCCCCGCACGATACATCGTCCAGGGCGATCAAGCCGGGGCGCGCGGCGGTGGCGGAGGCGATCGCATCTGTCAGGGTATCAGTCAGCATGCAGTCGAAGCCGTTGCTCTCGAGAATGTATTTGAGCAGGCCCGTGAATCCCTTGTCGCCGACCAGCAGGACGCGTGGTCTCGAAGGCACGGAGATGGAGCGGCCTTCGTCGCGGGCTGTAGAGGCAGGAGCAGACATCTGGCCGCATCCCGCCGCGGATTGGTCGTCCCCCGAATCCGGTTTCCAGCCGGTCGCGAATGCAAGGCCCTTGTCCTGATTTTTAGCTGAGTTTGCGACACTGCAGAACTCCTCGGCAGGCTCGTCGCTGCCAGCTAGGACTGCCTTGTGCACCATTCCCATCTCCATCATGTGTCTGCTGCATCAGATGCAGTAGAGCAGCTTCCGGCGCGCGCGGAAGCTACCAAGCCGGATAGGGGGCTGGACGTGTACGGCTGCCGCCGGCAACCTTAGGACGGGTACGGATCCGTGAATGGTGATGCAATTCCGCAGATGGCGGTCGTCGCTTGCGGAACAAGAAGACTGCGCTCCGGACCGCGGACCTCTACCAGGGTTGGTAGTGGCAGTGTGTGGTCGGTCGCCCTATCTTTGCGGTGCAGGCTCTCCGTGCCGCAGCCGGTCGCAAGTCATCAAGCTTTGGCGCGTCCAGTCGAAGGATCCATGATATGATTTTCGGAGAGGCGCAGATGGTCAGCCGCATCGGATTTGTGCAGGGTGACCTCATGGAGCCGGCTGACAAGAGAGGACGAGGCTTTCTCACGGATTGCTGGCGCGAGGAATTCTCGGTTGCCCAAAAAGTCGGCTTCGAATTGATCGAGTGGAGGATCGGTGACGAGCCGATCCTGATGAATCCTGTGATGTCTTCCACCGGACGAGATCAGATGCGGCGGCTTAGTCGCGAGTGCGACATCTGCATTCCATCGCTGTCCGCCGACTTCATGATGCAATCCCCCTTCTACAAGGTCACCGGCCGTGAGCATTGGGCGAGGCTCGATCTGCTCGGTGCCGTGATCGAGGCGTGTGCTGAGATCGGCATCAAGCTCCTTGTGGTGCCACTCGCGAACGGCGGGCAACAGCTTTGCTCCCGCGAGGCGGCGGCACTTCGATCCGGACTGGATCGGCTTGCGCCGCTCCTCGAGGCTTGCGGCGTCGTCCTCTCCCTTGAGTCTGATCTTGATCCGCCGCTCTTGGCATCGCTGATCGAACCATACCCGGCAGATCGGTTCGGCATCACATACACGGTTGGATGTCGAGCTTCGACGAGCGCTGATGCGCATGAGGCCCTTGCCGCTTGCGGCAGCCGGATCGTGAACGTCCACCTGAAGGACTGGAATTTGCACGTCGACCGCGCTTCGCCGTCTCGTCAGCGAACCAACCTCGCCGGCGCGCTCAATCAGCTGAGACTCGCAGGTTATCGGGGCGATCTTATTCTTCAATCGACCCCTGGTAACTGTCGAGCAGCATTGCTCGCCCAGTATGGTGCCATGGCTGCGACCTGGTGGAGCTTCGGGGGGCCAGATCATCTCAGTCTTGCTCCAGGGATGCTCGAGGCGAACGAGAACCTGCAACAGCTGTCGCATACGCGGTGAGCTTGGAGCTCGACGCCACGCCGAGAGACGAATTCCCTGCAGGCTGTGACTTCGCACCTCTCTGCATGAATTGGTGCGTCCCGGAGCTCGCTTTGGACGAAGCATGATCCTGGCGGTTGCCCTTGACCGAGCGAGGATGACGCCTCCGCGCGCGTGAACAAGTCGTGCAAAGATAAAGGCGATCTATTGACTGCAAAGGCAAGTCAATGCGCGCATTTATGCGTTTCATCGCCAGCCCATTATTAGTGTCCGAGGCGCGTACGTTAGCGAGATGCTTCCGTATGTTTACAGGATTATTATGTTGACCGGATCGTGCTGCTCCAAGAATACTTAAATCTACGTTAGGTTGCGTCATGGAGCAGCAACATGCAGACGTCGGTTTCGATCATTGGTGCCGGGAATTGCGGATGTGCGTTCGCGGCTGATCTTGCCAGTCGAGGAGCGAACGTACTGTTGTACGCGCATCCCGAGCATCGCCGGCACGCGGAGACAATCGACCGCAACGGCTATCTGGAAGCAGGCCTCAAGATCGAAGGCCGCTTCCATCCGGATGTCAGCTCGGACATGGCCGACGTCGTCCGGTTCTCCAAGTTCATCATCATCACGGTCCCGTCATATGGCCATGAGGCCGTCCTGAGCGAACTCGCAAAGTTCGACCTCAGCAAGCATGTCGTCATTTCGATCACGGGCAACTTCTTCGCTCTCATGGCGCGCAGACAGATCAACGCGCGGTACATCCTCGAAACCGCCACGGCGCCCTACGCCTCGAGAATGCAGGATGGCAAGGTGACGGTGATGGGCATCAAGAGCATCATGCCGATCGCAGCGATGCCGGTCGATGTCAGTGAAGCGTTGCGCGATGAGATTGGCGCGATCTTCCCGATGCCGCTGCAGTGGCGCAGCAATGTTCTCGAGATCGGCATGTCCTGCATTACCGGAGTGATTCATCCGACGCCGGCGCTGATGAACGCCGGATGGATCGAGACGCGAAGGGGCGACTTCTATTTCTATCGTGAAGGCATGTCGACGTCGGTCGCCCGCGTCATCGACGAAGTCGACAAGGAGAGAATGGCGATCGCCAGGGAATTTGGCTTCAAGCCGCAGCCTGTCGTGGCGATCATGAACAGCTACTACGACAGGGCCTTCGCCAGTTTCGGCGAGTTCGCCAGAGAGACGGTCGAACACAACACGACCAAGATGGCGCCGACGCACATGCGCGACAGGTTTATTGTGCAGGACGTTCCATACGTTCTGGTTCCCTGGTTCGAGCTCGGCGTCAAGGTCGGCCTCCATTCCACCGCGATCAAATCGATCATCGATCTGGCCTCCATCGTCAACGAGACGGACTATCTGGAGACCGGCCGAAACCTGCGCAGGCTGGGACTGGATGCGGCTTCCAAGGGCCAGGTGATCGAGACATTCAGCGCACCGCTTGCGCCCTGGGACGATGAGCTTCGCCGTATCGCGTAGATCGTGGCCGCTTCTCGACCATGAGGCTTGTATGACGATCATCAGCAGCCGGCAGGACGTGCCAGACAGCTCGGTGTCATCTCACCTGCCGGCAATCGGCTATAAGGTGCTCTCGGCAGCGGTGCTCGCCGTCATGTTCGCCTTGATCAAGAAGCTGGGCGGCGAGTACCCCGTGGGACAGATCGTCTTCGTTCGGAGTTTCTTCGCTCTACTGCCGATTCTCTGGCTTGTCCGGCGTCTCGGAGGTTATCGCCTGCTTCGCACCGAGCGGCCGGGCGCTCATCTGCGCCGCTCCGTTGCCGGTCTTTGCTCCCTCTTCTTCAGCTTCACGGCGGTCGGGATGCTGCCGCTCGCGACCGCGACGGCGCTGGGCTACGCAGCACCGTTGTTCATTACGCTGTTTGCCATTCCCTTGCTCGGGGAGAGCATTCGCCTCCATCGTCTCGTTGCCGTCGTTTTCGGATTTGGCGGCGTGCTGTTGATGGCCCATCCCGATGGCCGGGGGCTCTCCTCGGGAGTCCTCTTCGCGCTGGCCGGTGCGGTGGCCACGGCCCTTGCATTGATCTCCATCCGCAAGATGCGGGACACCGAGACGAGCATGGCCATTGTTTTCTACTTTTCGCTCTCGGGCACATTGGTGAGTGCAGCGACACTGCCGTTCTCTGCAGTCTGGCCGAGCGTGACTGACTTGCCGATCCTCGTCGCGATTGGTGTTCTGGGCGGCGCTGCCCAGATTCTGCTCACCAAGGCCTACCAGATGGCGCCGGCGAGCGTCGTTGCACCCTTCGAATACGCCACCTTCGTCTTTGCCTTTCTGCTCGGTCTCCTCGTCTGGCGTGAGATGCCGGTCCCGATCGAGCTGGCTGGGATTGCCGTCGTGATCGCTTCAAATCTCTTCATTGCGATGTACGAGCAGCTGGCCGGAGTTTCGTCAAAGCTTCGCCTGCCCGGCAAGTGGCACCACACCGCGACGGTCCGCGCCAAAACCGACTGAAATGATCGGCGCGGATCCGGCTCAACCCCATAACTCCGACGAATAGGTGCTCGCAAAATTCGACTTTGACTTCCTGCTGCCATTCGCGCGGAAGATGCTCAAAGGCCAGCTTCGTGCCACTTCGATAGAGTTCGGTTTGCCAATCATGAGTCGGACGGCTGCGCTACCTCACCTCGTCTGATCAGCACACATGTTGAAGATCCCTGGAGGCCCGCATGACATACACCGCTGCCGAGCTGTTGGCCGAATGGGTCAGCGCGAGCAAAGTTCCAGAAGAAGCCCGGGTCAGCGCGGCGAAATGCGTGCTCGATTTGATGACCGCCGCGATAGCCGGCCATGAGACGCCAAATGCGGTGGCCGTGCGCCGAATAGCGAGCGCGACCTGGGGCCATGGACCGGCGGCGATGTGGTTTTCAGGAGAGCGGTCGACCGCTGCGGGGGCAACCTTCGTCAATGCGGCCTGCGCGTGCTCGCTCGACCTGGATGATGGCCACCGCGCCGCTTCGGGCCACCCCGGCGCAGCGATCATTCCGGGGGTATTGTCACTGCTCGGCAGTCCGTCCTTGGATGGGCAACGGGCGCTTGCCGCCATTGCCATCGGATATGAGATAGGCATTCGTATTTCTGCTGCCCGGGATCTGCGAAGCGTCCCGACGGTGAACAGCGGCCTCTGGAGCGGTCAAGCCGTTGCGGCAGCGGTGGGTTGGCTGAGAGGGCTGTCGCGGAGCCAGATCGCACACGCGATCTCAATCGCTGGGACAACGGCACCGAGCCAGTCGGCCACTCCATACACCCGGTTCAGAGGCAACAGCGTCAAGGAGGGCATCCCATGGGGAGCTGCCAATGGCATCCTGGCGGCCGATCTGGCCAAGCAGGGCTTCACCGGACCGATCGACATTCTGGACAGTTCAGAACGGTACGATCGCGCGCGGCTTCTCGACGGGCTCGGAACGAGTTGGCTCATCAACAGCACCTATTTCAAGCCCTATAGTTGCTGCCGTTGGATTCACGCGCCGATTGACGCGCTGATCACGTTGCTGAGCGATCATGACATTCATCCGGAAGCCATCATCAGCATCGATGTGGAGACCTTTGGGAGGTCGTTGACCCTGAGCAACGAGGTGGAGCCGCGTACGCTGGAAGGAGCGCAATACAGCCTTCCGTTCTGCCTCGGTGTCGCCGCGACCAGCGGCGCACCAGCGTTGCTCCCCTTGAGCAACGAGTCGCTGACAGACCAAAGGGCCATCGAGATCGCTGGACGCGTCCACATGACCGTCAATCCCGAATTTGAGCTGATGTTCCCGGCTGCGGTTCCCGGGCGAGTTCGCATCACCACGGCTTCGGGCACCTTTGAGCGGACCGTGTTGGCGCCGAAGGGAGAACCTACGAACCCCATGAGCTGGGACGACATCGGGTTCAAGTTCCAGGCCATTGCAGCTGGTCGCGCCGATGCTCGTGTCGCGGCTGGGATTCCAAATGCGATCGGCGCGTTGCGAAGGGGAGATGTTGCGCCGTTGCAATCGATGCTGGAAGCAAGGCTGTTCGCCAGCTCGAATGACGCGTCGCCCGTCGAGCGGCTTGAGGTCGCCCAGTAGGCCCAGCGAGCGATGAGACGGCGGCAAAAAGTCTTCCTGGCAACAGGTCTATGCAGATCGCTTTGTCCCATCCCCTGGACAGGAGCGTGCGTGCGAAGCCGGCGAGGAGGGACCGGCCACTCAGTTTCTGCAGCGGTTTGACATCTCCCCTAACCATGCTGTCTCATTTGGCTTCCTGATATGAAAATGACGAGAAAGCAGCACTGCCTTTAGGGGTCGTGGTACTGAATGCAGTTGTATGCCTGTCACAATATCGGGAAATCCTTCAGTGCGGTGAAGACGACGCTACGGTCGCCGTCGACGTGAAAGCGCCATACGTCAATCGGATCGACCTTTAGTCTCTGTTTGAAATCTTGTTTTGAGCAGCGAGAAGGCCGGCATGGTCAAGACACCAGTTTTCATCGGACCTAGCGTCGCAACGGATGCTCCCTCCCTTGCACGAGCGGATACTGCCCGTCTGCTCTGTCCCCATCGGGCAGATTGCGGGACGAACTGGCGGGGGTCAAAGGCGAACCTTGTGTTCGCAGCAAAGCTGCTCGGCTGCTTGCGCACAGGAACGTCACCGCCACCATCTGCGCTCGAATGGTGCGGATTTGTTGAGCACTGGACTGTCATCGTTCGCGACGACATATGTGTGCTTGAGGGAACGGTATGGCGTCTCCCATTGTGCCAGGGCAGCTTGGCTGCACCTCTTTTGGCCATTGATCCTGCCGCAGGGTGGGCGCGCGCGCTCGGGGAATGGCTTACGATAGGGGCGCCTCACAAGAGCACCGGCGCAGCCGAACTTCGTCCGGAGCTGATCTCCGATCGTGCTGCACGATGGCTGGAACATCAGCTCGCCCCCACAGATTGAGCTGTGGCCCAGATCGCTTGACCGACATTGCCAAGGGCGGACGAAGCGCTTCTCAAACGGGTGTGAGCGCCTTTTGAGAGCGCGCGTGAGCTTCGAGCGTAAGCAAACTTGATAGGGTCGCGCGACCGCCGTCGATCTGCTGAAATCCTTGGCAAAGTGGACCTGAGGCGAGGCTGGTATGCCGCAGACAGCAGCGGGGCCTCATCATCGCTGCCCGGAATCACGCGATTTGAGTGAAACCGAAAGTCCCTGGAATACGCAAAATCCACTGTGTTGCGCTCGATCGGTGTCAACGCCGCAGATTGATAGCCACGTGCAGGAGCCCTCGTTGCTAGCCTCTGCAAACCTTGGTGAGAGAGTGGAAATGGCAGGGACGAGTGTGTAATGAGCGAGTTCAACTGGAGGTCGTCCGAGTCTTACAAGAAGCTCGAAACAGCCGATGCGGCCGACTTTGCCTGGGAATGTCTACGTCGTAATCCAGACTATCGGCGAGACTACTGCGATCTGCTTGCACAAGACAAAGACGGCCCGACCGATCCTGAATTCCGGCAGCGATGGGGGCTTTCTTTTCGCGGCTGACCCAATGCGCCGGTTTGATGCTCAGGCCATATTCTGGGCGCCGGAAGTGCTGCCGACTGTGCTTCGGGTTGCTCCGACCTCGCAAGGCTCGCTTGCGCCATTCTCTCATCTCGACCTTCGCGGATCGCCCGGCGCCGAGCTGAGACGGGCGTCCGACGGCTGGTACGCGGTGCTGCAGTTGGGCGGCGCCACGCACCGGCTGATGCTCGCCCGGCTTCCGGCGAAGGGGACGGCCGTGGCTGTCGAACTGCCGCTCGACCGTGATTTCGATTTGCAGACGCGCGCGGCCTATCGGCTTTGGACGGCGCTGAGACGAGGTCCGATACGGCTGCCGGCTCACACCGGGCC
This sequence comes from Bradyrhizobium sp. SZCCHNS1050, assembly GCF_032484785.1. Lineage (NCBI taxonomy): Bacteria > Pseudomonadati > Pseudomonadota > Alphaproteobacteria > Hyphomicrobiales > Nitrobacteraceae > Bradyrhizobium > Bradyrhizobium sp. SZCCHNS1050. The sequence continues at coordinate 1,846,221 of NZ_JAUETR010000001.1, read as the reverse complement.
CATTCAGCAGCGCCGGCGCCTCGTTCTTGCGCTGCGCGCCTTGGATGGCCGCCTCGAGGGCCAGAATTATCGGGCGATCGCCACGGTTCTGTTCGGGTCCGAGCGAGTTGAAGATCGGGGATGGAAAACGCACGACCTGCGCAGCCGGACGATCCGGCTGGTTCAAACAGGTCAGACCCTGATCCGAGGCGGCTATCGAAATCTGCTGCGTAGCCAACGGCGATCAGCATGATCGGCGCGCTGGTCCGTCTCGCAGCCGCCGCGGAAAGTCGACCCTCCGGACAAGGACTGGCTGGGCATGAGGGATGCGAAAACTCAGTCATTCGGCTTGGCCGATGTCCTGAGCGCATTACTCGTCGTCGCGCGAGCGGAGAAGTTCAGCCATCTGCAGCACCTTTCGGCGAAGCCGCTCGTCGGATATACCGAAATAGAGCTCGAGCAGCTGGCGAGATTCGCGTTTGGTCACAAGCTCACTGAAGTCCGCCGTCTGCTCATGAGCCGCCTCTGGCACAGCGGCGCCTGCCTTGACGTCAATCTCGTCAAAGAACCACGTGATCGGAACAGCGAGCTGGTTTGCGATTTCGTACAGCCGAGATGCGCTGATCCGGGTCTCGCCCGCTTCATACTTCTGAATGAGTTGAGCTGTCACGCCGAGGCGTCTTGCCAGGTCATCCTGGCTGAGATCGAGCAGGTTCCGTCGCAGGCGCAAGCGCGTTCCCACATGCTGATCGACATGATTGGGCTTCTTGGATGACCTCCTGAGCCGCTTGCCTTGGTTTCGGGACGCAGCGGGGCGGCCGTCAGGGAGCTGTTTGGAAGTCGCCACGTCCGCTTACCTCATGCCGTATCCAAGATGTTCGTCCATGAAGCATCAATCTCAGCTTGAAACAATCAACCAGAATTATGTCATTCGCGCTACAACTACAGAGGATAGATCAAATGCAATCGTCGCCAGCCACGGTTTGATGTGCGTGACGTAGCAAAGGGCAAGGAATGTCGATGCAGGATTGCTGTCCTCAATCTGGCCGCGTGCCTTCCAATCTGAAGATCGATCATGGTCCGATCAGCCTCCTGGGACGCTTCTTCCTCGCCGCTGACACCGCCGCCCAAGAGCGCGGCATCAGCGTCTATTTTGCGAGCCTACAGGATTTGCTCGACATCAACAGCGCAAATTCCGACAGCTGGCGACCGCTGGTGCCGATCTTCCAGCCCGACCTCGGCGGCGCGACAGCTGAGAACACCTTCGTCATGGTCGGAAAAGACAAGGACGGGGAGATCGTCGCGACACAGGCGGGTCGGTACTACGACTGGACAGCCACGACGCTGTTCGAGGAAGCCATCTCGCTTCGTATGTTCTACGCAGATCCGGCAGCCGCCTTGGCGCGCGGCGACGGCTGTCTGATTGCGACCCCGGTGGCGTCGACGATTGCGGGGAGGGTCGTGTTTTCCGGCGCCGGCTGGTACCGGCGCGATTTTCGCGGCAGAGGGTTGGCGCGAATCCTGCCCCGGATTTCGCGTGCCTATGCTCATGCGCGCTGGAATACGGATTTCACGATCAGCATGATGGCCGACGCTGTGATTGCCGGCGGCATGGCGGATCGCACCGGCTACACCCGGATCGAGCGGTCGAGCGTCGAACTGGTCGTATCTCCGCTCGGATCGATGCGCTGTGGTCTTGTCTGGATGCCGGTGCAGGAGATGCTGGCCGATCTGGAGGCCGCCATGGGCGTAAGCTGGCGCGAGGAATCCGATCCGCGCGCAGCGGCGATGTGAGCAGAGCCGGCTCTCAATGGCGGGGGAAAGCATGCAGGGACCGCTGGGTCACCGGGAAGCCGAGGCATATGTCAGGCACCTGTTCGCGTGTATCGACGCTCACGACTGGGCAGGCTTGTCCAGCCTGCTGGACGACGGTGCCGTCTATGAGCGTCCAGGATATGAGCCCTTTGTCGGCAAGTTGGCCATCATGCAGTTCTATCGCCACGAGCGCATCGTGGCCTCGGGCGAGCACCTGCTTGAGCAGGTGCTGAGCAATGGCGAACAGATCGCCTGCTGGGGCAGCTTTGCGGGCCAGGACAAGAATGGGCGTCCCTTGAAGGCCAGATTCGCCGATGTCTATCATCTCAGCGGTGGCCGCATCGGCCTGCGGCGGACGTTCTTCGACAGTCCGGCGCTCTGATCAGCGCAGTGGCCACGCGCTCTCGGCACCAGTGAACAACTGCTCGCCCCAGGGGGCATCGACAGGATGGGGGGCTGCGGCGCAGCCGGCAGGCATTGGCCACAGATGCTTGGTTGGACATCGTTTGGGCCAATGCGTGTACAGCGCGGGCGTCAGGCCGTCATGGCGCGCGTCTCGGAACGGCAGGCTGCCGCCTGCAAGGCCTCGCCGTCCATCCCTGTGCGGGGCAGCCCGAGATGGGACAGCACTGTCGGCGCGATGTCGATGACGCGCGCGGGTGACTTGCGGATCCGACCCGGACTGAAGCCTTCGCCCCATGCCATCAGGAAAGGAGCCTGCTCGTAGGTCCCGAGTCCTCCATGCTGTCCGCATCCAAGTCGGTCGGGCTTGCCGAGGGCAGGCTTGGCCGCGAGGCTCGAACCGCGGATTCCGAAGCGGTTGGGGACGTCGCTGGACCGCATGGACACAGCAAAGGCAAGGCCGCCGGTGTGAGCTTGTCCAACGCGGTCGAGCTCGTCCGGCCCGAAGACCTGCCCGGCCCAATCACTGCGTTCCAGAAGCGATCGCACGTTCTGCAGCGAGGGGCCGCGCTGGGAATCGACATAGATCAAGGCCGAGGTCCCGTTCGAGATGGCCAGAATCTCGTCGGACATGGGATTGGCTTTGAGACCCGCGGTGATCAGCGCTGCATCGATGTCGACGATGTCCTCGACCGTTTGATGACCATGATCGGATCCGATCAGAAGGAGGATGTCCTCGCCCTGGTCGCGCTGTCTTTCGACGGCTGCGATCACCTCGGCCGCCCGACGATCCGCCTCCGCCAGCACGGCAAGATGGTCCGGAGAACCGAGCGGTGCGTTGTGTTGAATGTGGTCCGGTTCGCCAAGCCACAAAATGCCGACCGCCGGGCGACGCTTCACCATCACGTCGTCGATGAAGCGGGCTGTCATCCTGGCGTCACCGCCGCTGTCCAGCGTGACGTCCAATCGATCGCCGGCCGCGACTTCAATGCGGCCAGGTCCGAACGAGCCGGCCCGGTGATAGACAAATCCATGCCCGTCGGGATCATGGGCATAGGCAGCCCCGGGGGACACGTTGCTGAAGACGATCTGGCCACCCACGGTCTTGACGCGCTCCGCCAGGGTCGGCACTTGCAGTGAGGATCCCGTGACTCGGCGCTTGTGTTGCAGAAACTGCGGATCTCCGGCGTCGCGCAGCACCAACCTGCCGGATTCGATCAGGGCAACGGAATTGCCTTGCAGTCCATGTCTTGCCGGAGTGCATCCGGTTGCAACACTCGCCGACACGACGCGTGTGCACGAAGGAAAGACGGTCCGGTAGTCCTCGAACCATTCGGCGCGCGCGGCGAAATCTGCGAGATGGGGCGTGGTCGCAGGCGAAATGAGGTCCCGTCGAAGTCCGTCGAGGATCATGATGACAACACGCTTCATGGTCAAAGGTCCACCTCATTGAGTGCGACACTGAAAATATCGAAATTGCGCAAAGTGCGCCCGTCGGGCGCGCCCGGGCTCGCGCGAAGCCGATGAGACAGGATGAAGGGGACGCGCTGCTCGGCGAGACCGCCATGCGAGCGCAGCCTTGCGCCCGCCAGGTTGGAAAGCTCGTGGTCGCACGCCCGGGCGCCCAGGGCGATTCCCTTTGCTGCGATCACGCAGACGTCGCCCTCGCGGTCGCGCGGCAGCTCGAAGCGGGCGGCCGCATCGTCTCCGGTCAAGGCGAGACCGACGCCCGGAAGCCCCGCGAGAAACGAAACGACGTCTGAGGCGCGCAGGACTGGATCCAGGAGGTGAACCCGGACGAAGCCGCCGAGCGCGCCGTGATGGCGGACGAACGGGTCGGTGATGGGACAGATCACCCGCGTCCGCCCGAGGCCGAAGACTGCGTCGAGCTGATCGCCGAGATACATGACATTGGGCGAACCATCGGCGTGCGCCATATCACTCATACCGTGATCGGCGACGATCCCGACGAGCGCGCCCTCGGCGAGCAGTGCGCCGAGCCTCTGATCCACCTTGGCCATGAACGCCAGGGCTTCCGGCTCGTGCGGTGCGTAGGCGTGCTGGACATAGTCGGACAGCGACAAATAGATCAGATCAGGACGATGATCCGCCAAGAGCCTGAGACCCGCGTCCAGGACGAACAGGGACAGGTCCGCCGAATACTGATGAGGGACGGAGCGGCCGATCCGCGCGGGCACGTCTGCAATGCCATTCTCGGCTTCGCTGCAGCAATCCGCCTTCTCGGCAGAGAACACGATTCCCTTGAGGTCCTTGCCAAGCGCCTTGCGGAGCTTGTCCTTGGCCGTCACGGCGGCCACCTTGGCTCCGGCACGGGAGAAGGCGGAAAGGATCGTCGGCGCTCGCATCGGCGATGCGTCCACCATCATCACCTCCTCTCCGCTCGCGGCATCGATGTAGAAGTTGCCCGACACCCCGTGGTGCGCGGGCGCGACCCCGGTGACGATCGAAACGTTGTTTGGATTGGTGAAGGTCGGTATGGCCGCGAGCGCCGTGGTCGCAAAGCCGTCGCGTCGCATGCGATCGAGGGCAGGGACGATGCCCGCGCTGCTCGCCGCTGCGATATAGTCGGGATCGCAGCCGTCGAAGCAGATGATGACAGTGGAAACGCGCGGCCAATTGTAGACCCGTCCGTTCACTTCGATCTGCGTGTCGGAGCCCGTTGTCGGCTCGGTGGCGGATGAATATCGCATCAATGATCAACCCGTGTTGGCAGGCGGCAGGTGTGAGCAATCCAGGCGGCGCTCTGAAGCAGCTCACGGTCAGAGCCATGACGCCCAATGAGCTGGAGACCGATCGGCAAGCCGTGCGCGCCGCAGAGCAGCGGCAGTGAGACGATAGGCAGACCGCACAGGCTCCAGGGCATGGCAAGACTCCCCGAGCCGGGACCTTCATCGAGCCTTGTCGCCTCGCCCGGCGCGGAAAGGGTCACAAGCACATCGTGCTGCGCGAACAGCTTCGACGTCAGTCCGATCAAGCGATCGGCCAATGCGTTCAACTCGATGTAACGTTTTGCGCTGAGCGCAATGCCTGCAGCAATTCCATCCTGCAGCGGTGGACACAGCTTGGCAGACAGATGCTGGGGTAGATCGCCGAAGCGAGCCGCCAGATGAGCGTTCAAAAGGCCAAGAGCCACCTCGATCGCACCGCCGAACTCGCTCGGAAGATCCAGCTCGTGGACTGCAACCGGCAACGCACCGATGAAGGCCGTCAAAGCCTCGCCCGCGTCCGGAGCGACCTGCTCGAATCCTGGTCCGCGCACTACAGCGAGCCTCGGAGGGCGTCCGATCCGATCGGCGGCGCTGTCGACAACGGGATCAAATGCGCCGGCAAACAAGCAGAGATCCTGGACGGATCTCGCGAGATAGCCAATCTGCGCAAGCCGCGGCACCAGGATGTTGGAGCCTTCCATGCTTGCAAACCCGAACGACGGCTTGAACGCATACGCTCCGCAGAACGATGCCGGCAGCACCGTCGAGGCGGTGTGCTGAGTCCCAAGTGCAAGAGGGACCATTCGGTCAACCACAGCTGCCGCCGAGCCGGCCGAAGACACACCCGGTGAGCGCCCAAGATCATTGGGATTGCGGGTCGCGCTCGGATGATACATGCCGAACTCCGACGTCGTCGTCTTGCCGATGATGATGGCGCCGGATCGCCTGAGCATCGCGACCGCCGCGGCGTCCGCTGCCGGGCGACGGTCGCGCAGCAGGCTGCTGCCATATTCCGATGGCATGTCGATCGTATCGAAGACATCCTTGACGCCGACGGGCAGGCCATGGAGCGGTCCGGCGAGCCGGCCTTCCGATTGCGCCTTGTCGGCGAGGAACGCCTGCTCGCGCGCCGCGTCCGCCGCGACATGAGTGAAGGCGTGGACCTCGCCGTCGCGTGCCGCAATGCGAGCGAGGCAGGCCTCGAGCAGTGCGGCCGCGGAGAGGCGTCGTTCGCGTATGGCCGAAGCTGCAGCCGTGGCTGTCAGCTGCGAAGGATCGCCATCCATCTCGCAAAGCTGACGCCGACTGTGTGGGATCGCGATGGTCATGATCGGCCCGTCTCCTCGAGGGTCTCGGCAGGTGCGAATGAGCTGGCGCTGGTCCCGCGGAGCCGTGAAGGCCAGGCGAACGCGTGTCGAGGCATCATCCCGTCACGAAAGGTCAGGACGCATGATGCGAAGACGACGCCCTGGAGCACCTGCACCCAGGCCCCATAGGGAGCGAGAAAGTGCTGCATCGTGACCAGGACCGCGGCGCCGACCAAGGGTCCGCTCAATGTGCCGAGGCCCCCGATGAGGCACATCAGAACAGCCTCTCCGGAGAGGTGCCAGTGCGCGCCGGACAAAGTCGCGAGCTGAAAGGCAACCGCACTCAGTGACCCGGCGAGGCCGGCACAGCTGGCGGCGATCGCAAAGGCGAACAGCTTGAGGCCCCGGGCATTCTGACCAAGGGACAGGGCGCGCCGCTCGTCGTCGCGGACCGCGACAAGCATCATCCCAAGCTGAGACGACAGCAGCCGCTTGATGCCGAAATGGACGGAGCAGAAGGCTGCGACGGCAAGTGCATAGACGGCGAGGTCGTTGCGCAGATCAATCAGACCGAACAGGAGGCCGCGCGGCACCGCCTGCAGCCCGTCCTCGCCATGCGTGAAGCTCGACTGGACGAACACGAAGTAGACCATCTGGGCGACGGCGAGCGTGATCATGGCTTGATAGATGCCACGCCGCCGGATCGCCAGCGCTCCCATGACGATGCCGAGCAGAATAGCGGCAGTGATCCCCGCCAGCATGGCCAGCTCCGGGGACATCGCCCAGTGCTTCAGCGCATGCGCGGTGACATAGGCGGCCGTCCCGTAGAGAGCCGCCTGTCCGAACGACATGACCCCGGCGAACCCCAGCAGGAAGTTGAACGACGCGGCTAGAATCGCAAAGCAGAAGATCTTGACCAGGAAGATCGGGTAGAGCAGTGCCGGCAGGACAGCGAGTGCAGCTGCGATGATGACGACGATCAGGATGCGCTCGTATTTCTTGTCCGCGCGTACATCCGGCGTGGCCGTGACCGGGGGAGGAATGCCGGCAAAGGAATGATGACGCAGCACCTCGATGCCGAACAGGCCCTGTGGCCGGACCGACAGGACGATGCACATGAAAGCGAAGATCATGACATTGGCCGCTTGCGGGAACACCGCCAGTGTCGCGCTCTCGAGCAATGCCAGGCAGTAGGCCGCCAGGATTGTCCCTCCGAGGGAGCCCATCCCGCCGATCACAATGATGGCGAAGACAACAAGCAGGACGTCGGACCCCATCAACGGACTCACCTGATAGATCGGCGCCGCAAGAGCGCCGGCGAGGCCCGCAAGAGCCGCGCCCAGCCCAAAGGTTGCCGTCATCACCGCAGGAATCGGGACGCCCAGCGCTTCGGCCATCGTGGCGTTCTCGGAAGCCGCCCGAAGCGTCGCTCCAGCCTTGGTTCGTGCGATCGCGATCCACACCCCAAGGCAAACAATAAAGGCGACCATGACGACCCACAGCCGGTAGACGGGGAACACTGCAAAGCCGAGATCGACCACGTCCGACAGCCAGGCGGGCGTCGTGAAGGGCAGTCCCGTAGAGCCGAAGATGACCTGAAATCCGCCCTGGATCGCGGTTGCGAGCCCGAAGCTCAGCATGAATCCATAGAGCGGATCGAGACTGTAGGTCCGCCGCAACAAGAGTCGCTCCAGCACCATCCCGGTCGATCCAACCAGAACGGCAGCCGCACACAGGCCCACGAGATAGGGAAGACCAAGGCGCGCAACGGCCGCCCAGGCGGCAAATGCACCCATCATGTAGAGCGCGCCGTGAGCCATGTTGAGGATGTTCAAGAGCCCGAAGATCAATGCGAGGCCGAGGCAGAGCAGGGCATAGAACGATCCATTGACCAGACCGATCGTGAGATAGGAGAGAACGAGGTTTGACATAAGGATTCACACGGCAACGTATTTGGAGAGGCGCGCTTCGATGCGCTCGGCCTCGCAGGTCGGGCAATTGTCGACAACCAGTCCGTTCTCGATTGCAACAACCCGGTCAGCGACGCCCAGCACGAAAGCGAGGTTCTGTTCGACCAGCAGGATGGTGTAGCCGCGCTGCTTGAGGGCGGTGATCGCCTGTTCGATCTGGCGGATGATGATGGGTGCCAGCCCCTCCGTCGGCTCGTCCAGCAGCAGAGTTCGGGCACCGGATCGCAGGATCCGCCCGATCGCCAGCATCTGTTGTTCGCCGCCGCTCAGCTGCCCGCCGAGATAGCGGGTCCGCGACCTGAGATTCGGAAACAGTTCGAAGATCTCATCATCACTCATGCCGGAGCCGCCCAGCGTGGGCGATAGCGCCATGTTCTCGGCCACGGTGAGGCTGGCGAAGATCCCTCGCTCTTCCGGACAGTAACCGAGACCAAGATGCGCGCGCTCCGATGGACGCAGCGAACGCACCTCTCGCCCCTGCACCAGCACATGCCCCGACTGCCGCTGCAACAGGCCCATGATGGCGCGCAGGATGGTGCTCTTGCCGGCGCCGTTGCGGCCCAGCAGCACGACGACCTCACCCTCCGATACGGTGAAGTCGATCCCGAACAGCGCCTGGACCTCGCCATACCAGGCCTTGAGGTTGGATATCGCAAGCGGAAGGCTTCGTTCCGGATCAAGCATCAGCGGCTGCACCCAGATAGGCGGCGCGGACGCGGTGGTCGCGCGCAACGTCTTGATAGGATCCGTCGCTCAGAACGGCGCCGTTCGCCAGGACGGTGACGTGGTCCGCGAGCCGTTCGACGACCTTGAGATTGTGTTCAACCAGCAGGACGCAGCAATCCTGCGCTGCGTCGGCAATCATCTCGACGACTGGACCGATGTCTTCCCGGCCGAGCCCCGACGTCGGCTCGTCGAGAAGCAGGAGGCGAGGTTTGAGGGCGAGCGTGGTTGCAATTTCGAGCAGGCGTCGCCGGCCATAGGAGAGTTCACGCGCCTGCCTGCGTCGGTCGGAGGTCAGGCCAGCTCGCGCGAGCAGAGTCTCGTTGTGAGGGGCGAGATCGCCGCTGACGCGGCGGCGCAACAGCCGGAGTGGTGGGCTGGCATGGGCCTGCGCCACCAACATGTTCTCCTCGACCGACAATTCGGGAAATACCGCGCAGATCTGGAAAGATCGGGCCAGCCCGAGCCTGGCCAGCCGATTGGCAGGCCAGGCCGTGACGTCGCGTCCAAACAGTTCGATCTGACCGCGGGTGGGCTTGATGAAGCCGCTGATCGCGTTGAACAGGGTGGATTTGCCTGCTCCGTTGGGACCGATCACCGCGTGAATGCAGCCTTCCCGAAGGTCGAGCGACACCTCGTTCAAGGCGACGAAGTCCTTGAACTGAACCGTCAGAGCACGAACCTTCAGCACGGGATTGGTCGGCAGCGGGGCAGAGACAGCTCTCGGATCTTCGAAAGCCTGGAGCGAGGCGCTGGCGACCATGTTTATTGCGCCTTGGCCGCCTGCGAGCTGCAGCCGGATGCCGACGCGGGACGGAATGCCGCGCTCGCAGGAACCGTGGCTGTGCGGACGTAGAAGTCCCACGGCTCCTTGCTTTCGGCAGGCGCCTTCACGCGATAGACGCCGATGTCATAGGTCACCCGTCCATTCGCCTGAATGTGCGCCACGCTGCCGAAGCGGTCGACCGGCAGCTGCCGCATCTGGTCGTTGACAGAAGCGGCGTCGTCGCTGTTCCCTGCCCGTGCGGCCTTCAAATAGTGCAGCACGCTGACATAGACGCCGGCCTGCTCACGCGTTGGCATCCGTCCATGGGCGGCAAAAAACCGCCGGGCGAATGCGCGCGTCGCATCATTGTCGTTCCAGTAGAAGCCGGTGCTGATGATCAGGTTCTGCGCGGTCTCCAGACCGATACTATTGATATCCGTTACGAAGGCGTGTAGCGCGGCCAGCTTTTGCCCGGACCGCGTGATCCCGAATTGGCCGGCTTGCTTGATGGCGTTGATAGTGTCGGCGCCGGCGCTGGCAAGCGCGATCACCTCGGCGGAGGAACTGCGCGCCCTCACCAGGAGTGTGGAGAAGTCGGCGGTGCCGAGCGGATGGCGAGCGCTGCCGGTCACCTTGCCGCCGCGCTCGTCCACGACCTGTTGGGCTACTCCCTCCAGATCATGGCCAAAGGAGTAATCCGCGGTGAGGAAGAACCAGGTCTTCAAGCCCTGGTCGAGCAGCGACGCCGCAGTGCCGCGCGCCAGCGCATAGGTGTCGTCGGTCCAGTGTGTGACATAGGGCGAACAATAGCGGCCCGTGATGTCGGTAGAGGCTGCGCCGGATATCAGAAGCGAGCGCTTCTTATCGGTTGCGAGCGGGATCAATCCGAAAACCACGCCCGAATGCGGCAGATCGACGATGGCATCGACGCCGCGCCGGTCAAACCATTCGCGGGCGATGCTGGAGGCGATGTCCGGCTTGTTCTGATGATCTGCCGTGACGATCTCGATCGGGGTGCCGTCGACGGTTCTCCCGAAATCGGCAACGGCCATCCGGGCCGCGAGGATCGAGCCAGGACCACCAACGTCGGCGACCACGCCGCTCTGATCTCCCATGACGCCGATCACGACCTTGCCGTCCGAGAATTCCGCCAATGCGGCACTCATCGAGACGGAGAGAAATGCAACCGACAGCAGAATGCTTCGCATGGTCAGCCCCCTATCATTATTGGCAGGGGGTGCTTAGCCGGGTTCGCTGACACATTTGTGACGAATGCGGTACAATTGGGCTATTCGGGATGGCAGTTGTCGTAGCGACCGCGACGGGGCACACATGGGTCCTGACCCAAACCCGACTCAGGCTGTGACGTGACCACCTCAAACCTGAAACTGCGCGACGGCGAGACCGACAACGCCGATACGATCCTGGAAGACCGGGTCCTGGTTGCCAGAATATGCTGGTACTATTTCAAGGAAGGGCAGACCCAGGAAGCGATATCGCAGCGGCTGAACATGACGCGGAAGCGCGTCAATCGGATCCTCGGGCTCGCGCGGGAAAGCGGCTTCGTACAGATCACGATCACCGATCCCGCCGGGCAGAGAACGAAACTCGAGGCGGAGCTCGCTGCACGATACGGCTTGACGCAAGCCATCGTGGTCCCAACCCCTATGACCGACCCGGACGTCAGGTCGTTTCTGGGAGCGGCAGCTGCCAACTACGTCGCTGAACGGCTCCCCGCGGACGGCTCGCTTGGAATTACCTGGGGAGGGACGATCAACGCAGCCGCCCAGAACCTGAGGCCGCGTCAGGGGCAGAACACCAAGGTCGTCCTGCTCTGCGGCGGATTGGCGGAAAGCGCGCCGATCAATCCGTACGACAACGCTGCGATGATCGCTCGCGCGCTCGGAGCCCGCTGTTATTATCTCACAGCGCCCATGTTCGTCGACGACGCGGCCTTCCGAGACCTCATCGTGGACAGCGAGCCGGTTCGCTCCGTGCTGGCCATGGTGCCAAGTCTGGACATGGCCCTCTTGAGCGCGATCGACCTTTCCGAGCAGTCAAAGGTGCTCGAATACAACGTCATCTCGCGCAAGACCTGGACATCGCTGCGAGCGGCCGGCGCGGTCGGAGACATTTGCGGCCACTACCTCGATCGCAATGGCAAGCGAGTGGATCATCCGCTGTCGCGGCGGACCATCAATCCGCCTTGGGACCATATTCATCGGATCAAGCACCGGGTTCTGGCAGCGGGAGGACTGCAGAAGGTCGCGATCATTCGCGCCGCGCTGCTGGCCGGGCTCTGTCATGTTCTCGTGACTGATGAAAATGCGGCGGAGAAGCTGCTGATCGGCTAGGTGCGCATTGCGTGCGCAGCCGCTTCGTTCCTGGCGCGGCGGCTCGACCGCTTTGATGACTCGCTCGGTGGCAACCGGCGAGCAGGTCGAGGGCCCTAGACCGGCCAGGGCAGGGAGTAGGTTTTCACCTGCGTGAAGCTGCGCATCGCCTCCAGGATGCCCTCCTTGTGACCGAGGCCGGACTGCTTGATGCCGCCGAACGGAGTGAGTTCGGTGCGATAGCCGGGAACTTCCCACACATTGACGGAGCCGACCGCGAGGCCCTCGATGAGCCTCGTGATGTGATCGAGGCGGTTGGAGCAGACGGCGGCGGAAAGTCCGAACTTGGTGGCGTTCGCAATCCTGATGATCTCGTCGATATCATTGTTGCATCGGATGATCGGCAGAACCGGGCCGAACGTCTCCTCGGCAACGAGCTCGCAAGCGGGCGAGACATGATCGAGCAGCGTGGGAGGATAAAAGGCGCCGCGAGGTTCACCGCCGAGCAGAAGCCTGGCACCTGCCGCGACCGCACCGGCCACGCGTCTGGCAATCAGCTGGGCTGCGTCTTCGCTGATGACGGTGCCGAGATCAACGCAAGGGTCGCTGGGGTCGCCTGTTGAGAGCTGCTGCATGTGGTGCAGGGCCCGCTCGGCGAAGTGATCGGCAAGCTCCTCCACGACGAGCGCCCGCTTCACGGCCGTACAGCGTTGACCGGAATGTCTGACTGCGCCCTGCACGGCCAGATGCGCGGCCCGATCGACGTCCGCATCCGAAAGGACGATGAACGGATCGTTCCCACCCAGTTCGAGGACAAGCCGCCGGTAACCTGCCCGTTCCGCGATCTGGTGCCCGACGCGAACCGACCCCGTGAATGTCACGAGCTCGGCGTCCTCATCGGTGAACACGGAATCTCCAAGATCGCGCGGCGTTCCGGTCACGATCGAGAGCATGCCCTCTGGCAAGCCTTGTTCGCGGAGGATCCTGCCCAGCGCAAGTGCCGTCAGGGGCGTCTGCTCCGACGGCTTGAGCACCACGCGGTTGTTGGTCGCTATTGCCGGCGCCAGCTTGTGGCTGACCAGGTTCAGCGGATGATTGAAGGGGGTGATGGCCGCGATGACCCCCGCGAGCGGCGTACGCATTGAAAAAATGCGCCGCTGATGAGGGTTTCCGCCGATGTCTCCAGGGTAGATCTCGCCATCATTTTGAATCAGCGCATGGGCGGCAAACGACCAGACGTCGCAGGCGCGCCTGGTTTCATGCAGGGAGTCCCTCAGACAGAGACCGGTCTCGGCGGTTATGAGCTGTGCGAGCCGGTCCTGATCTCTTGCAATCGCACGCGCAGCGCCGAGCAGGATATCGGACCTTTCGCGGCGGCTCAGCTTTGGGCGGAAGCCCGCGGCTGCCGCGAATGCAGCCCGTATTTGACGTGGCTCTGCCTGCGGTACCGTCCCGACGAGCGCGCCGGAAAAGGGATTCCTGACTTCAATGACGCGATCCGCGTCTGCTGATGCTCCGGCCAGGAGCATCGGCTGGTAGATCGGCTCAACAGCGTGCATGCGTGGCTCCTCAACTTAAAGACTGCGCTGGCTGACGCTTGCTTGGGGCTTGTCGGCCTCGTCGATCTGGCTGAAAGGCGCTCTGGCCGGCTTGTTGCGCGAAGGCTGCTCTTCGCGCTGCCAGATCACGATCGTAACGCCCATGATGATCAGCAGGCTGGCAAGAACCGTGCGCAACGCGAGCTCCTCCCCCTGCAGGACGAGAGCTGAGATCAGCGCGACGACGGGAATGAGAACGAGGCTCTGAGATGCGATCCGCGCCGGAATTGAAGCCAACGCATAGTACCAGGCAACGAATGCGAGGCCTGTCGCTACGATACAGTTGAACGCGATCGGGAAGGCGAGAGCTGAAAGGCGCTTGACCTCGAAATGCGGCTCGAGGACGGCTGAGGCCATCATGACCGCCATCCCTGCCGCTGCGAGCTGGAATGTAGTCCGGCTCCAGACGTCGATATCGCTGTGAGCTCGGTTGGCGAGCCACGTTCCCAAGGCCCAGCAGATGGCCGCAATCAGCAGCAGGGCAACCCCTCCCGCGTCGTCCAAAGTCATTGGCGCAGCCGTTGGCCCGAGGCCATTGGCGCTCAACAACATGATGCCACCAAGCCCGCTCCCGATCGCTCCAAGCTCGAAGCCGGTCTGCCGCCTTCGGTCCAAGACCCACTCAATGATCGCAAGCCAGAGCGGCATCGTATAGAAAATGAGAGCACTTCGGCCGACGTCCAAATATTGGAGTCCAACGAGGCTCAGGCCCAGCCCGCAGGCCATCTGCAGCATGCCCACGGCAATCAGGTTGAGCCGTCCGCGATCGCCGATGCGGAGCTGATACCCCAAGGCAAGGCGCGCCACCGCGATCGCCACCGCGCCGCCGAGAAGACGCAGTCCTGTAAAGAACAGGGGCGGCGCGATCTGCAGCGCGTCCTTTATGACGAGCCAGTTCATACCCCAGATCAGGATCACGAAGATCAGGCAGAGGGCTGCCGAAGCAGACGTCTTGCGGACCATCACATCGTTTCCCCTTTAGCCGGCAGCTGAAGGTTCAAGAACGTAGCGCCACATGGCGTCCTGGAATCGGCGCTTGTTCCCGACAGGCGTATGGCGGGTGGTCACGCGCGGAAGCGTTGCGGGATGGCAACGATTGATCTTGCAAAGCAGGAAATGCGGGCCCCGCGTCGTCGCACAGTGCTCCATTGCTGTCAGGATATGCCCGGCTTCGGCACAACGCACCGACGAGCGATAGCCGCAGGCGGATGCGACAAGATCCAGGGACGAGCTTCGTGACGTCGAGGCCTGGCCACCGGTGGACGCATAACTTTCATTGTCGAGCACGACATGGATGAGGTTCTGGGGTTTGGTGTGGCCAATCGTGGACATGACGCCCATGTGCATCAACGCGCCGCCGTCGCCATCCAGTGCGAGCACGGGACGGTTGGGCATGGCGATGGCGAGGCCTGCCGCCAATGCGCTGCAGTGCCCGAGCGAGCCCTGCATGTAGAAATTCTCGGGACGATCGTTGACCCGGAAGAGCTCTCGCGTGATGAATCCGGTCGTCGAGACGATCGACGTGGTCGGATCGAGCCGCTGGCAGATCAGTTCGATCGCCTCTCCCGCGCTGAGCGGGTAATCGAGCGGTGCGTCGGGGGCCGCTCCCGCGGAGCTCGGCGTGAGCTGGCCCTTTCGCAACAGCACAGCAAAAGGTGCCTCCTGCCGATGCGCTTCAGCGGCGCGGATGAGAAGCCGATCCAGTCCGCCCGTCGTTCCGTCGAACTCGTCCCAGTCGACGGCGAGCTGATCAAGGATCGCCTTCGTCGCGGCACCCATGAAGATGTGCTGCGGCTCATCTGCGCTCTCGTCGGGATGCCCTCGCACCGAGATCAGCAACAGGACCGGGATCCTGTTGACCATCAACAACGAGGTGAGTGGATTGACGACGTGACCAAGACCGGAGTTTTGCAGCGCGACGACGGCTCGCTGGCCAGACAGCGCAGCGCCAGCGGCGAGCGCCACCGCGCTGCCCTCGTTGGCCGCGGGTACGTCCGTCAACGCGCTGCTTTCGGCCGCCCTCTCAAACAGGTCAGCGAAGTGGGAGCACGGAACGCCCGAGAAGAACGTATAGCCTGCTGCACTCAATCTCGATAGAAGAACGCTCGTCGGCACGGACATGTCTCTGCTCCTGCACAAGGGCATTGGGAGCGGCTCTGCCGCCCCCAATGAATCGACGTCCTGTGACCTCAACTGAGTTTCTTCGCCACGATCAGGCTGCGATTGCAGAGCGATCTGTGGTACTCGACCTGCCCGAAGCCGGCCTGTTCGAGCATCCCGCGCATGTCTTCAAAGCTGTAGCAGCAGCCTTCGTAGCCCGTGGTCAGGAGCACCGAATATTCAGCTTCGGCGGTCGGGGCCGGACGCCCGCCGCGATCGTCGGGATGGCAGCTGTAGACAGCAATGCGGCCACCGGGCTGGAGGCTGTCGTGGGACTTGCGCATCAGCAGGCGGACCTTCTCGGGTCCCCAATTGTGAAGAACGTGGGAATAGAGATGAAGGCTTGCATCGCGTGGCAGCGGGTCGACAAACATGTCGCCAGCGACGATACGGACGCGGGCGGGATAGAGGCCCCGCGCGATCAGACAGGATCGCGCGAGCTCGTCGACCGGGGGGCGCTCGAAGATGGTCGCGGATAGCCGAGGATATCGCATCAGCAGATGAGCGGAATAGACGCCGGAGCCGCCGCCGATGTCGAGCATGGACGTATCGCCGCTGCAATCGAGCAGGGTAGCGAGATGCGGGGCAAAGATCCGGCCGCGCTCCTCCATGCCGCGCGTGTTGAGGTCCGCGAACTCATCCGTCTGCATCAGATCGTCCCAGCTGGTCGTGTCGCCGCGCGCGACATGCCAGGTGTCGGAGCCGTCGTTCCGCAGGACGTCGTACAGCTCGCGAACCGACGACTTGTACTTCATTGTGGCGATGTAGGAGGCGACATTCTCGTCGGATCGGCTGCTGAGATATCGGACGGCTTCGATGGTGGCGTGAAGTTTTCCGCCCTCGCGGGCAATCAGGCCCCAGGATTCGAAGAGCCTGATCATTGTACGTGTCGGCCGGTCACGAAGCGAGAAATGCTCCCGCAGTTCGTCTTCAGAGACGGGATGACCGTCCAGATAGGTGAACAGGTCGAGCCAGGACACCGCTGCAATGTAGAGGTCGGCGGCGTATGAGCTATCCCGCCACTTGATGACCTGGGCAATGTCGGGGCGGTCGACCTGTGAGACATCGGTCGGTGTGTCGATGCGAGATGCGAGTGCAGTCGGGGTCATGAGTCTGATCCTTTACGAGAACGGCATGAGTTGTTCGGTCAGTCTGGCTGGCCTGGCGCGGCATTCACGGGCAGGTATCGGGCCTCGGCGCGCGCCAGCTCGTCGTAGTGAAACAGCGAGAAGACATCCTCGAGGGTCGCGACCTCAGCCTCGATCCCGGCGATGCTCTGCTCGGTGATGATGCGCTCGCAGACATTGCGCATCGCGCTTGTCGCGGCGCGCATCGAATGATTGGCCCAGATCACGGTCGAGATGCCGGCAGCACGAAAGGCGGACGCGGGGGTCCGATAGTATTTCGTTGGGACGATCACGACGGGGAGGCGGTTCTGCCAACCATTGGCGAAGGCGAAAATCTCGTCCGCCGTGCTCTTCCGGGAATGAATGAGAATGGCGTCCGCTCCGGCGTCCGCATAGGCGTGAGCGCGGTGAAGGGCCTCGTCCATGCCATGGCCGGCGATCAAGGCCTCGATGCGGGCGACGAGGACGAGTTCGTCTCCAACCGCATCTTTCACGGCACGCAGACGCCCGGAAAATTCGCCGGCATCGGCGAGCGGATGACGATCGCCGACGAACGAGTTCATCTTCGGAAACTGCTTGTCTTCCAAGGCCACACCCGCGGCACCCCGCTGACGGAGCTTGTGGGCCAGAATGCGCGCGTTGTTGAAATTGCCGAAGCCGCTGTCACCGTCGACGAGAACGGGGAGATCAGTCGAATCGACCATGCGTTCGACGACGTCGATGAGCTGGGTCCAGGACGCCTCACTTGCATCGCGATAGCCGAGAGAGCAGGCGATCGACAGGCCGGATGCCCATAGGCCCCTGAAGCCGGCGCGCTCGGCGACGGCGCTTGAGAGCCCATCATGGGCCTCCATCAGAAAGCTCAGATCTCGATTGCAGCAGATCTGCTCGCGGAGCACTGCGGCGCGAGTGGCGAGTTCCGGACGATGATCTGCAGCATGACGAATCGATTGCGGTCGCGTGAGCATGCAAGGTCTCCCTTCCCCGTGCGGGTCTGTCATCAACCACCAGTTGACAGTTTTGCGATACCGGGATCAATTACTAACTCTGGTAGTCACACCAGCGCATAGGTTCCGGTGGGGAGGGCGAGGGAGGCGATCTCGCCGAGGGCGAGCACTGCCGGCGAGCAGGCCCGGGTTCGTGCTGGCAAGGGGAGGACCGCGGCCCTGCCGCGTCCGCTTGCGCCGCCGGGAAAGTCGCGTGCCTGGAGGGAGGGCGATGGCCGGCCGCTACCTAAGCTTGTAGTAGCGGCGCGGACCGATATGCGTTCAACTGGTTGCTTCGTTCGGCATCCGGATCCGCCGTTTGGCGGATCTGATGACGATACATCAATGGGCGCCAGAGACGCTGGCG
Organism: Bradyrhizobium sp. SZCCHNS1050; assembly: GCF_032484785.1. NCBI lineage: Bacteria > Pseudomonadati > Pseudomonadota > Alphaproteobacteria > Hyphomicrobiales > Nitrobacteraceae > Bradyrhizobium > Bradyrhizobium sp. SZCCHNS1050. Next base: position 1,827,959 of record NZ_JAUETR010000001.1, on the reverse strand, counting down.
CGCTGCCGCGTTCGTATTGAAGATGGCGTGGATCCGATGACAACCATCCTTCTGGACGATCATGGGCGGGCTTGGGATGCTCATTCGCCGGTTTTGCGGCGATTCCTGCAATGCCCGGTGTCAGATTTTGATTTCTCGTCCTATGTGGTCGACAATCTGGGATTCGTCGCTGTCACCATGATCGACAGTCGATCAGCCCGGATCCGGCTCAGGCCGAGGACCGCCTGCGGGATCAGCATCGCTTCGGCGCTATACTTCATCGCAGATAGGGCCGTGGAGCGAATCATCGTTGTGAAAACGGGCGATGAAGTTGTCGAGCGCATGTTCCCGAGGGTCGGCCAGGCGATGACCTATATCGGGGATGAGGTCGCGCGAGCCCGCCTGCATCTGTCGCCGGTGTTCAGAAGCCGTGAGTTGCCCATCACTGCGCTTGCCAAAGAGGCAGAGCCGCTTGCGGTCCTGTTCATGCGATGGCTCGAATGTGATCAGGGCCGCGACAATACCGAACTGAAGGGCCTCCTCGATCTACACTCGCTGCAGCGCTTCGTCATCATCGAGCCTGTCGACGGCCGGCTTATTTTCGCTGACATCGGCTCGGGGTTTGAAAGCTTCGGCAGAACCTGGCAACAGCATGCACCGGGATTGCCGCTCGAGGAGCAGCCGGACTATCATTACGGCCAATGGGTCCGTGGCGTTTACGACCATGTGCTTCATACAGGCAAGCCGCTCTTCGACGACGTTGATGCCGTCATCCGGCGCCCGCACCGAAATGACAGGTTGCGGGTGCACTACAGGCGCCTCATCCTTCCCTGCGGTTCGACTGGCTCCAGACCAGCTCGGCTTGTCGGTGCGTCGCTCGTCGAGAACGTTGCATCAACCCCTTGATAGCTGCGCGATGCAGTACGAGGATGATTGATGCACCCCTGATGGCGAGTGGTTGAGTGCGGTCTTGCGAGCTTTCCGGCTGTTGAGCGGCCCGCTTGCAATGCGTCAATTGTCTTGAAACCTGGCAGTTCGTGCCTGGGTCCGCAGCAACGCGGCGCGGCATGGCTTGGCTCAACGCAGGCGCGACATGTCGCAGCCGTCTGCTCAACCGGAGCCTTTGATTGCGCCGTCCCATGATAGGACGGAGGCGTTCAGCGCTGTGCCAAGTGAGGCGAACAGGCGTTGGCTACTCGCGTAAGACGGGTGGTGATGATAGTGGCACGCAGCAATAGGCCGCACTGCGGACGCCGGACGAGCTTTCTGGCCAGTGACTCCGCCGCTGGTGTAGCACCACCAATTTCGGTAGCTCGCCAAGCGCAGGCTTGCGTGGCATGAGTGGGCCAAGCTGGCCGAGCGCAACCTCTTTCGTCTCGGCACGTCGCGTGAAATGAGCCGGCGTCAAAGACAACGCCGTTTCCTGCGTCGCGATGCGAGCTCTCCGCATTGCGTCGTGACGGGGCTCTGGCAGTCTGGGACCTATTGATGACGGCCTGAAACAGATATTGTATTGATGTTGATACGACTGGGCGATATCGTCTCACGTCGAGAAGGAGAGGCGGACTTCGTCCGCTGGGTGCACGTCGATCCCTTGCAACCGATCGGCTGTCGGCGACCTTCCACCGACCGTTTTCGGCCTGGAGTTCGGTGATGTCTCTTGATGAAACCCTGCGGATTTTGGCAACCGTCGAGCCAGGTGGTCTGACGCTCGATGAGCAAGCCATCGAAAGCAATCCCGACGCCGTGCTCGTTGCCCTCGGACGCAGCTTTGAAGCGCTCTCCGCAGAACTCGCAACTCTCCAGCAGCAAGATACGCAATCAGCTGCGGCCACCTGGGATGCAAAATCGCAGATCTCCGCCGTGGTGGTGCCCGGTGTAGAGCGCATCGAAGCGGTCTTGAGCTCGCTTGACCCGATTGAACGCGCCATCATGGCGATTCCGGCCAGAACGGTCGTCGGTCTGGGGGTAAAGGCGCGACATGCTGCACATGTGCTCTCAAATTACTGGGCGGACGTCCCCGAGAGGCTCGACTGGGATGCCCGGACCGTGCGGCATCTGATCGAATCCGCTTGTTCAGTCGCCGGTGTAGAGCTGACCTAAGGTCTTTGCTGCGGGCCGTCTTCGTCATGGAGCGGTGCGATGGCCGTGGCGACTGGCGTGTGCCGGCGCTTTCGCCCCTATGGGGCGGCCAAGTAGGTCGATTGGGCAGCGAAGCTTGTGAGCCTCAGCGGCGCTGCGCAATGAGGACCTGCGATTCAATGACTTCTACGACGCCGCCGGCGGTTGCGAATGGCGATATCTCCATCGTCAATTCCTGCGCGAGCTGACCTTCGAGAACGCCCAGCTGTTCAGGGGAGGAGGTCGACATCGATAGTGCGCGGTCGATCAGGCGAGCGACAGGCACGAGACGCTGCTCAATGACACCAATTCTGGTGAGCTGACCGAAGCGCGACTCCAGCAGGATCGATTCGTGACGTAAGCGCTCGGGTGCGAAACCGACACTCTTGTTGGTGAAGCGATCGACGACGTCCGAGTAACGCTTGTACCAGGCGTTCTGTGGGACATCGGGACGTACGTCATTGAACAGCAGGACTGCGCCGTCCTCCTCGATCAATGGGTCGAGCTTTCGCAGCGTATCGGCGCGATCCATCCAATGAAAGGCACGTCCAATCGCCACGGCGCGAAAGCGGCCGAGCTTCGGGCTGAGGTCGAACGAGCTGCCTTCGATCAGTTCGATCTCAACGGCCGCCGCGTTGGCGATCGCCTGAGCAGCCTCCAGCATGGCAGGCTCCGGATCTATTCCGATGACCTTTCCGACCAGGGGCGCAAATGCGATGCCGAGCCACCCTGGCCCACAGCCGAGATCCATCAATCGGTGGTCCTTGGTCAGACGAAGGTGATCCGCCACGACTTGGATGAGCGCGGGTGCGTAATTCGGTCGCCCGGCCACGTAGTGAGGGACCGTCGATTGAAAGCGAGGGAATGAAGGGGAAACTGGTTCGGACGTCATCTGTATCGTTCGGCCGCCGTGCAGAGGCTCATGTCTTGTGACGCCTCCCGGTGTGGGCCGGTCCGCCCACGGCGCGGCCCCATGAGATCGTGAGCGCTTCTCCTTCGCACGCGTACCGAAATGTCAGTTTGGACGGGCCGTGCTCGGGACTTGGCGCGCTTACAGCAGGCTAGAAGTCTTTCAATGGCATGCGAAGCTCGTAGGTTGCAGGTGGAGCCAGCAGCTCAAAGTGCTGAATCGGACGTCCGGCGCTGTCGAAATGAATGCGCACCACCTTCAAAAGCGGTGCGCCTATCGCGACATTGAGGCGTGCTGCGACAACGGGGTCGGCTGCAGCTGCCGTCACAATCTGCTCGCCAGATGTGAATGTGATGCCGAAGCGCTGCAGAATCGCATAGAGCGACCCTCCTTCCATGTCTTCAGGACCAAATTGCCGTCCGATCGCTTCCGGAATGTAGGTCGTGACCTGCATGATTGGCCAGTCATTCATGTAACGGATGCGAACTGTGCGCTGGAAAAGGTCGCCTGGCTGGGCTTGAAAGTGCTCGCGAACGTGACGAGGGGCCACCTTGAACTCGAACTCGACCACGTGAGCTCGCGTTGTGCGCACGATCTCCCTGTTTCGAGCAGCGAGGTCCATCATCGGCACGGTGAGAGGCTCCGGCTTCGAGAGCTCCCGTACGAACGTGCCGATACCCTGGCGGCGTTCGATCAGTCCGAGCTCATCGAGAGTGTCCAAAGCTGCCCGGATCGTCACGCGCGAGACGCCGAAGAGCACAGCCAGATCCGCCTCCGCCGGCAAGACTTCTCCTGGTGCATAGCGGCGTTCTGCAATTTCGTCCTGCAGGACCAAGAACACCTGATGATGAAGCGGTATGTCGCGCCGCCGTCTTGCAAGGATCGCGGGCCGTCCTTTTGGGCGCTTGGGCTTATCTGTCGGACGCGTCTTCCGCGCCGTTTTCTTGGCGGCCGAAGCAGAAGCGTTCGAATGCTGCGGAGCTCGCGGCGCCACCACCTAGCCTCGATCCCACAGTGCCGCGGGCATGTTCATCGGCTCGAACTCTCCACGATGCTATTTCGATGCTAGCGTCTGGAGAGCCTTTTCGACGAACCTGTTCGTAAATGTCTCCGCGAGATCGACCTTCACGCCACGCAATTGCGGGTCGACGGTCGACAACACCTGAAATGCGATCCCCGCGCCCTCGGCGCTGAACCGGCCATCGGGCGAAAACATGTCTCGGGTGCCCCGGATGGAGGCGAGGAAGATGTTTCGATCAGGTTTGGCCCAGTCCTCCGGGAGCGCATCGGCGATCTCGTCGACGGACGCGCGATCAATCCACTGCAGGGCGCGCACCATCGCGAGAACAAGGGCCTGGAGCGTATCGGGATTGCGTTCGATGAAGTCTGACCGCGCGTAGATCGTCCCTGACGGATAGAGACCGCCAAAAATGCCGATGGTCCCCTCGTTGGTGCGAGTGTCCGCGACCAGTTTGACGTCACCTGCGGCGGTCAGCGCCGTAAGCGCCGGCTCACCCGTGACGACCCCATCCACAGCGCCGTTGCGGATCGCTGCTACGGCACCTGTGCCACCTCCGACACTGACGAAGGAAATGTCGGCCGGAGAGACACCAGCTCGCAAAGCGATGTACTCCACCATGAACTGCGTTTGGGATCCCAATGCCGTGACCCCGATCTTCATGCCTCTCAGGCTGCTTGGGTCGCGATAGTCCGCAGCCTTCTCTTTTCGCAGGGCCAATGCGAACGTCGGATGCCTGCCAAACAGCACAACCCCGACGATTTTTTGTCCCTTGGCATGCATCTGAATCGTGTGGTCGAAAGCGCCAGCGGTGAGTTCAGCACTTCCTGCCACGAGAGCCTGGAGCGCCTTGGATCCGCCGCTCACGTCAAGAAGCTCCGGGTCGAGGCCCGCGTCCCTGAAAAAGCCAAGGCGCTCGGCAAGTGTGACCGGTGCGTATTGTAGGAATGCCTTTCCGCCGATCGTCATTCTGACTCTGGACGTCTCGACGGAGTTGCCCGCCCAGGCCGAATTCGCCGAGCCACACAACGCCAATAGCGGAAGCCCGAGAAAACTACGTCGCTGTAACACTGGCCGGGTCTCGCGAGCGTTGAAGGAATGCGTGCCGGCAGTGAACTTTTCTCACGATCCGATCACATTCGAATCATACGAACGATCATCCGGACGAGCAAGGCAAAAGCTCGCCGAGGTTGCACAAGTCGAATGCACGCGAGGCGATAATCATCATAAACTGCGACCAAAAATTGTCGAAAGTAGTTGATCAGTATCAATTATGGCCGGCGAGTCGGCCGCGCGATTGCGCTGAATCAGTTCGACCCGCTGAGAATGAGCTGGCGACGCTCGCGATTTGCAAAGCACACGTGTCAGATATGCATGTCGCGCAAATGCGCAGAGCGCGGAGGAAGTGTCATCAGACAGCGCGGTCGCTGCGACAGTCGACGGGGCAGTTCTGGAAGGCTACCGCCTTCTGTGCTGGGCGTGTCGATAGCGGCCGGGTCTCCGCGGTGCATTCACGACCACGAGCCTTGCGGCCGCCGCTCGATTGTCAACCATAGATTGAATTGCAAGATCATGTTCGCGGACCGCCAACGGAGGGGAAGCCTGGAGTCTGCCTGAAACAAGGTTGTTGAAAGCGCCGTGTGTTGGTCCTGCCACAGGCAAATTCGAGGAGCTTCGTCCGCAATGCAGAACCATACGCGAAAGTTTAACGGTCTCGCCGACCTTTACGACGCTAGCCGAACGACTTATCCGCCTGACGTTCTCGTTGCCGTCGCCTATGCTGTCGCCGCAGGTAATGGTCCGGCATCGCTGTTTCGATGTCGGCGCAAGTAACAGAATTTCGATGCGTGCACTCATTGATGCCCTGTCTGACTGGACCGTGCAGACCGCGGAGCCCAACCCCCACATAGCTGCACGTGCGGGTGCGGCGGGACTCGAAGTCACAATCGCGCCCGCTGAGGCTCTGCCGATCGAGCCAAACTCCGTAGGCCTGGCCGCGGTGGCGCAGGCATTTCACTGATGGGCCGCGGTTTCTCGTAAAGCGCGCGGCGTCTTGTCGCAGAACGGGGTGCTCGCCGTTATCAACAACAACCGTCGGACGGAGGAGTGTGAGGCTCTCATGGCAGCCGAGCACTTCATCAGGGCCCAGAATCCGGATTATTCGCGGCACTATTGGGATCTTGAGATCGTCGCTGAGATCGAGGCTTCCGGCGGCTTCGACGAGATCCAGCGCCGAATGGCCTTTGGTGGACTCGCCCTTGCCAATGATGATCAACTACTGCGTCGCCGCTTCGCGCAGAAATGCCTGATAGGCGAGCCCGACTCCCACGTCCTGGGAAGTCGTCGCGCGCCAGCCAAGCTCCGTCAGGCGGGAGACGTCGAGAAGCTTGCGTGGGGTGCCATCCGGCCGTGACCGGTCAAAGCTGATGCTGCCCTTGAAGCCTACTACGGCGGCAACCACGCGGGCGAAGTCGGCAATGACGATATCCTTGCCAGTGCCGATGTTGACCAGCGCGGTGTCGGAATAGGTCTTCATCAGGTGCACGCAGGCATCCGCCATGTCGTCGACATAGAGGAACTCGTGCCGCGGCGTGCCGGTGCCCCAGACCACGACCTCCGGCGCATCTGCGAGCTTGGCCTCATGGAAGCGGCGGATCAGCGCCGCGACGACGTGGCTGTATTCGGGATGATAGTTGTCGCCCGGACCATAGAGATTGGTCGGCATGACGGTGATGAAGTCGGCGCCATATTGACTGCGATAGGCCTCGACCATCTTGATGCCGGCGATCTTGGCGATCGCATAAGGCTCGTTGGTCGGCTCCAGTGGCCCTGTCAGCATCGCGTTCTCGTGCAGCGGCTGAGGAGCAAGCTTCGGATAGATGCGGGATGAGCCCAGAAAGATCAGCTTCTCGGCGCCGTTCACGTGGGCAGCGTGAATGACATTGGTGGCGATGGCGATGTTGTCGTAGATGAACTCCGCGCGCAGCGTGTTGTTGGCGACAATGCCGCCGACCTTGGCGGCCGCCAGGACCACGACTTGGGGCTTCGCGCGTGCGAACTTGGAGATATGCAGTTCGACCGCACCGGCTCGCGTCTCCCAAGTCCGGTCGCGACAGCCGTTCTGGTGTGCCAGCCGCACGGCGCTCTTCTCGCCATAAATGGCTCTGGTCAGTCCTGCGACCTCCATCAACATCAATGGCGGGTTGGCGACGCCGATCATCTGGGCAAGATGATCGGCGGTTACGATCAATTGCATCAATTGCTGCGCGCGCAGCGGCATTCCCATCTTTGACCTGGGAAGTGTGAAATGACCTCCGCAGAATCTCAAGCCAAACTGTCACACAGCCTCTCTACAGAAACCAACGAACGACGGAAAGCAGCCGAAATTCCTCTCGCACCCGAGTTAACCGCTCAATGCACGCGGCAGGAGAAGTTTGGTGGAACCGCCGGAGTTGGTTGTATTTGTCGAACCTCATCACCTTATGTTGTGAATAAGTTCCGATGCCGGTTGATCGTCAGACTCGAATGGCATCTGCTACGTTTCGAGTTGTGCAGATGCTGCGGGGGCAGGGATGTTTGGGAATTCGACTCGGGTCGGTCGAGAAAATTGCGCGCGTGCGTTGATGGGGCGAGCAGCGCGCGTCGGACTGAGTACCGCTTTTTTTTGTATCTCGATTTCTACTTTAAGTAGCGCCGGCACAATGTCGCTTCCTGGTCAGTTCTCCGTTGGTCAGATGGGCGCTGCGACCTACTCGATTCCAGTCGCGGTTCCTCCGGGGGCCGCCGGCGTCGTCCCGGCGCTAACGCTCGAATACAGCAGTCAGGGCGGCAATGGCGTGGTGGGTATGGGGTGGTCCTTGGGGGGCTTGCCGTCGATCGGCCGTTGCCAACGAACGGTGGCGCAGGATGGTGTGCTCGGTGCCGTTAATTTTGACGGCAATGATCGGTTCTGCCTCGAAGGGCAGCGTCTGATCCTGGTGGGTGGGTCCTATGGTGCTGACAATGCCGAATATCGTACCGAAATCGATGCCTATTCCAAGATCGTTTCACACGGCGTGGCGGGCAGTGGGCCGGCGTGGTTCGAGGTGCGCACGAAGGCCGGTCAGATCATGGAGTTCGGTCGTGCCGCGGATTCTCAGGTGCTCGCGCAAGGCAAGCCGAGCGTGCGTGCTTGGGGTGTGAACAAGGTGAGCGACACGAAGGGCAATTACTTCTCGGTCGCTTATGCTACCGATGCGGCTGCGGGGCAGTCAGTTCCAAGCTCGATCACTTATACGGGCAACGCGGCGGAAAACGTTACTCCATACAATTCGGTTGGATTTGTCTACGCCTCGCGTCCCGATGTCATTCAGCATTACCAGGCGGGCTCTTTGGTGCGGACAGCCGTGCGGCTGACAAACATCAGGACCTTTTCGGGAAATACGTTGGTTTCCGATTATCAGCTCTCATATCAGCAGAGTCCCACGAGCAATGTGTCCGAAATCTCATCGGTCAAGGTTTGTGGTGGGTCTGGTGCTTGTCTGCCTCCCACGACGTTCCAGTGGCAGAACGGCGGAGGTGGGGCGTTTTCTGGGTCCGTCAGCGTGCTCCCGAACGGCGAGAATTTCAATACGCCGAGCAGTGCGGGCCCGGGAGCTGCTTTGAGCAGGCTGACTACGCCGGTCTCAAGTGATTTCAACGGCGATGGCCGGAATGATTTCATAATGCTGGTCGGCTCCACGGTGTATGGGTTCTTCGGCAAGTCGGATGGGACGTTCCAGGCGATTAATTCCGCAGCGCCAAATGGCTGGAGCTTCGGTGCGTCGTCGGGCTATCTGAACATTCCTGGCGATTTCAACGGGGACGGCAAGAGCGATTTTGCCATGTTGAATGGGACCAATCTGTATGTGTTTCTGAGCAACGGAAGTGGTCAATTCACCGGAGTGACGTTCCCATTCCCGAATGGTTGGAATTTCGGGACAACGCCGGGCGATTATTTTATCCCGATCGCCGGTGATTTCAATTCTGATGGCCGGGCGGATTTTCTGCTGATCAGCGGCCAATACCTCTACGTGTTCTTGAGCAATGGTGATGGCACTTTTAGTGGACGCGCGATCCAGACCCCTGGCTGGGATTTTGGCGTTCCGACAACTGCTGGCTACACCCCAGTTTCAGGTGATTTCAACGGAGACGGAAAGACAGACTTCTTGATCGTCGGAGGTTCGGCGGTGACCGGTCCCGGCTCAGGATCTAGTACCGTCGGCAAAGTCGCTTATTCGTTCCTCGGTAATGGCGACGGCACATTCGCGTTTAACTCGTGGCAGTTGCCGAGCGGCTGGAATTTTGCATCAACAAGCACGACGAGCTTTCTTCCCATCACGGGCGATTTCAACGGCGATGGAAGGACGGATCTGATCATGCTTCAGGGGCCGCAACTCTATGAGATGCAGAGCCGGGGCGATGGCAGCTTCGATTATCTTCCAATTCAAATTTCAAACGGTTGGAATTTCGGAGCCCAGCCCGGGGCGAGCTTCACTTCGTTCTCAAGTGACATCAATGCCGATGGAAGAACCGACTTTACCATTATCGGCGGGAATAGTCCTTACATGTATCAATTCGTTAGCAGTGGAGATGGTTCGTTCACGTATCGTACGCTTGGCATGCCGAACGGATGGAATTTCGGGGCGCCGCCGACGAAGGACTACTGGATGCAGTTGGGGGACTTCAACGGCGACGGAAAAGTCGAGTTTGCGATGCTGTCTGGCACGTACATCTACACGTGCCTGGCCGATGCGGCAGTCGGAGACGTTATCGGAACGATCGTTTCTGGTCTCGGAGCGACTATCACTGTCAGCTACGCTCCTTTGACGAACTCATCCGTCTACACCCGCGACTCCAGCAGTGGCTACCCGATTCAGGATCTGCAGACTCCATTTCTTGTGGCCTCCCAGGTTGACTCCTCAAATGGCGTCGGCGGAACCTACAGCTCGAGCCGTACCTATGCTGGCGCAAAGATTGATTTGACGGGCAGAGGAATGCTCGGGTTCCGCCAAGTGACCGTCAGGGACATTCAAACTGGTATCGCCGAGACCACAACCTTCCGGCAGGATTTTCCCTATATAGGCATGGTGGCGTCGACGACGCGTACCCTCGGTACGCAGACTCTTGGACAATTGACGAACGTTTATCAGTTCATCAATGCGAGTGGTTCGACGACGATCTCGCCGTCCAGTGCTCCCTATCGCGTGTCGCTGGCGCAAAGCGTGTCGAGCAGCGTAGATCTTGATGGGTCCCCGGCGCCAACCGTGACAACGTCGAATCAGTATGACTTGTTTGGCAACGCCACCCAGGTCGTGGTGTCGACCTCCGATGGCTTCAGCAAGATCACGTCCAACGTCTACGCCAACGACACCTCGTATTGGTACCTCGGTCGTTTGACGCGCGCGACCGTGACGAGCCAGCGGCCGCAGTAGCCGGCCGCTTTCATCAAATTTCACACATTTTGCTGCTTTGGTTGGTTGAGGAATTGACCATGTTCAATGCCGTGACTTCGCATGCCTTGCGTCCGAATGGGTTGGCCCGATTCAAGATCGCGGCGTTGTCTCTCCTGATTGGCTGCGGTCTTCCCGCGGCTGCCGATGCCGCGCAGATCGTGATTACAAGCAGCGCGACATGGGTGGTTCCAAACGATTGGAACAACGCTGACAACTCGATCGAGGCGATCGGAGGTGGTGGCGGTGGAGGCGGTTCGGTAGCTGGGCAGCAGGGTGCAGGTGGAGGAGGCGGGGGCGAGTACCGCAAGCTCCTGAACCTGACGCTGACGCCCGGCGCGTCGATTCCGGTTGTGATCGGAGCGGGCGGCGCTGGCGGCACAACGGCGCCATCGGTCGGCACGGCAGGCACCGCGACGCGATTGAACGGCTCGACCCTGGTGGCGAATCCTGGGCAGGGCGGAGCGGCGTCCGGTACTGCGACGGCAGGGGCCGCAGCGGGCGGAACAGGTGGGATCGGCGGCACGACCAGTTTCAACGGCGGCGCTGGCGGCGCGCGTTCGAGCCTGACGGCTGGTGCCGGTGCTGGGGGCGGCGGCGCTGGCGGTCGCAACGGCGCGGGTGCAGCGGGTGGCAGCAGCGCGGGCGCAGGCCCTGGTGCGGCCGGCGGCGGCGCGGCCAATGGGGGCGCTCCGGGCGGTAACGTACCGTCGAGCGGCACGGGTGCGACCGGCGGTAACAACTCGTCCGGAACGGGCGGCGGCGCCGGCGGCACGGTCGGCGTTCTTAGCGCGACGGGCGTGAATGGCGGAGGCGCAGCCGGATCGAGCGGTGGTGGTGGCGGCGGCGGTGGCGGTCTCGCCAATTCGGTGACCGGCTCCGGCGGCGCGGGCGGCGCCGGCGTCGAGTGGAGCGGCGTGGGCGCCGGCGGTGGCGGTGGCGGCGGCGGTGCGGCCTACACGACGGTGTCTGGCGCGGGCGGTGCCGGCGGTTCATATGGCGGTGGTGGCGGTGGTGCAGGTTCATCGACATTTGCAGGAAATGTCGGCGGCGCCGGTGCGCCTGGCATTGTCGTCATCACTTACACGCCGGTGTCGGTCTCGACGCCCCCTATCAACTCGGCCACCAGCATCACACGGTCGTCCTCGTTTGCCTACGATTCCGCCTCGGGCCTGCTGACCCAGGACGTCGTCGAGCCGGATACTCCGGCGCTCCGCCTTCAGACCGACTATGTCTACAATGCGTTCGGGCAGAAGCAGTCGGTCACCGTCAGCGGCGCCGACGTCGTCTCGCGTTCGAGCACGACCAGCTATGACGCGCGCGGGCAGTTTGCGACCTCCAACACCAATGCGCTGGGGCAAAGCGAGACGCTGCAATATGACGGCCGCTTCGGCCAGCCGACTAGCCACACCGGCCCCAACGGCCTGACCACGACCTGGAGCTATGACGAGTTCGGCCGCAAGACGCAGGAGACGCGCTCGGACGGCACGCAGACGCGCTGGGCCTACCAGTTCTGCAGCGGCGTGAACGGCGGCAGCACGAGCTGTCTATCGGGCGCGAGCTATCTCGTGCAGGAGACGCCCTACGCCGCCGACGGCGCCACCGTGAACGGCCCCGTCACGACCGTGTTCTTCGACACGCTGGAGCGCGAGATCGGCCGCCGCACCCAGGGGTTCGACGGCAGCACGGTGCAGGCGACCAAGAGTTATGACGCGCTCGGGCGCGTCGCGCAGACCAGCCGTCCGTATTTCCTGAACGGCGGCACGCCGCAATACACGACGCTCAGCTACGACGTGCTCGGACGCGTGGTCTCGTCGACCCAGCCGGACGGCAGCGTGGCGCAGACCGCCTATCACGGCCTGACCGTCGTCGAGACCAACGCGCTGAACCAGACGCGCACCGTCACCAAGAACAGCCAGGGCCAGGTGGTCTCGGTCACCGACACGCTCGGCAAGACCATGACCTATGCCTATGACGCGGTCGGCAACCTGGTGCAGACCACGGATGCGCTCGGCAACGTCGTCAGCGCGACCTATGACCTCAGGGGACGCAAGACCGCTAGCAGCGATCCCGATCTCGGCGACTGGACCTACAGCTACAACGCGCTGGGCCAGCTGGTCACCCAGACCGACGCCAAGGGGCAGACGGTCAGCCTGAGCTACGACCGGCTCGGCCGCATGGTGCAGCGGGTCGAGCCGGACATGACCTCGGTCTGGGCCTATGACACCGCGGCCAACGGCGTCGGCAAGCTGGCCTCGAGCGGCATCACCTCCGGCTCGGGCAACGGCTTTGCCCGCAGCTTCAGCTATGACAGCCTCGGCCGTCCGCTGCAGGTGGCGACCACGATCGATGGCGCCACCTACACGATGGGCGCGACCTATGACGCCAACAGCCGGCTGATCAAGGTCAGCTATCCCTCCGGCTTCACCGCGCGCTACGGCTATAACAGCCTCGGCTTTGCCAACCAGCTGCAGGACGACGCCACCAGCCAGGGCTTCTGGACGGCGAACGCGATGGATGCCGACGGTCATCTGACGCAGCAGACCGCCGGCAATGGCCTGGTCACCACCCGCGGCTTCGATCCGCTGACGGGGCGGTTGACCAGCGTCGCCACCGGCACCGGCAGCGCCGTGCAGAATCTGAGCTTCGGCTACGACCGGCTCGGCAACCTGACCTCGCGCAGCGACGCCAACACCAGTGTCAGCGAAAGCTTCAATTACGACGGGCTGAACCGGCTGACGACGTCGACGACCAGCCTCAACCCGACGCCGCTGGTGAAGACCTATTCCTACAGCGCGATCGGCAACATCCTCTCGAAGTCGGACGTCGGCACCTACGTCTATCCGGCGGCCGGGGCGCCGCTGCCGCATGCCGTCATGAGCGTCGCCGGCGGCAGCATCAATGCGACCTTCACCTATGACGCCAACGGCAACCAGACCTCCGGTCTCGGCCGCAGCATCGTCTATACGTCCTACAATAAGCCGGCGAGCATCACGCAAGGGTCGCGGACGATCTCCTTCGTCGACGACACCGAGCACCAGCGCTTCAAGCAGGTGACGCCGGAAGGCACGACCCTGTACATCGCCGGCTTCGGCGTGATGGCCGAGGTGCAGAACCCCGGCACGACGACGCAGAAATGGACCGACTATCTCTCGGTCGGCAATGCCAAGGTCGGCATGCGCGTCACCCAGACGGCCGCCAGCGGCATCACGCTGACGATGCGCTACTTCCACACCGACCATCTCGGTTCGATCGTGGCGCTCACCGACGAGAACGGTCTGCTGCAGCAGCGCCTCTCCTATGACGCCTGGGGCAAGCGCCGCAACGTCGACGGCACCGACGACGTCGCCGGCAGCACCGCCAGCCAGACGACGCGTGGCTTCACCGGCCAGGAGGAGCTCTCGGTCGCCGGCCTCGTGCACCTGAACGGCCGTGTCTACGATCCCTTGCTGGCGCGGTTCACCAGCGCCGATCCAACGGTGACGGAGCCGCTCAATCCGCAGGGCTGGAACAGGTACTCCTATGTCGGCAACGACCCGTTGACCTTCACCGATCCGAACGGGTTCAGCTGGCTCTCGAACTTCTTCGGCAGTGTCGGGCACTTCTTTAGCGGCATCGGGAGGGCTATCGGCAATTTCATCACTAATAATCTGCAGTCGCTGGTTCAGATCGCCGTTACGGCTGCTCTGGTTGCTACGGGAGTGTTTGCGCCGATCGCTGCGTTCGTGGGGGCAGCCGTCACGACTGGAATGTTTGGCGGAAATCTAGGACAAGCATTAAAGGCCGGGGTGATCGCTGGGCTCACAACCTTTGCCTACAGCCAGATTCCTGGCCTGGATATCGGTGTGATTGGAAGAATCGGCGCCAATGCTGCCGTGGGCTGCGTCTCGTCTGTCGCTTCCGGCGGATCCTGCGGATCAGGGGCTGCATCCGCAGCGGTGAGCTCGGCACTGTCGCCAGTACTGCCGAATGATCTCATTGGCGGTACCATCGCGCGTGCCACAGTCGGCGGACTGGCGTCCGTTGCCGGCGGTGGAAAGTTCGGCAATGGTGCTGTGACCAGCGCATTTCAGTATCTGGCCACGAGGAGTTTGGAAACTGCGCGGCAAACTCCAGTCGAGAAGTTCCGAAACGCGAACGCGTTCCTTGCCCCGGTGGGAGTTGCCGCTGGTCAACTACTAATCGATGCAATCGTAATGGGTTTAGGCTTGTCTGTGGAGCTAAATTCAACCACTAGAAGGGATGATAACTTACTCTACCATCGTCTAGAAGCGTATCCTAACCAAACGCCGGAAGTGGCTGCGATGCAGCAGGCGTCCGGCGAAATCTGGGGGCAGGAGGGACGATTGGGGTCGATGGCGCAGGTTCGAGCCTTTCGTGGAGCGTTGCCGGAGGATGCGAGGGGTATTGAATTCACGACCCCCATCCCGCCTGAAGCTGGCCAAATTCCGTGGGCGCGGTGGTATCCAGGCCGACAGCCAGGAGTCTTCGTTAATGATAAAGGATATGCGGTGTTGCCTGTGACAGTAACAAAGAACACTCAAACTCTGCCATGAGTTATTCTGGCTGCATGTCGAGGAGACCAGTCCCATGATCGGTGTAGAACAGCTTTTCGGATATCGCTTTCCCAACGAGAGTTGGCCTATCGCCAAAGTGCGAGACAATATTTCCGAAATCGCGGATAGATTTTGTCTAACGGTGGAAGCGTGGAATGAAGATGGCCTGGGGGAAGTATTAGGCATCGTTCTGAAGCTTCCGTCGAAGCGCGTCTTCATGCTGATTGATTACAAAGCTTACAACGAAGCGCATGGACTAGCGCATTCTCCGTTGGAGTTGTTTTTTGACGTTGGAGATGTTGCAGCACTGGGTGTCCGCCCCTTGCTAAACGAAGCCTTGGACTTCCTGAACCTTTCGGGAGATGCGTTGGTCTGGGTGGCACCTGAGGCCAGTCGGGATGACGCAGCTAATCTATTGCGTCACGCAGAGAATCTACATAGTCGGCGTTGAGCATTGGATAAGTCGTGGCTCGACGCCTTTTTAGGCCTGCAGGACTCCCTCAGGCAGAAGATCGCGGTGATAGTGCAAATAATTAGGTCGAATTCAGCGGCATCAAGACCTTGGAGGCGTGTTCGGCAAAGGGCTGTGTATGAATCGGCCGTACATTCAGCATTCGATATCTCCCGCGATCGAAACCTCCTAAACTGCAATGGTTAGCCGCTGAGCGGCTAGGCTGCTCTAAGTCGGGGTGATTGCGTGCGGGGCGGGGTTCGCAGAATTGGCTTGATGGCGCTCCCCGTCGCGTTGGCGGTGTCGGCGTGCCAGACGATGGAGGAGGGGACGTCGTCGTTCGCCTGGAGCACGAATGCTGCCGACGCAGGGTCGGCAGCGCAGGCGGGGGCGCGGGCGACCGGGAGCGCGCGCGCGGGCAGCATCTCGGGCTCACCGCTGCTGGATGACAACAAAGGCGGGCCCGCGACCTTGGTCGAGGGCACCGGGCGCTTCGTCGGCGAGCCGCCGACGGGAGCGGTGTCGCGCGGCACCGAGGACGTGACCGACGGCGTCACCATCAATCTCGTGGGGGTGCCGGCGCCGCAGGCGGCGAAGACGGTGCTCGGCGACATTCTCGGCGTCAAATACACGGTCGATCCGGGGATCGAGGGGCGGATCACGATCCAGACGCCGAAGCCGGTGGCGCGGGCGGCAGTCATCGATCTGTTCCAGGCGGCGTTGCGGGCCAACAATGCGGCTGTCGTCAACAACCGCGGCATCTATCGCATCGTGGCGGCGGACCAGACGGCGGTGTCGTCGGCGTATCGCACTGATGATCCGGCCGATGGCGGCGAGATGGTCGGCAACGGGCTGCAGGTGGTGCAGCTGAAATATGTCTCGGCCTCCGAGATCCGGCGCGTGGTCGAGCCGATCGCGCCGCGCGGCGGGGTGGTGCGGGTCGATGATGCGCGCAACCTGATCACGCTGTCCGGCAATCGCCAGGAGATCGCGGCGATGATGGAGGCGATCGCGCTGTTCGACGTCGACACCATGAAGGGCATGTCGTTCGCGTTGATCCCGGTCAAGACCTCGGCGCCCGACGCGATCGCCACCGAGCTGAAAAGCGTGTTCGCCTCCGACCGCGGCGACGGGCCGATGGCCGGCATGGTGCAGTTCGTGCCCAACAAGCGGCTGCGCTCGATCCTGGTGATCTCGCCGCAGCTTGCCTATCTGCGCCGCGCCGAGAGCTGGATTCGCAAGCTCGACGCGCAGGCACAAGGCAGCGAGAAGCAGCTCTTCACCTACGCCGTGCAGAACCGACGCGCGCAGGAGCTGGTCGACGTGCTGCAGTCGATGTTCCCGACGGACACCCAGACCGCGGCGGCCGGGCGGCGTACGGTGGCGCCGAACTATCAGGAGGCGAGCGTGCAGTCGCAGCCGGCATCGGCCGGCGGCGGGTTCTCCGGGGCATCGTCATCGGGGTTCACCGGCGGCCTCGGCTCCTCCAGCGGCGGCATGGGGGGATTGCGGGCCCCGGCGCCGACCACGTCCGCCCCCAGCGTCACGCCGGCGGCGGCAGCGCCTGCGCCCTCCGGCCGCGACGGCGATACGGATGGGCCGCGGCTGCGCATCGTCGCCGACGAGGCCAAGAACGCGATCCTGATCGAGGCGGCGAATGCGGACTACAAGCGCGTGCTGCAGGCGATCGAGCGGCTCGACCAGATGCCGAACCAGGTGTTGATCGAGGCGACCATCGCCGAGGTCACGCTAAATGACGATCTGCGCTTCGGCGTGCAATGGTACATGCGCAAGAACAGCTCGAAATTCACCCTGACGGAGGCGGCCTCCGGCGCCGTGAGCTCGGTGTTTCCCGGCTTTTCCTACGCGCTGACAGCGGCCAACATCGCTGCCACGATCGACACACTGAACCAGATCACCAACGTCAACATCGTGTCCTCGCCGTCGCTGGCGGTCATGGACAACAAGCCGGCGGTGCTGCAGATCGGCGATCAGGTGCCGATCACGACGCAGTCTGCGACCGGCACCCTGACGCCCGGCGCGCCGATCGTCAATTCGGTGAGCTACAAGGATACGGGCGTGATCCTGTCGATTATCCCGCGCATCAATGAGAGCGGGCGGGTGCTGCTCGACATCGAGCAGGAGGTGTCGAGCGTGGCGCCGACCACGTCGTCGAACATCGATTCGCCGACCATCCGGCAGCGCAAGATCAGGACATCGGTGGTCGTGAACGACAATGACGCGCTGGTGCTGGGCGGGCTGATCCAGGAGGGCCGCACGACCGGCCGGAGCCAGCTGCCGATCATTGGCGACATCCCGTTCATCGGCAATTTCGCCGGCAGCCGCGACAACGTCATCGGCAAGACCGAGCTGATCATCCTGATCCGGCCGCACGTGATGCGCAGCCTCGACGAGGCGCGCAGCGTGACCGAGGAGTACCGCCACTTCATGGCGATCGAGGGCCCGCATCGCCGGCAGCCGGCGCGGCGGCGAGTCGAGGACACCGGACGCAGGATTCTCGATTGATGCCGCGCTTCCGCTACCGCGCCTACGGCACCGACGGCTCCTTCGCGGAGGGGACGATCGAGGCTGCGTCCGCGGATGCGGCGAGCGCGACGCTGTGGGCGCAGGGGTTGTCGCCGTTCCAGATGCAGGCCGCCGATAGCGCCGGCACGGCATGGTGGAACCGCGAGATCACGCTCGGCAACGGCGCGGCGCGCGCGGACCTCTTGGCCTTCACGCGCGAGTTCGCCACGCTCTGCGCGGCCGACATTCCAATGGACGACGCCTTGCGCATCGTGCAGACGCAGGCCTCGGCAGCGCGGCTGCGCACCCTGGTCGAGGCGCTGCTCGCCGATGTCCTCAATGGCCGCCCGTTGTCGGAGGCGATGCAGGCGCAGCCGCGCATCTTCCCGGCTGACTATGTCGCTGTCGTGCGCGCCGGCGAGAGCGGCGGGCGGCTGGCGCAGGTGCTGACCGAGCTTGCCGAGCTCCTGGAGCGGCGGGCGGAGATCCGTGCGCGCATCCAGTCGGCCCTGATCTATCCCGCGATGCTGATCGTGCTGAGCCTCGCAACGCTCGCGATCATCGTTGGCGGCGTGATCCCGTCGATGGCGCCGATCTTCACCCAGAGCGGCAAGCCGGTGCCGCTGACCATCCAGCTGATGCTCGCGCTGAAGGCGCATTGGCTCGAGATCGTGATCGCTGGCCTTGCCGCCGTCGCGCTGCTCGGCGCCATCGTGGCATTCACCATGGCCGATCCCGGCCGCCGCCGGCGTCTCGACCGGCTCGCGCTGCAGCTGCCGCTGCTCGGCGGCTTCCTTCTGCAGCAGGACACCGCGCGCTTCGCCCGCACGCTCGGTACGATGCTGATGGCCGGCGTGCCGTTGATCGCGGCGACGAAATCGGCGAGCGACGTCGTCGACAACCGTCATCTCCGCGCCGGCATGGAACAGGCGATCGAGCGGATCCAGCAGGGCACAGCGTTGCACCGCGCGCTGCGCAACGAGGTGGCCTTGCCGGCCGTGGCGCTGCAGATGATCGCGGTCGGCGAGGAGGCGGGCAAGCTCGACCGCATGCTGCTGCGCGTGGCGCAGATGCTGGAGAAGCAGCTGCAGACCAGCGTCGATCGCTTCATGGCGGCGTTGACGCCGGCGATGACGGTCGGCATCGCATTGATCATCGGCGCGCTGATCATGCCGGTGATGAACGCCGTCCTCAGTATCAATGATTTGGCGGGGCGATGAGCGCGCGGGCGGAACTGGGACGGGACGAGGCGAGCGCCGGCTTTACGCTGGTCGAGATGCTTGCCGTGCTCGTCATCCTGGCGCTGACGGTATCCGCCGCCGTCCCGCTGCTGTCACGCGGCGCCGGCACGGTGAGCCTCGATGCGGCGACAGGCGAGATTGCGTCGGCGCTGCGCGCGACGCGCTCGGCTGCGATCGTGCAGAACCGCGTGATGACCCTGAGCATCGACGTCGACCGCCGGGCCTTCAGCTCGGATGTCGTCCGGCCGCGTACCTTTGCGCCGGACATCCAGGCGAAGCTGACCTATGCCGCCGCGACGCGCGTGGGCGCCGCCGTGGGCGGCTTCCGGTTCTTTCCGGACGGCTCGTCGACCGGCGGCGATCTGAGCCTGGAGTTGAACGGGCATCATATCAGGCTCTGTGTCGAATGGCTGACAGGGACGGTGCGGACCGCCGCGACGTGTTGAGGGGAGGGGACGATCATGCTGGGATGGATGGAATGTCGTGATGTCGTGAAGCTGCGCGTGGCCGCGTGGCGCGGGCAATTCCGGCTTCGTTTACGCAGAGGCCGCGATGGCGAGGCCGGCTTCACCTTGGTCGAGATGCTTGTCGTCATCACCATCATCGGCCTGATCATGGGTCTCGTCGGCCCGCGCGTGCTGAGCTATCTCTCCGACTCCAAACTCAAGACGGCGCGGATCCAGATCCGCAGCCTGTCCTCGGCGCTCGACCTCTATCACCTCGACAACGGCCGCTACCCGACCGCAGCCGAAGGGCTCGGTGCGCTGGTGCAGAAGCCGGCCACCGCGACCACCTGGAACGGGCCCTATCTCAGCGGCACCCTGGTCCCGAACGATCCGTGGGGACGGCCCTATGTCTACAGATTCCCGGGACAGCACGGCACCTACGACATCGTCTCGCTCGGGCCCGAGGGACGTGAGGACGAGACCTCGGCCACGGCCAATGTGACGAGCTGGCAGCCGTGACTCCCGCCACGGCAGAGACGAAGCACGCGGACGACGGGGACGCCGGCTTCACGCTGGTGGAGGTCCTCGTTGCGCTGGCCATGCTGTCGGTCGGCCTCGCTTTGGTGATGAGCATGTTCTCGACCGGACTGTCACGAACGGGCATGGCCGAACGCGTGGCTGGTGCCGTTGCGCTGGCGCAGTCGCTCATGGCTCAGGTCGGCAATTCGATTCCGCTGCGCACCGAGACGCGCGATGGCGCCGAGGCGAACGGCTACCGGTGGCGCCTTGCGATGCAGCCTTATCGGCCGGCGCCAAACAGCGATGCACGCCCGGTCGAGCTGTATCAGGTCTCGGTCGAGATCGGCTGGCTGGAAGGGCAGGACCCGCGCTCCTATGCGCTCTCGACGCTTCGCCTCGGGCCTAGAGTCTCCAAGTCGCAGTGAGCCAGACCGATGACTTCGCCGAAAGCAAGCGGGATGGATGATCGCGACGCAGGCTTCACCCTGGTCGAGGTCCTCGTTGCGCTGGCGCTGTTCAGCCTGCTCGCCGTTCTGCTGTTCGACAATCTCAAATTCGGCGTGCAGGCTTGGCGCAGCGGCAGCGCCCGCGCGGAGTCGTTCCAGCGCGAGCTCGCAGCGCAGGACGTGCTGCGGCGCCTGATCGGCAATCTCTATCCGATGATGCTGGGCGAAGGCGCGGCGCAGCGGCGCATCGATATCGACGGCCAGGCCGAGAGCCTCGAGTTCCTCAGCGACGCGCCGGCCGTGTCCGGTGGGGCCGGCCGCTTCCGCTTCAAGCTGTTCGCCGACCGCAGGCGTGACGGGGTCGATCTCGTTCTGCAGTCCCGGCCCGAACTGGCGGTGAAGCAGGACACCGAGCGGACGCTGCTGGTGTCCGACATCGATCGGATCGAGCTCAGTTATGCGGCAAGAGCAACGGGAGACGCCAATGCGGCCTGGACCACAAGCTGGAAGGATCAGAGCGAGGCTCCCGGCCTGATCCGGCTGCGGGTCCTGATGCGTCCCGGCGATGCCCATCACTGGCCGGAG
The DNA here is from genome assembly GCF_032484785.1 of Bradyrhizobium sp. SZCCHNS1050. Taxonomy (NCBI): domain Bacteria; kingdom Pseudomonadati; phylum Pseudomonadota; class Alphaproteobacteria; order Hyphomicrobiales; family Nitrobacteraceae; genus Bradyrhizobium; species Bradyrhizobium sp. SZCCHNS1050. Next base: position 1,806,691 of record NZ_JAUETR010000001.1, on the reverse strand, counting down.
CTCGTGATCGCGCCGCGGGTGCAGGCCGATGTGGCCTGCGTCTACGACGCGCTCACGATGCGCTGTCGCGGGCGATAGGGGGCGACATGCCGGTGCTGTCGGTTCTCTGGGGGCTCGGGCTGCTGACGGCGATTGCGCTGTCGCTGTCATGGTCGAGCAGCGTGTCCTATGGCCTTGCCCGTAACGGCGTCGATCAGGCCGCTCTCGGTGCGCTCGTCGAGGCCGGCGTCAATGCAGCCATCGACGGTCTGCTCGATGCAAGGGCGGACCGCCGCTGGCGCGCCGACGGCCGCCTCTACACACTCGATTTCAACGGCACGCGGATCGGCATCAGGATTCAGGACGAGCTCGGACGGGTCGACCTCAACCAGACCGATGAGGCCATGCTGAACAGCCTGCTGCTATCAGCAGGGCTGGACGCGCGGGCCGCCGCTGACCTGACCGACAAGATCGTGGACTGGCGAACCGTAACGTCCCTGAAGCATCTGAACGGCGCCAAGGACCGGGACTACGCGTCGCGCAACGCCGCCTATCATCCCCGCAACGGTCCGTTCCAGAGCGTCGATGAGCTGCTCCTGGTGATGGACATGACTCCGGTGATCTTTGCGCGGATCGCGCCGGCGCTCACGGTCCATTCGGGACGGCAGTTCGTTGATCCGCAATTGGCGCCGCGCGAGGTGCTGCGCGCGCTGCCCGGCATGACCGCGCAGAGTGCCGAAGCGACGCTGGCCGCGCGTGACGGTGCCAGATCTGGCCTCGCCGAAGGCAACCCGATGACGGTGCTGCGTGGCCGCGCCTTCACGATCCGGACCGAATTTTCCCAGGCGTCACGCGTCGTCGCAGGCGAGGTCGCGGTGCGCCTGACGGAAAATCCGCAGCAGCCCTATTGGGTTCTGAGCTGGGGGACGCGATGACCGGACGCCCAGGGCCAGCGATGCAGCAGGCCGACGCCTTCGCCGCAGACATCGAGCAGCCGCACGCGCAGCTGCACCGGTCCATGCAAGACGTGGGCAGGACAGCGCTGTTGCAGGGCTTCGGCGACTTCCTGCGGGCCGAAGGCATCGTCGATCGTATGAGCCTCGACCGTGCCGGACGCGCGGCGCAAACCACCCGAGACAGGCTCGACACCGTGCTGACCAAGCTCGGTCTGGTGTCGGAGGCCGGTCTGGTCGCGGCGTTGGCGAAATTCCTGGCACTCGATCTGGTGCGTCCGGATCAGATTCCGATCGACCCCGTGTTGCCCGAACTGGTCGAAGCGGAGTTCGTGCGTCACAATCATGTGCTGCCGCTCGGCTGCAGCGATGGCCGGCTTGCCGTCGGCGTGACCGATCCGTTCAACCACGATCCGATCCGGGCCCTTGCCTTCCTCACGGGCCTGTCGGTCGACATGCGGCTGTTTACGGCGGCCGATTTCGACAAGGCCTGCGCGGGGCTCTATCCCGCCATGTCGCGTAGCGACGAGACCCGCGCCACCGGCGGCGCCGAGGCCAACGAAGCCGACGTGCAGCGGCTGCGCGATCTTGCGAGCGAGGCGCCGATCATCCGTCTCGTCAACCAGATCATCACCAGTGCCGTGGAGGCGAGGGCGTCGGACATCCATATCGAGCCCAATGTGGACCAGGTGCTCGTCCGCTATCGCATCGACGGCGCCTTGCGCTCGGTCCAGGTGCTTGCGGCGGACCTGCGTGCCGCGATCACGTCCCGCGTGAAGATCATGTCGAAGCTCGACATTGCGGAGCGGCGCCTGCCGCAGGACGGGCGCATCAAGATCGCGGTCCGTGGCATCGACATCGACTTCCGCGTCTCCACGATCCCCACGGCCTTCGGCGAAAGCGTCGTGCTGCGCGTGCTCGACCGCAATCGCATCAGCCTCGATTTTGTCGAGCTCGGCTTCTCCGCGGAGCATATCGCGACGCTGCAGGCGCTGCTGCGGCAGCCCAATGGCATCATCCTGGTCACCGGACCGACCGGCAGTGGCAAGACCACGACGCTGTATACGGCGCTGAAGACGCTCAACAGCACCGAGCGCAAGATCTTCTCGGTGGAGGACCCGATCGAATATCAGATGCCGGGGATCAATCAGGTGCAGGTCCAGTCGGAGATCGGGCTGACGTTTCCTCACGCGCTGCGCTCGATGCTCCGGCAGGATCCGGATATCATCATGATCGGTGAAATCCGCGATCTCGAGACGGCGCGCATCGCCATCCAGGCCTCGCTGACCGGTCACCTCGTGCTCTCGACGCTCCACACCAACGATGCGGCGTCTGCGATCACGCGGCTGATCGACATCGGCGTCGAGAACTATCTGCTGGCCTCGACGCTGAAAGGCGTGATTGCGCAGCGTCTGGTACGCAGGCTCTGTTCCCGTTGTTCCCATGGTCATCCGCAGGCGAGCTATTGGGCGGAGAGCTTCGAGCGGTCCGTGTCCGGACTCCGTGCGTTGGGGCAGCCAGACATTCGCCAGCCGCAAGGCTGCTCCGATTGCGGCAATGCCGGCTTCTCCGGACGTTCGACCATCGCGGAGATGCTGGTCATCGATGAGGCATGTCAGAGTCTGATCCTGGCGAAGGCGTCGGACACTGCGATCGAGCGCGCCGCCCGCGAGCAGGGCATGCAGAGCATGTACGAGACCGGAGTCCGGAAGGTCTGGCGCGGCGAGACCACGATCGACGAAGTTCTGCGCGCGACGCGCATGGGATAGGGCGGCGGGACGGGCGATGCATGAGAGCAAGGATAGAGGCGCGTTGCTGGCCACGGTTCGTACGGCGCGTCCGCGCGACTGGGCGCAATCGGCGGCCGCCTGGTGGTGCAGGGAAGCGGTCGATCTGCTGCCGCAACGGTTCGTGGCCGCGCTGGCGCCGGCCGGCCGGCCGAGACTTCTGGTCGATCGCGACGACACGGGGATCCGGCTTCAGTTGAACGATCCCCGATCAGGAGTGCAGGCTGGTGAAACGACCCATGCAGGTGAGGTGACGGCGGCGATCGCATCCATCCTGCAGCGTCATGGTCTGGATCGGCGCGACGTGGATCTGGGCTTGCGTCTGCCGGAAGAGAGTGTTTTCCGCCGCGAGCTCATGCTTCCACCCGAGGCGAAGGGCGCGATCGATACGATCGTGCCGCAGGACCTGTTGCGCCGGACGCCGTTCAAGGCGGAGGACATCTATTGCGACCACTTGACCGCCACATCGCCTGACGGTCGGATCGCGGTTCGGCAATGGGTGACGCGGCGCCATCACGTGCAGCAGGCCGCAGATCAGCTCGGGCTTGCCGTCGCGCACATCGACTTTGTCGTGTTCGGCGACGATCAAACCTCGCCGTCGATCCGACTGGCGCGTCCTGCGGCTGCCCGCAAGACCTCCACCGTTGCGATCGCAGGGCTCGGCGCGCTCGCCGTGCTTCTAGGGTCCGGCATCGCGGTCCTGACCTTTGCCCGGCAACAGTCCACGCTGGACCGGCTCGATGCCGAGATCGTTGTGGCCCGCAAGGGCGCCGAGCGCGTTCGCGTCCTGGTGGATCAATTGCGGGAGCGGCGGACGGCGCTGTCGCGCCTTCGTCTGCAGCGCAGCGAAGTGCCGGGATTGATCGACGTCTGGGATGAAGCCTCGCGCATTCTGCCGAAGCATTCCTGGCTGACCGAATTGCGGCTCGTGGAGGGAGCGAACCCGCGGAGCGCAACGGTCACGATGACCGGATTCTCGGCCGCGGCGCCGAGCCTGATCAACACGCTCGGTGGATCGAGACTGTTCGTGGACGCTGCCCTGACGTCGCCGGTCGCGATGGATCCGATCGAGAACCGGGAACGCTTTTCATTGCAGGCCAGGATTCGTGTGCCCGATGCCATCAAGGAGGTGGCGCCATGAGCGAATGTACGAAGCGCAGGTACGCGCTCGGACGCCGCGGCCTTTTCATCGTCGTCAACCTCGCGCTTCTTGCGCTGTTGTTCTGGGGCTTCGTGGCGCCGATCGCGGCGATGTTCGCCGAGCGGGAGGCGCGGATCCAGCAACAGCAGGCGCTGCTGGCACGGTTGAGCGCGATCGCAGCCCAGGCATCGGCCATCGAGGGCCTTGCCTCCGAAACCGAGTCGCAGCTCCAGAACGGGGAGTTTCTGACGGGTGCGAATGAGAACGTGATCGCCGCCGACCTGCAGACGAAGCTGAAGATGATCATGGGCAATGCCGGTGCCCAGTCCCGCGCGATTCAATCGCTGCCGGGCCGGACCGTCGATCAGATCAAGTACAGCGGCGCGCGCATCGATCTGTCCGGGCCGTTGCCCGCCGTCATGCGTGCGGTCCACGCGGTCGAGAGCGCAAGGCCATATTTGTTCATTGCCAATGCGGTGCTGAAGAGCGCGCCTGCGATGCGCCCGGGAACGGCCGAGGAGCCAGTGCTTCAGGCGCAGCTCGATATCTACGGTGCGGTGCAATGAGGAGCTTTGTGCGATGGCGGGTGAGGCCGCTTGCCGGAGTTCTGGCGCTCCTGGCGGGTCTTGATCTAATGCTCGGCGCCTGGCTCGCGACGTCGGTCGGAGGCGGAGAAGCGCCCGGCGCCCGCCGCGCGGCGTGGGAAGCGCCGGTGCCCCGGACCATGGCGGGCGTGGCTGGACGGCAGCCGCTGCAGACATATGCCGAGATCCTGGCCCATCCGGTGTTCCAGAAGTCGCGCGAGCCGTTCGTTCCGCCCCCACCCGCGCCGCCACCGCCGATGCCGGTGGCCGCTCCGCCCCCGGTGGCCACTGACCAGGGCCTCCAGGTCGGCGGCGTCATGATCAACAGCGGCACGAGCAAGGCCTATCTGCTCTCCAAGGTGGGAGGTGGCGCAGGCTCCTGGGTCAACGAGAACGAGACATTTCAGGGCTGGCGGGTGACGTCGATCGACGCGTCAGGTGTTCGGATCGAGCAGGCGGGGCGCGCGATCGAATTGCAGCTCTACCCCAAGAATTGAAGAATACAGGCCGCGCTGCAGCCCCTCGAACCAGAGTTGAATAGCCTTGTTTGCACAGACGAAAGATCAAGCGCCAATCCGCAGACAGCCTTTCGTAGAGGAGGAGCGCGAATTGTTCGTTCCTGCTTGGCTCGGCTTCTCGATGCTCTCATATGAGCCATGTCTCTTACATGTCTTCTCGAAACCGTCGTCCGCCAAGCGATCTTCGGATCATGGTAGTCCCAGAGATCAGAAATGCCAGTCATAGCGATCCTGTGGATCCTAGGATTATTGACAACGTTGTCACTGTCGCTGCTCTGGGGCAGCGAGGTGTCGTACCGCCTCGCCCGCAACGATTGTGAACTTGCGATTCTGAGCGCGACTGCAGACGGGGCGCTGGACTACGCCGTGTCGGGATTGTTTGATCAAAAATCTGATCGCCTCTTGCGTCCAGGTGTAGGCGAGGTTCACCTGCTCCACTTTGGCGAAGCCGAGATCCGGATCGTGATCCAGGACGAGCTCGGCAAGATCGACATCAACCAGGCCGACCCTGCCTTGCTTGCCAGTTTGCTGCGGTCGGTGGGGCTAAACGCCGATGCGGCAAGTGGGCTTGCAGACAAGATCGTGGACTGGCGAACCGCGAGCGAATTGAAGCATCTTAATGGCGCCAAGGAGTTCGACTATCGCGCGGCGAATAGTCCCCACCGGCCGCGCAACGGTCCGTTTCAGAGCGTCGACGAGCTTCTTCTCGTAATGGACATGACGCCTGCTCTCTTCCAGCGGATCGAACCTGCCGTGACCGTGTATTCCGGAAGCCAGTTCGTTGACCCACGACGTGCCACACCTGAAGCTCTGGCGGCGATGCCCGAGATGATCAGTACGCAAGGGACAGCCTCCGATCGCCCGCCTCCATTTCCGATCGGCGCAAACGAAGAACCAACGTCATCCTTGCGCGGTCGCGCCTTCATGATCTGTATCGAAGTCGCAAAGTCAGGCCAGGTTTCTCGATATCGAGCTGTTATTCGAATGACGGACAATCCGGTACATCCCTATTTCCTTCTCAGCTGGAAGATGACGTAAGCTCGCGACCAGCGCTCTGTCAGAGACGTAGTGTCTGTGGAACACCTTCCTGGCCGCGAGCTTGGCGAGGACGTCGACTATCGACCGGAAGACGCTCGACGCAGCTGTCAATGCCTTGTGCGAAAGCGGGACGCCGCGGCGTCGTACCCCGCGGACCAAATAGGCGTCAAGCGCCAGTCAGTAGGGCCGCAGAGCTACGCTTACGTTGAAGCGACGAAGACGAGGCCCGCAATGTCACGGAAACATGGGGCGGCTCAGTCCGCGCGGTGGCAAGGTGCTACGTATTGCTGCCGCAGCAAATGTTTGATCCGCACCGGCAATCGAGAGATGCGGCTGGCAACCGGGAGGCTAGCTAGTCGCGGTGGCGCAGGCACTTCACTGATAGGCCACGCTTTCTCGTGAGGTGCGCCGCGTCTTGTCGCAGAACGGGGGGCTCGCCGCTATCAACAACAACCGTCGGACGGAGGAGTGTGAGGCTCTCATGGCAGCCGAGCACTTCATCAGGGCCCAGAATCCGGATTATTCGCGGCACTATCGGGGTCTTGACATCGTTGCTGAGATCGAGGCTTACGGCAGCTTCAACGAGATCCAGCGCCGAATGGCCTTTGGTGGTCTCGCCCTTGCGAACAATGACTAACGACTGCGTCGCCGCTTCGCGCAGAATGCCTGATAGGCGAGCCCGACTCCCACTTCCAGGGAAGTCGTCGCGCGCCAGCCAAGCTCCGTCAGGCGGGAGACGTCGAGAAGCTTGCGTGGTGTGCCATCCGGCCGTGACCGGTCAAAGCTGATGCTGCCCTTGAAGTCTACCCCGGCGGCAACCACGCGGGCGAAGTCGGCAATGGTGATATCCTCGCCAGTGCCGATGTTGACCAACGCGGTGTCGGAATAGGTCTTCATCAGGTGCACGCAGGCATCCGCCATGTCGTCGACATAGAGGAACTCGCGCCGCGGCGTGCCGGTGCCCCAGACCACGACCTCCGGCGCATCCGCGAGCTTGGCCTCATGGAAGCGGCGGATCAGCGCCGCGTTTGCGCCGATGGATGGGGTCGGCTAAATCCCATGATCTGCGATCGCCGTAAATCTCGGCTGGAAGCTCCCGGGCGTTGTCAGTGACATTAGATCGATGGCGCTGCTCGACACGTACGAGGCGAAGCGCCTGCGGACGTCGCTCAACACCGACCATCCTTGACGCTCTACGGATTTGCTCGGCCTTTTCGCGGCAATGCTCAAGACCAAAGACGCGCAACGGGGGAGCTGGCGACGAGTCTCGTCGTGTTGCCGACGGCCGTCTCGACCTTTACGCGGGCGTCTAGTTCAACTTTGCCGGTATCTGATAACCCACTGTTGGTTCGCCAGCCATCGTCTCGGATTGCACAACCTTGCCGCCCGATGCTTTGACGGCGTTCGCTCTGCCGCGTACTTTGTGTAAATCTCGAGGCGATCTCACACTGATCCGTCCTGATTAGATCCTGCGGCATTGCCAAAGGTGCTCGGCTCGCTGGACGGCGCGTTGATGGAGGCATTGGACCATGGTCGCGGCTAGCCTCCCACGCATCTTACGTGCGGACCACAAGTTCCACTGACGAACACCTCCTCGATTTCAGGCATCAAGGTAACGGCCTCATCGACGGTCGCTTCGATATCCGCCTCTGTTGGCGCCGAACCCAGCCACCCCCGCGCATCGAACCAGCGCCTGAAGAATGGGCGACGATACACCTGGAAGTATTGTTCGAGATACTGGACCCATACGTCCTCTGCAGGAATGCGCCCTGACGCATGGACAATCCCCTCTCGAGGGACGATGCCAAGGTTGAGGCGAAACGCGGGGCGGCCGCACTTGTCGAGCTGGATTTCGACGATCTGAAATCCTTGAATGCCTTCGCGCCGCAGTCTCCCAAATGGGAATGCGGAACGAATCTCCCGGCTCCGCGCATCACTGCCCGTAAGCGGGATCGTCCGGAATCCTCGCTGCTCAAGCGCTGGGACGATTCTCAATTGAACGACCCGTCTCAGCGCATGCCTAACCTTTTCCGTCATTAGCCATCGACAAGTATCAACATCATTGGTATGAGCCGGTCCATCCGTTAACCGCCGTATCACTGCAATGTAGTGGTGAAGTCATGCTGGTTTTTTCGAGGAATCAGGACCCAGCAATGAGCGCGTCGAGGCAGTCTAACGGCGCCGGTGCTCCCAGGGCGTCAAAGAGCTCTGACGCCGTTGACGACCGGGCCGCTTGACTTACAGCCTGTTCAGGATCCGTCTTGTCAAAGTACTGCTCAACGAGTGCGGGACGTTTTGTTATATAGTTGACGGCGCGCTGCCGCATCTCACTAAAGCGAACTTCAGGCGCCTGGCGCAGAGTTACCGATATCTTCCTGGTCCCACCATTCAAAAAGCTGAATATTCTTCGCCAACGGCTTTCACCCCAAAGATGCTCGAAGCGAATCTCATCAATCCGCCAGATTGTCCCGTCACGATCCAAAACAGTTACCCCGAGATAGCGCTCAAGGACCCGTTCTCTCGGACCCGTCGAGACTTTGAACGCATCGCTGCTATATGGCAGGATCGTTTCTCTTCTCTCATCAAAGAACAGCAAGGTACGTGGCCCACTATCTGCAGTCACATCCGCCTCCCCGGGGTGAAGTGCCCGCTAAAATTGCGCCGATCGTTAGGCTCTTAGACCATCCGGGGCCAGCCACCCAAGCCAGCTCGGGATACTGCGCGAGCGTCGAATTGAGGGACGCGGAGATGGGATTGGTGTTCCAGGGCTGGTTCTTAATCCAATCCGGTACCATCCGTCCTATGCCTTGGTTCCGCTCCAATAGCCAATGATGTCTTACCTGCCCTTCCCCGAGCAGCTGAATGCCTTCCCTGTTCATCCATTTGCGTGTCGCGTTCCAAGTATGACTCCCAAAATCCTTAAATCGGAACGCTCCCTTCTCCAAGGCGCCAGCGAGGCCCCCCCCGACGAGGCTGAGTCCAACCTCTCCGAGGTTAATGCACCGCCAGTTTCCGCCGTTCTCGTAGAGCTGAAGTCCAATATCTGCTGCGGCAAAAGCGAGGCCCCACGCGAATTCTCCCGTCGGATCTGTAAAAGAGACAGGATTCCCGCCAGCGTAAACATAGAGGCTCGGCCCTGCGACGAGCCCAAGCGGATCTGCCTGCGTGTATCTCCCAATCGATGCATCGTAATGCCGATGCCAGTTGTAGTGAAGCCCTGACTCGACGAGAAAATACTGACCCGGATATCGCAGGTTGTTGCTTGCGGTTCCGGTGATCGAGCGGACCTCACCGTAAGGCCAGTACCATGCGTCCCAAACCACGGTCTGGTTTGCGTCGGTCATCTTGCTCGGGCGATCGAGATGATCAGGATGCACGTACCATTGTTTAGGCGTTGCCGTGTCCAGATCGGCAAAAAGCGCAAGGGGTGTATCATCCAGCCAGACGTATTCCCGCTGCGTCGTGCCGTTCGCGCCTGCCTCGGCCAATAGCCGCCCAGAGCTGTCATAGATATAGTGGGTCGTAGTCGATGGCGTCATATTTTGGGTGGTCCGAACGGCCATCCGCTCGAGCCCGTCATAGACGTAGCTCGCGGTCACCGTCGTGCCGATTGTGAGCTGATCGAGCCGATTACGATTATTATAGCGGTAGTTGTAGGTCGTAGTGCCCCTGACATCAGTGACGATATTGCCGACTCCGTCATTCGTGACGCTCCGCAGCGTATTCGTGCCCTCAGTGGTGCCGACGTAGAGATTGCTGTTGTACGGATAGCCTAAAACTCTTGTCGTGGTGGTTGTGCCATTTGTAAAGACGTCGCCGGTCCGATTGCCGACCGAGTCCTGCCAATAGGTCTGCGTCCCCCAGTCCCCGTAGACATTCTGCAGCCGATGACCCGGAGTGAAGACATAGTTGTCGGTCCGACCGGCGACATTGTTGTCCCAGACATTGGTGATGTCGAAATCATCGTACCAGTAGGTATAGGCACGGTTGATGACCGAATTCGATCCCTGCTCGACCACGAAGGTGCTCAAATTGTAGTCCTGCGTGAATGTCTTCCACAGGATTAGGTCATTGCCGTACGAGAGCGACTGCAATGGACCGAAGGGTTGGTAAGTCACCCACTTAGCGAGCAGCATTTCGGCAGTTGCGGCGCCCGGCTGCTGCGTCACGGTGTTCACGAGCCCCGTTGCACCGCGGTAATAGTTGACGATCCGGCCGGATGGATAGGTGATGCGGGTCAGATTGCCGTCGAGATCATAGGCATAGCCAACGAGGTAGACGATCCCGGCTGTTGTCTTCTTCTCCTGAATGGCCTGTCCCAGCGAATTGAAGGTCCACTCGATGCTCCCGGAGGCGTCGTCGATCCGTGTCAGGCGCCCAACGCCCTTGTTTCCGCCAGATGTCCCATCCCAGGAAAATGTGACGTTCTCCCCCGGAGCAGCCGGATATTGCTTGCTCAACACGCGCCCTGCCGCGTCATAGGTCAGATTGGTAACGACGCCACGCCCGTCAGTCATTTGCGTCGGTCGGCCGGCGGCATCGTAGACATAGGTGGTCGTGCCCGTATCGGGGCTCGTTCGCTGGATTACGTCGCCGAAGCCGTTCCGCACGAAAGTGGTGTTGAGAGAGCGGGGATCGCTATAGCTGGTTACTTCATCTCTGCCATCGAGGGTGACCGTCTCGCTGTTGCCCTCCTCGTCTTTCGAATTGATCAACCTGTTCAGCGAATCGAATGACCAGCCGAAGACATTCGAGCGCGGGTCGGTGATCGAGACGCGATTATTGGTCTTGTCGTAGCCGTGAACCCAAGTCTGCTTTGAAGCCCCGATGAACTTCAACAGTCGGCCGAGTTCGTCGAATACGGCCGTCTGCGCCAACTGGATGGTTCCGTCAGATCCCTTGATCTGCCGCGCTGTGACGTTGCCCATCGCATCGCGCGTCAGTGAGATGGATGCGCCAGTATTATCCTGGATCTGAACCACCCGCCGCGCATCATCATAGGTATAAGACAGATAGGCGCCGTTCGCGCGCGTCACTCTGGTGACATCGCCAACTGCATTGTATGTCAGCGACATCGTCGCGGCCAATCCCGATGGGTCGACGGTGACAGTCAGTAGTCGGCCGAGCGCGTCGTAGGTAAGGCTGGTGGTGACGCCGTTGGGATCGGTGACGAGCGTCGGCTGTCCGCGGTAATTGACCGAGTTGATGATCGTGACCTGTCCGATCTCGTTTGTGTAGAAGGCAGGATAGCCGTTGGCATCGTACGAGAAAGAGACCGTATCGCCTGGGCCGGGGAGGGGGCCGTCAACGCTCGACAGCAGCGTCCCGGTATAGTTGAACGTCCAGGTCCGCGTCTGTCCATTGGTCGAATACGGCGCCGTCTGCGACGTCGTGTCGGTCTGGGTCACTTGCGACAGCTGACCGGCCGCGCTCCAGGTGTATGTCGTGGTCAGGCCAGGTTCGACCTGTTGCGCGACCACATTGAAGGTGTTGTCGTACACGAAACTCGTGGTAGTCGCCGCTGCGGTGCCGCTTCCGCGTACGATCGAGGTCGGGCGTCCGTAAGAATCCCTCGTATAGGCTGTGACGCGTCCCTCGTCATCGGCGACCTGACTGACCTGCCCAAGCGTATTGTAGCTGACGGATCGGGCCGAAGCGGGGCAATTGGTGGTCGCCTGGCCGGCCACTCCTGCTGACTTCATCGTTCCCTCTCGCTTTGCAAACGAGTAGGTAGCCTGCTTTCCAAGAGCATTGGTGACCGTACGGGTCACGGCAGCATCGTCATAAACAACCGTGGTCAGGTCCGCGCCACCCGCGTGCGAGCTGGAGATCGGTCGCCCATCCGGATCGTATGTCCAAGTTGCGTAACGTACGCCTCGAGCGTCAGTCACTCCGGTGAGAAGGTCCGGAAAGGTCGTGTTCTCGTAGTGATACGTCGTCACATCGATCTGCTGCCATACTCCGTCGTTCTTTTCCGACCTCGTGACAGTCGTCAGGTTGCCGTTCGTATATCCGTAGTCGATCTTGAAGTATTCAGTGGGGCCTGTGCTCTGCGCATAGGTGTAAAATGTTGCGGTCGAGACATGGAGAGGGGTTCCCGAGGCGCTCGTCTCGTAGCGAAAATCGATATGCCTCGAATCGGCGAATCCTATGGAGTCGATTCGCGTGGGATGTACGGCTGTGTTGGCGATGATACCCTTGCTGACGCCGTTCCTTTCCGTGATCGATTGGGGCCAATAGGTATTCCCGCTCTGTATGAAAATGACCGTTCGATCATTCTCGTCCTTGAACGAGAAGAGCTTCGTGCCGCCATTATCGAAGCTCGTCAGCGATACTTTCGAGTCGCTATAGGCGCTCGCGTAGACCCCCGGCGTCGGCTGGTTGAAATCGTATTCGATGCCGTCTGGCGAGAACACGGCAACGGTGTTGCCAACGAGTATCTCGTACTCGAAGTCGAAGTGCCACCGTGCCGTGCCTAGCCGTTGTCCCGGCGTTCCGCGGCTTCGATAGTGGCGTACAAGCCCGAGCGGGCGCGCTCCTCCCGACACGAAGTCGACGGCGTCCTCAGACTTCGAAGATCCCGAGAGTGAGATCGGATTGCCAACGCTCGGATCAGTTGTGCACGGATCGGGGTTGTTCTGCGGCGCAGGTGCGTGGCTGTTCGGGGGGCCGCGGCTCGGATCCTTTGTGCACACCCCTCTCTGCAGCGCGTAGCCGGAGACGCAGTCGGGCGATGTGATGTTGATCTCGTACGCCACTCGGGTGGCGTCGGCAACATAGCATATAAGGCTGCCGTTCGGGCGAACTTCGACGCCGTTGAATTTCAACGGCAAATGAACGTCATAATCGTAGAAGCCGATGATGATATATTGCGGGTACAAAGCTGCGAGCTGACAAGCGGCAGCTGGCTCGGTGACGTACTGGGTAGTCAGAGGGATATTGTTGACGACGATCGGATATCCCAATTGCGGGTTTGCATCGGCTGCGGTTGCGGCGCACGCGAGAATGAAACAGGTTCGTCCCAGGCAACGAAACTGACGCGCCGCCCCGAGAAACATCTGGAAAATTGGAGCAAGAACCTTCAAGCCAAAAGTACAGCCAGATTCAGTATTTCTAATCCAAGAGGATACGAAATATTGGATTGTAGAGTGCTCGATCGCTCTTTGTCCCGCCGCTCCGATCGCTGACGACATCCCATGCCCCTCGCCTGCTTCCCCGTAGATTTACGGGGGACATAAGATAGAAGTCGCATTATACCTTCAACGATTGTGCGGCTTTATCAACAACGTTAGGGTGAGCCGCTGGAATTGGTCTGAATGATTGCAGGAGCTATCGCCGAAAGTTGGTGACGGCGGGAGTTCGAAGGCGGCATCGGAAGGCTGCGGGGCCAAAGGCTTGAGCGGATCATTGAGACCAGGCCGAGGCAAGGTGTGATTTCGCTGGGGAAGTTGGTGGTGCGCAGGCTGCGGGGGCGCTCGGCTTCTGAGTTCATCGTCGGAGCTATCGGAGATCGAAGAGGTGGTACCTATTGGAATCGCCGGGCCACGAACTCTCGGCACTCCCATATTCTCTTATGTCCTGGTTCTGGTGCTGGGGTGGCTGACCCTATCGATTCTTTTGGTTGTGCGGCTACAGTTGTTCAATTCGCGGGTCCTAACCCTTGAGGAGGCAAGGCCCTCGTGATCAAGTCGATCAAAGAGTCGTCGATGGATCAGGAGGACGCAGATCGCTTGGGGGAGCAGGTTCGCAGGGTCAAATCGGTTCACCGCATGGCCCAAGCCGTCGCCGAGGCACGCGGTTGAAAGCAGGCCGGCCTGCCGACGTACCTCGATCGCCGTGTGAGTGAGGTCCGGCCGACGTTCTGATACGATGCCCCGGACGCTCTGTATCAGCTTCGTGCCGTCCATCAGCGACGCAATGAGCTCCCTGGTTAGTTCGCCCAGGCGCGGCAGATCGTTGTCATATGCGTCGATATCGAATGCCGTCAGCCCGGGATTTCCCTGCACGGCCTGAGGCGCTCGCTAAATCGGAGACGTGGCATGTTTCAGTTTCAGGACAAGAATTATCGAGGGTTCCCGACGGATATCACCGTCTCGTACGCTAATGCTTCGCTTGGACGCGAGGCGCGACGGGCCGCGGTGGCACCGAAACTTTGCAGGACGTCCGAATGAGGAAATGTCTCGATTTCTAGCAGATTGGAAGGCTCGGAACCCTATGCCGAACGTCTTCAAGCAGCAGTGGGATCGCATTCCAAAGGTCTACAAGGGCATAGGCGCCGGCGTGGGAACCGCTGAGTCGGGAAGTGGCGGGGGCGATTGCTCATGCAGGTAATCAGAGCTTTTCTCGCCTGGCTATCTGGGGCCAATTCGCGCCTATCGTGGCTTGAGAAGCAGGTTCTCGATTGTGTGCGAGCGCGGCTGGATGATCGAATTCGATATTTGTGGGATCGTCAGGTTCAGACTATCAACAAGGTCCAACGGCTGCCAAACGGCGTTGAGGTGGACTTCTACAGGATGTCAAACGGACGACCGAGCTTCGACGGGAGTATCGCATTCCCCAACAAGAGAGAGGTGGCTTTGGCTACGGTAAGCATCGAGATGAACGGCCTGGGGACGTTGGATGCAACAGTCTGGTCCGTCAATGGGTTCATGTTCTCGATCGAGTATAAGGGAAGCGTTGGTGACTTTGAGGAAGCAGCCGCCGGTATGGACCCCCTGCCTGGGTTCAGGATCAGCTGTGGTTTGACTGCCGATCTGTTAGCTGCCTGAAGAGTGTCAGGCAGGATGTCATCATCGGAGTGCGATTGTTATACGAGCCGTTGAGTAGCCAACAGTGTTGACGGATACGCTGACCGAATGGTCGATGTTGTGACCGAGAACGGCAGCTGCGCATCGGCGCCACTGAGGATGACCAAAGCGCCATGCAGCAAGCACTCCACTGCTCCAGTGGCGGGTGCACGATCGACCTTCAGCTCTATTCCCGAGACTGACGACGTTCTAAGCTTGATGGTTCAGACGCCCAGGGCTGGCAGAATCCCCCCTGCGGGTGCCCAGATGTATACGAATCAAACGAGCCATCGACTTTCCTGCGCAGCAAGGGTGACGAGCAGCCCAAAAGCCAGAAATGGTCCAAACGGGACCGCGCTCCTCCGTGTGACGGAGTAGCCAGCAGCATGTAGGGTGGCGACTACCGCGAGCGCCGATAGTGAGGCGGACAACAACTGGAGAGGGATGCCGACCATACCAACCCAAAAAGTCGACGCAGTCAGTAGCTTCACGTCGCCTAGTCCCAGGCCCTGCTGCCTTCGGATGACGAAATAGAGCCAGCGTAGGAGCCAGACGGCAGCAGCGACGATCATTGCCTGGAGAATTGTTTCGACGATGGCAGGCAATCCGCCCAGGGCAGCTGCCCGAAACGCCCCAATTAGGGCGATCGTCGCATTCAGCGCGTTGGGTATTGTTCTGCGCTTGAAATCGATCCAAGCCAGCAAAACCAAAAGGCCTGGTAGGAAGATCAGACAAGCCGTAGCTACCCCAAGTCCGGTCATCGCGTACTAATGAGCTGCGCGCGGGGATAGTGCTGGATGCAGTCGAATCCGAATCCCCACAGTGCACATTTGATTGCGAAAATCACCTTCTCGCCCCGCGCGTGAAGCAGGCGATTGATATTGCCCACAAAATCTCCGCGTCCGAGTGCTCTATTACCCTGAGTAAACACTCAAGCTATTACCTCATTTCAAGTGTCAATGCGGGAAGTCACGACTTCGCTTCTGGCCGATGTTTTGGTCGTGTTCTGCATCAAAGTCAGGAGGCAGGCCAGCGGCTTGCCGAACATCGCCCCTAGCTCGGCTCGCGTGATTCGCGGCGAGACCCCACCCTACTCGCGGCGGTAATCGTCCTCGATTCGGATGATGTCGTCCTCGCCGAGATAGGACCCGGTCTGGACCTCGATCAGCTCCAAGAGGATCTTGCCCGGGTTCTCCAGCCGGTGCACCGCGCCCATCGGAATGTAGATCGATTCGTTCTCGTGCACGGTCTGAACGGTTTCGTTCACCGTGACCCGCGCCGCGCCGCGCACCACGATCCAGTGCTCGGAGCGATGATAGTGTTTCTGCAGCGACAGCCGCTGGCCGGGCTTGACGATTATGCGCTTGACCTGGTGACGCTCGCCATTGTCGACCGACTGATAGCTGCCCCAGGGCCGATGCACCTTGATGTGCGCCTCGGTCACTTCGGGCGCGACGGTCTTGAGCTTGGCGACCAGCCGCTTCAATCCGTTGGCATCGCGCTGGCGCGAGACCAGCACGGCATCCTGCGCCGCCACCACGACGAGATCATCGACGCCCTCGAGCGCGACCAGGGCCTTGTCGGTGACCACATTGCAGTTGCGGGAATCCTCGAACACGGCGGTGCCGCGCGCGGCATTGCCCTGCCCGTCCTTGTCGGACAGTTCCCAGACCGCATGCCAGGAGCCGACGTCGGACCAGCCGCACGACACTGGGGCCACGGCCGCCCGCTCGGTCTTCTCCATCACGGCATAGTCGATCGAGATCGGCTTGGCCGCGGCGAAGGCGTCGGAGTCGAGGATGATGAAGCTGAGGTCGCGGCCGGCCTTGGCAACCGCGTCGGTCACCGTCTGCACGCTGGCGGCATCGTATTTGCGGTATTCGTCGAGCAGCACCGATGCGCGGAACATGAAGTTGCCGCTGTTCCAGAGATAGCCTTCGCGAATGTAGCGCTCGGCGGTCGGCTGATCCGGCTTCTCGACGAACTTCGCGACGGCCCGCACTTCCCCGGATACCGATGCACCCGGGCTGATATAGCCATATTCGGTGGCCGCGCGCTCCGGATTGACGCCGAAGGTGACGATGCGGCCGGCCTCGGCGGCCGCGAGCCCCTGGCGGCACGCCGCGAGAAAAGCGGGGGTGTCGCGGACGACGTGATCGGCCGCGAGTGCCAGCACGACAGCGTCCTGATGGCGCGACTGGGCGAAGGCCGCTCCGGCGGCGATGGCCGGGCCTGAATCACGCCGCATGGGCTCCAGCAGCACGTCTGCCTCGATGCCGATCTCGGCCAGTTGCTCCAGCACCATGAAGCGATAGGCCAGATTGGTGATGATGATCGGCCGCTCGAAGAGATCGGCATCGGAGACGCGCAGCAGCGTGTCCTGGAACGTGGAACGGGCGCCGAACAGCGGCAGGAACTGCTTCGGCCTGACCTCGCGCGAAGCCGGCCAGAGCCGGGTCCCGGCGCCGCCGCACATGATGAGAGGAATGATGCGTCCGGTCATGAAATCAACCCGTCAAATCCGATGGTAGTCGCGGCACCATTTTGCAAAACGTCCGATGCCGTCGGCGATCGATGTCGCCGGCCGGAAGCCGATGTCGCGCTCAAGATCGCTGACATCAGCATAGTTGGTCTCGACGTCTCCGGCTGCATCGGCAACATCTTCATGATGGGCGGACGGCCGAACTCCTTCTCAAGCACCTTCCCGAGGGCACGCGTGGCCCGGAGCATCGAGCCCAGATCGGCTTGGTGGGCACTGTCAATCGGAACGGTGACGAAGACGCAAGCAGCCGCGGCCGTCTCGCTCGGATCGGTGGTGAAGTGCAAGTCCGGCCGATTCAGAGTGGCCGACGGGATCTCATAGCTGCTGTCCCTGCCGTCTTCTAGCTTGGCCATTTGGACGACACCGATGTCAAATCCGATCGCCGGGTGGCCGGCTTGCACGAACGCTGCCGCGACCGGCGAGCCGGCATAAGCACGGTCGTGTCCCCGGAGGTGGTGTAGCTCGGTGGAGCAAAGCCGCCCGGACGCGCGCTCCCAAATAGCGCCGTAGCGGGCGGGCGGCTTTGCGGTGGTCACCGGCAGTTCTCCGGTAGGATCGGGTTGCGACACGCCAACGCAACCGAGGAACCACCGATGACCGAAGACATGATGAACCTGCGCACGCTGGTAGAGAAGACCCCAGACGCCGATCTGCTGCGCGAGATGATCGGCTTTGCGGCCCAGCGCCTGATGGAGCTGGAGGTCGAGAGCCAGACCGGGGCTGCCTATGGCGAGAAGAGCCCCGAACGTCTGGCCCAGCGCAATGGCTACCGCGACCGGATCTGGGAGACCCGCGCCGGTGCGGTGGAGCTGCGCATCCCAAAGCTGCGCAAGGGCTCCTATTTCCCCGGCTTCCTGGAGCCGCGGCGCATGGCCGAGAAGGCGCTCACCGCCGTGGTTCAGGAGGCTTACGTTCAGGGCGTCTCGACCCGTTCGGTCGACGATCTGGTGCAGGCGATGGGCATGACCGGCATCTCCAAGAGCCAGGTCAGTCGGTTGTGCGGCGAGATCGACGACAAAGTGAAGGCCTTCCTCGGCCGTCCAATCGAGGGTGACTGGCCCTATCTTTGGATCGACGCCACCTATGTGAAGGTGCGCCAGCAGGGGCGCATCGTCTCCGTCGCGGTGATCGTTGCAGTCGGCGTCAACAGCGACGGCCGGCGCGAGGTTCTCGGCATGGACATCGGGCCGTCCGAGGCCGAGACGTTCTGGACCGCCTTCCTGCGCAAGCTGGCCCGCCGCGGCTTGCGCGGCGTCAAGCTGGTGGTGTCCGACGCCCACGAGGGCATCAAGGCCACCGTGACCAAGGTGCTCAACGCCAGCTGGCAACGCTGCCGCGTCCACTTCATGCGGAACGTGCTGGCTCATGCCGGCAAGAGCGGACGGCGCGTGGTCTCCGCCTTCATCGCCACGGCCTTTGCCCAGGACGATGCCGAGGCCGCTCGCACCCAATGGCGCAAGGTCGCCGATCAGCTCCGTCCCAAGCTGCCCAAGCTTGCCGGCTTCCTCGACGAGGCCGAGACCGACGTGCTTGCCTACATGACGTTCCCGCCGCAGCATCGGACCAAGTTGCACTCCACCAATCCGATCGAACGCCTCAACGGCGAGATCAAACGGCGCACCGAGGTGGTCGGCATCTTCCCCAATGAGGACGCTATCGTCCGCCTCATCGGAGCTGTCCTGCTCGAACAGAACGATGAATGGGCGGTCCAACGCGCCCGCTACATGACGCTGGAAACCATCGCGCCATTGAGCGATGATCCGAACGTCAGCCTCACGGCTATCGCCAGCTGACAGGCCCGGCTCCAGCCGGCGAACGCGGTGGGCCGCCAGCTACACCACGCTTGGGGACACGATCCATAAGCACCGCCTATCGCTGCGATCATCAGTCCATGGGACATAAACTGGTGTTCCGGTTGTTTGCGAGGCCGTTGACGCCACCCCGCGGCTGTTTAGCCACTGGGGCGTCAGTACCGCAAGGGGGCGGTCTCCGCCGCGGCATCGCCTAAGGTCCGGCCCGCTAGGAGGGGAGTTGCGCGTCGCGCGCTCGACTTCGGAACCTTAAGAGCCAAAGTCGCCCTCGTGTGGGTGCATTCTGAATCCCCTCTTTGGATCGCGGCTCGCTCGCGTCTTTTTGGGCCAATGAGCTCGAATTCGCAGGACGCATCATGGCCAGCGCGAGAACATTCTCTCGGCGCGTACTGGCGGGGGCCTACATCGATCAGCCAGCGGAGATTCTCCACGTCGCTCAGGCCAGAGCGGGGGGGTAAACTGTGGCGGAGGAGAGATGATCGTCGGGTACACTGGCAGGTACACGATGCCTTTGGTGCGCGAAAAACATCATATTATTCATGCTGATAGAGAAATTTTCGATTCCGCCCCCGGGGGCCATACCTACACCACTCGCACCGACGGTCTATTGGGATCGGGCGCATTAGGCCGAATCGTGTCCCCAAGCGTGGTGTAGCTGGCGGCCCACCGCGTTCGCCGGCTGGAGCCGGGCCTGTCAGCTGGCGATAGCCGTGAGGCTGACGTTCGGATCATCGCTCAATGGCGCGATGGTTTCCAGCGTCATGTAGCGGGCGCGTTGGACCGCCCATTCATCGTTCTGTTCGAGCAGGACAGCTCCGATGAGGCGGACGATAGCGTCCTCATTGGGGAAGATGCCGACCACCTCGGTGCGCCGTTTGATCTCGCCGTTGAGGCGTTCGATCGGATTGGTGGAGTGCAACTTGGTCCGATGCTGCGGCGGGAACGTCATGTAGGCAAGCACGTCGGTCTCGGCCTCGTCGAGGAAGCCGGCAAGCTTGGGCAGCTTGGGACGGAGCTGATCGGCGACCTTGCGCCATTGGGTGCGAGCGGCCTCGGCATCGTCCTGGGCAAAGGCCGTGGCGATGAAGGCGGAGACCACGCGCCGTCCGCTCTTGCCGGCATGAGCCAGCACGTTCCGCATGAAGTGGACGCGGCAGCGTTGCCAGCTGGCGTTGAGCACCTTGGTCACGGTGGCCTTGATGCCCTCGTGGGCGTCGGACACCACCAGCTTGACGCCGCGCAAGCCGCGGCGGGCCAGCTTGCGCAGGAAGGCGGTCCAGAACGTCTCGGCCTCGGACGGCCCGATGTCCATGCCGAGAACCTCGCGCCGGCCGTCGCTGTTGACGCCGACTGCAACGATCACCGCGACGGAGACGATGCGCCCCTGCTGGCGCACCTTCACATAGGTGGCGTCGATCCAAAGATAGGGCCAGTCACCCTCGATTGGACGGCCGAGGAAGGCCTTCACTTTGTCGTCGATCTCGCCGCACAACCGACTGACCTGGCTCTTGGAGATGCCGGTCATGCCCATCGCCTGCACCAGATCGTCGACCGAACGGGTCGAGACGCCCTGAACGTAAGCCTCCTGAACCACGGCGGTGAGCGCCTTCTCGGCCATGCGCCGCGGCTCCAGGAAGCCGGGGAAATAGGAGCCCTTGCGCAGCTTTGGGATGCGCAGCTCCACCGCACCGGCGCGGGTCTCCCAGATCCGGTCGCGGTAGCCATTGCGCTGGGCCAGACGTTCGGGGCTCTTCTCGCCATAGGCAGCCCCGGTCTGGCTCTCGACCTCCAGCTCCATCAGGCGCTGGGCCGCAAAGCCGATCATCTCGCGCAGCAGATCGGCGTCTGGGGTCTTCTCTACCAGCGTGCGCAGGTTCATCATGTCTTCGGTCATCGGTGGTTCCTCGGTTGCGTTGGCGTGTCGCAACCCGATCCTACCGGAGAACTGCCGGTGACCACCGCAAAGCCGCCCGCCCGCTACGGCGCTATTTGGGAGCGCGCGTCCGGGCGGCTTTGCTCCACCGAGCTACACCACCTCCGGGGACACGACCTTAGGCCGTCAGCGGTTGCGGACCGATGAGGCTATTCATCTGGCTGCGTATCCGAGAAATACAAACTCACGAGCTTGCCCGAGCCATATCGCGGCTTGTTGAACCGAGCCTCAACATACTGCAGCCGCCCACTTCTCAGATCGGTCTGCAGCGCCCAAAATACGTCTGCTGGAAGATAGGCAGAGAAAAGCCGGAGGTCTGGCTTGAGTCTCATGTACAGCAACGAGGGTTGTGCCTGAGCAACATTCGCATCGCTGAGATGATAGACGCGCGAGCACATCAGAGAGCAGCAGATTTCCCTGCCGAGGTGCTTGGGCAACTTGGGTCTGGTTATGACGATTTCAGCAAGCAAATGAGCAATAGCTTCATCTGTGCTGGCGTCACGCTCGCTACCATGCGTTGAGATGTAGTAGCTCGCAGTGACTGATCTCACGTGAGCAACCAAAGAATATTCCTCTTCCGGTTGCTTGCGGTTTGGCAGTCGTTCTCTAGCCGGCATTCGAGGTCTTTCCTTTGGCCAGGTGGAGAGCTCGGCTATGGGGAAAGCAGGCCAGTTTTGACCCAGCAGTCTGCTGAAAACTGTCACATGATCTTTGCCAGGGATCGAACAGGCAGCATCAACCGCGCACGAAGCTACGTGACTCAGCCCTGCGACCCGCGCTTGATCGGCATCACCTTCTTGGGATCGAGCCAGTGGTCGATACGATCAGCCCAATGCTGCATCAGCTTCGTGCGCGAGCCGATCAGCGCGAGTGGTCCGTGTTTCTTGTAGAGCCCTTCCACGGTCGAACTATCGAGATGCGCGAGCTGCAGTTCGACGACATCGCCATCCCATGCCTTGGCCTCCTTGATCTCTTCGTGGTGGGACAGGGTCGAGAAGGTGGTCCGGAACCCGTGGGCGCAATGATCAGTCTTGGTGTCAATGCCAAGCAGCCGCAAGCGCTTGTTGAGCGTGTTGTTCGATAGCGGGGCATCCTTTGAGCAGGAAAAAACATACTGGCGATGGCCGGTCAGCTTTTGGACGCTCCGCAGGATTGCGAGTGCCTGGCGTGACAAAGGCACGACATGGTCCCACCCGGTCTTCATCTTGGTGGCTGGAATAGTCCAGCGCTCAGTGTCCCAATCGACCTCGCTCCACTCCATTTCATTGACCATGCCGGGGCGAGGTATGGTCAGCGCATCGAAGCGCAAGGCAAGGCCAACAATGTCGCCAAACCTCCCTCTCGCCCACGGTGCGCTGATGAGCTTGAAGACGCGCGTCACATCGCGTGGCTCAGTTACGCCGGGACGCGGCGTCGAAATGTTGGCAATCAGCTTCCCATTCAGATTACGGAATGGATTGTAGCCGTCGCCTTCGACGTCGGCATAGTCACAGATTTGCGCACCGATGCTGCGCACGCGGTCGCGGGTTTCCAGCTTTCCCTTGGCTTCGTAGGAACGCAGGAAAGCGAGCACGTCCGGACGCTTGATGTCCTGCCTGCACAGCTTGCCAAAGCGGGCCTTGACGTAGCGGACGCGCAGCTCAAGGACCTCGATTGTCTTTGGGTCGCGCACCGCAACGATTCTGCCGCGCTTGACTTTCTCCATCTTCTTCTTCGCGAGCCACTCGTCAGCCCATTGCCCGAAAGGTCGAGCGGCCGCTTGCCTGTGCTTATCGAGCTGTTTCTCGGTGCTCGGGTCTTTGCCGTCCTTGAGCAGGTGCTTGGCCTTGTCGCGCTCGTGACGTGCGTCGGCGAGCGAGAACGTGCCGTTCTTTCCGTTGCCGTAAGGCCCGATGGAGTAGGTTTTCTGGCGACCGGAGAAGCGGTAGGCCATCCGCCAGAGCTTGGAGGCAGCATGGCCGGGTTTATTGTCGTCGGGTGTGACGAAGAGGTAGAGACCGCCGCCGGTTACATCGGAAATCTTGGCGGCACCCCACGCGCCATTGTCGAATCTCGGTTGGGCAGCGCGGCAGTCGACGTCGGTTCTGATCTGCTTGGGATTGACGCACGCGACATCGTTCTTGCGGGTCATCTGCTCCATTCCTTCGTTCGGAATAGCGAAAGTCGCCGTGAACGTTTGTTCTCCCGATACCAACACGATACCAACAAAAATACCAACAAATCGGGCGGCTGGGATCGGGCGAGAACAAACGGTGATGAACGCCAATGTGCGCGGAAAGGCCCACTTTTCAAGGGGTTCCGAGCGGAGCGCGAACTGTTGCGGACGATTTAGAACGGGCGTGAACAGCCTAGTTGGTGCCCCTGGCCGGAATCGAACCAGCACTCCTTGCGGAACTCGATTTTGAGTCGAGCGCGTCTACCAGTTCCGCCACAGGGGCATTCGCCGGGCCTGTGCAGGAACCATAGCGAAGCGGGCGGACTATAGCGGGCGGCCGGGCCGGGTCAACCCGCACGGACGTGATGGGCGCGCATCTCGACAGCTTTCGCGGGCCGGAGTAGGAGCCGGAACGGCCCGGCATGGGACCGGATGCAGCCCCGTTCGGGAGGACCGATGACCAATACTTCTGTGATGGCGCGCCCTGCGGCGGGAGCCATGAGCCCGGCGGTGGCGGCGGCGCTGCTCGCGGCCGGCATCGCGGCGGCGGCTTTGGCCGGCGCCTGGTACATGCAGCTGGTCTGGGGCCTGCAGCCCTGCGAGCTCTGCCTGAAGCAGCGCTGGGCCTACTATGCGATCGTGCCGCTCGGGCTGCTGATCGCGCTCGCCGCCAAAGGCGGCGCGCCGCGCGCGCTGGTGCTCGCGGGGCTCGGCGTGGTCGCGCTGGCCGCGCTCGGCAATGCCGGGCTCGGCGTCTATCACTCCGGCGTCGAATGGGGCTTCTGGCCGGGGCCGACCGAATGCACTGGGCCGATCGGCAATCTCGGCAGCGCCGGCAGCCTCTTGGAGCGGCTCGACAGCGTCAAGGTCGTACGCTGCGACGAGGTGCAATTCCGCTTCCTCGGCCTGTCGCTCGCCGGCTACAGCGTGCTGATCTCGCTCGCCATCGCCGCCATCGCCGGCTGGGGCATCACCCGGAAGCGCGCCTAGTCGTCGACATCCTCCTGCGGCCGTCCGAACAGATGGACGATGCCGGGGGTGGCGATCGTGACGAACACGAAGCGCGACAGGTGATGCGCGCCGACGAAGATCGGGTCGATGTGCAGCGTCAGTGCCAGGGCCATCATCGCGTCCATGGCGCCGGGCGCGAACGCGACAATGGTGTCGGAAAAGCGCACATGCGTCACCAGCACGATCACGGTGACGAACAGCGCCGAGATCGCCACCGCGATCGCGAACGAGCCGAGCGCGGCCCTGATATGGCCGACCAGGGTCTTCACCCGCATCCGGGCGAAGCGGCTGCCGATCAGGGCGCCGATGCCGACCAGCGCCACGCCACGCATCCATTCCGGCAGGCCGCCCTCGACGAGGCCGGTGCCGTGCAGGACACCGCTGGCGACCATCGCGCCGAACAGCCAGCTCGCCGGAAACCTGATCAGCTGCATCAGCATCGCCGCGACCAGCGAGGCCACCAGCAGTGCGAGCAGGCCGAGCGGCGAGGCGACGCTCTGGCCGAGCGAGATCGGCGCCGCCGGTGCGACGCCGGCCACTGCCAGCACCAGCGGCAGCGCCGCCGTCAGGATGATCACCCGCAGCGTCTGCACCACGGCGATCGCCGGCAGGTCGGCGCCGCGCTCGACCGCGAGCATCGTGATCTGCGACAGCGCGCCGGGACTGCCGGCGAGCAGCGCCGAGGTGCGGTCCCAGCCATGGACGCGCTGCAGATAGAGGCTGGAGCCGAAGGTCGAGCAGAACGTCGCGAGCGCCAGGAGGCCGATGGTCACCGGATAGGCGCTGACATGGTTGATCAGCTCGCGCGAGACGACGGCGCCGATCGAAATGCCGAGCAGCAGCAGCACGGTCTGGGTTAGGATCGGCGGCATCGCCAGCGGGCGGCCGGCGATCGCGGCGATCGCGGTCGCGATCATCGCGCCGGAGATCAGCCCGCCCGGCAGATGGGCGACGAGGAAGATCAGGCCGCCGGCCGTGCCGAGCACGAGGGTCTCGATCGCGCTCAGGGTCTTGGCGCGGCTCGGCAGGTCAAAGGGGAGGGAGGAGATGATCTGGCGCACGGCGCCTTATGCCAAAACCTGCCTGCGCGAACAATTCCCGCCGCTGCGCAGGCGCCATGCGCGCATGCGCCCGCAGGGGCAGGTCATTTCGGCTTGTCGGGCGTCGGCAAGGGAGCGGGCACGGGTATGGTCGCGGCGGCCGCCGCCTTGTTGCGCTTGCAGGCCGAGCGGAATTTGCCGCGTGCCTTGCCCTTCAGCCCCTGCTCGTCGGCCTCCTTGGAGCAGGCGATGGAAATCGTCCGCCGCGCCGCCTTGTCGAGGGTGGCGAACTTGTCGGTGGCGGCATCGGGCCGCGACGGCAGCGTCAATCCGGGTTGCGAGCGGGCGGGGCCCGCGGCCGACAGGGTGGCCATTGCGATGGCCGCAATCGCCGCCCGGGCAGTGAATCTCATGCTGAAGTCCTCGAACGAAAGGCACGCTGCGATGTCCGGCGATGCTGAACCCGCAGTGAATGGAATGAGCCGGATCGCCGCGCGACGCAAATTATATTTTCGCGCGGCCATGCTCCCGCCTGCTTTGTCGGTCGCGGGCGTCTCGCTAGAATTACCGTCCCATTCCACCATGCTCCACAGGGAGATCGAGGATGAGTTTTCACGCAAAATCATTGGTTGCTTCGTCACTCGCTACGCTGGCCGTGATCGGGCTCGCGACGTTCGCCGCCGCGCCGGCGAAAGCGCTGACCGCGCAGGAATGCAGCGCCAAGTACAAGCAGGCGAAGGAGGCCGGCACGCTGGGCGGCCAGAAGTGGAACGACTTCCGCAAGGCCCAGTGCGGCAGCGATGCCACCGCTGCCGCGGCACCGGCGGCTCCGGCCGCGCCTGCGGCCGAGGCCAAGCCTGCCAAGGCGGCGAAATCCGACGCCAAGGAGGCCGCTCCCGCGCCGACCGGTCCCGCCGTGTTCCCCAACGCGGTGGACCCGAAATACGCCAAGGAGAAGCCCGGCAAGGCGCGGCTGCAGACCTGTGTCGATCAGTACAATGCCAACAAGGCGACCAACGCCAATGGCGGCCTGAAGTGGATCCAGAAGGGCGGCGGCTACTACAGCGAATGCACCAAGAAGCTGAAGGGCGCTGCCTGATCCGCGTTGACGAGACGATGCCGGCGGCCGGAGGCATCATGCGTTCGGCCGCCGCTCTCGACGCCGCGCATCGCCGCGAGACCGCCGGCCCCACTCGGCTCGGCGTCGGTCGCGCGGCGGTTCGCGCCGGTGGCGGCGGAATTGCTGCTCCGGTGATTTTGGGGCTTGCCTTCCTGTGCGGGAAATGACCCTGCTCTCGCCATGATCTCTGCTGTCCAAGGTGTGCTCAGCCTGTTTTGCGGCGCGATGGTCGGGTTCTCGCTCGGCCTCGTCGGCGGCGGCGGCTCGGTGCTGGCGGTGCCGCTGATGGTCTATTTCGTCGGCGTGCCCGAGCCGCACATCGCGATAGGCTCGAGCGCCATCGCGGTCGCCACCAACGCGGCCATCAATCTCGCCAATCATGCGCGCGGCGGCACCGTGATCTGGCCGATCGCGGCGCTGTTCGCAACGGCGGGCATCGTCGGCGCCTTCACCGGCTCGCTGCTCGGCAAGATGGTCGACGGCCAGAAGCTGCTGGCGCTGTTCGCGCTGGTGATGATGGTCATCGCCATGCTGATGCTGAAGACGCGCGCCCGCATCGGCACCCCCGATGTGAAGATGAGCATGGCCAACGTCCCGGCGATCGTCGGCTTCGGCCTCGCCACCGGCACGCTGTCCGGTTTCTTCGGCATCGGTGGCGGCTTCCTGATCGTGCCGGCGCTGATGGCTGCGACGGGCATGCCGATCATGAATGCGGTCAGCTCGTCGCTGGTCGCGGTGACGACCTTCGGGCTCACCACCGCGGCGAGCTATGCCTGGTCCGGGCTCGTCGCCTGGGATCTCGCCGGCCTTTTCATCGCCGGCGGGATCGCGGGTGGCCTTGCCGGCACGCGCCTGGCGCGCCATCTCTCCGGACGGCGCGGCGCATTGAACGTGGTATTTTCCGTCGTGATCGCGGTGGTGGCGCTGTATATGCTGACACGCAGCCTGCTGCATATCTGGAGCTGACCTCAATGAAGCGCGTCCCCTCGACTGCGATCACCTCCGCCAGCAGCCGGCGTGACGTGTTGACGCTTTTTGGCGCAGGCGCGGCGCTTTCCTTGTGGCCCCGCGACAGTCGCGCCGAGGACGCCGACGAGCCCGACGAGGGCGCGGTGCTGCGCGACCCCGATGCGCCGGTGCTCGGCAATCCTTCGGGCGACATCGCGATCGTCGAATGGTTCGACTACAATTGTCCGTATTGCCGCAAGCTCGATCCCGAGCTGCAGCAGGTCATCCATGATGATGGCAAGGTGCGCTGGGTTCTCAAGGAGTGGCCGATTCTCGGGCCGACTTCCGTGGTTGCCGCGCGGATGGCGCTGGCCTGCAAATATCAGGACAAATATGCCAAGGCGCATGAGGCGTTGATCGGCGTCAGCTCGAAGCTCACCGAACCGCGCATCGACGAGCTGCTCGCGGGAGCAGGAGTCGACGTCGACCGCGCCAAGCGCGACCTCGCCGCAAACGCCAAGGCCATCGATGACATGCTGGCGCGCAACGACAAGCAGGCGCGGGGATTGCGTTTCCGCGGTACGCCGTCCTTCATCGTCGGCAAGTTCAGGGTACCCGGCGTGCTGACCATGGCGCAGTTCGAGCAGGTCATCGCCGACGCGCGCAAGGCCAGGGCGGCCAACTGATTGGCAAAGCAAAGGCGCCCCGACCAACGGCCGAGGCGCCCTGAAAACAGCAGCGTCGTGCGCGTTACTTCGACGAGATGCGAACCCAGTCGTCATGTGCGCGGGTCTTGAGTGAATTCCAGCTGTCCGCCGCGACGTCCCAGTTCACGATCGTCCGGCGCGTCTGCGCGGTCGGCCCGTTGGCGACCTCGGAGGTCTGCATCGAATCATGGATGTAGACGCCGAACCCCAGAATGAGAGCCCCCAGGATCATTCCCACGAATGTCCGCATGTCATGTTCTCCAGTGTGACGGCCAATAACGCCGCGGTCGAAACTTGGTTCCACGCCCGCCGCGGTCCCGGTCCACCGCGATCAGAACATCCTAACTGCGCGATTTTTCAGGCCGCGATTCCGGCAGCGAGGTGACGAGATTGAGTGTTTTCATCTCGTCGGGCTTGAACGTGAACAGCTGGTCATGCGGCGTCTCCATCGCATGCACCCAGACCTTCAGATCGATGCCCATCTCGGCGAGATGGCGCTGGCATCGCGCCGAGATGTTCTGCGCAAGGCTCATGTCGTCGCCGGACCTCACGGCGGTCCCGGACGTGGGGACTGCGGCGATCTGATGCACGCCGATGATCGCCCGCTCGCCGGCCCGGCGCTCGAGACCGCCGGCGAACACCAGCGGGCACGACGAGGCGCAATATTTTCCCGCCTCCACTTCGGTTGCGAATTTCCGCGCGCGGATCAGTCGCCCCATCGCCAGCGCGTCGGCGACGGAGCCGCCGGGCGAGTTCAGCACGATCGTCCTAATATATTCGCCATGACGTTCGACTGCGTCCGCAAAGCTGCGCGCGCTGCCGGGCGTGATCGTGCCGGTCGCGAACAGCCGGCCGCCGCCGCGCAGCTCGAACTGAATCGGCCGCTGCAAGGCACGATCGCCCTGCGGCAGCGGCATCAGCCGCTTCATCAGGGGCGCCAGCACGGATGGTGATTCCTCCGGCAAGTCCGGCGCGTCGCGCCGAATGTCGAGCTGAGGCGGGGCCGCATCCGATGGCACCTGCGGAGCATTCAACTCGAGCAGGTCCGCCGCGAGAACTGCGACGGTGACGACGAGGATGCTGCGGAAGACCCAACGCAGAATGCTCTCATCGGGATTGTCCGCGAGCCAGGCATGGACGCGTCGGTTCAGCGCCGAAGCCACGGGACTACTTTCCGATTCGAGCCGATGACAGCGACGTCACGTTCTCATCCACCGCGGCCGGCGCCGGCTCAATGGCCGGTGCAGAAGGCTCCTCCGTGGGCGTTTCGGCTGGCCGTCGCTCGGCCGCCCGCCTGGCGTCCTCCACCTCGCGCGCAATCTGCAATGCGGTGACGAGATCGGCGGCGGTCAGGCTGGAGGCGCTCACGGCGGGCAGGCCCTCGCGGCGGATGGCGGCATGGACGACGCAGAGGATCAGCACCAGCACCGCCGGCATCAGGTCGATCGAGATTGCGCCGGCCCAGCTCGGGATGAAGTCGCCAGCGTAGCGCAGCACGGCTTCAGCGGGCGACAGCGTCTGGAACCGGGTCGGCTCGATGCGCGGCAGCGCCAGGATCTTGTCGGCGGCGTCGGCGAGCGAGGCGGCCTGCGTGGCGATCGCGCTCTCCACCTTGCCGACGACGGCGGTCTGGCGCTCGGCCAGGTCGCCGCTGCGTCCGCCTGCGGCAGGCGCGATGAATCCGGCCGAAAGCGACGTCGCGGCGCGCCTCACCGCAGGTGCCACCGAGGTCTGCTGCAGATTGGCGATCACGCCCATCAGGTTCAACGACTCCGTGGCGAAGGCATCGCTACGCGTTGCGATCGGCCCGCGGTCGGAGATCAGCTCGCGCATCTTGGCGAGGCTCTTGCCGCCCTGCTCGTAGAGAGCAGAGACGCGCTTGCCGGACTCCTGGACCTGTTGTCCCAGTCCGTCGAGCTGCGTCGACATCTGCGCGAGGAGCTGGACCACGGTGCCCGATCCGGAGGTGCCGGTGAGCGAGCCCGCGCGTTCGGCGTCCGCCAGCTTGGCGAAGCGGGAGGAGGCGAGCTGGATGTCCGGCAGCAGGCTTTGCGCAGCGATGGCCTGGCTGTTGGCCCTGTCGAGGTCGCGCGTGTAGTTCTGCACGGTGATGGCGAGATGCTGCTGGATCGCTGCGGCGCCGGCCAGGGCCGACGCATTCAGCCAGGACGACATCGCGACGATCATCAGCGAGCCCAGCAGCATGCAGCCGGCCATCATCAAGCGCCCGATCGCGCTGGTGACGTGCGGCATGAACTGCATCATGAACACCCAGAAGGCGTAGATGCCGACCGAGACCGCGACCGAGTAGATGACCGCCGCAAAGAACACCGTGGTCGGACTGCCGTTGAGCAGCTCGCGGACGCCAAGATAGGTGTAGACGCCGGCGGCCAGCGCCAGGATCGCGGTCGTGAGCTTCAGCGTGACCTCGAGACGGTTGACGCCATTGGCGAGCACGACGGAGGTGGAGGAGCGGGCGGACGAGACTTGCGCGACGGACGCGGCAGGCGAGGGCATCAGCGGCGAGGGCATGAGCAGACCTTCGGCGGCGTCATGGCCGCCCGTGTGCAGCGCCCCCGCTGTATGACCGAGCAGAACCAATGCGGACAAAATCCGCCGACATTGTGTCGGCGGCATTGCCGATCAGCCATCTCTTAGCAAGGGAATCAAGCTCAGCGCATCAGCCAGCGCAGCAGCTCGACATTCGCCTCGCGCGGATAGCAGTGGCTGAGATCGTCGATCTCGCGATAGGCGACGTTGGCGCCGGCCTTGGCCAGGGCGTCCGCCGTATGCCGCGCGATCTCGACCGGAAACATCCAGTCGAGCCGGCCGTGCACGATCTGGATCGGCAGGCCGCGCAGACGGTCCCGGTCGGCGATCTCGGCCATCAGCGGATGGAACGTCGCGGCCACCGGCGCAAGATGCGTGAACGGCGAGCCTGCGGCCAGTCCGCTGACGTAGCAGAACGTGCCGCCGTCGCTCATCCCGGTCAGGAGCATGCGGGCGGGATCGATCGCGACGCGACTGCGGACGAGGTCGAGAATGCGCAGGAGGTTCGGCGTATCGGCGTCGTCGCCCATCAGCGCCCAGGTCGGTCCTGCCGCGGTGGGGGCAACCAGGATCGCGCCGAGGCTGCGCGCGGCGCGCAGCCAGCTCCAGAGAAAGTCGCGGCCGTTGCCGCTGCCGCCATGCAGCGCCATGACCAGCGGCCAGTCTCGGTCCGCCGTGTAGTATTCCGGCACATACAGCGAAAAGCCGCCGCGATTGCCGATCTCGTTATGGTCGTGAAACACGGTGTCCTTGCCTGCAGAGGACGCGGCCAGCAGCTGGCGCAGCCCGTCGTCACCGTCGACGGCGGGATCGAGGAAGAATTCGCTCAGCGGCGGCAGCGTCGCGGCCAATGGAAACAGCGCCTCGAGTGCGCGGGGCAATTGACGGAGGGCCCTGAACACGTCGACCAGGTCGCCCTCGCCGCGCTGAACGGCGCGCAGG
Source organism: Bradyrhizobium sp. SZCCHNS1050 (assembly GCF_032484785.1). Lineage (NCBI taxonomy): Bacteria > Pseudomonadati > Pseudomonadota > Alphaproteobacteria > Hyphomicrobiales > Nitrobacteraceae > Bradyrhizobium > Bradyrhizobium sp. SZCCHNS1050. The sequence continues at coordinate 1,775,146 of NZ_JAUETR010000001.1, read as the reverse complement.
CCGGCAAACGACATCAGCGCTGCGTCCGCTGCGGTGTCGAAGGCGATACGGATATGGGCGAAGTCCGCCGGCCACGACGTGAGATGAATCCGCGCCGTGTGCAGCACCTGCTCGGGATCGCCGACGTCAGCCATCACGCGATCGAAATCCGGCGGGTTCAGGTAGCGTGCAACGTGGGACAGGGCTTCGAGCGTCTGCAGCAGTGGCGGCAACACGATGAGAATGTCATCCACCACGGCATCCGTCATGCAGGTCTCCTTGATACGCGATACGCGGGGCTGGCCGTCTCGTCTGCTTGCCGGTCATGCAACGCAAAATCGGGCGTCCGGGCAATGACCATTTTCCGAACGCGTGTTCGCTCCGCGAAGCCGCAATCTCGCGATGCGGCTCCTGCAAGTCAACACGGTCCGGACGCTGCCGTCGCGCGCGGCAGGTGAGTCGCGCGCGAATACACGCGCAGACGATAGTTGATTGACAAAATTCGGGCGCGATGTCGCACTTGGTGAGAGCCGGCGGCGCGGCGGAGGGTTCCTCGTGGATCACCGCCCTGGGTCAAAACTGCCGATCGGTTGCCGAGGGGGGATTCGCATCATGACCAAATCGCCGTCGGCCGCGTTGATCAACGCGGTGCTCGCCATGGACGTCTACAACAGGGGCGTCAACCCGACGCTCGTGGTCAATTTCAACCGTATCGGGAGCTATGAGCTGGTGGCGGCGAGCGTGACCTCGACCGCCGACAATTTCGAGGCCGCGACCTACCAGCTCGCGGGCGATCCATCGACACGGATCATTTCGTTTCGCGGCACCGACAGTCTCGCCGACGTGCCATCGTGGCTTGGCGGTGCCGGTCTGGCCGGCTGGCCGACGCAGTTCCCGGATGCGGAGTCCTACTACAAGACATGGGCGACATCGAACGTCTCGCTGACCGGACATTCGCTCGGCGGCGGACTTGCCGGCTACATCGCGGCGCTCAACGACAAGGTGGCCTATGCGTATGACGCGATGCCGTTCGAATTCGCGGCTGAGGTCCGCTACGACCAGTTGCACGGCTTCTGGGGCGCGCTGATGTCGCACCCGGTCGACCGCTATTCCGACATTCACATGGTCTCCCTGTCCGGCGAGATCCTGCAATATGTGCGGGCTGCGGCGCCGGTGCTGGAAGCGCCGCTGGCGCTGCTGCAGCTCGGACCGGTCGCCGGCGCGCTCGCCATCGCCCATGCTGCGATCGGCATCTCGTCCGAGCAGAAGACCGTGCTCGGCGCGGGCACGGATCTCGGTCTGGATCCGGTCAGCCTGCACTCGATCGCGCTGCTGACGATGATGCAGTGGGCGAGCGACAACGGTGCCCAGGATTGGAAGAAGGCGGCGGCTGTGCTGCTGGCGCCGCTGGAGGATGACGCGATTGCTTCGGCCGTCGGCATTCTCGCGGCCGGTGTGAGCGGCGAAGGCGCGCCGTCCGACAAGATGAAGGACATGATCGCCTATTCGACGGTGACCGACGCCAGCGGCTACGGCAACAGCGCCGTGCAGGCCCTGTTCAACGGCGGTGGCGTGCTCGGCAACAGCGTCAGCGCCGACACTGCGGCGACCTACCTGAAGAACGGCGGGGTCGAGAAGGCGCTGGCCGAGATCGTGGTGGAATATTCGGCACTGCTGGCGCAGAACCACGACGAGGTCGCGGCGACGCCGGGCGTGATCGGCCATGAGCACGGCATCCTTTATCAGGACACGGCCAACAACCTGCTGGTCGCGGATCTGTCGTCCGACCTGTGGTCGCGCGCCGACACCGGATCGGCTGTCGACGTCCTGGGCAAGCTCGCGCTGATCGATGCTGTCGCGAGTTTCGACAGTGAGGACGCTGGCCTGGTCGACCTGGCGATCGGCGTGCTCTGGGGCGGCAAGACCGACAATCTCGACTGGCTCAGCGCAGCCTTGAGCGACGCGGCGACCACGGTCGCGGTCGATCCGGTGCCGGGCGCGATCATTGCTGCGTCCGACGGTGCGCTGCTGATCGCGGGCGGCGGCAACGACACGCTGTTCGGCACCGCCAATGACGACCTGCTGATCGGCGGCGGCGGCAGCGACGTACTCAAGGGCGGGGCCGGCGACAACATCCTGGTCGGCGGCGTCGGCGCCACCTACGTCTATGCGCAAGGCGACGGCAACGACGTCATCATCAACGGCGTAGCGTCGCTGTCGAAGCCGACCGGCACGCTCGATTTCGGAACGACCTACACGGCCGACAATTTCTGGTTCGTCAAATCGGGCAACGATCTGGAGATCGACATTCTCGGCACCCATCAGCAGGTCACCGTCGCCGACTGGTTCCTTGGCGGCTCCTATCAGCTGCAGGAGATCAAGGCCGGCGGTCTCGAGATCGATACCCAGGTTTCGCAACTCGTCCAGGCCATGGCGACCTACGCCCAGGCGCATCCGGGTTTCGATCCCACGGTGGCATCACAGTTGCCGACGGATGCGCAACTGCACGACCAGATCGCTGCGGCCTGGCACGTCAACGCGTGAACGCAGGCCCGCGGCCGCCTCAGTGCAGCCGCGGCGCCTTGAGCAGCTTGGCGCGGTCGGTCGAGGCGATGGTGACGTCGAAGGTGACGCCCTCATGGTGCACCGTCAGCGGCACGTCGACGCCGGCTGCGCCGAGCGCCCAGAGCTTGCGATAGAACTCGCTCTGGCTCGTCACCTTGTCGCCGTTGATGCCGAGGATCACGTCGCCCGCCTTGAGCTCGGCGCGGGCCGCCGGGCCGTTGTCGGAGACGCCGATCACGACGACGCGATCGTCGACCTCCGTCGCGTACATGCCGAGCCAGGGGCGTGCCGGCTTGTTGACACGGCCGAAGCGCCTGAGATCATCGATGATCGGCTTCAACAGGTCGATCGGCACGATCATGTTGACGTGCTCGTCCTTGCTGTCGCGCTCGCGCTCCAACTGCAGCGACCCGATGCCGATCAGTTCGCCCTTGGCCGAGAGCAAGCCGGTGCCGCCCCAATTCGGATGGGCGGGGTGGGTGAAGATCGCCTCGTCCAGCAGATATTCCCAATAGCCGGCGAATTCCTGCTTGGCGATGATCTGGCTCGCGACCGATCGCGTGCGTCCGCCGGCGCCGCCGAGCACGACATGATCGCCGACCTTGGTTGCCGCCGACGAGCCGAGCGGCAGCGCCGGCAGGTCGAGCGATCCGAGCGCCTGCACCAGGCCGAAGCCGGTCGTGAAGTCGAACCCGAGCACATGGCCCTCGACCACGCGTCCGTCATTGGGGTGCAGCCAGACGGATTCGGCCTCGGTGATCAGGTAGCCGATGGTCAGCACCAGCCCGTCGTCGATGACGACGGCATTGCCGGCACGCTCGGTCCCCAGCGTTTCCGCGCTGAAGGCGTCGGACGGAATGATGGCATGCAGGCCCACGATCGAGGACAGGGCTTGATCGAGATCATATTGATAGTCTTCGGCGCGAGGCTGGAAGGCGGACGGCACTTTCCATTCGGTCAAAGAAGGCATTTCGTTCTCCTGCTCTGTCGATACCCCCGGGTGCATCGACCAAGCTTCTGCTTCGTGTCGCGTGACGGCCACAGCGTGAACGCGAGCTTAACATCTTTGAGCGGCTGCGCCAGTTCCGCCGGCTCCGCATCGGCGTCGGGAGGAACTGGCTTCCCAACTACCCGCGGCCGCAGCCCCTGCCGATCAGGGGCCAGACCAGCCACGCTCCGGCAGCATACAGGCTGCCGACAGTCGTGGCTCCGGTTTTGGCCGCGATGTGGAAACGTCCGGCATCGAGCAAGGCTCCATCGGAGGCGACGATCGCCGAGATCATACGGTCGGACGGGCCGAACACGACCACCGCATCCGGCTTGATCACCAGGGCCATGGCAGCCATGCCCGCAAACCAGACGAGGGCAACGGCCAGCACGCCCTTCAAGGGAAGGGCGCGGGACGGGGGATGCCGGTCAATAGTCGTAGGCATGCTCGAACGTATATCCCGCGGCTTCGAAACGGCCGATGTCCTGAACCAAAGACCGGACCGGTACGTCGACGCCGATGCGACGGGCACCGGGGCGCGACTGGATCGGGACACTGAATATAGGCAGCCCATCGAAAGCTGCCAGCCGTCCGTCGCCCGGAGGGACCACGATCGTGACCAGGATACGATGATTGCCTGCGATTTCGCCGAACGCGGCGCCGTCATGACGGCCGAGCTCCTTGGCGAAGGAATCGAACTTGGCGTAGCGCTCGGTCTCCACCAGCACGCCCTTCATGCCTTTGGAGTCCGTGACCTCGCGGATCACCTTCACGCCCGGAATGACTGCAAGCTCGGCGGCAGGCAGGCCGGTGACGACGCTCTGGATGGTCAGCACGGCCGGATCGTAGCCCGCCACATAGCCGATGACGGCCGCATAGGCGGCGCGCCCGGCATATTGCAGGCTGAGCGAGACGCGCCGCTCCACGGCGCGGAACGATGGCACGAAGGGCGTCTCGCGCCAGAACTGATCGAGCTTGGCGACGAAGGGATACCGATACCAGGGTGTCTGATACAGGAACGCAGCGTAGTCCTTCAGCAGGGCAAGGTTGAAGGCGTCCTCCGCGGTCTTGACGCCGTCCGTGGTCTCCCAGCTGATCGCCCCGATGCTCTTCTCGTAAGCGCCCTGGAGCGCCATCTCGGCGGTGAAGCTGAAGCCGATGATGTAGTTCGTCAGCTTCTGCTCCGAGGTAGCGGGACCGGAGCCTGCGGCCTGGCGCGTGGCCCGGCACAGGCTGCGCCAGAAGCCGGAGACGCTCGATAGATAGTGGAAGTCGGACTCCGAGGCCTGCCCGGTCACCGCAGCGAGGTCCGCATAGGCGTGGACGATGTACCATTCAGGAAAGGTCAGGAAGCTGTCACCCTGTGATCGCGCATATGCGGGATCGGTGATGCCGAAGTAGGAGGTTACCATCGGGGTCGGGACGTCGGCCACGCAGACCGTCTCGACGCTGATCACGGTGGTGGCAACGCCGATCGCCGCGGCTGCCAAAACGACGCCGAGAAGATACAGCGCTTTACGACGCAGGCTCATGCGAGGGCAGCCTGTCTACGCCACGGCGACCAGCCGACCGCGATGCCGATCGCGCCGAGTGCGAGATGCGGCAGGCTGGAGAGGACCTTCACCAGCCACGAGGTGTCGCGGATGCCGTCGATGACGATCGAGAGGTCGAGATAGCCCGAGCCGGTGAACACGCCCATCACGCCGTCGAGGAAATACAGCGAGCCGAACACGCGCAGGAAGAACACCGCGCTGCGGCGGGTCAGCATCGCCGCCAGCGCCCACAGGCCGGAGGCGACATGCAGCGCATCCTTGTAGATGTCGAGCTGGAACAGGCCGAACACGCGGCCTTGCGCATCGATAAAGGTCGGGATGTAGTCGGTCGCGGCGGCGAACAGGAGCGCCATGGCGAGCGCCAGCGCGGCGATGCGATAGCGGTCCAATGCGAAGCCATCTGCTGCTGATGTATTCATGCGAAATAGGCGTCCCACATCGCGTTGCGGAACAGGAGGTTCGGATCATACTGCCGCTTGGCGGCGACGAAACGCGCGGCCGCCGGATAGGCCTTCTCGACCTGGTCGCGGCGCGCGTGCAGACGATAGGGCAGATAGAACGCGCCGCCAATCGCCGTGATGCGGTCGATCAGCGCTTCCGTCGTCCGCAGCATGTCGATCTCGCCTTCGGGCGAGGTCGCCTGCGAGAACGACATGACGGCCGCGATCCGGCGCACCGGTGCGATCGTGAGCGCGGGTGTCTTGTCCTCGGCGACGTAGCGCAGGGTGACGTTGAGGAATTCGGCGCGCGCCTTGGGAATGATCTCGCGGCAGGCGGTGAGGAACTCGCCGAACCGCTCCGGCGCGACGAAATATTCGTGCAGGATGTCGGTGCGGTGCATGTCCTTCTGCGCCAGATTGGCGACCGGCTCGGCCATCAGCGAGTTGCGGGTGTAGCGGCTGTCGGAGATGGCGGGGCCGAGCCGGGTCTCCATGAACCAGCGCAGGCCCTTGGCGACCTCCCATCCGGTCTGGGCGCGATAGATCGTGTTGGCGACGCCGGTGAGCTTGCCGGAGCTGACTGCCGCGGGTAGGGTCGCCGGAGCATCGGGGGCGGGGCGGAAGGTGACGAGCAGGGCGTCGTCGAAGAACGCCTTGCGGGACACCGACATCCGGCCATAGGCCATCTTCACATTGGCGTCGCCGTCGATGTTGCGTGTGAACTGCTCGGCGAATTTCTCCGGCGCCATGCGCTCGAAGCGCGGCTCGAGCAGCAGGTTCGGCACCATCTCGACCTCGAGATCGACGACGATGCCGAACAGGCCGTAGCCACCCATCGCGAGCCCGAACAGCTCGGCATTCTCGTTGCGCGAGCACTGCACCAAGGTGCCGTCGGCGAGCAGCATGCGGATCGATTTCACCGTGGAGCCGAACGGGCCATACGGCACCGGCCAGCCATGGGCATTGACGCAGAACGTGCTGCCGACGCCGAAATCGCTGTTGGACTGCATCACGGCCGGCGAGAAGCCTTTGGGATCGAGCGCGGCGATCACGTCCCACCAGCGGTTGCCCGCCGCGGTGCGATAGGTCTTCGCCGCCGTGTCGAGCTCGATCGCGCCGCCGTCGAGCGTGATCGCCGTGCCGTCGCGCGGCAGGCTCTGGCCGCCCATCGAATGCCGGGCCACGGCCGCGGTCACCGGGCGTTTCGCCGCGGCCGCCTCCTTGAGCTCGGCGCGCAGCCGCGCGATCAGGTCGTCGGTCGTGGGCTTGCTGATCACCACATGCCTGGCGACCGGCGTCGGGTTGAGCCGGCTGGCGTCGTTGAGGATGGTGCGCAGCTCGGCCCGCGCCCGCGGCATCCGCGCCAAGGGCAGCGCCGCGGCCGTACCCGCGGCGCGCAGAAACCGTCGTCTCGACATCATGGCGCGGACTCTCCTTCCCTTCACGGAGTCTACGCCAGCATCGTAAACGTTCGAAAAATTTCCGTGCCGTCAGTCTGCCGCCGGGCGCGCCCGCGTGGGCACGAGACGGAAGTCGCGGCCATCCTTCACCCACTCCGCGCGCTCGTCGCGCAGCAAGGTGCGGCGGACCTTGCCGGAATCGTCGCGCAGCATGACGTCGACCAGCTCGTAGCTTTCGGGGTGCTTGTAGCGGCTGAGCCGGTCGGCAAGGAACGCGCTCATGCCGTCGACGATTCCCTGCGCATTCCTGGAGCGGTCGATCTCCACGATCGCATGCACGCGCTGGCCAAGCTCTGGATCGGGCAGGCCGACCACGACGCAGGAGCGGATGTCGGGATGCGCCATCAGCGCCGCCTCGACCTCGGCCGGATAGATGTTGGCGCCGCCGCGCAGGATCATGTCGGCGAGGCGATCGCCGAGATAGAGATAGCCGTCGGCATCGAGCCGGCCGATGTCACCGAGCGACTCCCAGCCGTCGGCGCGGCGCTTCGGCTCGGCGCCGAGATAGTGATAGGTGCTGCCGGGACCATCCGCAGGCAGGAAGTAGATCTCGCCACTTTCGCCCGGCGCGACGTCATTGCCTTGGGGATCGAGGATGCGCAGTTTGCAGGACTCGTCGATCTTGCCGACCGAGCCCTTGTGCTGCAGCCATTCGGTGCCGGAGATGATGGTGCGGCCCTGGCGCTCGGTGCCGCCATAGAGCTCGTAGACGCGCTCGGGCCCGAGCCACTCGATCCATCTTTCCTTGAGCCATGGCGGCATCGGCGCGGCCATGTGGAACACCATCTTCAGGCTCGACAGATCGTAGCTGTTGCGGACCGCCTCCGGCAGCGCCCAGATCCGGTGCATCATCGTCGGCACGAAGTTGACCCACTGAATGTGCTGCGTCTGGATCAGCCGCAGCGTCTCTTCGGCGTCGAACTTCACCATCCCGGTCAGGCTGCCGCCGGCGAACAGCGCGTAATGCGACACGATGAAGGGCGCGTTGTGATAGAGTGGGCCGGGATTGAGCAGCGATGCGCCCTTCGGAATGCCGAGCGGCGGCTCGGCGGCGGTGTCGGTTACCGCAGGCTGGTGATCGAGGATCACCTTCGGCCGTCCGGTCGAGCCGCCCGAGGTCATTGCTTTCCAATAGCGCGACACCGGCGCGGCGAGCGGCGCGTCGGAAAAGCCCTCGGGCGTGAAATCGGCCGGCAGCGCGTTCGGCGCATTCCAGTCGGCCTCGCCGCCGACCACCAGTGACGGCTTGAGGATCTCGAGCACCGCGGCGGCCTCGCCGCGCGGCAGCCGCCACGACAGCGACGTCGGCGTCGCGCCGCATTTCCACACCGCGAAGCTGGTCTCGAACAGCGCATTGCCGTTGGGCAGGCCGATCGCGACGAAGTCGCCGGGCTTGACGCCCTTGGCCGCGAAGGCGCGCGCACGCGCATTGGCGCGGCGCTCGAGCTGCTCCCAGGTCAGGACATCGGTGCCGTGCCGGAGCGCGACGCTGTCCCCGGGTTTGCGCTCCGCATACCAGCGCGGCACGTCGGCCATCGGAATCAGCATCCATTCCTCCGTATCGTCGGCTGCCTCGCACGGGCGCCCATTCTTGGTCCGCGGCTTTGGCCGCCGACGTCAGTGATGAGAGGTGTTGTGCCTCAACCGAACCGGGTCGTCCATACGCGCGCGCCGCCAGGTTTCGGATGGCAGTTCTGCGAAATGGCGCTGATGAGCCTGAGGCAGGACTGAAAGGCTGGAAGCCGTGACGCCAGGCGGACTGATAATTCCGTCACGCGGATCGTAAGACGATCGGGGTCGCGCCACGGGAACAGGTCAGGCACCGAACGGCGCGGCGATAAGAACCTTTGCAGCCGATCTTCATTGTCGCTCGCGGGGGCCAACGGACAGGAGCTCCCATGCACGCTCAACAGATGATCGAAACCCACCCGCACGTCCGCGGTCGAGTTGACGACGCACTCGTCCGCTGCATCGAGGAGTGCTACTCCTGCGCTCAGATCTGCACCTCCTGCGCCGATGCGTGTCTCGGAGAGAATAGCGTCGCCAGGCTGACGCAGTGCATCCGGCTCAATCTCGATTGCGCCGACGTCTGCAACGTCACCGGCCGTCTTGCCACGCGGCGCACGGGCTCCGACCAGGAGATGATCAGCCGCATGCTCGAGGCCTGCGCGGCGGCGTGCCGGCTATGTGCCGAGGAGTGCGATAAGCACGCCAAGATGCATGCCCATTGCCGGATCTGCGCCGAGTCCTGCCGGCGCTGCATGAACGCGTGCGAGGAGGCTGGACGCAGCACGACCCATTGATAGGTCGGTTGCGGCGCCGCTCCATCGAAGAATGGAGCTCATCAAGAGACAAAGGCCGGGCGCGAGGCCCGGCCAGTCCGACCATGGCGACCGGATTGCTCCGGTCCTGAGAACGCCATCGCAGACAATCGATCGATCAGCCGCCGTTCAGCTTCGTGGTCAGGGTCGTGAAGATGCCTTCCAGGGTGAGTCCGAGCTTGTTGAGTATGGTGATGATCGCAAGCGCGATGCCGGCCGCAATCAGGCCGTACTCGATCGCGGTTGCGCCCGATTCATCCTCGTAAAATTTGAGAAGCAATTTCTTCATCAATTCCCTCCGCCGCCCGGCGATATGGCCGCCGAACGATGCCCGCGAAACTACGGAATGGAACCTAAGGTAGTATGAACGAGGTCTAGCCAAGTTTCGCAACTTTGCCGTTTATGTCGAAAATCTCAGTTGCAACACGGTCCACTGCACGCGAACGGCTTCATGGCGGCACACCGGCTGCGCGCAGTGCCTCCGCGTAGGTTGTGGCGAGCGTCCCGGCCGGAAACGGGATCCGTTCGAGGAACTCGGACACGGTGAGATGCGGTTCGAGGCTCAGAAGCTGACGCGCGACCTCGCCGGCGCGCGACATCTCTCCGGTCCTGACCAGGGCCACGATCAGGACGCGGAGCGCGACGGCGAAACGCCGGTTCTGCGCCAGCGCGATCTCCGCCCATTGAACGGCGCCAGCGAGATCGTCCTCGGCCACCGCACAGATCGCCAGCGCTCCGGCTGCGAACCAGCCCCGCGGATCGCGCGGGTTCAGCCGCCGCGCCCGTTCGATCATCGCGCGTCCCGCAGCCGTGTGTCCGGCCATGATCTCGATCCAGCCGCTCAAGGTCAGCGCCATCGCCGAGTTCGGGTTGATGGCAAGCGAGCGGCGGAATAGCTCCCGTGCTGGGGCGATGTCCTCGGCCATGTTCCAGATCGCGAAGGCCGCCATCCACAGCACCTGCGCGTCACCGGGCGCATGCTCGCACGCCTGCCACGCCCGCGCCACGGCGGCCGTGCGATAGGTCTCGTCCGGCGCGCTCCAGCCCTGGAAGTGGCGCAGCGCCTGGCAATAGGCCCAAGCCGCCATCGCGGGCGCGCAGGCGGGATCGATCGCCAGCGCCTGGTCCAGACACGCGGTCGCCGCCGCGAGGCTGTCGGACGTGAAGGCGTCGCGCAGGCTGGCGGCGCGCAGCAGCAGATCGTAGGCGTCCGGAAGCGGCGGCGTGGCGCGGCGCCGCTCGCCTTCCGCCAGCTCGAGCGTCGGCTCGATCGCCGCCACGATGCTCTCGGTGATGCGGTCCTGCAGCGCGAACACATCGTCCAGCTGGCCGTCGAAGCGCTCCGCCCACAGATGCGCGCCGGACGCCGCATCGATCAGCTGCCCGTTGATGCGCAGGCGGGACCCAGCGCGGCGCACGCTGCCTTCGAGAACGTAGCCGACGCCGAGCTCGCGTCCGACCGTACGGATATCGACGGCCTTGCCCTTGTAGATGAAGGAGGAGTTGCGGGCGATCACAGCGAGGCCGCTGCAACGGGATAGCGCGGTGATGATGTCCTCGGCCATCCCATCGGCGAAATAGTCCTGCTCGGGATCGCCGCTCATGTTGGTGAAGGGCAGCACGGCGATGGCGGGGCCGTCGAAGGCGGGTGCGGCTGATACGGCCGGCGTCTGCACCGCGTCGGCCTGCTCACGGACCGCCCCGACGAAGCGGACGCCCTTGCGCGGAATGGTGCGGATCAGGCGCTGCGCCTCGCCGCTGTCGCCGATCGCGCTCCGCGCCGCGCTGATGCGGCTCGCCAGCGTCGCCTCGGAGACGATGCGGCCGCCCCACACCTCGGCGAGGATGTCGTCGCGGCTGACGACGCGGTCGCGCGTCCTGATCAGGAACGCGAGCAGGTCGAACACCTGCGGCTCCATCGCGACCAGGTCGTCGCCGCGGCGCAGCTCGCGGCGGCCGGGATCGAGCACGAAATCGTCGAAGCAATATACCACAGGCACCGTCCTGGCCGCCGGTTTCACCTTCGCGTCACGCGATCCGCAAAATCAAGCCGGCCTCAAGGAAAAATCAATGCCTCCTCCAAGCGCCGCGCGGGCGCAAGGCGCACAACGACCGCACCTCGGAACCAGGAGCCTCCGCCATGCCGACCATCCTTCACGCCAGCCGCCGCCGTTTCCTCACCCTTGCCGGAACCGCCGTTGCGGCCCTTCAACTCGGCTCCAGCGCCGGGCAGGCGCAGAGCTTCAAGTCGGCGTCGAAGCTGCCGGCGATCCGGCCGGGGGCGGGGACGTCGCTCGGACCGATCAAGCAGGTCAAGGCCGGCGAGATCAGCATCGGCTATGCCGAGACAGGTCCGGCCGACGGCCCCGTCGTCATCCTGCTGCACGGCTGGCCGTACGACATCCACAGCTTCGCCGACGTCGCGCCGGCGCTGGCCGCGTCCGGCCATCGCGTCATCATTCCGCATCTGCGCGGCTACGGCACGACGCGGCTGCTGTCGCCGACCGCGTTGCGCAGCGGCCAGCCGGTCGCCGTCGCCGCCGACATCGTCGCGCTGATGGACGCGCTTTCGATCAGGACCGCGACCCTCGCCGGCTATGACTGGGGCGCGCGCACCGCCAACATCATCGCGGCGCTGTGGCCGGAGCGGTGCAAGGCGATGGTCTCGGTCAGCGGCTATCTGATCGGCAGCCAGCAGGCCGGCCGCATGCCGCTGCCGCCGGCCGCCGAGCTGCAATGGTGGTACCAGTTCTACTTCGCGACCGAGCGCGGTCGCGAGGGCTACGACAAGAACCGGCGCGACTTCGCCAGGCTGATCTGGCAGACGGCCTCGCCGAAATGGGCGTTCGACGACGCCACGTTCGCGCGCAGCGCCGCCGCCTTCGACAATCCCGATCACGTCGACATCGTCGTGCACAACTATCGCTGGCGGCTCGGCCTCGCGCAGGGCGAGGCGAAATACGATGCGCTGGAGGCGAGGCTCGCGACCTTTCCCGACATCACCGTGCCCACCATCACGATGGAGGGCGATGCCAACGGCGCGCCGCATCCAGCGCCCGAGGCCTACGCCAGAAAGTTCACCGGCCGCTACGAGCACCGGCTGATCACTGGCGGCATCGGCCACAACCTGCCGCAGGAAGCGCCGCAGGCGTTTGCGCAGGCGGTGCTCGACGTGACGACGAGCGCGTAGCGCCGACGATCTCAGGCGGGAGCGCGTTGCTTTTCTCGGCGTTGCAGCCACGTCTCCCGCCGCACGATCCATTGCTCGGAGCGGGTCTCGCCATTGTGGTGCGCGACCTCGATGAAGCCGACGAACTCGGCGCCCGTCTTCTGCTTGACCCGCCGTGATGCGATGTTGCTCGCGACGTTGCAGACGGTGAACTGATCGAGCCCGAGCGGACCGAAGGCGAAGTCGTTCACGGCGGCGATCGCCTCGCTCATCAGCCCTCGATTCCAATAGGGCTCAGCGAGCCAGAAGCCGCGATGGCCCTTCATCGACTCCATGCGCGGCCGGAAGTGAATATTGCCGATGGCCTCGCCGTCACCGTCGCGCAGCGCCAGCACCCATTGATACAGCTCCTCGCCGGCCGCGATCCTGTCGAGCTGCAGCCTGACGAAGGTCTCGGCGCCGTCAGGAGGATAGGGCCACGGCACGACGGCCGCGAGGTTGCGGATCACGTTCCAGTTGTCGAACTGACGCTGGATCGCCGGCGCATCGGCGAGGGCCAGCGGCCGCAGGATCAGACGGGCGGTATGCAACGTGGGCGTGAGCATGACGCCATGCTGTCGTTTACCAAGCTCGTTTGCAAGCCGGGGTTGCTACGCCGTCTAACTCGCATGTCATTGATACTTCGCATCGCGCTCCGCCATTAAGGTTGCCAGGAACTTTCACGCCCGGACTGGAGCCCGATACTTCCACAACGTTGCATTGCAGTGCATGAATCGAGCACACGCGGCCTGCACGAATGCAGCGCGCGTACAACCGTCGCAGGAAACTGCGCCGGCTCGGGCTCAGGGTTGCGCCCGAACGTCAACCATTCGCTTGCCGCGAGATCATCACGCAGATCTTGGGCTGGCGCGATTCGGGGTGTCGTGGATATGAACCGCAAAGCGGCGGATCGTCAGTTACGTCGTCTGCAGGCAGAGCAGAGCTTCGATCCGCGCACATGGCGCGATCGGCAGCTCGGCCGGGCCGCGCCGTTCTACGGCTCGGAGCTGTTCCAGCTCGGCTGCCCGCCGCTGGCGTCGTTCATCGCCGCGTTCCTCGGCTGTCTGATGACCCTGCATCTGAGTGCAACCGGGCTGTCGCCGCTGATTGCCTCGGCCGCGGCGGCTTTGCTGCTGTGCGCCTCGCTGATCCTGACACGGACCGCGGATCTGGTGCCGAGCACGTTCTTCTCATCGGCCTATGGCGGCAGCTTCGTCGGCATGACTCCCGTGGCGCTGTTGAACGCAAGCGTCATTCGCGCCGGTCTGCCGCTCGACGCCGCCTTCGTTCTGCTCTCGCTGTTCTGTGGACTGGTGTTCTGTCTGGGCTGTGCGCTCGACATGTGGCTGCGCGGGGGGCTCGCGCGCGGCTATGGCGGACGACTGGGCGCGCTGGCGGCGGTCGCTTCGTTCCTGTTCGTCGGTCTCGCGCCGCTGCTCGGCGCCGAGGGCGAGCTGTTTCCGATCGCGCGCCGCGGCGCGCTGGAGCAGGGGCTCGGCGGCACCGCGCTCACCTTCGCGTTGTGCACGGTCGGCATGCTGGCGACGATGGCCGCCTTGCGCTGGGCGCCCGTGGCTGGGTCGCGCCGCGCGGTACGCATCTTCGTTGCGGCGACGGTGGCCTTTGCCGGCCTCGTGGTGCTGCAGCTTCTGCCCAGCAAGGCCCCTGATCTCGACGCCTATTCCGCCGGTTGCTTCGTCGGCATGTCGTCGTTGCGGCGGCTCCGCAGCCTGCCGCAGGCGATGGCCGCGGTGGTGCTGCTGACGTGCCTGCTGATCCTCACCGGTCCCATCCTGCCGAGCGTCGGCGGCAGCCTCGGATACATCGCCTTCGTCTCGGTCATTTTCGTGGATGCTGCGGTTCGTCTGTTCGTCGAGGCAGGGGAATCGCCGTGGCAGACCGTCCTCGCCTGGACGCGGGGACTCGTCGCCACACTCGCTATCTTCGCGGTGCTGCTCACCAGCGAGCTGATGTTTCAGCCGCCGGTGGCGGAGCCCAACGGTCCGTTGGTGAACGCGGACAAAGCCGCTGCGCCGGCGCGGACCACGATGACCTCACACGACGAGGATCGGCGCGACGGCACGGCGCCCGGCGAGCCGGCCTTCGCCGCTGACACAGCGCCCGATCTGCCGCTTCAGATCCTGAATCCGGAGGGCGCCAATCCGCTCGCCCCGCGGCCCTCGAGTGAGCCGGTCCAGCAGTCCGCGTCGCCCGCGTCCGCAGAGCCGTCCCGGCGGATCGGTCGCGATGGTCGGCCAGCGGGCGTGCTGGCTGCGCGGCTGAGGCGCCAACAGGCACGGGTGGTGCCGCACGCGACGGCGCGACCGCGCATCGTGGCCCGCCATGAGGTGCAGCCCGCGCCGGAGTGGCGGCCGGACCCATCGACATTGGCGGGGCCGTGACAGCGGACCGCGATGACGCGCTCGACCGGCCGTCCGAGCCCGGCTCTCACCGCTGGCCGCGCCGGTCGCTGAATGTCGTGCCGCTGGCCTCGTTCGCCGGCGCTTTTCTCGGTTGTCTGGCGACGCTGCACCTGTGCACGTCGGGCCTGTCCCCGGCGCTCGCGTCGGTCACCGCCACCCTGCTGCTCTGCGCTGGCCTGATCACGGCAAGAACCAGAGATCTGCTGCCGACGACCTTCTCCTCCTCGGTCTATGGCGGCAGCTTCAGCGGGATGACGCCGATCGTTGCGTTGAGCGAGAGCGTGGCGCGGTCGGGGCTTCCGGTCGACAGATCCTTCCTGCTGCTGTCGCTGTTTTGCGGCCTCGTGTTCTGCAGCGTCTGCGCGATCGAAATGCGGCTGCGCGTCGTGCTGTTGCGCGGCTATGGCGGCCGCTTCGGCGCGCTCGCGGCGATCGGCTCGTTTCTGTTCCTCAGCCTCGCGCCGCTGCTCGGCGCCGACGGCGCACCGGTGCGCGTCGCCAGCCTTCAGGGCTTCGACAGGGGTCTCAATCATTCGGTGCTCATGCTGGCGCTGTGCGGCGTCGGAATGGTCGCAACGATGGCGGCGCTGAGGCTGCCGCGGGTTGCGGCCGCAGGGCGGCCGGCGCGCATCTTCGTCTCGGCAGCACTGGCCTGTGCCGGTCTCGTCATCCTGCAGCAGCTCGCGCCGGACGATGCCCGCCTGTCCGACGCGTATTTTGCCGGTTGTTTCGTCGGCATGTCGTCGCCGCAGCGTTTGCGGGGTGTGGTCCAGCCGCTGGTCGCCGCGGTGGCGCTGACCGCGTTGCTGGTCCAGGCGGCGGCGGTTCTGCCAAGCGTCGGCGGCAGCCTCGGCTTCGCAGCCTTCGTCGCGGTGGTCGGCGTCGATGCTGGCCGCCGGATCATCAGCCGCGCCGCGCTGCCGCCCGAGCGTCCTGCGCGGATCTCGCTCGGCAGAAGCCTCGCCGCCGCACTCGCGATTGCGGGCGTGCTGCTGCCGAATGACTTGTTCCAGTCGGGGCCGGTCGAGGAGACCACGGGATCGATCGTGCAGGCGGAGAGGCCGCCTCAACCTGAGCCCGCCGTTCCAGCCGAGCCTGTTGCGGCCGAGCCGGCCGTGGCGGCAGTCCCGATCGAATTGCCCGCCGATGCGTCGCCGGCCGCCGAGACGACATCCGACGTAGTCCGTCCGGTCGCGCGGCCGGCGCCAAGCGAGCCGCCGCGGCGGCGCCGCGCCAGCCGGCCCGCGGTCGTTGCTCCGCAATCGCGTCCGATCGATCCCGAACCCTGGCGCATCATCCGCGACGGACAGCAGGCGGGTGCAGGAACGGCGGCGACCGGCTCGCCGCCGGCTCGGGCGAAGCGCAGCCAAGCCCGCGTTCCCGGATCAGTACCGGCCCCGCCGCGCGCCGCGCCACGGCCGCGGACGCCCCGGGTGGAGGATCCGCAGCCCTCGGTGTCGGAACCGCGCTGAGCAGGCTCAGCCGAACTTGCGCCGCGCGTCGAGCGCGAGCCCGATGCCGACGCTGCCGAGCAGGTCGGTCTCGGCGATACGCGCCGCCGGAAACAGCGCCAGGATTGCCTGACGCAGCGCCGGCACCATGCTCGAGCCGCCGGTGAGGAAGATGGTGTTGATGGAAGCGGCCCCGACGCCGGCATCGTCGAGCAGCTTCGTCACCGTGCCGACGACGCGTTCGACGGAATCGCCGATGGCGCGGTCGAAATCCTTGCGCGTGAACTTGATGCGCGCCCAGTCGTCCTTCTCCGACAGCACCGAGGTCAGCGACTTCGCCGCGGTCAGCGCGATCTTGGCCTGCTCGACGCCGATCGCGAGCGTATGGCCGCGATGCTCCTCCACCACCTTGATGAAGCGGTCGACCAGATCGCGCCGCTCGGCCTCGTAGCGGATCTGGCGCAGCTCGCCGATCACGCCCTTCTTGTAGAGCTGGTTGATGCGGTGCCAGGTGGCGAGCTCGTGATAGTACAGCGTCGGCAGGTTGCGCTTGCCGTCGGCGGTCAGGCTGCCGTAGCCGAGATGCGGCATGACGCTTTTCAGGCTGAGCAGCCGGTCGAAATCGGTGCCGCCGATGTGGATGCCGCCATTGGCGAGGATGTCGTCCTCGCGCTGCGCCTTGCCGCGCCGCTCGGGCGAGACGCGCACGATCGAGAAGTCCGAGGTGCCGCCGCCGATGTCGACGATCAGCACCAGCTCCTCGCGGGCGACCTGCTGCTCGTAGTCGAGCGCGGCGGCGATCGGCTCGTATTGGAACGCGATGTGCTTGAAACCCTGGTCCCGCGCGATGCCCTCCAGCGCGCTCTGCGCCTCCGCGTCGGCCGCATCATCCTTGTCGACGAAGCGGACGGGACGGCCGAGCACGACTTGATTGATCTCCCTGCCGAGCCGCGTCTCGATCCGCGTCTTCAGATGCGCGAAGAAGAAGCCGAGGATACCTGCAAACGGCACCGCCTTCTGCCGAATATAGGTCTTCTCGTGGATCAGCGCGGTGCCGAGGATGCTCTTCAGCGCGCGCATGAAGCGGCCGTCGTGGCCGGTCAGATAGCGCTCGATCGCGCTGCGCCCGAACTGGGTGCCGTGATCCTCGAAATCGAAGAACATCGCACTCGGCAAGGTCCGCTGCTCGCCCTCCAGGGGGATGAGCTCTGCGGAGGCGGAATTGCTGAGGCCGACCGTGGTGTTCGAAGTGCCGAAGTCGATGCCACAATGGGCCGCTGCCGCCATGCTCGTCTCGTTTCCGTCCGGGGGGCGGTCCGCTTAGCCGTTCGGCGGCGCGATGTCATCCGCCAATGTGCGGAGCGGCGCGCATGGCAGTCGTCTGGCGGAGAGATGACTGTGCATCCTGCCTGTCGAAGGTGCAGCCGGGGGCGATGACGCCCCCGCTGTCCGGTGATCATCCCGCCGGCCTGAACGCAGGTCCCTCGAAGCGCAGCCCGGCTGCGCCACGTTCGACGCGGTCATGCGCCGCGTGGATGAGGCGCGCCTCGCCGGCGTCGGCTAGGCGCGCGCGGCCGTCCAGCAATGCGGCGAGACGCGCGAGCGCCAGCGCCTTGTTGCGATGCTGGGAGCGGCCGTCGCGCGCGACCGCGACCAGCCCCGTCGGCATGTGAACCGCGCGCACCGCGCTCTCGGTCTTGTTCTGGTGCTGGCCGCCGGGACCGCCGGCACGAAAGCTCTCGAACCGGACGTCGGTGGCCGCCAACGCCGCCATCCGCTCCGACGGGGGCAGATCGACGATGCCGACGAACCAGTTCTTGCGGCCGTGATGCGGCCGCAGCGGACTGCGGCACACCCAGAGCAGCGAGCCCTGCGTCCAGCGCCGCGCGAGGTCGGCCGCCGTCGGCCCGTCCAGCACGACGATCGCGCTGGCCGGCCCATGCCGGTCGGTCTGCTCTCGCGCGATCGCGCATTCGCAGTCCGCCGCCTCGGCCTCGTCGGCGAGCCGCTGCAGCGCATGCGCGACCGCGAGCCGGCATTCGGCCGGACCGCGCCCCGCCGTGAGGAGCAGCCGTCTCATCGCCGGTCCTCCCTGCGCGGCCGCTGGACGGCGATCTTCTTCACCGTCACCAGCGGGCGGAAGCTGGCGACGACGCGCGCCAGCCCGAATGCTTCGAGATCGGCGATCACGCCGACGATCGGCTTGTAGGCCTCCGGCGCCTCGTCGGCGAGCAGCGCGCGGTCCTCGCAGATCACGCGGCCGCCGAACGGATTGCGCGCGAGACGCTCGCGATCCGATCGCGTGGCGCCGACACGGCCGATCATCGAGCTCCGGTCGAACTTGCGACCGGCGCCATGCGCGATCGACCACAACGCCTCCTTTGGCGCTGACGCGAGCGGCGCGACCAGATAGGACAGCGCGCCGCGCGAGCCCGGCACGACGACGAGACCCTGGTCGGACGGCGCAGCCCCCTTTCGGTGCAACACGCCGTCTGCACGATGCTCGATGCAATTGTGCGAGCACGCGCAGACCGGATCGGCCTCACAGCGCAGGGCCGTCGCGGCCCGCTGCGCGATGACCTGCCGGTTCAGCGACGCCCAGCGCAGCGCGTGATCATGTGCTGCGAGATAGGCGTGGCCAGCCCCACTGTCCGGCGCGAGCGGCTTGAGGCCGTCGGCGATCTGCCGTTCGAGCAGCGCATGGCCGAGGCCGCGCGAGCCCGAATGCACCAGCAGATGGGCGCGGTCGCGATCGATGCCGCAGGACGGATCGAACACCTCCTCGACCGCCTGCAGCTCACAGAAGTGATTGCCTCCGCCGATCGTGCCGAGCGACGCATCGAAGTCGGACGGCGCAAGCTGATGAGCTGCGAGCTCGCTCACGATGTCGCCGTCATAGGGTGTGGCGACGTCGCGCAGCCGGTCGGCCGCCTTGTCGACGCGAATCCGGCGCGAAGCGAGGTCGAGCTGATACAGCGCCATGCCGCAGCCCGCATCGGAGCCGACGAAGGCCGGGTGGATATGGTCGGCGAGGATGGCGCAGCCGACGGGACCGAACTTGCCGGGATGCAGATCCGGCATGCCGGCGACAGCACGCACGCCACAGATGTCAGCCACGGTTTCGAGCTGGCGCGCAGCGGCGCCCTCGATCCAGGAGCTGGACGAGTAGAAGCCGTGGACCGGCGCACGGCCGTCCACGCGATGGGAATTGCCCATGTAAATACCTTGGAGAAAGATAGGGAGAACTGGTCAGGGACGATCAGCGCGCGCGGACGCACGCATGCCAGACCAAACCTCGCCTCACGCGAGGATCAGTCCCGGCGGCTCCTGGCGGAGCAACGGATGATCGCAGTCATCGTCTCTCTCCTGTGCGGCGGAGCCGAATGCTCGACGCCGGAGCGCGTAGTAATCACATCCCGATCATATTGGCAATGTGCGTCATTCAACCGATGTCCCGCTGTGACGTACAGGACACGGATGCCCCGTCGTTTTCGAGCAGCTCGCTTTCTCTCCGTCATTGCGAGGAGCGCAGCGACGAAGCAATCCAGGGCCCCGCGCACCACACTGGATTCTTCGCCGCGCTCGCACAGAATGGGTGGCATCGAAGATGGACGACGGCGCATCTGCCCGCAGCCGGCAGATCCAGGCACGTGCATCCTCGCGATCAGAACAGCGCGAGGAAATCGCCGAGGAAATAGATGATGGCCACCACGATCAGCGCGCCCATCAGCAAGAAGGAAAGCTGCACGGCGATCGCGCAGCCGCCCAGGGTCGTCGCCATCGCCGCGACGTGCCGCTCCTCGCGACGCAACTGACCCACGACGCCGAGAATGATCGCAAGCAAACCGAGCGAGACCGCGGCCACCGGCAATTGCTGGTGCAGGCGGTCGGTCCAGGACGTCTCGCGCGCCGGCGCCTGGTAGTCGACGCCCTTGATGCGCGCCATCAGGCGCTCCTTCACGCGATGTCCGACATCGACGATGACCTGGTCGATCGGCGGCGGCGGATCGATCACCGGCAGCACCCAATGCGGCAGAACCGCCGCGACCAGAGCAACAAGCCCGATCACGCAACCGATGATGCCCAGCCGGCGTGACTGAACGATCGTGTCTGTCATGGCTCAAAATCTCCGATGCGGGCGTGCTGCGTCTGCTTCGGTCGCGGCGGAAGGATTGCGAAACGTTAATCTCGTCATCGTCACCGCGGAAAGGACCCAACCCCCGCAAGCCTGAACGCCTGGATCATGCGTCGGCCGCCGGAGCTCTCCGGTTCAATCCCTCCGATCCGCCCAAGCTCATAGCAAGCGCGTCGCAAGGTGCTGCGCCTCCCAGCCTTCGAGAAATTCCCGCTGCTGCGTGACCCAGCGGACATTCTCGCTACCCCATTCGCGCGAACGGCTGGCCTGCTCGCCCATCAGCCAGAAGTGCCTGACGGTCACGAAGGCATGCGCGGCCTCGAAATCAGCGGCCGAGATCGGGCGGACCGAGCGGTAGCCGTCGACGAAGGCGTGCCACGCCGCATGAAAGCGCCGGCCGAACGACAGCTTGGCCCACAGGAACACGGCCAGGTCATAGGCCAGATAGCCGGGACCGCCGTCGTCGAAGTCGAAGAACACGGCCTCGCCGCCGGCGCCGATGCGCGCATTGAAGCCGTGGCAGTCGCCGTGACAATGCGTCCATGTCAGGCCCTCCATCGCCTCGATCCGTGCGGCGGTTCGCTCCGCGATGTCCTGGAGAAAGCCGCCATCATCGGCATCGATCAGACTGCAGAGCTGTTGAACGCGCGCGAGCGGCCGGTGCAGCAGATGGTCGAGGTCCAGAAGATAGAGCGGCGCTTCGGGCCGATAGGACATCGCCGCCGCGTGCACTCGGGCAAGCGTCACGCCGTTGGCGCGCGCGTCGCTCTGCGATGCGACCTCCGGGGTCCGTCCCTCGATGGCGTGAAACAGCACGCCTTCGCGGCCGCCTTCCGCCGCCTCGCCGCGTACGAACAGCGCGCCGTCGCGTGCCGGAACCGCCGCGGCCACCGGCACGCCGCAGCGCGCGAGATGTGCGAGGAAGTCGGTCTCGGTGCGGACATCGGCCGGGCCGCGGGCGCGGTGATGCGACAGACGGAAGACGTAGCGTGCGCCCGTTGCGGATATAATCAGATAGACGTCGTTGAAGCCGCGGTTCATCAGGCGGCACGCGAGCGGCTCTGATAGCGCGTAGTGTGTTGCCACGAAGCGGCCCACGCTCTCGGCGCCGGTCGTGGTGTAGATCGGCTCGAAGTCGGGCACGTCGCGTGTTCCGGATTGTGGAGACGCTGGCATCCTAGGCGGCTGCCGTCCGCAGTGAAAGCCGGGACGGGCACGAGCAATCCATCGCATTGGCGTAGGCAGGTTGGACCGGGCTGCCCGTCGGGCAAATCGATCGAGGTGGCGAGCGCAATCTGCCGCTGATGTCCAGTCCGCCTGCGAAAAATATTCTTGTTTCGTTTTTCCGGAAATCATGCTTATCTCCCGCGCATCCCGCCTCATGCAGAGAGGGGCGTACGCGTCGTCACGATACGCGGGGGCGGGGAGTGGTGGCCGTCGCGAGGTCGGGCGCGTTCGCGCGCAAGACGGCTGATGTCGTGGCGGACGGTCAAGCCGTGTGGTCCTGGCGCCCCGAAGCTGGCGCCAAGCTTGCGATCACGTTCGTGCGTGGTTGCGAGCGACGGGGGCAAACAAGCCGGTCCCCGGGGAGAGCGCGGAGCAGCCGTGAAAACCATCGCGCAGGGAAGGCCGGGTCGCTCCGGCTGAACCTGTGGTTCCTGCCCCGTGCATTTTCTCCGCACGGGGCCACGGGCCTCGGCCGAGGCTCGGTCTTCCCTGCGCCCTCTCGTTTCGAGAGGAGATCGATCAGCGCAGCTCGGGCCCATCGCGCCGCGAGAACGCGCAGTCATGTCTTGACGCGGCGCATCTCAAGTTGGCCGATGGCCGTGAAGGCGAACGCGCCTCGCGAAGAAGGCCCGGCGGCCGAATGCCGCAGCAGCCGGCCGCGGGCGCGCGCTCCGGATTGACCGGGATCAAGAGCGCTCGCGCTTGCTCCCTTAAGCCCCTACAACTCTGTTGTTCGTCGTGATCAAGAATGGACGTCGTGGTGCCGCAAGATCCAATCGTGCCTCCATCTGGCTTGCGGCGGCGGCTCGGACTGCCGCTGCTGGTCCTCTACGGCACGGGCGTGACCGTCGGGGCCGGCATCTACGTCCTGATCGGCGCGGTCGCCGGTCATGCAGGTGTCCATTCCTCCTGGGCGTTTGCGCTGGCGGCCTTCGTGATGGCGTTCACCGCCGCCTCCTATGCCGAGCTTGCGACCCGCTATCCCGTGAGCGCCGGCGAGGCCGCCTATGTCCGCGCGGCCTTCAAGTCGCGGCTGCTCTCGACGGCGGTCGGCTCGCTGCGACTCGCCACCGGCATCATCGCGGCGGCCGCGGTGACGCTCGGCGGCGCCGGCTACATCCGGCAACTGATCGATCTGCCGACGCCGCTGATCGCGATGGCCATCGTGGTCGCGCTCGGCATCGTGGCGTCCTGGGGCATTCTCGAATCGGTGATGCTCGCCGGACTGCTGACCTTGATCGAGACCGGCGGACTGGTGTGGATCGTCGTCTCGGCCGTTCACTCCGGCGTCGCGTTCGGCCCTGCCTTGCTGACGCCGCCGCCGCTCGATCTCGGCGTTCTTTCCGGCATCACCTTCGCCGGCCTGCTCGCGTTCTTCGCCTTCGTCGGCTTCGAGGACCTCGCCAACGTCGTGGAGGAGGCCAAGAGCCCGCAGCGAAGCATTCCGTGGGCGATGGCGCTCACGCTGCTGATCACCTCCGTGCTGTATGTGCTGATTGCTGCGATCGCGGTGACCGCCGTGGCGCCGGGCATGCTGTCGGCCTCTCCGGCGCCGCTCAGCCTGGTGTTCAATGCCGTCGCAGGCATCAGCCCCGCCACCTTCACCGCGATTGCGATCGTGTCCACGCTCAACACCATTCTCGCTCAGATGACGATGACGGCGCGCGTCGTCTATGGCATGGCGGGGCAGGGCGACCTGCCGCGCATCGCCGGCCGCGTCGATCCGCGCACCGGAACGCCGCTGATCGCAACCGGCCTCGTCATGCTGGCGGTCGCGATCCTCGCGCTGGCCTTCCCGCTGGAGCGGCTGGCGGAAGGCACCTCGCTCGCGACGCTGACGATCTTCGCCATCGTCAATCTGTGCCTGCTCCGTATCCGCATCTGGCGCATCGGATCGGATGCCGCCCATGTGCGGGTGCCGCTATGGGTCCCCGCACTTGGTCTCATCACGTGTATGCTGATGATCGTCAGCGCGTTCGTCGCGGCCTGAGCGGACCGATGGGAAACCTTGCGGCGATGTACCGGGTTGCCCGATGTCCCCCGGCGCAGACCTGGCGGTTTGACGTAGGACCATGTCGATGCCGGATCTCATGAGCCTCAGTCCCGCGATCATCGCGATCGTCGTCGCGCTCGGCATCGGGTTGCTGATCGGCTTGGAGCGCGAGCGCCGCAAGGGCGAAGGGCCCGGGCGCTCGCCCGCGGGCTTGCGAACCTTTGCCGTCGCGTCGCTGGCCGGCGCGGTGAGCATGCTGATCGGCGGCAAGCTGCTGCTGGCCGTCGTCACCGCTGGAATCATGGTCCTCACGGCGATCGCCTATTGGCGTTCGCGCAGCGACGATCCGGGACTGACCTCGGAGGCGGCGCTGATCCTGACCGTCCTGCTCGGCGGCCTCGCCACCGAGCAACCTGCTCTGGCGGCGGGCGTCGCCGTCGTGCTGGCGGTGCTGTTGGCGGCCCGGCCGGTGCTGCACGACTTCGTCCGTTCGGTGCTCAGCGAGAGCGAGCTCAAGGACGGCCTGATCTTTGCCGCGGCCACGCTGGTCGTGCTGCCTCTGCTCCCGGATCAGCCGATCGGTCCGTACGGCGCGCTCAATCTGCGCAGCATCTGGACGCTCGTCGTCCTGATGATGGCGATCGGTGCCGCCGGACATGTCTCGATGCGGCTGCTCGGCGCACGCGGCGGGCTCGCCGTGTCCGGCTTCGCCTCGGGCTTCGTCTCCAGCACGGCCACGATCGGCGCGATGGGCGCACGGGCGCGCAAGGCGCCGGAGCTTGGCGGCGCCGCAGCCGCCGGCGCGGCATTGTCGACGGTCGCGACCATCGCCCAGCTCGCCGCGGTGCTGGCCGTCACCAGCCTCCCGGCGCTGCAGGCGCTGCTGGTCCCGCTGCTCTGCGCCGGCGCGGCGGCGGCGATCTACGGCGCGATCTTCACGATCGTCGGGTTGCGGCAGAGCGGTTCCGCCGACCTGCCGCCCGGACACGCCTTCAGCCTGCTGGGCGCGCTGTTGCTGGCGCTGACGATCTCTGCGGTGCTGGTGCTGTCGGCCGCGTTGCGCGAGGCGTTCGGCGAAGCCGGCCTGGTGGCGAGCGCTGCCGTCGCCGGTCTCGTCGATACCCATGCGCCGGCGGTGGCCGCGGCTGCGCTTGCCGCGTCGGGCAAGATCGGCGCCGCCGATGCCGTGGCTCCGGTGCTCGCGGCGCTGTCGGCGAACACGATCAGCAAGATCGTGGTGGCGTGGACCAGCGGCGGGTCGTCCTTCGCCCTGCGCCTCGTCCCCGGCCTCGTCCTCGTCATCGCAGCCGCCTGGGCCGGCGCCTTCGGACCGAGCCTTGCCCATGGTCTTGCCGATGTGCTGGTCCATCCGTGAGCGCGACGTCCGCGCAGCACCTACGCGCTGCGCGGCAAGCGCTCGACCGCGGCAGCAGCACCGCTGCGATGCTGGACGAGCCACGCGATGGCGTCGTCCTCCTTCATCGGCTTGCCATACAGCCAGCCCTGTCCGTAGGAGCAGCCGAGCATGCGAAGGCACTCGGCGTCCGCCTCGCTCTCGACGCCCTCGGCGATCATGCGGTGGCCGAGCGGCAGCGCCACCGCGGTGATGGCGGCGACGAGCTGCTGATCCCGTCGGTTGCCGGCGATGCCGTGGATGAAGGAGCGGTCGATCTTGATGGTGTCGATCTCGACCGCCATCAGGTTGGCGATCGAGGAATGGCCGACGCCGAAATCGTCGATCGCAAGACCAAAGCCGTATTGGTCGATCAGCTTCAATTCGTCGGCGCAGCGCTTGGGATCGAACATCGCCTCTTCGGTCACCTCGATCTCGATCCGGTGGGGATCGACGCCGTAGCGCTCGGAGACGGTCTTGAGGGTCTGCGCCGGCGAGTGAAGCGGGAATTCCCGCGGCGAGACGTTGATCGATACCCGGATGCCGTGCGCCTTCTTGCGGTCGAGCGCGCGCAGGAACGCGCAGACGCGCTCGCCCACGAACTCCGTGAGCTGGCCGGACAGGCGCAATCGGATCGCCGCGGACACGATGTCCGGCGGCGGGATCAGTCCGGCGCTCGGGTGCTTCCAGCGCAGCAGCGCCTCGAAGCCGATGACCTCCTGCGTGGCCATCGCGACCTGGGGCTGGAATTCGACGTGGAGCTCGCGGCGGGCCAGCGCGGCGGGGAGCTCGGCATCGAGCCGGCGCTGCTGCGTCAGCTCGGACTGCATCTTGGCGTCGAACACGCGCATGCAGGCGCGGCCGTCGTCCTTGGCGCGATAGAGCGCGACGTCGGCGCGGGCGGAGAGCTCTTCCAGATCGATCGGGCCTTCCGCATGCGCCGCGATGCCGATCGAGCAGCTCACGGGCAGCACCTGGCCCGCGATCGCGAGCGGCTGCGCAAGGGCGGCCATCAGCCATTCGGCGAGTGCGACGGACCGGCTCGCCACGTCGTCGCCCTGCATGACGACGACGAACTCGTCGCCGCCCAGGCGGACCGGCAGATCGTCGCCGCGGCAGGCGGATTGCAGCAGCGCGGCGATGGCCTGAATGACCCGGTCGCCGGCATCGTGGCCGCGCGCGTCGTTGATGGTCTTGAAGTTGTCGACGTCGATCAGGAGGAATGCGACCCCGCGTCCGGAACGGCACGCCGCGGCGGCCACGGTGCGGAAATGGCTGCGATTGGCGAGCCCGGTGAGCGAGTCCGTGCGAACCAGACGCTCCAAAGCGTGGTTGGCCTCGGCGACGGATTCCGCCAGCACGGTCGCCTCGATGGCGGTCTTCTGGCTCGCGATGAAGTTGCGCTCGCCGAGCCGCGCTGCGCGGAACAGCATGAAGGTCAGGAAGGCGACGTCGACCGCGACGATGTAGTCGACGTCGCTGCCCGAGATCAGCATCCGCAGCACGGTCGCGCCCATCAGCGGCGCGCCGAACGCGATCGCCATCCTCGAATAGGCGAGACTCTGGATGATGGCTCCGGTGGTGGTGCCGGCCATGATGAAGACGACGTCGTTGACGTTGTGCGCGTGGGAGAAGGCCGGCAGCGCGATCGGGACGATCGCCCACAGCACGCCGCTGGCGAAAGCCATGATGGTGAGATTGCGCAGCACGCGCTGTGGATCGCGCTCGATCCGTCCGGACGATTTCAGGTACGACACCCATCCGGCGCGGAACGCGGCGAAGACGATGGCGGCGCCCAGCCACCAGAAGATGAGGGTGCCGCCCTCCCTGAGATACAGCAGCAGCGCCAGCGACGTTGCGATCGCCACATTGGCGAACATCGTGAGGGAAATGTTCTGCAGCGAGCTGGCTGCCTGGGCTTTCGCGAGCGCCGCCGCTTTGCACTCGGTGGTTGCGGTCTGCATGCGCGGAACGGACGGCCCTGCTGGATCGGTGACGGAAGCGGGCAGCCATGGCGGCGGCCCATGCGGCAACGCGCGAGCATGCTGAACAGGGACCTAAAGTGGAGTTAATCCAGTCCGATATATGGCCGGACGGCCGGGCCATTCGGGCCTGCGGATCTGGCGGCCGGGCGTTCGCAGACTCCAGCGAGAGCAGCATGTCGCCGCCGCCGGGGCGATGTCCAGCATCAACACCGACAACGGGCCGATCCGCTACGGATCGAGCTCGGTGTCCCAATAGAGATAGTCGAGCCAGCTGTCGTGCAGGTAGTTCGGCGGGAACAGCCGGCCGTTGCGATGGAGCTGGTGGACGGTTGGCGCATAGGGCGCCTGCTTGGGGAACATCTTGGCCTGCTGTGGCGTCAGATTGCCCTTCTTCAGATTGCAGGGCGAGCAGGCGGCCACGACGTTCTCCCAGGTGGTCTGGCCACCCTTGCTGCGGGGGATGACGTGATCGAAGGTCAGGTCGTCGCCGGAGTGGCAGTACTGGCAGGCGAAACGGTCGCGGAGGAAGACGTTGAAGCGGGTGAAGGCCGGATGCGTCGACGGCTTTACGAAGGATTTCAGCGAAACCACGCTGGGCAGCTGGATTTCGAAGGACGGACTTCGGATCGCGCGGTCGTAGTATTCGACAATGTTGACGCGATCGAGAAACACTGCCTTGATCGCGTCTTGCCACGACCAGAGAGACAGCGGGTAGTAACTCAGCGGCCGGAAGTCCGCGTTCAGCACCAACACCGGCCAACCGCCTTGCGAGACATGTGCGTTCAAGTAACGCTCCTGGCCTCCATAACGGCTGCGAAGCAGCATGCCCTGACATACTACATGCAGCGTGACGGGATTGTGAAGCCCCAAGAATGGCTTGACATGGCTTCTCCCGCCTTTGGAGCTGCCGTCCAAAGCGCGTCAGAACCGTGGCAGAGCGCCCGATCGCCGCACTGCAAATCAGTTGCATCTCTTCCGGCGCGACGACGACCAGCAGGACGACCAAGGTCAGCCCGGGACCCGCTCCAGCTTCTGCAGGCAGCGGTGGATCCTGACCTCGTCCGGCATCGGCCGGTCCGGGAAGCTCGTGCTCCAGTTGGTGACGCCGACCTCGCCGACATAGATGTCGCCGCGGCTGTCAATGGCGAGGCCGTGCGGGGCCAGGAAGCGGCCGGTTTCCAGGCCCGGACCGTGCTCGCCGCCGAGCCGGGCGATGCGCTGGCCGGTGGCGTCGGTGATGGTCAGCCGCGGTCCGAGATTGGGAACGTTGAGGTTGACCGGCATGCCGGGGCCGAGCTCGCCGATGATGAAGGTCTTGCGCCCCGCGCCGCAGGCGCACAGCGCGCAGGGCCGATGCAGATTGTTCCACTGTGTCTCGTAGCGGCCGTCGCCGTCGAAGATCTGGATGCGGTGGTTCTCGCGATCGGCGACGTAGACAAAACCGTCGGCATCGGTCGCGATGTTGTGAACGATGTTGAACTGGCCGGGATCGGAGCCGGGCTCGCCCCAGCTGCGGATCAGCCGGCCGTCGGGTGTGTATTTGTGGACCCGCGCATTGCCGTAGCCGTCGGAAACGTAGATCTCGCCCGAGGGCGACAGCGCGGTGTGGGTGCAGCGGTTGAACGGCTCGCCGCTCATGAACGGCGTCGGACGCTCCGGCAGGCCGATGGTCAGCAGCACCTTGCCGTCATCCGTGCATTTGCGCACGGTGTGGTCGCCATCGTCGGTGCAGTAGAGATTGTCCTCGCTGTCGATCGACAAGCCGTGGGCGCGGCTGAACAGGCCCTCGCCCCAGCTCTTGATGAAATTGCCGTCGCGGTCGAACACGATCATCGGATGGGCGCCGCGATTGAAGGCGTAGACGCGATCCTTGCTGTCAACGGCAACCGAGGCGACGTCGGTGAGCGCCCAGCCCTCGGGCAGCTTGGCCCAGTCCTTGACGACGCGATAGCTGTAATTGCCCGTTCCGAGAATGGACATCGCCTCGCCTCCCTGCCTCTGCGCAACCTCAGTCCGGGCAACGCTACACGGGTTTGGTCGCGGGTGAAAACCTGCTTACGTCGCCATCGTCAGCATGTGGCCCTCATGCGGCGGAATATGACCTTGCAAGGTGTCGAGATAGACGCGCTGTACGGCCTCCGGTCCGCGTCCTTCCGTGATCGTGAGCCAGCCGTCGAGCCGCGGGGCGAAGTCCCGCCACGCCGCGCCGAGCCGGCTTTCGATGCCGCCGGGTCCCCATTCCCTGGCACGCTTCCTGATCTGGTCGGGCGCGAAGAACCAGGTGGGCGGGGCACCGGGAAGCATCTCTGCATCATCGCTGCCGTCCTGATGCGTCAGCCCGACGCGGCCGGAATAGACGAGGTTGTCGCCGTAGTGCCGATGCAGCGCGGCGCGGAGGCTGGCGTTGCCGGCCATGTCGACGAACGCCGCGCGCACCCCAGCGTCGAGCCCGTTGACCGCGTCGTAGGTCACGACCGCGTCGTAGCAGCCGAGCGAGCGGACGAAGGCCGCATTCGATGGCGAGGTCAGCCCGATCACGCGGATGCCCTTGCGCCGCGTATGCAGGAGGTGGGCGAGACCGAACGCGGTCTTGCTCGAGGCCGAGGACAGGATGACGGTTGTGGCGCCGAAATGAGCCTGTTCGGCGAGAAAGTCGTCGACCAGGAACGACAGCATGAACAGCGGGCGCAGCAGCGCCTGATCATCGCCTTGCCGTCCGGCAAAGGCGGGATCGTCGCCCACCCGCGCATAGGCGTTGTAGACCGGCGCGACGCCCTGGCGGTGCGCGGCCGCGTCGCGCAGGCCGCGCTTGCCGACGTCGGCGGCCTCGATGACGAGATGCGTCGCCATCGGGAAGTAGCCGAACAGGCGCTCGCCTTGCGCGACGGCAGGATGGCGGGACGCGATCACGTCGCCGAAGCCCCACACGGGAATGATGCCGAAGCCGTCGGGCGCGGGAAACAGTTGCCAATATTTCAACTGCTCGCCGAGCAGCGCGTAGGTGATGTTGTTGGCGGTGAAGGCGAAGCGGTCGACCTTCACCAGCAGCGCCTCGGCAGGAAGCGCGTCGCCATCGGGAAGCTCGGTGACGATCGTCTTGCACTGCTGCAGATCGCCGCGTGCGACGATGAAATCGGACGATTGCATGATGAAGACCTCGGCCGTTCGTTTGCTGTGCGTCGTGGCGCGATCCTGGCCGACATCGATGACCGTTTTGCAACCCCAACTTTGTTTGAAACGCCGTTCACCGGAGTTGTTAGTTCGCCGGCGTGATCACGCCCTCGCGCTTCTTGACCACGCGGTAATAGCTCCACCACAGGTGCGCCGCCGCGCCGCGCAGCGGGCGCCAGCCTTCCGCAAGCGGCATCATCTGCTTGGCCGTAGGCCGCGTCGCAAGCCCGAGCCCGACCTTGACCGCCTCCTGCACGGCGAGGTCGCCGGACGGCCAGGCGTCGCCATGGCCGAGGCAGAACAGCAGGTAGACGTCGGCGGTCCACGGCCCGATGCCGGGCAGGGCGGTCAGGGTGGCGTGCGCGGCGTCGGCGTCCTCATTGGCGAGCACGTCGAGGTTCAGCCGCCCGGCGCCGAGCTCATGCGCGATGTGCTTCAGCGTCTTGATCTTGGCGGCAGAGAGGCCGAGCCGTCCCAGCCGGTCGGCTCGGGCGCGGCGGACGGCGTCGGCATCGAACGGATCGAATGCCGCCTGCAGCCGGCCCCAGATCGCGGCCGCGCTCGCGGTCGAGAGCTGCTGGCCGCAGACGATGTGGGCGATCCCGGCGAAGCCCGGCTCACGCCTCCGGAGCGCCGGCATGCCGGTCGCTTCGAGGACGGGCGCCAGCCGCGCGTCCTGCTTCACCAGGTCGCGGATCGCGTCCTCGAGAACGGCTTGGCTGTCGAGGTGAAGGGTCATGGCGTCGCCGAACGCAAGGCTGGGCCATGTCGCGCCGGGTGGACGGCAGGAAGGCCCAGGGCTAAGGCAGCATCAGTCACGGCTGGAACTCTCATGAGCTTGCGTAGCATCCCCTCCGACATGGCCCGCCACAAGGTCGCCGGGATCGACTCCCTGCTGGATCGCGTCGTTGCCGAGTACGGCGTGTTTCTGCCGCTCGCCATCGAGAGCGGCAGCCGCGCCTGGGGCTTTGCCTCGCCCGACAGCGACTATGATTGCCGTTTCGTCTATGTGCGGCGCGCCGCCGATCATATCAAGCCATGGCCGGTGCGCGACGTCATCGAGTTTCCGCTCGAAGATGATTACGACGCCAACGGCTGGGACCTGGCCAAGGCGGTACAGCTGCTGCTGAAGGGCAATGCGGTCATCATCGAATGGCTGCGGTCGCCGGTGGTGTATCGTGGCTCCGCTTGGTTTCGTGATGACTTTCTCGCCTTCGCCAGGAGCGTGGCGAGCCGCGATGCCGTGGCGCGGCACTATCTGCATCTCGGTGAACGGCAACGCCGCGCGTATTTCGGCGACGGCACGGAGGTTGCGCAGAAGAAGATCTTCTATGCGCTGCGGCCAGCCGCGACGCTGCGCTGGCTGCGCCTGCACCCAAGGGAAGCGGTGGCGCCGATGCATTTTCCGACCTTGATGGCGGAGTGCGATCCGCCCGCGGCCTTGCAGGCGGAGGTGGCCGAGCTGATGCAGCGGAAAGCCTCGACCCGCGAGCTCGGCATCGCACCGCTGCCGCCCGTGGTGGCCGCGTTCGTCGATGCCGAGTTCGAGCTGGCCCGGTCGGCCTTCAGCGAATGCCGCAGCAGTACGGCCGAGATGATGCAGCAGGCAGAGCACTTCTATCGGACCGTGGTCGAGCGTCTGGAACGCGAAACGCAGGCAGGAGAGGCGCAGGGCTCTGTGGCGTCGAACTCATCATGATGCCACCCGTTTTCCGATTTGCCCCCAGCCCCAACGGCTATCTGCATCTCGGCCACGCTTTTTCGGCGCTGTTGAACTTCCAATGCGCGCAGCGGAGCGGCGGCCGCTTGCTGCTGCGCATCGAGGACATCGATCCGACCCGCTGCCGCCCCGAGTTCGAGCAGGCGATCTATGAGGACCTCGCCTGGCTCGGCATCGCCTGGGAGCAGCCGGTGCGGCGGCAATCGGAGCACCTTGCCGAGTACCGCGCTGCGCTGGACCGGCTGCGGGGCATGGGGCTGGTCTATCCGAGCTTCGAGAGCCGGGCCGAGGCCGCGCGGATGGTCGCGCAACGGGATGCAGAGGGGGCTTGGCCGCGCGATCCGGATGGCGCGCCGCTCTATCCGGGGACGGCGACCTCGCTCTCCGAGGCGCGCCGTGCGGCACTGATGGCCAGCGGCGCGCCCTATGCCTTGCGGCTCGACATGGCCGCCGCGGTCGCGCGCGCCGGCCGGCCGGCCTGGGACGAGCATGGCGCCGGGCCTTCGGGCGAGAGTGGCAGGGTCGAAGCAAGGCCGGAGGCCTGGGGGGATGTGGTTCTGGCGCGCAAGGAGACGCCGACCAGTTATCACCTCTCCGTCGTGCTCGACGATGCCCTGCAGGGGGTGACCGAGGTGGTGCGTGGGCAGGACCTGTTTCATGCCACGAGCGTGCACCGGCTGCTGCAGGTCCTGCTCGGCCTGCCGGCTCCGGCCTATCGGCATCACCAACTGATTCGCGACGCGCAGGGCCACAAGCTGTCCAAGTCCTCCCGGGCAACGGGATTGCGCGCCTTGCGTGCGGAAGGCGTCTCGCCGGCGGAAATCCGACACAGGATCGGCATGGTCTAGCCGCGTCCTGCCGCAAGCCCCGATGTCTCCCAACGTTTCCGGCGGGGACAACCTCCGGGGCATCGTGACACCCGGAAACGACCGTGCCATGCTGCTCAATGGCGCGGGTTATCGGGAGCTTCAATCGAAAGCGGCACGACGAGACATGACAGTACAAGTGCCCCTTCGTTTTTCGGAGTTCATGTCACAGGGGCCATGATGAAGCGCGTTCGGAAGATGAGTACGGGGCGTCGGGCCCGACCGGCCAAGCCGGCTGCGCCCAGGTCCGCCGGCGCGTCCAGAGCGCCCGCGGAAAAGGCGCCCTCCAGGACGACATCCCCGAGGATGCCGTCGTCCGCAGCACAAGCGCCGAAGACACAAACGCAGAAGACCAGGGCCGCGAAGGCGGCGCCGGCCAAGGAGCGCACCAAGGCGCGACCGCTCAAGAAGCACGTTCCTCAGGTCACGGCGATGGCGGGGAGCCGGCGAAGCGCGGCCAAGTCCGGAGTGAGGAAGCCCGAGACCGCGAAGTCCGTGCCCAAGGCTGCCGCTGGATCACCAGGAGTCGTCGAAGCCGCGCTGGCGGTGTTCGCCCATGAAGTGCGCACGCCGCTGACTGGCATTCTCGCCATCAGCGACCTGCTCGCCACCTCCGAGCTTGGCGAGCGCGAGCGGCGCTGGGTCGATACGATCAAGGCCGGCGCGGAGCATCTGTCGAGCCTCGCCACCCTGTTCGTCGATGCTGCCAAGGACGAGACCACCGGCGCGCTGCCGCGTGAGGATCTGTTCGATCTGCGCGTGCTGGCGCGGGCCGCCGGAGACTCGCTGTCGGGCCGCGCCGCCGCCAAGGGGCTGGATGTCAAGGTCCACGTTTCCGACGACTTGCCGGGACTCGTGATCGGCGACCCCGTGCGGCTGCGCGCTGCGCTCGAGAACCTGATCGACAATGCGGTGAAGTTCACCGAGCAGGGGGGCGTGGCGCTGGAGGTCGTTCCAGCACGCCGCGGCGGTCGCGGCAAGCCGAGCAGGGGCGCAGGCCGAGGCGCGGGCAGGGGCAGCGCCGCGATCGCCTTCCACGTCTCGGATTCGGGCATCGGCCTGACCCTGAAGGAGATCAAGCGGCTGTTCCGGCCGTTCAGCCAAGCCAATGTTTCGATTGCCTCGCGCTTCGGCGGGGCCGGACTCGGACTGTCCTCGGTCCGGCAACTGGCGCGCGCCATGGGCGGCGATGTCGCAGTGGCGCCGCATGAAGGCGGCGGCACGACCTTCACCCTGACGGTGACGCTGACCGTTGCGGCCACACCGCACGCCACCGCCGGCGGATCGGAAGATGGTGTCGCCCTCGCGCCGACGCGGCCCCTGCGGATCCTCGGGGTGGAGGACAATCCGTTCGGCCGCGTGGTGCTCAACACTATCCTCAATGAACTCGGCCACCAGGCCGAGTTCATCGGCCGCGGCGAGGCGGCGCCGGAGCGGATCGCGGCCGGCAATTACGATGCGGTGCTGATGGACATGGTGCTGCCCGGCATCAACGGCGTCGAGGCGATTACTCGCATTCGCAAGCTGGACGCGCCCCACGGGACTATCCCGATCATCGGCGTGTCCGGACGCGGCGAGGACGAGGCGGCCTCGCGGGCTGCCGGCGCGGACGCGTTCCTGCTCAAGCCCGTTTCGCCGCGGGCTCTAGCGACTGCGCTTCTTGGAGCGACACGCCGCGCGGCAGCCGCGACTTGATGATCGAAGCGTTCAATTCGCCGCCATACACGAAGATCGCGGCGATGAAATACAGGAACACCAGTGCGATGATCACCGATGCGAGCCCCGCATACATCGTGACGTAGTTGTTGGCGAAGCGCGCCAGGTACTGGCCGAACACGATCCCTGACACCAGCGAGGCGATGAAGGTGAAGACGATGCCGGGCAGGATCTGCATGAAGCTGCGCCGCCCCGCCGGCAGCCAGGCGTGCAGGATGAACAGCGCGACGACCAGCGCGCTGATGGTGATGCCGTAGCGCGTCAGGTTGACGAAGCGCTCGTTGGCTTCGACCGCCAGCGGCAGGTAGCGCCGGGCGGTGGCGAGCATCAGCGGGCCGAGCACGATCAGGAACGACATCGCCAGCGCCGTGAACGCGGCGACCAGGGTATAGCCGATCGATTCCAGCCGCAGCCAGTACCAGCGGCGCTGCTCGATCACGCCGTAGGCGCGGTTGAGCGCGACCCGCAGCGCCTCGACGCCGTTCGAGGCGAAGTAGACCGCGAGCACGGCGCCGATGGTCAGCGCATCGGTCCGGGTCGTGGTCAGCACGTCGTGGATCTCGCCGGTCAGCGCATCCGCCACCTGCGCCGGCCAAGTCTCGAGCATCAAGGTGGCGGCCTGGTCGGCCAGGTCCTTGGAGCCGAGAAAGCCGGCGAGCGAGGTCAGGACGATCAGGAAGGGAAACAGCGCCATCAGGGTCGACAGCGCGATATGGCTGGCGATCGCCCAGCCGTCGTCGGCGAGGAAGGTGTAGAACGCGTCCATGACGACGTGGAAGATGTAGCGAAGCGCCTTCACCTGTCCCTGCACTCCGCGAAAGAACGTGATTTGTACAATCCGATATTACGGCTCCAAAAGCCAGAAGTTGCAGCGCCGGCTGCGCGGATCCGCCATGGCGCTCTTGCGTTTGCGGTGTTATCTAGCACCGATGGCTTCACTTCTTGGTAAATTCATCCTTCCCATCGCCGTTGGCGCGGTCGCCCTGGTGCTGTTTCTGGGCCTCGTCAACATGACGCGCGGCGGCTCGCCGAACCTGTCGCAGAAGCTGATGCGCTGGCGGGTGATCCTGCAGTTCGTCGCGATCGTCGTTGCCATGGCGGCGATCTGGGCGATGGGGCGCTGAGACCGAGACGCCGAGGCGTCGAGAAACGGACGTTGAGAACGCAGCATGGTGGTCCTGAATCGCATCTACACACGGACAGGTGACGACGGTACGACCGCGCTCGGCAATGGCGAGCGGCGCCCCAAGTACGATCTGCGCGTCTCCGCCTATGGAACCGTTGACGAGACCAACGCTGCGATCGGTGTGGTCCGGCTGCATCTGGCCGATGCGCCCGAGATCGATGCGATGCTCGGCCTGATCCAGAACGATCTGTTCGACCTCGGCGCCGATCTCGCCGTGCCGCAGCGCGAGGGCAAGGCGGAGCGGCTGCGCGTCGTCGCGAGCCAGGTCGACCGCCTGGAGCGCGACATCGATACGCTGAACGAGCGGCTCTCGCCGCTGACGTCGTTCGTGCTGCCCGGAGGGACTGCGGCGGCGGCGCATCTGCATGTGGCGCGTACCATTTGCCGCAGGGCGGAACGGATCATGACGGAACTCGCCGGCAAGCCTGACGAGCCGGTCAGCGAGGCCGCCATTCGTTATATGAACCGGTTGTCGGATTTCCTGTTCGTGGCCAGCCGGGCGGCAAACCGGAACGGCGCCGGCGACGTGTTGTGGGTGCCGGGCCAAAACCGTTAACCCGCAAAACCGTTAACGCGGGGGCGTGCGGGCCTGCGTTTTTTCCCCCTCGCGCGTTGACCGGGGGGTACAGGGGCTTTAGGTTCCGCGCCCGAAAGGTCAACCCCGGACAATTTAGAGCGAAAGAGGATCGATGAAGGTTCTGGTGCCGGTCAAGCGGGTGGTCGATTACAACGTCAAGGTCCGCGTCAAGAGCGACGGATCGGGCGTTGAGCTCGCCAACGTCAAGATGTCGATGAATCCGTTCGACGAGATCGCCGTCGAGGAAGCGCTGCGGCTGAAGGAAGCCGGCAAGGCGACCGAGGTGGTGGTGGTCTCGATCGGGCCCGCGCAGGCGTCCGAGACGATCCGCACCGCGCTCGCGATGGGCGCCGACCGCGGCATCCTGGTCAAGGCCGAGGGCAACGTGGAACCGCTGGCGGTCGCGAAGATCCTCAAAGCCGTGGCGCAGGACGAGCAGCCGGGTCTGATCATCCTCGGCAAGCAGGCGATCGACGACGATTCCAACCAGACCGGCCAGATGCTGGCCGCGCTGCTGGGCTGGGCGCAGGCGACCTTCGCCTCCAAGCTCGAGGTCGAGGGCTCCGATTTCAAGGTCACCCGCGAGGTCGACGGCGGCCTGCAGACCGTGAAGCTCAAGGGGCCGGCGATCGTCACCACCGACCTTCGCCTCAACGAGCCGCGCTACGCGTCGCTGCCGAACATCATGAAGGCGAAGAAGAAGCCGATCGCCGAGAAGACGGCGGCCGACACCGGTGTCGATCTCACGCCGCGGCTCGAAGTGCTCAAGACCACCGAGCCGGCGGGCCGCAAGGCCGGCGTCAAGGTCAAGGACGTCGCCGAGCTCGTCAACAAACTCAAGACCGAGGCGGGGGTGCTCTGATGGCCACGCTGCTGATTGCCGAACACGACAATGCATCCATCAAGGACGCGACCAACAAGGCGCTGACGGCGGCGACAGCCCTCGGCGCCGATGTCGACGTGCTGGTCGCGGGCCAGGGCGCCAAGGCTGCGGCCGAAGCCGCCGCCAAGCTCGCCGGTGTCAAGAAGGTGCTGCTCGCCGATGATGCGGCCTACGCGCATGATCTCGCCGAGCCGCTCGCCGACCTCGTCGTCAAGCTCGCCGCGAACTACGACGCGATCGTCGCGCCCGCGACCTCGCGCTTCAAGAACGTGATGCCGCGCATCGCCGCCCTGCTCGACGTGATGCAGGTGTCGGAAATCATCAAGGTCGTCGCGCCCGACACGTTCGAGCGGCCGATCTATGCCGGCAACGCGATCCAGACCGTGAAGTCGAAGGACGCCAAGAAGGTCATCACCGTGCGCACCTCGACCTTCGCCGCCGCAGGCGAGGGCGGCAGCGCGTCGGTCGAGACCGTGGCGGCCGCCGGCGATCCGGCGCTGTCGACCTTCGTCGGCGAGGAGGTCGCCAAGAGCGACCGTCCCGAGCTGACCTCGGCCAAGATCATCGTCTCCGGCGGCCGCGCGATGCAGAGCCGCGAGAACTTCGCCAAGTACATCGAGCCGCTCGCCGACAAGCTCGGCGCCGGCGTCGGCGCCTCGCGCGCCGCGGTGGATGCCGGCTATGCGCCGAACGACTGGCAGGTCGGCCAGACCGGCAAGGTGGTCGCGCCGGAACTGTATGTCGCGGTCGGCATTTCAGGCGCCATTCAGCATCTGGCCGGCATGAAGGACTCCAAGGTGATCGTCGCGATCAACAAGGACGAGGACGCGCCGATCTTCCAGGTGGCCGATTACGGTTTGGTGGCCGATCTCTACCAGGCGGTTCCGGAGCTGACCGAGGCGCTCGGCAAGCTCGGCAAATAACGCTGCTGGCACCGGCCGCGTGGGACCGCGGCGGCCGGTGTTCTCTCTTCCAAGGGCATGGGCGGGCGCAGCAGGCGTGCCGTTCGGGTGGATGACAACATGGCTCAGATCAACAAGCTCGGAGTGATCGGCGCAGGACAGATGGGCAACGGCATCGCGCACGTTGCCGCGCTGGCCGGGCTCGACGTGGTGCTCAACGACGTCACTGCCGACCGGTTGAAATCGGGCATGGCGACCATCAACGGCAATCTGACCCGCCAGGTCGCGAAGAAGGTGATCTCCGAGGACGCCCGCAACCAGGCGCTCGGCCATATCTCGATCAGCGAAACCCTCGATGGCCTCGCCGATTGCGATCTCGTCATCGAGACCGCGATCGAGAAGGAGGACGTCAAGCGCAAGATCTTCCACGATCTCTGCGCGGTGCTGAAGCCGGAGGCGATCATCGCCTCCAACACCTCGTCGATCTCGATCACCCGGCTCGCCGCCTGCACCGATCGCCCCGAGCGCTTCATCGGCATTCATTTCATGAACCCGGTTCCGCTGATGGAGCTGGTCGAGCTGATCCGCGGCATCGCCACCGACGACGCCACCTTCGAGGCGGCCAAGGAGTTCGTCGGCCGGCTCGGCAAGCAGGTCGCCGTTTCCGAGGACTTCCCGGCCTTCATCGTCAACCGCGTGCTGCTGCCGATGATCAACGAGGCGATCTACACGCTCTACGAGGGCGTGGGTAATGTCGAGGCGATCGATGCGGCGATGAAGCTCGGCGCGCATCACCCGATGGGGCCGCTCGAGCTGGCCGATTTCATCGGTCTGGATACCTGTCTGTCCATCATGCAGGTGCTGCACGAGGGGCTGGCGGATTCCAAATACCGGCCGTGCCCGCTGCTGGTGAAATATGTCGAGGCCGGCTGGCTCGGTCGCAAGACGCAGCGCGGCTTCTACGACTATCGTGGCCCCAAGCCGGTGCCGACCCGCTGATTTTACCGCCGCCGGGCTCGACCGATACGCTTCGTTAAGGCTCCTCGGTTAGCGTGCCGCTAGCGAGGTAAGCGCGTATGGACATGAGCTTGGTGGCTGCGGTCATGGCGCAGCAGGCGAGTGCGACACAGCAGCAGGTCGCCACGTCGGTGCTGAAGCAGAACCTGAACGCCCAGAAGGATGCGGTGCTGACGCTGCTCGGCGGCGCGCAGCAGACATTGTCGCTCGCCAATGCCGGCCCCGGCGTCGGCGGCAACCTCAACATCGCCGCCTGAGTTCTCCCGATTAGAGTCCCGCGGCGGCCTTCGATGTCGCCGCCTGGATCAGCTTGACCGCGTCGGCGCTGTCCCACTCGGCGGGACCCGCGATGGTCGCGATCTCGCATCCATTGCCGTCGACCAGCACCGAGGTCGGCATCCCCAGCGCGCGGCCGACCGCCTTCAGATCCTGGAACACCTTGGCCTTCGGGTCACTGAAATAGGTGAGCTGCGTCAGCTTGGCGTCGGCGAGGAACGTCTTCGGCTTCTCCGGGTCGCGGGTGTCGATGTTGACCGCGACCACCTCGAAGGCGTCGCTGCCGAGCTTGGCCTGCAGCCCGTCCAGCGCCGGCATCTCCTTGCGGCAGGGCACGCACCAGGTCGCCCACAGGTTCAATAGCACCGTCTTGCCGCGGAAATCCGACAGCTTTTTCGCTGCCCCCGTGCCGTCCTCGAAGGCGAGATCCGGCAGCCGCAGCGGCACTGTTGCCGCCGTCAGCGCCGCCACCTCGCCCTTGATCAGCGGTGCGATCCGCTTGGCGGTGTCGACCGCCGCCTGACAGGCCTGGTCGCCCGCCGGCCGTCCCTTCAGCAATCCGCCAAGGGTCACCGCCGCGATGCCGGCCACGGCGACCACCGCCACGGCACCGGCCGCGAGCAGCGTCCGCCGCGAGGATGCGGGGCGGGCAGGGGACGGGTCAGGCTTATCGTTTGTCATCTCGGGTCGGTTGCGGCTATCAGAGGCGCGAATTTCGGGATACCGGACGGTGTGTCCCATCCAGCGGCGGTCAGCAAGGTCTTGGAAGCGGTTCAGGCATGAGCAACACGATGTGGGGCGGACGGTTCTCGGAGCGTCCCGACGAGATCATGGAGGACATCAACGTCTCGATCGACGTCGATCGCCACCTTTACGCGCAGGATATCGCCGCTTCCAAGGCGCACGCCGCCATGCTCGCTGCCCAGGGCATCATCACGTCTGCTGATGCGAAAAATATGGCCAGGGGTCTAGACACGATTTTGTCAGAGATCACCAAGGGTTCGTTCGAGTTCAAGCGGGCCCTGGAAGACATCCATATGAATGTCGAGAGCCGGCTCTCCGAGCTGATCGGCCCCGCCGCCGGCCGCCTGCACACCGCGCGCTCGCGCAACGACCAGGTCGCGACCGACTTCCGCCTGTTCGTCCGCGACACCATCGACGACATCGACGCGGCGCTCGCCGCCTACCAGCACGCGCTCGCCACCCGCGCGCTCGAATACGCCGGCACGGTCATGCCCGGCTTCACCCATCTGCAGACCGCCCAGCCCGTCACCTTCGGCCACCATCTGCTCGCCTATGTCGAGATGGCCGGGCGCGACCGCGGCCGCTTCATCGATGCCCGCAAGCGGCTCAATGAATCGCCGCTGGGCGCCGCCGCGCTCGCCGGCACCTCGTTCCCGATCGACCGCCACGCCACCGCCGAGGCACTCGGCTTCGAGCGCCCGATGGCCAATTCGCTGGACGCCGTGTCCGACCGCGATTTCGTGCTGGAGACGTTGTCCGCCGCCTCGATCTGCGCCGTGCACCTGTCGCGCTTCGCCGAGGAGATCGTGATCTGGACCTCGCCGCTGGTCGGCCTGATCAAGCTGTCGGACAAGTTCACCACCGGCTCCTCGATCATGCCGCAGAAGCGCAACCCGGACGCCGCCGAGCTGGTGCGCGCCAAGACCGGCCGCGTCATCGGCGCGCTGAACGGGCTCTTGATCGTCATGAAGGGCCTGCCGCTCGCCTATCAGAAGGACATGCAGGAGGATAAGCAGGGCGCGATGGAGGCGTTCGCGGCGCTGTCGCTCGCCATCCGCGCCATGACCGGCATGGCGCTCGACCTCGTGCCGGACGAGGCCCGCATGAAGGCCGCAGCCGGCGAGGGCTACGCCACCGCGACCGACCTCGCCGACTGGCTGGTGCGCACCCTCAAGATGCCGTTCCGCGAGGCCCACCACGTCACGGGCCGGATCGTGGCCTTGGCCGCCAAGCAAGGCGTCGCCCTGCACGAGCTGCCGCTGAAGGCGATGCAGGAGGTCGAGCCGAAGATATCAGCCGAGGTGCTCGGCGTGCTCTCGGTCGAGTCCTCGGTGAAGAGCCGCACCAGCTACGGCGGCACCGCGCCGAAGAACGTGGCCGCGCAGGCCAAAGCCTGGCTGAAGCGGCTGGAAAAACAGCGAAAGTAGGGCTCCCGTTCGAAATTTGATCGGCCCGGCGTGGCACTCCCGCACTCGTCAGGCCGGTGCATTCTCTGTATGGTGCCGCCCGCATGGGGATTTCACACGTGAATCGCGCTCGCCGTCCAACCTCCGCCGCCCGGGTCCTGCTCGTCCTCGGCGCTTCAGCCCTTCTGCTGGCCGCCTGCGGCCGCAAGGGTCCGTTGGACCTGCCGGCCAACTCCCCGCCGGCGCCGCAGATGTCGGCCGCTCCCGCCGACACCGCGACGGATGCCGCCAACAAGCCCGGCCTGTTCAACTCCGGCTACGGCGCCGACGCCGCCCCCGCCGCCACCCGCGGCCAGAAGAAACCCTTCATCCTCGACCCGCTGCTCGACAGCAAATAGAGCTCGAACTCCCTCTCGATCAGCGCTCGATGCCACCCTCCCCTGGAGGGGGAGGGTCGCCTCACGGTGAGCGAAGCGAAACGCGAGGCGGGGTGGGGTGATCTCTCCACGCGCACCGTCCTCGCGGCTTCACCCCACCCCGCTCGCCCGCTTCGCGTGCGATCGACCCTCCCCCTCCAGGGGAGGGTGGCAGCGCGGGTTTGACAATCCGCCCCATTTCCCGGCAATTCGCCGCCACAATCATTCATCTCGCAGCCCGCGCGCGGACCTGACCCATGAACCACTTCGACTACCGCGACGGCGTGCTGCACGCCGAGGCCGTCAATCTCGCCGGGCTCGCCGCCACCGTCGGCACCCCGTTCTACTGCTACTCCACCGCCACGCTGGAGCGGCACTACCGCGTGTTCGCCGACGCCTTTGCCGGCCAGGACGTGCTGATCTGCTACGCGATGAAGGCCAACTCCAACCAGTCGGTGCTGCGCACGCTCGCAAAGCTCGGCGCCGGGGCCGACGTCGTCTCCGGCGGCGAGCTGAAGCGCGCGCTGGCGGCCGGCATCCCCTCGCGCAAGATCGTGTTCTCCGGCGTCGGCAAGACCGAGGCCGAGCTGCGCGCCGCGCTCGCGGCCGACATCCACTGCCTCAACATCGAATCCGAGCCCGAGCTCGATCTGCTGGCGCGCCTCGCGGTCGAGACCGGCCACACCGCCCGCATCTCCGTGCGCGTCAACCCGGATGTCGATGCCGGCACCCACGCCAAGATCTCGACCGGCAAGTCGGAGAACAAGTTCGGCATTCCCCTGGAGCACGCCCGCCGCGTCTACGCCCGCGCGGCCAAGATGCCGGGCATCAAGGTCACCGGCGTCGACGTCCATATCGGCAGCCAGATCACCGATCTCGGCCCGATGGAGACGGCGTTCCGCATCCTCACCGAGTTCGTGCAGACCCTGCGCGCCGACGGCCACGACATCTCCCATGTCGATTTCGGCGGCGGCCTCGGCATCCCCTATCACATGGACCGCGCGGTGCCGCCGGAACCCGCCGCCTATGCCGCGATGGTCAAGCGCGTCAGCCACAATCTCGGCTGCACCCTGATGTTCGAGCCGGGACGGATGATCGTCGGCAATGCCGGCATCCTCGTCGCCAAGGTGATCTATGTGAAGCACGGCGAGGCCAAGAACTTCGTCATCATCGACGCCGCGATGAAC
The DNA here is from genome assembly GCF_032484785.1 of Bradyrhizobium sp. SZCCHNS1050. Lineage (NCBI taxonomy): Bacteria > Pseudomonadati > Pseudomonadota > Alphaproteobacteria > Hyphomicrobiales > Nitrobacteraceae > Bradyrhizobium > Bradyrhizobium sp. SZCCHNS1050. The sequence continues at coordinate 1,731,958 of NZ_JAUETR010000001.1, read as the reverse complement.
GACCTGATCCGCCCGACGCTCTATGAGGCCCATCACGACATCCTGCCGGTGGTCCAGCCGGCGCCGGGTGCGCCGTCGTTCGTCGCCGACGTCGTCGGCCCGGTCTGCGAAAGCGGGGACTACCTCGCGCTCGACCGCACGCTGCCCGAACCTGCGCCCGGCGATCTCCTCGCCATCATGACATCAGGCGCCTACGGCGCCGTCCAGGCCTGCACCTACAACACCCGCGCTTTGGTGCCCGAGGTGCTGGTCAAGGGCGACCAGTCCGCCGTGATCCGCCCGCGCATCGAGGTCGAGCAGCTGATCGCGATGGACACGCCGGCGCCGTGGCTGTGAGGCGGCGCTGCCGCGCAAGCCGCTCGCGCTGTTGCGCCCATCTGTCCCCACATCGTCATGCCCGGGCTTGTCCCGGGCATCCACGTCGTTCGGCATGCTGGCTGCGCTCCGGGTAAGGCGGCCAGTCGACCGCAGGCGGTGCCGAGTTCGTCTGCCGTGAGCTTTGTGAAGCGTGTGGCTGACGGATGTCCGCGGCCCGCCAGACAGCAGGGCCATAGTAGACATTTGGCGTCAAAATGTTAGGATATGGTTCCTGCGCGACGAGGTCACCGGAGCAGATGTGCCCAAGTATTTTCCGATAGATGCGGGCGTGGCCTTTGCTTGTGATGAGAGCGACCTGATCGCAATCAACTGGCGTCCGGGCAGTCTTTCGGCAGACTTCATTCTTCCCGGCATCTCGGGCCATGTTGTCCGCGTTCGCTTCAACGACGCCACCATCGTTCGTCTTGTGGACGAATTTCCGCTCAGTACCGAGCAGGATACTGAGACGGAAGGTCTGGTCTCGCGTCATTTCGCCTATCGGGTGGAGGGGGCCGTGTTTGCGGCGACGCAATCCGAGGCTTGGAAAGTGAATTTCCATCCCGCTCGTCACTACCGTTTCATCACCGGATGGGGATGCATGGACGTGCTCTCCAAAGCCGCGCCCAGCTTTGAAATCGTTGCTATCGACAATTGATGAACATGTAGACCCTCGCGGGCATCGTCCGCGAAAGCAGACGATCCAGTACGCTGTGACGTCTCGGTTCAATATCTTCCGCCGCGGAGTACTGGATGCTTCGCCTGCTGGCCGACAAGCTGATCGCGCCCGACAACATCGTGATCGACGCCAAGACCGGCATCTCCGGCGCCGGCCGCGGCGGCGACAGCAAGTTCGGCTACGCCGAGAGCAACGAGAACCTGATCCCCTACGGCCTGCTCAGGCACGTCCACATGCCCGAGATCGAAAGCACGATCGCGCGTCTCAGTGGCGGCAGCGCCGCCGGGCTGGTGTTCACGCCGCATCTGGTGCCGATGACCCGCGGCATCCTCGCCACCATCTACGCCCGCGGCCGCGCCACCACCGAGCAGTGCCTGGACGCCGCCCGCCGCTTCTACGAAGGCCGCGCCTTCGTCCGTGTCACCGACAAGCCGCCGCAGACCAAATGGGCCACCGGCTCCAACCTCGCCTTCGTCAGCTACGCCGCCGACCCCGAGCGCAATCTGGTGATCGCGCTCGGAGTCGTCGACAATCTCGGCAAGGGCGCCGCCGGGCAGGCGGTGCAGAACGCGAACCTGATGTGCGGGCTGCCGGAGACCGCGGGGCTGGAGGGGGCGCCGGTCTGGCCGTGAGGTCGGCCGCGATTGTCACAGCAGCGGGAGACGGCACGGGTGATCAAATGGCGTCTCTCCTCAGCGTTTGATCCGGTGCACCGTCACCGTGGTCCCCACTCAGAAGCCCGTCGAGAGCGCGACCTCGCGCCATCGGGCGATGATGGCGGCGTCGGAGGCGTGCTTCGCCTCGATCGCCGCGACGGTGTCGGCCCCCAGTGGTAACCGCACCGGCGGGTCGGGCTCGCCGGCGAAGTCGACGAGCACCCGCGCGAGCTTGTCGGGATCGCCGGGCTGGGCGCCGTTGACGGTGCCGGCGTTCGCCCGGACCCGACCTGCCGTCGCGCTGTAATCGGGGATCACGATGCGGCTGACCTTCAACGACGAGGCGTCCATGAAGTCGGTCCGGAAGTAGCCCGGCTCGATCGCCGTCACATGGATGCCGAGCGGCCTGAGCTCGGCGCGCATCGCCTCCGACAACGCCTCGACGGCGAACTTGGTCGCGCCATAGACGCCGAAGCCGGCCGAGCCGCGATAGCCGCCGATCGACGAGATGTTGAGGATGCGGCCGGACCGTGCCTTGCGCATGTGGGGCAGAATGGCGCGGGTGACGGCCAGGAGTCCGAACACGTTGGTGCGGAAGACGGCCTCGATCTCCTCTTGGCTGGTTTCCTCGACCGCGCCCATCAGGCCGAAGCCGGCGTTGTTGAGGAGCACGTCGATCCTGCCGAAGCGGTCGATCGCCGCCTGCGTCGCCGCGACCGCCTCGCTCTCCCTGGTCACGTCGAGCGCGAGGGCCAGGAGGTCGGGATGCGCCCCGATGCGATCGACGATCGCCTTCGGATTGCGGGCGGTCGCCACGACGGCGTCGCCTCTGTCCAGCGCCTGCTGCGCGACCAGCGCGCCGAAGCCGCGCGAGGCCCCTGTGATGAACCAGACTCTCATCGGACTATTCCTCGATATTGCCGTTGCGTGTGAGGCTCGCGGGTCGCGCCGGCTCATGCCGCCGCGATGTCGATGGCGATCTTGCCGGTGCCGCCCGTCTTGAGCGCGTCATAGGCCGCACCGACGTCCTCGAGGGCGAACCGGCGCGAGTCGAGCAGCGGCGTGAGCTTGCCGGCTTCCACCAGCTGTGCGGCCTGGGCGAGGATCTCGCCGTGATGCCGCCGTCCCTTGCCGTCGAGCAGCGGCAGCAGCGTGAAGACGCCGGAATAGGTGCCGCCCTTGAACGACAGCGGCGCCAGCGGATGGGTGCCCCAGCCCAGCGACGAGGTGACATGGCCGAACCGCGCGACCGCGGCGAAGGCTGTGTCGAGCGCGCCGACCGTGTCGTAGACGATGTCGAAGCCGCGGCCCGCCGTGATGCGCTCGACGGCGTCGGCGATCGGTTCGTTGCGGTCGATGAAAACAGCGCCCAGGCGCTCGATCACCGGCCGGCTCTCTGGACGTCCCGTTGCGAAAACCGTTGCGCCGAAGGCGAGGCCGAGCTGGACGACGATGTGACCGACACCGCCGGCGCCGCCCAGGACGAGCAGCGTCTGTCCCGGCCGGATGCCGACGCGATCGACCAGACCTTCCCAGGCCGTGATCGTCACCAGCGGCAGGACGGCCGCCTCGCGCAAGCTGAGGTTCGCCGGCTTGGCCGCGAGCAGATCCGCGTCGGCGCTGACATATTCGGCCAGCGTTCCCGGGTGGCCGCCGACCCCGCCGACCATGCCGTAGACCTCGTCGCCCGGACGAAACCGGGTGACGCCTTCGCCTGTGGCCTCGACCGTGCCGGCCATGTCCAGGCCGAGGATGGCGGGAGCCGGTTGCCTGGCATGCGCGGCCTGGCCGGCATGGATCTTGGTATCGAGCGGGTTGGTGCCGGCCGCGGCGATGCGGACGAGGACCTCGCCGCGTCTCGGCGCGGGGCGGCTGATCGCGGTGACGCGGAGCGGCGCGCCGGTTTCGTGGAGAATGGCAGCCTTCATCGAGATGGTCATGGCGACCTCCTGTTGTGATGGAGGCATCGTCGGCCGTCGTGCCATGAATGGACATCATCGAGTTCGTATGTAATCCATTCAGTTTTGAATGGGCGTCTCGTGTCCGTCGCCCCCGTCGTCGAAAGGCCTCGCATGGAGTGGAGCGACCTGCGGATCTTCCTCGCCATCGCGCGCGAGGGCACGCTCGGCGCGGCCGCGCGCCGGCTCGGCCTGTCTCAGCCGACCATGGGACGCCGCCTGGCGGCGCTCGAAGCGGCCGTGAGCCAGACGCTGTTTCAGCGCACGGCCGAAGGCTTCGTGCTGACTCACGAGGGCACGGCGGTGTTGGCCCACGCCGAGCGGATGGAGGAGGAGGCGCTCGCGTTCGAGCGGCGCCTGGCGGGCGCGCAGGCGCAGCTCGACGGTTTTCTCAGGATCTCGTCGTCGGATTGGTTCGGCCGCCTGGTGCTGACGCCGGTTCTGGCCGAATTCGGCCGGCTGCACCCGCGCGTCTGTGTCGAGCTCTTGACCGACGCGCGGCTCTACAGTCTTCCACGCCGCGAGGCCGATCTCGTGTTTCGCATCCGCGCGTTCGATGAGCCGGAGGTGATCTCGCGCCGGCTCCTGCACATCCCCTATGCCGTGTACGGTCCGCTCGACGGCCCGCAGGCCGTCGAGGGCGATGGCCAGGGGATCAGGGTCGTCACCATGGACACGGCCTTCGCCGACATGCCCGATGCGCGCTGGCTGGCGAAGCGACTGCCGAAGGCCGAGGTCGCGATGCGCAGCAACAACCGCGACGTTCAGGCCATGCTATCAGCGCAAGGCGCGGGGCTCGCCGTGCTGCCCCGGCCGCTCGGCGACGCGACGCCGGGCCTGCGGCCCGTCGACATCGGCGAGCAGCCGCCGGGGCGGGACACCTATGTCGGCTATCACCGCGATCTGCGCCGGCTCGCCCGGCTGCGGGCGCTGCTCGACCTCGTCATCTCGCAACTGGCGTCCGCGTGAGATGCGTTTGACACTGCGGCGCTCTCGATCTCGTCGGCGCTCCGGATCTAGTCCCCCGCGTGCCTCGAGTTTCGTGCAGTGTCACCGTAATCCAGCGCAGTGCCTCGACGCCGCCCGCCGCTTCTACGAAGGCAGCGCCTTCGTCCGCGTCACCGACACGCCGCCGCAGACCAAATGGGCCACCGGCTCCAACCTCGCCTTCGTCAGCTACGCCGCCGACCCCGACCGCAACCTGGTGATCGCGCTCGGCGTCGTCGACAATCTCGGCAAGGGCGCAGCCGGGCAGGCGGTGCAGAATGCGAACCTGATGTGCGGGCTGCCGGAGACCGCGGGGCTGGAGGGGGTGCCGGTCTGGCCGTGAGGGCTATGGCGGCCGGTCCGCCGTGATCCGCTCGCGCAATTGGCACCTAATCGCGACGTGTACGCGGGTGTCGCGGTTGTGAGTTCTTGCGAGCGAGCAGGCATGGGCTGAAGGCTGGCGCGCCGACCAAAATGTGTTGCCTCGTTGTTGCAACCACTTGTACGCATGCGGCCAAACCAGCAAGATCGACCGAATCACTGACTGGGCGCCCTTAGGAGTTTTCCTGCATGCCAGCACTCGGTAGCCTATGTTTTTTCAACAATAAAGGCGGCGTAGGCAAAACCACCCTGGCCTGCAATGTCGCCGCTTATATAGCAGAAACGGAGAAACTTAACGTTCTCCTGATTGATGGAGACCCTCAATGTAACGCTACACAACTAGTATTGTCAGATGAGACGACAGAAAGACTGTACGGGTCTCCGTCCGGCCTGTCTGATATGGATACTCTCAAACAGGTTCTCCGCCCTCTTCTAGATGGCGATGCGTCACTTGGGAAAACTCACAAGATCGCGGGACCAGATACAAATCGCTTCGGTATCTCTATCATTCCAGGACATCCCCATGTTGCTCTCCTCGAGGATGGGCTGAGTACCAGTTGGACACAATTTATGGCTGGCAACTTAGGTGGAGCTCGCGTCACAAATTGGAACACTCAGCTACTCAGTCATCTAAAGCCGCAATATGACTTGATAATCTATGACGTTGGACCAAGTCTCGGCGCGCTCAATCGCTCAATCCTAGTCGGCGTTGATTTTTTTCTCGCTCCGATGGGTTGCGACATATTCAGTCTAATTGGCATCGAGAATATCGCGGACTGGATTGCTCAATGGCGCAACTACTATGAGACAGCCTACAAGCAAGTGGTGGCTCGGAATGAAGCCGCTCTCGAAGCGTATGCTGGCGAAGTACGTGCGTCTTCAGGGCTCATGGGTCGATTTGTGGGGTATACGGTACAGCAGTACATTACGAAGACTATTCGCGATCAGAAAAGAGCAACTGCTGCTTACGAGGCGATCCTTTCAAAAATCCCGAATGAAATCACAAAAAGCTTGGGGCCCTTCATTGCTCCTAGGTTGGCAGCCGAGGAAGTTCGGCTCGGCGACGTGCCTCACATGTTCAGCCTCGTCCCTCTTGCACAAACGGCTCATACCCCAATCCACAAGTTGACGTCGCGCGAGGGCCTATCGGGAGGTCAGTACCAGCAGCAGCAGCAGTATCAGAAGTTTATCGGCAATCTAACCTCATCTCTCATGCGAAACCTCCGACGTACTGCGGAGATTCGGGCATGATTGACTGGCCAGATGACCTAGTTCAAGACATAGCTGCTCGCAGGTCTGTTCTCTTTTTGGGCGCGGGGGTGTCCCGCAATGCTCAGAACGACCATGGAGTGCATCCGAAAGAATGGTCTGCCTACCTGGCGCACCTTGCCTCTCGGATCTCCGATAAGGGGCAAGCGGCAGAAGTTGAACAATGCATCAAAGATGCAGACCTTTTGACTGCATGCGAGCTGGCGCGGAAGTATCTGTCGCCCTCCATATTTAAAACCGAAATGTTGCAGGAGTTCGTTGGTAATGCGTATCGTCATGCCCAGATTCACGATGACTTGAGTTCAGTCGACTCGCGGATCGTAATGACCACGAACTTTGACAAGCTTTATGAAAACAGAGCCAATCAGCTCCAGAGCAACACTGTAATTGTGAAGAACTATTACGACCACGACGTCGCGGACGTTTTCCGTCGACAGGACCGCGTCGTAATTAAAGTGCACGGCACAATCGATAATCCCGATAAGACCATCTTCACCCGTAGCCAGTATGCTCTCGCCCGCCGGGACTACAGCCACTTCTATCAACTGCTGCGGGGGCTCTTCATAACCCACACTTTCGTGTTTCTCGGGGCGTCAATGCGAGACCCCGATATGCAATTACTCCTCGAAGATCATGCTTATCGTTTTGAAGGAGCTCGTCCGCACTATATGGCTATGCCCAACGATTCGACGCGAACAGGAATACTGCGAGTTCTAGAAGAAACCATGAACCTCAAAGCGCTTGTTTACGATCCGGCCGACAACCATAAGGAGCTCGCTGATTCGATTGCTGTGCTGGCGGGCAAGGTTGAGACTGCGCGCGAGCAAATAGCGAAGACGGCGGCGTGGTAACAATGCTCGAACAATTGGCCATCGTTGCGGAAAGAGCTCCTCGTGAATGGCGTAAGGCTACCTTAACGGCTGACTATTCTCGCCTTCATCAGTTGGCTCCCTACATAGGCAAGTTGAAGCCAGTAATCGCCCGTCAGCTCGTCGAGCAATTCAGTTCGCAGGGTGATGTCGTGCTTGATTGCTTTTCTGGGTCTGGCACCATCCCGTTGGAAGCTGTTCTGATGGGACGAAGATCGCTTGCATTCGATGCAAACCCCTATGCTGTCACGCTGACCCGGGCGAAACTCGAAGCTCCGCAATCGTTGGATTTGGCTAATGAACAACTGAACCGGAGGCTGGCAGACGCACAAAGGCGTCCTCGCTACAAAATTAAGGAGCTTCCGCTCTGGGTTCGAAAGTTCTTCCATCCCGCAACGTTGCAGAATGCAGTGCGCTTTGCAGACGAGTGTATTGAGAGGGACGATCAATTTTTGCTCGCATGTTTGCTGAGCGTTCTCCACCATCAACGTCCGGGGTTCTTGTCGTACCCAAGTAGTCACCTTGTGCCGTATCTCCGCGATAAGAAATTCCCAAAGGAAGAATTCCCGGATATGTACGAGGAGCGCGAGTTGGCTCCTCGTCTTGCGGCGAAGCTGGCGCGCACCTACAAGCATGGAAATTTGATAGACAAAGCAAATGTGCTGCGCGTCGAACAGGTCTGCGTCGCTGATCTCAAATTGGACTTCGAGGTGGATGCAATAATTACAAGTCCACCCTATATGAATGCGCTCGACTATGTACGGGACAACCGGCTTCGTATGTGGTTCCTTGACAGGAGCACTGTCGATTACTCTCCGGAGCCGACAGAAAAACAAGCGCAATCAGATGAAATAACTGCGGCTTTCGCTAATAACGCATTGCGGTACCTTCGCAAGGGTGGTCACTGCGTTCTGGTCGTCGGCGAGACAGTCCTTCGCAAACGAGTAAAGTCTCACCCGGCCGAGCGTATACTCGCGAAGCTCACCGCCAGCTATCCCGACCTTCGGGTTGAGCGTGTCATCCGAGATGTTATTCCTGACATCAGGAGAAGCCGGCGAACGGGCGCCGCGACCAAGCGCGAATTGGTTTTAGTTCTGAAGAAGGGCTGATTTATCGCGGCTATGGGCTCGATTGGATTTCAGTGTCGAGACGCGCCTCGAGTTCGCTGAGCCGCACACCCTCGCTGCGTTCGACCTCGGCGATGGCCTCGGCCAATAACGGCTTGGTCCATTCCAATTCATCATGCGCGTACCGAGCGCGGCGGCGCGCTGCGCAAGCGCGGCTTTCTGCGCCGGGGTCAGCATCACGCCTTCGGCGGCCAGACTGTCCCAGAGGTCGGTCAGGAGGTCGAACCGCTCCTGAGGCGTGAGGGCGGCAATGCCTTGGGGCATCATGGGTGCAGAGCCTCCGGTCTCGTCGTCGCTCAGGACTATATACCGTCTTCGGCGCGGACACGCGAGCGGCGCGCAGCGCATGAAAAACAATCGCCGCCTTACTCGAATATTTCGGTTGCGCTTTATCCGAAATCATGCTCTACTCCCGGCATCCCGTCCCGCTGAGGGGGCGCTTCGCGATCGTCACGGACGTCGGGTGCGGGATGCGGTGGGCGCATTGGGACGCAGCGTGGGCTTGCTCGCGCGGACGAACGATCCCGGTGCGACGAGGAAGTCGCGTGGTTCTGGCATCCCGGTGCTGATGCCAAGTGGGCGATGACGTGTCGTCCGCGACGGGGCCAACAAGCCGGTCCCCGGGAAGAGCGCGTATAAGTCGTAACACCATCGCGCAGGGAAGGCCGGGTGATCTCGGCTGAGCCTGTGGTTCTGCCGCGTGCTTTTTTGCTGCACGCGGACCATGGGCGCCGGCCGGCGCCCGGTCTTCCCTGCGCCCTCGCTTCTCGAGAGGGTGAGATGGCGGGTATCACTCGGGCGCCGAATGCGTCGCGAGAACGATGGTGCTCGTTTTGCTAATGATTTCCTCCGCGGAGTGTTTGATCATGTGCATCGTGACGTTCGCCACGACGTCATTGCGAGGAGCGCAGCGACGAAGCAATTCAGAGTCACGCCCGCAGCCCCTGGATTGCTTCCGCCTTCGCCCGAAGGGCTTCGGCGGACACGTCGCTGCGCTCGCAATGACGGAGTTAGGGTGTGCGGCGTGGATCACCCTCCGTCGTCACCGGGCGCCCTGCTGTCATCGGGGCGCCCCGTAACTCCCCGGGAACCCGGCCGGTCACACTCCCGTGTGAACGGCGGCCGGCGCCGGGAAAGTCCGCGCAGAGCGGGTGCCTCACGACTGCCTTTGTGCTAGGGTGAACATCCGGGCAACCTGGAGAGATTGTTGAGCGGCATCACCCCCGAGCCGGCCGGGCCGGCAAGCAGCACGCCCGATGGCCTGACGCATGATGGCTTGGCGCGGCTCAAGCTGGCGCAGGCGCTGAAGCGGGCGCGTCTCGCCATCGCCTGGGAGCGCGGCTGGCCGCATCTCGCCCGGCTGCTCACGGTGGTCGGTCTGTTCCTGATCGTCTCCTGGGCCGGCCTCTGGCTCGGCCTGCCGTTCGCGGTCCGCATGATCGGCGTCGGGTTGTTTCTGCTGCTCCTGCTCGGCGCCGCCGTGCCGATGCTGAGATATCGCTGGCCGACCCGCGACGAGGGCCTGGCGCGGCTCGATCGCGGCTCGGGCATCGCCCATCGCCCCGCCACCGCGCTCACCGACACGCTGACCACCAAGGATCCGATCGCGCACGCGCTGTGGCAGGCGCAGCGCGAGCGCACCTTGGCCTCGATCAAGCGCATCCGCGCCGGCACGCCGCGGCCGCGGCTGTCGCTGCACGACCCCTGGGCGGTGCGCGCGCTGGTGATCGTGCTCTTGGTCGCGACCTCTATCGCGGCCGGCGACGAGCGGGCACTGCGCGTGGCCTCGGCGTTCGACTGGAACGGCGTGCTGACGCCGGTCACGGTCCGGGTCGATGCCTGGGTCAAGCCGCCGCTCTACACGGCGAAGCCGCCGATCATCCTGTCCGCCGCCAACAAGGAAGGCGCCGTGCCGTCGAGCGGCCCGATCGTGGTGCCCCAGGGCTCGACGCTGATCGTGCGTTCCAGCGGCGGCAATCTCGACATCATCACGTCAGGCGGCGTCGCCGAGGCGGCGCCCGGCGAGGTCGCGGTCGGCGAGGCCGCGCCGAAGGGCACCACCGAGAAGCACTACACGATCAAGACCGACGGCACCGTTCACGTCCGCGCGCCCGCAGGGCAGCCGCAATGGGTGTTCGCGGCGACGCCGGACAAGCCGCCGGTCATCAGCATGGCCAAGGACCCGGAGCGGCAGGCGCGTGGCTCGCTGAAGCTGTCCTACAAGCTCGAGGATGATTACGGCGTCACCGAAGCCCGCGCCAAGGTCGCTGCGCGGCCCGTCGAAAGCAAGGCTGCCGAAAGCAACGAAAGCAAGACGGCTGACGCGCCCGCCGCACGGCCGCTGTTCCAGCCGCCGGAGTTTCCGCTGGTGCTGCCGAACGCGCGCACCCGCAACGGCGTCGGCCAGACCGTCAAGGATCTCAGCGAGGACCCGTACGCCGGCGCCGACGTCACGCTCACGCTGACGGCCAAGGACGAGGCCGGCAACGAGGGCACCAGCGAGCCGTTCGAGACCAGGCTGCCGGAGCGGCTGTTCACCAAGCCGCTGGCGCGGGCGCTGATCGAGCAGCGGCGCATCCTCGCGCTCGACGGCAACCGCAATGCCGACGTGTTCACCGCGCTCGATGCGCTGGCGATCGCGCCGGAGCTGTTCACGCCCGAACTCGGCCAGTATCTCGGCCTGCGCTCGGTGACGCGCCAGCTCGAGGCCGCGCGCACCGACGATGCGCTGCGCGAGGTCGTGGCGAGCCTGTGGGCGCTCGCGGTCACCATCGAGGACGGCAACATCTCCGACGTCGACAAGGCGCTGCGCGCGGCCCAGGACGCACTGAAGCAGGCGTTGGAGCGCGGCGCCAGCGACGAGGAGATCAAGAAGCTCGCCGAGGACCTGCGCAAGGCGATGGACAACTACATGCGCCAGCTCGCCGAGCAATTGCGCAACAACCCGCAGATGGCGCAGCGGCCGCTCGATCAGAACACCAAGATCCTGCGCCAGCAGGACCTGCAGAACATGATCGACCGCATGGAGCGGCTGTCGCGGCAGGGCGACAAGGAGGGCGCGCGCGAGCTGCTCGAGCAGTTGCAGCAGATGCTGGAGAACCTGCAGATGGCGCAGCCCAACCAGGGCGGCGACAACGACATGGAGCAGGCGCTCAACGAGCTCGGCGACATGATCCGCAAGCAGCAGCAGCTCCGCGACAAGACCTTCAAGCAGGGCCAGGATTCGCGCCGCAACCGCAACAAGCAGCAGGGCGACCAGGACCAGGGCATGGGCGACCTGCAGCAGGACCAGCAGGCGCTGCGCGACCGCCTGAAGCAGTTGCAGGACCAGCTCGCCAAGCGTGGCATGGGCCAGCAGGGCGAAAAGGGACAGAAGGGTCAGAAAGGCCAGAAGGGGCAGCCCGGCCAGCAAGGCGAGCAGGGGGATCAAGGCGACCAGGGCGATTCCGGCGACGGGCTCGACGACGCCGACAGCGCGATGGGCGATGCCGGCAGTCAGCTCGGCGACAACAATGCCGACGGCGCCGTGGAATCGCAGGGCAAGGCGCTGGACGCGCTGCGCAAGGGCGCACAGAGCCTCGCCGAGGCGATGCAGCAGGGCGACGGCGACCAGCCCGGCGACGGCCCCGGCCAGCGCGCCGGCCGCCAGCAGGGCGCGCAGCAGACCGATCCGCTCGGACGTCCGATGCATCCGGGGCGCGACATCGACGATTTCTCGCAGAAGATTCCCGGCGAGATCGACGTGCAGCGCGTCCGCCGCATCCTCGAGGAGCTGCGCCGCCGGCTCGGCGATCAGTCGCGGCCGCAGCTCGAGCTCGACTACATCGAGCGGCTGCTGAAGGACTATTGAGGATGGATCGGCCACGGGAGATCATCCCCGTGGCTCACCGTTTTGACCGGAGGCCGCGCAGTTCAGTAGCGCTTCTCGGACAGGATGCGCGCCGCGTGCTGCAGCCGGTCGACGGAGCGCTCGGTGTCGGTCAGCGCGCAGCAGCTGACCAGCGTGTCGATGATCGCGAGCTGCGCGACACGGCTGCTCATCGCCTCCGGGCGATAGCGCGTCTCGTTGGCGACGGTGTAGAGCAGCACCTCGCAATGCGCCGCCAGCGGCGACTTGCCGAGCCGGGTGATGCCGATGGTGCGCGCACCCGCGGCCTGCGCCAGCCGCGTCGCCAGCACGGTCTCGACCGTGCTGCCCGAATGCGACACGGTGACGGTCGCGACATCGGGGCCGGCCATCCCGGCGCTGACCGCCTGAACATGCGAATCGACGATCGCATTGGCCGCCAGCCCGAGCTGCAGCAGCCGGTACGACAGGTCCTGCGCAATCGGCGCCGAGCTCCCGATGCCGTAGATCTCGACGCGCCGCGCCGCGCGCAGCAGCTTCGCCGCCTGCGCCAGCGCGTCCATCGACAGCAGCCGCCGCGTCTCCTGCAGCGAGGCGGCATGCGCCACGAAGATGTGGTCCGTCACCGTCGCCGGATCATCGCCGCGATGCAGGTCCTCCTGGATCAGCCGGACCGGCTCGATCAGGTCCCGCGCCAGCATGATCTTGAGCTCCTGGAAGCCCCGCACCCCGACCCGCCGGCAGAACGACACGATCGTCCCCTCGCTCACGCCGCAGGCTTCCGCGACCTCGGTGATCGACATGTGGATGAACGGCTCCGGCCGGGCGATGACCAGCTCCGCGATCTGCCGCGCTTTTGGCGGCAGCTCGTTCTGCAGCTCCCGAATACGAAACAAGATGCCGTTCACGCCCGGCCCAGAACGAAAGGTCGATCCCGTCACGCTGTGCCCCGATACGCTGTGCCCGATGCTGAGAAAATCTCATTCAGATTCACTTCGTAAATAAAAATTTCACAGCGCTGTCAAGTCGCGCTGATACGCCAGGGACGTTCGCAGGAGCAGGTCGGGCTCGCCCCGCCAACCCTGAATACGTTCTTCAAGATTTCAAAAGGTCGTATCAGCATGACAACACGTCGCGATTTCTTGGCAGGCGCCACGGCGGCGGCTGCCTTCGCCAGCATCCGCCAGGCGCTGGCCATTCCGGCACGGCGCCGGACCGGCACCATTCAGGACGTCAAGCACATCGTCATCCTGATGCAGGAGAACCGCTCCTTCGATCACTACTTCGGCACGCTGCGCGGCGTGCGTGGCTTCGGCGATCGCTTCCCGATCCCGCTGGAGAGCGGCAAGCCGGTCTGGTTCCAGTCCGACGGCAGCCGCGAGATTCCGCCCTATCACCGCGACTCCACGACCTCCAACGCGCTGGTCGGCTACGGCACGCCGCACTCCTTCGGCGACAGCCAGGCGGCCTGGAATCAGGGCAAGATGGGCTATTGGGCGAAGTACAAGACGCCCTATGCGATGGGCTATTTCGGCCGCGACGACATTCCGTTCCAGTTCGCGCTCGCCGAGGCGTTCACGATCTGCGACGCCTACCACGCCTCGATCACCACCGGCACCGATCCCAACCGCATCGTGTTCTGGTCGGGCTCCAACTTCAATCCGGCGCTGCGCGCGCAGGGCATCAACTCCACCACCAACGACTCCGAGCCCAACAACCTGCGCTGCTGGCCGAACCCGCACAATTGGGTCGCCGGCCAGCCGCAGCCACAGGCGACCTACAAATATGTCGGCAGCGACTTCGCCTGGGACACGCTGCCCGATCTGCTGAACAAGGCCGGCGTCAGCTGGCACATCTATCAGGACATGAACGACAACTGGACCGGCGCGATGCACGGCTGCCTGGCGTTCTCCAGCTTCCGTCATGCGCAGCCGAACGATCCGAACTACGTGCACGGCCTGACCGGCGGTCCGGATTATCTCGACCGGCTGAAGGCCGACGTGATGGCCGGCACCTTGCCGCAGGTGTCGTGGATCCTGCCGACGCAGGCCAACTCCGAGCATCCCGGCGGCGGCAGCCCGACCCGCGCCGGCAATTTCACCGACCAGGTGCTGGAAGCCCTGACCGCCAATCCCGAGGTCTGGAGCCAGACCGTCTTCTTCCTGACCTTCGACGAGAATGACGGCTTCTTCGATCATCTGCCGGCGCCCGCGGTGCCGTCCTACGACATCAACGGCAAGCTGATGGGCAAGGCGACCTTGCCGCTCGACGGCGAGTATTTCTCCAACACCGTCGGCAACGTGCTGACTGCGACCGACACCATCAGCGGCAACATCCGTCCCTGGGGCCTCTCCGCGCGGGTGCCGATGTACGTCGTTTCACCTTGGAGCAAGGGCGGCTGGGTCAACTCGCAGGTGTTCGACCACACCTCGATCGGTCGCTTCCTCGAGAAGCGCTTTGCGATCAAGGTCGACGCCATCAGCCCCTGGCACCGCGCCGTCTCCGGCGATCTCACCTCGGCGTTCGACTTCGCCAGCCCGAACGATCCGCGCTTCCCGGAGCTGCCCGATCAGAGCAACTGGCAGGCCTCGGACGCGCACCAAAAGACCTTGCCGGCGCCGGTTGCGCCCGCGACACCGCAGCCGCTTTTTCAGGAGAGCGGCGCGCGCTATTCGCGTCCGCTGCCCTATATCCTGCACGCCACCGCAAAGGTCGACGCCGCCGCGGGCAAGGTGAAACTGCTGTTCGCCAACACCGGCTTTGCCGGCGCGGTGTTCCACGTCTACGACAAGCAGCATCTCGATCTCATTCCGCGCCGATACACCGTCGAGGCCGGCAAGATGATCGACGATGAATGGAGCGTCGGCAGCGATGGCCTGTATGATCTCTGGGTGCTCGGCCCGAACGGCTTCCATCGTCATTTCAAGGGCGACCTCGACAAGGTCAGGTTGTCGAATGCCGCCAACCCGGAGATCTTCGTCGGCTACAACGTCTTCGAGGGCGGCCTGCACATGCAGCTGCGCAACGACGGCCATGCCCGCGTGAGCTTCACGGTGAAGTCCAACGAGATCTATGGCCCGTTGCAGGCCGTCACCGCCTCGGTCTCGGCCGCGCTGGAGCCGCAATGTCCCGGCTTCGGTCCGCGCCCGGGCTTCCATCCGGTGGGTTTTGGCGTGGTGCCGGGCTTCCGGTCCGCGCCCGACTTCGATGCTCCCGGCTTCGGCTTTGGCGCACCGACCTTCTTCCCCGGACCGAGCCATGGCGGCCCATCGACGTCGTGGACCGTCAAGGTGTCTGCGCCCGGCCGCCACGGCGAGCTCTACTGGCATTTGCGCAAATCCGGCCTGTGGTACGACTTCGTCGTCACCAGCGACACCGACGACAGCTTCTACCGGCGCGTCGCCGGACATATCGAGACCGGCCGTCCCTCGTTCAGCGATCCCGGGATGGCGCTGGCCGACCGCTTCTGATCGATGCATCCACGAGATTTGCGGAGGGCGCCCATGGGCGCCCTTTCGCTTTGCGTCAGGCGCTGCCGAGATCGTGGATCGCGGGTGACAGTTGGCCCGAGGAGATGTTCAGCGTCGCCAGGGTGATCGGCAGCTTGAAGCGGCGCGGCCCTGCGCTGCCCGGATTCAGGTAGAGCACGCCGTTGTGTGTCTCGACGCCTGCGCGATGCGAATGACCGGACACGACGATGTCGATACCCGCCGTTGCAGGGTCGATCGCGAGGTCGTGGACGTCGTGCACGACATGGACGGCACGCGTGCCGAGCCTGACGGTCTCGGTCGCAGGATATGCATTCGCCCAATCTGCCGTATCGATGTTGCCGCGGATCGCAGTCACCGGCGCGATCAGGCGAAGCCGCTCGACGATCTCGTGCCGGCCGATATCGCCGGCGTGGATGATGTGGTGGACGCCCGACAGACATCGCACTGCCTCCGGCCGCAGCAGCCCATGAGTGTCGGAGATGATTCCAACTTTGAGCATCGTTTCCTGCCGGCGTGATGGGCATCGCCTCAGGCGATCGTGAGAATCTCCAGCTCTTGTCCGGTGACCTCGACCATGTCGCCGGCCGATTTGCCCATCAGCAGGCGAGCCACAGGGGAGACATAGGAGATCATGCCGCGCTTCGGATCGGCCTCGTCCTCGCCGACGATGGTGTAGGTCTGGACGCGGCCGTCGCCGCGCTTGAACGTCACCGTGCTGCCGAACGCGATCTGCTCCGTCGATGTCGGCGCCGGCATCACCTGCGCGGTCCGCACCCGCGCTGCAAAGTAGCGCGCGTCGCGCAGCGGCAGCGCCGACTCCCGTCGCCGCTCGTTGACGTCCTCGATTCCCTGGGCCGCCTCAAACGCCGCCTGCGCTTCGCGCAACTGCTCCTCGAGCGCCTTGAGTCCGGCCGCGGTCACGAGGTTCGGATGCGGCGAGACCGGCCGGTCGGGCAGTTGCGTTTCGGCCGCCGTCTCGGCGCTCTCTTCCTTGGTGAATGCGACGCTCACGCCGGACTCCTGAAAAGGGCCGCGAGATGTCGCGGCCCTCAGGGAGAGATCATGCCGGCTGCGCGGATTTCAAGCCGTGTCGCATGCCGCGCGCGAGCGCGCTTGACAGCAGCGGCTACGCGCATTCTAATATACGAACTATAGTTCGCAATCCGAACCTTAGTCAATCCGAATGCCGGTCGTCAAGGCCGGCGTCAAGCAGGAAACGTCGGAGCCTCCACGTGGACGAGGACAGCAAGGCTGGCAAAAGCGTCGTGCAGTCGCTGGCCAAGGGCTTTCAGGTGCTCAATGCCTTCACCAGCGAGGAGCCCGAGCTGGTGCTCGCCGACGTTGCGCGCCGCGCGGCGCTCGACAAGGGCACCACGTTCCGCCTGCTCAACACGCTCGTGATGCTCGGCTATGTCGAGAAGGTCGGCGACTCCAGGCGCTTCCGCCTGACGCTGAAATGCCTCGATCTGGGCTTCAACGCGATCGCGCGCTCGGAGCTACGCACACAGGCGCGCCCGATCCTGCGCAGCCTGGTCGGCGAGATGAACGAGGCTGCCTCGCTCGCGGTGCTCGACGGCAGCGACATCGTCTATGTCGAGCGCATCCAGGCGGGCCTCGTCCGGCTCGGCGTCGACGTCCGCATCGGCAGCCGCGCGCCGGTCTATTCGACCGCCGTCGGCCAGGCGATCCTGTCATTGCTGCCGGTCGAGACGCAGATCGAGGTGCTCGAGGCGCAGCCGCGCATCAAGCGCACCGAAACCACGATCACCGATCTCGACGCGCTGCTGCAGCGCCTGTGCGAAGTGAAGGCTGCCGGCTACGCGCTGTCAAATCAGGAAAATGCGCCGGGGCTGTGCGTGCTCGCCGCGCCCGTCATCGACCGCGACGGCATTCCGCTCGCGGCGATCAGTATCGCTGCGCCCACCATGCGCATCACCGCGGACGACTTCGAGCGGCTTGGCGTGGCGCCGCTGCTCAGAGCGGCAGCCCAGCTGTCCCGGGCTCTGGAGGCCATGGGCGGGGCGACTGCGACGGTCGCGAAACGATGAACGTCGATGTGACGAAACAGGAGCAAGCATGAGCGTCATGACCAATTTCAAGGGGATCATCCCGGCGATCGCCGTCCCCTTCAACGCCGACCATTCGATCGACGAGGCCGAGCTGACGCGCTATGCGGCGTGGCTCAGCAAACGACGCGGCATCGTCGGCATCATGACCAATGGCCACACCGGCGAGGTGTTCAGCCTCACGGCGAAGGAGCGCGCGGAGGTGACGCGCATCGTCGCCAAGGCGCTCACCGGCATCTGCCCGACCATCTCCTCCGTCGTGTGCGAAGGCATCAAGGACGGCATCGAGCATGCGCTGATGGCGAAGGAAGCGGGCGCGACTGCTCTCGACATCATGCCGCCCCATCACTGGCTGCGCTTCGGCTTCAAGCGCGAGCACTGCCTGGATTATTTCAGCGCCATCGGCGAAGCCACCAGGCTGCCGCTGATCGTGCATGTCTATCCCGCCTGGACCCGCGCCTCGTTCTCCTCGGAGCTGCTCGCCGAGCTCGCCCGCCTCGACCACGTGCAGGCGTTCAAGATCGGCACCCGCGAGATGAACAAATACGCCCGCGACCTCAAGGCGATCCGCGCCGCGGCGCCGCACAAGGCGCTGCTGACCTGTCATGACGAATATCTGCTGGCCTCGATGGTGCAGGGCGTCGATGGTGCGCTGGTCGGCTTCGCCTCGCTGATTCCGGATCTGATCTACGATCTGTTCGCTGCCGTCACCGCCGGTGACCTCAAGCTTGCGATGAAGCTGCAGGCCATGATCGATCCGCTCAAGGACGCGGTGTATGGCGGCGGCGAGCCGACCGGGGAGGCGCATGGCCGCATGAAGGCGGCGATGCAGGTCGCCGGCGTGATCCGCGATGCCACCGTGCGGCCGCCGACGCATGCGCCGAGCGCCGAGGAGATGGCCGCGATCCGCGCCGCGGTGGCCGCGGCCGGGCTGACGGCGAAGGCTGCGGCCTGAGCTTGCGAGAGGCGACGGCCGGTGCCGGCCGTCGCCCCGTGATCACAACAAAAAGACACCGGGTGGACGCTGATGCTGACGATGGATGTCGACGATGCACCCCGGCGCGCTGCGGCTGCGCCCGAGGCTGTGCTCATTGCGATCGATCAACTGTCGAAGACCTACGTCTCGGCCTCCGGCGCGGCGGTCCATGCGCTGAGCCGGATCTCGCTGGATATCAAGCCGGGCGAGTTCGTCTGTGTCGTCGGTCCCTCCGGCTGCGGCAAGAGCACCTTGCTGCGTCTGCTCGCGGGGCTTGATAGTTACAGCGACGGCCGGCTGCTGCTCGATGGCGAGGCCGTCGCCGGTCCCTCGCGCAAGGTCGGCGTCGTGTTCCAGGCGGCCAACTTGCTGCCGTGGATGACGGTGCGCGACAATGTCGGGCTGCCCTTGCGCGTCGGCGGCAAACATGCGCCGGCCGGCGATCGCATCGAGCAGCTGCTCGCCGTTACCGGTCTCGGCGATTTCGGCGACAAATATCCCTATGAGCTGTCCGGCGGCATGCAGCAGCGCGCCGGGATCTGCCGCGCGCTGGCGCGCGATCCCGAGATCCTGCTGATGGACGAGCCGTTCGGCGCGCTCGACGCACTGACGCGCGAGCGGCTGAACCTCGAGCTGCAGCGAATCTGGCAGGAGAACCGCAAGACCGTCCTGCTGATTACGCACTCGATCTCGGAAGCCATCTTCCTGGCCGACCGCGTCATCGTGATGTCGGCGCGTCCCGGCCGCATCCTTGCCGATCTCCACGTGCCGATCCCGCGGCAGCGCAGCTTCGACGACATCGTGCTGCATCCGGACTATGCGCGGCTTGCCAGGGAAGTTCGCGGGCTGCTCAATGCACAGGAGCACGGCCATGACTGATCTCGCCAACGTCGCCGTTTCAGCCCTGTCGCAGAAGCCCGCAAGCCCCCGGCGCCGCGTCAGCCTGGGCTCGCCGATCGCCTGGATCGGCCTCGCGGTGCTGATCCTGAGCTGGATCGCCGCGGTCAACCTGCTGAACATCCCGTCCTACATTCTGCCGAAGCCCGAAGCGGTCGTTCGTGCGTTGTGGTCCGGGCTCGCGGTCAGCCCGGCCAGCCCGCTCGGCTATTACCTGCCGCTGTGGAGCACGCTGAGCAACGCCGCCGCCGGCTGCGCCATCGGCGTCGGGCTCGGCCTCGTCATCGGCTCCTTGATGGCCGAGGTCGAAGCCATCGAGCGCCTGGTGATGCCCTATGCGTTCGCGCTGCAGAGCCTGCCCAAGGTGGCGATCGCGCCGCTGATCGTGATCTGGTTCGGCTTCGGTGACGGCTCGAAGGTCGCGATCTCGGCGCTGCTGTCGTTCTTCCCGGTGCTGATCAACAGCTTCACGGGGCTGCGCGCCGTCGAGCCCGAGCGTATCGACCTGATGCGCTCGCTGTCGGCCTCGCGCTTCGAGACCTACCGCATCGTCAAGCTGCCCAACGCCGCGCCCTTCATTTTCGCGGGCCTCGACATGGCGGTGGTCTATGCACTGCTCGGCGCGATCGTGGCCGAATTCCTCGGCGCCCAGCGTGGCATGGGGGTCGTCATCACGCAGGCGCAGGCGGTGTCGGACGTCGCCGGCGTGTTCGCCGCGCTGATCATTCTCGGCGTGCTCGGCATCGTGCTGCATGGGATCGTGCGCTGGTGCGAGGCCAAGGTCGTGCACTGGGGCGCCAACCGGAAAAAATAGGACCACAGGGAGGAACGAAGGATGGTTTCGCGCAGGTCATTCCTGAAGAGCAGTGCCGGCGCGGCGCTGCTGATGAGCGGCGCGCCGGCCGGCCTGATGGCGGCGGACGCGAAGAAGCTTCGCTTCGGCGTCGGGCTCAAGGCGCTCAACGCCACTATCATCAATTGCGTGATCGGCGAGGCGCTCGGCTACAACGCGCAGGAAGGGTTCTCGCTCGACGTCCAGGCGCTCGGCACCAATGCCAACGTCCAGGTCGCGACTGACCGGGGCTCCGTCTTCGTCGGCGTCGGCGTGCCGTCGACAGCGCTGCCGCTGCTCGCCAAGGGCGAATGGAGTGGCGCCAAACTGTTCTATCAATATACCTATCCGTACAAATGGGACATCGCCGTCCCGCCCGGCTCGGGGCTCAAGAGCTACACGGACCTCAAAGGCAAGAAGATCGGCGTGTCCGACTTCGGTGCCACCGAATATCCCGTCACCAAGAACGTGCTGAAGGCGCTGGGCCTGGATCCCGAGAAGGATGTGAGCTGGGTCGCGGTCGGCAACGGCACGCCGGCGGGCGTCGCCCTGCAGCGCGGCGTGATCGATGCGCTCGCTTATTTCGATACTGGCTTCGGCCAGATCGAGGCGGCCGGCATCGAGCTGGCCTATCTGCCGCGTCCGACCACGATCCCGATGGTCGGCGGCCAGTTCCTGATGGCGATGCCGCAGACGTTCGAGAAGGACAGGGATCTCCTGGTCGGCTTTGGCCGCTCGGTGTGCAAGGCGTCGCAATTCCTGCTCGCCAATCCGACCGCCGGCGCCAGGGCCTTTCTCAAGATGTACCCGGAGACGGCGCCGCGCGGTGCCAGCGAGGACGCGGCGGTCAAGGCCGTGCTGCAGTCGATCAGCCGCCGCATCAAGCTCTACGCGCCGCCTTATGCCGATACGAAGATGGGCGGGATCAACGAGCAAGAGTTCCGCACCGAGGCCGCGATGAACGGGCTGGACATCAAGGACTATGCTGCGCTCTACACCAATGAGCTGATCGACAAGATCAACAATTTCGATGCGGTGAAGGTCAAGGCCGAGGCGGCTGCGTACAAGGGATGACGGCACAGGACCACGACAGCAGCTCGGGCCTTCGCCATGCGGTGGTGACCGGAACCAGCTCGGGCATCGGCCGCGCCATCGCCGAGCGTCTGCTGGCGGACGGCTGGCGCGTGACCGGCATCGACCGCGCGGCCTCGGTGCTGTCGCACGAACACTTCGGTGGCTTCGAGGCCGATCTCGCCGAACCGCAGACGCTGATCGCGCGCCTTGCTGACGTCGGCGCCGTGACCGCGCTGGTCCACGCCGCCGGCTACATGCGTGTCGGCCGTCTCGGCGAGTTGCAGGCCGAGAGCAGCGAAGGGATGTGGCGCGTCCATGTCGGCGCCGCGGAGGCGCTGGCCAATGCGCTGGCGCCGCGCCTGCGCGAAGGCGGGCGCATCGTGCTGATCGGCAGCCGCACCGCCAATGGCGCGGCCGGCCGCAGCCAATACGCCGCGACCAAGGCGGCACTCACCGGCCTCGCGCGCTCCTGGGCGATCGAGCTGGCGCCGCGCCTGATCACCGTCAACGTCGTCGCACCGGCTGCGACCGACACGCCGTTTCTGCGCGATCCCAGCCGCGCCGGCATCGCCCCGGTGCTGCCGCCGATGGGGCGCTACGTCGATCCGGTCGAGGTGGCTGCGCTCACCGCCTTCCTGCTGTTGCCGGAAGCGGGCGCCATCACCGGCCAGACCATCACCATCTGCGCAGGCGCCTCGCTCTGAAACGGCGCGTGCGACCCCGACCAGGAGAATGACCATGACCGTTCGTATCGTCGACGTCCGCGAGGTGACGAAGCCGATCTCGTCGCCGATCCGCAATGCCTATATCGACTTCACCAAGATGACGTCGAGCCTGGTCGCGGTCATCACCAATGTCGAGCGCAATGGCCGGCCCGTGGTCGGCTACGGCTTCAACTCCAACGGCCGCTACGGCCAGGGCGGCTTGATCCGCGAGCGCTTTCGCGCGCGCCTCGTGGAAGCTGACCCGACATCGTTGCTCGATGCCAGCAAGGACAACATCGACCCGGACAAGGCCTGGGCGGCGATGATGATCAACGAGAAGCCCGGCGGCCACGGCGAGCGCTCGGTCGCGGTCGGCACGTTGGACATGGCGATCTGGGATGCGGTCGCCAAGATCGCCGACAAGCCGCTGTTCCGTCTGCTCGCGGAGCGGCACGGCCGCAAGGCCGAACCGCGCGTCTTCGTCTACGCTGCCGGCGGCTACTACTATCCCGGCAAGGATCTCTCGGCGCTGCGCCGCGAGATGCGCGGCTATCTCGAGCGTGGCTACACTGTCGTGAAGATGAAGATCGGCGGCGCGCCGATCGACGAGGACCGCCAGCGCATCGAGGCCGTGCTCGCGGAGATCGGCCCCAACAATCAGCTCGCGGTCGACGCCAATGGCCGCTTCGACCTGGAGACTGCGATCGCCTACGCCAAGATGCTGCGCGACTATCCGCTGTTCTGGTACGAGGAGGCGGGCGATCCGCTCGACTATCACCTGCAGGCGACGCTGGCCGATTTCTATCCCGGCCCGATGGCGACCGGCGAGAACCTGTTCAGCCACCAGGACGCGCGCAACCTCATCCGCTACGGCGGCATGCGCCCCGATCGCGACTGGTTGCAGTTCGACTGCGCGCTGTCCTACGGCCTGTGCGAGTATCTGCGCACGCTCGACGTGCTCAGGATCTATGGCTGGTCGCCGTCGCGCTGCATCCCGCATGGCGGTCACCAGATGTCCCTCAACATTGCCGCCGGCCTCGGCCTCGGCGGCAATGAGAGCTATCCCGACCTGTTCCAGCCCTATGGTGGCTTCCCCGACGGCGTGAAGGTGACCGACGGCCACATCACGATGCCCGACCTCCCCGGCATCGGTTTCGAGGGCAAATCCGATCTCTATGCCGAGATGCGCGCGCTCAGCGCGTGAAGCTGAGCGGGGCGTCCGACGGCCGCCCCAGCGTCATTGCGAGCGCAGCGAAGCAATCCAGATGGTCTCCGCAGAGGGATTCTGGATTGCTTCGCTGCTGTTCAGCCCGGGGACATAGCTGACGGGTGTTCGGGGAGATGGTTGACACTTCAAAATCGGCTCGATTCGTCAAGCAGAGGGGCGAGCGATGCCGTGGCGAGAGGTGTCTGTCATGGACCAGCGACGAGAGTTTGTGATGCTTGCCAAGCAGGAAGGGGCGAACCGGCGGGAGCTGTGTCGGCGGTTCGGCATCAGCCCTCAGACGGGCTACAAATGGATCCAGCGGCATGACGCTGGGGACACGGCGCTGGCGGATCGGTCGCGGCGGCCTCATCGAAGTCCGGAGCGCACCGCGGCTGCGACCGAGCAGCAGATCGTCGCATTGCGCGATGCTCACCCGGCCTGGGGCGCGCGCAAGCTCGCACGGTGTCTTGAGCGTGATGGTCAAGCTGTCCCGGCGATATCCACCGTGCACACCATCCTGCGCCGCTACGATCGAGTGGTCGAGCCTGCAGGCACGCCCGGACAGCCCTACACGCGGTTCGAGAAGGATGCGCCCAATCAGCTGTGGCAGATGGACTTCAAGGGGCACAGTGCGCTGGAGAACGGTGTGTCCTGTCATCCGCTGACAGCGTTGGACGATCACTCCCGCTTCTCGTTGTGCCTGGCGGCTTGTGACAACGAGCGCGGCTCTACGGTCAAAGGACATTTGGAGACGACGTTCCGCCGTTATGGACTGCCGGATGCGATGTTCGTCGACAATGGTGGCCCCTGGGGATTTACCCTCGAAGACCCCTGGACCGCGTTGACGGTCTGGCTTCTGAAGCTCGGCGTTCGAACGATCCACAGCCGGCCCTACCATCCTCAGAGCCGCGGCAAGAACGAACGCTTCCACCGTAGTCTGAAGGCCGAGGTGTTTGCCTTCAGGCGCTACCGTGATCTTCCCGATGTCCAGCGGGCACTCGACGGATGGCGCTCTGTCTACAATCTCGACCGGCCGCACGAGGCCTTGAACTTCGACGTGCCGGCAAGCCGCTATCAACCGAGCCAACGTGCGATGCCCGACCGGCTTCCGATCGTCGAATACGACGAGGGTGAGAGCATCCGTTCCGTGTCGAGCACGAAGGCCTACGTCAGTTTCGAGGGGCGGCTCTGGAAAGTCCCGCAAGCCTTCCGAGGTGAGCGGCTGGCTATCCGGCCACTCAGTGCCGACGGAAAGTTCGGAATTTTCTTTGCCGCACATCAGATCGCAGCGATTGATCTGCGCGACCCCAAAACTGTCAACTATGTCCCCGAACAGGTGTAAGCTATGTCTCCGGGCTGAACACTTCGCTCGCAATGACGCAGAGAGAGGATCAGTTCCTTCAGCGACCTTTACGCAGGCGCGAGCCCATCAGGCACGTCCGCGCTCCATCGCACCCATCGCTGTCGTCCCGGGCAAGCCGCGATGGCGCGAAGCGACGGCGTGGCGCCGACCCGGGACCCATACCCCCAGGGAGATGTGATGGCGCGAGATGTGGGACCAGTCTTGTCCCTCAACGGCGGCGGTGGCTATGGATCCCTGCGTTTGCAGGGATGACAGCGCGGACTGCAGCAACGTCGAGGATCATCGTTGGCGCCCTACGCCTTCGCAGCCTTTGACGCCAGCGCGTCGGCGACCGCGGTGCGGATGTCGGCGATCGAGAACGGCTTGGTGATGACGTCGTGAGCGATCGCGCTGAGATTCGACGCCCGCTCGCGCTGATGGGCAAAGCCGGTCATCAGCAGGATGGTCAGGTCGGGAAAATCGCGTGCTGCCGACAGCGCCAGCGCGATGCCGTCCATGATGGGCATTTGGATGTCGGTCAGCAGCAGGTCGAAGGCGCCGGCCTCGCGCGTCAGGATGTCGAGCGCCTCGGCACCGTCCTGCGCCGTCACGATCTCATGTCCATCCATGGCAATGGCGCGCGCGACCAAGGTCCGCATCGAATCTTCGTCGTCGGCGATCAGCACGCGCGACATGTCGTTTCGTCTCCGTCTCGTGGGCCCCGCGGGCGACCCACGAGACCGGAACCATCATGCACTGCCGGCGGCGAGATCGCGCCGGTTGAAGAACCGTATATCGATATTGCGGCCTTCGGGAGGGGGCGAGGCGAGCCGCGACTTGAACGTCGTGCGCTCGCCGGGCTTGAGCGCGGTCTGCTCGAGCAGCGTGTTCCAGGCGTAGATCTCGGTGCCCTGCGCGTCACGGACGCTGAAGCGCAGCCGCGGCAGGTCGACCGATTTCTTCGTCAGGCTGACGATCGTCCCCTCGATCACCAGCACCGGCTTGCCGTCGACGGTTTCGGTCGCCACCTTCAGGTCCTTGAAGGTCAGGCCGCGCAGGTTCACCTCGAGCCCGACCAGCTTGTAGAACGAGGCCGTCTGCGGCAGCAGCCTGACGACGTCGGCGCGCCACACCACCAGCGCAATTGTGAGCGCCGCCATGGCGGCCGTCAGCACCGGCAGGTTCAACACCTTGTTGCCTGGGAAATCCGGCAACGTCGGGCGCCTGATGAGCTTGCGGAGACCGGCGAGGCGCGAAGCCCCGCTCTGCAACGGCTGCTCGGCATCGGCCGTGTCGTCGTCGGGCTCGGCGAGGGCATCCTCGGGCCAGCCGGCAGCCAGCGGCGGACTTTCCACGTCGGGCGTCCGTTCGTCGTCGTCTTCCTGGCGCGCGAGGGCTTCCCACTCGTCGGCCGCGTCACGGGGCGCGGCCGCCGCGCCGGCCTCCGCCATGGCAGGCATGGGGGCGGGCGCCTCGACCGCATCCTCCGGTCGCGCCAGCCAGACCTCCTTGCAACGGGAACAGCGTACACTGCGGCCAGCCATACCCAGGGTTGCCACGTCGATGGCATAAGATGTCGTACAATGAGGGCAAACGATGAACATCGCGCCTGTTCTCCAACGGCCATTGCCGCTTTGTTTCCGACAGTTCGTGCTACAAGGACCGCCATGTCGACGAACTTCGGAACTCAATCGCGCGAATGGTACACGGCGACCGTTAACGAACCGGAAACCATAACGGGCGCTCAATCGGGCCATCGTACCGCTGAGCTTGGAGCGTGCGGGTCTGCCGCGCACGCGGTCGAACGGAGCTGACGCTTTGGTTCGGTTCGAAAATGTTGGGCTGCGCTATGGATTGGGGCCGGAGATCCTCCGCGACCTCAGTTTCCAGATTCCGGCCCATTCCTTCCAGTTCCTCACCGGCCCGTCGGGCGCGGGCAAGACCTCGCTGCTCAAGCTGTTGTTTCTATCGCTGCGGCCGACCCGCGGCCTGGTCAATCTGTTCGGCTACGACATCTCGCTGCTCAGCAAGGAGGAGATCGCCGATCTGCGCAAGCGCATCGGCATCGTGCTGCAGGACTTCCGGCTGCTCGATCATATGACGACCTATGAGAACGTGGCGCTGCCGTTTCGCGTCATGGGGCGGGATGAATCGAGCTACCGCAAGGAGGTCATCGACCTCCTGAAATGGGTCGGCCTTGGCGAGCGCATGGACGCGCTGCCGCCGATCCTGTCGGGTGGTGAGAAGCAGCGCGCGGCGATCGCGCGCGCCGTGATCTCGCGGCCGCAACTGCTGCTCGCGGACGAGCCGACCGGCAACGTCGATCCGACGCTCGGGCGCCGCCTGCTGCGGCTGTTCATCGAATTGAACCGCTCGGGGACGGCGGTCATCATCGCAACCCATGACATCACGCTGATGGACCAATACGAGGCCCGCCGGCTGGTGCTGCATCAGGGACGATTGCACATCTATGAGTAGCGTAGACGATCGCGGCCTCCTGGTCGATCTCGGCGACGACCGTCCGCAACTGCCGGCGCAGGCCCGCATCGTGTCGCCGATCGTGCCGCGCGCCTCGATCGCCGGCCGCGCGCTGGTCGCCGTGGTGGCGATCATGACCTTCCTGGCCTCGATCACGACCGGCGGCGTGCTACTGGTCAGCGAGTCCGCGGCCGAATGGCAGTCGGAGGTGTCGAGCGAGATCACCGTCCAGGTTCGCCCCAAGACCGGCCGGGACATCGAGCGCGACATTGCCCTGGTGACGGAGGCGATGCGGGCGCAGTCCGGAATCGTCGAGGTCCGGCCGTTCACCAAGGAGGAATCCAGCAAGCTGCTGGAGCCGTGGCTCGGCAGCGGCCTGTCGTTCGACGAGCTTCCGGTGCCGCGCGTCATCATCGCGCGCGTCCAGCCCGGCACCAGCTTCGATCTCAACGCGCTGCGCAGCCGCGTGACCCAGGTTGCGCCGACCGCCAGCGTGGACGACCACCGCGCCTGGATCGAGCGCATGCGCTCGATGACAGGCGCGACGCTTTTCGCAGGCTTCGGCATTCTGGTGCTGGTGATCGCGGCCACCATCATCTCGGTGTCGTTCGCGACCCGCGGCGCGATGGCCGCGAACCGGCCGATCGTCGAGGTGCTGCATTTCGTCGGCGCCGGCGACCGCTACATCGCCAATCACTTCCTGCGGCACTTTTTGCAACTCGGACTGGAGGGGGGCGTGATCGGTGGCGGCCTTGCGATGCTCGGATTCGGGTTCTCGGAGTCGATCGCCAACTGGTTCTCCGGCACTCCCGTCGGCGATCAGTTCGCGGCGTTGCTGGGGACATTCTCGCTGCGCCCGCTCGGCTATGTCGCGATCGCGCTGCAGGCCGTGGTGATCGCCGCGGTGACCGGCTGGGCCGCACGCCGGACCCTGTTCACGACCCTGGCGAGCATCGACTGATGGCGGCTTCTATCCCCAGCCGTCTCGTTGCGGATTTCACTTGGCCCGAAAACCGCCTAAAATCGTCTGCGCCGGGGTGAGGCAGGACGGGGTGAGCTGGGTCACGAACACGGCGGAGGTCGCGCGCCAGGATCGGCGGCGAGCGAACGTGATCGGGAGGCCGGCGAAACCTGCCTGCGTTCCCGGACTTGAACGACGGGATCGCGCGACGGCATGGCGCCGCGCGCAGGCAGGCAAGGACAAGCCAGGCGTTGCATGGAGCCGGAGACTGACCATAGCAGGCGAAAGCTGCCGCTCACCGTGGCGGTGTGGCGGACGCTCGCGGGCGCCGTGGCGACGCTCGGGGTCGGCTTCTTCGTCGCGGCGGTCGGCTTCGTCGGCTTCCTCTCGCAATTGCGGGGCGCCGAGATCCAGCCCGAGCGCAAGGCGGACGGAATCGTGGTCCTGACCGGCGGCTCGTCACGCGTATCGGACGCGGTGGAACTCCTGGCGGGAGGCTATGGCCGGCGGCTGCTGATCTCCGGTGTGCACCCGACCAACGAGGCCAGCGACATCACCCGGTCGCTGCCCGAGGCGCGATCATTCATCAACTGCTGCGTCGATCTGGATTATTCGGCGATCAACACCCGCAGCAACGCTGCGCAGACGCGGCGATGGGCGAGCGAGCGCGGCTTCAAGTCGCTGATCGTCGTGACGTCGAACTATCACATGCCGCGGGCCATCGTCGAACTGTCGCATGCGATGCCGAGCATGGATCTCATTCCCTATGCGGTCGTCGGCGAGAAATGGCGCGACGAGCCGTGGTGGACCAGCGCGCCGACGGTGCGGCTTCTGCTGTCCGAATATGCCAAATATGTCGCCGCCGAGATGCGGCTGCGGCTGGCCGATCTCGGCCTCGATCTCGCGCCCGAGTTCGATCCGCCAACCGGCTCGGTGTCGCGCCGACCGACGACGGCGCAAGCCAATTGAACTGGGTTTCTGATGGTCTCGATCTTCCTGCGTTCGCTGCTGTTCAACATCCTGTTCTACCCGAACTTCGTGCTCTGGGCGCTGATCGCGTTGCCGACCCTGGCTATGCCCCGCAAGGCGCTGCTGCGCGTCGCCAACTGGTGGGCGCAGAGCAACATCTTGTTGATGCGCGTCGTCTGCAACATCCGCGTCGAATATCGCGGCGTCGAGAAGATCCCGAAGGGGCCGCTGATCGTCGCCGCCAAGCATCAGTCGATGTGGGAGACGATCTCGCTGCTGCATTTCTTCGATGCGCCGTTCTTCGTTCTCAAGCGCGAGCTGCTGCGGATTCCCTTGTTCGGACAGTATCTCGTCAAGGCGGACATGATCGCGATCGACCGCAGCTCCGGCGCCCGTGCGTTGAAGCAGGTGATGCGGCGGGCGGCGGAGGAGGTGAAGCACGGCCGTCAGTTTGTGATCTTCCCGGAAGGCACCCGGCGTCCGGCGGGCGCACCGCCCGACTACAAGGGCGGGGTCGGCCTGATCTACACGGATTGCGGCGTACCCTGCCTGCCGGTGGCCCTGAATTCGGGTCTGTTTTGGCCACGCCGCACATTTCTGCGCTATCCGGGCACGCTCGTCGTGGAGTTTCTCGATCCGCTGCCGCCTGGCCTGCCGCGCGATGAGTTCATGGCGCGGATTCAGAGCGTCATCGAAGAGGCGACCGGCCGGCTCGTCGCCGCGGGGCAGGCGGAACAGGCGCAGTTGTTTGGCCGGGTGCCGGCACCGGTGAAGGCTTGAGGGCTATGTCTTGCTTGGCGCAGGATGCAGCGAGTGGCCGTCATCGTGCAGCATCGTCGCCAGCCGATGCAACTGCGCGTCGCGAAAGCCCTGCGCCTCGATCGCCTTCACGGTCGAGATCACGTAGTCGCGATTGGCGCCGGACTGGCCGTGACCCTGGCGTACATGGCGCAACTGCTCCTGCGGCGACAGCCGGCCTGCATATTGCACATGGCCGCGATCGACCACGTAGACCAGCGCGCTCACCCGCTCGCGCGCGTCGTTTTCAAGCCAAACCGAGCGCGTCACTTCGCGATAGACCGAGGTCACCTGCTCACGCGCCCGCAAATAGGCGATGGTCTCGTCGCGCTTGTCTGCTGCCACCCGGAACGCAATGCCGCGACACGCGCCGCCGCGATCGAGACCGAGCACGAGGCCCGGCTTCTCCGGCGTTCCGCGGTGGACGAACGAATACACACAGAGCGCGCGATGCTCGCCGATCAGCCGCGCCGGCACCTGCTCGAGAAAAGCGAATCCGGGCCGCCACATCAGCGAGCCGTAGCCGAAGACCCAGAGGTCGCCGTGGGGAAGGTCGCGTTCGGAGAGGGTCATTGCGGACATCAATGCGGAAGCCTAAGTGTGATGCTCGCGAATTGTTAATTTAGATACACAATCCGTGATCGCCGAATTGCCAAAATTGCTGCCCAAAGGGTGTCCTGCATGTCTCGTTTGCCGCAAGCGCGCCGCAGGCGCTCTCGTTGGGGGCTCTTCATAGCTCCCGTTCTGCTCCTGATCGCCGCTGTTGCGTGGAGCGCATTCTGGTTCTTCGCCGCTTCGCAAGTGGATGTCCAGGCCGACGCTTGGCGTGCGCGCGAAGCAAAATCGGGACGCGTCTATGACTGCGCGAAGCGCTCGGTCGCCGGCTTCCCGTTCCGGCTCGAGGTCCGCTGTACGGATCCGAGCGTGGCCCTCTTCTCCCAGGCCGCGGGCACGCCTTTGATGAATGCCAGGCTCGACGAGATCCTCGTCGTCGCCCAGGTGTGGGACCCGAAGCGGCTCATCGCGGAGTTCAAGGGACCCGCGACGATTGCTGATGGGCGCGGACCGACCTCGTTCTCCGCGAACTGGCGCGTCGGCGAAGCCAGTGTCCGCGGCCTGCCAGGGCCGCCACAGCGCGCCGACCTCGTGTTCGAACAACCGACCATCGACCGCATCGAGGGCAACACTGCCGTGCCCGCCGCGCGCGCCGATCACGTCGAGTTGCACGGCCGCTTCGCCGACGGCACGCCGTCCGATCATCCGGTGCTGGAGACTGCGCTGCAGATCGAAAGCGGCAGCATCCAAGGCAGCCATCCTCTGCTCGCCGAACCGTTCAATACCGACATCCAGGCCCGCGTCACGGGTCTCAAGGACTTCCGGCCCAAACCCTGGCCGGAGCGGTTTCGCGAGATCCAGGCGGCGGGCGGTCATGTCGAGATCGTCCAGTCGCGCATCCAGCAGGGCGAGCTGCTGGCCGTTGCGTCGGGCACGCTCAGCCTGACCGCCAATGGCGGCATTGATGGCGAAGTGCAAATGACGGTGGCCGGGATCGAAAAGGTCATTCCGGCGCTCGGTCTCGACAAGATGCTCGAAAACGGCGTGCCGCAGGGGACGCTCGATCGCGTAGCGCCGGGTGTGAAGTCGCAGGACGTCAACAACCTGCTCGGTGCGCTCGACCGCGCCATTCCCGGCCTCGGCAAGGTCGTCAAGCAGAACGCCAATGTCGGCGTCGCGCTCGGCATCAATGCGCTCGGCAAGGAGGCCACCCTCGAAGGGCGCAAGGCGCGGACCTTCCCGTTGCGCTTCTCCGATGGCGTCGTCGTGCTCGGTCCGTTCAAGGTCGCCCGCGTCCCGCCGCTGTTCTGACCTCAGCTCTTCTTCAACTGCGGCAGCGGCCGGCCGAAGTCCGGCGCCGCCGAATCCTGGCCGATATCGACGATGCCGCGGCGGATCGCACGGGTGCGGGTGAAGTGATCGAACAGCGCATCGCCGTCGCCGCGGCGGATCGCCCGCGTCAGCTTGGAGAGGTCCTCGGTGAAGGTGCCGAGCATGTCGAGCACCGCATCCTTGTTGCTCAGGAAGATGTCGCGCCACATCGTCGGGTCGGAGGCGGCGATGCGGGTGAAATCGCGAAAGCCGCCGGCCGAGAACTTGATCACCTCGGACTCCGTGACCTGCGCCAGCTCGTCGGCGGTGCCGACGATGGTGTAGGCGATCAGATGCGGCAGATGGCTGGTGATCGCGAGCACGCGGTCGTGGTGATCCGGCGTCATGATCTCGACCTTGGCGCCGAGCGCCGCCCAGAACGCGCGGAGACGATCGATCGCGTCGGCATCTACACCGTCGGGTGGCGTCAGGATGCACCAGCGGTTGATGAACAGCTCGGCGAAACCAGAATCCGGTCCCGAATTCTCGGTGCCGGCGACCGGATGCGCCGGCACGAAATGAACATGCGCTGGCAGATGCGGCGCCATGTCGCGAACGATGGCGCCCTTCACGGAGCCGACGTC
Organism: Bradyrhizobium sp. SZCCHNS1050; assembly: GCF_032484785.1. Classification (NCBI taxonomy): domain Bacteria; kingdom Pseudomonadati; phylum Pseudomonadota; class Alphaproteobacteria; order Hyphomicrobiales; family Nitrobacteraceae; genus Bradyrhizobium; species Bradyrhizobium sp. SZCCHNS1050. The sequence continues at coordinate 1,699,526 of NZ_JAUETR010000001.1, read as the reverse complement.
GGAGACGATGGCTCCGGGCTTCAGGTGCGGCGCGATCTCGGCCGCGACCGGACCGCACGCGCCGACGGGAATGCAGAGGATGACGAGGTCGGCATCCTTGACCGCCTCCGCATTACTCGCCACGACGCGGTCGACGAGGCCGAGTTCGGCGACGCGCGCGCGCGTCTTTTCCGAGCGCGCGGTGGTGACGATCTCGCCGGCCACGCCCTGCAGCCGCGCCGCGCGTGCGATCGAGCCGCCGATCAGGCCGAAGCCGATCAGCGCGATGCGTTCGAACCGCCCCGCGACGCTCATTTCGCCCTCATGAATTCGCTGAGAGCCTCCACGACCAGACGATTGGCTTCCTCGGTGCCGATCGTCATGCGCAGCGCGTTCGGCAGCTTGTAGTTGGCGAGCGCGCGCAGCACGAGGCCGCGCCGGGTCAGGAATGCGTCGGCCTCGACCGCGGTCTTGCCCTTGTCGGTCGGGAAGTGGATCTGGATGAAATTGGTGACGCTCGGCGTCACCTTCAGCCCGAGCTTGCCGATCTCCTCGGTCAGCCAGTTGCGCCACGTTTCCGTGTGCGTCTTCGACATCTGCTGATGCGCGGTGTCCTCGATCGCGGCGACCGCGGCGAGCATCGCCGGCGAGGAGACGTTGAACGGCCCACGGATTCGGTTGATCGCATCGACGATGTGCGCCGGGCCGAACATCCAGCCGACACGGAGCGCCGCGAGGCCGTGGATCTTGGAAAAGGTATGAGTGACGACCGTGTTCTCGGTCGTCGCCACCAGCTCGAGCCCGAACTCGTAGTCATTGCGCGAAACGTAGTCGGCATAGGCGGCGTCGAGCACCAGCAGGACATGCGACGGCAGGCCGGCACGCAGCCGCTTGACCTCGTCGAACGGGATGTAGGTGCCGGTCGGGTTGTTCGGGTTGGCGAGCCAGACCAGCTTGGTGCGCGGCGTCACCGCGGCAAGGATGGCGTCGACATCGGTGCGATACTCGGTCTCCGCGGCAACCACGTTCCTGGCGCCGCAGGCCATGGTCGCGATCGGATAGACCAGGAAGCCGTGCGCGGTGGAGATCGCCTCGTCGCCTTGGCCGAGAAAGGTGTGTGCCAGCAGATTGAGGATCTCGTCGGAGCCGGCGCCGCAGACGATGCGGTCGGGATCGAGGCCGTAGGTGCGGCCGATCGCCTCGCGCAGCACCCGGGAAGTCCCTTCCGGATAATCTTCCAGATGCGTGGCCGCGCTCTTGAACGCCTCGATCGCCCTCGGCGAGGGACCAAACGGGGTCTCATTGGCCGACAGCTTGAAAACCTTGCGGCCAGGCTCCGGCTTGGGACTCTTGCCCGGCGTGTAGGGCGCGATGTCGAGGATGCCGGGGTTCGGCACGGGGCGGTTCATCATCAACTCCGGAAAATCATCACTGGCGCGAGGCGTCTCAGCTCGGAACCGTATAGCGTTTCGCATGGCCGCCGACGAGGGCCGTCGAGCGGACCGAGGCGCCCGCCGCGATCAGGGCAGCCTTGATCTTGTCGAGGTTCGACGGCGCCTCGATCGACACCAGCAGCGCGGCGCCGTCGAAGGCGGTATCGGGCACTGCGACCACGTCGGCCAGCGGCGATAGCGCGCGCGACACCTGCGCATTCCAGCCGGAGACGCGGATGCTCCAGGTCTCGACCTCCAGCACGAGCGCGTCGTCGGCGACCCGCGACACCGCGAACACCGGCAGCGCCGCCGGATGGTCGGCACGCTCGATGAACGGCATCCGGGCGATGATCTTCGGCGCGCCCACGGGCTCGAGCGTGATCCACCACGGCGTATGCCCCGATGTCGTCGACACCAGCGCAAGATCGCCCTTCGAGCGCGCCACGGCTTCGACGGCGGCCTGGGCGCTGAAATGGGCGACATAAGGCACCACGAAGCCGAAATGGAACCTGGCGGAATCGCGCATCGCGGATTCGCCGACCGACACGTCGGCGTGAACCGAGAACGGCGCCTGCACGTAAGTGAACGTCGAGACGATCACGCGCCAGATGCCCTCGACGGTGTCGAGCGGCAGGATGCCGCGATGGCGCTGCACCAGGCGCCGCATCATGTCGGCCTCTCGCGCCGGCCGGAATGCCGAGCCGACCTCCTGGGTCTTCTTGACCTTGATCAGCCGGTCGATGATGTCGGCCCTGTTCATCAGGAGCTGATGGACCTGCTCGTCGATCGCGTCGATCTCCTTGCGCAAATCGGCAAGCGAAGGCGGGGCAGGCGGCGGGTTGGACATGGGCTGGTCACTCTTCGCAGGCCACCGGTTAACGTGCGGCCGACTGGAACGGATGTCGTTCTCTCCGATGCGGGAGACGCGCGCAACAGCAAGTTTACCTTGTGCCGCCTAGGCTTGGCTGGTTTGCAGCCGTGGGGCGCCCGATCGGCGGTCAACCCCAGCTTGCCTTGACGCGGAGCGCCCGCGGGACTAGTTTCTGCCTGTTCCGTGGTCATTTGAGCCGGCCGGCTTGCAGCCACGTTAAAAAACTCGCTAAACAGGCCGGGGACGTTATCGATCCCGGCCGAACCCCAGTTCAGGCCGGGTTTTTCATGGCCTGATGTGTCACGTGGTTCGGGAGCCCTTGCCGGATGGCCGGGGTGAGAGACATGACAGGCCTGACGCCGAAACCCACCTCCGCGCTGCGCACGATTGCGCCCGAAGAGCGCTCGCACGAGGTCGATCATCCGAGCTCGCTGGTCGCGCAGTTCGGCGCCGACAAGCCGCTCAGGCTCGATTGCGGCGTCGACCTGTCGCCGTTCCAGATCGCCTACCAGACCTATGGCGAACTCAACGCCGACAGGTCCAACGCGGTCCTGGTCTGCCACGCCCTGACCGGCGACCAGCACGTCGCCAACCGCCATCCCGTCACCGGCAAGCCCGGCTGGTGGGAGACGCTGGTCGGCCCTGGCCGCCCGCTCGACCCGAGCCGTTATTTCATCATCTGCTCGAACGTGATCGGCGGCTGCATGGGCTCGACCGGCCCGGCCTCGCTGAATCCCGCCACCGGCAAGGTGTGGGGGCTCGATTTCCCGATCATCACCATCCCCGACATGGTGCGCGCTCAGGCCATGCTGATCGATCATCTCGGCATCGACACGTTGTTCGCCGTGGTCGGCGGCTCGATGGGCGGCATGCAGGCGCTGCAATGGACGGTGGCCTATCCCACCCGCGTGTTCGCGAATCTCGCGATCGCCTGCGCGACGCGGCATTCGGCGCAGAACATCGCCTTCCACGAGCTCGGCCGCCAGGCCGTGATGGCCGATCCCGACTGGGACCACGGCCGCTACGGCGACAAGGGCACTCATCCGCATCGCGGCCTCGCGGTGGCACGGATGGCCGCGCATATCACTTATCTGTCGGATGCCGCCCTGCATCGCAAGTTCGGCCGCCGCATGCAGGACCGCGAACTGCCGACGTTCTCGTTCGACGCCGATTTCCAGGTCGAGAGCTATCTGCGCTATCAGGGCTCGTCCTTCGTCGAGCGCTTCGACGCCAACTCCTATCTCTATCTGACGCGGGCGATGGACTATTTCGACATCGCCGCCGATCATGACGGCGTGCTGGCGGCGGCGTTCCGCGGCATCAAGACCCGCTTCTGCGTGGTGTCCTTCACCAGCGACTGGCTGTTTCCGACCGCGGAATCGCGGGCGCTGGTGCATGCGCTCAATGCCTCCAGCGCGCGGGTGTCGTTCGCGGAGATCGAGACCGACAAGGGGCACGACGCGTTCCTGCTCGACGTCCCCGAGTTCTTCGAGATCGCCAGCGCCTTTCTCGATTCCGCCGGCAAGGCGCGCGGCCTCAACGCCGCGAACGGAGGCTGAGCCATGAGCATGCAGGGCGTGTTGCCGCTGAACGGCTTTTCCGGCGGCGAGGTGCTGGCCTATCGGCCGGATCATCTGCTGGTCGCCGGCATGGTCGAGCGCGACTCCAAGGTGCTCGACATCGGCTGCGGCGACGGCGATCTCTTGCAGCTGCTGGAGAGCCGCGGCATCGACGGCCGCGGCATCGAGCTGTCGCGCGAAGGCGTCAATCATTGCGTCGCCAAGGGGCTCGCGGTGGTGCAGGGCGACGCCGACACCGATCTCGTCGACTATCCCGACGATGCGTTCGACTATGTGATCCTGTCGCAGACCTTGCAGGCGACGCGGCAGCCCAAGGTCGTGCTGGAGAATCTGCTGCGCATCGGCCGTCGCGCCATCGTCACCTTTCCGAATTTCGGCTTCTGGCGGCTGCGCCTGCAACTGCTCGTCGGCGGCCACATGCCGCGAACCGACAATCTGCCCTTCACCTGGTACGACACGCCGAACATCCATTTCTGCACCATCAAGGACTTCGTCCAGCTCTGCGATGAGATCGGCGTCAAGATGGAGCGCGCCGTCGCCCTTGACGCCTACGCCCGCCCCTTGCGTGTCGCCATGCCCTGGTGGTTCTGGAACATGTTCGGCGAGCAGGGCGTGTTCCTGCTGAGCAGGGCGGAGAAGGGGCGGTAGAGCGCGCTCGCTGCTGCAGCGGGGCGCGGTCTAAGTTGATGGCTCGCTCTCTCCACGTCATGGCCGGGCTCGTCCCGGCCATCCACGTCGTTCGGCATTTGGAGAGCCACGTGGATGCCCGGGACAAGCCCGGGCATGACGAGTAACACAATTGCGACCGAATGTAGGGCGAGGGATGGACGATGTCTCTCTCCGCCACCATGGCCGGGCTTGTCCAGGCCATCCATGTCCTGCAGTATGGCACTATGGCGGGCGGCTACGTGTATTTCATGACCAATCGTCCGAATGGCACGCTCTACGTCGGTGTGACCAGTGATCTCGTACGTCGAGTGCATCAGCACCGGTCTGGCCTCGTCGACGGGTTTACTAAGCGATATGGCTTGAAGCGGCTGGTCTACTTCGAGGTCTTCGACGACATTCAGAGCGCGATCCAGCGCGAGCACAACATCAAGCATTGGTCGCGTGCCTGGAAGGTCGGACTGATCATCACGAGCAATCCCGGCTGGGATGATCTCTTCGAGACGATCGCAAGCTAGACCGTGCACGAGGAGCGACGTGGATGGCCGGGACAAGCCCGGCCATGACGAGCTTGGGGGGCGATCTTCACTTTTCAAAGAGCGGGTGGAAGCTGAGACATGACCCGGTGTCCTCGCGGTGCGTCTACACCCGAGCTTTGCGGTAGGTCCCGCCTCCGATAACGAAGAGGCGCAGGGAAGGCCGGATGCTGACCGCACCCATGGCCCGCCTGCGGAAAAAATGCAGGCGGCAGGAACCACAGGTACGAGCCGGAACACCCGGCCTTCCCTGCGCGATGGCTGAACGGCTGCTTCGCGTTCTCCCCGGTGCGCCGGGCTTTCTGGCCACCGTCGTCCGCGTGATGCAGAACACCACAACAAACTTGGCATCAGCGTCGGGATGCCAGGACCGCGCGACTTGACCGTGCGCATCGGAATTGTTCGTCCGCGCGAGGCAAGCCCCACGCGCAATCCGACACGCCCATCGCATCCCACACTCAGCGTTCGTGACGACCGCGATACGCCCCTCGTGCTGCGAGGCGGGACGCGCGGAAATCTGCGCCTGATTTGCCCGACGGCGCAAGCGCCAAACGTGCGACGAACTAACACGACGGGCAACTCGCGCATGACGCTCATGCGCAAACTGCCCGTCGTGCAACGCCTGACGCCGCTTCGTCGCTGTGGTTGGGCCGGCAATCTACAGCAAGCCGACCTTGTGCATCATGTCGCGGATCTGCGCCGGACTGGGATCACCGGCGGCCGGGCTGGACCACTCGCCGGTCGTCGTTGCCGGGCCCCGGGCAACCGAACCGGATCCGTTGAGCTTGCCATTGGGCGCCTGCGGCGCCAGCGTCGGAGACGTCGCGCCGTTCTGCGCGCCGCGCGCCAGTCCCAACAGGCGACGGAGCACGTCGAGCGAGGGATCGGCCGCGGGCGCGGAGGCCACGCTCGCCTCCAGGCCGAGGGCGCGCATCGCATTCGGCAGCCCGGCTCCTGCACGATTGGGATCGCCGAATTGCAGCGGCGTCGATGTCTCCTTCAGGATCTGGAACAGCCGCTCCACACGCCGCGCGTCGCGCGTCGCGAACGGACCCTTGAAGTCGGGATGATGCGCCAGCACCAGCGCGGCGAGGCCGGTGACGTGCGGCGTCGCCATCGAGGTGCCGTCCCAGGCGCCGAAGCCATCCGCCGGCAGCGAGGACACGATGCCGACGCCCGGCGCGCAGACGTCGATCTCCGGCCCGAAGCAACTGAACTTGGCCGGAAAATATCCGTCGGTGCTGCGGAAGCCATCCAGCGCCTGCTGGGCGTGGAAGCTGTCCTCGGGAAACTCGCCCCATTTGCCCATCGCGGCGACCGACAGGCAATGCGGCGTCGAGCCGGGAAACTGGACCGGCCCCGACGAATTTCCCGCGGCGACGATACAGGCGAGGCCCATCTGCTTGGCCCGCAGAATCCGCTCCTCGATGATCTGCGACGGCTCGCCGCCGCCCAGGCTCATGTTGGCGACGTCGATGCCGTTCTCCATGCAGTAGTCGAGCGCCGAGACGAGATCGCTGAACCGGCCCCCCGGGAAGATCCGGCAGACATGGATTTCGGCCGCCGGAGCGAAGCCGCGAATGCCTCCGCCGCTGCCGACAGGCCCGCCGGCGATGATCCCGGCGCAATGCGAGCCGTGGCCAATCGTATCGATGGTCCAGCTCGCGGGATCATTGCCGACGATGCTCTTGCCGATCGTGACGCCGTGCAGATTGCGATGGGTTGGTGCTGCGCCGGAATCGATCACCGCGATCTTCACGCCTGCGCCATTGTAGGCGAGGGGAACGCGGTCGAGGCCCATCGCGCGCTGGCCCCATCCCAGCAATTGCTGGCCGGGAAAGCCGCGCAGGTAGGCGCCCAGCGTCTTCGCGGCGATGCGGTTCACGCTGTCGGGGGTCAGTTGCGGACGATCGAGCCAGAAGGTCCAGTAATCGACCCGCGGCTTGATCAGGATCGAGCGGATGGTGTCGGGCGTCTCGCCCTGAATCTTGAGCGTGACGCGGCCGCTGGCGTCGGTGACGCCCTGAACCGGCCATACGCTGCCGAACACGTACACTTCCACCTCCGGCAGCGGGCCGCTCTCGCCGACCACTTCGATCGTCGTCGAGAACCCGTCGGCCAAGGGAATGAGAACGCCGGGATTGGGAAGCTGGTGCGGCGCCGGCACCTGCGGGACGGTCGGATCGAGCATGTAGGTGAGCGGCGCATCGCGCTCGACCGCGAGCCGTGCGCCGGCCTGGGCCTTCAGCAATTCGGCCTTGTCGGGCGCCATGCGGGCCAGCACCATCGGGCCGAGCGGGGCCTGTCCCGGGTCGGCGCTCTGGAAGCCGAGCAGGCGCGGCGGCTGGATGGTCTTCACCACGTCGATGTCCGGAGTGTTTGTCAGTTGCTGGACGATGAAGTCGGCGCTGAAGGTCGCAAGCCCCGTCTGCTGGCGCGGTGCCAGGATGTACTGCGCCCGCCGCTGCGAGATCGTTGCGACGGGTTGGTCCGCTGCCGGCGGCGCCTTGCCGCCGTCCTTGCCGCCGTCGCTTCGGCCCGTGCCTTGCGCGGCAGGGGCTGCAGCGGCGGCTACCGGCGTTGCCGCCCGCGGTGCGGCAACGGCCTCGGCTGGTGGCTGCTCCGCTCCGGGCCGTGCTCCGGTGCCGTTGACGGCCGTGCCGGCCGCATCCTTCGGATCCGAGATTTCAGGTTTGCTTCGTGCGGCCATTTGCGGGCTCCTTCATCCTCGCTCGTGACATCGTCGGGGGGCGCGGCTGAAGTCAGCCGGCGCCAAAGGGTTTCAGCGGAGCATTCGGCTCCACCACGATCGTGCTGAAAGTCGATCGGAGGCGGTCGGCCTGGCTCTTCGTCATCGACAGGATGACGACGTCGGGCGCGACCTGACCGACGCGTTTCACGCCGGGCTCGCGGCTCAAATGATCAGCAAGCTGGCCGGACTTGACCGGCTCGCCTTGCACGATGAATTCCTGCTCTGAGTTCGGATCCGCCATGCGTCGCTCCCTCCATGTCAGGTCGGCGGTGGGCGGACTGTTCGTGCGCCCACCGCCTTGCTTGCTTGGACCCGCGTTGCGAATGGCGCGGGTCGCTGCTTCAGATCCGCCGTCCTAGTGCATCGTGCCTGCGGGCTGGCCGGTGCTGAAGATGCCGAGCGTGTGCCCGATGTTGAGGCCGGTCTGCGCGCCCTGTCCGATCTTCTTGAGCACGCTCCAGAAGCCCTGCAGCTCCATGTCGGTCGGCTGCGCGGCCGCCGCCTGCTGGCCCGGCTGGCCGGCGCTGAAGATGCCGAGGTCGTGGCCGACGTTGAGGCCGGTCTGGACGCCCTGACCGATCTTCTTGAGCACGCTCCAGAAGCTCTGCAGCTCCATGTCGGTGGGCTGCGCGGCCGCCGTCTGCTGGCCCGGCTGGCCAGCGCTGAAGATGCCGAGGTTGTGGCCGACGTCGAGGCCGGTCTGGACGCCCTGACCGATCTTCTTGAGCACGCTCCAGAAGCCCTGCAGCTCCATGTCGGTCGGCTGCGCCGCTGCGGGTGCCGCTTGCGGACCGGTGCTGAAGATGCCGAGGTTGTGGCCGACGTTGAGGCCGGTCTGGACGCCCTGTCCGATCTTCTTGAGCACGCTCCAGAAGCCCTGCAGCTCCATGTCGGTCGGCTGCGTCGCGGCGGTTGCGGCCTGCGGGCCGGCGCTGAAGATGCCGAGGTTGTGGCCGACGTCGAGGCCGGTCTGGACGCCCTGTCCGATCTTCTTGAGCACGCTCCAGAAGCCCTGCAGCTCCATGTCGGTCGGCTGCGTCGCGGCGGTTGCGGCCTGCGGGCCGGCGCTGAAGATGCCGAGGTTGTGGCCGACGTCGAGGCCGGTCTGGACGCCCTGTCCGATCTTCTTGAGCACGCTCCAGAAGCCCTGCAGCTCCATGTCGGTCGGCTGCGCGGCGGCTGCGGCCTGCGGGCCGGCGCTGAAGATGCCGAGGTTGTGCCCGACGTTGAGCCCGGTCTGGACGCCCTGTCCGATCTTCTTGAGCACGCTCCAGAAGCCCTGCAACTCCATCTCCGACGGCTGCTCGGTGCCGGGGCCGACCGAGAACGGCGCGAACCCGCCCGCGATTCCGCCGATGGCGCCGCCAAAGTCGCGGCCGGTCTTGCCGCCGATCAGGCGTCCGATCGCCTGTCCGGCGAACCTGCCGAGAACGGAGCCGAAGATCCCTTCGGGATTCAATTGACCATAGTCCTCAGTCGACTGCTGCATGCCACTCATGTTGAGCCTCCTCGCTCGTTGTTTGATCTTCGAGCGGCGCGCCGCTTGACCTCATCAGGCGTAGTTGCTGCGCGACGTCGATCGAGGGCGATGTTGCGCGCGTGGCCGTGATGCAAGTGTCAAGCGGGGCGTGAAAGTGCCGTCAAAATCGATCATGTGTGGAACGCATGGAGCAAGATCACGCGGATCGTCAGACGCGTAGCATGCGCCTGATTTCGCGCTGCAGGCTCTCGGTTTCGCTCTCCGGCGTGGCGCCGACCTGCTTTCGCAGCACGGTGCGGCAGAAGTCATATTGACGCAGGGCGTCGGCACGGCGGCCCTGCTGCGCGTAGCAGCGCATCAAGGTGCGGTGGACGTCCTCCTGCAGCGGATCTGCGGCCAGCACACGCAATGAGAACGTCGTGGCGATCTCCACATGTTCCCGGCCGCCGACGTCCAGCAGGCCCGCGATCGCCCGGATCGCCCGCGTCTTCAGTCGTTGACGCTCGGCGGAGAGCCATGCCTCGAACGCGCAGGACGTCGAGCTGATGCCGTCGAGCAACTCGCCCCGGAACAGCGCGGCGGCGCGGGCCATGGTTTCCAGATCGCCGAGCTGCAGCAGCACCTCGAATTCCTGCACGTCGGTCGTGACGGCGTTCGGATGGATGCGGATGTCGTCGCGTTCCGCCGAGATCACCTCGGTGCATTGCGGCAGCACCCGGCGCAGCGTCAACAGCGCCTGGCGCAGGTTTGCGCGCGCGTTGTCGCCGAAGCGGCCTTCCCACAGGAGGGCGGCAAGCTTGCTGCGTGAAATGCCGTGCGGAGAGGTGAGGGCGAGATAGCCCAGGAGCGTTGCCGCCTTGCGGCTTGGGATGACGACCTGCTCGCCGGAGACGCGTCTGATTTCAAGACCGCCAAAGAGATTGATACGCAGCAGACTCATTGTCTCTCTCCTCTGAATGGCGACTCGCTGCGATCGGCGCCTTGCCTGCAGAAGTCGAGCTTCTCGTGCGATGAGATTGAGCGGCTGCAGCCCGATCAGGTCTGCACGGTCGTCGCCGAACGGCGAGCCGCCACGCTGTTCGTTGTCATCGTCGAAATGAGATCGGCAATGCAGTTAAGTCTGTCCGAGCAACGTTCGGTTCAATCTTGGATTGTAGGACGAAGCGAGACCGTGCCGTTGTGGCTTGCAGTATGCACTCCATCGGGTCCAGTCTGGGCGCAGCCGGAACCGCACGCTGTGAGCTACGCCACACTCCACGTCGGACACCGTCGTGCCGCATGCTCCATGGTCAGGAAGATTGGATTGTTCCGATGAGATCGTTCCGCAAGGAACTTTGGTTCCAGACACCGGGCCGTCGCGCCTTCATCAACATCACGGATGATGTCGAGGCGGCGCTGAAGGAGAGCGGGGTGCGCGAAGGGCTGGTGCTGGTCAACGCGATGCACATCACCGCGTCGGTGTTCATCAACGACGACGAGAGCGGGCTGCATTTCGACTACGAGCAGTGGCTAGAGAAGCTGGCGCCGCACGAGCCGGTCGCGGGCTATCGGCACAACCGGACCGGCGAGGACAATGCCGACGCCCACATGAAGCGCCAGATCATGGGGCGCGAGGTCGTAGTCGCGATCACGCAAGGCAGGCTGGACTTCGGTCCGTGGGAACAGATCTTCTACGGCGAGTTCGACGGCGGTCGGCGCAAGCGCGTGCTGATCAAGATCATCGGGGAGTAGGGGGCGGTGTCGCCGTTTCCGGATGCGTTGACGCCTCCGACTGACCCATGTCGTCACGGCCGGGCTGGTCCGTGCCACAATCTCCGCTGTCGTCCCTGCGAACGCAGGGACCCATACCGCGGAATCTATCGGTGAGGCACAACTACCAGCCATCGTCCCATTGAAGCCGGTGGTTATGGGTCCCTGCGTTCGCAGGGACGACAATGCAGGGCTGCGAGGCGTCGGTGATTCAGCCACGAAGGAGAGGCGCTTCCGGAGGTCATCACACCATCGACCTTGGATCCCGCAGGCCCCAACGGCCGGCCTCGACCAGGGTGATGAAGCGCTCCACGGCCTCATTAAACAACGCCGGCTCCTCCAGATTCAGCACATGGCCGGACTTCGGGAAGAACGTCAGTCCCGACGCCGGCAGGTGCTGCTTGAGGAACAGGCTCGGCTCGATGCAGGCGTCGTCCTCGTCGCCGCAAATGATCAGCGCGGGCGTGGCGACGCGGCGGATCGCATCCGTCATGATGTAGATCGAGGGCCTCGCGCCTTGAAAGCCGCGCATGGTGTTGGCCGAGCCCCTGGCGTCGTGGCGAGCGAGTGCGGCGTAGAAATCGGCGTGGCCGCGTGGGTCCTTGATCAGGAAGGGAATGCGGCCGGGCGCCTCGCGGGTGACCTTGGCGGTCTCGGCCGAGCCGAGGGTCTCGAACTGCTCGGCCGTGGCGCGGCACTGGGCGCGGAAGGCGTCGAGCTGCGTGAGGTCGGAGCCCGAGCCGACGCCGGCCAGCACGATCGAGCGGATGCGGCCGGGCGCGTTCAGCGCGACCTGCAGCGCGGAGTACGAGCCCATCGACAGGCCAACGAAATGGGCGCTGTCGATGCCGAGATGGTCCAGCACCGCCAGGGCGTCGGTGTAGAAGTGCACGTAGCTGTAGACGTCGGGCGCGGCCGGCACCTCCGAGGGCGTGTAGCCGCGCGCGGAGTAGGCGATGCAGCGGTGGCGGCGCGCGAAATAGCGCAACTGCGGCTCCCAGTTGGTGTGGTCGGCGGCGAACTCGTGCAGGAAGATGAGCGGGGTGCCGGCGCCGACCTCTTCGAAATAGAGGCGAACGCCGTCTTTGGCCGTTGCGTGGGGCATCGTCAGCTCCTCCCGTGTCACGTGCCGCATGTTGACGAGTCGCGCGACACGCGACAATGGCCCGGCCGGCAGCCTTGTTTCCGCCCCAAGATAGACCCGGAATCACCCTCTCGTCGCCAGGCTTTCGCCGCCGAAGGTCATGGTTTCGTCACACCGCGACTTTTTACGGACCCCGCTGGCGGCTTGCAGAGGGGCCGCGCTGAGGACCAGGGGGTGCCAAGTCAGGGTACTGGGGGAAGTAACAGAAGGATTGAGTATGGTTGTGTCTACCCTTCGCCGGTCGCTTCACGTCGTTGCGCTGACCATGTGCTCGGCAGTCGTCGCCGTCACCGCAACACCGGCATCGGCCCGTCCGCATCACGGCTCGGGGCATCATGCCCACCGCAGCCACGGCGGCCATCACTACGCAGGGCATCATCACCACCGGCGTTCCGTCGCCCGGCTGTCGCGCTGGGAGCGCGGCGTGGCGCGGGTGCAGGTGAGCGGCGTTGCCGACGCGCAGGCCAGCGTCATGATGCCGGGAACGGCGTCCGACGGCATGGCGTCGTCCGGCGGCTTCGGCGGCGGCAGCAGCGTCGTTTCCGCGGCGCGCAGCTTCATCGGCAGCGGCAATCCGACCGGCCGGCGCAGCCTGTGGTGCGCCCGTTTCATGAACATGGTGCTGGAGCGCACCGGCCATCGCGGCACCGGCTCCGACATGGCGCGCTCGTTCGCGAGCTATGGCCAGCGCGTCTCCGGCCCGCAGGTCGGGGCGATCGCGGTGATGAGCCGCCGCGGCGGCGGCCACGTCGGCGTGGTGTCGGGCGTCGATGCCCAGGGCAACCCGATCGTCATCTCCGGCAACAACGGCAACCGCGTCCGCGAGAGCGCCGTGTCGCGGGGGCGGGTGTACGCCTACGTGATGCCGAACTAACCAATCTCGAACTAATGAATCGAGCCGTCGAGGCTCGCTCGGTGTGCGCCTCCCCCGCTTGCGGGGGAGGTCGCATCGCATCTTCGATGCGATGCGGGTGGGGGAAGTCTCTCCACACGAAGATTTTCGGGTGGGGCGGCCCCCACCCTCCCCCGCAAGCGGGAGAGGGGGCGCGCCGCCGATGCAGCCAGCGCTCGAACTACACCAGCCGCGGCTGCTCCACGGCGAGTTCGTCGCCAACGGCGATATCGCCGGCTTCGATCACCTCGGCATAGATGCCGCATTCATTGTTGCCGCGCCGGGTCATCAGCGCGGGCGGAATGTCGAGGTCGCGGGCGGCCGTGTCCGGGTCGACGTTGACGGCGGCGCAGCGGGTGGTGGTCTTCACGACCTTCAGCCGCGCCGAGCCGATGCGCAGCGTCTCGCCCATGAGCGAGGTCTCGTGCCAGGCCGGCCAGCCGGTGATGTAGACGTTGGCGCGGAAGCGCAGCGGGTGCACGGGAGTGCCGACCAAGGTCTCGATCTCCGCGATGGAGGCGAGGTTGATGATCGAGACCACCTTGCGCGCCAGATCCGTAAAGGCGTAGCCACCGCCCGACAGCAGCTTTGGCGGCCCGCGCAGCTCGGCGGCGAACTCGCCTGCGAAGAAGCGCTCGATCGCCGCGCGGCCGTCGGGGCTCTCGAGATCGCCTTGGGCGACGATTGCGCCGTCCTTGCGGATGGTGAGGATGTTCGTCGCGTCGTCGAAGATGGTCTTGAAGCCGGCGAGGCGCTCATTGCGCATCAGCATCAGATACGCCGTCTTCGGTTTCCAGACCGGAGCTGCGGGATCGAACCCGCTGGGACCGTTCTCGAGCGCGTAGCGGCGGTCGGCCGGCAGGGTCTGGCCGACCCGCAAAGGCGCCCTCTGCAATGGTTCCGGGGTAAGGCCCTTGACGGGATAGCGGTACAGGCCGGCGATGCGCGCGGGAGGGGTCTGGCTCATGCCGCCTCATAGGAGATTCCCTTGGCCGCGGCCAGGGCACACGAATTTGTGAAGCGGCCTCTTCCGTTTTCGCACCGCCTTCCCACATTTCCACTCAAGCCGGGCGCAAGCCGGCGACGTCAATGGTTGCGGCGTTGATGGACGTCAACGTGCGCGGTCCGAAACCCAATGAAGATGCTGAAGCCGTGCCTTCGGGGCGTCACAGCAGGCTGAGGGAAACATCATGAATATCGAAAAATATACCGAGCGCGCGCGGGGCTTCATCCAATCGGCGCAGTCGCTGGCGATGCGCGACGGCCATCAGCAGTTCTCGCCGCTGCATCTGCTGAAGGTCCTGCTCGACGACGGCGAGGGACTCGCGGGCGGTCTCATCGACCGCGCCGGCGGCAATTCGCGTGCGATTTTGAAGGCGACCGAGGATGCGCTGGGCAAGCTGCCGAAGGTCTCGGGCAGTGGCGCCGGGCAGATCTATCTGTCGCCCGAGCTGGCGCGCGCCTTCGACGCGGCGGAGAAGGCGGCTGAGAAGGCCGGCGACAGTTTCGTCACGGTGGAGCGGCTGCTGCTCGGCCTGACGCTGGAGAAGAACAGCGAAGCGGGCGGCATCCTCGCCAAGGGCGGCGTCACCGCGCAGAACCTCAATGCGGCGATCGAATCCTTGCGCAAGGGCCGCACGGCCGATTCGGCGACCGCCGAGAACGCCTATGATGCGCTGAAGAAATATGCCCGCGACCTGACCCAGGCGGCGCGCGACGGCAAGCTCGATCCGGTGATCGGCCGCGACGAGGAGATCCGCCGCACCATTCAAGTTCTGTCGCGTCGGACCAAGAACAACCCCGTGCTGATCGGCGAGCCCGGCGTCGGCAAGACCGCGATCGTCGAGGGCCTCGCGCTGCGCATCGTCAATGGCGACGTGCCGGAGAGCCTGAAGGACAAGCGGCTTTTGTCGCTCGATCTGGGCGCGCTGATCGCCGGCGCGAAATATCGCGGCGAGTTCGAAGAGCGGCTGAAGGCCGTGCTGCAGGAGGTCACGTCGGCCGAAGGCAGCTTCGTGCTGTTCATCGACGAGATGCACACCCTGATCGGTGCCGGCAAGGCCGACGGCGCGATGGATGCGTCGAACCTGCTGAAGCCCGCGCTCGCCCGCGGCGAGCTGCACTGCATCGGCGCGACCACGCTCGATGAGTATCAGAAGCACGTCGAGAAGGACGCGGCCTTGGCGCGGCGGTTCCAGCCGGTCTACGTCACCGAGCCGACGGTCGAGGATACCATCTCGATCCTGCGCGGCCTAAAGGACAAATACGAGCAGCATCACGGCGTGCGCATCACCGACTCCGCGCTGGTGGCGTCGGCCACGCTGTCGAACCGCTACATCACCGACCGCTTCCTGCCCGACAAGGCCATCGACCTGATGGACGAGGCGGCGGCGCGGCTGAAGATGCAGGTCGACAGCAAGCCCGAGGAACTGGACTCGCTGGATCGCGAGATCATCCGGCTCAAGATCGAGCAGGAGGCCTTGAAGAAGGAGAGCGATCTCGGCTCCAAGACGCGGCTGCAGGTGCTGGAGAAGGAGCTCGCCGATCTCGAGGAGAAGTCGGCGGCGCTGACGTCGAAATGGAGCGCCGAGAAGGACAAGCTGTCGAACGCGCAGAAGCTCAAGAGCGAGCTGGACGGCCTGCGCATCGAGCTCGCCAACGCGCAGCGCCGCGGCGAGTATCAGAAGGCGGGCGAGCTGGCCTATGGCCGCATCCCCGAGCTGGAGAAGCAGCTGGCCGACATCGAGGCCAAGGAGAATGCCGGGGAGATGATGGAGGAGGCGGTCACCGCCAACCACATCGCGCAGGTGGTCTCGCGCTGGACCGGCGTGCCGGTCGACAAGATGCTCGAGGGCGAGAAGGACAAGCTCCTGCGCATGGAGGACTCGCTCGGCAAGCGCGTCGTCGGCCAGTTCGAAGCCGTGCATGCGGTCGCGACCGCCGTGCGGCGCTCGCGTGCCGGCTTGCAGGACCCGCACCGGCCGATGGGCTCGTTCATGTTCCTAGGGCCGACCGGTGTCGGCAAGACCGAGCTGACGAAAGCGCTCGCCGAGTATCTGTTCAACGACGAAACCGCGATGGTCCGGCTCGACATGTCCGAGTACATGGAGAAGCACTCGGTGTCGCGGCTGATCGGCGCGCCTCCCGGCTATGTCGGCTATGACGAGGGCGGGGCGCTGACCGAGGCCGTGCGGCGCCGGCCGTACCAGGTCGTCTTGTTCGACGAGATCGAGAAGGCGCATCCGGACGTGTTCAACGTTCTCTTGCAGGTGCTCGACGACGGCCGCCTGACCGATGGCCAGGGCCGCACCGTCGACTTCCGCAACACGCTGATCATCATGACCAGCAATCTCGGCTCCGAGTTCCTGGTCAATCAGCCGGAGGGCGAGGATACGTCGGAGGTGCGCGAGCTGGTGATGGGCACGGTGCGGAGCCATTTCCGACCCGAGTTCCTCAACCGCGTCGACGAGATCATCCTGTTCCACCGCCTGCAGAAGAGCGAGATGGGTCGGATCGTCGAGATCCAGTTCGGGCGTCTCCAGAAGCTCCTGGAGGAGCGCAAGATCACGCTGTCGCTCGATGGCGACGCGCGCGACTGGCTCGCCGCCAAGGGCTGGGATCCGGCTTACGGCGCACGGCCGTTGAAGCGGGTGATCCAGCGCAGCGTGCAGGATCCGCTCGCCGAGATGATCCTCGCCGGCGACGTGAAGGACGGCGATCACATGACGATCTCGGCCGAAGGCAATGTGCTGACCTTCAACGGCAAGGTGCCGCACACTGCCGAGATCGCGACTTTCGAGGCGCCGATCCCGAAGCGCAAGCTGAACTGAGCGGCGTTTCGCCGAACTGAAACGGAAGCGGCCCGCGCTGAGCGATCAGCGCGGGCCGTTTTCAGTTGAACGCGCCTTTGGGGGGGCGAGGGGCCTCGCTCACCGGCTGACCTGGATCGGGCCGGCGTCGGAGATGCGCGAGGCGCCGGTGCCGCGGCTGGTCATCATCTGGTCGACGCGGTCGCGCTCCTTCTCGAAGTTGGCCATGATCGGGCCCTCGAGCGACCGGCCCCGCGGCAGCTTCACGCGCATCGGGTCGACGAAGCGGCCGTTGACGAGGATCTCATAGTGGACGTGCGGGCCGGTCGACATGCCGGTCGAGCCGACGAAACCGATGACCTGGCCCTGGCGCACGCGCTTGCCGGGCTCCATGCCCTTGGCAAACGCCGACATGTGGCCGTAGGCGGTCTCGTATCCGTTGTTGTGCTTGATGCGGATATATTTGCCGTAGCCGCCTTCCTGGCCGACCTTCTCGAGCACGCCGTTGCCGGAGGCGAAAATGGGGGTGCCGTAGGCGGTGGCCCAGTCGACGCCGGTGTGCATCTTCACGAAGCCGAGAATCGGATGGCGGCGGCCGCCAAAGCCGGAGCGCATGATCGCGTTGTTGACCGGCTTGCGCACCAGGAACTTCTTCGCGCTCTTGCCGGTCTCGTCGTAATAGTCGACGACACTGTCGTCGGGGGTCTGGAACCGGTAGTATTTCTTGGTCTCGCCGCCGACCGTCAGCGAAGTGAACAGCACCTCGGTCTTGTCGTTGTTGCCAGGCTTGTCGTCGTCGTCGCCGGCATAGAAGACGTCGAACGAATCCCCAGGCTGCACCTTGCGCTGGAAATCGACGTCGTAGGAGTAGATGCGGATCATGTCCTCGATGACCGGCGCGGGCACCTTGTTGCGCATCGCCGTCTCGTAAATGCTCTGATAGAGGCGGACACCGGTGCCGTCATCCTCCTCGTCATTGGTGTTGTCGGCGGTCTCGGTGACCGTGTTCATGCTCTGCGCGTCCACGGCGACGTATCGTCCGAGGTCCGACAGCGCGGCCACCGCCTCGATCATGGTGTCGTTGGCGACGATGACCCGGAACGGCTGTAGCCGGGCGCCGGGGGCAGGGCTGGATGGCGCCATCAGGATGCGCAGTTTCTCGCCTTCCTTCAGGCCGCCGTCACGGCCGCGCGGGCCGAGCTGGGCGGCGATCGCCTTGGCTTCGTCGGGCGTCGCGCCCTGGTCGCGCAGGATCGAGGCGACGGTATCGCCCTTCTTGACCAGGTGGACGCGCTCGCCGAGTGGATTGCCGCCGGTGATCTGGTCCTTGGTCTTGGGGAGCAAGGTGACATTTTCCGGCACCACCCGGGTCTCGAAGCCGGCGTAAGGATCGGGCAAGGTGCCGTCATTGGCATAGGACAGTTTCAGGTCGCCGCCTTGGACGGCCTGCGCGCCGGCCGCGTCGGCGGCGGCATTGGCAAGCGAGGCGTAGCGTACGCCGCCATTGTAGCCGCGCCAGTTCGCCGCATCACGGACCCGCATGACGATTTCGTCGAGCGCCACCGAGGTTGCGATCTTCGCCTTGGGGAGCACCGCGGCGAGATCCTTGGTCACGAACGAGACCTCGGCGTCGGGCTCGACGGCCTCGGGATTGTTCGGATCCTCGCCGGACCCTGTCTTGTCGTTGTCGGTGTCGCTCAGCAGGCGCTGGGCGTTGAACGGCGGGATCTTGGCGGAAAGATCGCTCGTCGTCATCGACAGGTTGCCCGAGATCCGGACATAGGGACGGACCCGGATGAGCTCGCGCGATCCCGCGCGGGTCACGGTCGAGATGCGCACCACATTGCGGGCCGCGGCCGCTTCGCTCGGCGGCGGCAGGCGGTCGCTCTTGCGCAGGGTGGCGACGCGGTCATTGGCACCGAAGGCGCCGCGCAGCGCGCTCTCCATCCGCTCCGGCATGCGCGCGAAGGTCATTTCGCCGTCGAGCGAGGCGAAAACGGCGCCGCCGATGAGGGCTGCGCCGCATAGACCCGTCAGAATCGTACCAGAGAACCATTGTACGGAAACGCGGCGGCGGTCGATCACCGCGGCCTCGGAGCCATCGACCGATAGCGGCGGCTCATGACCGAGATCGATCATGCCGACCTCGCGTCCATACCCCCCGCGTGACGTCCGATGGTTCAACCTTCGTCCCCCAAATTCAAAGTCAGCACCGGGATCACTCAGCTGCCGGTTGGCTTAACGTCCAAGACAAACGGCTCGGAATGATGGCGCGCTTCTGACGGTTCGAGACTCTCTGGCTGGAAAGCCGGAATCCGCAAACCGCTATTGTTCTTCAGGATCTCTCGATGTCGTCTCGGCCGTATCAGGCGAAGGGCTCGCCACTTCCTTGATCTGGATCATCCTTGAATCGATGGCAGTCCCCGCTGGACCCAAATCAACCCAGGTCGATGCTTAACAAATCGTCGCAGGATTGTGGCCCAAGTGGGGCACGAAGTCCGCAAGAAGTCGGGGTTCTCCTGCTGTCCGGAAAAAAATGATTCGATGCGACGATTTGTTGACATTGGGCGTTGACACCCCGATCGGCCCCCCCTATAAACCCGATCACTGAGCGCGGCGCCGCTTCGGGACACACCGAGGCGAGCATTCGCGCCAATATTGCTCCTCACTTCTGTTGAGTGATGCACAACCGGTAAAACCCGGTTGCTCATCGACGTCGGAAGATGTTGGGCACCCCTCCATCCGAGGGTGGGACCGAGGTCCCGGGCTGTTTGACAAGTGAAGATGAAGAAAGAGAAACGTGGACGGCGGAGTCCTTGCGGGTCTCGGGATTGAGGGCTTCGGCTTTTGGTTCTGGGATCGGACGAGAAGACTTCGGCGGACAATGTTTCAAAGGTAACACCATGGTTTTCGCGCTGTGAAGCGTGGAGATCGATTGGTGGGACCTCGTCAAACGTTGTGATCAGCCGGTTCAAAGCTTCAAGTTCAACTTGAGAGTTTGATCCTGGCTCAGAGCGAACGCTGGCGGCAGGCTTAACACATGCAAGTCGAGCGGGCGTAGCAATACGTCAGCGGCAGACGGGTGAGTAACGCGTGGGAACGTACCTTTTGGTTCGGAACAACACAGGGAAACTTGTGCTAATACCGGATAAGCCCTTACGGGGAAAGATTTATCGCCGAAAGATCGGCCCGCGTCTGATTAGCTAGTTGGTGGGGTAATGGCCCACCAAGGCGACGATCAGTAGCTGGTCTGAGAGGATGATCAGCCACATTGGGACTGAGACACGGCCCAAACTCCTACGGGAGGCAGCAGTGGGGAATATTGGACAATGGGGGCAACCCTGATCCAGCCATGCCGCGTGAGTGATGAAGGCCCTAGGGTTGTAAAGCTCTTTTGTGCGGGAAGATAATGACGGTACCGCAAGAATAAGCCCCGGCTAACTTCGTGCCAGCAGCCGCGGTAATACGAAGGGGGCTAGCGTTGCTCGGAATCACTGGGCGTAAAGGGTGCGTAGGCGGGTCTTTAAGTCAGGGGTGAAATCCTGGAGCTCAACTCCAGAACTGCCTTTGATACTGAAGATCTTGAGTTCGGGAGAGGTGAGTGGAACTGCGAGTGTAGAGGTGAAATTCGTAGATATTCGCAAGAACACCAGTGGCGAAGGCGGCTCACTGGCCCGATACTGACGCTGAGGCACGAAAGCGTGGGGAGCAAACAGGATTAGATACCCTGGTAGTCCACGCCGTAAACGATGAATGCCAGCCGTTAGTGGGTTTACTCACTAGTGGCGCAGCTAACGCTTTAAGCATTCCGCCTGGGGAGTACGGTCGCAAGATTAAAACTCAAAGGAATTGACGGGGGCCCGCACAAGCGGTGGAGCATGTGGTTTAATTCGACGCAACGCGCAGAACCTTACCAGCCCTTGACATGTTTGGGACCGGTCGCAGAGACGTGACCTTCTCTTCGGAGCCCGAAACACAGGTGCTGCATGGCTGTCGTCAGCTCGTGTCGTGAGATGTTGGGTTAAGTCCCGCAACGAGCGCAACCCCCGTCCTTAGTTGCTACCATTTAGTTGAGCACTCTAAGGAGACTGCCGGTGATAAGCCGCGAGGAAGGTGGGGATGACGTCAAGTCCTCATGGCCCTTACGGGCTGGGCTACACACGTGCTACAATGGCGGTGACAGTGGGAAGCTAAGGGGCAACCCTTCGCAAATCTCAAAAAGCCGTCTCAGTTCGGATTGGGCTCTGCAACTCGAGCCCATGAAGTTGGAATCGCTAGTAATCGTGGATCAGCACGCCACGGTGAATACGTTCCCGGGCCTTGTACACACCGCCCGTCACACCATGGGAGTTGGCTTTACCTGAAGGCGGTGCGCTAACCAGCAATGGAGGCAGCCGACCACGGTAGGGTCAGCGACTGGGGTGAAGTCGTAACAAGGTAGCCGTAGGGGAACCTGCGGCTGGATCACCTCCTTTCTAAGGATGGCTCTTCAGCATGATCTTCGGATCGGCTGGTCTTCGGACCGGTCAGCTATCGAGCTGTTTTAGAAACATCAGGGGCCATCAAGATCGCCAGATCTTGCTTGAGCTCCATTGGCGGGATTTCGCCGTCTTCGTTTCTCTTTCTTCGCGGACGAACACGCTGCCTGGGGCTGCGCGGTTGCTGCATTTGCCCTCGCGGGCAGGGTGGCGACGAGCTTCGAGCGTTAGGGCTTGTAGCTCAGTTGGTTAGAGCGCGCGCTTGATAAGCGTGAGGTCGGAAGTTCAAGTCTTCCCAGGCCCACCACTTTCTGGCGTCTCTCACTCTCTGGTCTGGCTTGGCATTCGTCTTCTGGTTACGGGGCCATAGCTCAGCTGGGAGAGCGCGTGCTTTGCAAGCATGAGGTCGTCGGTTCGATCCCGTCTGGCTCCACCAGATGGTCTGATCGCCGAGCGATCGCTTGACAGCGCTGGTTCAACATCGTCCGCGAGACAACATTTCGCATCTTCTGATCCTCACCGGGATTACAGAAGGCTGCGTGTTATCTGACATCGTGAAGAGGAGATCGATCCGAGTTGGGTCGTGCAATGGAGCGTCACCGCGCAAGCGGTCCGCGCTTCGACTATGCACCGACACTTCACTATCTCCGGGTCATT